>CAVSQF010000060.1:0-54894 GCA_963729835.1 uncultured delta proteobacterium | reverse complement strand
AGACAAGGGGAGGGGTTACGATGCACGCCAGTGGAGTGCGTAGACAGAGAGTGTTGGTTTTGACAACCCTGGTTTTGGCCGTTTTCATCGCAGCCTGGCCGGCTGCGGTGCCGGCAGACGGGGTGTGCACTCAGGACTGTGGCGACGGGACATACTGCACCGACGACAACCAGTGCTTAAACGGTACCTGCGACACCTCTGGCCACTGCTGTGGCGGGAGCCCGGATTGCAGTGACGGGACGAGCTGCGGCGACTCCTCCATGTGCAGCGGTGGCGCCTGCGATAACTCTGGCCACTGCTGTGGCAGTGCCAGCGGCTGTCCCGACGGCACGAACTGTTCCGACGGCTCCACCTGCAGCGGCGAGGCCTGTGACTCTGGCAGCTGCTGTGGCCAGAGTGCCGACTGCAGCGACGGGACCGGTTGCACGAGCGCCTCCCAATGCTCCTCCGGTATCTGCGCCTCTGGCCAGTGCTGTGGCAGTGCCGGCGACTGTCCCGACGCCACGAACTGCTCCGACGATTCGCAATGCTCCTCCGGTATCTGCGGCGCCTCTGGTCAGTGCTGTGGCAATGCCAGCGACTGTCCCGACGGCACGAACTGCTCCGACGATTCGCAATGCTCCTCTGGTATCTGCGCCTCTGGCCAGTGCTGTGGCAGTGCCAGCGGCTGTCCCGACGGCACGAACTGTTCCGACGGCTTCACCTGCAGCGGCGAGGCCTGTGACTCTGGCAGCTGCTGTGGCCAGAGTGCCGACTGCAGCGACGGGACCGGTTGCACGAGCGCCTCCCAATGCTCCTCCGGTATCTGCGCCTCTGGCCAGTGCTGTGGCAGTGCCAGCGACTGTCCCGACGGCACGAACTGCTCCGACGATTCGCAATGCTCCTCCGGTATCTGCACCTTTGGCCAGTGCTGCGGCAGTACCGACGACTGTCCCGACGGCACCAACTGCTCCGACGGCTCCACCTGCAGCGGCGGGGCCTGCGATCTCTCCGGAGGCTGCTGTGGCCAGCATGCCAACTGCAGCTACGGCACGACCTGCTCTAACGTCTCACAATGCGCCGGCGGCGGTTGCGTCGGCAGTGAATGCTGCACGCCGAGCGACTCTTCCCAGCAGTGCGGTGGAAGCTGTGGAAACTTCTGTCCTGACGGCGCGTCCTGCACAGGCCCCGGTGACTGCGACCATGGCAGCTGCGTGGACCACGCCTGCTGCACGCCGAGCGACTCTGACTACTCGTGCGGCGGAGACTGTGGAAACTCTTGTCCTGACGGCACCTCGTGCAAACGCCCCGCTGACTGCAACAACGGGGGCTGCGTGGGCGACGCTTGCTGTACGCCGAGCGATTCTTCCCAGCAGTGCGGCGGAGACTGTGTAAATCCATGTCCTGACGGCGCCTCGTGCACAGGCCCCGACGACTGCGACAACGGCAGCTGCGTGGACCACGTCTGCTGCACTGTCGGTGAGAATTGCCCGTCGAAGATCATTCGCGTCACGACTTCCGGCGCGACCTCGGGCAGCTGCGGCAGCGATTGGACTACCCCCTGCAATCTCCTTTACGCACTCAATTCCGTCGCCGTTTCAGGAGACGAAATCTGGGTCGCCGCCGGCGTGTACAAGCCGACGACCACCACCGACCAGACCGCCTCCATTCTGCTCCAAGCGGGGGTCGCGGTGTATGGCGGCTTTGCCGGCGGCGAGACGACGCGCACGGAGCGCAACCCGCAGACCAACGTCACCATCTTTAGCGGCGACATTGTCGGGGATGATAGCCAGTCTCCCATCGTCACCGACGCCTCCACCGTGACCGGCCTCGATAACAACAGCTACCACGTCGTCACTGGAGCCGCGGGCGCGACCTTGGACGGCGTCACGATCACGGCCGGCTACATTCCCGGTATTTGGGTGGCTGGCGGCGGGCTGTACACGGACGGCAGCATGACGATCAACAATGTCACCTTTAGCGGCAATCGCGCTTACGGTGGAGGCGGACTCTACAGCAGTGCCCTTGTGACGATCACGAATTCCACCTTCACCGGCAACTGGGCGGATAATGCAGGCGGGGGCATGTACAACGACGGCGTGGGCACGACGCTCACCAACGTGACCTTCACCAACAATCGCTCCACATCTGACGGTGCGGGTGCGGCGGGTAACGGGATGACGTTGGCGAACGTGACGTTTACCGACAATTACGCCGGAATGAGAGGCGGTGGGTTTTATGTCGAAGGTGGTTCAGCGACACTGACGGATGTTACCTTTACGCACAACAGCGGGGGCAGTGGCGGCATCGGTGGCGGAATGACCGTTGAGGGCTTCTCTACTCCTCCGGTGACGCTCAACCGGGTCACCTTCACGAACAACTATGGAGCTACGACCGGCGGCGGCCTGGGCGCCTGGACCGGGAACGTGGTCCTCAACGATGCCACCTTCTCCGGCAACTCGGCGTCCGAAGGCGGCGCGATCGGGATTAGTGATCCTAGCTACGGCGGCAACTGGACACTGAACAATGTTCTGGTCACGGGCAATTCCGCGGGGGTTGGTGGCGGAATCATGACCACCAGCGCGATGACGCTCAACAACGTTACCCTGGTCGACAATTCGGCTGGCGGTGGTTACGGCGGGGGAATCGCCGCCTTTGCGGCAACTACCATTCGCAACAGCATCATCTGGGGTAATACGTCTATCGGCGGCCTTTGGTACAATCTCTGCTGTGAGGATTTTCCCGGTGTCAGCACGGGGTGTACCGCTCCAACACTCAGCCATAATGATGTGCAGAGCGACTGCTGCGCCTGCGACACGACCAACATCAATGCCGACCCGCTGCTGCTCCCGCTCGGCGACTATGGCGGCGGCATACAGACGCAGGCGCTGCCCCCCAACAGCCCGGTGATTGACGCAGGCGACTCGACAACGTGTACGACCACCGACGAGCGCGGGGAGGCGCGCGACGATTTGCGCTGCGACATGGGCGCGTTCGAGCGCCAGTACAGCGATGGCAACTGGGTGCAGAAATCCACACCCGTTCAACTCGTTCAGGGCACGACCTATAGTTTCGGTCCTGCGCTCGGCGAAATCAGGCGTGACACCACCGACGACCCAGGGACCATCACGTTCACTAGGCTGCTGTGGTGGGCGACCCAGCCGAGCAATGCGGTCACGCGCTTGTGGGACGTTAGCGCGACGAACAGCCCGTATGATTTGACGGTGAGTCTGTGTATCACGGCCAGCGAAGGGAACGGTCTCGTCGAGAGCAGTCTGCATCTGTGGCGCTACGACTACACAAGCGCATCCTGGGAAGATAACGGCGGCACACTCGACACCAGCAATCCGGCAATCCACTGTGTCTCGGCCTCGGACATCACGGCGAACCTCACGGCGCTCAGTCGCTGGACGCTGGCGACCGGCGACCCGTCTGTCGCGCCGGTAAATGGTCAAGCGGCTACGACGACGACGGTCTCCTCCGCGCCGAATCCGTCCACCTATGGGGAGTCGGTGACGTTCACCGCGACGGTGACCTCGACCTCCGGCACACCTACCGGCACGGTGCAGTTTTATGATGGTGTCGACGAGCTCGGCTCGGCGGTTACCGTGTGGGGCGGCCAAGCCATGACCACGACGGCGTCGCTCGCGCTGGGCACGCATTCGATCACCGCGACGTACAGCGGCGACACGAACTATCTCACCAGCACGTCGAGCGCGTATTCGCATAGCGTCAACAATGCACCCGCGAGCACGCCAACCGAGACGCCAACCACCACGCCCGCTACCACCCCGACTCAGACCCCAACCGCGACGCCGTCGGCAACGCCGAACCTCACCTCGACCAGCACGCCGACCGACACCGCGACGCAGACCGCCACTGTTACCCCAACTGAGACGCCCACGGACACACCCAGGGACACGCCCACCGACACGCCTACCAACACGCCGACGCGGACGCCGACGGAGACCCCCACCGACACACAAACGAGCACCGCCACCGCGACGCCGACCAACACCCCGACCAACACGAGTACTCCGACGCTCACCCCGACCAACACGCCAACGGCAACGCTGACTCAGACCACAACCAACACGCCGACTGACACCCCGACGAGCACCCCAACGGGCACATCCACCGGTACGCCTACGGTCACGCCGACTCAGACAGCAACCCGTACGCCCACCGGACCCACGCGTACGCCGACGCGGACGCCAACCCGCACGCCCACTAGTACCCCCACAAGGACGCCAACCCGCACCCCGACCCGGACGCGCACGCCCACCATCAGTCCGACGGCGACCCCGTCTCGGACCCCTGCGCCCGTGTGCCCACTGCCTGAAGGCTTCTGGAGAGACCACCCCGCTGCCTGGCCGGTGACCGCGCTCACGCTGGGAAGCCAGACATACAGCCAGGCCGAACTGCTGGCCCTGCTCAAGACGGGGCCTGGCGGTGATGCCAGCCTGGAGCTAGCCGTGCAGCTGATCGCTGCCAAGCTCGACATCGCCAACGGCTCCGACCCCACGCCCGCTGCCGGCGCCATCACCGCTGGCGACAGCCTGCTGAGCGCCTTTGCCGGCAAGCTGCCGTACCATGTCAAGGACGGCTCGGTGACTGGCATGGTGATGAACTTCGACGCAGGGGCACTGGACAATTTCACCGATGGCCGCCTGACGCCGCACTGTCAGCCGTAAGCCGCGCGGAGGACACCACACGGGTGGGCGGGCAAGAGCCCGTCCCGCCCGGCGGAGGCGTGTCGCGGATTGCCAGGCTGCGACCGCCGCGAAGCTTCCTGCGGGCGATCCGCACGCGAAACCTCCGCTTTGTGTTCGCTTTCTGGTAGGGTGTGGACAGACGCGCGGTGCTCGGCGAAATTGGGGAATTGCACCAGCGCAGCAGGCCCCTGCTGCACGCAACGCGACATAACGCTCAATACCGGCTACATGTTTAGACACGGCCCGCTGCTTCGGCGGGGCTAGACCGCGTGATGGTGGAAGAACACGACGCAGAAGTAGCTGAGGCTGGGGCACCGATCATGCGAGGGGAGGGTAGCATCAATGACTGGATCACCCGAAAGCACCGGCACGTTGCCCGAGAGTACGTGAACCAATGCGTGCTGGAGGCGATACTACAGCAAGGCGCAGATGGGACAGAGCTGGTTTTTGATGAAGGAATGTCTGGTGCGGATTTCGAGCGGTTTTGTGCGGAAGAGCTGACGAGGGGTGGCTGGGCGGTACGGCTTATTGGCAAGAGTGGCGATCAGGGGGGCGATTTAGTCGCCGGATGAACCACGATGCGGTGCAGGCACCACCGGAAGCACCGAGCCGACTCTGCCCGCCGTGGGCTCCGGGAACGTCGGGAAATCCCGCCGGTACCAACGGCAGAAACAGGGAAATCGAGCATGCCATCAGACGCGCCACTCGTGGCGGCGCGGAACTAGTCGAATTCTTTCTCGCGCTCAAGCGCGGCAAGCTGATCGACGAACACGGGAATGTGATCCGCAAGCTGACGCCGAAAGAGCAGGTCCGGTACATGCCGAAAGCTGCCGAGCTGCTCCTGCAGCGTGGCTTCGGCCGAGCGCCCCTTGTTATCGAGTCCAACACCTCACAGCTCGAAGAGGTCAGAATAACCTATCAAGAACTTGTGTCCGACTTGCCGGCGGAACGTCGTGTTGCGCTGAGTTGATTGCGCAGTTGCAGGCCGGTCAGCGGGCGGCGTTGCAACAGCGGCAACGAGAGGCGCTGGGCGAAACGGACACTGTCACGCCCGCTGTTTGACAAGAAATTGAAATCGCACGCATCGCCATGCCCATGATCAATGCGAAGCGCAAAGGCTCCCGGAATGAGTACCGCAGCAAGGCCGTCCTCGAAGCGGCCGGCTACGCGGTGACGCGCGCTGTCGGCAGTCTTGGCGCCTGGGACCTCATCGGCGTGAGCGCAACCGACATGGTGCTGGTGCAAGTGAAGTCGAACCGACCGCCGGCGCCGGCCGAAACGGGAACGCTGAAGCTGTTCCCGTGTCCGCAGAACTGCAAGCGGCTGATTCACGTCTGGCGGGACCGGGAGCGGTGGCCCGTGGTGACGGAGCTGTGAGCATGGCGCGCCTGTTCCCGATCACGCCGGCCACGGTGCCAACGCTCGACGAACTGGCCGCAGATCCCAACCGGGCAACCACGCTGCCGGTACACGCGGCGGAAGCGTTGCAGGGCAAGTGCCTCTTGGTTCTCAATGCATTAGGGAACTCGCGGCACTCAAGCACGCGTTCACACTGGCCGTCCAAGCCGGCCGACTCTCAACCCGGCCGCATATTCCGATGCTCGAAGAGCACAACGCGCGGCAAGGGTTCGTCGATCACGCCGCATTCCTGGCACTGCAAGATGCCCTGCCCGAGTACCTGAAAGACCCGGTGGCGTTCTTGTACTACTCCGGTTGGCGTGTCAGCGAGATGCGTGGGCTCGAATGGCGCGACGTGGACCTACGCGGCCGTGTCGTGCGCCTGCGGCCGGAACTCTCCAAGAACAAGGACGGGCGCGTGCTCCCGTTACCCGGCGAGTTGCTCGACATCATCGAACGGGCTGCTGCACGGCGCCGGCTGGATTGTCCGCATGTGTTCCACGTGGACGGCCGGCGACTTCGCGACTTCCGTGAGTCTTGGAAGCGCGCGAGTGAAGCGGCAGGGCTAGCGGGGCTGCTCGTTCATGATCTGCGGTGCTCTGCGGTGCGGAACATGGTGCGAGCCGGTATTCCCGAACGGGTGTGCATGGCACTGTCGGGCCACAAGACCCGCGATGTGTTCGACCGCTACAACATCGTCGATGAAGCGGACCTAACCGCCGCGACCGATCGGCTACACATGCACCTGTCCGAGCAACGAGAAGGGGCGCGTGTACTCTCGTTGACTGGAACGCTAGCGAAGCGAGCGAAGTAGACCGAGCATGAGGCGCGTGGTACATTTTCCCGGACAAAACCCGGACAATTCGCCGAGACCGGGACGATGGGCATCCGCTAAGTGCTTGAAAAGTAACTGGGCGAGAGTGGCGGAACTGGCAGACGCGCTAGACTTAGGATCTAGTGGGACACCGTGGGGGTTCAAATCCCCCCTCTCGCATTTGCCTCGAGCGTTTCCTCCGGCGCGACATGGCGGAGGTGCGGGGCGTTTTCGAAAATCACTTTTCTCCCTGTGATTGGGAATTTCGTACGCTAGTATTCGTGGCATGACGTTCAAAGTTGCGGTGGAGACGTTGGATGCCGTGCGGCGACGGCTCGCGGTTGAAGTGCCCGCAGAGGAAGTGCAGGCGGAAATCGCAAAGGCCTACGCGCAGCTGGGGCGCGGCGCCAAAGTCCATGGCTTCCGCCCGGGGCGCGTGCCCCGCCAGGTTTTGGAACGCCTGTTCGGCGATCGCGTCCGCGGTGAAGTATTTGGTCGCCTCATGCGCGAATCGTATGCCGCAGTCATCGAAGAGCGCCAGATCGAAGCGCTCGGACAACCCGAATTCGTGACTGAACAGGCGGAACCCGGTGCGGCACTGCGCTACAGCGCGACCGTGGAAGTGAAGCCGGAAATCACCGTCGCAAGCTACCGCGACCTCGAAGTCGACCGCCCACTGGCGGTGGTTACGGAAGCACATATCGATGCCTATATGGAGCAGCTGCGGCAGTCGTTGGCCCAGTTGCGCCCGATCACCGACCGGCAGGACGTGCAACGGGGTGATGTGGTGACGCTCGACTACGAAGCCACGGTAGACGGGCGCGAGGTGGACCGTGCGGAAGGACGCGACCTGGAGATTGGTGCCAACAATTTCCCGCCGCAGTTCGACGAGCACCTGGTCGGTGCTACGGTCGGCGCGGAGTTGCGCTTCGTGGTGAAACAGGCGACGGACGCGAGTGCGCCGGAGTCGCCGGAGAAGACAGTGCAGTTTCACGTGCGGCTGCGCGGCTTGTCACAAAAAGAAGTGCCGGCGCTCGACGATGAGTTTGCCAAAGACCACGGTGAGTGTTCGACGCTGGAGGAGCTGCGACAGCGCGTACGGCAGCAGCTCGAAAGCGACGCCGGGCGCCGCGCCGATGAAGCGGTGCGCCGCGCCTTGGCCGTGCGCCTTGCGGACACGCATGACATCCCGGTCCCGACGGCGCTCGTGCAAGCCCGCATCGAAGCGATGCTCGCCGAGCTGATAAGCGAGTGGCAGCGGCGGCGCATTCAACCGCGCAACCGTGCCGACGCCATTGCCCGCTTGCGCAGCGAGCTGGAGCCGCAAGCCCGCCAGCAGGTGAAGATCGCGTTGTTGCTGGAGGCGATCGCGCAACAAGAGGGTGTGAGCGTCGACGAACGCGAAGTGGATGAGCGCATCGAGACGCTGGCCGCCGCCAGCGGCTTCGGCGCGGAGCGCGTGCGCGCCGCCTACCAGAGTGTGGAGGCGCGCCGGCAACTGCGCACGCGCTTGTTGCATGCGCGCACGCTCGATGCGGTGGCGCGCACGGCGCGCATTCACACCACGCAGCGGACGGACAGCGTTGCTGAGGCAGATGAAAATGGTTAGAATCCAATTGGCACTGCGGAATGGTATGGGGGTTCTATGAGCCTGGTCCCGATCGTAATTGAGCAGACTGGGCGAGGTGAGCGGGCCTACGATATCTACTCGCGTCTCTTGAAGGACCGCATCGTCTTCTTAGGGACGCCGGTGACGGACGAGATTGCGAACCTGGTCACCGCGCAGTTTCTCTTCCTCGAGTCCGAAGATCCCGAACGTGACATCTATTTCTACATCAACTCTCCCGGTGGCTCGATTACCGCAGGCTTGGCGATCTACGACACGATGCAGTACATCAAGCCGCAGGTGTCGACCCTGTGCCTCGGGCAGGCAGCCAGCATGGGCGCATGGTTGCTCGCTGCCGGGGCCGCGGGAAAGCGCTACGCGCTGCCGCATGCGCGCATCATGATCCATCAGCCGCTGCTCATGGGCGGCGTGCAGGGACAAGCGTCGGATATCGACATCCAAGCCCGCGAGATCCTGCGTGTGCGCGAGCAGCTCAACAACATTCTCGTCAAGCATACCGGCCAGGGTCTGAAGAAGATCGAGAAGGACACCGATCGCGATCTGTTCTTGACCAGCAAACAAGCGGTCGAGTACGGCTTGATTGACGAAGTGATCACAAGCCGGCCCACGAAGAAGGTATGAGGGGTGTTATGGCGAAGCACGGTGATGACCGGAGCGGCAACCTCGTCTGCTCCTTTTGCGGGAAGAGTCAAGATGAGGTGCGCAAGCTGATCGCCGGTCCCACCGTCTACATTTGCGACGAGTGCATCGATCTCTGCAACGACATCATCGCCGAGGAGTGCGATCAGGAGGAGGGCCTGGCCTCGACCTCGGCGGTGCCGAAGCCCTCCGAGATCAAGAAGGTTCTCGACCAGTACGTCATCGGCCAGGAACGCGCCAAGAAGGTGCTCGCCGTCGCGGTGCACAATCACTACAAGCGTATCGACAGTCAGCTGGTGACCGGGGACGTGGAGCTGCAGAAATCGAACATCCTGCTGATCGGCCCCACCGGCTCCGGGAAGACGCTGCTTGCCCAGACGCTGGCCCGCTTTCTGCAAGTGCCCTTCACGATCGCGGATGCGACCAGTCTCACGGAGGCGGGGTACGTCGGCGAAGACGTGGAAAACATCATCCTCAGCCTCTTGCAAAACGCCGACTACGATGTCGAGAAGGCGCAGCGCGGCATCGTCTACATCGACGAGATCGACAAGATCTCGCGCAAGGGCGACAACCCGTCGATCACCCGCGACGTCTCCGGCGAAGGCGTGCAGCAGGCGCTCCTCAAGATCATCGAGGGGACGACGGCCAGCGTGCCCCCCAAAGGCGGGCGCAAACATCCGCAGCAGGAGTTCTTGCAGGTCGACACCGCGAACATCCTGTTCGTCTGCGGCGGCGCGTTCGTCGGGCTGGAGGAAATCATTCGGCGCCGGATCGGGATGAAGGGGATGGGATTCGGTGCCGACATCCGCCGCAAAGAAGAGCGCAGCGTCAGCGAGCTGCTGCACGAGGTGCAGACGGAAGATCTCCTGAAATTCGGGCTGATTCCGGAGTTCGTCGGTCGCTTGCCGGTGATCGCGACGCTCGACGAATTGAGCGAGCAAGATCTGGTGCGTATCCTGCGCGAGCCGAAGAACGCCTTGACGCGCCAATATCAGAAGCTATTCGAGATGGAGACCGTGCATCTGAAGTTCACCGAAGGGGCGCTCACGGCGATCGCACGCGAAGCCCTGAAGCGGAAATCCGGGGCGCGCGGTCTACGCGCGATTTTGGAAAATACGATGCTCGACGTCATGTACGAGATCCCCTCGCAGCCCGCCATCAAGGAGGTGCTGATCTCGGAAGAGGTCGTCACCAAGCGTGAACAACCCATTGTCTTGTACCAGAAGGCGGCGGAAACCGCCTGAGGCCGGCAGCCCGGCGCGACGAGAGGAACCGTAAGCATGCTCTTTCGCAACGATAAGCGCGACAACCCAGGGCCGGGCGGCGGCGGCGTGCGTGTGCCGTTGCTGCCGCTGCGGGACATCATCGTCTTTCCACACATGGTGGTCCCCCTGTTCGTCGGTCGCCAGAAGTCCATCAAGGCGCTCGAAGAGGCGATGAACAAGCAGAAGTATATTCTGCTCGCGGCGCAACGTGAGGCCAAGACGAACGATCCGAGTGAAGCCGACATCTATCGTGTCGGCACGCTGGGGACGGTGGTGCAGCTCCTGCGTCTCCCCGACGGCACGGTCAAGGTCTTGGTCGAAGGAAAGAAGCGCGCGCGGATTTTGCGCTACCTGGACGAGGCTCGAGTATTTCTTGGTGACCGCCGAGGAAATCGATGATGAGTGTGAGAAGACCACGGAGGTGGAAGCGCTCATCCGCTCCGTCAACTCGACGTTCGAGAACTACGTCAAGCTCAACAAGAAGATCCCTCCGGAGATGACCGTGTCCGTGGCGTCGATCGACGATCCGTCGCGCCTCGCCGACACGATCGTCGCCCACCTCGGGATTAAGCTGGAAGACAAACAGGCGCTGCTCGAGATCACCAATCCGGCCGAACGTCTGGAGCGCGTGCTCGGCCATATGCGGTCGGAGATCGAGATCCTGGAGGTCGAAAAACGCATCCGGACGCGCGTCAAGAAACAAATGGAGAAGACGCAGAAGGAGTACTACCTCAACGAGCAGATGCGCGCCATCCAGAAGGAGCTCGGCGAGAAGGACGAGTTCAAGAACGAGATCCAAGAGCTGGAGGAAAAGATCAAGCAGAAGAAGCTGTCGGCCGAGGCCAAGGAGAAGGTCGAGAAGGAGCTCAAGAAGCTGAAGATGATGTCGCCGATGTCGGCCGAGGCGACGGTCGTGCGCAACTACATCGACTGGATCATCTCGCTGCCGTGGCACGAGTACACGGATGACAAGCTCGACATCAAGGAGGCGGAGAAAGTGCTGGAGGCCGACCACTACGGGCTCGAGAAGGTGAAACAGCGCATCCTCGAGTACCTCGCGGTGCAGTCGCTCGTCGGCCAGACAAAAGGCCCCATCCTGTGTCTCGTCGGCCCGCCGGGCGTCGGGAAGACGTCGCTGGGCAAGTCGATCGCCCGGGCGACCGGACGGAAATTCGTCCGCGTCTCTCTCGGTGGCGTGCGCGATGAGGCCGAGGTCCGTGGCCACCGGCGCACCTACATCGGCGCGCTGCCCGGCAAGATCATCCAGTGCATGAAGAAGGCGGGGTCCGGGAATCCGGTGTTTTTGTTGGACGAGGTTGACAAGATGTCGACCGATTTCCGCGGCGATCCGTCCTCGGCTTTGCTCGAGGTGCTGGATCCGGAGCAGAACTCCACCTTCAATGATCACTACCTCGATGTGGATTATGACCTGTCGAAGGTGATGTTCATCACCACGGCAAACACGCTCGACCGGATTCCACGGCCGCTGCAGGACCGCATGGAGATCATTCGCATCGCCGGGTACACCGACCTCGAGAAGCTCAATATCGCGAGGCGATATTTGGTGAGCAAGCAGCGCGAGGCCAATGGGTTGACGCCGGAGAATCTCGAAGTCTCCGACAACGCGATTCTCGGTATCATCCGCTACTACACCAAAGAGGCCGGCGTGCGGAATCTCGAACGCGAGATCGCTTCCATTTGCCGCAAGGTCGCCGTCGAAGTCGTCAAGAAGGACCGCAGCGCGCGCGTGCAGGTGAGCGGCAAGAATCTCGCCAAGTACCTTGGGGCCGCGCGCTTCCGGTTCGGCAAGGCGGAAGGCGAGCACAAGGTCGGGGTGGCAACCGGACTCGCCTGGACCGAACTGGGCGGCGAGCTGCTGACCACGGAAGTCACGGTCATGCCCGGCAAAGGCAAGCTGACCATCACCGGCCGGCTCGGGGACGTGATGCAGGAATCGGCGCACGCGGCGTTGAGCTACGTGCGCTCGCGGGCGGAAGAGCTGGGATTGGAACGTGACTTCTACCAGCGTGTGGACATTCACATCCATGTGCCCGAGGGCGCGATCCCGAAAGACGGGCCGTCTGCGGGGATCACTATGGCCACCTCACTGGTGTCGGCGCTCACCAAGATAGCCGTGCGCCATGATCTGGCGATGACCGGCGAGGTGACGCTGCGCGGACGTATCCTCCCCATCGGCGGATTGAAGGAAAAAGTGCTCGCCGCGCACCGCGGCGGGATCAAAACGGTCCTGATTCCCGACGAGAACGAAAAGGACATCAAGGAAATCCCTTCCACGGTGCTCAAAGCAGTGGATATCCGGCTGGTCAGGCATATGGATCAGGTGTTGCGTCAGGCACTGGTCCTCGAACGTCCCGAGGACTTTCTCCGCCAGGCCCCAAGGCCGGAGGAGGCCACACCGCCACCGTTTGTGACTCCTCCGGCAGCGCCTCCTGCGACCGACATCGTCACGCACTGATACGGTTTTCCGATGCAGTTTTCTTGACTTCACCTCAGGCCGCTGTTATACGGCGAAACCGCCTGGAGTCCGGGAAGGGGTTGTCATGACGAAAGCCGAGCTGATCGAATCCGTCGCCAGCAAAGTCGATTTGCCCCGCGCCACTGCGGAACGGGCCGTGAACACGCTCTTCGACGATATTGTCGCGGCTCTGCAGCAGGGGGAGAAGGTCAACGTCTCTGGGTTCGGGACGTTTTCGGTATCGACTCGAAAGGCACGGACTGGACGAAACCCGAAGACCGGAGAGAGCATCGAGATTTCCGCCTCGCGAGCTGCCAAGTTCAAGGCTGGCAAGACCCTGAAAGATTCTTTGAACTAAGGGGCTGCGCCCGGCGTGCGCGTGGCGGTTGCCGCGCCGCCGCCAGCATGAGCCTGGACTCTAAGGACGACGAGTTGGTGCCATGAAACGCCCGAGAAGCAACTCGCCGTGGGCGGTTAGCTCAGCGGGAGAGCATCGGCCTTACAAGCCGGGGGTCATCCGTTCAAATCGGATACCGCCCATTTCGTGCGCCGGGCGGGTATCCGAGCCCGGGGAAATGCCCCGCAGAATGTGCTATTGAGGTCGAGATAAAGAGGTGACACGCATTGAGAAACATGTAGGGCAGCGCTGATTCGGGGTGGTAGTTCAGCTGGTTTAGAACGCCGGCCTGTCACGTCGGAGGTCGCGGGTTCAAGTCCCGTCCACCCCGCCATCAACTCGGAGAAAACCCCTCGGTGGAGGGGTTTTCTGCTTCGCGCTGAGTGAAGGAACGGTGACCAGAGAGATGAAACGGACATACATGGCACAACGCGAAGCGGCGCTCGCTGCTCGCCGCTGGTACCTGATCGATGCCGAAGGCAAGATATTGGGCCGCCTGGCGAGCCAGATCGCCAATCTGCTGCGGGGGAAGAACAACCCCACCTTTACCCCACATCAGGACGCCGGTGATTTCGTCATCGTCATCAACGCCGCCGCGGTCCGGATGACGGGAAACAAGCTCAGCGCCAAGGTGTACCATCGCCACAGCGGCTATCCGGGTGGGGTGCGGACCCGTACTGCCGGGCAGATCCTCCAGCAACACCCCGAGCGCCTCCTGAAACAGGCCGTCGCAGGCATGCTGCCGAAGAATCGCCTTGGCCGGCAGCTGGCGACCAAACTCAAGATCTATACCGGCCACGAGCATCCACATGCCGCGCAACAGCCAGTGATGCTGTCGCTTTGAGGAGTTCAGCAATGACGGATCGAAAAGTCACTTCGGCAGCAACCGGCAAGCGTAAGAGCGCGGTGGCCAGAGTCCAGGTCCTGCCTGGCAGCGGCCAGATTGTCGTCAATCGCCGCCCGCTGGAGAATTACTTCGGCCGGCCGACGTCGCGCATGATCATTCAGCAGCCCTTCGAGCTGACAGGAACTACGGGACAGTATGATGTGACCGTGAACGTTCGTGGCGGTGGCGTCTCCGCGCAAGCCGCGGCGATCCGCCACGGAATCACCCGGGCGTTGATTGCCGCCAATGCGGAGTTCCGCCCGGCGCTGAAAAAAGCGGGATACGTGATGCGGGATCCGCGCGAGGTCGAGCGCAAGAAATACGGCCGCCACAAAGCCCGTAAGCGGCCGCAGTACTCGAAACGCTAGCGGGCCGCTCCCCGGCTGCACTTTAGAGCCCTCACTCGCTGCTCAGAAACATCGCCACGCCGAGCAGCGAAAAGATGATGTTTGCCGCCCACGCCGACACGGGCGCCGGCAGCATGCCGGTTTGACCGAGTGAGTTCGTTAGCGCCAAGACGACCCAGTACGCGAATCCCGTCGCCAAGCCGATGCCGATGATGGCTGCCAGGCTCGGATGGCGCTGCACGCGTCCGGCCAAAGGAATCGCCACGCATGCGAAGACCAGGGTCGTGAACGGCACCGCCAGCTTCAGGTTCAGATCAACTAAGTAACTCGAAGCGTCGATCCCCTTGCGCGCCAGCTCGGCAATCCACCGCCGGAGGGCGAAGTAACTCAGCTCCTCGGGCTCGCGGTGGACCTCGAGGAAGTCATTGAGGCTCTCATGGATCACTACCTGTTCGGGCGACAGCTGGTGCGTGACGACCTCGCCATCGTTGCGTACGATCCGCTCGACCGCGGCGCTGGTCTGCCAGCTCGTCCCGGTCCAGTGCGCCGAGGCCACCGCGATGATGCTGCGGAGATCGAACGCGTCGTCGGTGCGGTAGATGTTGAGGCCGAACAGCGTCGCCCGGCGCGCGTCGATGTGCTCGATGTTGTAGAAGCCGTCCGTGCCGTGATACCAGATCTCCCGTTCGTTCAAGATGCCCCGCTGCGGGCGCCCGCGGATCTCGACGTTGTTCACGTACTGGTACTCGCGGGTGCAGTAGGGAACGATGGATTCGTTCCAGGCAAACGTCGCCACACTGATCAGGGCGGCAAGCAGCAACAGCGGCACGGCGGTTTGCAGCAGGCTGACACCGGAGGCGCGCAGCGCGATGATCTCGTTGCGCCGCGACAGCATCCCTAGACTGATCAGTATCGCCGCGAGCACGGCGGGCGGCATGATCTGGGTAAGGATCAACGGCGTCTTGAAGGCAAAGTAACGCAGCGCCGAAAGCGCGGTGGCGTGGTTTTTCAACAGCACGTCCAGCCGGTCGAAGAAGTCGACGACCAGATACAGAATGAGAAAGGCCAGCACGATCGGGACGAGCATGGAGATGAACTCGCCCACCACATAGCGGCTGGTTACGGGCCGGAGACTATGGCGGGAGCGCATCGACCTAGAGATCCCTGGAGGTGGCGCGGCCGGCCAAGCGACCGCGCCACGCGCGAAGGAGATCCCCACCGCGCAAGATGCGAGTGATCGAGGTTTCCCGGGCGGCGCGGGCCAAGAGGATGAGGGCCAGAACGGAGAGCAGGATGTTCGGTAACCACATGGCCAAACCGGCGTTGAGCACCCCACGGGTCCCCAAACCCTCTCCCAGTGAGAGCAACAAGTAATACGTGAAGATGAGTACCAGACTGAGGCTGAAGCCGCGCGAGCGCACGGAGCGCGACGGCCGGATGCCGAGCGGAATGCCGATTGCCGTGAAAGCCAGGCACGCAAATGGAATCGAAAACTTCCGCTGCAGCTCGACTGATTCGGCGAACGCCGGCTGGCCGGCAGCCTGCTTCTGAGCGATTGCCGCCCGCAGCTCGCCGACGGTCAACTCGCTGGCGTCGCGCTCGCGCGGACGCAATTTCGCCAGCGCCGTGTTCAGATCGAGCGTGATGTCGTAGACGCTGAAATCGGTGCGGTGATAGCTTTGATCCTTAGGATAGAACGCGTGGATGCTGCCTTCGATGAGCCGTAACGTGAGCACGTGATGCGGCTCGTTTGGAACAAGGATGCCGAGCTTGGCAAACACGGTGTTGCGTTGCAGCGGGTCGCGGCTGTCGGAGATCAGAATCCCATGCAGCGCGTTGCCCGGTGGCTCGATGTGATCAACGTAAATCACCAACCCGGCAAAGTCGTCCGTAAACACCTTCTCCTTGATGCCGGCACTGGCCCGCGTCTTGGCGATTTCGTACAGTCCGTTACGCAGCAGGCCGTTGCCCCAGGGGCGCGCGTACAGCGACATTCCGAGCGCTACAACGTACACCGCGACGGCGAAGATGGCCGCCGGCCGCATGAGCTGATACAAGCTCACTCCTGAGCTCTTCAGCGCCACGATCTCACTGTCCGATGACAGGCGGCCGAAGGCGACGAGCACCGCCAACAGC
This sequence comes from uncultured delta proteobacterium, assembly GCA_963729835.1. Classification (GTDB taxonomy): domain Bacteria; phylum Desulfobacterota; class Binatia; order HRBIN30; family HRBIN30; genus CAVSQF01. Next base: position 38,215 of record CAVSQF010000060.1, on the reverse strand, counting down.
AGTGCCATCGGCACGGTGACTTCCAGGAAGGCAGGCAGTATATAGGAGAAGAGCCGCAGGACATCGAGCAAAGGGACGCCGCGGCTGATGACCATCTCGACCAGTTTGAGGATGCGGGCGATCAGGAGGATGAACGTGAACACCGCCAAACCCAAGGCGAAAGGAACGGCGATCTCATGCAGAATGTACCGGTCGATGGTGCGCACTGAGGGCGAATCGTAGTGAAAGCCAGAAACCTTGTAAATCCGCCGCGGCCTGCCGTAACGATACGGGAGCGACGCCTCTACGGCGTGCATCCTGTCCTGGAGTGGTTGCGGGCGGCGCCGGCCGAGGTGCGGACGGTTTACTGTCATCCACACACTGAGCGGCTCGCGCCGGTTGTCCGGGCCGCTGCGGCCGCGGGTGTCGCCGTGCAGGCGGCAGACGCTCAACGGCTGACGAGTCTGGTCGGCCACGCGCGCCACCAAGGTGTCGCGGCCAGCTGCGCGCCATTTCCATACACTGATCTCTCCGCAGCGCTGCGCTCGAACCCGCAACTGGTGGTCATTGCGGACCGCATTCAGGACCCCCACAACCTTGGTGCGCTGATCCGCACTGCGGAGGCGGTGGCCGTGGGGGCGGTGGTGATCCCACTGGACGGCTCCGTAGCGGTCACCGCAGCCGTTGAGATGGCGGCGGCTGGTGCAACGGCCCTCGTCCCGGTATGCCGCGTGGTGAACGTGGCTCGGAGCTTGCGCCTGCTCAGGAAACAGGGGTATTGGATCGTCGGATTAGTCGCGCGGAGCGGTGCCGACCTTTACCACTTGGATGTGCCCGAGCGGGTGGCGATGGTCGTCGGAGGGGAGGCGGGCATGCGCCCCTTGGTGCGGGCACAATGTGACTTCTTGGTTTCCATCCCCATGCTTGGGAAGATAGAATCTTTGAATGCGTCGGTAGCGGCTGCTATTGCACTCTATGAGTTGCGGCGCCGGTGGACAGCACCTTGACAGGAGAGCACGAGTACGGTAATAAGCACGTTTTGCGCCAGACTTCGGGCACAATGGAGCGTGGTGGTTAAGCACGGGATGGTGGCGCGGCAGCCGGGCCGATGTAGCTCAAGAGGTAGAGCGACTGACTTGTAATCAGTAGGTTGCCAGTTCAAGTCTGGCCATCGGCTCCATTCGTGAGGAGAGGTTCCCGAGCGGCCAAAGGGAGCAGACTGTAAATCTGCCGGCGAATGCCTTCGGAGGTTCGAATCCTCCCCTCTCCACCAGAGAGAAACAGGGAATGGTGAATTCTGAATGATGAATGGTGAATTTGGGAACCGGGACGTAGCGCATTCAGCATTCACAATTCATCATTCGTGATTTGATGGTTGGGCGGGAGTAGCTCAGTTGGTTAGAGCATCAGCCTTCCAAGCTGAGGGTCGCGGGTTCGAATCCCGTTTCCCGCTTGCGAGTGAGGCCGAAGATCAGGAGAGGCAACGGAGAAAGGTACATTGTTGGGCATGCGCAGGCGTGCTCTGGGCTGTCTGCCCAGGTAGCTCAGTCGGTTAGAGCACCTCCTTGGTAAGGAGGAGGTCGGCGGTTCGATTCCGCTCCTGGGCTTTACCAACGGACCGTATGTTTGGGAATTCGATATGGCGAAGCAGAAATTCGAGCGCAAGAAGCCGCATGTGAACGTCGGGACGATAGGGCACATCGACCACGGGAAGACGACGTTGACGGCGGCGATCACCAAGGTGCTGGCGGCGCGCAAGTTGGCGAGCTACGTGCCGTTCGATCAGATCGACAAGGCGCCGGAGGAGAAGGCGCGGGGGATCACGATTGCGACGGCGCACGTGGAGTACGAGAGTGCGAAGCGGCATTACGCGCACGTGGACTGTCCGGGGCACGCGGACTACATCAAGAACATGATCACGGGGGCGGCGCAGATGGACGGGGCGATATTGGTAGTGGCGGCCACGGACGGGCCGATGCCGCAGACGCGGGAGCACATTTTGTTGGCGCGGCAGGTAGGGGTGCCGGCGATGGTGGTGTACATGAACAAGGTGGATGCGGTGGACGACCCGGAGTTGCTGGACTTGGTGGAGTTGGAGGTGCGGGAGTTGCTGTCGAAGTATGAGTTTCCGGGGGACGAGATTCCGATCGTGCGGGGCAGCGCGTTGAAGGCGTTGGAGGGGGACACGGGGGAGTTGGGGGAGCCGTCGATCTTGAAGTTGATCGAGGCGGTGGACGAGTACATACCGCAGCCGGTGCGGGCGTTGGACAAGCCGTTTTTGATGCCGGTGGAGGACGTGTTTACGATCAGTGGGCGGGGGACGGTGGCCACGGGGCGGGTGGAGAAGGGGCGGATCAAGGTGGGGGAGGAGGTAGAGATTGTGGGGATTCGGGCGACGGTGAAGACGGTGGTGACGGGGGTGGAGATGTTCCGCAAGTTATTGGACGAGGGGCAGGCGGGGGACAACATCGGGTGTTTGTTGCGGGGGATCAAGCGGGAGGAGGTGGAGCGGGGGCAGGTGTTGGCGGCGCCGGGGAGTATAACGCCGCACACGAACTATGAGGCGGAAGTGTACGTGTTGACGAAGGAGGAGGGGGGCGGCACACGCCGTTTTTCAACGGGTATCGGCCGCAGTTTTACTTTCGGACGACGGATGTGACGGGGGTAGTGACGTTGCCGGCGGGGACGGAGATGGTGATGCCGGGGGACAACGTGCGGGTGACGATCGAGTTGATCACGCCGATCGCGATGGATGAGGGGTTGCGGTTTGCGATTCGCGAGGGCGGGCGCACCGTGGGCGCCGGCGTGGTCGGTAAGATCCTCAAGTGAGGTCCGGGCGATGCGCGATTTGATTTCATTGCAATGCGAGAAGTGTAAGCGCCGCAACTACACGAGCACGAAGAACAAGAAAACGACCACTGACAAGCTGGCATTCCGGAAATTCTGCCCGGCGTGCCGCACGCATACCCTGCATAAGGAGTCGAAGGTCTGACGAATAGCGCAATGGCGGCCCGGGACAAAGCAGCGCGTTGTCCCGAAGGGCGAGGTGTCGGGTCAGTAGCTCTAATTGGCAGAGCACCGGACTCCAAATCCGGGGGTTGCAGGTTCGAGGCCTGCCTGACCCGCTCTCTACGCGGCGCGACATGGTGAATATGGCACTCCAAGAACAGTGGGAAAAGGTGCGTAACTCGGTCCCGCGTGCTACCAGTTTCCTCAACGAAGTGTGGGCCGAACTGCGAAAAGTGCACTGGCCGACACGCAAGGAAACCTATGCCGCCACGGCGGTGGTCATTGTCATTACAGTCATCGTCGCCGTGTTCCTCGGTGTCGTCGACTTCGCGGTCTCGCACATCGTACGCGTCATCCTGAGTTGATCCGCTATGACCAAGCAGTGGTATGTCATCCACACGTATTCCGGATACGAGCATAAGGCCAAGGCGGCGCTCGAAGAGCGCGTCAAAAGCCTCGGCAAGGACGAGTATTTCGGAGAAGTCCTGGTTCCTGCGGAGAAGGTCGTCGAGCTCGTCAAGGGGCGCAAGAAGACGTCGTCACGCAAGTTTTTCCCCGGCTATATCCTCGTCAATATGGAACTGAACGACGAAACCTGGCACATCGTGAAATCCACGCCCAAGGTGACGGGATTCGTCGGCGATGCCACGCACCCCGCGCCGATCACCGAAGTCGAGGTCCGTGAGATCACCCAGCAGATGGCGGAAGGTGCGGCCCGCCCGAAACCCAAGGTGCTTTTCGAGTCCGGCGAGAGTGTCAAAGTCATCGACGGCCCGTTCCAGGACTTCAACGGTGTGGTCGAAGAGGTCAAAGCCGACAAAGGGAAATTGCGGGTTTTGATCAGCATTTTCGGACGCGCCACACCGGTCGAGCTCGATTTCGTGCAAGTCGAGAAGGCGTAACCCGCGCCCGGAGGAGATACTGACGTGAAGAAGGTCATCGCCGAGATCAAACTGCAGATTGCCGCCGGTCAGGCGAACCCGAGCCCACCCGTGGGCCCGGCCCTCGGCCAACGCGGCGTGAACATCATGGAGTTTTGCAAGGTGTTCAACGCGCAGACGCACACCCAAACCGGCATGATCATTCCCGTGATCATCACGGTGTATGCCGATCGGTCCTTCACGTTTGTGACCAAGACGCCGCCGGCAGCGGTTCTCCTGAAGCGTGCGGCCGGCATCGAGAAAGGGTCCGGCGAGCCCAACAAGAAGAAAGTTGGCAAGGTGACGCGCGCGCAGGTGCGCGAGATCGCCCAGATCAAGATGCCCGATCTCACAGCGGAGAGCCTCGAAGCCGCGATGCGCACGGTCGAAGGCGCGGCGCGCAGCATGGGCCTCGACGTGGTCGACTGAAGGAGGAATACTATGGCCAAGCATGGTAAACGCTTTCGGGCCGCGCTATCAGTTACGGACCGCAACAAACGGTACTCGCTCGAAGAGGCAATCCGGCTCGTGGTAGATACGGCGAAGGCAAAGTTCGACGAAACCGTGGAGATCGCGGTGCGTCTGGGCGTGGACCCGCGCCAAGCGGACCAAAACGTGCGCGGGACAGTTGTGTTGCCACACGGGACCGGGAAAGCGGTGCGCGTCGTGGTGTTCGCTAAGGGCGAGAAGGAACGCGAGGCGCGTGACGCCGGCGCCGACTACGTCGGCGGTGACGACCTCATCAAGAGAATCACCGAAGAGAACTGGCTCGATTTTGACAAGACCATCGCGACGCCCGACATGATGGGCCTGGTGGGCCGCATCGGAAAAATCCTTGGCCCGCGTGGCCTCATGCCGAACCCGAAGGTCGGCACCGTGACGTTCGATGTGGCGAAGGCTGTCAGTGAGCTCAAGGCCGGAAAGGTCGAGTTCCGCGTCGACAAAGCCGGCATCGTACATGTGCCCCTCGGCAAGGCGTCCTTCGGCTTGGAGAAGCTCACTGATAACGCCCGCGCATTGTTGCACAGCTTGATGCGCGCCAAGCCGGCCGCTGCGAAGGGAAATTATCTGCAGACGATCTCCCTGGCAGCCACCATGGGTCCGGGGGTGAAAGTCGACACGCTCGGCGTGCGGGCGCTGGCGGCCTGAGGAGGATGCCGTGAACCGAGAAGAGAAAGCAGGAGCGGTGGCGGCGCTGCAGGCGCAGTTCAAGCGCGCCAAGGTTGCCTTGCTCGCGACCTCGCAGGGCTTGAGTGTCGGCAAGGTGCAGCAACTCCGGCGGGCGCTGAAGCAGGCCGGCGGCGAATATAAGGTGACCAAGAATACGTTTGCACGGCGCGCGCTGCACGACACGGCCTACGCCCGGCTCGAATCCTTGCTCGAGGGCCCCACGGGGCTGGTGTTCGGGTATGCGGATCCGATTGCCGTCGCCAAGGTCCTGGTGAGGTTTGCCGAGACCAATGAAAAACTAACGATCAAAGCGGCGGTGTTCGAGGAACGGCTCCTCGAACCTGCCGCGGTTGCAGAATTGGCAAGAATGCCCGGTCGCGAGGTGCTCATCGGGATGCTCCTCGCGCTGATGCAGGCGCCGGCTACCCAGCTGCTGCGCACCATTCAGGAACCGGGCGCGAGTGTGGTGCGCTTGCTGGATCGTGTCCGTGCGCGTGCCGAGGAGAACGTCCCAACAGTGACGAGCGAAAGAGAAGGAGTGTCTAATGCCTGAAGGTATGGTTAGCCGGGAACAAGTGAAGGATTTCATCAAGAACATGACCCTGATGGATGCCGCCGCCCTGGTGAAGGAGCTCGAAGCTGAGCTCGGAGTCAGTGCCGCCGCGCCGGTCGTTGCCGCTGGCCCGGCCGCCGGCGCAGCCGCCGCACCGGCGGCTGCCCCGGAAAAAGACGAGTTCACGGTGATGCTTACCGCCGTGGGGGAGAAGAAGATCCAAGTGATCAAGGTCGTCCGCGAGCTCACGGGCCTGGGACTCAAGGAGGCCAAGGATCTGGTCGACGGCGCCCCCAAGGCGGTCAAGGAGGGAGTCACCAAGGCCCAGGCCGAAGAGATGAAAAAGAAGATCGAAGAGGCGGGGGGGACGGTCGAACTCAAGTAGTGGCCGAAGCTGGAACTCGCAGAGCTGTTAGGAGTCGCAATGAGTTCTCGTGTTGCTAATAATCTCCGTTTTCGACGCAACTTCGGGCGGATCAAGAAGATCATCGAGATCCCCAACCTCATCGACATTCAGAAACGGTCGTACGATGAATTCTTGCAGGTTGCGATTGCGCCCGGCGAACGGCGTGACAGCGGCCTGCAGGGCGTCTTTCGTTCGGTTTTCCCGATCAAGGACTTCAACGAAACGGCATCGCTCGAATTCGTGAGTTATACCCTCGGTGAGTCGAAGTACTCGGTCGACGACTGCCACGAACGCGGCATGACCCACGCCGCGCCGCTCAAGGTTACGATTCAGCTCGTCATCTGGGATGTCGACGCGCAGACCGGTGCCCGCTCGATCAAGAACGTCAAGGAGCAGGAGGTCTACTTCGGGGAGATCCCCCTCATGACCGAGAACGGCACCTTCATGATCAATGGCACCGAGCGCGTCATTGTCAGCCAGTTGCACCGCTCGCCCGGCGTGTTCTTCGATCACGACAAAGGCAAGACGCACGCCAGTGGCAAGTTGCTGTACTCCGCCCGCATCATTCCGTATCGCGGCTCGTGGATCGACTTCGAGTTCGACCCGCGTGACGTGCTCTACGTCCGCATCGACCGGCGTCGCAAGTTCCACGCGACCGTGCTGCTGCGCGCCCTCGGCATGACCACCGAGAATCTGCTTAACTATTACTACAAGAGCGATATGATCCTGCTCGATAGCCGCAAGGTCGCCAAACAGTTCAAACCGGATCAGCTGATCGGCCTGAAGGCGACACGGGATATCCGTGGCGAGAGCAACGAATTGATCGTCAAGGAAGGCCGGAAGATCACCAAAGGCCACATCAAGCAGATGGAGGCCGCCGGCATTCGCGATATCCCCATCACGCTCGAGGAGATCATCGGCCGCGTCGCGGCACACGATGTCGTCGATCCGAAGACCGGCGAGGTTCTGGTCGAGTGCAACCAGGAGATCACGACCGACCGGCTCGAACGGCTGCGCGAACGCGGCATCAATGCGGTCGAAGTGCTGTTCCTCGATGACCAGCACATCGGCGCGGCGCTGCGCAATACGCTGCTGCTCGACAACATCACGACCGCGGAAGACGCCATCATCGAGATCTACAAGCGCCTCCGCCCCGGCGATCCACCGACGATCGAAACCGCCACCACCTTCTTCAACAACCTGTTCTTCAATGGCGAGCGCTACGACCTGTCGCGGGTGGGACGGCTGAAACTGAATCACAAGCTGCGCCTGCATGTGCCCCTCGACCAGGGGACGCTGCGCCGCGAAGACATTCTGGAGGTCGTGCGCTACCTGATCGAGCTGAAAAACGGCAACGGCACGATCGACGACATCGACCACCTCGGCAACCGGCGCGTGCGCGCGGTCGGCGAGTTGGTCGAGAACCAGTACCGCATCGGCTTGGTGCGCATGGAACGCGCCATCAAGGAGCGCATGAGCCTGCAGGACATCGAAACGCTGATGCCGCAGGAGCTCATTAACTACAAGCCGGTGTCGGCGGTCATCAAGGAGTTCTTCGGCTCGAGCCAGCTCTCCCAGTTCATGGATCAGACCAACCCGCTGTCGGAGATCACCCACAAGCGCCGGCTGTCCGCCCTGGGGCCGGGTGGCCTGACACGCGAGCGCGCCGGGTTCGAAGTGCGCGACGTGCATCCCACGCACTACGGGCGTGTCTGTCCGATCGAGACGCCGGAAGGACCAAACATCGGCTTGATCGCCTCGCTGTCGACCTATGCCCGCGTCAACGAGTTCGGCTTCGTCGAGACCCCGTATCGCGAGGTCAAGAATGGCTGCGTCAGCGATCGCATTCGCTACCTGTCGGCCCTCGAGGAGGAAGACCACGTCATCGCGCAGGCCAACGCCCCCATCGATGCGAAGGGGAACTTCACGGCCGATTTGGTGTCCGCCCGCCAGGGCGGCGAGTTCGCCATGGTGCGCCCCGATGAGGTGCAATTCATGGACGTCTCGCCGAACCAACTCGTCAGTGTGGCGGCCTCGCTGATCCCGTTCCTCGAAAACGACGATGCCAACCGCGCGCTCATGGGGTCGAACATGCAACGGCAAGCGGTGCCGCTGCTGCGCACCGAAGCGCCCCTGGTGGGGACGGGCATGGAGCGGGTGGTAGCGCGTGACTCCGGAGTGACCCTGCTCGCACGCCGCAGCGGCATGGTCGAAAGCGTTGATGCCACGCGCATCGTGATCAAGGCGGACAAGCCGAGCGACGCGGGCCGCGATCCGGGTGTCGACATCTATAACCTGACGAAGTACCAGCGGTCGAACCAGAATACCTGCATCAACCAACGACCGATCGTCCTGGCAGGTGACCACATTGAGACCGGGGGCGTGATCGCCGACGGCGCCTCGACCGAAATGGGCGAACTGGCGCTGGGCCGCAACGTGCTCGTGGCCTTCATGCCGTGGGGTGGCTACAACTTCGAAGACTCGATCCTCATCAGCGAACGGGTCGTCAAAGACGACTACTTCACCTCCGTCCACATCGAGGAGTTCGAGTGCGTGGCGCGCGACACCAAACTCGGGCCGGAAGAGATCACCCGCGACATCCCGAACGTCGGTGAAGAGGCCCTCAAGGACCTCGATGAGAGCGGCATCATCCGCGTCGGCGCAGAAGTCCGGCCGGGCGACATCCTGGTCGGCAAGATCACCCCCAAGGGCGAAACGCAGCTGTCCCCGGAAGAGAAACTCCTGCGCGCGATTTTCGGGGAAAAGGCGGGTGAGGTGCGCGACACCTCGCTCAAAGTTCCCCCCGGTGTCGAAGGCACGGTGATCAATGGACGCGTGTTCTCTCGGAAAGGCGTGTCGAAGGACGAACGCAGCCGCCTCATCGAAGACGAGGAAGTTGCCAAGCTGAAGAAGGACCAGCAGGACGAGCAGCGCATCATTCGCGAGTCCACCCTCAAGAAGATCCGCAAGTTGCTGGTCGGCAAGACCACCGCCACGCGCCTCACCGACGATACCCGCAAGGTGCTGCTGCCCAAGGGGCATGAGATCTCCGCAGAAGACCTCGAGGAGGTCCCCGCAGCCCAGTGGGGCGACATCAAGGTCAATGACGAGAAAATCGAAGAGGAGCTGACGCGTGTCGTCGAGGCGATGCAGGAACAGCTCACGCTCATCCGCATGGTCTTCCAGGAGAAGATCGAACGGTTGAAGGGAGGCGACGAGCTGCCTCCTGGGGTCATCAAGATGGTGAAGGTGTTCGTCGCCATCAAGCGCAAATTACAAGTCGGTGACAAGATGGCCGGGCGCCACGGCAACAAGGGCGTGCTGTCGCGCATCTTGCCCGAAGAAGACATGCCGTACCTGGAGGACGGCACCCCGGTCGACATCGTCCTGAATCCGCTCGGCGTGCCGTCGCGTATGAACGTCGGCCAAATTCTGGAGACCCATTTGGGCTGGGCGGCGCGCACCCTCGGCTTGCAGCTTGCCGAGAGCATCAGCAGTGGCGTGGAGGTGGCGGCGCTGCGCAGCCGCTTGCTTGACCTGTATGGGAAAGACGTCGCCGAGTTCGTCGAATCGCTGAGAGAGGACGACCTGCTGCAACTGGCCCGGAAGTCGTTCGGCGGGATCCACGTGGCCTCGCCGGTCTTCGACGGCGCCGGCGAAGCGGAGATCTTCACCCTGCTCAAGAAAGCCGGCTTGCCGGCCAGCGGGCAGGCGCAGTTGCGTGATGGCCGGACCGGCGACGTGTTCGCACAGCCGGTGACTGTCGGCATGATGTACATGATGAAGCTGCACCATCTCGTCGACGACAAGATCCATGCGCGCTCGACCGGACCGTACTCCCTGGTGACGCAACAGCCACTCGGCGGCAAGGCGCAGTTCGGCGGCCAGCGCTTGGGGGAGATGGAGGTGTGGGCATTGGAAGCCTACGGCGCCGCCTTCAGCTTGCAAGAGATGCTGACGGTCAAGTCGGACGACGTCGCCGGCCGCACGCGGATGTACGAGGCGATTGTGAAAGGAGAGAACGTGCTGGAACCCGGACTGCCCGAGTCCTTCAACGTCATGATGAAGGAACTGCAGAGCTTGGCACTCGATGTCGAGCTGCTTGAGGAAAAGGACGGCGCGGAAGCCCGCCCGTAACCTCGGGAAACGCACGGAGGTACCATGGAGGATCTCTTCACGCTATTTGAAAAACCCAAGAACCCGCGGAGCTTCAATGCGCTCCGGGTCTCTTTGGCCTCGCCGGACAAGATCCGGTCTTGGTCGCACGGCGAGGTGCGCAAGCCCGAGACGATTAACTACCGCACGTTCAAACCGGAGCGGGATGGACTGTTCTGCGCCAAGATCTTCGGCCCGACGAAGGACTACGAGTGCAATTGCGGGAAGTACAAACGCATGCGCCATCGCGGCGTGGTGTGCGAGAAATGCGGCGTCGAGGTCATCCAGTCGAAGGTGCGCCGGGAGCGTATGGGGCATATCGACCTGGCGACACCCGTGGCGCACATCTGGTTCCTCAAGAGCTTACCCAGCCGCATCGGTACGCTCCTCGACGTGACCCTGAAGGAGCTCGAAAAGGTTCTGTACTTCGAATCCTACGTCGTCCTTGATCCCGGCAAGACCCCTTTCGGCTACAAGGAGCTGCTGGGCGAAAACCGCTACCGGAAAGCTCGCGAAGAGTACGGCGACGGATTCCGCTCGGGCATGGGTGCCGAGGCGATCCACCAGCTGTTGAAGGACATCGATGTCGAGGAGCTGTCGCAGGAGCTGCGCATCGAGATGCGGGAAGCGACCAGCGAAGCGAAACGGAAGAAGCTCGCGAAGCGCCTCAAGGTGGTGAACGCGTTCAAGCACTCCGGCAACCGACCCGAATGGATGATCATGGAAGCCATTCCCGTCATCCCACCGGACCTCCGCCCCCTGGTGCCGCTCGACGGCGGCCGCTTCGCCACCTCGGACCTCAATGACCTCTACCGCCGCGTGATCAACCGCAACAACCGGCTCAAGCGCCTCATCGAGCTGAACGCGCCGGATATCATCGTGCGCAACGAGAAGCGCATGCTGCAAGAGGCCGTGGATGCGCTGTTCGACAACGGCCGCCGTGGCCGCGCCATCACCGGGCCGAACAAACGCCCCCTGAAATCGCTCTCCGATATGCTCAAGGGCAAGAGCGGCCGCTTCCGCCAGAACCTGCTCGGCAAACGTGTCGACTACTCCGGCCGTTCGGTGATCGTCGTCGGCCCGGAACTGCGCTTGCACCAGTGCGGCCTTCCCAAGAAGATGGCGCTCGAGCTGTTCAAGCCGTTCATCTACAACAAGCTCGAAGAGCGCGGCTTCGTCACCACCATCAAGAGCGCCAAGAAAATGGTGGAGAAGGAACGTTCGGAGGTGTGGGACATCCTGGATGAGGTCATCCGCGAGCACCCGGTTCTCCTCAACCGCGCCCCGACGCTGCACCGCCTCGGCATTCAAGCCTTCGAACCGATTCTCATCGAGGGCAAGGCGATCCAGCTGCATCCGCTCGTCTGTGCGGCGTACAACGCCGACTTCGACGGCGACCAGATGGCCGTGCATGTGCCGCTGTCGGTCGAGGCGCAAGTCGAGGCGCGGGCCTTGATGATGTCCACGAACAACATCTTGTCGCCCGCCAATGGCAAGCCGATCATCGTGCCGACCCAAGACATCGTGTTGGGGCTCTACTACATGACGCGGGAACGTCCGCACGCACTCGGGGCCGGGAAGCGCTTTTCGGGCTTCCCGGAGGTTCGCATCGCCTACGACCAGGGTGAGGTCGACCTGCAGGCGCCGATCAGTGTGCGACACGACGGCGCGGCGGTGGAAACCACCGTTGGCCGCGTGTTGATGTACGAAATCGTGCCGCCCGAGATCCCGTACGTCGAAGTCAACAAGGTGATGAAGAAGAAAGAACTCGGCCGGCTGATCGACCTGGCGTACCGCTACTCCGGCAACAAGGCCACGGTCATCTTCGCCGATAAGCTGAAGGATCTGGGGTACGACTACGCGACGCGTGCCGGGATCTCGATCGCCATCAAGGACATGGTGATCCCGGCGAACAAGGCCAAGCTGCTCGAGCAGGCGAACTCGACCGTGCGCGAGATTCAGGAGCAGTACGCCCAGGGGCTCATCACTGACGGTGAGCGGTACAACAAGGTCGTCGACATCTGGGCGGAAGCGACGGATCGCATCGCCGACGAGATGCTGCGCGAGCTGCAGACGGAGACCTTGGTCGATGAGAAAGGGCACAAACAGATGGGGTCGAGCTTCAATCCCATCTTCATGATGGCCGACTCGGGGGCGCGGGGGAGCGCGCAGCAGATCCGCCAGCTCGCCGGTATGCGCGGCCTCATGGCGAAGCCGTCCGGCGAGATCATCGAAACACCCATCACCGCCAACTTCCGTGAAGGCCTGACCGTGCTGCAGTACTTCATTTCGACGCACGGCGCCCGCAAGGGACTCGCCGATACCGCGTTGAAGACCGCGAACTCCGGCTACCTCACCCGTCGCCTGGTTGATGTGGCGCAGGACTCGATCATTACCGAGAAGGACTGTGGCACCATCGATGGCATCGAGATGACCCCGCTCGTCGAAGGCGGCGAGGTGATCGAGGGGCTGGGCGATCGCGTGCTGGGCCGCGTCGCCCTCGATGATATCCGCGACCCCTTCACCAACGAAATGATCGTGCGGGCGAACGAGGAGATCGACGAGGAGCTGGTCACGCGCATCGAAGAGGCCGGTCTGGAACGTGTCAAGATCCGTTCGGTGCTCACCTGCCAGTCGCGTCAAGGCGTGTGTATCCGGTGCTACGGCCGCGATCTCGCCCGCGGACATATGGTCAACCTCGGCGAGGCGATCGGCGTCATCGCGGCGCAGTCGATTGGCGAACCCGGGACGCAGCTCACGATGCGCACCTTCCATATTGGTGGTACCGCCAGCCGCCGGGCGGAGCAAACCACGCTCGAAGCCCGCAATGACGGCTCCGTGAAGTTCATTAACATTTCGACCGTCGTCAACAAGGACGGGGACCTCGTGGTGATGAACCGCAACGGCGAGCTCGCGATCGTGGAAAAGGTGGATGAGGGCAAGCGGGAGCGCGAACGCGAGCGCTACCCGATCGTGTATGGCGCCAAACTGAAGAAGAAGGACGACGCGCGTGTGAAGGCCGGAGAGCTCCTGGCAGAGTGGGATCCGTACACCCTCCCCATGCTGACCGAAGTGGCGGGGACGGTGAAGTTCGGCGACATCGTCGAAGGGGTGACGATGGAGGAGAAGGTCGACGAACGCACCGGCTTGTCCACCAAGGTCATCATCGATTGCAAGGACTTGGACAAACGGCCGCGCGTCTCCATCAAGGATCCCGACGGCAAGACGCTGCGGCTGGTCGGATCGGAAGCCTTCGCGCGCTACCCACTGCCGGTGGGTGCGCACATCCACGTGAGCGAGGGACAGCGGGTGGCGGCGGGCGACGTGATTGCCAAGATCCCGCGCGAGACCACCAAGACCAAAGACATCACGGGCGGTCTGCCGCGTGTCGCCGAGCTGTTCGAAGCGCGTAAACCGAAGGAGTTCGCGGTCATCAGCGAAATCGACGGCACGGTGTCGTTCGGCAAAGACACCAAAGGCAAACGCAAGGTGATCGTCACACCGGAGGTCGGTGAGCCGCGGGAGTACCTGATCCCGAAGGGCAAACATATCAGTGTGCATGAGGGCGATCAGGTGCGCGCCGGCGAGGCGCTCATGGATGGCTCCTCGAACCCCCACGACATCCTGACGATCCTCGGCGAGAAGGCGCTGGCCAAGTACCTGGTCGATGAAGTGCAGGAGATCTATCGCCTGCAAGGCGTGCGCATCAACGACAAGCACATCGAAGTGATCGTGCGACAAATGCTGCGGCGCGTGCGCATCAAGGAGGTCGGTGACAGCGATTTCCTGATCGGCGACCAGGTCGAAAAGTGGCGCTTCGAAGAGGAAAACCAGAAGGTCATCGCCAAGAATCGAGAGCCGGCCATCGGTGAGCCGCTGCTGCTGGGCATCACGAAGGCGAGCCTCTCGACCGACAGCTTCATCTCGGCGGCGTCGTTCCAGGAGACCACCAAGGTGCTGACCGAGGCGGCCATCAACGGCAAGGTCGACCACCTCGTCGGCCTGAAAGAGAACGTGATCATGGGCCGGCTGATTCCGGCGGGGACCGGTGTGCCGAAGTACTCGGAGATGGAGCTGGTTGTGGAGGGTGCCGAGGCCGAGGTCCAGGAACCCGTGCCCGTGGTGGCCGAGGCCATAGAGGGATGAGCTTGACAGCGTGAGCGCGTTTCCGTACTAATACATGCTTTCGTTTTGAAGAAAAAGCAGAGCGCAACCGATGCCGACAATCAACCAGCTCATCAAGGAAGGGCGCGAAAAACAACGCCGTAAGATGGCCGCGCCAGCCCTCCAGCAATCGCCCCAGAAACGCGGCGTCTGCACCCGCGTGTACACGCTGACACCCAAGAAGCCAAACTCGGCGTTGCGCAAGGTGGCCCGTGTCCGGCTGACGAATGGTATCGAGGCCACCACCTATATCCCGGGGATCGGACACAACTTGCAGGAGCACTCCGTGGTTCTCATCCGCGGCGGTCGGGTGAAGGACCTGCCGGGAGTGCGCTACCATGTCATCCGCGGCACACTCGATTCAATCGGGGTGCAGGACCGCAGACAGAGTCGCTCCAAATACGGCGCCAAGCGGCCGAAGTGAGTGAGTAGGGACGAGAAGACATGCCCCGCAAAGGAGAAGTGCGGCGTCGGGAGATCTTGCCCGATCCCAAGTTCCACGATCGCCTGGTGGCAAAGTTCATCAATAGTATGATGAATCAAGGCAAGAAAAGCACCGCCGAACGGTCGCTCTATGGGGCATTGGACCTGATTGCCGAGCGGACCAAGGAAGATCCGCTGGGGTTCTTCAAGCGCGCCCTAGACAACGTGAAACCAGTTGTGGAAGTGCGCTCCCGGCGTGTGGGTGGCGCGACATACCAAGTTCCGGTGGAGGTACGGCCGACGCGCCGAGTGTCGCTGGCGATGCGCTGGCTCGTCGTCCATGCCCGGTCCCGGAACGAGAAATCGATGGCGGAACGGTTGGCGGCCGAGATCATCGATGCGGCCAACAATCGCGGCGCCGCCATCAAGAAGAAGGAAGATACACACCGGATGGCAGAGGCCAACAAGGCCTTTGCGCATTACCGGTGGTAACTACACGAGAATAAGGTGAAAGCTGCGGTCGCCAACGGGCGGCCCCTGCGTTCATAGAGGATATGGCTCGAAAGGTTCCGCTCGAACGGACGCGTAATATCGGCATCATGGCGCACATCGATGCCGGGAAGACGACGACGACTGAACGCATCCTGTATTACTCGGGCATCACCTACAAGATCGGCGAGGTGCATGAAGGGACCGCGACGATGGACTGGATGGTGCAAGAGCAGGAACGCGGCATCACCATTACGTCCGCCGCCACCACGTGCCTCTGGCGCGATCACCGCATCAATATCATCGACACCCCGGGTCACGTGGATTTTACCATCGAGGTGGAACGCTCGCTGCGTGTTCTCGACGGCGCCGTCGCCGTGTTCTGTTCGGTCGGCGGTGTCGAACCGCAGTCGGAAACGGTTTGGCGCCAGGCCGACAAGTATCGCGTGCCGCGCATCGCGTTCATCAACAAGATGGACCGTGTCGGCGCTGACCTCTTCCGCGGTGTGCGTATGATTCGCGACCGCTTGCGTGCCAACGCCGTGCCGATTCAGCTGCCCATCGGAGTGGAAGACACCTTCCGCGGGGTCATTGACCTCATCGCCATGAAGGCGATGCTCTGGGATGCGGACAGTCTGGGCGCACGTTACCGGACCGAAGAGATTCCCGCTGACCTGCTGGCGGCGGCGGAGCGCCAACGGACGGAAATGTTGGAAGCCGTCGCCGAGACCGATGAAGCGCTCCTGGAAAAGTACCTGGAAGGCCGAGAAATTCCGGAGAGCGAAATCCGCCAGGCGATTCGCCGCGCAACGCTCGAGATCAAGCTCGTGCCGGTCCTCTGTGGCGCCGCCTTCAAGAACAAAGGCGTCCAACCACTGCTCGACGCCGTGGTCGACTACCTGCCGGCTCCCACGGACATCGCCGCCGTGACGGGCACGAACCCGCACACGGCGCAACAGGAGGCCCGTCCGGCCGACGACAAGGCGCCGTTCTCCGCTCTCGCATTCAAGATCATGACGGACCCCTTCGTGGGAACGCTGACCTTCTTGCGCGTCTACTCAGGGGTGCTGGAGTCGGGTTCGTACGTGCTCAATTCCACCAAAGGGAAAAAGGAACGCGTCGGGCGGTTGCTCAAGATGCACGCCAACAAGCGCGAGGACATCAAAGAGGTCTTCGCCGGTGACATCGTGGCAGCGGTCGGTCTGCGTGACAGCACCACCGGTGATACCCTGTGTGATGAACGGCGCCCGATCGTCCTCGAGGCCATCGAATTTCCGGCGCCGGTGATCTCCATCGCCATCGAGCCGAAAACCAAGACGGATCAGGAAAAGCTCGGCGTGTCGTTGCAGAAGCTGGCGACCGAAGATCCATCGTTCCGCGTCGCCACCGACCGCGAGACCGGTCAGACCATCATCTCCGGGATGGGCGAGCTGCATCTGGAAATCATCGTCGACCGATTGCTGCGCGAGTTCAAAGTCGACGCCAACGTCGGCAAGCCGCAGGTGGCGTACAAAGAGACGATCCGCCGCTCGGTGGAGCGCGAAGGGAAGTTCGTGCGTCAGACCGGCGGCCGTGGCCAATACGGCCACGTCGTGCTGCGCGTCGAACCGCTGCCGCCGGGAAGCGGCTTTGCATTCGTCGACGCGATCAAGGGCGGCGAGGTTCCCCGCGAGTACATTCCGGCGGTCGAGCGGGGTATCCGCGATGCCCTCGAGTCTGGACCGCTGGCGGGCTACCCGCTGGTTGACGTGAAAGCCACCTTACTCCATGGGTCCTACCACGAGGTGGACTCGTCGGAGATCGCGTTCAAAATCGCCGCCTCGATAGCGTTCAAAGACGCATGTAACAAGGCGCATCCGGCCATTCTCGAACCCATTATGGCGGTCGAGGTGGTGGCGCCGGAGGAGTTCTCCGGTGCGGTCTTTGGTGACCTCAACGGCCGCCGTGGCCGGATCCAAGGAATGGACACGCGTGCGGGAGCGCAGGTGATTACCGCGCACGTTCCGCTGGCACAGATGTTCGGATATGCGACCGATCTGCGCTCCATGACGCAGGGGCGTGCCACCTACACCATGCAGTTCTCACATTATGAGTCCGTGCCCCAGATGATTTCCGAGGAGATTACTGCCAAGGCGGTGGGTGCGTAAGACCGTCGGATGGTTTTGAAGCGGGAGGGTTGATCCATGGCGAAGCAGAAATTCGAGCGCAAGAAGCCGCATGTGAACGTCGGGACGATAGGGCACATCGACCACGGGAAGACGACGTTGACGGCGGCGATCACCAAGGTGCTGGCGGCGCGCAAGTTGGCGAGCTACGTGCCGTTCGATCAGATCGACAAGGCGCCGGAGGAGAAGGCGCGGGGGATCACGATTGCGACGGCGCACGTGGAGTACGAGAGTGCGAAGCGGCATTACGCGCACGTGGACTGTCCGGGGCACGCGGACTACATCAAGAACATGATCACGGGGGCGGCGCAGATGGACGGGGCGATATTGGTAGTGGCGGCCACGGACGGGCCGATGCCGCAGACGCGGGAGCACATTTTGTTGGCGCGGCAGGTAGGGGTGCCGGCGATGGTGGTGTACATGAACAAGGTGGATGCGGTGGACGACCCGGAGTTGCTGGACTTGGTGGAGTTGGAGGTGCGGGAGTTGCTGTCGAAGTATGAGTTTCCGGGGGACGAGATTCCGATCGTGCGGGGCAGCGCGTTGAAGGCGTTGGAGGGGGACACGGGGGAGTTGGGGGAGCCGTCGATCTTGAAGTTGATCGAGGCGGTGGACGAGTACATACCGCAGCCGGTGCGGGCGTTGGACAAGCCGTTTTTGATGCCGGTGGAGGACGTGTTTACGATCAGTGGGCGGGGGACGGTGGCCACGGGGCGGGTGGAGAAGGGGCGGATCAAGGTGGGGGAGGAGGTAGAGATTGTGGGGATTCGGGCGACGGTGAAGACGGTGGTGACGGGGGTGGAGATGTTCCGCAAGTTATTGGACGAGGGGCAGGCGGGGGACAACATCGGGTGTTTGTTGCGGGGGATCAAGCGGGAGGAGGTGGAGCGGGGGCAGGTGTTGGCGGCGCCGGGGAGTATAACGCCGCACACGAACTTATGAGGCGGAAGTGTACGTGTTGACGAAGGAGGAGGGAGGGCGGCACACGCCGTTTTTCAACGGGTATCGGCCGCAGTTTTACTTTCGGACGACGGATGTGACGGGGGTAGTGACGTTGCCGGCGGGGACGGAGATGGTGATGCCGGGGGACAACGTGCGGGTGACGATCGAGTTGATCACGCCGATCGCGATGGATGAGGGGTTGCGGTTTGCGATTCGCGAGGGCGGGCGCACCGTGGGCGCCGGCGTGGTCGGTAAGATCCTCAAGTGAGGACGGCTGAGTGCGGGATCGCTTATCGCATCTACAGCAGAGCGAGCGACCAGCGGCGAACCGGCGATAAGCGGGAAGTATGAACGAGAAGATTCGAATTCGACTGAAGGCGTACGACCATCGATTGCTCGATCAATCGGTGAAGGAGATCGTCGAGACGGTGCGGCAAACCGGAGGCCGCGTCGCTGGTCCGATTCCCTTGCCGACACACATCGAGCGGTTTACGGTGAATCGCTCGCCACACGTCGACAAAAAGTCACGGGAACAATTCGAGATCCGCACGCACAAACGGCTGCTCGACATTCTCGAGCCGACGCAGCAGACCATCGACGCCCTCGGCAAGTTGGATTTGGCCGCTGGCGTGGACGTCGAGATCAAGCTGCAGTGAGTGCGACAAACGGTTGAGCAGAGACCGGCATGATAGGACTGATCGGAAAAAAAATCGGCATGACGCAAGTCTTCGATGCCAAGGGCGAGCTGATCCCCGTGACCGTCATTCACGCCGGGCCGTGTACCGTGGTGCAAATGAAAACTGCGGCGAGCGACGGTTACGCGGCTGTCCAGCTGGGCTATGGCGAGAAAAAGCCTCAACGCGCCACCAAGGCCTATCGCAACCACTGCCTCAAAGCCGGCAAAGGCGTGTTCACGTTACTGCGCGAATTCACTCCAGACACGGCCGACACGTACGCGGTTGGCCAAGAGATCACGGTGGAGAGTATCTTCAAACCCGGTGATCGCATGGACGTCACCGGTACCACAAAGGGCCGCGGCTACACCGGCGTGATCAAGCGGTACGGCTTTAGCGGCTTTCCGGGAAGCCACGGCACGCACGAATACTTCCGCCACGGCGGCTCGATCGGTAACCGGTCTTACCCTGGCCGCGTTTTCAAAGGGAAACGGATGGCCGGCCAGTACGGCAACGAACGCGTCACCACGCAGAACCTCGAGGTGATTGCGGTGCGCCCGGCGGAGCACCTCCTGCTCGTGCGCGGTGCCGTTCCGGGAGCGCGCAATGGTTTTCTGCTGATGCACCCGGCGACCAAGGGAGCTGCCCGTGGCTGAACCACTCACTGTCCCGATAGTGTCCCAACAGAAGGAAGCCGTCGGCGAGATCACGCTCTCGGCTGCCGTCTTCAATGGCCCCGTGCGCAAGCACTTGCTCTACGAAGCCGTGCGCATGCAGCAGGCGAATCGGCGCGCCGGTACCGCGTCGACCAAGACGCGCGGCTTCGTCCGCGGTGGCGGGAAGAAGCCGTGGAAGCAGAAAGGCACCGGCCGCGCCCGTGCTGGCAGCAGCCGCTCGCCGCTGTGGGTCGGTGGTGCCACGCTCTTCGGACCGCAGCCGCGTGACTATTCATACCGCCTCCCCAACTCGGCGCGAAAGGCGGCGCTGCGCTCGGTGCTCGCCGCCAAGGTGCGTGACGGGAAACTGCTCGTCTTGGATAAGATCACGCTGGAGGCGCCGAAAACCAAGCTGCTGGCGAAGCTGCTCGCGGATCTCGAAACGCCGCACGCCTTGATCGTCATTCCGACACGTGATGCCACCTTGGAGCGCGCCGCGCGCAACCTCCCGCATGTCAAAGTGCTGCGCGCCGAGGGCGCCAACGTCTACGACGTGCTGCGCTACGATCACCTGCTGCTCACGCAGGACGCCGTGGAGGTGCTGCGCGGAAGGTTGGAATCATGAAGGATTTGCTGCACGTCATCCGCTCCCCGTTGACCACCGAGAAGGGGACCCTGGTCAATGAGCAGGGAAACCAGTTCGTGTTCAAGGTACGCCCGGAAGCCAACAAAATCGAGATCCGCCGCGCCGTCGAGACCTTCTTCAAAGTGAAGGTCGAAAAGGTGCACACGATGAATTACCTGGGGAAGAACCGTCGCGTGGGAAAATCCGTCGGCCAACGCCCCCGTTGGAAGAAGGCCTACGTGACCCTGGCGACCGGACAGCGAATTGACTTGTTCGAGAACGTGTAACCATGCCGACGCATCAATATAAGCCGACTTCCGTAGGCCGCCGCTTCCAGAGTGTTCTGGACTTCTCCGAGCTCACCGACAAAGAGCCCGAGCGCCGGCTGCTGGCGCCGCTGCGGCGCACCGGCGGCCGCAACGCCCTCGGCCGCATGACCAGCCGCCACCGTGGCGGCGGCCACAAGCGCCGCTACCGTATCATCGATTTCCGTCGCGACAAGGATCAGGTGAGCGCCGGCGTGGCCGCGCTGGAATACGATCCGAACCGCTCGGCGCGACTCGCTCTGCTGCATTACGCCGACGGCGACAAACGCTATATCTTGGCGCCGGTCGGCCTACGGGTCGGCGATAAGGTCACGGCCGGTGATGGTGCGGACATCAAACCCGGAAATGCGATGCCGCTGCGCCAGATTCCACTCGGGACGATGGTCCACAACATCGAGCTGAAACCGGGCCGCGGAGGCCAGCTGGCGCGGAGCGCCGGGTCGGCCGCGCAGCTCATGGCGAAAGAGGGATCGCAGGCGCTGCTGAAATTGCCGTCGGGGGAGCTGCGCTACGTGCAGCTGATGTGCCGCGCCACCGTCGGCCAAGTGGGCAACGTGGACTATGAGAATGTGTCGGTCGGGAAAGCCGGTCGCAGTCGGTGGCGCGGGAAGCGGCCGCATGTGCGCGGGATGGCCATGAACCCCGTCGATCACCCGCACGGCGGTGGCGAGGGGCGCTCCAAGGGGAATCATCCGCAGTCACCCTGGGGGCAACCGGCGAAGGGCTTCAAGACGCGGCACAACCCCCGCACCGACCGCTTCATCGTCAAGCAGCGGAGCCGATAGGAGTAGCCGGTGGCGCGTTCGATCAAGAAAGGTCCATTCATTGATCAGCATCTCCTCAATAAGGTCGAGGCGATGAACACCTCGCGGGACAAACGGGTTATCAAGACGTGGTCGCGGCGCTCGACGATTGCGCCGGAGATGGTCGGCCACACGTTCGCGGTGCACAACGGGCGGAAGTTCATCCCGGTCTTCGTGTCGGAAAACATGGTGGGGCACAAGCTCGGTGAGTTCTCGCCGACGCGGACCTTCCACGGGCACTCCGGCGACCGCAAGGCCGAAGTGAAGCCGGCCGCGGCGCCGGCGGCGAAGGGGTAGACATGGAAGCCCGTGCAGTCAATCGCCACGTGCGCATCGCCCCACGCAAGATGCGGCTGGTCATCGATCTCATCCGCGGCAAGAACGTGGGGGAGGCGTTGATGATCCTCGACTTCTTGCCGCGAAAAGGCGCGCGTCTGGTGGCGAAGACGCTGAAGTCGGTCATCGCCAATGCGGAGAGCGCCCAGCGCGTCGATGTCGATCGCCTGTACGTGCGCCGCGTCGCAGTCGACGGGGCCACGACGCTGAAGCGGTTCTTGCCCCGCGCCCACGGGCGCGCGACGCCGCTGCGTAAACGGACGAGTCATCTGACCATCGTCGTCGACGAGCGCAGCTAGGGCGCCGAAAGGAAGGTATGGGCCAGAAGGTACATCCCAAAGGTTTTCGGTTGGGAACCATCGAGCAGTGGGATTCAAAATGGTTTGCGCGCCGCGAGTATGCGGAGCTGCTGCACGAGGACCTGCGCCTGCGCAAGTTCCTCAAGGAGCGGCTGTATCACGCCGGTATCTCGAAGGTGGAGATCGAGCGGGCCGCCAGAAAGGCGAAGATCAACATCTACACCGCCCGGCCGGGGATCGTCATCGGCAAGAAGGGGGCCGAGATCGAGAAACTGAAACAGGAGCTCGCCCGGTTGACTAAGCTGGAGACCTTCATCAACATCCACGAAGTGCGGCGCCCCGACGTCGATGCCCAGCTGGTGGGAGAGAACGTCGCGCTGCAGCTCGAACGTCGTGTGGCTTTTCGCCGCGCCATGAAGGAGGCGGTCGGACGTGCCATGCGCATGGGGGCGCAGGGCGTCAAGATCCAGTGCGCCGGTCGACTGGCCGGAGCGGAGATCGCGCGCACGGAATGGTACCGTGAGGGCCGCGTGCCGTTACACACCTTGCGCGCCGATATCAGCTACGGCTTGGCGGAAGCCAAGACGACGTACGGCGTGATCGGGATCAAGGCATGGATCTTCCGGGGTGAGGTGCTCACCAAAGAAGAGGAAAAGCAGAAGGCCGCTCTCGGCGCGTGAGACAACATGCTGCAACCGAAGAAAGTCAAGTACCGCAAGATGCAGAAAGGGCGGCGGCCGGGCACCGCGTTTCGCGGCGCCACGCTCGCCTTCGGCGATTACGGCCTGCAAGCCACCGACCGCGGGTGGATGACGGCGCGGGAGATCGAAGCCGCGCGCATCGCGCTCACCCGCCACATCAAGCGCGGTGGCCGCGTCTGGATCCGCATATTCCCGGACAAACCGTTGACGAAGAAGCCTGCCGAGACCCGCATGGGCAAAGGTAAGGGCTCGCCGGAGGCTTGGGTGGTGGTGATCAAGCCCGGCCGTATGCTGTTCGAAATGGAAGGCGTCTCCGAGGAAACCGCCCGCGAGGCATTCCGTCTGGCGGCGCACAAACTGTCGGTACCAACCCAGTTCCGCGAACGGGTCGGCGCCGTGGGAGCTGCGCATGGAGCCTAGGGAACTGCGCGACCTCAGCGACGAAGAGCTGACAGTGAAGGAACGTGATCTCCGGGAGTCGGTCTTCCTGCTGCGCCTGCGCCATGGGACGAACCAACTGGAGAGCCCGGTGCGACTCAAACAGGCGCGCCGTGACCTGGCACGCCTCAAGACGATTCAGCGCGAGCGGGAATTGGGAAGGAAATAGGCGTGGAAGCACGGCAGCGAGGCAAGGCGAAGACGCGCGAGGGTGTCGTCGTCAGCGATAAGATGGACAAGACCGTCGTGGTCATGGTGGAGCGTCTGGTGCAACACCCGAAGTACAAGAAGTATTTACGGCGGCGCAGCAAGGTGAAGGCGCATGACGCCCAGCAGCGCTGCGGGGTTGGCGACCGGGTCCTGATCGCGGAGACCCGCCCGCTCAGCCGCGATAAACGCTGGACGGTGCGCACCGTCCTTGAAAAGGCAGTGTGAGGCGGCTGTTGGTGTCGCGCTGCGGGAAACGGACATGGTGCAGTCGGAAACAGTTTTGGACGTCGCGGACAACTCCGGAGCACGCAAGGTGCTGTGCATCAAAGTGCTCGGTGGCAGCCGCCGGAAGTATGCCTCGCTCGGGGACGTGATCGTGGTGTCGGTGAAGGAAGCGATCCCGAATGCGAAGGTGAAAAAGGGCGATGTCATGAAGGCGGTCATCGTCCGCACCACGAAGGAAGTTGGGCGCGCCGACGGATCGTACATCAAATTCGATTCGAACTCCGCGGTGCTGATCGATAACCAGCGTGAGCCCATCGGCACGCGCATCTTCGGGCCGGTGGCACGTGAGCTGCGCGCCAAGAAGTTCATGAAGATCCTCTCCCTCGCCCCTGAGGTGCTGTAGTTCGGAGCGGCCGATGCGTGCACACCTTCGCAAGAATGATACAGTCATGGTGATCGCCGGGCGGGAGCGCGGGAAAACCGGCAAGGTCATCCGTGTGTTCCCCGAAAAACACCGCGCCACCGTGGAACGGCTGAATATCGTGAAACGCCACACCAAGGCGCGCGGACCGCAAACGCCGTACGGCGTGGTGGAGAAGGAAGCACCCATCCATCTTTCGAACCTCATGATCATGTGTGACAAATGCAACGCGCCGGTACGCATGGGCAAGCTGCGGCTGGAAGATGGTCGCAGCGTCCGTATCTGCCGTCGCTGCAAGGAACAGATCGACAGGTGAGGCGATGGCGGCACGTGTGAAACAACGCTACGAGAAAGAAGTCCTGCCCACCCTCATGAAGGACATGGGCTACAAGAATCGCCTGCAGGTCCCCCGCCTCGATAAGGTGGTCATCAACATCGGCCTCGGAGAAGCGATTCAGAACGCCAAAGCTTTGGATGCCGCGGTGGAGGAATTGACCGCCATCAGCGGACAGAAACCCGTCATCACTAAGGCGCGCAAGGCTATCGCGAACTTCAAGCTGCGCACCGGCATGCCGATCGGCTGCATGGTGACGCTGCGCGCGGACCGCATGTACGAGTTCTTCGATCGCTTGGTGAACGTGGCGCTGCCGCGCGTCCGTGACTTCAAGGGTGTGTCCGACCGTTCGTTCGATGGACGAGGGAACTACTCGCTCGGCATCCGCGAGCAGATCATCTTCCCCGAGATCGATCTCGATAAACTGGAAAAGGTGCGAGGACTGACTGTGTGTATCAATACTACTGCTAAGACCGACGCCGAGGGCAAAGCCCTGCTCAAGGCGTTGGGCATGCCGTTCCGGGCATAGGAGGACCCTGTGGCAAAGACGTGCTTGCGCATCAAGGCTGAACGCCCCCCGAAATTCAAGGTGCGCGCCTACAACCGCTGCCCGCTGTGTGGCCGACCCCGCGCCTTCTACCGCCGTTTCAAGATGTGCCGCCTGTGCCTGCGCGCGCTGGCGCGCAAGGGGGAGATCCCCGGCCTGACGAAGGCGAGTTGGTAGGATAGATCGTATGATGACGGATCCCATCGCTGATCTGCTCACGCGTATCCGGAACGCCGCGCATGCGCGCAAAGAACAGGTGGATGTCCCGTGGTCCAAGGTAAAGGCACGCCTGGTCGAGGTGCTCACGGCAGAAGGCTTTCTCAAGGAGCATGGCCTGATTGATCAAGACGGGCACCGAATGTTGCGCATCTGGCTGAAGTACGACGCCGCCAATCGCCCGGTGATCGTGGGGCTGAAACGGGTGAGCCGCCCGAGCCTGCGGGTCTACGTCGGCGCCAGCGAGATTCCACCCATCCGCGCCGGCCTCGGTGTGAACATTCTGTCTACCCCCGCCGGCATCCTCACTGATCGTGAGGCGCGTAAGCGCAACGTGGGTGGCGAGATCCTCTGCGCCGTGTGGTAGTGAAGCGATGTCACGTGTAGGCAAATTAGCCATTCGGGTTCCGGACAAAGTCAAGATCGATCTCGGCGAGGGGCTGGTGCGCGTCGAAGGCCCAAAGGGCAAACTCGAGCATCGCCTGCCGCCGGGCGTCCGCGTCGAGGTCGAGGATGGATTGCTGCGAGTGGTGCGCGAGGCGGAGACACGGCAGGTCCGGGCGCTGCATGGGCTCACGCAGCGCATGATCACCAACATGGTCCGGGGGGTGCACGAGGGATTTACCCGCACCCTGGAGATCGTCGGCGTCGGCTACCGTGCCGAAGCGCGTGGCCAGGCGCTGCACCTGACGTTGGGCTACTCGCATCCGATCCTGTTCCAGCTGCCGCCGGGCGTCCAGGTACGCGTGGAGCGGCAGACGGTGATTACTCTGGAAAGCATCGACCGGCAGTTGCTGGGCCAGACCGCGGCCAGTATCCGCGAGTTGCGTCCCCCGGAACCCTACAAGGGCAAGGGCATCAAGTACGCCGAAGAAGTCCTGCGCCGCAAGGCCGGTAAGGCTGCAGGCGCAGCGGGAGGAGCGTGATCGTGGCTCTCGATCCAAAACGCTTGGCGCGCGAACGCCGCCAGACACGCGTACGCGGCCGCGTGCGGGGTACCGATGCCCGCCCGCGTCTGTGCGTCTTTCGCAGTGGCAAACACATCTACGCGCAGATCATTTCGGATCAGACCGGGCGTACGCTGGCTGCTGCGTCCACCCTGTCGGTGGCGGTGCGACCGCAGCTCGCACGTACCGGCAACCGTGAGGCGGCGAAACAAGTGGGCAGCCTCATTGCCCGGCTGTGCCAAGAGCGCGCGATCCGCACCGTCATCTTCGATCGCAACGGATTCTTGTATCATGGTCGCGTCAAAGCGCTCGCCGAGGCGGCTCGCGAAGCGGGCTTGCAATTCTAATCGGGCGGCAGGAAGGACGTATGGCGGTTCCGCGAGGTAGAGATCGCATCGAGGTGCACGGCGTCGAGCTGAAGGAGAAGGTGGTCCAGATCAATCGTGTCGCCAAGGTGGTCAAAGGTGGGCGCCGCTTCAGCTTCAGTGCGCTCGTCGTGGTCGGCGACGGCGCCGGCCGTGTAAGTTACGGCTTGGGCAAGGCCAACGAGGTGCCGGAAGCGATCCGCAAGGCGATCGAACGCGCCAAGAAAACGCTGGTCACCGTGCCGATTGTCGATGGCACCATTCCGTTTGAGGTCCACGGCTACTACGGCGCCGGACATGTTCTGCTGCGCCCGGCGGCGGATGGAACGGGAGTGATCGCCGGCGGCGGCGTGCGCGCGGTGGTCGAGCTGGCCGGTGTGCGCAACGTGCTGACCAAATGCATCGGCTCCAACAACCCGCACAATATGGTGAAAGCGGCGATGCATGCGCTGAGCGAGCTGCGGACCCCGGAAAGTATCGCCGCACTGCGCGGGAAGAGCACGGAGGAGATTCGTGGCTGAAACGGTGACCGAGCCGCACATGCTGAAGGTGACCTTGCGGCGCAGTGCGATTGGCAGCACGGAGCGCCAGCGTCAAACCCTGCGCGCCCTGGGCCTGACGCGGGTGGGAAAGACGGCGATCGTGCGCGACAACGATGCCACCCGGGGCAGAATCACTGCGGTGCAACACCTGATCGAGGTGAAGAGCTAAATGGATCTGAGCACGCTGTCTCCAGCGCCGGGCGCCACCAAGAAGCGCAAACGATTGGGCCGTGGTCCGGGCTCCGGGCATGGCAAGACCTCCGGCCGGGGCCACAAAGGCCGCGGCGCGCGCTCCGGCGGCAATACGCCGCCAGGATACGAAGGCGGCCAAATGCCGTTGCAACGCCGGCTGCCGAAACACGGCTTTCGCAACCCCTTTCGTCAGGAGTTCAGCATCGTTAATGTTGGTCAGCTGGACACCAGATTCGCGGCGGGTGCGGTCGTCGATGCGGAGAGCTTGCGCGCGCAGGGCCTGGTACATACCCGGCGCCAACCGATCAAGATTCTTGCGGGCGGAACATTGAGTAAAGCCTTGACGGTCAAAGCGGATAAGTTCAGCGCCGCTGCAAAAGAGCGACTGCAAGCCGCGGGTGGCAGCGCCGAGGTGGTCAGCCGTGGTTGAAGGGTTCCAAAACGCGTCGCGCATTCCGGAGCTGCGGCGGCGGCTGCTCTTTACCTTTGCGATGCTCGCCGTGTACCGCGTCGGCGTGGCCGTCCCCACCCCGGGCATCGACGGCAAAGCACTGGCCGCCTTTTTCGAGCAGGCGCGCAACACCATGTTCGGCCTCGTCAACCTCTTTTCCGGCGGCGCACTCGAGCGCTTCTCCATTTTCGCGCTCGGGATCATGCCCTACATCAGCGCGTCTATTATCCTGCAGTTGCTCACCGTGGTCATCCCCCACTTGGAGCGTTTGTCCGAAAGAGGGGGAAGCCGGCCGGCGTAAGATCACCCAGTATACGCGCTACGGGACGGTGGCGCTGTCGTTCGTCCAGGGACTGTTCATCAGCATCGGCATCGAAAAGATCGAGGCGCCGGGCGGCGGTTCCGTCGTGTTTCCACCCCGGTTGGAGCTTCCGGCTCATGACGGTCCTGACGCTGACCTGTGGCACTGTGTTCATCATGTGGCTGGGTGAGCAGATTTCCGAGCGCGGCATCGGCAACGGCATTTCGCTGATCATCTTCGCGGGCATTGTGGCGTCGTTCCCTTCCGCGGCGGCGACCACCTACGAGTTCGTCCGCGAGGGTGAGCTCGGCGTGCTCGTACTGGCGGCGCTGATTGCGTTCATGGTGCTCGTTGTCGCCGTGATCATCTTCATGGAGCGCGGGCAGCGGCGCGTCCCGGTGCAGTACGCTAAACGTGTCGTCGGCCGCCGCATGTACGGCGGCCAGAGCTCGCATTTGCCGCTGAAAGTCAACACCTCGGGGGTGATCCCACCAATCTTTGCATCGTCCCTGCTGGTCTTTCCGGGGACGATTGCCAGCTTCGTCGACCATCCCTGGGCACGGCTGGCGGCGCAATACTTGATGCCCGGCGGCTTGTTCTATGACCTCCTGTACGTCGGCTTGATCATCTTCTTCTGTTATTTTTATACCGCAGTGACGTTCAATACCGCCGACGTGGCCGACAATATGAAAAAGTTCGGCGGTTATATTCCGGGGATCAGACCGGGGCAGCGGACCGCCGAGTACATCGACCGCATCCTGGTGCGTATTACTTTGGGTGGGGCCTTGTACGTCTCCGCCGTGTGCGTGTTGCCGTCGATCCTCATCCGGCGTTTCAATGTGCCCTTCTACTTCGGCGGCACCGCGCTGTTGATCGTCGTCGGCGTGGCCTTGGATACGGTGGCGCAAATCGAGACACACATGCTGACGCGCAGCTACCAAGGCTTCATGAAGCGCGGCCGTCTGCGCGGTCGGCGCGGATAGGTGGAGGTCAAGCCAATGCGAATGATCTTGATGGGCCCTCCCGGCGCCGGGAAGGGGACCCAGGCGAAGTTGCTGAATGAACGGTTCCATGTGCCGCACATCTCGTCGGGTGACCTCCTGCGGAGCGCCGTGCGGCGAAAGACCCCCATGGGTCTGCAAGCGAAGCGCTACATGGACCGCGGCGATCTGGTGCCCGATGAGATTCTGCTCGGCGCGATCGAAGAGCGCTTGGGGCAGGAGGACTGTGTGCGCGGCTTTCTCCTCGACGGCTTTCCGCGCACGCTGGCGCAAGCCGACACCCTGGCGGCGATGCTGGCGAAGATGGGGACGCAGATCGAGCATGCGGTCAGCATCGCCGTGCCGCGCGACGAGCTGGTCAAACGCTTGAGCGGCCGGCGCACCTGCCGGGAGTGCGGGGCGCTGTATCACGTCATCTACGATCCCCCGGTGAACGCCGGGATCTGTAACAAATGTAACGGGGAGCTGTATCAGCGCGACGACGATCAAGAGGACACGATCCGCGCGCGCCTCGACGTCTACGACCGGCAAACCGCACCCCTGCTGGCGTACTACCGCCAAAACCATCTGCTCCGTGAGGTCGACGGCATCGGCAGCCCAGATCAGGTGTTCGCCCGGTTGCTCGAGCAGCTGCACACGAACGGATGATATTCTTGAAAACTGCGCGAGAAATCGAGATCATGCGCGCCGCCAATATCATCGTGGCCGACGTGCTGGCCGAGCTGCAGGAGCGTGCCCGCCCGGGTGTCACTACTAGTGATCTTGATGGCATCGCGGCTGATATGACCCGGCGCCGCGGCGCCGTGCCGGCATTCAAGGGATATGAGGTGGCCGGCCGGGTGTTTCCGCGCAGCTTGTGTATCTCGGTGAATCACGAGGTCATCCACGGTATTCCCTCGGAACGCCGCGTGCTGCAGGAGGGCGACATCGTGGGGCTGGATTTCGGCGTGCGCTACGAGGGATTTTACGGCGACGCCGCCATGACAGTGGCCATCGGGTGCATCGATGAGAAATCGGAACGCCTGATGCGCGCACCCGCGAAGCGCTGTGGGCCGGGATCGAACACGTGCGCGTCGGCAACCGCCTCGGGCAGGTGTCGGCGGCGATTCAACAACGCGCCGAGAGGGACGGGTTCTCCGTGGTCCGCGAGTTCGTCGGCCATGGGATCGGCAAACGGCTGCACGAGGAACCGCAGGTGCCCAACTACGGCAAGGCGGACCGCGGCGTCCGGCTGCGCGAGGGGATGGTGCTGGCCATCGAGCCGATGGTCAACGCCGGGGGCCCCGAAGTGGTCATTACGGAAGATGGCTGGACCGCGGTGACCAAGGACGGCAGCCGTTCGGCGCATTTTGAACACTCTGTGGCCGTGACGCGGAACGGGCCGTACGTGCTGAGCCAGCTGTAAGGGAGAAGGAATCAGGAATCAGGAGTCAGGAGTCAGGTTCCCTCCTCTGCGCCATCACCCGGCGCGGAGCAGGGTCAGGAAGGAGGCCGGGCGCCATCCCGGCTCCTGAATTCGGGCTCCTGACGCCTTGATCCATAGAACGGAAGACAAGATGAAAGTTCGAGCGTCAGTCAAACCGGTATGCAAGAAGTGCAAAGTGGTGCGCCGCGCTGGCGTGGTGCGCGTGTTGTGCAGCAACCCGCGCCATAAGCAGCGCCAAGGCTGAGCGCCGCCGCGAGAGGACAGAAGCATGGCCCGTATCGCCGGAGTGGATTTGCCGCGCAACAAGCGCATGGAAGTGGCTCTCACGTATATCTATGGTATCGGCCGGCCATCGGCACGCAAGATCCTCACGGAAGCGGGGGTGGAGCTGGATCGGAAGTCGGATGCCGTGAACGACGATGAGTTGGTGAAACTGCGCCAGATCATCGACCGCTTGAAGGTTGAAGGCGATCTGCGCCGTGACGTGGCGATCAACATCAAACGGCTGATGGACATCGGGTCGTATCGTGGCTTGCGCCACCGGCGCAACCTGCCGGTGCGTGGACAGCGTACCCACACTAACTCCCGCACTCGCAAAGGCCCCCGGCGCACGATCGCCGGGAAGAAACCACCTCCATCGAAGGGCTGAGCGACAACCAGGAGCATGGGTATGGCGAAAGACGACAGCACGACAAAAACTGCGGAGAAACCGCCTGAGAAGGCCGCTCCGAAACGCCGCAAGGCCAAGAAGATGGTGAGCGAAGGCGTGGCACACATTCATTCCACGTTCAACAACACCATCATTACCATCACCGACCCGACGGGCGGCGTGATCGCGTGGTCCAGCGCTGGCTCCGTGGGTTTCAAGGGCTCGCGGAAAGGCACCCCATTTGCCGCACAGTTGGCGGCTGAGAATGCCGCGAAAAAAGCCATGGATTTCGGCCTGCGCACGGTGCAAGTGCACGTCAAAGGCCCGGGAGCCGGACGGGAATCAGCGCTGCGTTCGTTGCAGGCCGCGGGCTTTGCCGTCAGCATCATTAAGGATGTGACGCCGATTCCACACAATGGATGTCGGCCCCCGAAACGGCGGCGCGTGTAAAGAGGAGGACGGTCGTTGGCTCGCTATACTGATTCCGTGTGCCGGCTCTGCCGGCGCGAAGGTCTGAAGCTCTTCTTGAAGGGTGAACGCTGCTACACCGACAAGTGCGCCATCGAACGGCGCAACTATCCGCCCGGTGAGCACGGGCAGGGACGGAGCAAGTTCTCCGAGTACGCGGTGCAGCTGCGGGAAAAGCAGAAGGTCAAGCGGATGTACGGCTTGATGGAACGCCAGTTCCGCCGTTACTTCGGTTTGGCGGAGGCGGCCCGCAGCATCACCGGCGAGACCCTGCTGCTGCTGCTCGAACAACGCCTCGACAACATGATCTACCGCATGGGGTTCGCGACCTCGCGCGCCGAGGCGCGCCAACTGGTGCGCCACGGGCATTTCCTTGTCGATGGGTGCAAGGTGGACATCCCCTCGTACCTGCTGCAACCCGGCCAGACCGTTACCGTGCGCGAGCGCAGTCGGGCGGTCACCCGCATTCTGGAAGCGTTGGAACAGGCCGAGCGCCGCGGCGTACCGGATTGGCTGGAAGTCCAGCGGGAGGCCTTCAGCGGCCGCGTGAAGGCGTTGCCGGCGCGGGCCGATCTGACCATGCCGATCAATGAAAAGCTGGTCGTGGAGCTGTACTCGAAGTAAATCTCCGCTCCGATGCACGGGAGGATACATCTATGTTGCCGCAACGAAACTGGCGCGATCTGATCAAGCCGAAGAAGCTCGAAGCCGAAGAGAAGAACCTCACGCCGACGTATGGCAAGTTCGTCGGCGAGCCCTTCGAGCGGGGCTTTGGGGTGACAGTCGGGAATTCACTGCGTCGCGTGCTGCTGTCGTCACTGCAGGGTGCTGCCATCACCGCAGTCAAGATTCGCAACGTGCTGCACGAATTCTCCACAATCCCCGGCGTACGCGAAGACGTCACCGACATCATCCTGAACCTGAAAGAGGTGCGCCTCAAACTACACGACGGGACGCAGGAGAGCGCACGTATCGAAGCCAAGGGCGAAGGCGAAATCAAAGCCGGGGACATCAAGGCCGGCCCGAATGTCGAGGTGCTGAACCCGGATCTACACATCGCCACGCTTTCCAAAGAAGGCAAACTGGACATGGAGTTGACGATCAAGCTCGGCCGGGGCTACGTGCCCGCCGAGCGCAACAAGGAGGAGACCGCCCCGGTGGGCACCATCCCGATCGATGCGATCTTCTCGCCCGTGCGCAAGGTCAACTACACGATCACCAACGCCCGTGTCGGACAGCGTACCGACTACGACCGCCTCAACATGGAGGTGTGGACGGACGGGAGTGTGCGCCCAGACGACGCCGTGGCGTTCGCGGCCCGTATCCTGCAAGACCAACTGACGATCTTCATCAACTTCGAGGAGACGCCTGAGCTGGCTGAGGCCGCCGAGGAGGGCCAGCCGTCGCTCAACGAGAACCTGTTCCGCAGCGTCGCCGAGCTCGAGCTCGTCGGTCCGCTCCGCCAACTGCCTGCAAAACGCCGGCATCAAATACATCGGCGAGCTGGTGCAGAGATCCGAGGCCGAAATGCTCAAGACGAAGAACTTCGGTCGGAAATCGTTGAACGAGATCAAGGAGATCCTGCGCGAAATGGGGCTGGACTTTGGCATGAAGCTCGAGAACTTCCCGCCCCGCGCCGATCTCGATCGCCGCTGGGCCAAGGAAAAGGAGAGCGCCTGAAGGAATTGACGATTGGCCGATTGAGGATTGCCGATTTCGTCTGCTCTTTGATATCTGCAATCCAACAATCCGACAATCTGACAATCGGAAATCTTCCAATGAGACATCAGAACGCCGGACGGAAACTGAATCGCACGGGTGCGCACCGCAAAGCACTGTTCCGCAATCTCGTCACCTCGCTGTTCGAACACGAGCAGGTCCACACCACCGACGCGAAGGCGAAGGAATTGCGCGGCATCGCTGACCGCATGGTGACGCTGGCGAAACGGGGCACCTTGCATGCCCGCCGCCGCGCCCTCTCCTTCATCCGCAAACGCAGCGTCGTGGCCAAGCTGTTCGACGAGGTCGCCCCGCGTTTTCGCGAGCGGCCGGGTGGCTACACGCGCGTGGTCAAGATCGGCCACCGCCATGGCGACGCAGCGCCGATGTCCATCATCGAGCTGACCGACCGTGGTGACGCGGCCAAAGCGGAAGTCGAAAAAAAGCGCGAACGCCGCCGCCGCGCCGCCGAAAAGAAGAAAGAGAAGACCACGGGGCCGGCTGCGGCCGCGATCCGCTGAGATCGGCTGAACCCCGAACGTCCCGCCCGCGGGGTCAGTTCGGCTCCACCCACATGATCGCGCTGCGTGTTTCCAAGTACCAGGGAACGCTGCCGGCGGCGGGCGGCTCGCGGCCTTCGGAGCGCAGCACAATGCGGACACGCAAGCTGGTGCGCAGGAACTCGCTCAACGCAAACCAGCGCATGAGACCATCGGCGAGCACCGCCCCGTCCTCCTCCGTCGGGGCCGAGGCGCCCTTGAGCGGTGCGAAGAACGCGATGTCCGTGATGTGACCGGACAGAGTGTCCGCAGCTTTGTCCACCGTGAGCATCGCGCCGCCGCCAACCGTCGAGCCCGCTGGTCCAGCGTGACAGAACGGAACGACCAGACGACCCTCATCCGCCAGCTGTGAGATCCAGGCTGGGCTGATGTCGGCGGCGCCGCCGCTGACCATGATGCGATCGAACGGGGCCGCCTCGGGCACGCCAAAGGTCCCGTCGCCTTGCCGAACGGTGACTGTCGTGTATCCGGCACGTCCCAGAAGGGCGGCGCTCAGCTCGGCGAGGTCTTCTTCGTACTCCACCCCGACCACGCTGCCGCTTTCTCCCGCCAATTCCGCGAGGATCGCGGTATAGTAGCCAGTCCCCGTCCCGACGTGTAAGACGCGCATGCCCTCCATCGGAGCCAGCTGCTCGATCTGTCGAGCGATGACGCCGGGTGCTCCGGAGGTGATGTTCCGTGCGCGGTCTATCACGGCCACCGCGTTAGTGTATACGCGGCACGGGTCGTTCGTCTGAATGAAGTCGGCGGCGAACGGATCCGTGGCCACGCGGTAGAGCAGCTGGAGGAACATGTGCCGCGGCACTTTGCGAAACGCACGCTCGATTGCGGGAGTACGAATGACGGCGCACCGAACGAGGTTGTCCACCAGCGCCAGGTGTGCGGTTCCGATCTCTTTGGAGGTCAAAGCCATACGCTGCAAAATGGGAACAAAAAAACATCAGCGAGCAATAGCCCGCTTTGTTCCACCTATTACTCCGGTCCTTGGACGTTTTCCAGAATGCCCGCGGCTCGGTAGTGCGACGAGTTCCTCGCGCAGGTGGCGCGTGGCGCGCCCGGCGGCCTTATCGCACGCGCGCTTTCGCAAAGGTCCCGCTGATGGTCAGCGGCGCGTCAGGCTTCGATCCGGGCGGCCGTGGGATCAGTGCCACCAAGGTCTTGATCGGGTCCGGCGTTGCCAGACTCGTCTCGAGTGTCACTTTCAAGTTGAGCTGACTCTCGGGCAGCGGTTCGCGCATGACCACCTGGCCGGAGGCATCGACGTTCACGTCGCCACTGGCCTTGAACTCCTGCACTTCCAAACGGCCTCCACGCAGGGCGAACTTGAGCTTCGCCTGGCGGACATGGAAATCCGGCACGCCACCGAACCCTTGCAGCTTCGCGCCCGTGACACTGCCGCCGTCGAGCGTCAGCTCTCCCCCAGCCTGACCACTATTCAAGTTCCCGCCACGCGCCTCGAAATTGAGCTGCCCGGAGATGCGCCCGGCGAGCCCGCCCTCTTCAAACAGGGAGGTGAGCGCGCGGTAGCGGCCGATGTTGAGATCGTGCAACTGCAGGTTCCCAACCAGTGTGCCGCCGGCCACGCTGAAATCACCTTGTGCCGAGCCACCGTACAGATCCGCACTCATCTGGACGGCATAGGGGTTGCCGTGCAGGAGCGCGTTCAACGCCGGGCGAACCCAAAAATGGCTGCATTCCAAAAACGGCGCCTCCCCATCCTTGTGGGAGCCGACCCGCATTCCCGACAGCTCGTATCCCTTGATCCAGGCGAAGCTCGCGCTGCTGAACTCGATCGTCACGGGCCCGCTGTTCACGCCGCTCAGCAGGCGCCGGATCAACAACTCGTGCGGAAAGGTGATCAAGAGGAAGATCACAAACAGCGCGGTTGTGTAGCCGATGTAGAGCAACATGACGCGCCCGCCGAAGCCGCCGAGCCAGTTCAGTGACAGCCGCGGTCGCGGCAACCGCAAGGACAGCCGCATCACGACCCCCTGCTTCCCGGCGCCGCCGCCGGTGGCGTCGGCACGGCTTTCAGCACCGATACGGTCGCGGTGACATCGAAGTTGTAGATGTCGCCGATGCGTTTCTTGATCTGCAACCGGCTGAAGCGCAACGGTGGGTCGCCTTTCTCGACGCGGTAGAGCATGTCGACGATTTGCGGAAGACTGATTTGCACGAGTTTGATCTCGACCATTTCCTCCTGGACTCCGCCGACCAGGTTCTTGGTTCCCGGGTTCATCGACACAATGCGTTCGTGCGGCACGGCTTGCGAGACGGCGGTCTGCAGGTGGGCGAACAAATTGAACTTGGGGTCGGCTTCCGCCATGGCGGACTGATTCGCCTCGAGGCGCCGCAACTGCTCGAGATACGAGTCGCGATCCTTGACGATTTGCGTCAGTTCCTTGTCTTTCGCTTTAATCCGTCGATCCAGCAGCTCGCTGTTGGCCCGCAGCGGGTCCCAGACAAAGCTGTACAGTGAAATCACCAGCACGCTCACGGTGGCCACGCCCAGCAGCAAGCGTTCACGCGGCGCCAGCCGGTCGTAGTAGTTCAGCAGCAGGCGCGGGTCGTATTTCATGGCTTGGGTGCCGCTCCTCCGGCGTCTTTGCTGAGCGTCAGCAGCATGCGGAACTCCACCTTCCCTTCCGCGTTGCTCTTGACGTCTTTGACTTGGACGTCGCCGAAATAATGCGCATCCGCCACGTGTTGCTTGATCGCATCGACGCTCTCGAAGGAATCGGTTTTGGCGCGAATCCGCAGCCCATCCGGTTCCATGACGTACTCGTCGATGTCAACCTTGAGCGCATCGGGCACGGCCGCGCTGATGGTGCGCAACGTATCGATCGCCGTTGCGCCCCCCACGGGGGCGATGCCC
Organism: uncultured delta proteobacterium; assembly: GCA_963729835.1. GTDB lineage: Bacteria > Desulfobacterota > Binatia > HRBIN30 > HRBIN30 > CAVSQF01. The sequence goes on along the minus strand of CAVSQF010000060.1, from coordinate 1,533 downwards.
GACAGGAGCTCCAACTGCTTCCGCGCGTCTTCGATCTCCGCTTCGAGCTGCGTTTTCTCATCGGTGATGTGTTTGACGTCGGGGAGCGTCTGCGTAAACACCTCAAGGATTTGCGCCTGAATCATTGCCAGCTGGGTCGCGAGGCGCGCATGGCCCATGTACATGTTGAGCAAAAACAGGAGAACCACAATGGCAAAAAGGCCGGCGCTGCGCCACAACGCACGCTGTAGTTCCTCCTGCCCGCGGTGATAGGCGAACTCGCCGCGCCGGAAATTCACTCCCAGTGCATCGTTGGGGGCGACCTCACGCAACGCCAGGCCGAGCGGCGAGACGAAGCTCGGCACCTGCGCACGCAACCCCTCCGGGATATTCCGTAGCGGCGCTTGCTCGAGGCGCCGCACATCGAAGCTCAGGACCCCAGCAAGTTGTGCGGCGAGCGCATCGAACTGCACGCCGTCACCGGCGACGAAGCATGGCAAATCTGCATCCAAGGGCGCGCCGTTGATCGCCAGCAGCGTCCACCGCACCTCCTCGGTCAAGCTGGCGAATTGTGCCATCTCGCCGCTGGCGTGCCCATTGCCGGCAGCCACGGCCTCTGCGCCCTCCACATTCGACGGCGCCAGTGGCACGAGCGTTCGTAAGCCGATGAGTTGACGGTTCCGGTACAGGGCCACCACGAGACGGCGCGCATCGCCGCCGACGTAGGCGTACGTCTGCGGCAGACGGGCACCGACCAGCGCCAGCACGTTCAGCGCCGCCAGTGGCGCCAAGTCGACGACCTTCGGATCCCAGGCCGGCATCCGCAAGCATCCGCAGGTGCTCCTCGAGGTCGCGCCGCTGCACCACTGCCGCCAGGATACTGCTGCCGGACTATCACGGTGCAGCCCCTGATAATCGACCACAATATCCTCGAGGTCGAACGGCACTTGCGTCTCGATCTCGTTCGGCACCGTTTGATCCAGTTGTTTGCGATCGCGGGAAAGGCAGGAACAGCGTGCGCAACGCTACGAGGTCCCCGGGGGAGGGACGAGAGCACGGTGCGCGCTTCCAGCTTGTTGTGTTGCAAGAAACCCCGCACCTGCTCACTGAGGGTGCCGGCGGCGGTATCGATCGGCTCACGATGGAACGCCACGACGCGGTAATCCCAAAGGTGGTTTCCACCACCGCGGCTTTCATTTCGTGCGCATCTACTTCCAGCGCGAGAACACGTTGCGGCATTCCAGACGGGATCGACGCTCAGGCATCACGTTCAAGGGGTTGTCTATACCAGACTCTGCATCCGATTGCTGCTGGAACAGCCCTAGCCCACCCTCTTTCTGCCAATCTTCCTGCATCACCACCCAGCAGTTGGGCTTGAACGGGATGCACTGTGTCACGCCGATCAACATCGATGCCCCCCGGCGGATGCCGCCCTTCCCGGTGATCGGGTTCGGGTTGACGACGGCCGTTGCGTAGATGCGGAAGCGGGTACTGTTCACTCCGAATGTAAACGTGTTGGGCCGACACGGGCTTTGCATGAGTGGTGCGTCGGCT
>CAVSQF010000059.1:0-6870 GCA_963729835.1 uncultured delta proteobacterium | reverse complement strand
TAAGTCCAGGATACGCAGCTACGGGATCTGCCGCTGCGCTACTTCGAGCTTGGAACGGTGCACCGGCACGAAAAGTCGGGCGTTCTGCACGGTCTGCTTCGGGTCCGGCGGCCGTACACAGGACGATGCTCATATTTTGTGCAATGTCACCGACCAGTTGAACGATGAAATCAAGGGCATTCTTGATTTTGTTATCGACGTGATGGGGATCTTCGGATTCGACTTCGAGATGGAAATCAGTACCCGGCCCGAGAAGTCCATCGGCTCGGACGAAGAACTGGGAGCGGGCGACCGGGGCTTTCATAAAGGCCCTTGATGAAAAGGGATTCCGGTATCATATTTGCGAAGGGGAAGGTGCTTTCTACGGACCGAAGATCGATGTCAAGCTCAAAGACGCCCTTGACCGTCGCTGGCAATGCGCCACCATCCAGTGTGATTTTACCTTGCCGAAAGATTCGATCTGACTTACATCGGGCCGGATGGAGCACGGCACAGGCCGGTCATGGTACACCGCGTGATCCTTCGGCACTGAGCACTTTGGGGGTGCTCATTGAACATTACGCAGGGGCTTTCCCTGTCTGGCTGGCGCCTGTGCAGGCGATGATCGTTACCGTTGCCGACGCGCAGCTCGATTTTGCGCTGGCGGTCTGCGAGCAACTGCGGAGCCGGGGCGTTCGGGTCGATGTCGATATGAGAAGCTTAGGAACTGGGCTATAAAATTCGTGAAGCCCAGATGCAGAAAGTCCCTTATATGCTCGTTATCGGGGACAAGGAAGTCGAGAAGGGGGCAATAGCGCCAAGGAAGCGGGATGGAACGCAAGTTAGCCTTATGACTCCTCCCGAGTTTGCCGATCTCGTGGAAAAGGAGTGCCTCGAATCCAGCAAGGGACGTGTTGGTCTGGGCATTATTTGAAAACGAAACGGCAGTTCATTTATTGTAAAAATAATAAACACTAATCTGAAGGAGAAACGACCCTGGAGAAACAGACCAATGTGAATGAGGAAGAGATTCGAGCGCCGGAAGTCAGGGTGATCGGACATGACGGTCAATGTTCACTGCCTCAACGCTGAGACGGCGGTTTGGTCGGCTTCGATTCGCCGGCCGTGCCACTATGCGGCGGGTAAACACGGGTGCGGACGGCATGAGTGCAGTGCACAACCCCTTGAGCGCGTGGCGAGATCGGGTGTATGAGACGCGCATAACCGCAGGTGTGTTGACCCGCGACCGCGGTCGTCGGGCGATGATTTTGTTGGTACGTTCAAATCAAAAAGAGGGTCGCATGAGGCTATCGGCCGACGATGAAGAGGCGCTGCGGTACGCGAAGTCGTTCCTCGAGAATCCTGGCTTCGCAGCGAGGATCACGGGCTTGATCGGAATGCCGATCGAAAAGGCGATGCAGCACCTTCCGGGAAAATGGGCGGAGGTGGTCAGCGGAGCGACAAGGAAGTCTCTGCAAACCGCGCTGCAGGCCGCGCTGCTGACCCTTGACGACAAGCCGCAGCCGAAGTCCTGGGAGTTCTTGCATAAGCTCGCGGTAGCAGCGGCCGGCGCGGGGGGAGGTGCTTTCGGATTGCTAGGTCTTCCCGGTCGAGCTGCCCCCTCTCCACCACCATCATGTTGCGCTCGATTGCCGATATCGCACGAAGCGAGGGGGAACGCCTGCGGATGACGGAAGGCAAGCTGGCATGCCCTCGAGGTCTTCGCTCTCGGGGGGCGCAGCACGAGTGACGACGCGAGTGACTCCGCTTACTTCCTGATACGTGGGGCTTTGGCCAGGTCGGTCTCCGAGGCTGCCCAATACATCACCGAGAGGGGTCTCGCGGAGGAGGGAGCCCCGGCGATCGTCAGGTTCATCACACAATTGGCTGCGCGCTTCGGCGTGAACGTCTCTGAGAAGGTCGCAGCGCAAGCCGTTCCAGTGATAGGTGCCGCCGGAGGTGCGGCAATCAACGTCCTCTTCATCGATCATTTCCAAGACATGGCACGGGGGCACTTCATTGTCCGCAGGCTCGAGCGAGCCTATGGCCCGCAGTTGGTGCGGGCGGAGTATGAGCGAGTGTAGCGCTGGCGCCGCGCCCAAAACCGCAAGCTCAAGGACGTGGTGATTTCCCAAGGCTCACTCACCGCGAGCATCGTGCATCGGCGCGGCGTCTTCGCACCGGTCGTGCGTGAGGTCGCCGCGGCCGTCATTTTCGTCCACAACCACCCGAGTGGCGACCCGAGCCCCAGCAAGGAGGCATGCCCACTGAAGCCTTGAGCGAAGGCAGGAGATTACCCGCCGCCTGCGCGAGGTCGGCGAGATCATGGGGGCCCGCGTCCTCGACCACATCATCATCGGCAAAGGCCGCTTCGTGTCCATGGTCGACGACGGGTACTGGTGAGAGGTCGTTATCCGTTACCGAGCCGTCAGGGTTTCCCCTGGCGGCTCGTTTTCGTTGTCAGGAACCGCAGGCGCCATCCAGGGCAGATTCACGGCAGAACTGCTACGCTACGATGATGTCGTCGGGGCGCTCGAATGTCCCGACGACCTGGAATGAGTTAGACCGAGCGCACCGGCTTTACGAGCAAGAGTCGGGGAAGCCCGAAGGCTCCCCCGACTTGGTGCGAAGAGACAGAGGACCGATCATGAGCCGCCGCGTACGGCACGAACGTCGTAGCCGCCGCTCTTGTTGTCGTTGTTCACGCCGCCGTAGAAGAAGCCCACGGACCACGCCTCGAACGGGAAGGCCGCGACCGTAGAAGACGACCAGTAGGAGCCGGAGACGGTGCAACTGCAGTTCGTTACTGTACAACCCGGCGTACAGTTGTTGTTGAATGCTGGCGGCACGCAGGCTGAACCGCTTCCGCAGCCGGCCACGCTCGTGTCAACGATGCTCTCCAGCTCCGCTGCTTGGCCCGTGGGCAAGCCGCAACAGCCGGCGGATGTCGGAATACGCCAGTCGCTGTGCCCAGCAAAGCCCGCACCATTGAGCTGGTTCAGCCACTGCCAGATCGTGGGGTACTCATACGTATCACACGTCGCCGTGCCACTGCACTGGGTACACCCGGGCGCTGCGCCCGTTGCCGCACTACACGTGCTCGCGGAGTCCGCGTCCGGCTGACAGTACCCGCTGCCGTCGGTGCAGTAACCCGCCCACACATAGTAATTGCCCATATCGTGGATGCCGCCGGCCTGGTCCTTCTTCTCCCACATCAGCCCGCCCTCTGTAATCGTTCCGTCGCCGTTGTCGATGAACGGACTCGTCGGCGTGGCCGTCGGCGTTGGTGTCAAGGTGTTCGTCGGCGTCGCGGTGGGTATCCCGGCAAGCAGATCTACGGTCGCCGCGATAAGGGCGTCGGAGGGAATATTCGGGTCCACAGACCGGAAGCTCGGCGGCACCGGGGACAATCCCAACAGCGTACGGGCGATGTACACAATGTCCGTCGCCACATCCACAACGCCATTGTCGTCGACATCGATCGATGCGCGGATGGCGGCGATGTTCGATCCTATTACCGTGTCGGATGGGATGCTCGGGTCAGCGGCGCGGAAGCCGGCGGGCACTGGGGAGAGACCCAGCAAATACCGGGCGATGTAGACGATGTCCGTCGCCACGTCGACCGTGCCATTGCCGTCCACATCGAGTGCCTGCGCCGCGGCTTGCCGTGGTACAGCGCACACTGCTCCGCCAGCGAACAGAGGCAGCAATAAGGCTAGAAGAATTTGCTGACGGATCGGATGTTTTTCCATAGCGGAGCCTCCCACTGCGCACGCTACCACGGTCATTCTCGCTATTCTCATGATGTCCATTCCTTAAAGGCCGAATGGCGAAAAAGAGAAGGTCTCGGTCACTGGGCCGGGCAGCTACTGAGCGCGTTGTTCAGCGCATCCGCTTCGCACGCGGAGATGGGGATGTTCCCCAGGGCGATGTTCACCATCGTGATGATTTCGCTGATGTCGACGGTTCCTTTCCCGTCGCAGTCGCCGGTGCATGGTGTCGGGGTGGCTGTAGGCGTCGGCGTATTGGTGGGCGGCGGTACCAAGTCCAACGCCGCCACCTCATCGGGCGTCAGCGCGTCGTCATAGAGGCGGATACGCGCCACGGCTCCGGCCGAGTCCTCACCGCAGGCCCCCGCGTCGCACTCGTTGTCGCGGAAGACACGCAGGGTGTTGTTCGAGTCAATTACAGCATCACCGCTCGACGAATCGTCGAACGAGAGGTTCGGGTTGCCATCGATGTAGCCCATCACGTTCCCGGCGCTGTCCCTGGTCAGCACGACCTGAACGTACGTGTCCGGCGCAATGCTGCCTGTCCCTGTCGGGTCGCAGTAGAAGTCCAGCGCACCGTCGAGGAGGTAGAAACCGCAGTCGCTCTGTCCATCCTTGAAGTCGAGGATGCGCCTGTAACCGTCAACGTTGTCGAAGCGGAACAGGATCACCACGGAGTAGTGGTCGTTCGGGATGACCCCGGTTGTCGGCGCGAGCGAGAGCCCATTGTCCTCCGGAAAGGCGAGCACGGTGCGCGTCTGGCCGGCGACGGTGTCGCTCACGAACGCGTTGGTGCCGGGACCGAGGTCGACGACGGCGGGCGGCGAGCCGACCGAGCTGCTAAGCGTGTTCTGGAACTGGTAGTCCGCAACGAGCGTTGCGGCAGCCGCTGGCAGCCCGACCGCGATAACGGCCGCCCAGAGCAGCGCGGCCGTCACACCAACCGTAACTGAGTACTTCATAAGAACCTCCTAAAGTTGACGCGCCGCCGCGCGGTGACAGTGAAGACTCGCTCGCTTGCCTTGATCAAGGCCGTCGTACCCGACGAGCAAGCCGGAAGACGTTGGATTTGAGGTTTTCAACTATTAATGTTCCGTGGCCCAAGTGGCGGGGTCAAGTGGGGGGTCAAATAAAAACAGGGGCGGTCCGGCCGTGGCCCGGTGCCCTTCAGTGGGGGCGGGCGACGAATTTCTGACCGTAGAGCCGTCCCCGTTCAGAGCACCTTGACTGCGTATGACGTCCTGTGCCATGCGCGGTCTCTGGCGCTGCTGGCCGGTGGTGTGCCAGCTTGTCCCCTATAGCACTCCGTGCTATAGGGGAGCTCACGGCGAGGTGCGGTGAGGGCGGGTGCAGATTTTCAAAACGAAAGCGCTTGCTCGGTTTGCTAGACGGGAGCAGCTCGATGACAGCGCGTTGTGCCGGGCTATTCAAAATGCCGAGCGGGGGTTGATCGATGCGGACTTCGAGCGATCGAGCCAACATTCGCGAGGACGAGCTGGCCGCCCTGAAGCTCTTGGCTGTGCAGACGTTGGGCTACGATGCCACGGCGCTGGCCAAAGCGGTCGCAGCGGGAACACTGATTGAGGTGCAGTGCAATGAGACAGAGGACGATGCCACACAGTAAACAATATCGCAGCCCGCTGATGGCTTCGATCCATGAAACGGCTGAAGGGCTGCACGGCGCCGGCGTGATGGACGGGCGGACCATGCGCGAATTCGATGCGCTCTGCCTGACGCCCGTCCATCCGTTGAAACCGAAAGAGATTCGGGCGCTGCGGCTACGCGAGCGCGCCAGCCAAGCCGTCTTCGCTCGTTACCTGAACGTGACGACCGGGTTGATCAGTCAATGGGAGCGCGGGGAAAAACACCCGCACGGACCGTCCTTGAAGCTGTTGGCCTTGGTTGCCAAACACGGCCTCGAAGCCGTGGCATAAGGCGGGAGCAAGGGCCTGTTGATGTGGCGGCACGTCGTGCGGGGCGCTCTCCTCGTCGGATTGCACGCCGGCGCAAAGCATGGATAGATACCCCCACTATTTTCGCTCGAACGGGAGGATGTGATGGCAAAGAAGGCAACGAAGCTCGACAAGGCAATGGGCAAAGGGGAAATACTGGCCGAACTGGCGGCCAGCACGGAGCTGTCCAAGAAAGACGTGGGGCGAGTCCTCGATGCCTTGGCGGCGGTGATCGCGCGCCACATCGCGAAACAGTCCGTGGGGATGTTCACGCTGCCCGGATTGCTCAAGGTCAAAGTCGTCCAGACCCCTGCCCGTCCGGCCAGAAAGGGCGTCCCGAATCCGTTCCGGCCTGGGGAAACCATGGACGTGGCGGCCAAGCCGGCCCGGCGCAAGGTAAAGGTCCTGCCCCTGAGCAAGCTCAAGGCGATGATCGGGTAAGCGCCCCAACCCACCGCACCCAGGGCGCGCCGGCGGCGACCCGTAGGTTTTGCGTTCCATTGCTCCCCAACCCCCGCCAGCCGGTACTTGATAAACGGGATGGGGGAACGCGCCCGGGGCGGAGAGGGCGCTGCCGGGGTGACACGGTTTCGGTTTTGCGAGGGGGCAACGGTCATGCTCAACCCACGTACGTTCAGCTTCGGCAGCACGTCAGGCATCGTCACCAGTATGGGTCTCATCATCGGCTTGGGCACGGCGACGGCCAGCCCGGCGACCATCGTGGGCGGGCTGCTGATCGTGGCGGTCGCCGACAACATCACCGATTCCCTGAGCGTCCACATGTACCAAGAAGCGGAGCAACTAGAAGCCCGAGCGGCATTCCGGGCGATGCTCCTGAACTTCGTGGCACGCCTGCTCATTGGTCTGACGTTCGCGATGGTCGTCCTGGTGCTTCCCAACCCCTATGCGGTCATCATCGCGCTCGGATGGGGCCTGCTGTTGCTGGGCGGCCTCTCGTACCTCCTGGCGCGGGCGCGAGACGTCCGCGCGCTGCCTGAGGTCGGCAAGCACCTCGGAGTGGCTGCGTTGGTGATCGGCGCGAGCCGGGTAGTCGGTCTGTGTATCCTCCGCTACGTGAAGTGAGATGAGACATCAGCGACGTTCCGGGGGGACGGGACTACCGCTGCCAGCGCAATAACCTTCTGGGTCGTATACTTGATAAACCGGAT
>CAVSQF010000058.1:0-114671 GCA_963729835.1 uncultured delta proteobacterium | reverse complement strand
CCGCGTGTTGCGGGCCAGATTACGCTCTGCGGCGAGATGTTCCAGCAGGAAACGCCGAACCCAGGGGCCAAGCAACATCGCGTCAGTCATGATGCGTCCCTCCCATCGCATAGCGCTCGAAACGCTTGCTGGCCGCCGCCAGCAACTCCGGTGTCAGGGTGAGATACCGCTGGGTGGCGGCGAGAGTGCCGTGGCCGAGGTAGGTCGCCAGATGCGGGACCAGGCGTTGCACATTGGCGCCGCTGCGATACCACGACAGCAGCCGATGAACCGCGGAACTGTGTCTCAGGTCGTGGAGCCGCGGCTGATAGCGCGCCCTATCGTCGCGCCGCACGCCGGCCTGTTGCCGGAGCCGCTGAAAGGTGTTTTCGGCTGTCGGTCGTGTCACCGGCTTGCCCGTGCGCGAGAGCAGGAACGGCGTGTCGGCAGCGCGCTGATCCGCCGGTCGGGACGCCAGGTACTGAGCGAGGGCGCCGAGCAGATCAGAACTGATCGGCACAATCCGGGTCTTGTAGAACTTGCTATCACGCACCTGCAGCAACCCGGCGTCGAGATCCACATCGGCCAGGGTCAGCGCCAGCGCTTCACTCACCCGCAGGCCTGCGCCATACAACAGCAGCAGGAGCATGCGGCACGTCAACGGGTCCAGCAAGCGGCGCGGATTGTGGCAGACTGCGCTCGCTGCCAGTAAACGTTGCAACTCGGCGTGGGAGTAGATGTACGGCACAAACGCGCGCTCGGGTTTCGGTACAGTCTTCGGCAGCGGCGTGTGGGGTACGTAGCCGCGGGCGATCGCAAAGCGATAGAAGCCGCGTAGCGCTTCATGCTTGCGTTGCCAGAAACGGGTGATGGGGCCGGTGCCGGCGAGGAAGCTCCGTACCTGCTCGGGCACGATTTGCGTGAGGTCGACGTTCCCGCAGTGATCACAGAAGGATTGCAGGGTACGGCGCTCGGTGTGAAAGCGCATCCCCATGGACTGTTTGTGCGCCACGTATTGCGCAACGGCATCCGTGAGCTTCATAGCAGACCTCCTAGACTGAGCTGGGCTACTTCGCGCAATGCGACGAGATCCACCTTGGCGTACGTCCGGGTTGCCTCGGCACTGCGGTGACCGAGGTGGTCGCCAATCTGCTTGAGCGAAAATCCCTCGGCGAGCAGATGCCCGGCGCAGGCGTGTCGTAGCGCGTGCGGTCCGCGACAGCGGCTGCGGATTCCCAGGGCGTCCAGCCGCCGGCGGACGATGTCATACAAGCCGCCGGTCGACAGGGGGCGAGCCGGGGCACACAAACGTAAGAACAGCTCACGGCACGGGCTGCGCGGCCGGACGTGTTGGAGGTAGCGCAGGATGGCCTCGCCCACTGAAGGCAAGAGCGGATACTCTTGGGCACAGCGTTGCTTGGGGCGCCGCAGACAGATCCGATCGTGTGCCCACTGCACGTCATCCAGCCGCAGCTGGGCCACTTCTCTGCTGCGAAACCCATAGACGGCGAACAACTGCAGGATCGCCGCGTCGCGAATATCGCGCGGGGTCTTGTCGTGGGCGCTGTCGATGAGGCGCCGCACATCCTTCCAGTCCGGCCCCAGCGGCAGTCCTTCGTGCGCGAACACTCGCGGCCCGACAATGCCCGCTGCCATACCAACGGCGCACCACCCCCGGTGCTCGGCGTAACGGAAGAATGCGCGCAACGCCTTGGCGCTGGTCGCCACGGACACTCGGCTCCAGCCGTGTTGACCCTGCAGATCCAGATAGGTGTCAATGTCTTCGATGACCACCTGGGTGAAACAGCGGCGCTGCTCAGCCAGCCACTGGAGGAACTTCTCGACGTGCCAGCCGCGGGCGTGGATCGTGCGCGGCGATAAGCCACGCTCCGCCCCCATATAGACGGAAAAAGCGTCCAGCAACTCTGCACCGACCGTGGGCTTCGCCTGCGACGCTTCCAATCGCCCCAAGAAGCGCAGCCAGCTCATCGCCACCTGGACAAAGAGCTGCCGTGACCCGCGTGGGTCCCCAATCCGCCCCCGTCGCCGTTGCTGGCGTGCCCAGCGATCGGCGGCGCGTTCAATTTGCTGACGGGTGAGCGGTGTCGCTGCGGTGGTGTCCAGGTGTGTGGCAACCACCAGCAACTCACGCGCGATGCGCTGCAAGGTGCCGGGCGCGAGGCCTTCGTTCGCGCAATGCACGAGAAAGCGCTCACGCGCTTCCGCCAACGGCCCTTCACGGTGGCGCGCCAGAACGCGGGGATACTTCAATAAGCGTTCGAACATGATCGGACCTCCAACACAGGAGATCCAACCATATCGATTCCCTTCCTACTTATGTGGCGCAGACCTCTGCCAGTACCCCGGCGCAGCGCCACTTCCCGGTCGGGACGCCACATAAGCGGGTTGGCCACATAACGCATCAAATGTGGTGCACCACATTTGATGCGGGAAACCCGCACGTCCGGTTTGATGAGCGGGATGTGGAAACGGAGCATGGCTGGGATCATGGGACACTCGCAGACGAAAGGGCGAGCAACAGGGAACCCAAACTCCGGCCTAAACCACCGCGCCACATCTCGACTCTACACGTCCTTGCCATGCGCAGTCTCTGCGTCCTGGCGCCGCGGGCTCGTGTTCGTCACTGGTCCTTGATGGCTACCACCCATCGGCGGACTCGATCACGAACCCCCAGGCGACCCAAGTAAGGTCATTGGCTATGTGCGCGTGAGTACCGGCGACCAGGCGCTTGGTCCGGAGGCACAGCGGACCGCCACGCGCTGGCACCCGCAGACCATCAGGAGCATTACATCGAGGAGAGGGAGCGGCACCGAGGATGGGAGCTTGACTTTGCACGGTGTGCGTCCATAGTAAATTTCCTATACTACGGGAGACGTAGCCTTTGGAGGACGTTGAAACGCCGCGGTTGCGGCCGGTGGTCTGGCTGGGGAACTCGAAACGAAACATCTGCGGCTTCCCAGAAGGCGCACAAAAGCTGATCGGGGATGAATTACAGCTCATCCAGTTTGGGGGAATGCCAAAGGACGCGAAGCCGTTCACCGGGATTGGCAGCGGGGTGTTCGAGATTGCTCTCCGGTACGCCACCGATGCGTACCGCACCGTCCTGGCGGTTCAGCTGGGCCAGAAAATCTATGTCCTGCATGCCTTTCAAAAGAAATCCAAGCGCGGCCGCGAGACCCCACAGAAGGACCTGGGGGTGATCCGGCAGCGTTACACGGAAGCAAAGGAGCTGGCGAAACATGAGAAAGCGACACATCGAATGTGAGGAAGGCAGCGGCAACATCTTTGCCGATCTGGGGCTCAACGAGGCCGACGAGCTGTTCGCGCGGGCGCAAATGGGTTTCTGCGTCTATAAGATCGTCAAAGCGAGGAAGCTCAAACAGCGGGAGATCGCGACGCTGCTGGATATTGCGCAACCGGAGGTGTCCCACCTGATGAACGGCCATTACAGCCGATTCACGACGGACAAATTGCTGGACTTTCTGAAGCGCCTGGACCGGAAAGTCACCATCCAGATCAGTCCACACCGGCGCGGCGAACCGTATCAACAGGTTGCCCTTAGCGTATAAGATTACATCGATTTGCCTGGGATTCTGAGCGCGGGCTTCGCCCGCAACCCATTGCGGATTGTGGAATGCGGATTGCGGAACCCGCAATCCGAAATTCTTGCTACCAGGCGACGATCTTCCGGGATAGTAGATCAATCAAGCCTTCTCGGTCACGCTGGCCAGCGGAAGAAAGAGATGCCGCGGCTGACTGCGAAACGCGACGAAGCCGTGATGTCGATAGAACGCTTCCGGCGCGTCGTCCTTGGCGTCCACAGCGAGCGCAACGACCGCGACCTCGGAACGCTTCGCCCGTAACGCAGCATCCCATAACAAAGCACTGCCGAGTTTCTGCCCACGATACCGGTGGTCGACGGCCAGCCGGCCCAGCCGCGCGACCGGAACGGAGGGATAGCGGGGTAGACGCTTGGCCAGTGGTGCCGGCACATCGTTCAGCGGTACCCCACCCGCAGCCAAGGTGTAGTAACCGGCGATCGTCGCGGTAACGGCGTCCACGGCCACATAACAGCTGGTGGCGCGGCGGCGCACATCCTGCGTCACCTGTTCCCGGAAATACCGATCGAGCGCCGCGGTGCCACTGGAAAAGCCGGCACGATCATGCGCCGCGCTCAGCACCTCGATATGAAACACCCTCGTCACCGCGATCGAGTAATCAATCGGGCGTGAGCCGCTTTCGCGCGCTTCATCGCCGGCGTCGGCGCGGGCGGCTTCAGCAGGAGTTCGGCAAAGCGTTGCTGGTCCTCGATGGACAGCCGGATGAGATGGGTTTCCGCAATCGTCCGGTGCGCGGCATCCTGGGCCGCGGCGACGACGAAGTCGCTCACGCTGCGGCCTTGAATCTTGGCAGCACGCCGGACGACGGCCAGCGCATCGGGTGCGATGCGGGCCTCGATGCGGGCGGTTCGGTTCGATTCTGACGGCATCAGGGGTACCTCTCTATGTATGCCGCATTGTACGCCTGTTTACCGTACATCGTCAAGGACTAGGCACCGGGTACAATCGTGTAAAATGCACGCGAAGGTAAGGCCTCAGTCCTGCTGGCGGCCAGCTTGGATTGCGGCCTCTCCCACGCTGAGATGACGAGCGGGAGAGGACAGCTTGCAGCCTCTCAGCTCGGCGCCACCGAGACTGAGGGGTTACACGCTAAGGAGTGCCACGAAGTCATTGCCGTACACGGGAACCGGATGTCAGTCCGTAGCGTACGTGGTCGCGGAAGTGCGCGAGTGCCCGCGCATGGCTGAGGCCGCGCGTTTCCCCTTGAGCTGGACAAAGTGGATTTCGGCCCGTTCGTGGAGCGCTGCGACGATGCGGTGCAGCATCGCCGGCGAGCGCTTGTCGTAACGGATCAAACCCCGTGGGGTAGCCCACGCTGGTGTCATTGGTATAATGATCTGCAAACGAGGAGCCGTTTGTTATGGCCCTGCGGTGCGCCCGGAGGCGCCGGCCTGCGGCCTGTGCCGAGTCTGGGCGGGGCAATGATCCGTCAAGCGAAGGAGGGAACCGGGATGTCCAGTGAGATGAAAGCGGTGCGCGATGCGATTGTGGCGGGAGCACGTCCGGAAGAATATGCCACACTGCCCGTACCGAAGTTGATGCGCGCCGTCACGACCCACAAAGACGAAGTGAAGATGTTCGCCGGGCTGGAATCCCGCGACAAAGACCCGCGGCACAGTCTGCATGTCGACGAGGTGCCGGTGCCGGAGGTGGGTCCGAACGAGGCGCTGGTGGCCGTGATGGCCTCCAGTATCAACTTCAATACCGTGTGGAGTGCCATCTTCGAGCCGCTGCCGACCTTTCTGTTTCTGGAAAGGGCCGCCAAACGCAGCCCCTGGGACAAGCGGCATGATTTGCCCTACCACATCCTCGGCAGTGATGCGTCGGGGGTCATCCTCCGAACCGGGCCGGGGGTCACGCTGTTCAAGGCGGGCGATGAGGTGACGATTCACTGCAACTACGTCGATCTGCAATCCCCCGAGGGCCACGACGATTCGATGCTCGATCCCGATCAGCGGATCTGGGGATTCGAGACGAACTTCGGCGGCTTGGCGGAGATCGCCCTGGTGCGCGCCAATCAGCTGATGCCCAAGCCACCGCACCTGACCTGGGAAGAGGCGGCGTCGATGCCCCTAGTCAACTCGACCGCATACCGCATGCTCGTCAGCCGCAACGCCGTGCAGATCAAGCAGGGGGACATCGTGCTCATCTGGGGCGCCGTCGGTGGTCTGGGCGGATTCGCCTTGCAGTACGTGCTGAACGCCGGCGCCTTTCCCATCTGCATCGTCTCCTCCGAAGAGAAGGGCAAGCTGTGCCGGACCGTGGGGTCGCGTTGGATCATCGATCGGAACGCCGAGGGGTACCGGTTTTGGAATCCGGACGGCACCCAGAACCTCGGGGAAATCCGCCGTTTTGGAAAGAAGATCCGTGATCTCACTGGTGGTGAGGATCCGGATGTCGTCTACGAGCATCCCGGACGCGAGACCTTCGCGGCCAGCGCCTTCGTCGCCCGGGCGGGGGGCAAGATCGTCACCTGTGCTTCCACCAGCGGCTACATGCACGAGTATGACAACCGCTATCTCTGGATGAACAAGAAACGCATCATCGGCTCACACTTCGCCAACTACCGCGAGGCCTGGGAAGCGAATCGCCTGGTCTGCAAGCGAGCGATTCACCCTTTGTTATCGGAGACACACCCATTGGAGCGCGCCGGCGAAGCCGCCTACCGGGTGCACCACAATTTGCAGATCGGCAAGATTGGCGTGCTGTGCTTGGCGCCGGAAGAAGGGCTCGGGGTGCGCGACCCGGACGGACGTGGACGGCACATCGGGCAGATCAATCTGTATCGCAACGCCGCTCGAGGTGAGTTCCGGCTGGTGAAGACGGAGCCGTAGGGCTTCTGCGGCCGCGCCCCGGGGAGTATCGGCATCAGGAGGTGAGGAGATGGAGTACGTCAGACTCGGCCGGAGCGGGCTCAAGGTGAGTCGGATCTGTTTGGGGACCATGAATTTCGGCCCGTTGACGAACGAGCGTGACAGTTTCGAGATCATGGACAAGGCTTACGATCTCGGGATCAACTTCTTCGATACGGCCGACGTCTACGGGTGGCAAACGGGAGAAGGGGTCACCGAACAGATCGTCGGACGATGGCTTGCCGGCGGCCAGGGCCGCAGGCACCAGGTCGTACTCGCCACGAAGGTATATGCCCGCATGGGTGATGGACCCAACGACCGCGGCCTGTCCATCTACCATCTCAAGCGCGCCTGTGAAACGAGCCTGAAGCGCCTGCAGACCGATCACATCGATCTGTACCAAATGCATCACATTGATCGCGAGACACCCTGGGAAGAGGTGTGGCAGGGGATGGAGCAGTTGGTCCGCGAGGGGAAGGTCCTCTACGTTGGGAGCAGCAATTTCGCCGGCTGGCACATCGCCCAGGCCAACTGCCTTGCGGGGCGGCGACGTTTCATGGGTCTGGTCAGCGAGCAGAGTCTGTACAACCTGAGCGCGCGGACCATCGAGCTCGAAGTGATCCCTGCGTGCCTGGCGTTTGGCCTCGGACTGCTGCCCTGGAGTCCTCTCGGCGGCGGCTTGTTGGGAGGGGTACTGCAGCAAAGTAACGGAGGCCGGCGCTTCTTGGAGCGCATCCAGAAGGCGGTGGAAA
Organism: uncultured delta proteobacterium; assembly: GCA_963729835.1. Lineage (GTDB taxonomy): Bacteria > Desulfobacterota > Binatia > HRBIN30 > HRBIN30 > CAVSQF01. The sequence continues at coordinate 107,447 of CAVSQF010000058.1, read as the reverse complement.
AGTACCGCACACAGCTGGAATCCTACGAGGCGTTCTGCAATCAGCTGGGCGAGAAGCCTGCTGACGTTGCCGTCGCCTGGCTGCTGCACAACCGCGCAGTCACGGCGCCGATCATCGGCCCGCGCACGATGGAGCAATTCACGGGAGCACTGCGTGCCCTGGAACTGAAGCTGACGGACGATCACCTCACCAGGCTGGATGCGATCTGGCCGGGTCCGGGCGGCGCAGCGCCGGAGGCCTATGCGTGGTGAGGGCGATGGTTGTTAGCTATTAGTTGTTAGTTGGTTGCTGTTCCCATTCACCAGATCCAAATTGACTTGACTATGAACTAACAACCAACAACTAACAACTAACAACCAACACCTCTAAGACGACCTCAGCTTCCGGCGAGTGCCGCAGCGATCTGTTCCCGGGTGGCCGTCAAGAGCGAATCCACGCCCACGCCGTCGAGTGCTGAAGTCCCGGGCGGTGGAATCGGGCGGCAGAAGAGAATCTCGATCTGGCGCCCCGGATTGAGACGCCACCACGGCAGTTTGGCGAGGGCGGCATAGCTGCCGCACACGGCAATGGGCAAGATGGGCAACCGATTGTCAAGGGCGAAATGAAATGCGCCTTTCTTGAACGGCAGCAGCTGTCCCGTTTTGGTTCGCGTGCCCTCAACGAAGAAGATCACATGACCGCGGATCTTGTGCACCGCGGCCTCGGCAATGGTGCGCAAGGCGCGCGATCGATCGGCGCGGTCAATCACGATCTGCCCGGCCGGACGGAGCGCCCAGCCTATGATGGGCCATTTCAGCAGCTCGCGCTTCGCGACGAATCGAAACGGCGGCGGAATCACACGGGTCAGCGCCAGGATGTCGAAGATGCTGGCGTGGTTCGCGCAAACGACGTGCGTCGTATTCCAGTCCACGGGCGCAATCTGACGCACGCGGAGTTGAATGCCCGCCAGCGCCAGCACCACCTTCGTCCACAGGTGCTGGGCTACCCAGCAGGTAAAGCGGGCGTTTGCAGTCAGGGCGCGCTCCAGCAGATCGCGGCGCCCGAGCTTCGCAGCGAGGAGCCCATACGCATATCGGCTGTAGATCGTGATGATCACCGGTGTGCCGACGATGGCGGTCCAGGCACCGGCCAGAAGGATGCGCGCGATATTGAGGAGTACGATCATGGGTGCCTCGCGGTTCTGTGAGACGTGGCGGTTTCAGTCACTGGCTGTTGGGCGGCGCCGCAGTGACCCCAGGCAGCGGGGAGCGTTCATAGCTCCAGCCCCCTTCGACGATCCATAAGCGGTGCCGCGGCCCGGGCGCATCCAGGTCGCCGGTTTCGTAACCGGCGTCGCCGCTGTAGAGAGTGCACGCGCCTTGGGGAATGAGATGCAGTCGGGGCAGAAAGGCTTCGCACGGCCGGCGGGCGAGGGCGCTGAGCGCATCGGCGGGCGTGCGGTGCCCCACCAGTTGGCTCAGCGTGACGAACGTCGGCGGCGGGAGGACGAGACGACCGGCACGTTGCGCCGCCAGCGCGTTCTCTGGCCGAATCCACCAATGCTCGTGGATCTCTTCACCGTCAACTTCGACCCGGTCGGTGTCGGCACGTGCCGCAAAGAACCAGGCATCGAAACGCTTCGGTAATTCCTCCGGCGTGACCCAGCGCGCAAAGAGGACCAAGCCCTGCGGGGAGACCTCAACGCCCGCCTCTTCCCGTGTCTCGCGTGCCGCTGCATGACGTGCGGCGTCGGCGACGTCAGCCGAATCCGCCGCCGCGTAATCCGCTGAATCGATGCGACCACCGGGAAACACCCACGCGCCGCCGTGGGAGGAAAGGCGCGGGCTGCGCCGCACGAGCAACACCTCGCAGCCATCTGTGCCCTGCCTCAGCAAGACGAGCGTTGCCGCCGGATGAGCCACAGCCGGAATGGACATGATCTTCTCTCTAGTATACTGCGGGCTCGAAATCGGCAACATACACCACTCGGAATGCTACGCTTCCTCGCCGTCGTCGACTGCCTGCGAAATGGCGCGAGCGGCAAACTTGTACAATTTTCCTTGGACGGAGCGCCAACAGCGCATCAGCACGCATACGTTTGTGACGAGACTTGGACTTTGTGCGATCTGGCATGGGACATGCTGTTCGGCTTCCGGTTATGAACGTAGGAGCGACACCGGCGGCCGATGAGGTCAGTAGAGAACTCCCGGCGACGGCCTATCCATACCACCATCAGATCTTTGCAGCTGCAGATGGCGGCGTGCCGACGGGATTGTTGTTCGACAACCGGAATTTCACTGTCATGTCGATCGCCCATCCGCCGCAATCCGAAACTCCCGATCTGAATGCCGACAAGGACGGCGACCGCATTCTCATCTTGATGGACGGTGATCTGACGCTGCAGATTGGCAAAGACCGTTTCCGTCTCCAACCCGGCGATGCCGTGCAGATCCCGCGTGGCGTGTGTTTCGGCAACAGCCGCTCCGACATCGGAGCGCATCTGCTCCTGCTGCGCGGCAAACCCTTACGCTCGTTTTCAATGTACCGGTAGTGGTGGGTGCGAAAGCCTCATCATTTAATCACTGCACACGTACGAAGCCCAGATCACCCTGGCACCGCGTGGCGGCTCGCCGCGTGGTGGCTCGCCACGTGGTGGCTTGCCGCGTGGCGGCTCTTTCTCTGGCCTTGCTTCCGGTGTAGGAACGCTCGAATGTAGGTCGACATGGCTGGCGCACAGGTGTTCTCGGAAGAAGAGCGGCGCGTGCTGGCGCCGTATTTTACCAATCTCGACGGGCCGGTTTTTGCCCTGCGCAACCTCCCGGAGGTAGTCAAGGCTGCCCTGTTCGCGCGCTACTCGCGCTCGCCGAAGTCATTGCGGCGCCTGTTTCTGGATGAGTTCGCCGACGAAATCGGAGCGGCAGCTGAGATGCCTGAGGCCGGCGTCCAGCGCGCAGGCAAGCTCTTCGAACGGGTGTTCGACGAGTTCGGCGATGACTCGGTAGCGCAGCTCGGCGGAGCGCACCTCGCCTGTGAAGGAGCCTCCAACGTGCTCACCAAAGTGCTCGAGTGGGGTCGTTTGATGGCGTACCTGGAGCAGTCGACGCGCTACATCGCATACAACGATAAGCGCGGTGGCCGGTGGAAATATCTCGTGCCTGCTGCGCTGGACCGAAGCGCGCTGCGCCCGCGGTACGTCGAGGTTCTCGACCGAGCCTTTGAGACCTACGGGCGCTGGATCGCACCGTTGGAGGACTTCTATCGAGCCCAGTATCCGCAGGCGCCGAGCGACTCCGATGCGGTGTACAAGCGCACCATCCGTGCGAAAGCGCTTGATACCTTGCGTGGCTTGCTGCCGGCTGCGACGCAGTCGAACGTCGGTTTGTACGGCTCCGGGCAAGCATACGAGGCGCTGTTGCTGCGCATGCGCGTCCACCCGCTCGAAGAGGTCCGGCAGTACGCTGCCCTGATGCTCACTGAGCTCCGTAAGGTCATCCCCTCATTCTTGACGCGTGTCGATCGGCAGGACCGCGGCGCTCGTTGGAGCCGGTACGTTGAGGAGACGCGCGCCGCCACCGAAGCGCTGGCGGCACGCGTTCTTTCCAACGCTCGGCCGGAACCCCGATCCGACGTGACACTGACGGATTACGATCCCGACGGTGAAGTCAAGGTCGTCGCCGCGGCGCTGTACGCCGTCTCAGATCTGCCGGACGATCAGCTGCTCCGCATGGCGCGTGAGATGAGTACGGACGAACGGCTGGCGGTGCTGCGGGCGTACGTCGGTGACCGCGAGAACCGCCGCCACAAGCCGGGTCGTGCCTTCGAACGCACGGCCTATCGTTTCGACATCCTCACCGACTACGGCGCGTTTCGGGACTTGCAGCGACACCGCTTGCTGACGTTGGAATGGCAACCCCTCACGCCGCACCACGGCTACGCCATGTCGGCGGTCATCCGAGAAGCCGGGGCGTTTTCCGACTGGGAACGGGTGATGCAAGAATCTGCTCAGCTCCACGAAGCGCTGTGCGGCGCGGGACATCGGCGGGTTGCGCCGTATGCCGTGAGCATGGCGTATCGCGTCCGCTTCTACATCGAGATGAACGCCCGCGAGGCCATGCACATGATTGAGCTACGCACCGCACCGCAAGGGCACCCATCGTATCGGCGGGTGTGCCAGACCATGCACCGACTCATCACTGAGCAGGCGGGGCATCATGCCATCGCCGCCGCAATGTCTTTTGCGGATCACTCGGAGGTCGAGCTGGAGCGCCTCCGATCGGAGCGCGAGATCGAGGTGCGTCGCCGGGCACGAGCCCGCACGCAGCCAAAGTAGGAAGGTTCTACCAGTCGACTGAAAGATTTTCAGATAGGGGTTAAAAGTACATCGTCAAACCGGCGTGCACGCCGAACGGGTCGCCGGGGGTGAAGTGGATGTCGTCGACGCCCGCATTCGACATCGTGGTTCCCTGCTTTTCCGGCGTTGGCTTGCTACACTCGGGCGGGGTGCCGACCTCGCCCCGCACGCAGGTCTGGTCCTGGAACTGCGCTTCCCGCCAGTCGGTGTTCGTCAGGTTCAGAAGCGCCAGCGATGCCTCGACGTTGCGCCGGCCAGCATCAGCATCGGTTGTAGACCCACTAACCTCCACCGGCACATCAGATGCCGGCTCCTATCACACTAGACACGAAATGGGAAATCGTGTAACTATGCCGCGGCCAGAAACACGAAGGAGGGGCTCATATGAAGGGTAGCTCATTCTGTTGGCATCGTTCCGCCATCGGCACCGCGGTGAGGGTGGTTTCCGCCGCATGTCTCCTCGTACGCTGTGGCGCCGCCGCGGCGCAGACCGCCCCCGCCGATCAGACCGAGTCCGGGGCGCATGCCCCAGTAACCAGCAGTGAGCTGCCGGAGGTCGTGGTCACCGCGACCCGCACGCAAACCCGCCTCGAAGACTCCACTGCCTCCGTGTCGGTCCTCAGCGGCAACGACATCAAAGAGCGTGACGAGACGATGGCTGCCGACGCACTGCGTGGCCTGCCAGGAATGGACGTCAATAACTTCGGTTCGCCTGGCCAGACCGCGTTCGCGAGCATCCGTGGATCGAGCCCCGATCAGGTGTTGGTGCTGCTCGACGGCGTCGAGGTCAACACGACGACCGTGGGGCAATTCGACTTCGCCAACCTGACGACCGATAACCTCAACCGCATCGAGGTTCTGCGCGGCGGCGGCGGAACGCTGTACGGTTCCGAGGCAATCGGGGGCGTCGTGAACGTCCTCACGCAGCGCGGCGAAGGCCCGTTTCATGTGCTGGCCAGCGGCGAGGCAGGCAGCGCCGCCACACACCACGAGAGCGTCGGCATCAACGGCGCACAGGGTCCCTTTGCGCTCTCCGGCACGGCGTCGTTTCTAGCTAGCGATGGTTTCCGCTCAATCAACGACGACTACCGGAACTTCTCCACCGTGTGGCGCAGCGACCTCGACATCCTGCCGGCCGGGACGCTGCGGGGGTTCCTCCGCTACAGCGAGTCGCGCACGGGCCTCGTGAACTTCAACGTCTACCAGAACGTACTCGATCCCTACGCTTACGCTCGCGACAACTTCTTCCTCGCCAAGGGGGAGTGGGAACATGCGCCGACGGATACGTTCAACTATCGTACCGCGGTGTCATTCGTGCGGGATAACCCGCGCTACCGCGACGACATGGTTGATGACGAGGGCGAGGTCGAGCCGGTGGTGATCAGCCATACTCCCAGCGAACAGATCGCGGCCGAGGTGCAGGCGAACGCTCGTTGGCCCGAATGTGCGCTCACGACCGTCGGCCTGGAGTATAAGGAGCAATGGGCCGAGTTCGATGAGTTCGGTGCGGACACCGAAGACGCCCCGGACTGGGCACGTGCCGCGGACCTACGACTACGCGCGCTTCAGCCGTCTGCCGTGGTGCGGGCCGATGACGAAACCGGATCGGCTTCCGTGAGGCGGGCGAACCGCTCGATCGTCGGCGCCTACGGCCAGGAGCAACTGCAGCTGCTCGACGACACGCTGCGCGGCGTCGGCGGCATTCGGTACGATCATTACGACGTGTTCGGCGACCACGTCACCGTGTCGGGCTCCGGCTCGTACCTGATTCGGCCGACACAAACGCGGCTGCGCGTCGGCTACGCCGAAGGCTTTCGGGCCCCGGCCTTCGACGAGCTGTTTGGCCCGCTGGGGAATTCCACGCTCAAGCCCGAGACGAGTTGGGAGATCGACGCCGGGCTCACACAAGATGTGTTTGGTGGACGGCTGCGCTTCGAGCCGACCTACTTCTACCGGGAGGTGCACAACTTGATCGAGGAGGTCGAAGATGAGTTACCGCCGGTGGCGGGTGTGCCCGAAGAGGAACGCGCGGGCAACGCGAGCACACGCATGCAAGGGGTGGAACTGATCACGCGGCTGCAGCCGACGCAATGGCTCACACTGGCAGGAAACTACACCTATCTGAACTTTGTCACGCCGGGCGAGAGTCCCCCTTCGAGGGGCACGCTGGTCAACCGGCCGCGCCATCGTGGCTCGGCCAGCGCCACGGGCCATTGGGACAATTTGTTCGCCGCGGGCGACCGCGCAACCTTCAGTACGATGGTCTACCTGGTGGGACACCGCGACAGTCCGAACCCCTTCAACACAGACGAGCCCTTCTCCCCTGCGCCGATCGCGGGCTACACGCGCGTCGACCTGGCCCTGGCCTACCACTTCGGCGGCCGGCTCTCGCCGCTGTCGGTGACCGCCACCGCGCGCAATTTGTTCAACCGCGACTACGCCGAGTCCATAGGCTTTCCTGCCCCGCCAGCGAACTTTCTCGTTGGATTCCGGTATACCCTCGGGTGACAGGCTTCACCGGCGCGACTTCCGGCGCATGCTCGCCGAACTCTGGGCCGACGCGGGTCCGGCCGACAACGGCCGAGCGCCCGAGCGTTTTTCTCAAAACCGCGCGGTGAGGGCACCACGGACTTGAATCGGCTCGACGGGATGGAACTGATCCTCAAATAGCGCGTTGGCTGTGGGCGTTACGCGCGATGCATAGGCGTAATCAATGTCGTGGTCGCGGCGGTCGAGCAGGTTCAATACTTCGACAGACACCCGCCACGTCTGGGTGATCTGATAGCCGGTTGCCGCGTTGAGCAAACACGTTGCGCGGGAACTATAAATTCCGTCCGAGGTCAAATCACGCGGGCCGAAGTAGCGCAACCGGAGGCTCGCCGACAATCCATGCCAGTCGTGCACGGTGGCGCCCGATGCAATCACCAACCCGACCGCCTCGGGCACGCGAGTGCCGCCGGGACCGGGCGTCGTGCTGCCGGGACTGATCGGCGCGGCGTCATCGGCATCCGTGGAGGTAAAACGGGCGATGGAATCCGCAACGTCCAAGTCAAAAGCCAGGTGTTCTACTGGCGTGAAGTAGTTCGCCCATTCGAGACCGTAGCGGTTGCTCGGCTCTTTTGAAGCAACAGTGCCACCGGTGTCGCCATCCTGCTGCAATTCGGAATCGCTGCGCAGATACCAAAGCGAAACGGTGCTTTGCAAATGTGGAACGGCCAGAGTGCGCGCGCCGATTTCCGCGCCCTTGGTTTGGATCAGACCGGGAATTTTCGCGACCGGCGTTCCGGGAGAGGGATTGTCCGCCGAGACCGGTTCCACCGTCTGGGTCGTGCCGCGCCCGTCGTTGCTGTGAAAGCCGAATCCGCCTTGCGCATACACTTCCGTCTGCGCCCACGGGCCGAAAATCAAACTCAACTTGGGGCTGGTCAGAAAACTGGTGGAGGTGCCGGAGTTGGCCGGAGTGCTGAGGCTGGTCACATCGAAGTATTCCAGGTCGCCACGCAGGGCCACGACCGAGCGGAGTTTTTCCATCCACTGGATTTTGTTTTCCCCATAAAACCCGACTTGAGTGTCCGTAAATTCATGCTTTTGTGTTGTGGCGGGCAGTATGGTGCCGGTGTCGGAATCCGTTTTGTCCACGCGCACGCGGTCTTCTGTTTGGTAGAGGCCGTTGTTGATCCAGTCGTTGCGCACCTGCAAACCGAAGGTGTTTTCCACGTCGTGGCCAAACCATTCGCTGAAAATGGTATGGCGCGCGTCCAGCCCTCCCACCCAGCGTTTGTCCTGTTGCTCGAACTGGTCGCCGCGATTGGTGTCCGTGAGGAAGTACTTGAAGTCGGAAAACAAGTCGAGATCGTAATAGAATCCGTAGGCCATGATTTTGGTCTCGGAATTCTTGTCGGAGCGATGCCATTCGGCCTGCAAGCTGTACCGTTGCGAATCGCCACCGTCAGTCGGATTGAGCGTGCCGAAGAAACCAACGATGGGCACGGCGCTTGCGGGGAATTGATCGCTCGAATTCCATTTGCCGTGATAGCCCCGGGCCGTGAGGCTGAAGCCGTTGGCGTTCTCCCCTTGGCTGTAGGTCAGAAGACCGTTGAACTTATAATAGTTGTCCGGATGCACCCAGGGGCCGTCATCGTGATACACTTCCCCCCCGTAAAGCACATTGCCAGGACCGAGTTTTTGCGAGATGCCGAACACGCCGCGCGCATAGCCATACATGCCGCCCTCCACGGCGGCGAAGTCTTGTGGCAGCGTCTTGTAAAACACCAGATGCGCGGATCCGGCTGAACCGTAATTGCCCACGTCCGCGTAATACGGGCCTTTCTCGTAGTCCACCCGCTCCACAAGCTCCGGGATGACGGTGTTCATGTCGGAGTATCCCTCGCCATGCGCGTGCGACGGCAGGTTGAGCGGCATGTTGTCGAGGAACACCGCGAAGTCCGTGCCGTGATCCAGATTGAAGCCGCGCAGAAAATACTGGTTCGCCTTCCCGCCGCCGGCGTGCTGCGTGATGATCACGCCGGGAACGGTTTCGAGCAGTTCGCCGCTGCGCAGAATTGGGCGATCGGCCAATTGCGCCGCGCCGGTCGTGCCTTGACCCGCCGAATCCACGATGCCGAGCAGGCTGTCCTGCCGGCCTTCGACGACAACCTCGGGAAGGCGCAGAACCTTGCCGGTCGGTTTGGCGGCCTCCGGGGCCTCCGTCGCTGCGGGTACGTTCCCCCCTGCCTGCACGGTGGGTGTTGCCGTCGCCGTCCCTGCCTCCTGGGCGCGGGCGACGCCGACGCACCACCACGTCATCGCCACAAGGCAGAGCCATCTGTTCATGCTGCGCACCGATGTACCTCCGTGTCATGCTACGCGGCTGGTAGCACGATTGTATAAATCATACAACCTACGGAGGACGCAGCGGCTCCGGCCGCAGACGCCCGGCCAGTTTGACTCCCCTTATGAGTAGGGCGCGGCGCACAGTGAAGGTACCGTCGCGTCGTGGCGCTCTCCTACCGTTTCGCGTGCGAAGGGGAACAGTTTCATCTCTCCGACCGCCGGCGGATCGCGCGCTTGAGAGCTTCCGTCTCCGGCGGGGCAGGTCGGTACACCGGCCCCACTCAGTGCGGCAAGAACTCTTCGTCCAGAATCTGCTCGATCGAGTATGGACACGCCGATGGAAATGTTTCTCGACTCAGACCAGTCTCCGCGGCAGCCCGCTTGACGGCACCCTGGTAGTTCTCAGCCCCTTCGATTCGCAAATGGCGGCGTAAGCTGGGGCTGCGACGCAGCAAGCGCCGGATCTCCAAGCGTTGCGTCACGATCGTTGCACGCCACGAGTTCGACCGCTTGCGCGGCTGCTGCTTCCACTTCAGTAAATGCCCAATGAGCACCTCAGTCCGGCTGCAGAGCTCGTCCACATCGCGCTTGCCCATGTCCTCGATCTCCTCGGCCACGTGCTCGATGTCGATCTCACGGAACCGCCCATGGCGGAGCCGCGTCGCAGTCATGCGCGTCCACGCAAGGAAATCCCGATCATACTGTTCGGCCTCCGCCATCGGGAGCGACGCTGAAGAAGCTGAAGTCTTCATGGCAACGGATAGTACGACGCTCGGTCGCGATTCGCAACGAGAAGTACGACCAATGCGGGTCCGCGAATTTCGTCAGAATCAAAAGTCGTAACTGGTAATCATCTTGAGCAAGACGGGTGCGACGAGCTGGTTGCCATTGACGTTCTGGTAAATTGGAAACTCGGCGTCGACGTACAGTCTCAGGATGCCGAGTTTGACTTCCACTCCGGGGCCGATGAGCAGCCGGTCGTAGCCGGTATTTTCGGGGTCGGCGTTCGCGCCACGGTCGCGCGTGCGGTCGGAGCCGATGAGGTTCAACACCGGAGCGACTTCACTGGCAAAGCCGACGGGACCGAGATCGTAGAGGGCGCCCAATGCCGCGTCGATTTCCTTTCCGGGATGATACTGCTGCTGGGTCCACATCGGGACCTGCCAGCTGGCTTGCGCGAACCAGTTGAAAGGACGGTCCCGAAACGTCAATGGCAACGCTCCGATGTGATACGCGCCCAGCAGGAGGTCGGTGCTTCCCGTTCCGATTGCGGTATCCCGGTCGAAATTCGGATAGGTGAAATCGCCGCTCGCCAGCTTCACGCCGAAGCGGGCGCCGGTCGACATGTCTTCCGAGAAGCCGGTGTACATGCCCTCGATGCGCACGTCGCCGAGAGCGCTATGTTCGAACGCTTGCGTGTTCCCGTCGTCGTCCGTCGTCTTGAAGTAGCGATCCCAATAGGGCAGTTGCGCCATCACCCCCCAGTGCCGATTGACCATGTACTGGACGCCCAGGGTAAAAAACTGCGTCCGGATCACCTTGTCCGAATTGTCGGCCAAAGGTGCTTTGTGTGCCTCGTGCCAATTCGTGTACTGGTCGGAGAAATTGTAAGAGAAAAACACCGTGCCTCCCGAGCCGGAAGGGAAGAGCGAGGCGGTCCCGACCTCGAAGACGCCACAGCCGCAGGCACAGGCCCAAGTAGGGCCGGGCGTCAGGACGGCGAGAAGGACTGCTGTGATCAGCAGGCTCCCCGCGAGCACCGCGGACAGCTGGCTTGCAAGGGTTCCCCAGCGCAGTCCTACGAGCCACGGCAGGCTCACCTGCGCCCGGTCACTCGGCGCGAGCGCTGCGGCCGAGGAGCCGCTGGTCGGTTGTGTCTCTCCTGCGGGAAACATCCGCAACGAATATAGCGCGGGGTCACTCACCTTCAAGCGGGAAGGCGGCGACGGCCAGCCGCCCGCCGTGCGGCATATCGTCGCAGCCGTCGAAGCTCCGGCCGCGACAACTTGCCCGGTTGACACGTGGCCGTGCGAGGGGTTTGAATAGCTTCCGGTGACTCACTTGGGACGCGATACGGACTCCGCCTCGACTTTGTCGTACACACGCCGCGAGATGCTGATCACGCTTGCCGGTCTCAGTGCAGCTGCCGTTGCGCTGCAAGGCGTTTGTCTGCAGCGAGCGAAGGCGAGCGCTTCACAGGATCAGCGTGATTTGGATGAAAAGGCACATAGAGTTGAGGATGAGTTGATTGCGCCGTGCTGCTTCATGCAAACCGTGGCGAATCACTCGAGTCCGATAGCCGAGCAGATGAAGCATGAGATCCGTGACTTTCTACGGCAAGGATGGTCGGAAGACCGGATATTGCAGTACTACCTCGACAAGTACGGCGAACGTATTCTCGCCGTTCCGCAGCCGAAAGGCTTCAATGTATTGGCGTATGTCGTGCCGCCGGTCGTTCTGGCAATTGCCACCGCGGGGGTAGCTTTGTGGATCCGGCGCCACACTGCGAAGCCAGGTGTGTCCGCGCCGGCAAGCGACGGGAAAGCTACTCCCGCCCTGGACCCGGCACTCGTCGAGCGCGTGCGCGCCGAGCTGGCAAGCTTCGATTGAGACGCACGACAGCCAGAGATCGGGCGGCGCGGTGAAAATGGCGGGCGGCGGCTCGCCGTGGAGACCGCACGCGGAACACGATCACGCCAGGGCCTTGCCTTCCGACGTCGCCGAGAAGGTCCCGTGCTTCACGCCGCGGGTACCGATCAACCTGTCGGCGATCTTCTTGAGCTCCGCTGCCTTGCCTCGGACGGCGAGAATTTCAAGGCAATGGTGCTGATCGAGGTGGACATGCAGCGTCGAAACGATTTGCTGGTAGTGATCGTGCTGTAAATCGGTCAACTTGTCAGCGAGTTCACGTGTTTCGTGGTTGTAGACCAGCGAGATCGTGCCGACCACTTGCTCTGTTCCCATCTCCCACTGCTCGCGGACCAGATTGTCGCGGATGAGATCACGGAGTGCCTCCGAGCGGTTCGTGTATCCCTTGCGTTTGATCAGGCGGTCGAACTCGCGCAGGAGTTTCGCGTCGAGCGAGATGCCGAATCGGGTGAGCCCTGCCATTGTAATGATTCCTCCCCGCTCCGCGAACGGCGATAATAGCCCCCTTGCTGAGGGCCTGTTCTAACTTTTCCAGCGTGGCCGCATCGAGGATGGTCGTGTCATCCTGGCGTCCATACCGGGTGACCGCCGAACAGCCCATCCACAATGCCGATGTGGTACGCGAGAAAGAGGCCGAACCCGACGCTCACGAGGCCCGACGCCACCCCGAGATAGCGGTTGACGAGGGTGAAGCGGCTCGCGGTAAGCGTAAGCGGCACCGCGTTCGCCGCAGTGATCAACATCATGCCGACGATCGTCCCGACGCCAAAGACAAGCAGATAGGCTACCGCCCAGATCGGGCTCGGGATCGTGGTGAGGACGAGCAAGGCGATGGCCGCCGAGCCGGCGAGGCCGTGCACAACACCGACAACGAGTGGGCGGAGCGTACCGAGAAATCCCAACCGCGACACCGTGTCCTCAAGCCATCCCACCCGTGCCTCGGCATTCTCATGGTCATGCGCCGCAATCGCGTGACGATGGAGGTGCGTGTGTTCCAGGTTCCCGTGACGGTGGGGGTGCGAGTGCAATGTGCCGCTGATCCATTGCAAGACACCGGTCAGATTCAACACGCCGAGGAGGATCAACATCAGCGCGACCGCGAACTCCATCGACAGGCCGACTCTGGGCGGGATGACCAGGTCGAACGCAACAATTGCGCCCCCGACCAACACGATCGTGATGGAATGGCCGAGCCCCCAAATGACCCCGATCAGTACCGCGCCCCGGGTGCTACGCTCGCGGCTGACGATGGTGCTGACGGCGATAACATGATCGGGATCGGTGGCATGCCGCATGCCGAGGAAGAAGCCGAGCAGCACGATGGAGAGCAGGTTGATCACGGGGGCATCCATATCGTCTCTGGGCAGCGTTTACGTGCTACACCAACGCAGCTCAAACGGCAATGCGATCACAGCCATTGACTGCACCGCGGGCGTACATCCGGGGCTGGCACGCCACCTGGGCGCGTGGTAAGCATGCCGCAGTTGAATCGACGGGCGCGAAAACATTCACGTTGGCTTCGGCTGCTGGCTAAACCGCGGCCGGCCACCCGCACGGTCGAGGTTCTGCCACCGTCACACGGCGACGAGACGTTGTGGGTCTTCCTGACCGCCGCTTTGGTGTGCTTGTGCGTCATCTACGTCCTCGCCTTTCAACGCGATTTGGCGGCGCAACCCTCGGGCGACACGCGCAGCGCGCGCGCCACACTCCCTTTCATGGTGCTCTTCCGTGATCTGCCGGGAAACGAGCAGCGGGTGTTTCGCGAGATGCAGGAGGGGCTGCAGGAGGCGTTGAGAATGCGCGGCATGCGTGGAGAGTGGCCAAGCGTCGAGGCGCTGGCGGGGCTCGACATTCCACCGTTTGCCCACGACGTGCTCGACAAGTCGGCACTCAGCTGGACACAGCAACGCGACGGGTTGCTCATCGAGTATGTCGGCGTCCCAACGCTGGCAGCGGGCATGCCCGCCTTTCTCATCTTCATCCAAGAACCCGAGCCAACGGGTGGAGAGCAGCCTTCGGCGGCGGTCGTTGACGAAGAGCATCAGCCCCTTCCCGATGGCAAGCTGCTGCACGTCACTTATTGGAAATGCTCACCCGAGTCGCTGCGCCCCCGCCTCATGGGCGATCCGGCGCTGCAAGGGTGGACACAAATCCGCGTCACCGATCCCTTTCAGATAATGGAGGCACCATGATCCAGCCGCGATGGACACTCGCATTCGCACTACTCTCCACGTGGGCGGCAATCGCCGTTGCCGAGCCGACACCCAACACGCCCCACCCGCTCGAGGTCGGCGTCACGCTGCACCCCTACTACTCGTGGACGAAGAACGTGGTCCGCGACTCCGCGGTCGACGTGCGCCCGATCCTGCCTGGCGAGGTCGATGCTGGTGACTATCAGCCCCGTCCCCAGGATATTCAGAAGATTGCCGACCTCGACGCGATTGTCGTCAACGGTGTCGGCCACGACGACTTCATTTTCGATATGATCAAAGCGTCGGGCAACACCCGGCTCACGATCATCCGGCCCAATGACAGTGTTCCGCTGCTGAAGTCCGCGCACGGCGGTACGGTGAACTCGCACACGTTCATCTCGTTTTCGAACGCCATCCAGCAGACGTATACCATCGCCAAGGCACTGTCCGCGCTGCGGCCCGAGCTGGCGGCAACGTTTCAGAACAATGCGGCCGACTACGCACGCTGCCTGCGGGCCATCAAAAGCAAGGCCGCGGCGCGACTCGTCAATGCGCGCATCAATCGCGTCGTCACGGTACACGACGGGTACGGGTACCTCATGCAAGAGTTCGGTATCGACATCGCAGGCGTGGTCGAACCGGCGCACGGGCTCATCCCGTCGGCCAAGGAGCTCGGCGACATGGTCGACCTGATCAAGCGAGAGAAGATCCAAGTCGTCTTCAGCGAGGAGAGTTTCCCAGAGCCGCTGCTGAAGGTGTTGCGCGACGAAGGGCACGCGCGAGTCTATCTCATTAGCCACATCGCCTCCGGCGCGTACACGCCCGACAAGTTCGAAATCGAGATGCAGAAGAACGTCGATTCGATGGTCACCGCGCTGGTCACCGATCCACAACGGTGAGGCCATGAAGCACGCGCCCGTTCTCGATATCCGGGACGTCACCATCACGCGTGACGGCAGTTGCGTGGTATCGAGCGTGACGCTGGACGTGGCGCCGGGCACCGTGCACCTCCTGGTCGGCCCGAATGGTGCGGGGAAAAGCTCGCTGTTCGCCGCCGTGCTGGGTCTGATCGAGTTCAGCGGTAACATCCGCTTTCACTGGAGCCAGTCCGGGCGCATCGGCTACGTGCCACAGTCTTTCGCCGTCGACCGGACGCTGCCACTCACGGTCGGTGAGTTCCTGGCGCTTTCCCGGCAACACCGTCCGGTGTGTCTCGGGATCGGGCGGGCCATGCGAGCACGGTTGCAACAGGTGCTCGATCGCGTCGGCTTGCGCGAGTTTCTGACGCGTCCGTTCGGCGCGCTATCGGGCGGTGAGCTGCAGAAGGTGCTGTTGGCCAACGCCATCGATCCGGCGCCCGAGCTGCTGCTGCTCGACGAACCGGCGAGCGGGCTGGACGAAACCGCCGTGAAGCAATTCGAGGACGTCATCGTGGCGCTGCGGAAACGGTTCGGCACGAGCGTACTGATGGTGTCTCACAACCTCAACCAGGTCCGACGCATCGCGGACCGCGTCACACTCATCGACAAGACAGTGCGGCGGACAGGAACGCCGGCGCGAATCCTCGCCGACGACCTTGCCCGCTCGCTCGCGGTCGACAGCGGGGGCGCAGCACCGTGACCCCGCTCTACGAATGGCTTGGCGCCCTGGCTACGCGTGGCGTGCTCCCAGAGATCTTTCAGTACGCCTTCTTCGTGCGCGGCCTGCTCTCGGTGCTGCTGCTGGCCCCTCTGCTGGGTGGCATGAGCCACCTAGTGGTGGCGCGCCGCCTGTCTTTTTTCTCCGCCGCCCTCGGTCAAGCGGCGCTCACCGGCCTAAGCATCGGCCTCGTCCTCGGCGAGCCGCTCAATGCCGCGTACGGTGGAATCTTCGGGTTCTGCTTCCTCTCGGCGCTGGCGATGGTCTACGTGAAGCGCCACGCGTCGCTGCCGTCAGACACCCTCGTCGGGGTGTTTTTGTCGATGAGCCTCGGCCTCGGTATCTGTTTGCTGGTCGCGGTCACGAAGCGGTTCAACATTCACCAGGTCGAGGCGGTCATGTTCGGTAGTCTGCTGACGATAACGGACGCGGATCTCGCCTTGCTTCTTGGTGTCGGTGTCGCCGTCGCGCTGGTGCTCGCGCTGATCTACAATCGCCTCCTGCTCGACAGCTTGGACTCGTCCCTTGGGCGGGTGAGCGGCGTGTCCTCCGCGTTCGTGGACTACCTATTCGTCATGCTGCTCACTGCGGCAATCATCGTCAGCCTGAAGGTAATTGGCGCGCTGCTGGTGGAGTCCATGGTCGTTGTGCCGGCAGCGGCCGCCCGCAACCTGGCGCGGACCACGCGTAGCTATCTGACGCTGAGCATTCTGACCGCTTTCGCGGCGGGTGTCGGTGGACTTTTCATTTCCAGTCGTCTTTTCGTCCCCAGTGGCGGAGCCGTAGTGTTGGCCATGAGCGGACTCTTCTTCGTAACCCTCGTGCTGGGATGGATACGAAACCCCTGATGCATGGCGTCACCATGGCTGCGACGACTGACTTGACTGCCGTTCTCGTTTCCTCGGCACCGGACTGCGGCGTCCCCCCAGGGCAAATCAGGGCCGGTCGAATTCCCGCTCGAAGATCTCACCCCGTTTCATATTGGCCCAGTACGCGAATGAAAGCCTCCTTACCTCCTTGAAGTACTCCGGGGTGACGTCGCCGTAACGTTGAATCGCGCGTTGAATATCCGCCCTTATCCGGTCTTTCACGTTATCCTTGAGCCGAAGCCGGAGCTTCCTGTTGCCTTTAACGAATACCGCTTCCACTCTGGCGCTGCCGCTTTCCGGAACCGTTATGGTTCCCCTGCCGAGGCTCGCCCCGGTTGAAACCTGAAGCCCGTCGTTGAGGCAGCTGAGGGGAGGCTTGAGGCCGGCGTGGCTTTCTACGGTAAGCTCATCCAGCGAGGCGTTGAGGAGTTCCCTTGCGAGTATCCCCATCTTGGCCCCGAGCACGGAGTAGATTCCAAGGTGGCGATGGAGTTCGTTCGTCAGGACCACAGCCTTCCATTCCTCGATGCCGTGAAGGGCAATGATTTTGGGAACCAGCGGACGAAGATCTTCCTGAAACAGGGCGGGATCCGTCGGGAAGGTTTCAAGGACAACCGGGATTCGGGGGGCGAGCTGCTGGTTGTCTGAGCGGGAAAGGATTTCGATGTAATCTGCCCGAGCGGCCTCTTTATTCCATCTTGAAAGCTGAAAGACAGGAGACCCCGCACCCACCGTCTCGAAGCTCCCGAGTTGCGGGTTGTCGACATAGAGTGCAACGGTTTCATCCCATGCTTTGAAATGATTCTGCACAAGCAGTTCCTTCACCCTTCCATCCTCGTAGAAGAGGGAGATGAGCCTCGAAGCCGGGGAGTCGAGCCTGCCGATTTCCTCGAGCAGGGCTGAATCGAAGGTAAGAAGCCTGTCGCCCTGCAGCTGCACTGCGTACAGGCGCACACCGGATGTGAAGACGGCTCGTGCCGCCCCGATATCCCGGCTCGTATTCCAGTCTGGATTCGGGTCGTCAGGTGGTGTCCCGTAGTAGAAGATGCTTGCGATGTGGGAACGTACCGAAGGGTCCATGCGGAGGGCTTCGGCAAGATTGGTCAGGGGGCCGATAGCGATATAACTCACCTGCTGATCAGATTCGGTCAGGCTTTTCAGAATGAGGGAGGCCGCACCGGATCGGGAGCCTTGCGCATGGCCTGCTGATCTCTGCGGGAGACTTGCCGCCTCCTTTACGGCCGGACACCCAGGCTGCCCTTCTCTCGAATCGGGAAGCTTTGCCCAGCCCAGAGCTTCCGAAATCTCCCGCCAGGGTGGAGGAGGGGCCTCCAACGTCGTTCCTGCGGCAATGGGGATTTCCCCTTTCCCGAGAAATGAAAGAATGCATCGGAGGTTTTTGATCCCCACTTCAGGGGAGGACGCGCCATCCGCAGTGACAATTGCCTTCACCTTGAGGTGCGGTGAGCTCAGCATCAGTGCCAGCGCCCGGACGTCATCCATGCCCATGTCGGTATCAACGACGACAGGAGTCTGCTCCTCGTGGGCCAGAGCCCCGGTACTCAAGAGGAGAAGACAGACGAGAAAGAGAGCCAATGAAGCCTTTCGGAAAATGCGCATCCTGGAATTATTGTCCTACTTGCCTTAGAACCACAACTTGACGCCACCCATGCCGTTGATGCCGGGCATCGGGTAACCGGGTTGCTGCTGATAGCTAGCATCGGTGAGGTTTTGACCGGCAACGAAAATCTGGCCGCGCAGGCGCGAGGGCGGCACCGCAAAATCGTAACTGAGCTTGGCATTCACGAGAAGGTAAGAGCTGATTGGGCTGGTGGAGATCGCCGGGACGGGGCCGAGCGTGAGCGCGTTTTGGTTGTCAACGTACTGGCTGTCCAGGCTGAGACGGAAGTGCTGAAGAAACCGGTAGGTCGCGCCGGCGCTGGCGGTCCATTGCGGCGCGTATGGCAGATCGCTGGGATCGGCTTTGAGCACGGTAAAACCGCCGAACAACGAAAGATCGCGGACCGGCGTGACTGTCAACGCGGTTTCCAGACCTTCGGTGTGAAAACTGCCAATGTTCTCCCAGGGAAACGGATAGCTCGTATTGGTATCCATGACGATCCGGTTGTGGCCGCCATCGTAGAACAACGTCAAGTCCAGTTTGGCGAGTTCGCCAAACCGCTGGCTGGCGCCGAGTTCGTAATGGTCAAGCGTCTCGGCATGTAGACTGTCAGGGTTGGCGCCCATCGCATCAACGTAAATACCGGGATAGTTGACGCCGCGCGCGTAGGACCCATGGAACTCCGTCTCCTTGACGCCGAGCACCAACCCGGCTTGGGGCGCAAATTCGTCGGCAAAAACGTCGTGATCGAAAAACCGGAACCCGGCCGACGGCTGGAGGTAAACATCGTTGTGGAAATCCCAACGCTGGCTGAGTGACGCGTAGGGGGAAATGATCTGGAATGTCTGGCGCGGGAATACAGTGGGCGTACCTGCCGTCACGTCGTTGTATTTGCCGCTAATGAAATCTACGTCCACGCCGGTCATCAGTTCGCCGCCGTTCCACGGCTTGAAAGTCTCGCGCGTCTTGACGCCGTAATTGTCGTAGTTGGTCAGCGTGTTCTCATCATTCTTTGAGGTATTGAGGTCGTATTGGTCGACCCAATTCAGCGTGCCACGATTCCAGTACGCTTTCACATAACCGTCAGCCTTTTCGTAGTGATTCGCCAGCGTGGCGATGGTCAGATAATCGTCGTCGTCAAAACGTCCGTTGTTGTATCCACTCCTCACCCCCGCGCCGGGATCGTCGGCAAAGTTATCGGTGCGGTTGAATACAACGCGCGCTTCCCAGTTCGGGTTCAGCGTGTAGCCGAGACGTCCGAAGTAATTCTGCAACTCGCCATCAGAATGAGGCCGATTTCCCTCAGAGGAACGGTAGCTTTCGAGTAGGTAGTAGTCAAAGTTATCCACCTTGCCGCCCTGCTCGGCGACTTCGACCACGGTGTTGTACGTGCCGCCAGCGGTTTGCACGCTGGTGGTGAAGCCCGGTTCCGTTTGGCGTTTGGTAATCAAGTCCACTACGCCGAGCGCCATGTTGCCGTACAACACCGGCTGCGCGCCCTTGTACACGTCGATGCGCTGGGCAATATCTACGCTGAGCATGTCCAGCAGTGGATGCGTCCAGACACTATTGTAGTTCGGGATGCCGTCGATGGCCAATTGGATTTCCGCCCCGGGGCGCGACGCGCCCATGCCGCGGATGAAAACTGCGCCCCCCTGGCCACCGCCGAAACTGCCGACAGGATCGTAATGCGACACCACTAGCCCCGGCGTCTCGCGGAGCGCCGACTGCAAGTTTTGAGCGTTCAAGTCTTCGATTTGCTGTTCGCCGACGGTGGTTACTTGGCTGCCTAGTCGGTTGACGGTGTTGCCTTCGATGATCGGTGTGTCGACGACGAGGACTTCCGGAAGGCTTATCGCGGCGTTCGTGCTGGACTCCGTCAGGGGCGGTGGGGTGTTGCTTTCTGCCCACGCCGCAGTGGCAATCATGATGATGACGAAGGGTGAGAAATTGATTTGTTTCATGCTGGTGGAACTCCTCCCATGGTCGAGATGGTCACCGCTGTCCGATTCCGCATCGGTTGCTCCTAAGCGGTCGAGCTAGCGGCTCGGCCGGTAACATGATTTTTAGTATCATGCTACGCGGCTGGTAGCATGATTATTAACATCATGCAACCCATGAAGGACACAGCGGCGCTGGCGGCTGGCGCTTTTCCGGGTAAGGGTAGGGTCAGGGGGAGGGGCGCGTGGCTGTCATTAGGGCGGTCATTGAATACGGCACTGCAATTGCGAGTGGGACTTCTTGGCGTATAAGATTGCTCGGTTTTGCTGGCATCCCATGTTCCCGGACCATTTGCCGCGAATTGTTTGGCCTGCACCGGGCCTCCCAGCGTTTTTCGAAGGGCAAACGCGTCGCGCCGAGTTCGTTGTCGGGCACAACGAAGCCGGCCTCGATCCGCTGTTGAATTGGACACAGCGCCTCGCGCTCTACGATCGGCTGCGGCACATGCGCGTCGATCTGAACATCGACTGCATTGAGCCGCTCGATCGCGCTGCCCTCGGGGCGTTTGCCGGCCGCTACGCGGAGTTGCCCGAGGCGCGGCGCCTGCAATTTGCGCGGCTCGGGGCGCACGTGCCACGCAGCCTTGAACCATCGCCGCCGCGTTCGGCCGGCGTCCTTGACGTGATGGTGGGTGACACAGTCGAACGCCGCAACGCGATCGCCGTGCTTGCTCCGCGGGATCGGCTGGCGCTGGCGTTCGCCAGTGACCTGCACGTTGCCGCGATCTGGCAAATCCTCGCCGAGGCAGTCTCCCGTTTCGCCCCCGATCTGGCGCCCAAGTTCCTCCACCCTGGGCGGCTCCTCGACCGCTTCATCGATCAAGCCAACACCCTTGCCGCTCGGGGTGATCTGGACCTCGTCGTTCTCGGCGGGGACTTGGTGGACCATGTTCATCCGCATTTGCATCGCGTCAGCCATGCTAGCGAGACAAACGTTGCGCGTGTGCTGGAGGCGTTGGCGCGCCTCGAGGTGCCGGCGATAGTTCTGCCGGGCAACCACGATCATCGGCTGTTCCAATGGCGCCCCCGTCTACCGGGACTCGGGGCCGTAGGCATTCCGAAGGGCCGCACCGCGCGGATTCTGCGTGCTGCCGGGCTGTGGGACCCGTGGCCGTTGCTTCCGTCGGACCGCCACGTCTTACGCACTGAAGATGAGGCCGGACAGTCTGGCTTGGCGTGCCACCTTGGCTTGCTCGCGCCAGCCACGGACTTTCACGTAACGGTACGAGGCATGGGTTTGGTATTCGCTTCGACGGGCCGTGACATGTTGCCACGCTGGCGCGTACTGGAGTGGCCGCGCCGTGCGTTGGTCCTGCGCAATCTCCCCTGGTCGTGGGAGCACCCGGACTCTGAAGGTTTTACGGAGGGACAGGTTGCGTCGATGGCTGCACGCGTTGGGCGCGGCACGTGGCGCGCCCCTCTTCTTTCATGCGCCGCTGCTCAACCCGCACCCGCACGAACAGGTGGAGAGGCGTCTCGACCGCTTGGACCCGGGTGACCGCGACGACCCGGCCTCGCAGTTGGCGTTCGAGCGGCGGCTGTTCGCGACCGGCCTCCGCCGCGGCGTCGTGTTCCTGAACGCCGGGCCGCTGATCCGAGTGCTGGCTTCGAATCGGCATCCCGTCGCTGTCTTCTGCGGGCACGTGCATCAGTCCAGCGCGATAGCATTCGATCGATCTTCTCTGCGCGTGCGCTCGATCCCATTTGCCGCGCCGCACACTGCCGATCAAACCGTGACCCTGTTGACTGCGCCGGCCCTCGGCCATGTGCGCTTTCCCGGCGGCGAGCCACCCGGATATCTGCTGGCGTCCTTCCGGGGCGGGTGCCTCAGCACGCTCGAGTGCCGCCGCGTTGCTTGAGCCCGAGCGCCTGAAGCGTTCTTTATAATATCGGGCACGCGCTTGTGGCACGCCTATTCGAACGGATGAAACACCAAACCCGTGAGTAGCTTCGGATAGAAGTACGTGGACTTCTGCGGCATGGTCTCGTCGGCGAGGCACACCGCCTGGACGTCCTCGATGCGCGGCGGATTCATCAGGAACGCTGCCTGCGCGTCGTGCTCGATGGCGTCAAGGGCGGCGTCATCATCGTGCGTGTAGGTGAGGTGCCCGTCCTGGCCTGCCGCCGTGCAATCGATGCGCAATAGCCCGCGTAGAACAACCGCATCGAGCAACGTCACGTCGAGCTGCCGGACGACCGGGGCCAGCGCCGCGGCGTACTGGTCGAGCGCCGACGGATCACTGAGCCTGGCGACGACCAGCTGATCGTTGCCCGCCAATGCGATGCCCAATCGGCCCTGCTGCGGCGCTTGGCGCAAGCAGCTGATGAACTCGGCGCGCGCTGTGCGCGGGAAAGTGGTGAGCTGAAAATGACCGTGCAAACGCGCCAGCAGCTCGCGGCCATCAAAATCCGCAATCCCAGCGATGACTCGGTGTGTCGGGAGAATCACCAACCCCGGATGGCTCATGCTCGTGAGGTACATCAGCACGAAGTTGTATGGGGCCTCCGGGTTGCTCTCCCCTTCGGGCTGCCGCACGTCCCGATATGTCAGCGCGGTTTCGTAGCGATGATGCCCGTCGGCGATCACCACCGACTCATTCGCCAGCATGCCGCTGATTTCGGCGACGACGCGGGGATCGGTGAGCAGCCACAGGCGGTGACGCACACCACGGTCGTCGCGCAGGTCAAAATCAGGCGGCCGCGGGTCGGCAGCGGCGCGTACCCGGTCGAGCACCTCCGCCCGGTCGGCGAAGAGAGCAAAGATCGGGCTCAGATTGGTGCGGCACGCGCGCAGCACGCCCATGCGGTCCTCTTTGGCCCGCGCGAACGTCCGTTCGTGCGGCCGGATCGTGCCGGAATCGAACGACTCCAAACGGACAATGCCAATGATGCCCTCGCGCTGCCGGGTGCTGCCGTCGAGCAGCGCGAAGTTCTCGACGTAATAGCAGAGTGCGGGCGTTGGCTCCTGAATGAGGATACCGTCACGTCGCCAGGCCTGCAGTAACGCCCCGGCGGAACCGTACGGATCAGGAGCGCGGCTCAGAATCAAGCGGATGACGTTGTGCTCGCTGCGCTCGTGCAACGTATCGCGGTACGCCGGGCTGATCACATCATACGGCGGTGCCACCACTGCCGAGAGGTCAGAAATCGCCTGAGTATTGTACCGTAAGGGACGAAATGAACGGATCATTACCATGCGACAACCTCGTTTCTAACCCGGCGGAGCCGGGAGCAAAAAGGAAGAAAATGAAAAACAGGAAACCGAAAACCGGAAATGAAAAACCGGCCAATTGATCAGTTTCCAGTTTCCGGTTTCCTGTTTCCGGTTTTCCATTTTCTTTTCCGTTCTGTTCAAGACTCTCCCAGTAAGCGCCTAACGGTGGTACGGAGATCCTCGGCGGCAATGGCGCCATGCCGCAGCACTGTGAGCCCCTCCCGAGCATCGACGACCGTCGACGCAGGTTCGCCGGGCAACGGCCCGCCGTCCAGGTAGTAATCAACGCGGTGGCCGAAGTAGGCGCGGGCCTCATCGAGCCGGCGGGGTGGGGGCAGGCCAGCCGGGTTGGCGCTCGGCGCAGTCACTGGGTGTGATAATGCACAGACTAGTGCGGTGGCCAGCGGATGACTGGAAATACGTACGCCGATGCCGCCGCCTCCGGTCAGCAGGGGCGAAACGGTGTCGCGGGCGCGCAGCACGATGATCAGCGGCCCGGGCCAAAAGCGGCGCATCAAGGCCCGCGCCGGCGCCGGGACCTCGGCGGCGAGCTGATCGAGCATGGCATGGTCACTGACGAGGACCGCAATCGGCTTTCCGGGCTCGCGTTCCTTCACGCCGATCAGGCGAGCCACCGCCGCTGCGTCGAGCGCATCGGCGCCCAGGCCGTAGAGCGTTTCCGTCGGATACACGACCAGACCGCCGCGGGCGAGCACGCGCGCCGCCGCCTCGACTTCGCGAGACGCAAGAGCGCTACCGTTGTTGCTGCAACCGGGCATGCTTGTCTTCAACCTGGCGTGCAAGGTCCGTCTTGAACGCGGCCAGGCGCACGGCGAGCTGCGGATCCGCGACGGCGAGAATCTGGGCGGCGAGAATGGCCGCATTCTCGGCGCCGCTCTTGCCGACGGCCACCGTGGCGACCGGGACGCCAGCGGGCATTTGTACCGTGGCCAGCAACGCGTCGAGCCCGTGCAAGCTGCCGGTCTCGAGGGGCACGCCGATCACCGGCAATGTCGTGTGTGCAGCCACCACCCCCGCCAGGTGCGCGGCGGCGCCTGCCCCGGCGATCAACACCTGCAACCCACGCTCGCGCGCCGCGGCGGCGTACTCAGCCGTGCGCTGCGGAGCGCGGTGGGCGGAAGTGACGATCACTTCGTACGGGATCGCGAACGCCTCGAGTCGGGCTGCGGCCGCCGACATGACGTCCCAGTCACTGTCGCTGCCCATGAGGATACCAACGCGCGGCGTGTTAGCGGGGTTCTTGGGTGCAGGCATCTGCATCACATTGGAATGGAAAATGAAGAATGGAAAATGGAAAACTGAAAATGAAAAACGGAACCATCATTTTCCATTTTCCGTTTTCCATTTCCCCTTTTCCTCCGCTCATCGCCGTGCCCCCAGGGCCCGGAAGCCGATGTCGCGACGGTATTGAATACCTTCCCAGTCAATCCGCTCCACAGCCCAGTACGCTTCCGTAACGGCATCACGCACCGTTTCTCCGAGCGCCGTCACCCCGAGGACGCGTCCGCCGTTGGTTACGACGGTGTCGTCGCGCCGCGCCGTGCCGCTGTGGAAGATGACGCCGTTCTGCCAACCGCGCAAGCCGTCCAGTCCGCGTATGACCTTGCCTCGCTCTACGGCTCCCGGATACCCCGCAGCAGCCAGCACGACGCAGGCGGCCGCACGCTCGTCCCACTCGACACTCATCTGCTCCAAGCGGCCGTCGATACACCCGTCCATCAACTGGACCAAATCACTTTTGAGACGCACCATCAACGGCTGGCATTCCGGGTCGCCGAAGCGCGCGTTGAACTCGAGCACCTTCGGCCCGCTGTCGGTAATCATGAGCCCCGCATAGAGCACGCCGCGATAGTCGATCTTCGATTCACTCAGCGCTCTGACGACGGGTTGCATGATGTCCGCCATGATCTGGTCGTGCAATGCCGGTGTGACCACCGGCGCGGGCGAATAGGCACCCATGCCCCCGGTGTTCGGGCCCATCTCGCCGTCGAAGGCACGCTTGTGATCCTGTGACGACGCGAGCGGCAGGACCGTGTGGCCGTCGGTCAGGGCCATGAACGAGACCTCTTCGCCCTCCAGAAACTCCTCAACCATAATGCGTGACCCGGCATCACCAAAAATGCGCGTGCGCATGATTTCATCGACGCCGGCCTGTGCTTCCTTCACGGTCTGGCAGATGAGCACCCCCTTCCCGCCGGCGAGGCCGTCGGTCTTGAGAACGATGGGAGCGCCGACTTCGGCGACGTAACGCGCCGCTTCGTCGGCATCCGTGAAGGTGCTGAAAAAGCCCGTCGGAATCTCGTAGCGGCGCAACAGCTCCTTGGTGAACGCCTTGCTGCCCTCGATTTGCGCCGCCTCGCGCGTCGGCCCGAAGATACGCAACCCTTGCCGCTGAAACTCGTCCACGATGCCGCGCGTCAGCGGCACCTCGGGCCCGACCACGGTGAGATCGACGCGCTCGTCGCGGGCGAAGCGGGCAAGGCCGACGATGTCATCAGCTGCCAGCGGGACCAACTCCGCCACCTCCGCGATGCCGGCGTTGCCCGGGGCGCAGAAGACCCGCTTCACACGCAGTGACTGGCGGACCTTCCACGCCAGCGCGTGCTCGCGGCCGCCGCTGCCGATGATCAGGACGTTCATGTTCGTCAATGACGGAAGTGCCGCACTCCCGTAAACACCATGGCGAGATTGCGCGCGTTGGCTGCGGCGATGACGTCGTCGTCACGCACGCTGCCCCCAGGTTGCACCACCGCCGTGGCGCCCGCCTTGGCGGCTTCCTCGACACCGTCGGGGAACGGGAAGAAGGCGTCGCTGGCGAGGACCGAGCCTTTCAAAGAGATGCCGACGCGCGCGGCCTTCTCGCGGGCGGCGTGCACCGGGTCGACGCGCGAGGTGGCGCCGCCGCCGATAGCAAGGGTACGGTTGGCAGCCGCGAACACGATCGCGTTCGACTTCACGTGCTTGACGACCTTCAAGCCGAACGTCAGGCCGGCGTATTCCTCCGCGGTCGGTTGGCGCGTCGTGACCACCCGTGCGACGCGCGGATCTTCCATGGTCCGGTCGCTGTCCTGGACCAGCAGGCCGCCAAAGACGCCGCGCATGTCCCGCGTTGGTTGCCGCATGAGATCCGGATGCCAGCGCATCAGCCGCCGGTTCTTCTTCTTGCGCAGAAACTCGAGCGCCTCCGGGGCGAACTCGGGTGCAATAAGCACTTCGGTGAAGATCTCGTCCACTTCGCGCGCCAGATCCAAGGTCCAGGTCTTGTTGGTGATCAAGATTCCGCCGAACGGTGAATCGGGATCGGTCTTGAAGGCGCGCTGGTAGGCTTCGAGGGCCGTCGGTGCTCCGCCAACGCCGCACGGGGTGTTGTGTTTCAAGATCGCCGCAACGGCATCCGCATCGTCGATGAACTCCAGCATCAGGTACAACGCCGCGTTGATGTCGACGATGTTGTTGTACGAAAGCTCCTTGCCGTGCAGCTGTTCGACGGCGCGCAGGAAATTGCCGTACAGCGCCGCCTGCTGATGCGGATTCTCGCCGTATCGGAGATCCTGCGCCTTGTGCAGTCCGATGTGCAGCGTGCCGCTGAATGCCTTGCGACCACTGTCGGCGAGGGTGGCCTCATTGAGGCTGCCCAGGTAATCGGCGATGGCGCCGTCGTAGTGCGCCGTCGTCTGAAACGCCTTGCGCGCCAGGCGCGTGTTCGTCTCGACCGACACGGCCCCGTCAGTGCGGCGCATTTCCTCCAGGATCGGTACGTAATCAGCGGCATCAACCACCACCGTCACGTCGTGGTGATTCTTCGCGGCGGAGCGCACCATCGATGGCCCGCCAATGTCGATGTTCTCGATGGCGTCCTCAAAGTTGCAGTTCGGACGCGCCACAGTCGCTTCGAAAGGGTAGAGATTGACCACGACCATGTCGATCGGTGCAATTTGGTTCGCGGCCATTTCCGCCTGGTGCCGCTGATCCTCGCGCCGCCCGAGAATCCCGCCGTGGATCTTCGGGTGCAGGGTCTTTACGCGACCGTCGAGAATCTCCGGTGATCCGGTGTGCGTGCTGACTGCGACGACGGGAATGCCGGCCTCGGACAGCAGCTTTGCGGTTCCGCCGGTCGAGAGGACCTCAACGTTGAATGCCCGCAGACCTTTGACGAATTCGACCAAACCGCTCTTGCTGCTCACACTGACCAACGCCCTGGTGATCTTTGCCATGCCCCTCCTCCCAACTTGCCATTACGATTGCAATACCCTGGGAACCCGTTTGCCGAGGCGGGTGACTACCTCGTACGTCAGCCACCTTTCCGTCAGTGACGGTTCCGTCAGTGACGGTTGGGGTGCCGACCCGCGAACCGCCGCCCCGTGGGTTGTCGACCCGTGGGTCGCGGACCCGTGGGTCGCGGACCCATGCCACGCCGCAACTTCCGCGACCGTGATTGTTGAGTTCCCTTGACTTCCCCACAGCGCAACCTCATCCCCTACTTGAACGTTGCCGATGTCGGTGACATCGACGACCGTGAGATCCATGCAGACGGCACCGATCACCGGCGCGCGTTGCCCATGCACGAGGACCGCGGCGCGATTCGACAACACCCGGCTGTAGCCGTCTGCGTAGCCGATGGGGACGATCGCGAGGCGGCTCGGGCGTCGCGTTACGAACGTCTGCCCATAACTGACGGGGAACTCCGACGGCACGTCCTTGAGCTGAGTGATCTTGCTGACCAGCCGCATCGCCGGACGCAGTGCCGGTAGTCCCGGCAGCTGTGCCGGCGCGACGCCGTACAGGGCAATCCCGGGCCGGACGAGCGAGAAGTGGGTGTCCGGACGCGTCAGCGTCGCGGCACTGTTGGCCAGGTGCACCCAACGCGGTCGCTCACCTGCTTGTTCCACGGTATGGAGCGCCTGGCGAAAGATTTTCAGCTGGTAGTCGGAGTATTCGTGATCCATGCGGTCTGCATTCGCAAAATGCGAGAAGACACCGGCAACCTCGAAGCAGCCGCAGCGTTGGATCTCGGCAAGAAGAGCCGGCAACTCCGCCGGCAGCACGCCGATGCGCCCCATACCGGTGTCGATCTTGATGTGTACGGGCAAGCGGCGGCCGTTCGACCCGGCGGCGAGCCACGCGGTTGCGAGATCGCGCGCCATCTCGCGATGCAGCACTGCCACCGAGAGGTGGTGCTCGCGCAAAGCGCTCACGTCACCGCCGCTCGCGCCGGTGAGAACGAGAATCGGCTTGCGTACGCCCGTCTCCCGTAACTCGACGCCTTCCTCGACCGTTGCGACGCCGAACCAATCGGCACCCGCATCGTCGAAAACCGGCGCCACCAGCCGGGCGCCGTGGCCGTAGCCGTCGGCCTTCACCACGGCGAGCAACGCCACCTCGGGCGCAAGTGCGGCGCGTACCCGCATGATGTTCTCGCGTAACGCGGCGGCATCGATCACTGCGACAGTTGGACGTCCGAGGAATGGAGTGGTCATGTGAGACGGGCGAGCGAGGTTCGCTTACCAGATGGTCTCCATGTTGTAAAGGTGCGTTGAAGTGACTATCGTTGCCGCGTGCGCGTGACCATCAACGGCGAGGTCCAGACGCTGCCTGACGAGTCCACCCTTGCCGGCTTGGTCAGCGGTCTTAATCTGAATCAGCGCCGTATTGCGGTCGAGGTGAACCGCGAGATCGTCGCGCGCGAAGAGTATGCAACCCGCGTCCTCCACGAAGGCGATGAGGTGGAAATCGTGCATTTCGTCGGCGGCGGGTGAGAACGAAGTTATATGGCAGACGAATTCGAACTGGCTGGAAAACGCTACCGGTCCCGACTGATCGTTGGGACGGGTAAGTACCGCGATTTCGCGGAAACCAAACGCGCCGTCGAGGCTGCGGGAACCGAGATTGTGACCGTGGCCGTGCGCCGCGTGAACATTACCGATCCGGGCAAGGAGAACTTGCTCGATTTTCTCGATCCGGGGCGTTACACGATCCTGCCGAACACGGCCGGTTGCTACACCGCTGAGGAGGCCATTCGCACGGCGCGCTTGGCACGCGAGGCGGGGATCGGCTCCCTGGTGAAGCTGGAAGTCATCGGCGACCAGAAAACGCTCTTCCCGGACGTGCCGGCGACCATCGAAGCCGCGAAGGTTTTGGTGCGTGAAGGGTTTCAGGTGCTGCCCTACCTCAACGACGATCCAATCGCAGCCAAGCGGCTTGAAGACATCGGCTGTGCTGCGGTGATGCCGCTGGCCGCCCCGATCGGCTCAGGGCTGGGCATCCGCAACCCGTACAACATCCGGATCATCCTCGAGCAGAGTCGCGTGCCGGTCATTGTCGACGCTGGCGTGGGGACGGCCTCCGATGCCTCTGTGGCGATGGAGTTGGGCTGCGATGCGGTGCTGATGAACACCGCGATTGCAGGAGCCAAGGATCCGATCCTCATGGCCGAGGCGATGCGTTTGGCCGTGGAAGCCGGACGCAAGGCCTTTCTGGCCGGGCGAATCCCGCGCAAGCTGCACGCCACCGCGTCGAGCCCGATTGAGGGAGTGATCAGTGGGCAGTGATCAGTGAACAGTGGTCAGTAAGGCAGGTCACCGATCACTGATGACTGATCACTGATCACTGATCACTGATTACTGATCACTGATTACTGGTTACTGATCACTGACAATGTCCCGCCTCTATCTCATCACCGACCGCACCCAGACCGCCGGGCGGCCGCTCCTGGGCGTGATCGAGCAGGCACTGCAGGGTGGCGTCGACGCTGTGCAGTTGCGCGAGAAGGATCTGCCGGCGTCGGAAGTGTTCGCCCTGGCCAAGCGGTTGTGTTCCTTGTGCCGGCGTTACGGCGCTCGCCTATTGATCAACGATCGGATCGACGTCGCGCTGGCGGTGCAAGCAGACGGCGTGCACCTGCCGGTGAATTCGTTTGCGCCGGCCGACGCGCGGCGTCTGTTGGGGCCGGCGGCGATCATCGGCGCCTCGGCGCACACGCTTGCGGAAGCGCGTGCGGCGGCAGCCGGCGGCGCAGATTTCATCGTCTTCGGCCCGGTGTTGGACACCCCGTCGAAGCGCGCGTTTGGGCCGCCGGTCGGGTTGGAGGCTCTGAGCGAGGTCGCAGGCGAGATTAATGTCCCGGTGCTGGCAATCGGCGGCGTCACCGCCGACCGTGCAGCGGCCTTACGGAGTTGTGGCGTGCAGGGGCTTGCGGTCGTCTCGGCGATTCTCACAGCCAGTGACCCGCGTGGGGCGGCGGCTGCGCTTCGCAATGCGTAGGCCGGCTCTGCCGGCCGCGGTGCTCGCCAGGTGGTGGTGCGGAACGTCGAAATCAAGGCGAGGGTTTCCGGCCTCGCGGTGTTGGCGCGCAAGGTGGCTGCGATCAGGAGGTTGCCGATGGAGTCAGCATCGCGCGGCGCCTCATGAATGATCTCGGCGTCGCGGAGAAAGATCTGATACCGCAGGCGTACATCGACCTACTGGCGGCAGCGGGAGCCGGAATGTGGTTCGGCGTGAGAGCGCAATGAAGGCTTTGCCTGAGGGCGCAATTAGATCCTTGAGTGTAGTGATCCTGCTGGCTCTGTTACGTTCAGCGGCTCTCGCTGGCGATCCAGATTGCGCAGGAGTTGATAACGTCGGCAACCCCAACGGCATCCTTGTTTGGGGGGCGATCTTTGCGGTGGCCGTTGTTACCGCCGGGGTTGTGTGGATCAACCGGTTGGCGTCATCGTCGGATCAGGGAGTTGGAGCAGCTGGGATCTCCCCCTACGGCTGGGTGGAGGGCTCGGCTTTGGGCAGCAGGAGTTGCAGCCGAACCAGCTCGGCCAGCGAATCCGCTTCCATCTTTTTCATGACGTTGGCACGGTGGACCTCGACGGTCTTGGGGCTCAGGCCGAGCTCTGCGGCGATGAGCTTGTTCGGCTTGCCGGCGACCACCAGCTCCATCACCTGACGTTCACGAGTCGTGAGCTGGGCAACGCGCGCAGCTACGTCAGCGACTTGCGCCTCCTGGTGACGCAGCCGCCGGTCCGTCTCCAGCGCCTGGCGAATGCGATCGAGGAGCAGTTGATCATCGAAAATCGGTTTCTGTATGAAGTCGACCGCACCGGTCTTGAGCGCGCGCACGGCGGCGGACCATTCGGGGTAACCCGTGATGATGATCACCGGCAGGGAGATGTGACGTGCCGCCAGCTCCTCCTGGAGGTTCAAACCACTCATTCCTGGCATGCGCACATCCAGGACCAGGCAGCCCGGTCGTGCCGGGACGTATTGCGCTAAGAACTCCTCGGCAGTCGTGAACACCTCGACACTGAGCCCCACTGATCTGAGCAACATCCTCAGGTACTCGAGGAACGCCGTGTCGTCGTCGACCACAAACACCGTCGGCTCAACAGCCATCGGAAACTCCACGGTATACCATTCGTCTTGCCCCGCTCCCCATCGTTTCGTACCAGGTTCGCGAAGAGTTGCAATCCCTTCTCTGGGTTCGATAGCGCTAGGGTCGCCGGTCGACAACCACGCGTCGAGAGTTTTGTAAGGGCCTGCCCCCGCGTCAGCGGCGGACGGCAAGCGCAGTGTGCGGGTGAGTTGACAGCTCCCGTGCACTGTGGCTCTTGTCTTTCGTTCCACCGGAGCGCTACGGAGGATGAAATGCCGATTTACGAGTTGCGCGAGGCGCGCGCAGCATGATTGCTGCCTTCTGTACACGGCCGGGCAATTTTGAGTTGCGGGACATCGAGCGCCCGCTGGCGGGCGCGGGCGAGGCCCTGATCAAAGTTCGGCGTTGCGGGATCTGCGGCAGCGACGTGCATTTTTTCCAAGGCGGCGGCTTTGCGCCGCCACCGGTGTGTCCGGGGCATGAGATCAGCGGTGAAGTCGCAGAGGTTGGATCGGGGGTGACACTACAGCGTGGCGACCGCGTCGCGGTGGAACCCCTCGTCGTCTGCCGGCAATGCCCATACTGTCGCGCTGGGGATTACCAGCTGTGCCAGGAGTCGCGGCTACTCGGCACCACCTTAAATGGTGGCTTTGCGGAGTATCTTTGCATGCCGGCATCGGCGTTGTTTCTGCTCCCCGCGGAGGTAAGCTTCGCCGTGGGCGCGCTCACCGAGCCACTGGCGGTCGCCGTGCATGCCGTTCGGCTTGCCGGTGTCCAGCTGGGTCACCGGGTCGTGGTGATCGGCGGAGGCACCATCGGGTTGATGTCGGCGGCTGCGGCGCGGGCTACTGGGGCGGCGGATGTATGGATCACCGCGCGCTACCCGCAGCAGTCGCGTGCCGCGGAGTCGCTCGGTGCAACCCGCATCTTCTCCGGGGCAGACGCCAGCCGCGCCGTCGCTGCTGCCGCAAGCGAGCGGCCGATCGACGTCGTGATCGAAACGGTTGGCGGGGCGGCTGACACGCTGCCTGAGGCCTTACAGTTAGTGCGGCCCGGCGGCACGATTGCGGTGCTCGGCTTGTTTGCAAACACCGCCGCACTGGACGTCTTCTCGCTCGTGGTCAGGGAGGTGCGCGTTGTTGGTTCGCTCACGTATGGGCGCGCCGGGCTGCGTGCCGATTTCGATATTGCGCTGCAACTCCTGGCGGCGCAGCCCGAGCGCTTCCGCCAGCTCATCACCCACGCCGTGCCGTTGCGCGAGGTTGCGCGCGGTTTCGCGATCGCTGCGGACAAACGCTCCGGATCGATCAAGGTTGCGGTCCGTCCCGAGTGAGAGACGTCTTGCGCCTTCAGCTTCCGCTGGCTTTGATTTTCTTTGAGTCGGCCGCCCCGCTGCTGGGATAGGTGCATCGACGCATGCGATGCGGTACATGTGCAGAAGTGGGCTCAGCACCCAGGGGCTCGGCCCCGAGCAAGGAGGAGCATGTGAGCACGGTGGACCAATCACTCGATCAACTCAGCATCAATACGATTCGGCTGCTTGCCGTTGATGCCGTGCAGAAGGCCAATTCCGGTCATCCCGGCCTGCCGATGGGCGCGGCGCCGATGGCATATGTGCTGTGGCAGCGACACCTGCGCCACAATCCCGCGGACCCGCTGTGGCCCGACCGCGACCGTTTCGTGCTCTCCGCCGGCCACGGCAGCATGTTGCTGTACGCGCTGCTCCATCTGACCGGCTACGATTTGACGATGGAAGACATCCTCGCCTTTCGGCAATGGGGCAGTCGAACCCCGGGGCATCCCGAACGGCAGGTCGCACCCGGCGTGGAAGCCACCACCGGCCCGCTCGGTCAGGGGACCGGGAACGCCGTCGGCATGGCCATCGCCGAACGCGCCGTGGCGCACCGCTTCAACCGTCCGGGCCATACAATTGTGGACCACCGCACGTACGCCCTGGTCTCAGACGGCGATCTGATGGAGGGCGTGTCTGCTGAAGCCAGTTCCCTGGCCGGACACTTGAAACTGGGCAAGCTGATATACCTTTACGACTGCAATCACGTCTCGCTCGACGGACCGACGTCGCTGGCGTTCTCCACCGAGAATGTCGCGGCGCGATATGAAGCGTACGGTTGGCAAGTGCTCAACGTGGAAAACGGTGACACGGACGTCGACGGCATCGATGCGGCGCTGTCGGCTGCCGAGGCCGAGACGTGGCGGCCGAGCCTCATCAGCATCAAGACGACGCTCGGTTATGGCTCGCCCAACAAGCAGGGAACGTCGGAAGCGCACGGCAGTCCCCTGGGCGTCGAGGAGGTGGCGCTGGCGAAGCGGGCGCTGGGCTGGGACCCGGAGAAGTTCTTCTATATTCCCGAGCGAGCGTTGGCACACTTGCGCTCCGCCGTGGAGCGCGGGCGCGCGGCGCAACAGGAGTGGCAACGGCGCTTCGATTTGTACGCGCGCGCGCATCCGGAGCTGGCCGCTGAGTGGCAACGCGCCTGGCGTGGCGAACTGCCAGAAGGCTGGGATGGCGAACTGCCGTCGTGGAGGCCGGGCGAGTCGCTGGCGACCCGTCAGGCCGGCGGCAAGGTCATGAACGCGATCGCCAAACGTGTCCCGGCGCTCATCGGCGGGGACGCGGACCTTTCGGTTTCCACCACGACGGCGCTCAAAGACCAAGGCTCGTTCGACGGTCAGACCGGTGCCGGCGGCAATCTGCATTTCGGCGTCCGTGAGCATGCCATGGGAGCGATCGCCAACGGCATGGCGTGCCACGGCGGCGTGCGGCCATTTACGGCAACCTTCTTCTGCTTCGCGGATTACATGCGCCCGGCGATCCGGCTGGCGGCGCTCTCAGAACTGCCAGTGATATTCGTCTTTACGCACGATTCCGTCGGCTTGGGCGAAGACGGCCCGACGCATCAGCCCATCGAGCACCTCATGTCGTTGCGCGCCATGCCGAACCTGGCCGTCCTGCGTCCCGCCGATGCGAACGAAACGGCGGAAGCCTGGCGTTGGGCCATGCTGCACCACGACGGCCCCGTCGCCCTGGTGCTGACGCGCCAAAAACTTCCCGTGCTGGACCGCAGCAAGCTGGCGCCCGCAGCTGGCGTGGCGTGCGGCGCGTACACGCTCGCGGATCCCGCCCATGGCGCACCCGCAGCGATTATCATCGCGACCGGCTCCGAGGTGCAGGTCGCCGTCGCGGCACACGCTCTTCTGGCGGCAGAAGGCATCCGGACGCGCGTCGTGTCGATGCCGTGCTGGGAGGCCTTTCAAGCGCAGAGCCAAACGTACCGCGACCGCGTGCTGCCGCCGGCAGTCACTGCGCGCGTCTCGATCGAAGCCGGAGTCACTTTCGGTTGGTGCCGTTGGATCGGCGCTGCCGGCGCCGCCATCGGCATCGACCGCTTCGGCGCGTCAGCGCCGGGGGAGGTGACGATGCAGAAATTCGGTTTTACGGCCGAGCACGTTGCCGAGGTCGTGCGCGAGCTGGTGGTGAGCGACACAGCGCGGGCTTGACGGCGATGCCGGTAAGATAAGGCGTGCTTCGAACGCCCGCTGTTTCGTGCTGTCCCAATTTGACGTCGCTCGCCTTCAATGCGGACTGCTCTTCGATACACGACCGCCCATAGTTCTCAACATGCTGACGCGCAGCGCGAGGGGTACGGTCGCCGCCGTGTGGGTTATCCTTGCCGGGTCAGCGCCAACACCCACGGTTCGATCTGCGCCTGCAGGCGATCACGAGACAACCGCTCGGGGGTCCCCCAGCACAGGCGGTCGACTTACCCCTGCCGGCGGTGCGGGCGTTGTATCCCCTGAATCTCAGCGTACAGCTGGTCAAGGGTCTTCTCGGCGAACAGTTTGCCGCGTAGCTTCGAATAATCCTGCTTCCCCTCGTGCAGCTCCATGACGAACCGGCTAGCGTTGGCAACGCCGAGCTCGGCCACAAGGGCCTTCCAGCCCAGCTCGCGGAGATCCTGTTTGCGCAGTGCTCTAGCTCTCGCCATTGGTCTTCTTCCTTGTTGCCACAAATTCGATCGGCGTACCAATCATAAGGTGGGTCCCGAGCTTCCCCTGGCGTGCCCGCTTGAGGATGCGATCATCGCAGGTAACGAACGACTCGGCACGGCCAGCCGTGACGCAGGCGTAGGAGAGTTCCTTGCAAAAGAAACCGGGAATGCACCACCGAGCCACAGAGCGCACAGCGGGGACCCTCAAAGGCTGACGCGCTTCCACGCGGCGCGCTCCTCTGCGGTCAGCGCTTCTTCCGCTGGTCGACAAGACGCGCCAGGAAGGCACGGTCGAGCTTGTCCTTGTCGCGGTACGTGTCCTTCATCCGCAGGAGCAGCTCGGGGTTGGCGAACGGGATGGGGACGCCGTCGAGCTCGACGAGGTCTACGTGCCGGCTGGCCTCTTCGTAGGCGATTCCGCACGCCGCCTTCATGAGATCGACAACGATCTCATCGGCCACGCGCACCACGGCGTAGCGCTCAAGATCGTCGGGCGCCACGTCACGGACGGCCTGATCCTGGAGGCTTCAGCAGTGCCCGCCGCACTCGTTCTTGATTCGCCGGGGAGATGTCGATCAGCAGATCGATGTCGCCTGTGGCCCGCGGGAAGCCGGCCTGAATGACGGCCATCCCGCCAATGACCACGTAGGCTGCACCCGCCGCGTTGAGGTCTCGGCAGAGAGCGACAAGGTCCGCTAGGAGCGGGGGGCGTGCTTCCGGGGCCTCGTCAGCATCGTCAGGGACCATGCGTCGCTCTCTTCGAAACTCGCGAAGCGATACACTCCCTTGGGGATGAACGGCTTGTCGCCGCGGAGCCGCAGGGCGATTTCGAGCAGGCCCGCGGCGGCGGCGAGCCCGCTTCGCCACCTTCGCCGTCCGACAACCTTCATGGGCAGCTCATCGCTTGGAAGAGCGGTTCGTCGCGAGTCGACCATCATGTCGAATGCATAGTATCACACGCCCGCCAAGTCGAGCTAGAAGCCCGGATCATTCATGCATCGATCGACACCTCTGAGATCCAGGCCATCGACGAGGGCTTGGTGCTGTTCCCCGGTCTCGGTTTTCTGTAACTGGTTTGACCCGCTACCGCATCTGATCCGCATCGGGGTCGTACGAGACCTCCTTGAACCCCGGATTAATGGTGAGGGCCAGGTGCCGCCGCAGCTCCTGGTTGACCTTTCCGATGTCTGTGAACGCCGTGGGAGATTATGGGGCGCAGATAAACAGCCTGTCAAACGCCGGCGGTGTGCGCCAATGGAATAGAGGGACGTAGAGGTGCGCCGCAAAAGGGCGTGTCGCTATCGCTTTCTTGACGTTATCTTCCTTTCCGGCTATAGGCCAGACATGCGGCGGAAGGTGAGCACCCTCTTGGACGAAAGCGTTCTGAGAAGGGCGAAACTCGAATCGGTTCGGCAGGGCAAACAGTTCAGCGAGGTGATCGGCGAGGCAGTGGAATCCTACCTCGACTCGAAGGGCAGCCCTCGCGGATCGGGTCGTGTCGTTGCCGCGAGTTGGGCCCGTCTCTCTCTGCCGGCCCGCGAGGTTCGACGCCTTGTCGAAGAAGAAAAAGGGCTCCTCGACGCTTGACGCCGTGCCGCCAGGGGAACAGGTCTTCGTCGACGCGACGGTATTCATCTATCACTTCACCGGGGTCTCGCCGAGCTGCCGGGCGTTCCTGGAACGTTGTGAGGCAGGCCAGCTCCGCGGCGTCACTTCGACGCTTGTCATCGGTGAGGTCACGCACCGACTGATGATGATCGAGGCCGTTGCTAAGAGCTTGGTGACCCAAGGGAGCGTCGCCAAGAAGCTACGCGGGCGCCCTGCGGTCGTAAGGCAGCTGCGCGTTTACCAGGAGCTGGCCGATCTGATTCCGCTGATGGGCATCGAGGTCGATCCGCTCGAGCTGACGACGTTGGCGGCGGCGGCGAAGATCCGCAACGAGCATGGCCTGCTCACCAACGACTCGCTCGTCGTTGCGTCTGCTGATGCACGCGGGGTTACTTCTGTGGCGTCAGCAGATGCTGATTTTGCCCGCATTGCCCGTCTCATGGTCTTCCACCCAGCGGACATTCCCTAAATGGGGCGGGATTGCGCCCAGCAGGGAATTCCTGGCGGCGCGGCCGCACCGTTGTCACCATATTAGGCGAGATTCAGGCCTAAGAGGCTTGCGGTGCGCCGGCGTCCTGGCAGGCGCGACAGATGCCGTACAGCTCCATCTTGTGCCGCATGATTCGAAACCCAAGACGGTGTGCCGTCCCTTTGGACGCCGCACGGGTCACTGGCGGTCAGGCCGTGTTGCAGCGGCTGCAGGGGGGGATTCAGCAGCCGACGGTGTCGCCTGCGCGGCAGGTGACTTCTCGCAAGGGGCCGCGGTTTCGAGCAGCTGGCGCGCGGCGGGGGAGAGATAGATGCCGTCCAGCGCGTGTTTGGCGAGCTCCTCGGTAAGCACGTCGATTTGGCCAGTGACGGGAAGGTTGCGGTCCAACAAAATCACATGGCTCTCGCGGACACGGCAGCTGCCGCTGCGGACGTGGTAGCCAACCTCACGCAGCAACTTCTCTTCGCGGACTTCGAATCCGAGCCGACCCGCAACGGTCTTGAGCTCTTCCAACAACGCGAGCTGCTGGCTGGCGCGTTGCGCCTGTTTCTCGGATTGCCGGGCCATGTGGTGATACTTACTGAACATCCGCTGTATTGTAAACCCTCGCACGTGCTGCACACGCACGGCGTGATAGCGGTACCGTTCTCGTTGGATGTTTCGGTCGTGACAATAATGCGGTTGGCTGCAAGTTTCCCTCCTTGCCAAGGGGAGGTTTTTCAAGCCGCGCCAACCTCTCCCTCTCCTTCGCAAGGAGAGGGAACCTGAGGGTGGCGGTGTGCGATTCGCTCGATGTCAGGCGCATCACAATGTTCCCGGTTGACGCCGACGGCCGCTCCGTGCAATCACTTTCGGCATGGACGACGCGCTACTAGCGGCCATACGGCAACGTGCACAAGCGTTGAGTGAGTTCCTCGTCTCGACCCGACGCGACATTCACGCCCATCCCGAACTGGGCAACCAGGAGCGACGCACCCCCGGCCTGATCGTCGCGGCCTTGCAGGATCTCGGACTGGAGCTGCAGGAACGGATCGGCGGCACCGGCGTGGTCGCCGTCCTGCGCGGCGCACATAGCGGACCGACGCTGGCCCTGCGCGCCGACATGGACGCGCTGCCGATGAATGAGGAGGGCGAGCGCCCGTACAAGTCCACGGTCTCCGGCGTGACGCACGCGTGCGGGCACGACGGACACGTAGCGATGGCGCTCGGAGCCGCGCGCCTGCTGCACGAAATGCGGCACCAGCTCCACGGCAACGTGAAGTTTCTCTTCCAGCCGGCGGAGGAGACGTATGGCGGGGCGAGCGAGATGATTGCCGATGGCTGCCTCACCGGTGATCCGCCGGTCGATGCGGTGTTCGGGTTACATCTCGAGCCACTGAGCAACGTCGGCGAGCTGCACGTGCGCAGCGGCGCGATCATGGCCAGTAGCGACGCGATTCGGATCGCCGTAAAGGGCAAGGGCGGGCACGCCAGTGAGCCGCATGATTGCATCGATCCGGTTCCGGTTGCCGCACACATCATCACCAGCTTGCAGACGCTGGTCACGCGGCGGGTCGACGTCAAGAACCCGGTGGTGGTCACGATTACCTACATGCAGGCGGGATCCGCTTTCAACGTCATTGCGCCGGAGGCGGTGCTCGCCGGCACGGTGCGAACGGTGGATCCGCAGGTGCGCGCCATGATGCCGGAGCGCATCGAGGCGTTGGTCCGTCACACTGCCGAAGCGTTTGGCGCGGCTGCGGAACTCACCTACGTCCCGGGCTCCGGTGTCGTCGTGAACCATGCGGGGTTCACGGATTTCGTGCGCGATCTGCTGCGCGAGACACGCGGCCAAGCGGCGGTGGTTGACATCGAGCACCCCGTAATGGGGGCTGAGGACTTCGGCTTTTACCTGGAGCACGTGCCCGGCACGTTTGCTTTCTTGGGCGCGCGCCCGTCACACCAAGAGGCGTTCCCGAACCATCACCCGCAATTCGACTTCGACGAGCGCGCGCTGCCGGTTGGCGTGGAGATTCTCTCCACCGTGGCGTTCGAATACTTACAGCCGGCTTTTGGGGTTGCAGGCGACTGACAGCGTGCGCCAACGCTTATGATAGGGTGGCCGCTCCGAGCCGGGTACAGCGAGGACGGACGGCCGCGGTCTCATCTGAGTGCAGTTGTGTTGTCGGCGGAAACAAAACGAGCGCCGCCCCACGATGCGGGACGGCGCTCGGCGAGTCTGAATTCAACAGGTGAGGATCAGCGCGTACTGTCGGCGCTCGCAACCACCGCGCTACGCCGCTTCGTGGCGGGCGTGCCCCAGGCGCAGAGGAGGATTGTAAGCCGCTGCGCCCTTGCTTTCCCGTTCAGGTGCGTGCGCTGGATGCTCGGCAATGAGTTCGACGATGCCGGTCAACAGGACTGCCAGCACGAACCACGCGAAAACGGCACCTATGGCCGGCCATTCAAAACTGCCGGCAACCGTGCCGCTCAGCGCGGGCCACGAAATGACTGGTAGAAGGGTGAACATGTCAGCATCTCCTTTCTGTTTGGCGTTGTACTCCGTGAGAGGTGGCTCAGTTGTGAGCGGAGAGAACGGAGACTCCGGAAAGTACCGCGAGAAGAACCATTCCCCACAACAACGGTGCGATCATGTTGAGTACCATCGTGTTTCACCTCCTGACCTTGCCAAAAGCAAGGGTGGTGCCGAACGCACAGCGTAGAGCCCAGCAGGCCTGGTCGCCGCCTGCTGCAGGGGCCGGCGTGCGGCGGCGCAAGGCGAATTTTGCGGTGCCTGGGATTGGGGTGTAACTTCGGGGCGTTGCGCGCCTCGCCAACGGGTGCAAGGCGGAGTTAACGGCTGCAGAAAGTTAGCAGCTCAGGCCGGTGGCGCTGCGCGCAGGCCCAACGCTTTCATCTTCTTCTGCAGCATGACTCTGCTGATGCCCAGGCTTTGTGCGGCATGTGAGACGTTACCGCCGCGCGCCTGAAGCACGTGAGCGATGTACTCCTTCTCAAAAGCGGCCCGTGCCTGTCGTAAATTGCCCGTGATCCGTGCACCGCTGGCGGCGCGCGAAGCCGCAACGATCCGTTCCGATAAATGCTCGGGCTGCAACGTCGTGGCGTCGCCCGCCAGGGTCACCGCACGCTCCAGTTCGTGCTCCAGCTCGCGGATGTTTCCGGGCCAAGGGTAGCGCACCAGGCAGTCGCTGGCCTCGTTGCTGGCCGTCATCGGGGGCTTGCCCCATCTCTCCGTCAGGCGCTTGAGGAAGTGCGCGACAAGTAGGGGAATGTCCTCCCGTCGCTCGCGCAATGGCGGCACGTGAATCGGAAAGGCACTCAAGCGGTAATACAGGTCCTCGCGAAACCGGCCGGCGCGGACCTCGGCGATCAGATCCTTGTTGCTGGCGGAGATGACTCGCGTATCCACGACTCGCGGTTCGGTGTCGCCGACGGGGATGAACTCGCGGCGTTCCAAAACACGCAGGAGCTTGACCTGCATTGCCGGCGGCGTGTCGCCGATCTCATCGAGGAAGATCGTTCCGCCATCGGCAGCGGAGAACAATCCGCGCTTGTCGGTGTTCGCGCCGGTAAATGCCCCTTTGCGGTATCCGAAGAGTTCGCTCTCCAACAAGGTTTCCGTGAAGGCGCCGCAGTTCACCGCGACAAACGGCTTGTCCTTGCGCGCGCCATGAAAATGAATGGCCCGGGCAACGACTTCCTTCCCGGTGCCGGTTTCCCCCTGGAGGAGGACGGTGATCGGCGAGGCGAGGGCGCTCTCGACGAGGCGCAAGACTTTTTCCATCGCCGGCCCGCTGCCGACGATTTCCGAGAACCGATGGCGCACCTGCCGCTCGCGTGTCAGGACGTTCACCTCGTCGCGCAGGCGGGCCTCGGACAGCTTGACGGTCTCATAGAGCCGTGCGTTGTCGATCGCCACCGCGATACTACCCGCCAGGGCCTCGAGGAAGGTGACATCCGCAAGCGTGAACGCACCGTGCACCTTGTTGATACATTCAATCACCCCGATGATTCCATGGGGCGTGTGCAACGGAGCGCAAACGATCGAACGTGTCTCGCCGCCGGTCTGCTGGTCGGCTTCGGAGTAGAACCGCTTGTCACGCCGCACGTCGGGCACGAGCAGCGACTGACCCGTTTGCACCGCCGTACCAGCGATGCCCTTATCTGCCGGAATGCGCAGCTGACGCAACCGTTCGGCGACCTCGGAGCTCTCCGGGCTGACGTATGGGAAGTAGAGTTCGCGTCCGGTCTCGTCGAGAAGAATTACCGAACAGCCTTGCGCGTCCAGCAGCTCCTTGGTTTTGTTGACGACGAACGGGAGCAAGTCGCCGAGCTCGATGCGCGCGTGCAGGGATCGGCTGACCTCGAACAGCAGCTCGAGCTGGCCGGGAGAAATGTCGGGCCGCGTGCTAGGGGCCGATGTCATGGCTCATAACCAACATGTTGGCAGAAACGGTCGAGAGGACATGCCCGAAGCAGTCGAACGAGGAACACACCCGCCCCGCTAGATGTCATTCAACTCCGCAAGCACTTGCTGATACGTTGCGAGATCCGACGCGCTGAACAAGACGAAGCGCACGGTGCGGATCGCCGGCTGCAGGCGCAGCGCCTCGGCGACCGTGCACAACGCAATGCGCGCGGCCTGTGCAATCGGGAACCGGTACGCGCCGGTACTGATGGAGGGGAAGGCGATGCTCGTCAGGTGGTGCTCGCCGGCGACCTCCATGCTGCGCCGGTACGCACTCGCCAGCAGCTCCGGCTCTCCGTGCGTCCCGTCATGATACACCGGACCAACCGCATGGATCACGAACCGCGCTTGCAGATTGCCACCGGTGGTGATCTTCGCGTCGCCGGTTGTGCAGCCACCGAAACGCCGGCATTCCGCCAGGATCGTCGGCCCACCGGCACGGTGGATTGCGCCATCTACACCGCCGCCGCCGAGCAGAGTCGTATTTGCGGCGTTGACGATGGCGTCCGTGTCTTGGTGCGTAATGTCGCCTTGGACCAACTTTATTCGGCTGGAGCCGATGGATTGCTCGCGCATGTCAGCCTCCGCTGGCTGCAATTCCTGAGAACTTCGCCCCGAACTGGCAGGGAGTCAAGGGCTAACGCGCTCCGCGGCATTTGCAGGAGCGTAAAGGACTGGAACACGGACGCCCGGCGCTGAGCGCCGTCTACTGCGGCGCGTCCAGTTCGCGCAGCAAGCTGCGCGCCTCCGCAAGTTCGCGGGACTTTCCCTCGGCTTGGGCCACTTGTACGGCGGCTTGAAGAAGGGGCACACCGCGCTCGGGATACCCCATCGCGCGGTACGTTTCCGCCAACTCGATGCGCGCGCCGACGGCGTTGGGGTCCACTTCGATCGCGCGCTTGAGGTACTTCTCGGCCTTCTCCAGGCTGCCACCCAACAGCCACGGCAGCTGGCGATACATGCCGCCCCGTGATGCCAGGGCGTCGGCGTGGTTCGGGTTGAGCTCCAGTGCGCGGTCGAGCTCGCGGTTGACGCGCAGGAGGTTGAGCGGATTCGCGCCCGCGCCTTCCAGCAGCAGAATGCGTCCGGTGGTGGCAAAAAGGGCGAAATGCGCGTCAGCGCTACTGTCATCGGCCGCGACGGCACGCAGAGCCAGTTCGCGCCCATCGCGATAGGCGCTCAGCTTGGCGTCGTTACTCGCAGCGTCCTCACCTCGGCGTACACACTCGAGCGCGCGCTTGGCAAGCGCCTCGCCTGCGCCGGGCTGCCCCGTCATGCCCGCACCGGCACCGCCTGCCAACAACACGCCGCTGGAGAGAGCAATCAGCAGCGACAAACGCACTTCCGCAAGCATAGCCGCGGTCGTACGTAGCAGTTGCAACCGGGAGGAGCAAGGCAAGGTGGACGGTAGACCGACGTAAAAGGCCCGACTCGGACGTCTCCGGGACATCACCACACTTCAGTTCCTTATGTCGCTGTATTCGGCTTGCAGACCGGCATTCTCGATTACACTTTGCGCCTCCGGCGGCCAATTCCCATGCGTGATAATATGGTTGTTCGCCGCTATGCAGCTCGTACCCTGAAAACGCTTGGCCCGCGTGTCTGAGTAATTGTCATCGAACATACAGTCATATTTATCGTGTCCATCTAAATATACATACCTGCTCGCGTGTTGAACCACGTTCGTACATGCCGTGA
Source organism: uncultured delta proteobacterium (assembly GCA_963729835.1). Classification (GTDB taxonomy): domain Bacteria; phylum Desulfobacterota; class Binatia; order HRBIN30; family HRBIN30; genus CAVSQF01. The sequence continues at coordinate 63,447 of CAVSQF010000058.1, read as the reverse complement.
TACCCGTGCTCCCGTTGTCGAAGTAGATGGCGCCTTGATCCTGACTACCATTCGCCAGTAAGTTGCCATCGATAATCGTACCGGGCTGCTTCGACAATGTATATATGCCACCGCCATCCCAGAGCATCATCATAAACCCATCGATACGATTGTATCGGATAATGTTCCCACTCATTGCATTGTCCGCTGGCGTCCACCCATAGCCGACACTGATCGCCGTATACTGGGCGGCCTCGATGTCATTGTGCTCGATCCTCACTCTCCTTGGATAACCCCCCGCGATGGGTATAGCGCCCCAGTAATCCGTCCCAATCCTGATGAAGTAATTGTTGGCAAAGGTGTCATCTGTGCATATTTCTCGGCTATCGGATGGATTATATGGGGTATGGTAGTCGGTATTCTCGTCGATGACGAATCTACCAATAGAGACACCGTTACCAGCAATATCCTTAAATACATTACCAATGATGCTGTCATCGTGGGTTCCGAGAACTAGATCCAGGCCGGTCGCCCCGAAGAACTGGAATACGTTCCTTTCCAGCATTATGTCATGGGCAGCAGTAACCATAACTGCGGCAGGTGGGTGGCCTACCTTTTGAACGTTGCTCATATCCGCGTAGACATTGTATTGAAATGCCTGCGCATCCAGTTGGCCGTGCTCGCTCGGTCGCGTCCAGTTGGAATGCTCGAGGATGAGCCCGGAAAACCACAAATTGTGGACAGGGTTATCGAGCGTGCCGGTGATGCTTACCAGCGTCTCGACGGCCGGGGCTATGACTTCTACCGTGGCCATGTCCTCGTTGCTTCGGGGTTTGTAGTACAAGATGTTGGTGGCGGCGTCGCGGTACCATTCCGCTTCAGCATCGATGAAGGCGTAGGCATTCTCGAAGTAATACGGCGCACCTTCGAAGATGCTATTGCCAGGGCCGCCTGGGTATGGTCGTTGAAACAGGATACTCTCTTCCTCAGGCTGAATGGTCAGGTACGCGTACTGGGCATCCGACGTGATGGACTTGAGCCTGAGGTAACTCTCCGCCCACCAGTTCTGTACAGCCATTTCCACGCCGGACGGGTCGTTCCATCCGTTTATATCGGTCTTGTTGACGGTGATGGTCTTGGTGTCGCGAAGGAAGTTGATGGCGCTGTTCCATTGCCCAGCGTTGGGGGTGCGCGCCCTGACTGCTTTTTGCCCATTTACGTACAGCTGCCTGAAATCGAAGGTGACACCGGGAGCCTGGTATATGTTGCTCGCGGCGTCATACAGGGCCCAGCCTGTGATTTTGGAGCCTCCACTGATTGCGGGTGTTTCACCCGGGTAATTGACATACCGGATGTTGAAACCGTTTGTTCCGGAATCGACCTGGCCAAACTCGATAGTGTTCTGAATCGTAAATGTCCCGCCCCGTAAGTATACAATAATGTCACCTGTCATACTTGCGTTGAGAGTGCGGATGACGTCTCTTGCCCTTTGGAGGGTGGCGAACGGCTGCGTTTCCGTGCCGGGAGGATTATCGTCCCCTGCGGGTGAGACATAGTACGCAGCTTGGATCGGCGCTGGGGTTGCCAGGGTCGGGGTTGGCGATGGCGGTGTCTCTGGGGGAGTGCTCGTGGGTGTGGGGGGAGGGGTAACGCAAGCTCCACGCCGAACGATGGCGGCCCTGGTGGCCACGTTGTCCTTGGGGTTGAGGTCCGCGGCGTAGCTCAGCTGGAACGTCGTCTTGACAACTCTCTGGGAGGTGCAGATGGCTACGTTGAGGAGAAACGTGCTCGCAGCTCCAGGGCTCAGGGACTGTTGTGTCACGCAGTCGACCAGCTGCCCGATTGCGGAACACGTCCAAGCGCAACTGCTCTGGGAGACAAACGTGAGCCCCGTGGGGAGTGTTGTGGTGACGTGCACGGCCGCGTCGGTCGCCTGTCCGCCGCGGTTCGTCACAGTCACGGTGTACGCCCCTTGGACCCCGACTTTGAAGGATGCGCCAGTGACCTTGAGGCTCAGATCGGTTGGTATGGCCGCATGCGTGCTCGCTGCCTGGAGCAGCACCGCGACAGCTGCCAGAGCCGAGGAACGGACTCCTTTGGGCAGTTGGTGGCGTCTCATGGGTGAAGCTTCCCACAGGCTCCCGCACATGTCAAAAAGCGGTCGTCGGAGTAGAAATGGACATTCGTATGCGGTGCCGCCCTGAGCGCAGTGTTCTTTGCCGGGCGCTGAGATCTGGTGACGCTGCTCGGCGCGAGTAGCCTGTTCCATATCTACTAATGGCTTTCCATTGGACAAGGCTTGGCCCAATGAGTAATCTCCCTGCACAATGATGCAGGTGTGGCGTGGGCGAATGCCTGCCGGACTCATCGTGTCCGCGGTCGTTTTCCTCGGAGGCTGTGCTGCATCACAGCAGGATGCCGTTGCGCCGCCCGATGTCGGGGATACGTCCGGCATTGATGCTGGCCCCGCCGGTCGGATGTACGGACGTCTCTATGCTCTCGGGCGGGCGCTGGCGCACGAGCGGGCTCGCAACGTCGCGTTGCAGGCGGAACTCGATCAACACAAACGAGATCTGACGTGGTTGGAAGGTGAAATCGAGGAAATGCGGAAGCGCGAGAGCCAGCTGCGTACTGAGCTCGAACGCGTCACAAGTGAGCGCGCCGCCGGTACCGTACGGCAAAGCGCCGAGACCACAAGAGCCGTGGCCGACAGACCGCCGGCGAAAGGGGAACCTCAGCCGGAAGTTGACGCTGCCGTTCCTGCGCCTGCAGCGCGCGCGGATGCTGCCGCGCAGGCGGTGGCAGTCGCCAACCTACGTGCGGCGCTTGCGGCGGAGCAGGAGCGCCGGCAACAGGTCGAATCCGAGCTAGCGCGGCTGAAGGAGGAGACCTCGCACCCGCCGTACGGTCAGAGCCCCGGAAGCGCCGCCGAGCTGTCTGCCGCACGAGACGAGATCGGCCAACTGCGTACGGCATTGGAGCAGGAACGTGCCGAGCGTAGGCGGCTCGCTGAGAACTTCCACGCGCTCGAACAGCGTGCCGCGCAAGAAACGGGACGTGCTGCGGATGCAGCTGCCACCGCCGAGATGCAGTCGCGACTGGAGCGGCTGCAGGCGGAAAAGCAGATGGTGATGGACAGTTTGAATCGCAGCTTGGCGGCGAGCGAAGGGCGCGTTGCCGATCTCGAACGGCAACTTTCAGCGGTCCGCGCCGGCGAGTCTGAGGCGCGGTCCGCAGGGGACAGCGCATCTCCGGTCGATCTGGCTTCGATCCGTGCCGAGAACAGCGCCTTACGCGCGCGGCTGGACGAGGAGCACCGGCGCACCGAGGAGCTTACGGCGAAGCTCAAAGTGGCGACGCGCGTGACCGATTTGATATTCAAAATGCAGGCACAGCACGTGCCGGCACCGCGCTCCCGCACCGAATGAGCTTTGGCGGAACGTCAGCCGGTAGCCACGCCGGTACCAGCCGCTGTTCCACGCTTCGCGCTTGAGAGATGCCTGCAAGGCCGGGGGCGGCGGTCTTGGCGTTTGCTGCGCCGGCCGGCGCGCGGCGGTTTCTGCGCGGCGCCGGCCCGGAAGATGGAATCGGGCAGCGCGGCATGCGGCAACGCCATGCCGAGCTCGGCCTGAATATGGCCGAGGAGGGCTTCTTCATGGGGTGCGATGAAGGTGATCACGTGCCCAGTCGCTCCAGCGCGCGCCGTGCGGCCGGCACGGTGGATGTAGTCTTCCGGGCACCGCGGCACGTCGAAGTTGATCACGTGCGAGATGCCGGTGATGTCGAGCCCACGTCCCGCCACGTCGGTGGCGACCAGAACCGGGTAGTCGCCGCGCCTGAAGGCGTCGAGCGCCGCGGTGCGCTCCGCCTGGCTGCGGTCAGAATGGAGACTGGTGGCATTGACGCCGCTCCGGACCACGGCACGCGCGAGACGGTCCGCATCGACCTTCCGCTTCACGAACACGAGCACCGAGCGCATCTCGCTTGGGCACAGCAGGGTCGCGAGCAGAGACGACTTCCTCTCCTGTGCGACGCGGTATGTGCTGTGGGCGATCCCGTCCGCCGGCTGTTGTCGGTCGACCATGACCGTCACCGGATCGCGCAGAATCGTGCGCGCGAGCTGGCGTATGCTTGGTGAGAAAGTGGCGGAGAACAGCAGCGTCTGCCGCGTCGCTGGCAGCGACGAGAGGATACGGTACACATCGGGCAGGAACCCCATATCGAGCATGCGATCGCCCTCATCGATGACCAGGACTTCGACCGCGCTCAGGTCGACGTACTTGAAGCGCATGTGGTCCAGCAGTCGCCCCGGCGTAGCGACGACGATTTCGCAGCCGTCGCGCAGCGCCCGCTCCTGCGGGCCCGTGTCGACCCCACCCACGACAGCGACCGCACTGAGGCCGACGTGGTAGCCGAGCGCGAGCACCTGCTCGTCGATCTGCATCGCCAGCTCGCGCGTGGGAGACAGAATCAGTGCCCGGCAGCCGACATCCCGTCTCCCCTGCAGGCGCTGCAGGATCGGCAGTAGGAAGGCCGCGGTCTTGCCGGTGCCCGTTGCTGCGCAGCCGATCAGGTCGCGACCGGCCAGGACGACCGGAATACCCTTCGCCTGGATCGGCGTCGGGCGCGTGTATCCCATGTCCGCCAGCGCCTCGGCCAGGGCCGGAATCAGGTCGAACTCGTTCATTGATGGTGTCATTGTGTCTCCAAATGTTGTGACGATGCGGAACGCGGCCGGGATGGCGGCGAAATGGACTGCGCGCGCGCGGCGGCCTTGGGCCGCTCGGCGCGAGCGAGACCCTCCCATGGGAGTGCTAGGGAGCAAACAGCGCGACGTCGTAATTGAGATGTTTTACCTTTCCAATCACCCCGCTCGGCTACGTCCGCAGACACTGCGGAGCCGCGCAGCGGGGCGGCGGGAGTGTCAGTAGGTTCATATATCGCACAGTCCGCGATGAAAAGCGAGCCTCAGACCATCGGAGACGGGGGTGAGCGCATCAAACCGCGACGCCTGCGCATCTGTCCGTGCCGCGCGGCAAATTGTTCGCCCGCGGGAAGGCCAAGTTCAGCGACTACATCTTCTAACGATTCCGGAAAGGAATCGTCAGGGTGGCAAGATCATCAGCGGAGCCGCCGCTGAGCGTGCGGGGCAGTTCGGCGCGGGGGCTGAACAGACCGCCGCGCCGAAGGCTGATGCTAGTAGCGCCGGTCCCAGCCACCACCCCTGCTGTTGTTACTGGGACGATGCCCACCACCCTCGCGCTCCCGCGCTTCGTTCACCTTGAGCGCTCGGCCTTTCAAGTCTTGCCCGTTGAACATCCCAATCGCCTTCTGCGCGTCGTCGTTAGACGACATCTCCACGAAACCGAAGCCGCGTGACTGGCCACTATCTCGGTCCGTGATGATCGCCACCGACTCGCACAGACCCGCCTGGGCGAACAGCTCCTTCAGATCCGTCTCGGTCGCCTGAAAAGCGAGATTGCCGATGTATAATTTCTTCCCCATTGTCTCTCTCCTTGTTGGGGTCGCCGCTGCGACCGCGTCATGTGTCGGGCACGGCCGCACGTAGCGCCGGGCCCCATCTGCCGCACAGGCTAACGACGGCCTCGCCCGCGTTGGGCGGGGTGAAACCACGCCGCGCCCTGTGCCTTTTGGTGCTCCACCTTGGTGCTGAAAATATAGCCAGTCTCTTCCCACATGCGATCGCGGGCGCGCTTGAGCGCGGTGCGCACGCGGTTGCGCCGCATGAGATCGGTCTGCGCCGCGAACAGGTCGGCCTCAGTAAGCTGGAGTGAGCCGGTTCGCTTGTCACGGCGTAATTGCACCATCACACCCGGTTGGGCGGCGTCCGGGCGCGGCTCGACCGTCAGTGCTGTTTTCTTATCGATGCCGTGCATCAGGCTGTTCAGTACATCCTCAATCTCTTCCATGGTCATGGCCGTACTCCTTCCCGCGCGGCACATTACGTCGCGCGCACTGCGGCTTGGGGCCGCCATTGCGGCCGCGTGATTGATCCGGCCCACCGGTGCGCGGCGTCAGGCCTGCAACCCCAGTTTCGCCTATGCTTGAGTATCTGAGCGGGAAGCTTGCCGTGCGTTACGGTCTAAGGCGGGATTCTCGCATCAAACAGACAGCTTTAAGAGCATAGCAGTCACGTGCCGGGCGCACAACTAGGGGCCCTCACGGTCGTTGCCGTGTTGCCGTGTTCGGTGCGGAATCCTACGACGGCGCGCGCTCAGAGCAGCGGCTCGGTCGCCTGCGCGCTGGGCTGTTGCAGCTCAGGCGCCACGTCTGTTAACCAGACGTCCTCGACGCGCGGTGGCCGCAACGGATGGAGCTGGAAATCGCGCACGCGTGGATTCACCACCACGTACGTGACGGGGTGGAAGAGAAACACCCACGGCGCATCGGCAATGGCGACTAGCTCGACACGCTGCAGCAGTTGGAGGCGTTCACGCGGATCCACAGTGTGTGCGGCTGTGTCGAGCAGTGTGTCGACCTCCGGGTTACGGTAGTTCGTGTTGTTATTTGAGCCGATGTTCTTCGAGTGCAGCAGCACCTCGAGGAAATTACTCGGGTCGGGGAAATCGGCTTCCCAGCCGAGCAGAAACAACGGCACCAGGTCGGGCAACTTGACCGCCTCCAGGAATGGCCCCCAGGCAATCGCTTTGATTTGGATCCGCACGCCGACGTCGGCGAGATCCTGCTGCACCGCTTGCGCGAGCCGCAGCATCGTCTCGTCCGATCGCACCCACAACGTCGTGCCGAAGCCACTCTCGTGGCCCGCCGCGGCGAGGAGCTGTCGCGCGCGTTGCGGATCGAAACGGTACCCTGGGACCTCTGGGTTATACCCCGGCATGTTCGGCGGCACGAAGCCGCGCGCGACGACGCCGCGATTGTTGATCAGCCGCAGGAGTTTTTCCTTGTTGACGGCGTAGTTCATTGCTTGACGTACCCGGCGGTCTGTAAACGGCGGCAGCTGACAGTTCATTCCCAGGTACGTGGTGCGCATGGTGGTCACGTGCCGCAACATCGGCTGATAGCGCGGATCGCGCACGACCCGTGGGAATTCTGCCGGTGGGATGCCGGCGACATCGAGCTGCCCGGCCTCGTACTTGAGCCATTCGAGATCCTCGTTCACGCCGACCAAGCGCTGCACGCCTGCCAGACGTGGGGCTTTGTTGATGAAGTAGTGCGGATTGCGAACGAGGAGGAGTCGCTGCCCGCTCACCCATTCCTGCAACTGAAAAGGGCCGCTGCCGACGGGATGCCGCGCGAAGTCCTCGCCCCACCGCTCCACCGCTTCGATAGGCACCGCCGCAGCGAAGGGCATCGCCAGCTTGTGCAGAAACAGCGGATCGAAGGCGCGCAACGTGAACCGAATTGTTTGTGCGTCGGGCGTCTCGATTCCCGTGACACGGCACTGTCCGGGCGCGTACTGCTCGGCGCCGACGATACCGCGAAAAAACTCGGCCCCCGGAGAACGGGTGCGCGGGTTCAGCACGCGCTCGATGGAATAGCGGATATCGTCCGCCACGACCGAGCGTCCGTTGGTGAAGCGGGCATCCTGCCGCAGGTGGAAGAGGTACGTGCGCTGATCCGCAGACACGTCCCAGCCGGTGGCCAACTCGGGAATCAGGTTGCCATCCTTGTCGTAGTCGAGCAGCGTGTTGAAGAGCATCTCCTCGAACTGCCACGAGGCCGTGTCGTAGCCCCGTGCGGGGTCGAGGGTGGGGATGTCGTCTTGGTCAGCCAAACGCAAGTAGCGCGCGTCGCCAGGCGCGTTACCCCCCGCCGGTGTCGAGGTGCAAGCGGGAAGCGACAACAGCAGTATGCAGAACAGGGCGAGCTTCACGATCGGCCTTCACGTCGGCTGACGATGGCGAGTAAGCCGTAACCGAGGAAGTTGAACGCGACCACGGCATAGACGATCGCCAGACCGGGAAACACCATGAGCCACGGTGCAATGCGATAATACGTTTGGCTGTCGCTGATCATGCGGCCCCAGCTCGGCGTCGGTACGGGCACGCCGAGACCGAGAAAACTCAGCCCCGCATCGAGCAACACCGTGTTCGAGATGCTCAATGCCCCCATGACCAAGATCGTCGGCAACGTGTTCGGAAGGATGTGATGCACGATGAGGCGGAGTGGCGTCGCTCCCAAGGCCCGCGCCGCGGACACGAAGTCCCGCTCGCGCAGCGACAGGACCTCACCCCGCACTGTGCGGGCGACGCCCGTCCAGCTTACCACGCCGATGACGACGAAGATCGTGGTCAAACCGGGCTCAAACAGCGCCGCCAAGGCAATCGCCAGCAGCAGCGCTGGAAACGACAGCACCACGTCGGTGATGCGCATGAGCACGGTGTCTACCCAAGCGCCGAAGTAGCCGGCACACAGGCCGACTGTCACCCCGATCACCAGGGTCAGACTGGTGGCAACGATGGCCACCAAGAGGGAAATGCGGGCGCCGTAGAGAACCCGGCTGAGCAGGTCGCGCCCGAGCTCGTCGGTGCCCAACCAGAAGGGCGGTTGTGGCGGCAACGGATCGCCGAAACTGTTCGCCACGGCCTTCAGCGGATCGTAGCGAGCAAGCCAGGGCGCCGCGATGGCGAGGAACACCAGGAGCAGGACCATTGCAGCTCCGACGATTGCCAATGCGCGCTGGGGCTGCGCCCAGCGTCTGGGCGGCGGCTCCGGCCTCGTTGGTTGTTGTGCTGGTGCCATAATGAACCTAAGCGCCTACCGATACCGGATGCGCGGGTCGATGATCGTGTAGACGATGTCAACGATCACGTTGGCGCCCACCACCAACACCGCCCCGAAGAGCACCGTCCCCATGATCATTGGGATGTCCTGGTTGAACACCGCGTCAACCGCCAGCCGGCCGAGCCCGGGCCAATTGAAGATGGTCTCGGTCAGCACAACGCCGCTGAGCAACCCGGCAAAATCCAAGCCCAGGAGGGTCACCAGGGGAATGAGCGCGTTCCGCAACGCGTGCTTACCATACACACTCAGTGACGACAGACCCTTGGCGCGCGCCGTGCGCACGTAGTCTTCATCAAGCACCGTGCGCAGGTTGGTGTGCAGGACGCGCGCGTAGTAGGCCGCGCCGTTCAGCGCCAGCGCACACGCGGGTAGGACAACGTTGCGCAGCCCGAATCCACCGAGCGGGAAGAGTCGGAGCCGGTACGCAAACACGTACAGCAGCATGATCCCGACCCAAAACACCGGCAGTGATAAGACGACCAGGGACCCGGCCAGCACGGTGAGATCGATTACGGAACCCTGCCGCAAGGCGGTGGCGCACCCCAAGACGATACCAATCAACGCCGCGGCCGCGAGACTCGTCAACGCCAAGTACGCCGTCGCCGGCAGCCGCTCCAGAATGGCCTCCCGGACGCTTTGTCTGGTCAGATACGACCGTCCGAAATCCCCATGCAGCAATCGTTCGAGGTAGCGCGCGTATTGGATCGGTAGCGGCTGATCGAGACGCATCTCCTGGCGGATCGCCGCCAGCGTCTCACGGTCGGCCTTGGGCCCGGCAACCATGCGGGCCGGATCGCTGGGGACGACGAACGCGATCGTGAAGGTCAGGGAAGTGACGCCGAGAAGGATGACCACGCTCCACCCCAGGCGCTGCAACAGAGCGGTCATAGGTGTCGACATATCCAGCCGCGCCGGGCGTTGCAATTCGTGGAATGTGAAACGTGGGGCATGGTCCGAGGCGCCAGCGCGTGGCGGTCACGTTTTACGTAGAAATCAATTTGGACCACCGCCGAGCATTTGGTACCATGCGGCGGCAATGTCAAAGGCTAGCGTACTCGTCGTGGACGACAATGCCGACAACCTCCGGATCTTGCAGGTCACGTTGCGCCGGGCCGGGTACAGCGTGAAAACGGCGACCTCGGGAGCGGAGGCCCTGCGGCTGTACAGTGAAGATCCAGTGGGCGTGGCGCTGGTCGATCTCTCCATGCCGGTGATGGACGGCATCACGCTGATGAAGCGTCTGCACCAAGAGAATCCCAATCTGCAAGCCATCGTTATCACGGCCTACGGTTCGATCGAGCGCGCGGTCGAAGCCATGAAGGCCGGGGCGCTGGATTTTTTGACCAAGCCGGTGCGTAGCGAGGTCTTGCTGGCGCTGGTCGAGAAGGCATTGGCGATGAACTCGCTGGTCGAGCAGAACCGCAACCTGCGCGCGGCCGTGGAGCACAGATACGACTTCTCTTCCATCGTAGCGCGGTCACCGCAGATGCAGGAGGTCCTGCGCCTCGCGGCAGAGGCGGCGCACCGCGAAGTCACCGTCCTGATCACCGGCGAGAGCGGTGTGGGCAAGGAAGTGTTGGCGCGGGCGATTCATTACAACAGCGCGGGGCGCAGCGGCCCGTTCTTCGCGCTCAACTGTGCGGCCATTCCGGAGACCCTGGTGGAAAGCGAGCTGTTCGGGTACGAGAAGGGCGCGTTCTCCGGCGCCCAGCAACGGAAGGCGGGGCTGCTTGAGCAAGCGGCACAAGGGACGCTGCTGCTCGATGAGATCGGCGACTTGCCATTGCCGGCGCAGGCCAAGCTGCTGCGGGTGATCGAGACGCGCGAAATGATCCCCGTGGGCGGCACGCGGCCGGTGCGTGTTGCCGCGCGGTTGATGTCTGCAACCAACGCCGACCTGCGCCAGCGGGTCCGCGCCAAACAGTTCCGCGAAGACCTCTATTTCCGGCTCAACATCTTTCCCCTCCACATCCCACCGCTGCGCGAGCGCCGCGACGATATCTTGCCGCTCGCCGCGCAGATTCTTGAGCGCCTGGTGCACGAAACCGGCAAGGAGCTGCCCGGTTTTTCGCAGGACGCCGTGGACTACCTGCTGAGCGCGCCCTGGGAAGGGAATGTCCGCGAACTGGCCAACGCCATCGAGCGCGCTGTGATCATCAGCCGCGGCAACCTGATCGCCTCGGCCGATTTCCCGCACGACCAGGCCCTTGTGCCGCGGGAGGTCGCGCTGTCGGCGGACGGGGCGGACTTGGATCGTGTAGAGCGGAGCATGCTCGTCCAAGCCCTCGCGCGTGCTGGAAACAATCTGTCGCGTGCCGCAAAGCTGCTGGGAATCGGCCGTGGAAAATTGCGGTACCGGTTGGAGAAACACGGCATCTCCATCACAAATAGCCGCTGAGCCGCTGCGCGCTCCAAGTCCCCTGGCTGAGCTTGCGGGGGCGCACAGCATCACGCAACGGTGACGTTGCGCACGCCCTGGCCTAGGGCAGCGTCAACACCCGACCGGCAATCGGATTCGCTCGACGCACCGCCAATTTAAAAACGCTCCACCTATGATTCGGGGTGCTCTCTCGCGCCGCGAAACTCGCGCCGCTTGTGTAATGGCCAGTGGCATATCGCTTGCGTTGGCACGCAGCAGAAAGGTGCTGAGGGGCTATGGCCAACGTACACGGCGGCGGCTGCTGGAGATTCCTGACGAGGCTTTGTCTGCTCCTGCTCGCGGCGTCCATATCCCCACCCGGTGGGCTCGCACAGCGCGTGCGCGGGGGACCACTGTCGCGCCGGCCGCCAGTAGCTGCTCAACTGATTGTGCACCCGCGTGCGGGACTATCGGCGAGCCTTCAGCGGCAGGTATTTGCTGAACGAGCAGCGCAGGAGATCGGTCGAATCGGTGCCCTCGGCGCAGTGGTCGTGAGAGTTCCGTACCGCCAGTCGTACGTGGTGGCGCGCGCCTTACGTCGATCCGGCTACTTCAAGGCGGTTGAGCGTGACCAACGTGCCGCCGCGGCAGAGACGCCGAACGATCCGATGTTCCCGAGTCAGTGGGGGCTGGCGGAGATCGGCGCGTCCGCGGCGTGGGACGTGACACTGGGGAGCAACCAAGTCACCGTGGCGATCGTCGATAGCGGCGTCGACGCGTCTCACCCCGACCTGCATGACCAGCTCCTCCCAGGATACGACTTCATAAACAACGATGCAGATCCGGCTGACGACAACGGTCACGGGACCCGAATGGCGGGAATTGTGGGCGCGGAGGCCTCCAATGGGATCGGCATCACGGGGGTGGCGCCACATTGCCCGCTGCTTCCGGTGAAGGTGTTGGGGGCGGACGGCTCGGGCCCGTACAGTGCCATCGCCAACGGCATTACGTACGCGGCGGATCGCGGCGCGCGCGTCATCAACTTGAGCCTGGCAGGAAGCTCCCCCTCGGTCACCTTGCAGAGCGCAGTGGACTACGCCGTCGCCCGCGGTGCCGTGGTTGTCGCCGCCGCGGGCAACTTCGGGACGGGCGACCCGATGTACCCGGCCGCCTATCCGAACGCTGTGGCGGTCAGCGCGACCGACCCCAGCGATGCAGTGGCCACGTTCTCGAATTACGGTGCGTGGCTCAGCCTGGGCGCGCCAGGCGTCAATATCCTCACAACGAATTGGAGTGCGTCGGGAAGTCCGCTGTACGTTGCGAGCAGCGGGACCTCGCCGGCTGCCGCGATAGCGTCGGGTGCTTTCGCCTTGTTGCTCTCGGCCCGGCCGGAGCTGTCACCCAGCGACGCCGTCACACGCCTCACCCAGACGGCACACGATATCGGCAGCAGCGGCTGGGACCCGTTTTCCGGCTGGGGCCGTGTTGACATCGCCGCGGCTGTGGGTGCGCAGCCCCCAACTCCCACGCCTGGCCCATCGCCCGTCCCGACGCTTGCTCGGGATCGGAAGGCCCCCAAGGTCTCCATCGTGTCGCCCGTCGCGAACAGCTTGGCATACGGCATGCAAAACGTAGACGTTGCAGCCACGGACAATGTTGGGGTAACCAGCGTAGAGTTGATGGTCGACGGCGCGTTCGTTGCCTCGGATAATGCGTCGCCGTTCGGTTTCGTCTGGGACACGACGACGGTTGCCCCTGGTAAGCACACGCTCAGCGCAACCGCTTATGACGCTGCTGGAAATCACGGCTCGTCGAAGAAAGTGGTGGTTAACGTTACGTCAGGGGTTGGGCTGCTCATCAAGCGGCTCAGGCTGTCTCCGTCCCACGGTTTGCAGGCCGACGGCGTGCTGACGTTGCGAGGCGTGTTTGTTTTGCCTGACGGCGCGGCACTCGACGGCATCCCGAACGCATTCGGCGCGACACTCGCCAGCGATCGGGGGACGGTGTTTTCGGCCGTTTCGCAGCCCGCGACGTTCGGCGTTGACGCTCGCGGTCGGTTGCGCCTCACGCTGCCTGCCGGGAACGGGGTCCTCGACGTACGGATTGAACGCTCGAAAGGACAGCCGACATATGACTTGGCGGTCACCGGAAGCGGGATCAGTCTGGCCAACGCCGACTCGCTCATGAGTGTGGCGCTGACGATCAACAGCGCGACGCTGTCTCAGAGCGCCGCTTGCCAGTTGCAGCAATCGAGCTTCGTTTTCCCGTAAGCTTCTGCAACCGGTGCGTGGACACTGGCGATGAACGGACACGAGCATTCTGGGGAACAGACCCGGCAGCCTTTTGGCCCGTCGCATCGCGTACGACGTCCTCTGCGTTGGCGCTCCGCTGGTGCGCTGTTGCTGGTCCATCCAGTTCCGCGGTCGCGCAACGGTATTCTGGCGGTCGTGCTGCACCTGATCGGGCGTTGTGCCGCCGCGCAGGGAAAGATGCCGCCGGGCTGCTCCGAGGAGGCGGCCAGGTTTCTGGCCTCTTGTAGTTGGGATACCGGTGAGCTGGCGCGGCGCGTCGCCTACGCCATCGCAACAAATCGAGGCAGCTTGATCACGGCGGCCGATTTGTCGGTCCGGTGAGCTGGCGCCGCCTTTGGACATAAACTTCCAGCTGGCGTTCTGCGACACGCCGCCAGAAGAGGGCGGCTCGTCAAGGGCGAGCGGTGTTTTTGGGGGGGGCCGGATTTTTCGGAAATCGATTTCTTCACAGACTGTACGTCCCCAACGTTCCACTGGGAGCAAGCACTCTGAGTGCGCGTTCACTTATTGTGAACTCAGGTCGGCCGGCCGGTTCCGTCCTCTACGTTCATTCGGTGGAAGAAGGACTCGACCGCTGTGCCGGTCAGAATCTTAATTGACAACCGAAGACAACCGGTGGTAGATGGGACACATGGTGTGGGTTCGTCGATCCGGTCGAGTGCAGGGAGAGCGCAGAGCCCACCATCGTGCGTTATTCGTTGTTCGACGCAGTGAAGTCATGTGCTTCCGGCGTTGCAGCGGCAAGGGCGCCTGAAGGAGCTGGCCGGCGGCGGAAGCCGGCATGGCAACACCTCAACCCAAGAAAGGGGCGGGGTTATGAGCGGACTGCAGGCGCAACAAGCATCGCGACTCAAGGCGCTCTGCCAACGGCTCGCCATCCACTGGGCGGCGAATGGATTCCGCTAGAAGATCGCGAGAATGACGGGAAACACTGCCGAGGAGGAAGGCTCAATGTCATGCCGTTGCGCGACATTCCAGCAGAGAGGGATATCATGACGAAAACAATTCTCACGGTCGCAGCGCTCGCCACGCTGCTGTATGCCCCGCCGGCGCGCGCGTTCGCACCACCGCAGGCGGCCTGCAATAGCGCGCGTGTGACCGCGTGGAAAAACTACGTGTCTTGCGTGGACAGTGTGCTGGCGAGGGACGGGAAGGGAATGGTGTTCGATGAGTATGCGGCGTTCGCGAAATGCCGCCATGTGTATTTCACCAACTGGGCTGTGTTCCAGATGAGCGGGCCATTAGCGGGTAGCACGTGCATCGGCAGCCGCTTCACGGACAACGGCGACGGGACGGTGACCGACGCGCTTAGCGCGCTGGTGTGGGAGAAGAAGACGAACGACGGCACCGTCCACGATGAAGGTAACCGCTACACGTGGAGCACGGAATCGCCGTTGGCGGAGAACGGCACTGCGTTTACCGACTTTCTTGGCCCGCTGAACAGCGGAGCAGGCTTCGCCGGTCAGAATGACTGGCGCCTGCCGACGCTCGCGGAGCTGCAGACGATTGTGTTGGACTTCCTTTGCAGCAGAGGAACGTTCAGGGACCGCACATGCACGTGCACGGTGAGCCCGTGCATCGACGCCACGTTCGGCCCCACGCAGGCGGACAACTACTGGTGCGCCACCGGCTGGGTTTCCGACGAGTGGGAGGCGTGGCACTTGACATTTGATTCCGCATTTCAGGGGCTTTCCACCAAGAACTTCGCCGGGTACGTGCGTGCCGTACGCGGTGGGTTGTGATCGGGTCAACGGATGCGGTCCCAAACACGTCTCACACGGAGAGCTATCATGACGAAAGCAATTCTCGCGATGACCGCCGCCGCACTACTATGTGCCGGCACGGCACTGGCCGTATTCCCACGCACCACACCACAGCAGAGCTGCGACTACGCCCGCCTGACAGCCTGGAAAACATATCTGTCCTGCGTGGACAGGGTGTTGGCAATGGACGCCAAGGGGACATTTTATGACGAGTCCGGCGCGTTCGCGAAATGCCGGCACCAGTATTTCAGCAACTGGGCGGCATTCCAGAGGAAAGCATTCCTGGCCGGTAGCACGTGCGTCGGCAGCCGCTTCACCGACAACGGCGACGGGACGGTGACCGACGCGTTTACCGCGCTGGTGTGGGAGCAGAAGACCGACGACGGCAGCGTGCACGACGAGGCCAACTCCTACCAGTGGAGCGCAGGATCAGAGAATGTGGGCGGCAGCGGGGGCAACGGCAGCGTCTTCACCAGCTTTCTTGCGACCCTGAATAGTGGCGCCGGTTTCGCCGGGGCCAACGGTTGGCGTCTGCCCACATTCCCTGAGCTGCAGACCATTCTTCTGGATTATCCGTGCACATCAGGGAACTGCAGCTGCCCGTCAGATACCTGCGTCGATACCACGTTCGGCCCTACACAGACGGACTGGGGTTATTGGTCCGCTACCAGTCGGGTGACGTCCTCGTCGTATTATTCGTGGCTCGTCCTCTTCGACGGCACCGGGTTTGTGGGCCCCGACTTCAAGACGCTCAGCCGTAACGTCCGGGCCGTACGCGGCGGCTTGTGAGAGATCCCGGTCGCAGGGGAACGTACGTCCCTCTTGTTTCTTTCCTTTCCCAGTTGCTTTTCGCCCATGCTACGGAGGCCCCGTTTTTCCAGGGGCCGTCTCGAAGCGTGCCCGCTGGCGAGAGACTTGATGTGCAAGGTTGCCTCTCAGACGAGAATCACGATGCGCCAGTCGTCGGGCCGGTGCTCGATACTGACGATGGCATAACCTTGTGCTTCGGCGGCCCGGGGGATGTCGTGCGCGCCCTTCGGGTCATCAAGGATCAGCTCGAGCTCGGCGCCACGCGCGAGCGCCTCCAGATACACCCTTGCTTTCGCCCAGTTCAACGGACACTTGACGCCGCGCAGATCCAGAGCGGTCCTGAGTGCTGGAGGCGGAGGGTTGAGACCGTTTCCCGACCCTTTGTTGGCCTGAGGCTGCTTGCTATAGTCCGCTCGGCTCATGTACTTCGTGCGATCTGCCCGCGACGCTGTAGTGTTGTCGGCGCATCATAGCAATCTCCCTCCGCAGAGGAAGCGCACGAGCGGAGTTACGCTGGGTGGAAAACTCCATGCACCCTGAATCGGGCAAGTATGTTTTGCGCCGGGACGTGACGCCGCGTCGCGAGCAGCAGTTCCGCATCGACTATCGGGCCGAGCTCAACCCGGCACAGCACGAGGCGGTGATCACCACCGATGGGCCGGTGCTGGTGGTCGCAGGCGCCGGGACCGGCAAGACGCGGACATTGGTATTCCGTGTGGCGCGACTGGTGGAGATGGGTGTCGATCCGGCTTCCATCCTGCTGTTGACGTTCACGCGCAAGGCCGCCGGCGAGATGCTGCGGCGGGCGAGCCTGTTGCTCGATGGCCGCTGCGATCGCGTCTCCGGCGGGACGTTTCATTCTTTTGCGAATATCGTCCTGCGCCGGGACGCCAGGGCCATCGGGCTCAATTCCAACTTCACCATTCTGGATCGTACCGATTCCGAGGACGTCATCAGTTTGTTGCGCGCCAAGCGCGGGCTCGACAAGAAGGAGAAGCGTTTTCCGCGCAAACAAGCCATCGCCGAGATGTACAGCATGGCGGTAAACAAGTCGCTGCCCTTGCGACAGCTCATTGAGGAGGAGTACCGCCACCTCGCCGAGCATCTCCCGGAACTGCTGGAGCTCCACGAAGCCTACGTCGCGTATAAGGGCGAACGCCAGTTGCTGGATTACGACGATCTGCTGGTGAAGCTGCAGGCGTTGCTGCAGGCGAGCAGCGACACCCGGCAGCGGCTCTCTCGTGTGTACCGCTACATCATGGTGGACGAGTACCAGGACACGAATGCGTTACAGGCGGAGATCGTCCGACTCCTCGCATCCGAACACGACAATGTGATGGCGGTCGGCGATGACGCGCAGAGCATCTATTCCTTCCGGGGGGCGAATTTCCGTAACATCATGGATTTCCCGGCGCTGTTCCCGGGTACGCGGGTCATCGCGCTCGAGGAGAATTACCGCAGCACGCAGCCCATCCTCAATCTCACCAACGCGATCATCGCCCGGGCTCGCGAACGTTACACGAAGGAGTTGTTTACGTCGAAGGCGGCCGGCGTCGCGCCCATCCTCGTCGTAGCGGAATCCGAGCAGTATCAGTCCCGCTTCATTTGCCAGCGTATTCTCGAGTTGCGCGAGGAGGGTGTGCCGTTGCCGGAGATTGCGGTGCTCTTTCGATCGAGCTTCCACTCGTTCGATCTCGAGATTGAGCTGGCGCGGCACGACATTCCCTTCATCAAACGCGGCGGATTCAAGTTCATCGAAACGGCCCACATCAAAGATGTCCTGGCGCACCTGCGTGTGCAGGCGAACCCGCGCGATGCGGTATCCTGGCATCGGGCATTGCTCCTCATCCAGGGGATCGGTCCGCGTGCCAGTGAGGAAATCATCCGCTGGATCTTCGCCGGCGGAGAGGTGGAGGAGGGCAGGGTGGCTGCCCGGCTGGAGTCCTTCCCCCGGCGCACGTTCACCACGGATCTGCATGCCTTGGCGGGACTGCTACGCCGGTTGCACGAAACCGCGGCGACGCCGGAAGATGCGGTGAACGAAGTGTTGGAATACTACGAGCCCATCTTGAACGCGTGCACCGCGAAGACCACCCGAAGCGCCGCAAGGACCTAGAGCACTTCGCCACCATCGCCGCACGCTACCGCAGCCTGGAGAGCCTCCTGACCGACATGGCACTGGAGCCACCCAGCGACAGTGTGTCCGATGTCCTCGCGGTCGACCCGGACGAAGGCCTACTCACCCTCTCGACGATCCACTCGGCGAAAGGACTCGAATGGCACGCGGTCTTCGTCATCTGGGCTGCCGATGGCCGTTTTCCGGCCGACTACAATGTGCACTCGGAGGAGGAGATCGAAGAAGAGCGCCGCCTGATGTATGTCGCTACGACACGCGCCAAGCAGGAGCTGTACATTACGTACCCGATCAACATCTTCGATCGCACGATGGGCTTCGTCATGGGCAAGCCATCGCGTTTCATCGAGGGGATCCCGCCAAGTGTCTTGCAGCCGGTGAGCCTCGTCGAGCAAGAGCCCGAATGGCAAGAGTGACGGCAATGGGTTCACCGCTTCTCAAGGCGTTCGAATCCGCTGGCAAGGAGAGGGGTGTGGGCCCATTTGATCTTGTCACAGAACCAGTTAAGCTGTCATGCGGGTAGGACAGGGAAGGTGTCGGGAATACTTGACCGAATCAGGGACGGTGAACTGAGCGCGAATCTTGCCCGGTTGCGTCGCATGCGACTTTCGGAACCACAAGTGCGCGAGTGGCTGATCCGCTGGGGGTTTCGGTTCGGCTTCACGCTGCTGGGTGTACTGTCCATCTACGAGTTGGCCCGGGGATAGGCCGGGCCTGGAGAGCTTGTGACCAAGGTGGGTGCCCGGTGCTTGACGGGGAGCCCTCTGTAGACGTTTGCAGCGACCAACGGGAGCGGGCCCGCCGCACGGACGCCGGGCGCAGCCCCTCAGGCATCGCGGCGCGAGGCGATAGCCAAGAGCGACAGACCCCAGGGTAGGTCGAACCGATCCTGCACGCGCAACGCGGGAACCAGCAGGTCGTGGATGCGTGCCTGAAACGGTGGCACGGCGCGCCGCCGTAAGAGACACGCGTTTACATACCAGCCGAGGGCGCCGAGCACGTTGAACGTCGAGGCGTGCTCGACTGTAAAGCCCGCGCTCTGGAGCTTCTGGATCAGCTCGGCGCGCTCGTAGCGCCGAAAATGGCCGATGGCCCGATCGATCTCACCGTACAACCGCTGCAGCGCCGGGACGATCAACACGAGACGCCCATCGCGATCCAACACGCTGTGAATACGGCGTAAAGCGTCAAGATCGTGCTCGACGTGCTCCAGGACATTGAGACACAGGACGGTGTCGAACCCCGCCCCAACGCTCGGCGGGAACGAATCCGCACTGAGATCAAGGCTGCAAACGCGCACGTGCGCGTGGCGGGCGAACGTGTCGCGGAGAACGTCCACGTATTCAGGCTGCACGTCCGTGGCGACCACCAACTCGCGCCCGACGAGGTGGCGCGTCATCGTTCCCGTCCCGGCGCCGACCTCCAAGATGCGTTCGCCGACGTAGGGTTCCATCTTGTCCCACAGCCACGCGTTGTAGCGCTGCAGTGATTCCATCCGCTGCAACGTCGTGCGGGCGGGGTGGACGTGGCCCAGATCGTCGACGAGCCTGTACTTCAAGATGGTCCACAGTGCGACGAAGCCGTCTTTCCACCCAATCTTTTTCCCTTCAACGTAACTGCGCCCCGCGTACGAGATCGGCACCTCGTAGATCCGTGCGCGCAGGCGTGCGACCTTCGCCGTGATCTCCGGCTCGATCCCGAAGCGTTGCGAGCGCAGCGGCACGGGTTTGATGAACTCAGCACGGAAGACCTTGTAGCCGGTCTCCATGTCCGTGAGATTGAGGTTGGTGAACATGTTCGACAGCAGCGTCAGGAAGTGGTTCCCGACGGCGTGCCAGAAGAAGAGGACGCGCCGGGGGGAACCGGTGAAACGTGAGCCGTACACCACGTCCGCCTTGCCATCGAGGATCGGTCCCAGGAGCTTCGGATACTCCGCCGGGTCGTACTCCAGATCGGCGTCTTGGATGAGGATGACATCGCCACTAGCCGCCGCGATGCCATCGCGAATCGATGCTCCTTTTCCTTGATTGCGTTCGTGGACGACGAGTCGAAGCGTGTTCGTGGGCTGCGCGCTGCTCGGGCGGAGCAGGGGCTCCGCGGAAGGGACCAGGCCTATCTGCTGCAGCTCTTGCAGTGTCCCATCAGTCGAGCCGTCGTCGACGACGATGATCTCCTTCTCGATCGGCACATCGCAGACGCGCTGCAGGATCTCGCTGATCGTACTGCGCTCGTTGAACGCCGGAATGACGACTGACAGTTTCACAGCGGCTTCGCCCCTTCACCCTTGTGGCACATTGCAGTCACTCGATACGCTGTGATGCCAGAGCCGCATGGGCACCGCAAGCGAAAAGAACGCCCTGGTGGGGGCACCGCGCAACATTGCCGGGCGTAGCGGCAAGAGATATGAATGGCGTGTGCGCCTGCCGCTGCTGCCTATGGTGTTGGTCCTCCTCGGCGTCGCCGCGTGTCAATCGTTCCCTCCGGCGATTACCACGATCACCATTACCCCGTCCGATGCGGTCGGCAACCCCGAGGGGAGAGACATGTGGCGGACAGAGCTGCCGCCGCCCTTCCCGGTGATCGGCGTGCGGCCGGGGGCGGACCCACGGGAAAGTGCGCTCTTCCTCAACGAGCCGAGCAGCGGGCGCGTTGCCATCATCTTGGCGCGTGGGGTGCAGAATTTCCTTCTCTATGCGGGAGGAGGAACGCGGGGAGAGCATCATGTCATCGCCGTATTCCTGGATCGTGAAACGGCCCCGTCGCTCAGCGCTGTGGTGACCGACGACTTATCACAACCGGTGACTTCCAGCCAGGCAGCCGGAGCGCAGGGGAGTGATGGCCAGGGTGCCGTCAATCACTCCGCGGCCTCGGTCGTACGCGATGGGTATCGCGTGACGCTGACGCGGGCGGCGTTTCCATTGCCGGGACTGCACGTGGACGCCGTCAATCCATGGCGTCTCCAACCTGACGGTGTACCCGACTTGGTTGGCGTGATCACGCTAAGTGTCGAGCCGGTCCCGGCGCGGTGAACGGGCCGTCAACCGGACTTTTCCCCAGAGCCTTCCAACGTCTTCTGCAGCTTGTCCATCTCGGCACCGAAGGTTTGCCAGTCGCCGTTGCGCAGCGCTTCGAGTGCTTGGCGGTAGTGCGTTAGCGCGTCTCCACTGGGTGCGCCCGGGGGCGGTCGTTCCGGTTGCAGGGCGGCTGCAGGCGCCGGTGCGGCCACGGCGGGCGGCGGCCGTCCCTGCGCGCTGAACAAGGCCGTCAACAGCGCGTCGATGCTCTGCGCCATGACGACACGGTCGCCGGCTGAGGCGATCAGTCGCTTCAGCTCGGGCAGCTCGCGTTTCTCGGCGCGCAGGTACAGCGGCTCGAAGTACAGCAACGCATCGTCGATCGGAATCACCAGAAGATTGCCGCGAATGACCCGTGAGCCGGTTTGGTTCCACAGCGACAGTTGCTGAGAGATCGTCGTATCTTGATCGATCCGCGCCTCGATCTGTGCCGGGCCGTAAATGAGCTTCTCCTTCGGAAAGGTGAACTCGATGACGCTGCCGTAATGCGGCGCATCGCAGCGCGCCGCCAGCCACGCGATCATGTTGTCGCGGTTGTTCGGCACCATCGGCAGCATGAGGATGAACTCCTCGCGCGCTTCGCCGGGCAAGCGCATGATCGTGTAGTACGGCTGCATGGTCACGGTTTCGCCGGCGTACATCTCTTGCGGAAAGCTCCACAGATCTTCCTTGTTGTAGAAGACCTCCGGGTTGGTCATGTGGTAGGTGCCGTACATGCCCGCCTGCAAGATGAAGAGGTCTTCCGGGTAGCGGACGTGCTGGCGCAGCGCCGCCGGCATGTCATTGATGGGCCGAAACAGGGACGGGAAGATGCGCTCGTACGTGCGGACGATGGGATCTTGCGGGTCAGCAAGGTAGAACACCACGGTGCCGTCGTACGCGTCGAGCGCGATCTTGACGGCATTGCGGATATAGTTGATGCTGCCGCCGCGCGTGCGTTGCGAGTAGGGCAGGGCGTCACTGCTGGTGTACGCATCCTGCAGCCACACCAGCCGCCCGTCCGCGACGACGAGGTACGGGTCGCGATCGAGATGGAGGAACGGTGCCAGGCGGCTGATGCGTTCCCGCGTGAGCCGGCGGAATAACACGCGGCTTGCCGCCGTGACATTGCCGCTGATCAGTAACTTCAGATCGCCGAAGTGCCACGCGAAGAGGGCCCGATGCCAAAGGCTGCCCAGCGAGACGCCGTCGCGCCCATTGTAGGTCGAGTAGACATTCTCCTGTCCCTTCGCATAGTCGAACTCGTTGGTGCCGCCACCGACGACCACATACGGCACCGTCTGTTCGCCGAAGTACAACTCTGGGCGCTCGATGCGCAGGTCCTTTGGAAAGACCGGGGGGATGTCCTTCACGTAGAAGACCGGCAACCCTTCTTCGTCGAAACGGTTGACGGGACTCATCGCCAACCCGATCCCGTGGGTGAACTTGAAGTGTTGGTTGATCCACGTTTGCGCGTCCGCCGGCAGCCGCGACTGGTTCAACTCGCGCGCCGCTAGCATCACCTGCTGGTACCTGCCGTTGACGACGTAGCGGTCGATGTCGACGTCATGAAAGTCATAGTACAGGCGGATCTCCTGCAGCTGGCGGTATGTGTCGAGCAGGGGGCGCGGGTCCCACCAGCGAATGTTCTGGATGGTGAGATCATTTGCCGCCAACACCGCGGATGTCAGTTTGCCTTCGGCAGGGAAGGGCTTGGCGTCGACGCGATCGAGCCCGAAGCCGTAGCGCGTCAGGGCGATGTTGCTGGCAATGAAAGGGGATTCGAGCCGGAGCTCGTCCGGCTTGACCCGATAGCTTTGAAAGAGGGGCGGCAGCATGCCCTCGATCAGCGCGACCGCAAGCAGCAGCACGAGAGCGGCCACCGGCAGACGGAAGCCAACAAAGCGGATGTTGGCGGCGCACAGAACCGCCCCAACCAGTGACAGACCGACCAGTGCACTGAGCAGCGGCAGGCGCAGGTGCACGTCGGTGTACGCCGCGCCAAACACGACGCCGGTGTCGCTGAGCAGCAGGTCGTAACGTTGCAGGGCGTAGTCACCGGCTTTGACAATCAGAAACACGGCCAACAGCGCGGAGAGGTGCCGGATCACTGCTGGGTCGATGCGCGGAAACCGCTGATCCACGTCGATGGCCCCCTGGAACCAGTAGATGCCGCCGGCCATCGCGGCCGCGAGAAAGAGCATCAGCATGCCCCAATCCCGTGCGGCGGCGTAGACCGGGAGCGTGAAAATGTAGAACCCCAGATCTCGACCGAAGAGCGGATCGGTACGGCCGAACGGCACAGCGTAGAGCCAGGCGAGGAACACTTGCCAGTTGCCCGCTTGCGCCAGCCCGATGAACAGCCCGAGCACACAGGCAACGGCGAGGACGATGGGCCTCCAGGGCAGATTGGTCGAGGAGAAATCCAGCGACTCCGGAAACTCGAGCGGGGTGCCGTTGCTGCGCAGAATCCGCAGTGGCCGCACCCGCACAGGACGGAGGCGGCCGGCGATCACACCGTTTAGGGCGAGGAGCACGGCGGAAATCACGGCCGCCAACCCGAAGAGGCTCACCTTGGTACGCCAGGTGGTCGCGAAAACCGCGCCGAAACCGAGCGAATCAAACCACAGCCAGTCGACGAGAAAAGCGGTGAGCGTGGAAAAAGAGATGAAAATAATGAGGGAGCAGCGCGAAAAGAATCACAATTGGTGCTGGCCGTCTCATCTCACGCTCCTACGCTTTGACTCCCGCATACTCTCACGTTCACTGCCCTGCGGCAATCCGAGCGACATGCTCCTGCACGACCTCGCGTGGACACATGTACATGAACAGGCGGCATACCACGATGACGACCACCAAATCGTCGACTTCGCCGATGAAAGGAATCACATCCGGGATAATGTCCACGGGCGACAGCACGTACAGCAGGCTCAGTACCACCAGGGCCTTGGGCCAGATCGATACGCGCGCGTCCCACAGCAAGCGCCAGTACAGCTTCACGAACTGCGGCAAATGCCGAATGAACCGCACTGCTCGTAAGGCGATCTGCAGAGTGGGCCAGCTCGGCCCGACACGTGCATCCATCGCTTCCTAAAGACGCCGAGTTGGGTCCGGAGTCAAGTAGCGCCGCGCGGCGGATGCCATCGGCGAGGGCTGCGCACGAACACGAACATCTTCGCGCCACGCGATCATCCACGGGTTTCGTATCACAGAAGGCACTTCCCGTGCGTTTGCTACGCTCGGCTCGATCAAAATATCCCGATCTCTGGTTGCGGGAGGCCGAGCGTTCGATACCTTGCCTCCCAGATGAACCGCGGTCCGGTTCATGAGAGGGAACTCAAGTGAGGGCTGGAACGACGTGAGATCATAGACGCAGCAACGGTCCACCTGCCGGTGATGATGGCGCCCCGATGGGTGTTTGACAAACCGATTGCACCCGTGGAATGAGGAATGGGGATTTTCTAGGAAGAATGCGTTGCGCATGACGCACCCACCACAGTTTTCGTTTCGTACCCGTGCCAAGAATCTCGAAACGCTCGCCCGCGAGCACTTCGATCTGTTGGTGATCGGCGCCGGCATCACCGGTGCCGGCATCGCTCGCGATGCCGCGCTCCGCGGCCTGCGTGTGGCACTGGTCGAGCGCCGCGACTTCGCGGTCGGCACCAGCAGCCGCTCCTCGAAGCTCATCCACGGCGGCCTGCGCTACCTGGAACAGGGCGACGTGGCCTTGGTGATGGAAGCCTCACACGAGCGACGGGCGATCAGACGCTTGGCCCCACACTTGGCACGGCCCACACAGCTGATCTTCCCGGTGCAGCGCCGGTCTACGTATGCCAAGCTCAGCGCCGGGTTGTGGACCTATGACCGGATGGCACGCGTCCTCAAGGATGAACGCTATCAGATGCTGAATTCCGAGGAGACGCTGCGTTTGGAGCCGCTCCTGCGATCGGAGGGGCTCTACGGCGCCGGCATGTACTACGAGTACACAACCGATGATGCACGCCTGGTGCTGGAGACGGTCAAGGCGGCTGCCGCACGCGAGGCGGTGATTGCCAATTACGCCACCGTCACGGGATTCGTCACCGAGGGCGGCCAGCTCACCGGGGCGGTGGTGCGCGACACCGTGGCCGACGCCGAGCTGGTGGTGCGCGCCAAAACCGTCGTCAACGCCGCCGGACCGTGGGTCGACGCCGTGCGCATGCTGCAGGGCGACGGCGAACGCCCGCGGCTCCACCTCACCAAGGGTATCCATCTCATCTTCTTGCTCAGTCGGCTGCCCGTGTCGCACATCGTCATCATGACCACCGCGGACCGGCGCCCGGTGTTTGCCATCCCGCATGGGAACGTGGTCTACCTCGGAACGACCGATACCGACTATCCCACCGCGGACGACAACCCGGCCGTCACCCTCCAGGACGCGACCTACCTGCTCGATGCGGCGAACGCGAGCTTTGGCATTGAACCGTTGGAGGTTCAGGACGTCGTTGGCGCGTGGGCGGGACTGCGCCCGCTCTTGCATCAGGAAGGGAAGAAACCGACCGAAATCTCCCGCAAGGACGAGATCATGATCGGGGCGACCGGGCTGATCTCCATTGCCGGCGGCAAGCTCACGACGTATCGCAAGATGGCTGAACGCGTCGTCGATCTCGTACTCGAACGGCTGGCCAAGCGCGGTGACCCGGCGCCCAAGAAATGCGGCGAGAGTGACGAGGATCTGCTAAGTGGCGGCGAAACCGGCGATGACGTCGAGGCGTATGTGGAACGGCTCAACCGCCGCTGGCCGCAGGTGGCTGCGGATATCGTCGATCGCCTGGTCGGCGTGTACGGCAGCAATGGCGAGCGCATGATCGAAGCCATGGTCGCGGATCCGTGGCTCGCCGAGCGCTGCGTGCCCAACTTGGCGGTCACTCGTGGTGAGGTCAACTACGCGGTGCGCGAAGAGATGGCGCTGACGCTGGAGGACTTTCTCGAACGCCGCGCCCGCTTGCTCCTGTGGGACGCGCACAACGGGCTCTCCGCGGCTCCCCCAGTCGCCCGCATCATGGGTAAGCTGCTCGGCTGGAACGCGCGCCGGACCGAAGATGAAGTGGCCAGTTACGAACGCCACGTCCGAGAGGTGAAGACCTTCCTACCCGAGACGGAGGCCGCCAACCCGCCAAGCGTCGCCCATGCCTGAGTCGGAGGTGGCGCGGCACCGCGCCGCGCTCATCGCGCGGCTCGGCTCCGACGTCGTGGCGTGGGATGATGCGATCATCGCACCGCATCGGCGTGACACGTGGAGAACAAAGAACGGAAAATGCAAGACTGGCGCCGGGTCTCCTTTTGCCATTTTTTCCTTTCTCCATTTTTTTCGTTGATTCGATGCCGTACGTCCTCTGAACGGTTGAGAGAATGAAGAACCGGAAATGGGAAACCGGGAACTGCGCGAAGTTCGGCGGGACTGAGGCTATCAGGGCCGTGGGCCTGGGCATTCTGGGCGTGCGCTTGCGTTGACATGACAAGGCAATTGCCCTAGGTTCATGTCGCCATCCTGGCCGCATAGGCGGGCGTAATTCAGCGGTAGAATGCCAGCTTCCCAAGCTGGACGTCGCCGGTTCGACCCCGGTCGCCCGCTCTTTGCCTAAAGTATTGATTTTTGACAAGCACCGGGGTCGCTCCTACAGCGGTTGAGGCAAATGGCTAGACGCAACAAATTCACGCCTGCGGCTCGTCCGGCAAGCCCTGTACCATTGGCGCTGAGCGGCGGTGTACTGGCGGGCGCAGCGCTCATCGTCTTGGCCACAGCCGTTGCCTACTTCCCATCGCTCCGCGGCGCGTTCATTCTCGACGACAAGCTTCTTCTGACGGACAACCGCCTGATCAAGGCTGCGGACGGCCTCTACAGGTTTTGGTGCACCACCGAAGCGACTGATTATTGGCCGGTATCAAACACGACACTTTGGCTCGAATGGCGGCTCTGGGGGATGCATCCGGCGGGCTATCACGTCACCAACCTGGTGCTGCACATCGTCGAAGCGTTGTTGATCTGGAGCATCTTGCGGAGGTTGTCCATTCCTGGCGCGTTCCTGGGGGCACTGCTGTTCGCCGTCCATCCGGTCAACGTCGAATCGGTGGCCTGGATCGCCCAGCGCAAAAACCTGATGGCGATGCTGTTCTTTCTGCTCTCCATCCTCTGGTACCTGAAAGCCGAGACGCCGCCCCCATCGCGGGCTTCTCCGCCGCCAGCGGACCGCTGGTACTGGCTGAGCCTGGTGGCCTTCGGGTTGGGGATGCTCAGCAAGGGATCGGTGGCGATCTTGCCGGTGCTCTTGTTGGGTATCGTGTGGGGGAGGCGGCCGCTGACCAGGCGGGACCTGATTCGGGCGGTGCCGTTCTTTGTTGTCGCCGCCGTCCTGGCCCGCGTGAACGTCTGGTTCCAAACGCACGGGATAATCACCGAGATCCGCACGGCTAGTTTTGCCGAACGTCTGCTCGGCGCCGGGGCCGTGGTGTGGTTCTACCTATACAAGGCGATGCTGCCGATCAACCTCGCGTTCATCTATCCACGATGGCACATCGATACGGAGCAGGTGCGGTGGTGGCTGCCGCTGCTGGCCTGCGCTGGCGTGAGCGGCGTACTGTGGTCGTATCGCCGGGGCTGGAGCCGACCGCTGTTGTTTGCCTGGGGATATTTCTGCGTGGCGCTCGTGCCGGTTATGGGTTTCACGGACGTCGGCTTCATGGAGCACTCTCTGGTGGCGGACCACTATCAGCATGTGGCGCTGATCGCGGTGACGGCGCTGGTGGCAGCGGGCTGGGACAAATGGCAGCGGCGCTCACGCGGGCCGGCCCGCTGGATGCTGAACGCCTTGGCGGTCACGGTCGCAAGTGTGCTCACGTTCCTGGCGTGGCAGCAAAGCGGACACTACGCAAGCGCCTTGACGCTGTATCGGACAGCACTCGATAAAAACCCAAACTCTGGTCTCGCCCACAACAACCTGGGCCTCGCGCTATCCGAAAGCGGCCGGCCGCAGGAGGCGATCGAACATTACCAGCAGGCGCTGCGGCTGAAACCCGATTACCCCGCAGCCCACAACAACCTGGGTGTCGCACTATCCGAAAGCGGCCGGCCGCAGGAGGCAATCGAACACTACGAGCAGGCCCTGCGGTTGAAACCCGACTACCCCGAGGCCCACAAAAACCTGGCTAACGACCTAGCTGCCACCGGCCGGCCGCAGGAGGCAATCGAACACTACGAGCAGGCCCTGCGGTTGAAACCCGACTACCCCGAGGCCGAAACCAACCTGGGGGTCGCACTGCGCAACACCGGCCGACTGCCCGAGGCGATCGAACACTATGAGCAGGCCCTGCGGTTGAAACCCGACTACCCCGAGGCCGAAACCAACCTGGCTAACGGCCTAGCGGCCACCGGTCGGCTCCAGGAAGCAACAGAACATTACGAGCAGGCTCTGCGGCTGAAACCCGATTACCCCGACGCCCACAACAACCTGGGGGTCGCACTGCGCAACACCGGCCGACTGCCCGAGGCGATCGAACACTTTGAGGAGGCGCTCCAGCTGAGACCCGACTATCTCGAAGCCCACAACAACCTGGGCGTTGCACTACGCGACGCTGGCCGAATGTCGGAGGCGGTCGAACATTACCAGCAGGCTTTGCGGATAGACCCCGATAACTCAAATGCGCATTACAACCTGGGTCTTGCACTGTCCCGCATCGGCCGACAGGCAGAGGCGATCGAACACTTCGAGGATGTGCTGCGGGTGAAACCCAACTATCCGGAGGGTCACGACAGCCTCGGCAACGCGCTGGCCACCACGGGGCGCCTACAAGAGGCGATCGAAGAGTACGAGCACGCGCTGCGGCTGAAACCGGACTACCCCGAGGCCCACTACAATCTGGCATTGGCGCTGGCTAAGGCGAACCGGCTGCCGGAAGCAATTCAAGAGTACCAGCAGGTCGTCACGCTCACGCCTGACTATGCTGAAGCCTGGGCCAACTTGGCGTTCACGTATGCCGCAGTAGGCCAATCCTCCGGGGCGATCAGCGCCGCCCAGAAGGCGTTGGAAGTCGCTCGACACAAAGGCCAGTCGACGGTGGTCGCAACGATGGAAAAGTGGTTGAATTCGTACCACACCGACCAAGCAAACCCGCCTACTGCCCCGCCCTCCCGGCATGGACCCGGCTGGTAGGCTGTTGACGCCCGTTTACGTTTTCAGTTTTGATTGACGCCCCTTTTCAATTCTGATAGGTATCCTTTTGGGTTGCTGCAACATCAACTCCTCGTGTGCCGCCGTGGTGGCGGCGCAAATGCGGAGGGAATGACGGAACGAAGGGGGAATCAGGCGATGAGTCGAAGCATTGTCCCGGCTTTGCGCGTGGGTGCCGTCGCGTTAATGTGGATGGCGCTCGTGGGTACCAGCTCTCCTAATAGTCAGGGGTGCGCCTTACCAGTGATCTACTCGGTGAAGGCGGGCCTTGGTGGGACCCTCGCCCCGGAGTCGCCACCTCCAGGGGCGAACAACTGGGCATGCCGGCCGAGCAGCGTGCATCCTTACCCCGTCGTGCTCGTGCACTCCACGGTCTTGAACCAGGACAACAACTGGGCAACCCTCTCTCCTCTGCTGTACAACAACGGCTACTGCGTCTTCACGTTCAACTACGGGGGGCCGCCGTTACTCGGGACGATCTACGGGATTAACGAAATCGCTGCCTCGGCACAGGAGCTCTCGACGTTCGTGGACGAAGTTCTGGCCGCCACGGGAAAATCAAAGGTGGACCTCGTGGGCCACTCGCAGGGCGGGATGATGCCGCACTACTACATCAAGTTTCTCGGAGGTGCGGCGAAGGTTCACGACCTTGTTGCCCTTGCACCATCCAACGGCGGTGCCACGATGAGCGGCCTGGTGGAACTCGCGAACTACGTACCGGGTGTGTCGACGCTCGTCGACGAGGGCTTGGCGAGTGTGTGCCCGGCATGCCTGGAGCAGGAGCCCGGATCGAGTTTTCTCACGACCCTCAGCAACGGCGGGCTCACCGTGCCCGGCGTGAACTACACTGTCATCTCGACGATCTATGACGAGGTCGTGACTCCCTGGCAGTCCCAGCAACTCTCTGGCAGCAACGTCACCAACATCGTGATCCAGAACCAGTGCCCGATCGATTTCGACGGGCACGTGGGGCTTGCCTTCGACCACATTGCTTTGCAGGACGTGCTCAATGCGCTCGACCCTGCACAAGCAGCAACGCCTCTCTGCACGTACATCAAATTCGAGGAAGGCGGTTGATCCGGCGCGTCAGGGCGAACGGTTCTGTTGTTGTTTTCCAAAGACGGTTTCCGCTTACCCTTCTGATCTGAGGAGGTCCCTTCTTTTGGGACCCCCTCGAAGGTTCCCGTTTATCTACAGTCTTCGGAAAGGGTTGAGCCGCGCGCTCCAGCGCGCGGCTCGGTGCTCGATCAGGTCAGTTCAGGAGTTTCTGGCCCCACTCGTACCCACGGTCAAATGCTTTGAGGTTTAGGTCGCCCGTGCCTTTCGGCACCGAGTCCTCAACGGCTTTGCGCATGGCGTCGACGCCGACCAGCTTGGTGACAGCGGCAAAGAAACCCACCATGACGATGTTCAGAACCATGCGCTTGCCCAGCTCTTCGGCAATGCGGGTTGCCGGGATCTTGAACACCTTGGCGCCGTTCGGCACAGTGTCCGGCTTGACCAATTCTTCTTCCACGATGAGAGTGCCCCCTTGCGCCACTTCCGGCGAGAAACGCGTGTAGGCGTCCTGCGACATCAAGACCATGACGTTCGGCCGCGTCACATAGGGGTAGAGAATCGGCTCGTCAGACACCACGACCTGGGCGCTGCAGCTGCTACCACGCGCCTCAGGTCCGAACGCTTGCGTCAGCGTGGCTTCTTTGTGGTCAAAAAGCGATGCGGCTTTGCCGACAATGATCCCCGCAAGGATGACACCTTGGCCGCCAAATCCTCCCAGCTTGATTTCCGTGACTGCCATGACTGTCTCCTGTTAGGCGCTGGCTTGCGCCTGCGGTTGGCTCGTTGGCTGATGGGTCGGTCCCACCGGATACGGCGTATACTTGGCGCCGAGGGCCTTTTGGAAGCGGTTGTTCATCGCTTCAAGGAAGGTTGGCCGCTCGCGGTCGACAAAAACCCCGACCGTGATCTCTGATTGAAAGTCGATCTTCAGGCCCTTGGTTTCGGCGCCATTCTTGACGACCGACTTTTCCTTGTAGTATTGCATCGCATCCAGACCGTCCCCGAGCTTGTTGCGGCGCAGATAGAGCGTCGGGCACGGCGCAACGATCTCGATGAAGCGAAAG
Organism: uncultured delta proteobacterium; assembly: GCA_963729835.1. Lineage (GTDB taxonomy): Bacteria > Desulfobacterota > Binatia > HRBIN30 > HRBIN30 > CAVSQF01. The sequence goes on along the minus strand of CAVSQF010000058.1, from coordinate 31,941 downwards.
CCCTTTTTGCCGAACGCGTCACGCATGCTCTTGGCAAGCTGGCGAACGTGAAAGGTCGTCCACCGCGCGACGTACACCGCGCCGCACGAGTCGGCCAAGTACGGCAGGTTGAACGGCTCCTCAAACTGGCCGTAAGGCGCGGTGGTAAAGGTCGCGGCTTCGGGCGAGGTCGGACTGACCTGGCCGCCGGTCATGCCGTAAACAAAATTGTTCACGCAGATGACCAGGATGTCGATGTTGCGCCGGGCCGCGTGGATGAAATGGTTGCCACCGATAGCGATGAGGTCGCCCTCGCCGGAATAGACGACCACTTGCAGCTCAGGATTGGCGAGCTTCATTCCGGTGGCGAATGCAATCGGCCGGCCGTGCGTGGTGTGGAACGAATCGAAGTTGAGGTAGCCCGACACGCGGCCGGTGCAGCCGATGCCCGAGACAATGGACAGCTTCTGAACATCGACCTTGGACTGGGTAATCGCACGGGCGAAGCAGTTGACGCTCGTGCCGATCCCGCACCCCGGGCACCAAATGCTCGGCATACGGTCGAGGCGTAGATACGGGTTGACAGGGTTTTCGGCTTTGTTGGCCATGACGTGCCTCACTTAGCTGTGCTTCTTGGCGGCGTGAATGATTGCCTCGGCAATGACCTCGGGGTCGTGCACTTCGCCACCGGCGTGGGGGACGCAGACGACGTCCGTCTTGCCGTGAGCAGCGCGCTCGACCTCGAGGACCATTTGTCCGAAGTTCAACTCCGGCACCACAAAAGATTTGATCTTCGGGGCCAGTTCCAGAATCCGTTTCTCTGGAAATGGCCATACAACAATGAGCCGCAGCATGCCGACCTTGACGCCTTGGCGACAGGCAAGCTCTACGCCGCGACGCGCGACGCGTGCGGTAATACCGTATGCGACCACTACCACCTCGGCGTCGCTCGTATTTTCTTCTTCCACACGGACGATCTTGTCACTGGCGAGCCGGATCTTGTCGACGAGCCGGCGGACCAGCTTGTCCTGCGCCTTCCAGTTCATCACTGGGTAGCCGCGCTCATCGTGCGTCAGTCCCGTGACATAGAGGTGATAGCCATCGCCGGCCTTGGCCATCTCAGGAACGAGATCTGGCCCCGGCTCAAAGGGCAGATACTCTCCGGGCTGTTTCTTGGTCCAACGCCGCTCGGTAACGTCTATCGCCTCAGCGCCGGGGATGACGACGCGCTCGGTCATGTGGCCCACGCATTCGTCCATCATCATCAGCACGGGCACGCGCCATTGCTCGGCAAGGTTGAAAGCATCGACGGAGAGGTTGAAACATTCCTGCGGCGACTGCGGAGAGAGAGCGATGATCTCGTAATCGCCATGCGAGCCCCAGCGCGCCTGCATCATGTCGGCTTGGCCGGGAAGCGTGGGCAGGCCGGTCGACGGTCCGCCGCGCTGCACGTTGAAAAATACGCACGGGGTCTCGGTTATGGCCGCCAGGCCAATGTGCTCCATCATGAGGGAGAAGCCCGGACCGCTGGTCACTGTCATGGCCTTCTTGCCGGCCCACACTGCCCCTTGAATTGCGATCGAGGCCGGCGATCTCGTCCTCCATCTGGATAAACGTACCGCCCATCAGCGGAAAACGTCCGGCCACGCGCTCTACAATCTCGGTCGACGGGGTGATCGGGTAACCGGCAGCGAACCGGCAACCGGCCGCCAACGCGCCCTCGCATGCCGCGTGATTGCCGTCGAGATAGTGTTGGCCGGTCAAAACGCCTTTTGGATCTGCGTGCATCACAAAACCCCTCGTCAATCTTTCTTGGTCTTAACCATGACCGCAAAGATGCTGAAGTCAGGGCAGTACAGGCCGCACAGGTCGCAGCCGTTGCAGTCGTCGGGCCGCACCAGCGCCGGCGGGTGATAGCCCTTGGAGTTGTATGCTTTGTCCAGCTCCAAGCAGTGCGCCGGGCAGAACTCGATACAGAACGAACAGCCCTTGCACCGCTCGCGGTCGATGTAAACCTCGCCATAGACTTTCTTCGTTTTCTTTTCGGCCTCTGTGCCCATCATGATTCTAGACTCCTACGGATAGCCCGCACCCTTGAGGTATTTCACGATGCCGAGTTACAGGCAACCGGGGAGAGTATGAGAAATGTTGTATGTGAGATCTCTTGGAGGAAGCACAGCTAATGCGGGTGATGGAACGCGACCGCGAACGGCTTCGAAATGGCCCACCGGTTACGGTGAGACGCGCAATGGGAGAACGTAACCAGCCATCAGCACAAAGTGGGCGGCGCTGCCGCCGAGGACAAAGAGGTGGAAAATCTCATGGAACCCGAAGCGCGCCGGGAGCGGGTCGGGCCGTTGCGTCGCATAGACCATCGCTCCAAGGCTGTACATGACTCCCCCGATAACGAGCCACATCAGTCCGCAAATGGGCAGACTCCGTACCAGAGGCACGACTGCAACCACCGCCATCCACCCCATGCCGAGGTACAGAGCCGTGGTCATCCACCGCGACAGGTGCGCGAAACCCAGCTTCAGCGCGACGCCCACGGCCGCCAAGCCCCAGACGACTCCACCCATGCTCCAACCCCATCTCCCGCGCAGGGTGATCAGGCACACCGGCGTATATGTCCCCGCGATCAGCACAAAGATGGCCGCATGATCTAACCGCTTCAACAGATCTTTCCGGCGGGACGAAAGGGCCGCCCAATGGTACACCGTGCTGGCCGAATACAGGAGGATCAGGCTGGCACCATAGATCGAGAAGCCCACCACGCGCCAGGGATCGCCCTGCGCGAGCGCCACCAGGGTCACCAGCCCGCTGATCGAAAGCAACACGCCAGTTAGGTGCGAGTAGCAGTTGAAGGGATCGTTGGGTCGCCGCAGCATAACGCCGCCAGCATCCCATTTCTTTCCCGCTACCGCAATTGCGAGGCGGGTGGCTGCGCACTGCCGGCATGCGGCGCGGCAGGCCGCTCCGGGGCGAGTCTTATGTTGCGGCTATCAAGGTTGTTTCGCAGTTCTGATTTTCCGTTTTCCATTTCCTGCGGTTTGGTCTATCCATCCCGACATGTCCGCCGGCGACGATCCCATCCTTGCCGCGCTCGCGACCCGTGCGCTGGAAAGCATGCACGACGGTTCCGTGGTGGGACTCGGTTCCGGTCGCGCGGCCACGGCGTTTGTCCGCGCACTGGGCCGACGAGTCGGTGAAGGGTGGCGCGTGCAAGGCGTGCCCACCTCCGAGGCTACTGCGGCGGCGGCGCGGCAGTGCGGCGTGCCACTGGTGAGCCTCGACAGTATCGACGGCATCGACGTGACGGTGGACGGCGCCGACGAGGTCGACCCACACCTCAACCTCATCAAAGGCTACGGCGGCGCGTTGGTGCGCGAGAAGATCGTCGCTGCCGCCTCACAGGAAGTGATTATTTTGGTGGGCAGCGAGAAGCTGGTGCCGGTGCTGGGCAGCCGCGGCATCGTGCCGGTCGAGGTATTGCCCTTCGCGCTGGGCTTGTGCAGGCGCCGGCTGGCGGCGTTGGGATGTCGCCCGCAGCTGCGCAGCGCCGGCGGCCAAGCATTCGTCAGCGACGGCGGCAACTACATCTTCGATTGTGGCGTCGATCCGATTGGGGCGCCGCGCGAGCTGGACGCTTCGATGCGCGCCATCCCCGGCGTCGTCGGTACTGGGCTATTCGTCGGCATTGCCGACCGGGTGCTCGTCGGTGATAGCAGCGGCGTCCGCGAGCTACGGCGGGTATCGTAGGTGACGGCCCAATCGGGGTTCGGCGCCGCTTTTGTAACCCCCTTGGAAATGAGATCCGGCACACGAGCACGTGGACAATTCTTGAGTTCTTTCTCCGTGTCTCCGCGCCTCCGTGGTGAGTTCTTTTCTGTTCTGCGCGAGGACGATCATCCGAGGACGACGCGCACCCGATGGGTCGCGCCGTCGTCCACCAAGGGTATTCGCGTTGGATTTTCCGGCCGCGCTGCCGGCAGCGCGGCGCCGTCGAGGTCGGCACGAGCGACGCCGCGAGTGACTCCGCGTGGGTTCTCGACCGCGATGTCGTAGCGCGCGGAACGGTAGCGGAAGACGATCTCAAAGCCGCGCCATGTCCGCGGCACGCAAGGGTCGAGGACAAGCGTTGCGCCGCGCACTTGAAACCCGAGAATCCACTCGAGGCCCGCCCGATACATCCATCCCGCCGAGCCGGTGTACCAGGTCCACCCGCCGCGTCCGACGTGCGGGGGCTCAGCGTAGACGTCAGCGCAGGCGACGTATGGCTCCACCTTGTAGCCATGGACGGCCGCGCGTGTGCTCGCGTGATTGATGGGGTTCAGGATCGAGAACAACTCGCCGGCCTTGTCTCCGTCGCCGAGCATCGCGAAAGCGAGCACCGACCAGAGTGGCGGCATGCGTGTATTGGCCGCCGTTCTCGCGGATGCCGGGCGGGTATCCTTTGATATACCCAGGATCGACCGCTCCCTGATCGAACGGCGGCGTGAAGAGGACGACCAGTCCCTCACCGCGGCGCACGAGCTGTTGGTCGACGCCGCCATGGCGCGCGCCGCGCGCGCCGGATCCGCGGCCCTGGAGATCACGGCCCATGATTGCGCGATCGAGTCGATGCGGCATTCGGCGCTCGATGCCGAACCGAGCGGCGTTCCATCATCGAAGTAGCCGCGCCGGTACCAGTCGCCGTCCCAGGCTTCGCGTTCGAGGGATTCCCGCAGGGCAGTTGCACAGCTCCGCCACGTCGTGGCGCGCGTCCGCTCGACGCGGCCGTCCGCCAGGGGAGCGAACGCCGAGAGCGTCGCGTGCAGAAACCAGCCGAGCCACACGCTCTCGCCCTTCCCGCCTGAGCCGACGCGGTTCATGCCGTCGTTCCAGTCTCCCGAGCCGATCAGCGGCAGGCCATGGCCACCGACCGCAAGACTCCGGTCAAGAGCACGAGCGCAGTGTTCGAACAGCGTGGCCTGCTCCTCGGAAACCATGGGCTGAAAGTACGAGTCGGGCTCGCCAGCGCGAAGGGCCGGCCCGTCGAGAAAGGGAACCATCTCGTCGAGGACCCCGAGATCGCCCGTGACCTCGATGTAGTGCGCGGCGGCGTACGGCAACCAGACGTCGGTCGTCGGAGATCGCGCGTGCGCACCCCGGTGCCCGATGTCGGCAGCCACCAGTGCTGAACGTCGCCCTCGACGAACTGCCGCGCGGCGGCTCGCAGGAGATGCTCGCGCGCCAGCTCTGGCTGCGACAGTGTAAGCGCCATCACGTCCTGCAGCTGGTCGCGGAAGCCGTACGCACCGCTCGCCTGGTAAAACGCCGCGCGTGCCCACACCCGGCAGGCCAGTGTCTGGTAGAGCAGCCAGCGGTTCAGCAGGACGTCCATGGTCCGATCGGGCGTCTTGACCTGCACCACGCCGAGAACATCGTCCCAGAACCCGGTCACCGCGCCGAAAGACCGCGTCGAGGTCGGTGCTGCGGTAACGCGTGACCAAGGCGAGCGTGTCCGCCTTCGTCGCCGCCTCGCCGAGAAAGAAGACTATCTCGGCCTGCACCGTTCGGCTTGAGATCGAGCTGGGCTTGCAGAGCAGCGCAGGGGTCGAGACCGGCGCCGACTCGATTGGAAAGCTGTGTCCTGCCGGCGAGCGCAGCGGGGTGATCGAGAGTGCCGTTGCGGCCGAGGAACTCCGTACGGTCCCCTGTACAAGCAACTTGTTTTCCGGCGAGGTCCGCGAATGCCACGCGACCGCCGAACTCGTTGCTCCAGGGGTTACGTGCGAGCATCGCTCCGGTTTCCGCATCGATCTCGGTCACGACGAAGGGCGCCGCGGCGCCGCGGGACGTGCCGAGTACCCACTCGACGTACGCGGTGACCGAGAGACGCCGAGATTCGGCCCGAACGATTCTGGATCTTCAACCGGGAAATCTTGATCGGGTCATCGAGCGGCACGTACTGCAGAAGCTCGAGCGAGATCCCGTGCGAGATATGCTCGAAACGGCTGTAGCCCTGGCCGTGTCGGACGACGTAGGGCGAGGTCTCCTCGCGAATCGGCATCGCCGTGGGCCCCCAGAGCGCTCCACTGTCCTCGTCGCGTACATAGATCACCTCGCCCGGCCTATCGCCGACGGGGTCGTTCGACCACGGGGTAAGCTGGTGCTCGCGGCTGTTGATCGACCACGTGTAGCCCCCGCCCTCGACCGACACTTGGAAGCCGAACGAGGGGTTGGCGATGATGTTGATCCAAGGCGCCGGTGTCCACTGCCCCTCGCCGAGGATGGTCACGTATTCCCGTCCGCTAGCGGCGAAGCCGCCGAGGCCGTTGAAAAACTCGATTTCCGGTCGCGGTGGCGCGGCCTCCGGCAGAGCGCTCGCTGACCTCCCCCTAGCCCTCTCGTTGGCAACGAGGGGAGAAGACAAACGGCGCGGCGGCGCGGCGGCGGACTCAGATGCCTCCACACGCTTGAGCTGCTCGAAGAGGCTGCCGCGGCGGCTGAGGAGCACGGCTCGCGCCGCGGTCTGGAGCAGGGTACGCACCTCGACTGAAATCAGGTCGGCGCGCATGACGAACACCGTTCCCCGCGCCCCCTCTCCCTCTGGGCGCGGCCGCGACTGGCTCGCCCGCACCAGTGCCTCCAGGGAGGCGTGGAGATCCTGAGCGTAGGACGTGGGCCTTTCGTTCAGGATCACGAGGTCGACGGCCAGCTGCTTGATCCGCCAGTATTCGTGGGCGCGGAGTAGCTGCCGGACGATCTCCAGGTCCTCGACCTCATCGATCCGCACCAGGACGATCGGCAAGTCGCCGGAGATGCCGTGCGCCCAAAGCGTCGACTGTCCCCGCTCGCTTCGTCGGAGCATTCCGGATGAAGGCCGCAGCGTCGGGTCGGAGTAGAGCACGTGGTTGGCGAGACGCTGGAAGAGATGCGCTTCGTCGGGACTGACGCCGAGATGATGGAGCTGGACCTGGGCTTGCGTCCACGCCAGGGTGACCGCGCGTTCGAAGGCCGCCGAATCGTGGTGCTTGTCGGCCAGGTCGAGCGCTTCGCTGCGCGACGGCGCGATGAGTGTCCAGAACGCTGCGCGCACCGTGGTGCCCGGCGGAATCCGCACGCAACAGCGAAGACTGAAGATCGGATCGAGCACGGCGCCGACCGTGTTGGAGAGCGGCCGGCCGTCCATCACGGAGATCGGCGTTCGGATCCCGCGCCCGCGCCCGAGAAAACGCGCTCGGTCGGTCTCGAATTGCACGTCGCCCACGGTCTCACCTTCCACGACGGCGAGGTGCGCCGCCCAGACCTGAGGCTCGCCGGGCGAGCGCAGCCGCCGCGTGGCCAGAAGGGCGCCGATGTCGGCGACGAACTCCGTTTGCACGAACAGCTTGGAGAAGGCCAGGTGCGCCGCGTCGGCTGCGGGAGATGTCAACACGACCTCGGCGTACGACGTCAGCTCGATCTCCCGCGCACGGCTTCCGAGGTTCGAAATCGACACGCGGCGAACCTCGGCATCGTCCTCGGGAGAGACCGCCACTTCCAGTGTTGTCGTGATCGTCCCGTCGCTCCGGACGATTTCGGCTCGATACTCGGAGAACGCCACCTCGTAGCTGTCCGGCTCGACTCCGCTCGGCTGGTATCCCGCCGACCACGCTTCGCCGCTGCGCACGTCACGCAAGAAGACGTACGTGCCCCAGGCAATCGCAGGTCACGTCCTCCTGCCAACGCGTGACCGCGAGATCCCGCCAGCGACTGTATCCCGAGCCCGCTCCGGTGATCATCACGGCGTACCTGCCGTTCGAGACCAGGTGCGTGCGGGGAATCGGGTCGTGTGGGGAATGAAACCGGCGCAGCATCGGCGGAATGAGCTCGCGGACGTTGGCGGCCGCAGTTACCTCCTCGGCCCGGGGGCGGGCAACCAAGACGTCGCGCGGGGTTCGTTCCTGCAGCAAGAGCTCCGTCGCTTGGACGATGGGCGCGGCATGAAAACGGGCGCGCATGGCCCCGTCGTGCAGCGCGTTGGCGATCGCGACCAGGGTCATCCCTTGGTGGTGCGCCATGTAGGCGCGAACGATCGCCACCGGCTCGCCTTCGGGAATACGCGCCGGAGTATAGTCCAGAGCCTCGTACCAGCCATATCGGCCACGGCCGCCGGCTGCAGCAAGACGCGAGAAATTCTGCGCCGCGGCCTCGGAATCCACCATCGCCGCCAGCGCCGTCGCGTAGGGAGCGACGACGGCGTCTTCGCTGAGTCCGCGCTTGAGCCCCAAGCCGGGGACACCGAAGTTCGAGTACTGATAGGTGAGCTGGAGATCGCGCGCATTGTACGCCGATTCCGAGACGCCCCACGGCACACCAAGCTCGACGCCATACTTCATCTGCCGGCGGACGACGAGACGGCTGGTCTGCTCCAGCAGGCTCCCCGCCGGCGCGCGCATCACCAGCGACGGCATCAGATACTCGAACATCGATCCCGACCATGAGATCAGCGCCGAACCGCGGTCGACCGGCGTCAGGGAGCGCCCCAGGCGAAACCAGTGCTGTGCCGGCACGTCTCCCTTGGCGATCGCGATGAAGCTCGCCAGGCGCGCCTCGGAGGCGAGCAAATCGTAACAGCTGGGATCCAGACTGCCCTCGGCGACCCGGTATCCGATCGAGAGGAGCTGCCGCCCGGGGTCGAAGAGAAAGGCAAAGTCCATGGCGTCGAACATCTTCGCCGCGAGCGCGGCGAGCGCCGCGAGACGCCGCTCGAGCGACCGGGCGGCGTGAGCGGACCGCTCAAGGGCGTCGACCAGCGCGTCGGCTTCTCCGTCCGTCTGCGCCGGGAGATCCGCCCGCTGGCGCGCGAGGATGCCGGTGGCAGCCTCACAGTGATCGGGCAGATCGGCCAGGGTCGGGATCGAGTCGAAAAGGGGCCAGAGCGCGTCATTGAGCGAAGTGTGCCCATCCGCTCCTGCGGTGGAGACTGGTGACTTTCTCGATGGCTCTGGCGGCGCGTTTGCTGTACCAGCGTGTGGGGGCGGCTGTGTCGGCCCTACGCGTTTGTCTGCTTCTGGCGGCGCTTCGACGGGGCTCAGGACAGGCGTCTCGAAGCGTGTGCTTGCGAAGGGATCGACACTCTCCGCAGCGACGAGACGTGCCCAGGGCATCAACAGCTCGAGATCGCGCTCGTGGCTCCGAATGGATGCACGCACTGCCTCCGCACAGGTCAGCACGTCGGCGCCCACGTCGGCGCTGGCGCCGTTGCCCCGTTCCTCGGTCAGGGTTCGCGCGATGTCGGTGACGACGTCGGCCTGGCGTGCGAGTTCGGCTAGGCGCCCGGCAATGCCAGCGGCACTGCCCGCCGGGGTCGCGGGAGCCGACCGCAGCGCGGCGGCGAGAGCGTCGAGAGATTCCTCCAGCTGCTTCCGCGTCACCGTTTGAATTCGTCGGTCGTCGGCGAGCGCGCGCAGCGACTCGCGGGTGAGCTGCACCGCGTCCTCGATCCCGCCGAGGCATTCCGGACCGACCACGGGACGGCTGATCATCTCCCGACAGGCGTTGCCGACAGCGATCAAGTGTCCTGCAAGATTCCCACTATCCACTGAAGAGATGTACTTTGGGTCCAGCGGACGAAGGTCTCGCGTGTCATACCAGTTGTAGAAGTGGCCGCGGAAGCGCTGGAGGCCGTCCATCGTCCCAAGCGTCGCCTCCAGCCGCTCCACGGTCTCGAGCGTACCCAGCCAGCCGAAATCGCGGGCGCTGAGCACAGACAGCAGGTACAGTCCGAGGTTCGTGGGAGATGTCCGATGCGCCACCACCGGCTTGGGTTCTTCTTGAAAGTTGTCAGGAGGGAGCATGTGATCCTCCGCCGCCACGAAGGTCTCGAAGAAGCGCCACGTGCGGCGGGCGATCAGCCGCAGTGCTTGCGCGTCCGCGGCGGAGACCGGCTTGGGGCCGGCCAGGGGCGGCCGACGACTCGCCCACCGCGCGACGGCCGGCGACAGCATCCACAGGATCACGAAGGGCGCCGCGATCAGCCGAGACCCGTGCCCGGTGTACCCGACGATGATGGCGGTCACAGTGGCGAGCGCGACGCCGCCTGCCATCCGCCGGTAGAACCCGCGGAGACCGAGCCGAAGGCTCAACTTCGCCTGAGCGGCGGTGACCCACTGAAGCAACCCGCGACGCCTCACGAACAGACGGAAGAGCGTCCGCGCGATGGCATCGGTCATCAACCACGCTTGATGCGCGAGGAGCGCGACCAGGAACGCGGTTTGAGACAGAGCGAGGACGAGATCCGCGCCCGCTGCGCGCAAGTGGCTGCGCTTCGAGATCCCGAGCCGTCGCGGCACGATCCCGGCGAGAAAAGGCAGGAGGGTGGGCAGCGCGATCATCGCCAGGACGCACGCGCTCCAGACCGCGGCGGAAGCGAAAGGCAGGGTCCATCCTCCGAGCAATGCGAGGAAAGCGGCCGGCGCCGACAGCGTTCGCCGCAGGTTGTCCATCATCTTCCAGCGGCCGATCAACGGAATCGCGGCTCGGCCCGGGTCGCCACTTGAGTCCCGCCCACGGCCGAGAATCCAGGGAAGCAGCTGCCAGTCGCCACGCGCCCACCGATGTTGGCGCGCCGCGGCGACGTCGTAGCGTGACGGGAACTCCTCAACGACCTCGATGTCGGAAACCAGTCCTGCCCGAGCGAAGATACCCTCCAGAAGGTCGTGACTCAGCAGCGTACTCTCGGGGACCCGCCCTTCGAGGGCGGCTTCGAAGACATCGACATCGTAGATTCCCTTCCCGGTGTAGGAACCTTCGCCGAAGAGGTCCTGGTACACGTCGGAGATGGGGAATGCGTACGGGTCGATGCCGCACGGGCCCGAAAAGACGCGCTGAAAAAGCGATCCCTCGCGACCGGTCGGCAACGCCGGCGTGACGCGCGGCTGCAGCACCGCGTACCCCTCGACCACGCGGCCAGTGCGCGGATCGAGCCTCGGACGGTTGAGCGGGTGTGCCATCTTCCCGACCAGCCGCCTCGCAGCTCCCCGCGGTAGTCGCGTGTCGGCGTCGAGGGTGATCACGTAGCGGACGCCGGAGGGGACGACGGGCGGGCGGCCGCCGACTGCCAGGAAGGTTGTGTCGGTCGCGCCGCGCAGCAATCGATTCAGCTCGTGCAGCTTCCCGCGTTTGCGCTCCCACCCCATCCACTTTCCCTCTCCGTCATTCCAGATCCGTCGACGATGGATCAGGAGGAATCGTTCGCCGTCCGCTGCCGGTCCGTGGCGCCGATTCAAGCGCGCGATGCCCTCGGCGGCCGCGCCGAGCAGCTCTTCGTCACCTGGCGCACGCTCTGTTGCGGAGTCCGTCCAGTCCGAGAGCAGAGCGAAGCGGAGATCGCCCTCCGCGCTCGCCAGATAACGAACCTCCAAGCGCTCGATCTGCTCCTCGATCTCCGCTCGCGTCGTCAACATAGTAGGCACGACGACGATCGTGCGCAGGCTCGGCGGCACTCCGTCGCGAAGCTCCAGAGCGGGCAACGCAGTCGCGCCGAACCGATTCGTGACGAGGCGGTTCACCAGCGCCACCGCCACATCTGATGCCGGGACCAGAGCGAGAAGCGCGAGCAGGAAGAGAGCCGACCCGCTGACCCCGGGCTCCGCCACCGCAAGTAACGGCAGAGCGAGGACGACGGCCGTCACGGTCCCGATCGCTCCCGCATAACCCAGGATACCGACCGCCGTGTTGGCACGAACGAGCCGGTCCCTCATCGGAACACCAAATCCGATATCCGTTTCGAAGGCCCGGCGGCCTGTCGAGATGAGGTAATAGCCCGGGATCCTGCTTACGGCGAGCGGTTGCGTCGGCGGCGTTCCGCGGCTCGGCTCCGGCGCGCTTGGCGGCCACAAGCGCGCGCTGGGTGACTTCGAGCTCCGGGTGTCCAGAGCCGCGCGCCAGCTCTTCGATCGCGTGCCGGTAGCGATCCCGCGTCGGGAAGTCCATGGCGGCGAAGTCGCTGTCGGCGCGGAGCGCCGCATCGACGAGACTGACGCTCTCGAAGAACTCCGCCCAATCGACGGCGGACATGAGGCGCATGCTGGTGATTACATTGCGGACCGTCACGTTCATCGCGCCCTGCCGCCGATGCTCCTCACGGACGATGTCGTCGGCGGTCGTTCCCTGAGCTACGAGGCGTTCGTCCAGCCAGAGAAGCGCTGGCGTCACTGCCGGATCCTGATCGCGCAGCCGTTGGACCAGCTCCACCGCGAAGGCCGTCGGCAAGGGTGTCCGCTCGAAGCCTCGCAGGACCGTCGTCGCCGGCTCGGCCTCGCGGCTGCCGACTCCCAGAAGCCGGTCGGCTAGTGCGTCGGCCTCTTGGCGCGCCACGCGGCCACTCACGATCTGCTCGGCCGAGCGGCGTAAGTTCTCCACGAGTACGATGCGCAGCGTGATCGCTACGGCCCAGAGCTCACCGATCGTGAGCGGTTGCACGCGCTGGTAGGCGCGTACGAATCGGCACAGCGTCTGCGGGTCAAACAGGCTGTCGGTATGCGCCACGAAGGCCCAGGCCAGTCCGAACACGCGCGGATAGCCCTCGAGGGGCCCTTCCGCCAGCTTGGGTAGCTGGCGATAGAAGCCCTTCGGGAGATCGTCTTGGATCTCGCGAATCTGTTCTTCCACGACGTGAAAGTTGTCGACCAGCCACTCGGCCGCTGGAGGGATGAACCGTTCCTCACGGATGGCCTCGGCGATCGTGCGATACGCTTGGAGCAGCACCCGGCCGTTGTCCCGGAGCCGTGTCGCCAACGGCCGACCGGCTCCGGGCCGTGGCGTGATGCGCTGAGCAGCCGCGAGGCTCTCGGCATGTTGCTCGAGGCGCTCGATGCTGAAGAGCTCCGAGCGGATCGGCTCTTCGGGATCCCGAGGGACAGCCGCCCACCGACCCGTGAGGCCGCGAAGGATTGAACGCTTCAATTTTGCCTTTCCGCTCGCTGAACGCGCTGAGTCGAGCCGCAGGAACGTTCGTCGAACCTTTCATTTCACACCGACGCCCACAATGCCGTGGCGAGCGCAGTCGGCCTCAAGCCGCTCAAACAAACGCCGCTACGCTGGTAATCACCATAGCATGCCCGACGAGAGCGTGCGCCTCGCGCACCGCTCGTTTCTCGTGTCCCTTTCGGAAGTGTGTTCGTCACTCCTGGTAGCAAACGCTGCCTGACTCAAGCGACGAGCCTAAGAAAACTAACGGTGATGGCGAATAACTGGCGGCCGCACAGCGTGATCGCTACGGCCCAGAGCTCACCGATCGTGAGCGCTTGCACTCGCTGGTAGGCGCGCACAAATCGGCACAGCGTGTGCGGGTCGAACAGCCTGTCGGTATGCGCCACGAAGGCCCAGGCCAGTCCGAATACGCGCGGATAGCCCTCGATGGACAAGGCGCTCGATGCTGAAGAGCGGCGTCAACGAGCGAAAATCAACTGCCCACCGCAATCGACACAGAATTTCGACAAGGCCCGCCGTGCCGTGGCGTGATGCGCTTCGCTGCACGGCTGGGCGCGAACGGCGGGGTTCACGACGCCACCACACTGCGGGCAATGGCCTACCGGTGCGTTCGACCGTCGATGGTTCATGTTATTGCAGGGGTTACCCTGCCTCGATTGTGCTGTCATACACTGGATTCCTTCTAACAGCTTGTGTCTCAGGGAAACGGCATCGCCGAGATTCTCGACGCAGCGCGGACAGGGTTCACGGATCCCGCCTTGAACAGTGCGCCTCCGCTTCACGTTGTCCTGCGTGGAAATCCTCCCAGAAGCGGGCACGCGCCGTTTTCTGCCGGCTGTCCTCGGCAGCCCGTTCCTTCTCGCCGGCGATGAAGCCGAGCCGCTCGCGCAACCGGCTGCTTCGTCGCCTCATCCACCCGTAGTACCGAATGAGTGGCTGATACAGACGCTTCCACATTCTCGCTCACTCCCCGGGGGCCACGAGGCCAGCACGCGGCGTCGTACCGCACAGCGCGGGTGCTGTGGGGGTTTTCGATGGTCGCCGGTGTGGCCGTGACACGGAGTCTCCTTCCGGAGTCCGCGCCGGGTACACGTGAGTAGGGACGACACTCCCTGCACCGATCGCGCTGCGGGGCTGTGAACGGACTCCAATTTACCTTAGCGCACCCCTGATGATGGCGCAATGCGCATTTGCATCGGCTCTCCGCCTCCACGCTGAGTTTCGAAGCGTTGCGATGGGCCGGACGATGCATGAACTCCTGAGCCGGGAGTTCACGCCGAAGGAAGTGAAGCGCTCGTCTTAGACGAGATCTTGATCGCGGCGCCGCCTTTAAGCTGCAGCGTCGCCACGCCTTTGGCGCCCAGCGTCGCCCGCAGCGCGCGCATCTTCTCCCGTCGTGCGATCTTCTTGCGGCGCTGACGGTTGTACCGTGCCTTGTCTCCCTTGATCTTCCCCATCGTGTGCCTCTCTTTCCGGTCGCCTCGTGAATCGCGCATGCGGAGGAATAGCGCCGCTGGATCGATTACGCCCGTGTGCCCGAGCAGTATCATCGAGCGCCCGTCCTCGCAACCGCAACTGCCTCACTCCCAAGAGCGGCGACGGGGTCCGGTGCATCGACGTGCAGCCATTCTCAATTATCCGCCGAGGCTCGATTTCACCTTCTTCAGGACATCGATGTTCTTCTGCAACCCGTCCACGTGTTGCTGCATCTCGACGATTGCTTCGCCCAGCTTCATCGCAGAGCCCAACGCCCCACCTGATTCGCCGGCCTTTTCCATTGCCCCTTTTCCGAGCTCTCCTAGCTGTGCGTCAGCGTGACGGTGAGTGACTGAGCCGCACAGAAAGCCCAACGCAAACACCAGGCCGACTATACCGACACGGATGACTCGACCCATGGTCTCGTTCGCCATTGTACCCTCCTCCTTTATTCGTTTTCCTAGACCGACAATCGACATCCAACCTACTTGACGGTCTCCAAACCCTCGGCGCCGTTTAATTTACCACATCAGAAATCATACGCCCAGCGGCCCACCGTCGGTGCTGTGAGCCGCTATCCCGGTTTCACCTCAGCCGGGTAACAAGCAACGCCGTGGCGTTGGAATGGACGACTGCAGACGACCGCTGCTGGCGCATTCCACGTTCCCTCCCGCTCGCGCGTTGCGGTTCGGATTGCAGCCGCCCATCATCCAGCGCCACAGTGGATTGGCGACGTCCGGCGCCAACTCCCTGCCCGGCGAGGCGTTTATGATTTGACAATCCCCGTCAGGTTGTGTTGTGATCAAAATCGGGACGGCAGCAAACGGGACGCTAACGTTTCCCGGCCGACGTTTTCGCAACAACCAACGCCTCCTGGGGGATGCGGCCCGCGCGTGAGCCGAAGGGGAGCACAGGCAAACAGACCGACAATCTGTGTAAAAGAGGAGGCTGTCATGAAAAGGTCCGTTGCATCAAACTCGATACTCAGGGGCATGAAACGCTGGCTGCTGCTTGCTTCCGTCCTTGTGGCCGCGGTCAGCACGGCGCCGGCGCAAGTGGTGCCGCTAGATTACTTCGACTGCTACGCCATGAAGCGGAAGACGGTTATCATCCGGTCTACCCTTGCGCAGGTCGTCCTGGCCGATCAGTTCCAGACGGGTAGCTACAACGTCAAGTTGCCGGATGCGCTGTGCGCGCCAGCGAGCTTGAGCAACCAGGCCCTCAACAATTCGGTCATCCATCTTCAACGCTACCGAATCGCGCTCGCCAAGGGAGCCACTTCTCACCTGCCGTCCTTGGTCCGCGTCACGAATCGGTTTGGAACGTATTTCTTGCGGGTGCTGAAGCCGACACACCTGCTTGTCCCGACCGCAAAGGCTCTCATCAGCTCTGCGTGGCCAGATCCACCCGATCCGCAGAGCCATAATGTCAATCATTTCAAGTGCTACGGCGTCAAGGAAGACCCGGCAGACAGACAGACAATCACCAACCTCGTAACCCAGGATCAGTTCGGTCTCAAGGCGTTTGTCGCCGTCAAGCCGACGGCGCTGTGCGCACCGACCGACAAGAATCAGGAGGGCCTCAAGAGCGTGCCCGATGGGCTCGATCACCTCTTGTGTTACCAAGTCCTGCCGAACCGCTCCGGGATGGTGGAAGTGCTGCTGAACAATCAGTTCGGTCCGACACACGCGCTCACTAGCGCCTTTGAGGCGTTCTGTGTGCCGTCCGCAAAGACGGAGATTATCCCTTGACGGCAGCTGGTAACGTGCCGGGCGTCAGCTCGTGATGCTGCAGCTGAAGATCAAGGAGGGGGGCCGGCGCGGGAAGTAACGTGCGCGTGGCCCATGAGAGAGCATGAAGATTCGATCCGTCATCGAACTCTGACGTTGCATAACGGTCCTGCCCGCAATTTTTAGGCATTCACTGCGCGAGGATGGATTCCCGCCGAAAGACAGCGGGAATGACATCGTAACATGCTTTATAGTTCAGTGGTTGCATTATGCACGCTGGTATATTACTATGCATTAGCGTCGCACGGCGTATCTATCATGCGTGATGTAGTTAGAGGGAGGTGTCGAGAATGACTCATATCCGTCTGTTGGCTCTTACAGTGGTATTCGTGGCCTGTATGTTTGCCATCGGCAGCCGTCCGGCCAGGGCTGCCGATGATAAGCTGGTAAACATCAATACCGCTTCCGCCGCCGAGCTGGCCGAAACCAAAGGCATTGGCGACGCAAAGGCGAAGGCGATTGTCGAGTATCGCGAAAAGAACGGGCCCTTCAAGTCGGTGGATGATCTCCACCAGGTGAAGGGTATTGGCGAGCAGGTGCTCGCCAAGCTGCGCCCTCAGGTGACAGTCGGCGCGGTCGCTGGGGCTCCTGCCCCGGATGCGGCCGCCCCGGGCGCCGCGAAACGCTAGCGCGCTGGAGACAAACAAGGGCCGTGCGACGCTGCCCCTTTGAGAGACTATCGATTGCCCCGCGATGTCTGGCGGCCGAGCTTGCCGGCCTCGAACAGGCGGCGATCCACAGGACCCAGGCCACGTTCCATGTCTGGCGTCACCAACGCGAAATGGCGCACGTGCACCAGATGCTCGCCGATGTCCCACAGGTCGTCTGGCGAGGTCATCCAGTGGCGATCATCGAAACGTGACAGATTAATTGGAACGGAATAGCGGCGCAGCGTCTTCTCACGCCGCAGGTTGAAATACGATTCGAAGTACGACAGGGCCAGTTCCCGCAAGGTCCGGAATACCGGCTCCCGAAAACGCAGGCCCGAGTAGTTCGAGCGGGCAATGGCTCCCCAATGCCCATGCCGTTGGAAGACGGCCACGACGTGATCGTCATCACGTTCAGCTTCGAGATCCATGATCAACGGTGGCTGTCTCTGGAGCCGCAATGCCGCGGCTGCGAACAGCGCGCCGTCGAGGCACTGCACCGTTCGCTCCCGCAGCACGCGGCGCGGAGAACGGCATGACGTGCCGTTGATGTCGTACTCGAGCGCGTCCAGGAATTGCTGAATGCGCCACTCGGGTGTGAGCCGCTGCAACAACGCCGCTTCGCGCGCGGAGAAACCGACGGTCGTCATACGTGGCCCTCTATCAGAGAACCGACCATTCGGCACAGCGCCCGTACCGTCAGCTGCTCGTCAGCTCTGCGATGGTGACGCCGGCGCCGCCTTCGCGCGGCTCGCCGGAACGGAAACGCGTGCAGTACGGCGACGATGACAGGTACTCCTGCACGGCGCGCTTCAACGCGCCGCCGCCAACGCCGTGGATGATGCGCACCGAAGCATAGCCGGCACGCGTGGCGCGATCGAGGAAGTCGATGAGCTGTGCGACGGCATCTTTGGTACGCAACCCGAGCAGGGTGAGATCCTGCGCCGCGTCTTCGGGAGGCGCCGGCGCGCGCACCTCGACGGCCGGGCGCGGGCGGCCCTCAACGCGGCGCAGCTGCGCCGCCGGTACTTCAAACCGGAGGCTACCGCGCTGCATCCACGCACGCTCGCCCTCCACCGCTAACAGCTCGCCACGCATGCCCGTTTCACCGATTTCAACTTGATCACCGATCTGCGGTGGACCAGGTGGCGGTCCGTCCGGCGGCGTGGGGGTGCTGATCGCCGCCTGCTTTTCACCGATCGTGGCTTCCTGTTTTTGCACCCACAGGTTGAGGGCGCGCCGATCGGCCGCGCCGCGTTCGATCTCCGCCAGCAGCTCGCGACCGTGCTCGCGCAGGTTACGAACGAACGCACGCGCCTCGTTCAGCTCCTCGGACCAGCGCCGGCGGCGCTTCTCGCGCAGCTCGGCGAGCAACTGCTCTGCCTCGCGCTGCGCGCGTGCCGTGTCGTGCACGCGTTGGTCCGCCTCCGCCAGGCGCTCTTCATATCCCCGCCGGCTCTCCTCGAGCCGCGACACCGCCGTACCCAGGGCCTTTGCCGGCTCCGTGCGCGCCGCTTCCGCCACGCGCAGGACTGTTTCCGGCAGACCCAATCGGCGGGCGATCGGCAGCGCCAAACTCTCACCGATCGAGTGGTAAATCAGCCGGTACCGCGCCGTGATCGAATCGATATCGAACTCGACGGCGGCTGTGACACAACGGTCATCGCTGAGTGCGAAGACTTTGATCGGCGCGTAGTGCGTGCTCACCGCCAGCCGCACGCCGCTCGCCGCCAGCGTCTCGATCATGCCGATGCCGAGGGCCGCGCCATCATCAGGGTCCGTGCCGATGCCGGGCTCGTCCAACAGCACCAGTGCGGGACTCTCGTGTCGCTCGATGATCGCCGTGAGGTTGCCGACGTGCGCGGAAAACGTCGACAGGTTGCGCTCGATGCTCTGCTCGTCGCCGACATCGGCGTAGATGCCCCGGAAGCACGGCAAGCAGCTGCCCTCCGCAGCCGGAATCAACAGGCCGCTCTGCGCCATCAACGCCAGCAGCCCCAGCGTCTTGAGCGCCACCGTCTTGCCGCCGGTGTTCGGCCCGCTGATCACCAGCACGGATTTGCCGCGCGGCAGCAGCAGATCGATCGGTACCACGTCGCGTCCCGCAAACAGCAGGAGCGGTTGGCGCGCCTGCCGGAGGGTGATCTCGTCATCGTCGAGCCGCGGCTGGACGCACCGGTAACGCTGTGCAAGCCGGGCACGAGCTGCGAGCACGTCGATGTCCACGAGCGCCGCAAACGTGGCCTCAATGACCGGGTGCGCGTCGCGTACCAGCGCCGTCAAGTCGCCCAGGATGCGCCGCACCAGCGCCTCTTCTTCCTTCGCCGCCATGAGGAGTCGGTTGTTCGACTCGACCGCAAAAAGGGGCTCGATGAAAGCCGTTTCGCCGGATCCGGAGCGGTCCTGCACGACGCCATCGAACTGTGCGGCCATGGCCGTGCGGATGGGCACGACGAAGCGGTTGTTGCGGATGGTGACGTAGCGGTCGCTGATCATCTCGGCCATCACCGGCTGTGAGATCAGGTCTTCGAGCCGCCGGGTCAGTCTATCCCGCAGGTGGCGCAGCGTCCGCCGAACCTCCGCCAGCTCCTCACTGGCGTCGTCCGTGATCCCACCACTCTCGTCCAACGCCCGCGCCAGTGTGCCTTCCACATCGCGCAGCGGCGCCAAGCGGTCCGGAAACTGCGCCAGCGCTGCATACGACGCGGTGTGTTTCCTCAAGAATGCGCGCGTCTGCTGTGCGATCTCGAGGACGGTGCGGATATCGACGAGCGACCGGCCGTCCAGTGCGAACCCTTCGTGTGCGGCGGTGCGCAGGGCGGCACGGACGTCGGGGAACTCTCCCAGCGGCAGATTGCCGTGGTGCTCGATCAGGCGCAGACACTGCCACGTGGCTTCGAGATCCCGTTCGACCGTGGCCCGATCGGCACTCGGCGTCAGGGCGCGACACGCCTCCTTCGCCGCCGGCGAGCACGCGAATTGTGCCAGCATGTTCCGGATCTGATCGAACTCGAGGGCGGCGAGATCACGCGGGCGCATGGAGAAACAGCCCTCAGCAGTCAGCTGTCAGCTTTGAGCCGCAAGCTAACCCCAGCACTATTTCACCCGGCGGCCCTTCATGCGAGCGAGCACCGCGGCGAACGACGTCACTTTCTCCGATTGGCCGTCGTCTGCGGGCACACACTCGTAGGGGGCGGCACGGTGCGCAGTGACGGGACGCGCGGGGTGGCGCAGGATGATACGCGCTTCGTCGACCGTGATCGGTCTGCCGAACAGGTGGAACACACGCTCGCCATCCTTGTGCGTGTTCGCCCACGCTGCGAACTCTTCGGGTGAGGGCTCATGGCCCACGGCGACGGCGCAGCGGCGCACCACGAAGCCGAGCATCATTTTCGGAAGGGCCGTCGCTTTGAAAGTCATCGCCGCCCGTTTCATGCCGCAAAAGTCGATGCGCCGTCAAGCGCCGGAGGCCTGCGCGCGTTCGGCAATCAGCCGATCCAGCTCCTCGCGCAGCCGCAGCAGCACCTGTTCGTAACTGAAGGCGCCGATCTGCACGTCCTTGCGCTTGAGATTGACGGTCGAAGGCCCGCACCATAATCCCAGATCGGCATCGTCGGTTTCGCCCGGCCCGTTTACCCGGCATCCCATGACCGCAATGGTCATGTGATGCTGTTGCGCGTAGCGCGTGATCTCCCGCACCTGCGCGGCCAGCTCGACGAAACTGTCGTTTTCCACCCGCGAGCAGCTCGGACAGGAAATGATGTTCAGGCCCACGCCGAAGTCGGGCACGGAGATGAACCGCCCGTGCGCAACGTCGTCGAGGATCTGGTGGCCGACCTCGACCTCTTCGTGTTTGCGGTCGTTGGGCAGCGTCAGCGAAACACGGATCGTGTCGCCAATCCCTCCAGCCAGGAGCGTCTCGAACGCCAACCGGGTCTTGATGATGCCTTCCGGCGGCATGCCCGCTTCGGTGACGCCGAGGTGCAGCGGCACATCGGGCCGCATCGCCGCAAAGCGCGTGTTTGCGACGACCACTTTCTTCGGGTCAGAGTCCTTCAACGACACGACGAACTGGTCGAAGCCACTCTCCTCCACCACGCGGCAGTGGTACGCCGCCGACTGGACGAGGGCTTCGAGCTGATCCGCCGGGTACCGTTCGAGGAACTCGGGCGCGACCGAGCCGCAGTTGACGCCGATGCGGATCGCGCACCCGTGGTCGCGCGCCACCGCGACCAGCCACGCCACTTTCTCGCGAATCGGTTTCTGGCGCTCGACGTGGTGCAGATGCCCGGGGTTGTAACGAATCTTGTCCACGTGCGCGGCCAGGCTGCTCGCCAAGCGGTAGTTCTCTTGCAGGTCAACGGCCAGCACCGCATCGGTCTGCCTGCGGACCTCCTTCAACGCCGCCACTTCCTTTTCGTTATCCACGGCGATGCGCACCACGGCCGCACCGGCATTTTGCAACTGCATCACCTGCGCCACCGTTGCATCGATGTGGCGCGTCTTGGTGGCACACATGCTCTGCACCGCGACCGGTGCCCCGGCGCCGATGTGGATTCTTCCCACACGAACGGCGCGGGTCGGCTGGCGCTTCGGGGCTTCCATAAGATGCGATCAACCCGAGGCTAGCGAACGGGGTATGCCGACTCAAGGCGGAAAACCGCGCCTGAGCGCGGGGCGGACCGTGGCCCCGAAGGCCGCCGTCGACACGGTCAACGGCCCGGTTGCAAAGAGCCCGGGTTGTAGTTCTTGCCGGGCGTCACCGTAAAATCGCGGTGTCAGAGGCATCCTCCGCCCTGTGCAGCGTCCGTAAACGGCGGTCAGTAATGCCGGCCCGGCGCGGTGACTTAGCGCTTCGGTACGCGCCCAGCGGAAGTATGCGGCTTGCGGGCGACCAGTAGTGTTTCCGTGAACGTCATGTTCAGCTCGGCGGCGCGCGGGCGCACCTGCGCCAGCAAGCGCTCGGCTTCCGCCCGCGGCGTTTCGTCGACGATCGTCAGCCAACGAATGCGCACCCATTCCTCGATCGCAGGCCACCTGACTGAGAACGCGGCCCTCCGCTCCTCGATTTGCAGGCCACCGCTGGCGCAGGCAGCGGCGGCCCGACTCGCATCGTCGGCAGCCGCGCGCAGTCCCGAGCCAAATAGCGCCTCCAGTTGTGGCCATGCGTCCGCACCCAAAAAGTCGCCGACCATGTGGCGCCAGCCGTCAGCCCCCACGGTAGCCACCAGGCGACCGCCGGGAGCTAGGCTGCGGGCCACCTCCGCCACGCACCGCTCGATGTCCGGCACCAGCAACAGGACGTGACTCATGAACACGATGTCGAAGCTGCCGTGGCGGAACGGCAACGCCGTCGCATCAGCACGCAGCAACGGCATGTGCACGCCCAACAGGCGCCGTGCCTGGTACAGCATCGCAGGCGAGAGGTCGGCGCCGACGACCCGCGTGGCTGATGCCCGCGCGGCGAGCGCGGCGGCATAGGCGCCGTTACCGCAGCCCAGGTCGAGCACGGCACGTGCGTCCGCGAGCTCGGCGCCGATCGCGGCCAGCACCGCGGCGCGCCGGGCGCGGAAGTACGCGCCTTCGCCGTACACGGGGGCCAAGCGATCGTAATACGCCGCCACCCAGCGGGTGCGCTGCGAATCCGGCGCGACCGTCAGAAAGTTCACCTCCAGTGAGCTGCGCCCAGATCGAGATCGGGGAATTCGGTGAATTCCCTGCGGCGTAGACCTTCGAGATCGAGCGCCAGGCTCTTGGGATCGAGCTTCATCTCCCAGCGCTCCATGGTGAGTGCTCCGATGAGCACGTCCAGCTCTTGCCCGTCCGCATGCCCGATGGCGTCGAGCGGCACCGCATCGGCGATGAAATCCAGCCCTTCGATCTTTCCCTCGATCAGCCGAAGTTCCCGGATCTCGATTTCCCTGCCACGCAGCGCCACGCGTGCAGGCGTGCTCACCGCGCGCCCGGGTGCTTTGCGGACGAGGTCGGAGCGGACGTACGTGTAGAGGGCGCCGGTGTCGAACAAGGCCACGGCGGGCTGCCCTTCGATTTCGATCGCCTTGATGATTCGGCCCATGGCCTCGTCTCTAGCACACCGGCGACGGCGATACGACGCGCACGGAGCGCTTCGTCCAACCCCGGCCCCTCTCTTCTGCGCTCGTCACACCGCTGCAGCTCTCGAACCTTGACCACGATGCGGTGGCGTTGATCGTCCGCTTACTGTATCTCAGGGTCCACCTCACTACACCCATCTCCTTGCGCTACATGCGACACAGGATGCCATCGATAAGGATACGATGCATATGACACTGGATCACTTACGAGCCGGCATCAAGATTGCGGTAAGGAGCGCTCCGCAATCTGTTCTGGACGCGTATCATAAAGCAATCACGAGCCCCCGGAGAGACAGTGCTGCGGGTTCAGTGGGGCGCACTGAGGACAGTACCGACCGTGATTCGCGGCTTGCCTATTGGGATTACTCACCGTGTTTACTCGGGTAGGGTATGCGGGGGCTGTAAACTCTGATACCGTTTGTTGCGTTCCAAACAACGCCTCTGACTCGCACTGAGAGCACGACGGCTCTGCTCCCCCAAAGCGCGCGTTCCATCCACAACCGTGCATCCCTGGGCGAAGGAAGGGGTATCATGAGAAAAGCGAGAATGACGGTGGCCGTGTGCGAGTCGTCTGGCCAGTCTTCAGCAGGGGCTAGGACACTCGGGGGCAAAGCCGGACAGTACCCAACGGAGGCCCTCAGTTGCAACAGCACGGCCGGCTCGGTAACCTGCGACGGCTTGGTAACCTGTGGAAGATGTCCGAACACGGGCAGAAAGGTATGGCGCACGGCCGCGTGTTCGTCATTCACAACGAAGAGTTTGCGCGGCGGACTAAATCATCCCATATACTTATACATCTCGGAGCACTGTGCCGATGCAACGTAAGAAGGATGCGATTCGACCGGCACCCAAGCGAAAGCCCACCGTTAAGAAGCTTCCACCAGCAGCTAAGCCTGCGGAGACAACGGCGCCGATCGCGCCAAGAAGCAAGACTTTTCCCCTTGTCGGCATCGGGGCTTCGGCCGGGGGCGTCGAGGCCATCACGCAATTTCTGAAGGCCTTGGCCCCGGACACGGGCATGGCATTTGTGCTCATCCAGCATCTCGACCCGCAACGCAAAAGCATGCTGGCGGCGATCTTCGGTCGGGTCACGGGCATGACGGTCGTCGAGGCGACTGACGGCCAGGCCGTCCAACCCGATCACCTGTTCATCATTCCGCCGAACAAGGACTTGGGGATTACCAGGGGAGTGTTGCGTCTGTCGGAACGCACGGAAGAGCGGCGCCCGCATCTGCCGATCGACTCGTTTTTGCGCCAGCTGGCTGGAGATCAAGGGCCGAATGCCATCGCCATTATCATGTCCGGCACGGGTTCGGACGGCGCGCTGGGGCTGGAGTTCGTCAAGGGGCAGGGCGGGATTACCTTTGCGCAACGCCCCGATAGCGCCAAGTACGATGGCATGCCCAACGCCGCGTTGGCCACCGGCTGCGTCGACTTTACGCTCGCCCCGGAGGAGATTGCCGCGGAGTTGCAGCGCCTCAAACGCCACCCCTACGTACAGGCGAGTGCGCTGCCGGAGGCCGAGGAAGCGCTGCCTATCGGCGACCGCGAGCTCGATGTAGTTTTCGCCCTGCTGCGTGGCCATTCCGGCGTGGACTTTACGGCCTACAAGCGCACAACTGTGAAACGGCGGGTGCTGCGGCGCATGGCGCTGCACAAGCTCGAAGACCTCGCCACGTATGTCCAACGCCTGCGCGCCAGCCCGGCTGAAGTCGAGGCGCTGTATCAGGACATGCTCATCAAAGTCACGAATTTCTTCCGCGACGCGGCAGTCTTTGAGGCACTGAAACAGGACGTTTTTCCCCGGATCATGAAAAGCCGTGCAGCCGACACCCCTATCCGCATCTGGGTTCCGGGGTGTTCCACCGGCGAGGAAGCCTATTCCCTGGCGATTTGCTGGATGGAGTTTCTGGGTACGGCGGCCCTGACCACGCCACTACAGATCTTCGCTACAGATGTCAGCGGGGTCGCCCTGGAAAAAGCCCGCCTGGGCTACTACGGGAACGCCATTTCGCTGGACGTGTCGCCGGAGCGCCTGCGCCGGTTTTTCGTCAAGCGCGATGGCGGCGGATACCAGATCAGTAAGGCGCTGCGCGACCTCTGCGTGTTCGCGCGGCAGAACCTTCTGCGCGACCCGCCCTTTTCGCGGCTGGACCTCATCAGTTGCCGCAACATCCTGATTTACTTCGAGCCGGTGCTGCAACAAAAAATAGTGCCCGTTTTCCATTTCGCTCTCAAACCCGAAGGCGTGCTTGTACTCGGCGCAGCGGAGTCCGTAGGCTCCTTCTCGGATCTGTTTGGCACGCTGGACAAAGAGCACCGCTTCTATAGCAAGCGTCCATCCGCGCATGTGCGCCGGTTCGATTTTCCCACTATCGATTATGAATCGAGAATTACGGCGGCCAAACCCGCTGAGACGGGGGCGTTCGGCACTCTGGAGGCGCAGAAAACCGCCGAGCTGATGCTGCTGGCCAGGCTTTCCCCCAGCGTGTTGGTCGACGACCAATTCCAGGTGCTCCAGATTCGCGGACACACCGGCGATTACCTGGAGCCCGCCCAGGGCACCCTCACGTCCGATCTGTTGAAAATGGTGCGCGAGGGGTTGCTGCAACCTCTGCGCACCGCGCTGCAACAGGCGCGGAAGACGGGGCTGGCGGTCACCAGGAATGACCTCGACCTCACCGTGCGTGGGCAACGCCGCCGGCTCAAGCTGGAGGTGCTCCCGGTCAAGATCGGAGCGCACAAGCCGCGGCATTATCTGGTGGTGTTTGAGGAGTTGAGTTCGACCGGCAAGGGGGAAATGGCGCTGGGAGCGCAACGTCGTCGCGCGGGCGGGAAACCCCCGGCGGCAGACAAGCAACTCCGCCAACTCCGTCAGGAACTGGCGGCCACGCGGGAATACCTGCAATCCATGGTGGAAGCCCAAGACGCGACCAACGCGGAACTGAAATGCGCCAACGAGGAAGTGCTCTCCTCCAACGAGGAACTCCAGAGCACCAACGAGGAGTTGGAGACGGCGAAAGAAGAATTGCAGTCCTCGAATGAGGAACTGAAAACGGCCAACGACGAGTTGCTCACCCGCAATCTGGAATTGGCCGAGACCAGGGAATACGCCGTCGCGATGGTGGACACGTTCTCAAAACCGCTATTGCTCTTAGACGCGCAGTTGCGCGTCAAGCGCGCCAATCGCGCCTTCTACCAAGTATTTCGGGCCAGGCCTGAAGAAACTGAAGAGCGGATGATGTGGGAGTTAGGCGACGGCCAATGGGATATCCCGGCGCTGCGCGCACTATTGCTGGAAGTAGTACCGAAGAAAGCGGAATTGACAGAGTTTGAGGTCGAGCACGATTTCCCTGTCATCGGACACGGGACCATGCGGTTGGACGCGCACGTGGCCCATTGGGGCGACCACCACACCGAGATGATTCTGCTGGCGTTCGACGATATCACACGGCGAAAGCAGGCCGAGGAAGAGCGGGAGACCACGATCTCGCTGCTGCGCTTGATGAACTCGACCCTTAACGTTGAGGAGATTATTGAGCGGTTGGTGCTCTTTCTAAAAGAGCGGTCTGGGTGTGAGGCGGTGGGCATCCGTTTGCGGGAAAACGGGGACTTCCCCTATAAAGCCTCGTCGGGTCTATCGCCGGAGCTTGTGCAAGCCGAGAATCGGCTTTGCGCGGTCGATGCTCAGAATAAAGCGGCGTGCGACAATCTGGCGGGCCCGGCGCTGGAGGGTATGTGCGGTGTCGTCCTCGACGGGCGCACGAATCCTGCCCTACCCTATTGCACTGAAAGCGGCAGCTTCTGGACGAATTCGGGCAGCGACACCGCTGCGGATGCCACGCGGCAGTTGGGCCCGATGCGGGGGCGCTGCACACGCGAGGGCTATGAATCGCTGGCGCTGATTCCGCTGCGCGCCGGCGGCGAGACGTACGGCCTGCTGCAATTCAACGACAAACGCAAGAACCGCTTCACCCCCGAATTGATTCACTTGCTGGAGAATCTTGCGGATAACGTGGCGTCCGCGCTCGCCCACCGTTGGGCGGCCGATGCGTTGCAGGTGGCGCAGGAGCGCCTGAGTCTGGCCATAGCGGCGGCCCAACTGGGCACTTGGGAATTAGATCCCGCAACCCGCGAGGTACGCTGGGACGAACGGTGCCAGGCCATCCTCGGTGTGCCCGCCGGAGCGCCGGGGCATTACGAAACATTTGACAAGTGCCTCCATCCGGAAGACCGCGCACGCGTGGCTCAATATGTGGAACGCGCCCTGCACCCGACGGGTACGGGAAAGTACGAAGCGGAATATCGCGTGATCTGGCCCGACGGTTCCGTTCATTGGGTTAGCGCGCGAGGCCAGGCCTATTTCGAAGGCGCGGGCACCGATCGCCGGGCGACACGCATGCTCGGCACCGTCTTGGACATCACCGAGCGCCAGCAACGGGATGACCAGGAACACTTGCTGCTCGCCGAAAAAGCCGCCAACAAAGCCAAGGACGACTTCATCGCCATGCTGTCGCACGAACTGCGCACGCCGCTGAGCGCCATCCTGGTCTGGTCCAAGCTCTTGAGTGGTGGAGAACTCGATCCGGCAGCCAGCCTGAAAGCGGTTGAAGGTATTGAACGCAACGCCTGGGCCCAGACCCAACTCATCAATGACCTGCTGGATGTTTCCCGGATTGTCCAGGGCAAGTATAAAATCGAACGACGTGAGGTGGCACTGCTTCCAGTGGTCGAGGCGGCTCTAGAGACAGTACGGGCGAGTGCTGAAGCTAAAGGCGTCCTACTGCAGTCGAACCTTGAAGATGTGAAAACTATCACTGGCGATGCGGTACGACTACAACAGGTCGTCTGGAATCTGCTCCAGAATGCGATCAAGTTCACACCCAAGGGCGGTCATGTCGAGGTGAAGTTGACTACGCTTCCCGCCACCGCCGGGACGGGGTGGGCTCAGATTACGGTAAGCGATAGCGGAATCGGCATCCGGCCCGACTTTCTGCCCCATCTCTTTGAGCGCTTCAGCCAGGCGACCACGGGCAGCACGCGGCAGTATTCCGGCCTGGGCATCGGCTTGGCGATTGTTCGTCACGTCGTGGAGTTGCATCAGGGGACCGTTCATGCCGAAAGCGCCGGCGAAGGCCAGGGCGCTACATTCGTGGTCCGGTTACCGATGAGCGCGGCACATGCGGGCGCAGTCGAAGAGGGCGGCCAAGTCGCACCGGGGCTTGAGCCAGGGGCGGAAGAGTCCGTCTCGCTCGACGGTGTGCGCATCTTGGTCGTCGATGATGACCCGAATGCACGCGAGTGGCTCCAGGCCGCCTTGCGCGTGTGTCACGCGGAAGTCCGAGCGGCCCTGGATGCGGCCGAGGGGCTGGAAGTGCTCAAGCAGTGGCAACCCGACGTGTTGATTGCTGATATCGGTATGCCCGGCGAAGACGGCTTCAGCCTGATCAAGAAGGTCCGGGAACTACGTCCTGAACAGGGTGGCCAGATTCCGGCCGTGGCGCTGACGTGCCACGTGCGGGACGAAGATCGCTCTGCGCGCACTGAGCGCGGGCTTCCAACTGCACCTGCCCAAGCCGGTGGACATCATGGAATTGATGCAAGCCGTGGCCACGCTGGCTAAGTCGCGGCAGGCAAGTTGAATTCCAAATCGACCCGCGCGTTCCCACTTGCAATTGGATTTTCAAGGAAGGCTGCGGTTCTCAGCGGCAAAGTTCGTGGATCACCGAGCCCTTTTACGATAACACCAGCGTCAATCGGTGTCTCCGTGCATGTCAGAAGATCGGGTTCCGGTAGCGCACGGCCCACTCGAAGATGCGGCCGATGGACTGGCTGAGAAAAATCCATTTCACCGGCCACGCCGGCGAATGGCATTCGTCGGGTGAGATTTGCCCCGTCCAAAGCTGGCTGAGCGCGTCGGCGGAGTGCTGCGCAACGACCTCGAGAATCTGCTTGCCGATGTCGGCGGAAGCGATGGAGGGGTTGCCGGACTATGTTTCCGTCTCGAAGTACTTCAGAGCCGCCGTGAACTCGCGCAGGAGCTGCAGCAGCGAGGCCCGTCCCGGCTTGCTTGCGGGGGGCGTCTTGCCGTCGGCGATCAGCTTCGAGTCTACCGTGAGGCGACGGCACTGCCTGAACGTCGGATCTACGTGCTCTCCAAGAAGGTACAGAAGCAGCGAGGTTTCGATCACCCCAGCATGCGTGTCGCCGTCGAGGTCCTCGGCGGTTAGTCCAGGGATCCCTCCGAGCACGTCGGCCAAGGTGGCTTTGCTCTCTGTCAGACGTTTCGCGAGCAACGAGAAGAGCGACACCATGCGCGCGCCGTAGCGCTTGTTCGTGAGGTGGCAGGCCTGCTCGATCGCGACGAAGTGGCGAACCCCGCCGTGAGAGCTGCCGACCCAAATGTGCTTGAAGCCTTGTCGCGACAGGGTGCGGCCCAAGTCGGACAGTACGCGGACGATCGTCGACGCACGAAACATCAGCGAGCCGCAGTGCGGCACGACATCGGCGGCAACGTAGATCGTCGGCAAGCGCAGGAACAGAATCTCCGGGTGACGGCCTCCGAGCAATTCGATGATGCGCGTCGTCAGTGCCTCGGCCTCGAAGTTGTCCGCCACCACCGGCAAATGCGGCCCATGCACTTCGAGTGGTGAGCAAGTCACCGTGACCACCGCCTTCTCTTTATCGAGCTGCTGGAAATCCCGGCCGGTCAGATACTGCCAATACCGCACATTGGCATCGTTCGCCTTTGTCTGCGTCATCGGGGTCTCCTTGATCATCCGCTCCGCGCATCAGGTCATGCCCTACCCGCCACTTCCTTCAGCACCGCTCGTCTACTTCGGCGGAGGTCGCCCCGTTCGTAGTCAAGCAAGCCCGTGTGAAAGATGAGCAGCCATCGCTTCCCGACCTTCGTGTAGCCCTTGCAGGCGCGCCCGCGCCAGTGGGACGTCCGCCCCGTGTCGCGGTTGCGCCACAGTGTGTCGACATCGACTTCCGCAAACGCTCCGCCGCCTCTGTTCCTGCGAGCGTTCCGGTGGGCGGTGCCCACCCTACGGGTTCTGCACTCAGCGTCTGTGTCATTCCGTAAAGCCCGATCCGGCCCCTGGCAGGACCAGCTGCACGCCCACCGGTAAGCCCTACGCCAGCAACCGCGCCGGCGCCAAGTGCTCTAGTTCCTCGCTGTTCTCGCCGAGCACGGCCGCAGCGCCGAGGCGACCGACGGCCGGGCTGGTGGTCATGCCGTGCCCGCCCAACGCGGCAACCCAGACGAGGCCTTCGATCTCTGGATCCCGGCCGATGACGAAACGCTCGTCGCGGGCGAACGTCCGCAGGCACGCCCACGCGGAGGTGATCCGCGCGGCACTGAGCCGCGGAAAGGCGCGGCTGATTTTCCCGGCCAACATTTCTTGCACGGCGTTGTCCACGATGGGTTCGCGCGGCGCGTGCGGCGTGGCATCACACGGGCTCATCAGCAGCCCGTCGCCCTCGGGCCGGAAATACACGTCGATATCGTTGTGCCAGACGAACGGCCAGTGGCGATCGATCGGCACGTCCACGGTTGTTTGGAACAAATGCCGCCGACGCGGTGCCAGCGTGCGCGCCCCCACACCGGCCAACGTACCGATCTCACCCGCCCAGGCGCCGGCGGCGTTGACCAGGCAGCGCGTCGCCACCATCCCCTGATTGGTTTCCACCGCCTCGATGCGTCCGCTCGGCACATGCACGGCCGTGACGGTCGCGCCGAACCCGACGCGTGCGCCGCCGCGCCGCGCCCCAGCCAAGTAACTCTGCAACAGCGCGTGGATGTCGACCACACCGTCGGACGGATTCCAGAACGCCCCGGCAAACGGCGCGTCTCGCAAGACCGGCACGCGCCGCGCGGCGTCATCTGCTGTGACCACCCCGCCCGGCAGGCCGAGCTGCTTGGCCGCAGCCGCGGCGACGGACAGCTGCGACATGCCGCTGGGCCCAGCAACCAGGAGCGAGCCGCAGCGGCGCAACAGGGGCACAGCGCAGAACCCATCCGGCGGCTCCGCGATGAAGCGCGCGCCCTCTACCGCCAGCGCTGCCTCCGCCGGGTCCGTGAGGACCTGGAATGCGAGCGCCGCATTACGCCCGGACGCATGCACGCCGGGCACCGCTTCGCGCTCAAGAACGAGAACGGTAGAAACGCCGCGTGTCACAAGCTGATAGGCTGTAGCCGCGCCGGCAAATCCGGCTCCGGCAATGACAACGTCAACGGTTTCCACGGCGTGCCCTCTGCTGGCAACCTAGCATCGAGCAGGAAAACGGCAATTACCGCTCAACGAGCTGCCGCCCGAAGGGTACTCGTCCCCTACCTGGAGGAGGCCAATAGCCGCTGGTAAGCCAGAAAGAATCCCAGCCCCGCCGCCGTCGCCGCGAAGGGCAGTCCCGCCACTGCGCACAGCACGATGCGGCGCGTGACGTGCCACGATTCGGCCTCGCTGGCCCCTTGGTCCAGGCGGGTTTTTCTCCGTACGACCAAATACACGCAGAGCAGATTGGCCGAGACCGCGAGCAGCGCGGCGCCGAGCTTGATCCAATGAGTAGCGGTGATCGGCCAGGCCAGGACGGCGAGGCAGACGCCGGTGGCAAGCACTCCCAGGATCACAGGTAGTTCCACCGAGAGATCAATCCAGAAATGGTACCGAATCGAATGCTCGTGCAAAGCCCTTCGCCGATACGGGTATAACTCCCAGCACCGCCTCGGTCGCCACCACGCCTCCCCACAAGGACAGAACGATCAGATGAGCCATTGACACCAGGTTGATGATTGGCAGCATTGGCTCTGCTTACTCAATTTGGCGCACGAACAAAACCCTCCGCAACGGAACCCAAGCCCCGGTTGCAACGGCACGGCCGGCTCGGTACATGTACCGGGTACCTGAACATCGGCAGGAAAGTATGGCACACGGCACCCGCGTGTTCGTCGTTCACCTCACGTCAGCCCCGGGC
>CAVSQF010000057.1:0-58388 GCA_963729835.1 uncultured delta proteobacterium | reverse complement strand
TCGTGGAGAATGCGGCTGCATTGACGAGTCGAAAGAAGACGCAGATGGCTGCATTCTTAACTCGATCGGCTGGTCATTGGTTGAGTTAGGCCGCTACGATGAGGCTGAGCGCCAGGTCAAGCATGGACTGGATATTGCCCTGGAAATTCCTGATGCTTTTTATCAGGCGAAAGGCCTGAGGCATCTTGGGGGTGATCGCGAGGAGACGAGAAAAATACCAAGAAGCGCTAGAGCTTTATGACGCCTCCCTCAAACGTGCGGCAGATATCACTGACGCTCGCGAGCGAGAGACTATGATTGCGGGTCTTGAGTATGCGTTCGCGTCGCTCCATTTTTTCAAAGGAAATTTGGCAGAAGGTAAAAATTATGTAGAGCGGGCGATAACTAGCTTTGAGCATATTGGCAACGAATATCAGCTTAAATATGGCCCTTGTGATGAAGGGGGACATTGAGCTGAAGTCAAACAATCTAGAAAAAGCTAAGGACACATATAGAACCGTGATGCAAAGGGCAGATCGAAATGCAGAAACACTTCAGTACGTGAGATCATGCCTCAGGCCTTGCTGAGAGTTCTTTGGTCGTACGTAGTTCGAGGGGGTGCAATACAGTATTGACCACGTAAGAAATATTGATCTGCGGAATTTTAGAGCTGAACGCGATCGTCTAGCTGCGATTAACGCTCAACTTCCGCAAAGGAGCGATGTTACGTTGGTGGATGACTAGTGGATCACCTGCTCTCTACAGTCAGCTCACGAGGTATCGATCATGCTGTGAGCCTCGAAATCGTCTGCGCGCTGACGTTGTAGCTGCGGCCGATCGAGCGCAACGTCTCGCCGTCCTTGTCGCGGCGCTTGATCGCCTCGCGCTGCTGGTGCGGGGTGAGCTTCGGCTTGCGGCCGAACTTCACGCCCTTGGCCTTTGCATCGGCCCGGCCGCGCGCGGTGCGCTCCTTGATACGGCGGCGCTCAAGCTTTGCGGCGACGCCAAGCATGGCAAGCACCAGCTCGGCGAAATCCGACGTGGTGTCGACGACAGGCTCGGCGATCGAGCGAAGGCCTGCGCCGGCCTTCTGCAGGTCGCGCGCGATGACGAGCAGGTCGGTCGTGTCGCGCGACAGGCGATCGACGGCGGGGATTATCACCACGTCGCCGTGGCGACGCCGCCAAGCTTTTCGAAGCTGTGGCCGGTCGGCCGTCGCGCCGCTGATCTTCTCGCGAAACACGCGCTCGCATCCGGCCGCCTTCAATTGGGCGAGCTGGCTGGTGAGGTCTTGGGCGTCGGTCGAGACGCGGGCATAGCCGTAAATCATGCCCGATTCTGGAACAGATTTACGGAACAGGAAAGGGCAATCCGATCAACGGCTCTAGGTTTGTTCCAAATATCTTGATTTTTGGATGATGCGCCGGACGGCCATCTGGCAGCCGCGTTGCCGCAAGCGTAATAACAGGAAGGGAATTACATAGCTTGCTCCTCCTCACCCAGGGCGGAAGCGCGTCACTGTATGGGGCTCTAAAAATATGAACAAAACCGCCTCTGTCAGATTTGCTGGAAAAATATCCGGGTTTCAGCTATAATGCGTGAAAGCTGGAAGAGCAGGCATGACAGACATGATCCGGGTATCATCGACCGAGTTTGGCAAAGAGGTAGGACGCTATCAGGACGCCGCCCTTTCTCAGCCGGTCATCGTCACGCGCAACGGGCGGGATCGCACGGTGACCATATCCGTCGAGGAATATCGTCGTCTGAAACGGCGTGGCCGCGAAGTGCTGGGCATCGGGGACTTTACCGAAGCGGACATTGAAGCCATACGCCGCGCCGAACCATCGAAAGAAAAATCCGAAGCCTTGATTACTGACGAGCTTAAATTATAACGCGTGACCTTCCCCCAACCCATTGCAGGCATGGTCATTCGCTACGCGTATCTTTGGCGCAGCGAACACGAACAAGGGATCCAAAAAGGCGCTAAAGACCGGCCATGCGCCGTCCTCCTGGCCGTGACTGATGAGGCAGGCGACCGAAAGGTCATCGTCCTGCCGATCGCTCACACACCGCCACGCGACCCGGCACTTGCGATGAGCAATTCCGGCATCGACCAAACGCCGCCTTCGGGCTGGATGTTCAGCGAACGGTCATGGATTATCATCACGGAAGCCAACCGCTTTACTTGGCCGGGGCCGGATTTGCGTCCCGTGAATTTAGGCGATACGACCTGGGTTGTTTCAGCAAGCTGCCTGCCGATCTGTTCAGGAAGGTTCGGGAAAAATGGTTGGGCATCCTCTACCGCACGGCGGTCAGTCGTGACCCGCACCGAATAAATGGATGGGCTCAATTTGACGCCAGAGACAACAGAACAACAGCTTGACGCTGCCTATGATCAACTCCACGCCCTGATCGAGGAACGCGGCGACGGGGATTTTAAGCCGCAGGCCGAACAGGAGCACATCAAAATCGTCCGGCAGATTGCCCTGCTCAGCTCGTCAATCAAGCTCCAAAAGCCGCGTCCCCAGCAGGAATTGTTGAACAATTCACTATCTCGTTGCTGCGTCGCCCCGGCGCGCGCGTCAGGTGATCAAACGCAGCAGTGAACGGCGACGATGGCACACAGGTACGCCCCCGCCGCGAACTGAACCAGGCTCCGCTTGACGCTGCGCCACAGCGCCAACAAACCACCACACCGGGGCTCAACTCAGCCGGCCGCTCGGCGGGAGCCCCTGCCCCGAGCGATCTATCGCGACAGGCGCCAGCCGACATCACGCGGCGCGGTAAGGCGAGATCTCTTTCATGAATGCGATGCTGGATACCTCTCAATCAACCGCGGGAGCCGCACGCCGCGCGCGCTCGGCTTCAAGACTGACGATCTCGGCACTGACGGTCGCCAGTTCGGCCGCGATCGCGGCGCGTTCTTCGTTGCGGGCCTGGGCGGCGCGGCGATCGTCGCCGGCATGGGACGGGCGCCCTGCCCTTTCCATCTCGGTTGCGATCGGCCCTTGCTTCGGTTCCGGCTCGCGATCGATGTCCCGATCTTCATTGCTGCGGTGATCGACCCGCGCCTCGAGGCCGGCACGCTCGAGGTGGCGATTGACTGGTCTTCGCCCACTGCTTGCGCCACTCTTTGAGCTGTTCGGTTCCGTTCCACTCCCGGACCTTTTTGCCGAAGCCGTCGCCTGTCAGCGTGCGCATGGTCAGCATGACATGAGCGTGATGGTTGCGCTGATCGCCCTTCCGGTCGGGGGCGTGGATATTGATGTCGGCAATCATGCCGCGCGACACAAATTCTGATTTGGCAAATCCCGCACCAGCTCGACCCGCTGCTCATGGGTC
Organism: uncultured delta proteobacterium; assembly: GCA_963729835.1. Taxonomy (GTDB): domain Bacteria; phylum Desulfobacterota; class Binatia; order HRBIN30; family HRBIN30; genus CAVSQF01. Next base: position 55,067 of record CAVSQF010000057.1, on the reverse strand, counting down.
AGCTCGTGCGGCAAGGACAGCACCAGGTCGCGGGCGATTTGTGCATCCTTGCGCTTCTCGACCTTCTCAACCGCGTTCCAAAGCTGGGCGCGGTCGCGCATCCAGTCGGGTGGTCCCGGCTGGCGCAATGATCTCGGAATGCCGCACACCACGCATCCGGCTGTAGTCGAACACTTCGCCGGTGCGATCGTCCTTGACGCGCTCGCCCGACCGGTAGGCAGCCGATGCCGTCGCGCTGCGGCCCTGGCTGCGGCCGATGATCTTTGCTTCAAGACGAAAGGTCGCCATCGAAGACCTGCAGGCTTGAATGCAGGGCGGCGCGGGCGCGCTGCCCTGCCCGCCTGAGCGCGAAACGCGAAGGCGGGTGCTCGTGGGGTACGGGGGCGCGAAAGCCCTGTACGGCCGCGCGCGGCCGTCTGGGGGTGCCGGGGGAGACCCTCCCGGGTCGCGGACATTGCGAAGCAATGTATAACCGCGCACTTCGTGACCTCTCCAAAGCTGGTTGCGTCGAATTAATGTTCTTATTAAACTTACCACGGATAGGTTGTGCGACCTCTTTCTGATGCGCTCCGCATACGATCATCAATTCCGGAGAATGAGACCTCAGTCCATGCCCCGAACCCGGAAATCCCTGGAGGAGCAGCTTGCGGAGCTGACCCGAAAACGCGAGCAACTCGAAGCGCGGCACCGGGCTCTCATAGCAACGAAAAAGGCCACGGATCGCAAGCTCGACGCCCGCCGCAAGATCATCGTCGGCGCGGCCGTCCTGGCGCATGCCGAGCTGATCCGTGGTTTGCCGAAAGCTCCGCGAACTGCTTGACCTGGCCGTACGCGCGCCGTCGATCGCGGCGTCATCCCCGATCTGTTGCCCTCCCCCGCTGGCACGGTGATAGCGGCAAACGCCGCGTAGGTGGTGCGGCCCGTCCTGTCTGTTTCGTACGAAACAGCTTTGACCCGGCGGGTGGGTCGAAGATAAGCGGTGCCGGCGCAAAGAGTGCCGGCACGTCATTCATCAGTAAGGCGGAGCTCATTGCCGCCCCCGCACCCCGCTAGGATGTTGAAAAAGGAAATTGTCAGATTGGTTTTTGACCGAGGCATCGGCCGCGTCAAGAATCCCTCCCACGGTACAGCCGGGAGGCGATGACCGTAAAGGAAATGGGGCCGGCGCGGCGACGTCCCGGCCCTTTGCCGTTTTTAGAACTGCCCCGGCCCTTTCAGGTACTCATCGAGGGCCGTGACTAAAATCTCCTGGTTCGTCTGCCGGTGCCTTACGCCGTGCATTTTGAGCTGCTCATAGCGAGCTGCATCAAGCCGCACCGTCACGGCAATAGTTCCGCTTGTTCCCTTTGGGATGGGTGATGCGGCGCGACCTGGCTGTACGATTCCGTCGCAATCGACACCACAACCGGCGGTGCGACAACGGCGGGCGCTGCCTCCCCTTTCCGGGCAATAAGTCCGCCATCAAGTCGAGGGGTAGCTTTAGACATGCGCTAGCTCCTTTACGCCCTTACTGATCCGCGCATTTACGTAAATCCATAATTCCGTAATTTCACGCGCTGAATTCGAATTGACATCAAGCTCACCGGCTGTCCGTCCATCTATCATGCTCACGGCAAAATCGATCCGCTGATGCACGGTAACGGGGGCGACCGTGCCATGCTGGGAAAGGGCCACGGCGGCATCTCCCGTGATCTTGGCGCGGTTGGCCGCGCCATTCACGACGAACAGCATGGGTTTGCCTACACTCTCGACAAGATCAACTGTCGCGCCCACGGCGCGAAGGTCATGAGGGCTCGGTCGTGTCGGAGAATCACGACAAGGTCGGACACACTGACAACGGATCGAATGTTGTCGGTGATGGCCGGCGGTCCAACGCCCCGCCCAGCGCAAACACCTGCTGGCGCGGCAGGAAGTCGCGCGCGTAGTCCAGCGCATCCGTGAACAGCTCGCGCAACGCCGCCATCCCTTGCTCGACCTCGGCCGGTCCTATGACCCCCTCGGCGATGAGGCGCTCGCTGTAGAGTTGCCGAACCGTTGGGTGTGCGGCGACCTCCTTGTACAGCACGGGCTGCGTGAACGTCGGGTCGTCGCCCTCGTTGTGACCGTAGCGCCGGTAGCACACCAGGTCGATGATCACATCCTTCTTGAACGCTTGGCGGAACCCGATCGCCAGGCGCGCCGCATGCACCGCCGCTTCGGGATCGTCGGCGTTGACGTGGAATACCGGAGCCTGGATGATTTTCGCAATGTCACTCGGATAGCGGGTGAAACGGTAGTCGGGTGGCGAGGTCGTGAATCCGATGCGGTTGTTGATGATGACGTGTATCGTCCCGCCCGTGCGATACGCTTCGAGCTCCGAAAGCGCCAGCGTCTCCGCCACCAGGCCCTGTCCCGTGAACGCCGCATCGCCATGGATTACGACCGGTATGACGCGGCCGCGCTCCCGGTCACCGAGGTAGTATTGCTTGGCGCGCGCAATTCCCACCACCACCGGATCCACCGCCTCCAGGTGGCTGGGGTTGGAGCACAACGAGATGTGGAGCGTCTGCCCACAGCGTGTGACAAAATCGCGCTCATAACCCAGATGGTACTTCACATCGCCGTCACCTTGGATGTCCGCAGGCAGAAAGGTCCCCTCGAACTCAGAGAACATCATCTCGTACGGCTTGCGGAGAATGCTGGCGAGCACGTTCAGACGCCCACGGTGTGCCATCCCCATCACGATGTGCTCGACGCCGCCGGTGCCGGCATCTTCGATGAGCGCGTCAAGCAGCGGAATCAAGGATTCTCCACCTTCGAGGGAAAAGCGCTTCTGGCCGACGTATTTCGTGTGCAGGAACTCCTCCAACCCTTGCGCCGCGATGAGTCGGGAGAGAATGTGTTTCCGCTCGTCGCCGGTGAGTGTCGGTTTGTTGAGCGTCGGTTCCATGCACTCCTGCAGCCACGCGCGCTGGCTCTTGTCGGCAATGTCTAGGTACTCGACTGCAAACGTACCGCAGTAGGTAGCGCGCAGGCGCGCGATCAGCTCACGCAGCGTCGCGTGTGCGCAGCCTTTGAGGGGCGACGTCTCGACGAGGCGATCCAGGTCGGCCTCAGTGAAGCCGAACTCGTTCGGCTCCAGCAAGGGATGGCTGGGTTCGTTGTGCCCGAGCGGGTCGAGGTTGGCGATCAAGTGGCCGAGCTCGCGATAGGAGTGGATCAGGTCGAAGACGCCGATGTGTTCGCTCGGCTGGGCGCGCAAGCGCGCCGCCACCTCGCCGTCGCCACTCCCCAAGTCGAATCCGGAAAAAAACAGCGCCCACGGTGCGTCCACCGAATACGGGTCACGCAAAAATTGGCGGTACAGGCCGTCGAGGTACTCGGCGTTCGCCGCATTGACGAAGTCCAGATTTATCGGCGGGGCGGGCATGGCGCGCCACAGCATAGCAGCAAATCGTGGTCAGGGCAGGTAAGCTGCGAGGGTGGTAGGAGGCGTACCCCCAAGAAAAAAAATTTCGGCGCCTCACAAATTTCTGCTAGTCTTCACCTGCCCATGGTGCAAAGAGCTGCGGAGTTTTCTCGGCCGGCGGATTCCATCGACGACAATCTACGGCGCGTCCCGCCGCACAGCCTCGAGGCGGAAGAATCCGTTCTCGGGGGCGTGTTGCTCGACAATGCCGCGTTGGATAGCGCGCTGGAGTTCGTGGGGCCGGGCGATTTCTACCGCGAAGCCCATCGCAAGATCATGCGCGCCATGGTGGAGCTTAGCCAGCGGGGCGAACCGGTCGATCTCATCACGCTGGCCGAAGCGCTGACGGCGCGCGGCGAGCTGCAGGACGTCGGCGGCGCGTCGCATTTGGCGGAGCTGGCCGACAAGGTTCCGACCGCCGCCAACATCGCCTACTACGCACGCATCGTGCGGCAGAAAGCCATTCTGCGGGGCTTGATTCATACGGCAACCGAGATCGCCATGCAGGGGTACGAGTCGGGAGCCGATATCGATCAGTTCCTCGACGAGGCGGAACACAAGATTTTCGAGATCTCGGAACGCAAGGTGCGGCCGAACTTTTTCCGCCTCCGCGACATCATGGTCGACTCGATGAAGTCCATCGAGCAGCTGTACGAGCGCAAAGAACTGGTCACCGGCGTCCCCACCGGATTCACCGATCTGGATCGGATGACCGCGGGGCTGCAACCGTCTGATTTGATCGTGGTCGCCGGCCGGCCCAGTATGGGAAAGACCGCCTTCGCTCTGAACGTCGCGCAGTACGCGGCGGTGCTGGCAAAAACCGGCGTGGCGATCTTCTCGCTGGAAATGTCCAAAGAGCAGCTCGTGCTGCGCATGCTGTGTTCCGAGGCGCGGGTGGACCAATCGAAGGTGCGCGCCGGTTTTGCCGCGGAACGGGATTTCCCCAAACTGGCGCTGGCGGCCAGCCGCCTTGCCGATTCGCCGATCTACATCGATGACACGCCCGCGTTGAGCGTGCTCGAGCTGCGCGCCAAGGCGCGGCGGCTGAAACGGGACCACGAGTCGAAGCTAGGGCTCGTCATCGTCGATTATCTACAGCTCATGCGCGGTCACGACGGCGACAACCGCGAGCAAGAGATCTCCAGTATTTCCCGGTCACTCAAGGCGCTCGCGAAAGAGCTCGACATTCCGGTGGTCGCGCTCTCACAGCTCAACCGCCAGGTCGAAACGCGTGCCGCGGATGCGAAACGCCCGGTCATGGCCGACCTGCGCGAGTCCGGCGCCATCGAACAGGACGCTGACGTCATCGCCTTCCTGTACCGGCCGATCGTGTACGACAAGAATGCCGAGGAGCGCGATGCCGAGGTCATCATCGGCAAGCAGCGCAACGGGCCGACGGGCATCGTCAAGCTGACGTTCATGTCTGAGTACACGCGATTCGAAAGCCGTGCGCAAGACGATGTGAGCTTCGGGGAAGCGGAGGAGTAATACGGCTGGAAAGGCTCTCCTTCCTTCGCTACAGACACACCACATGTCCATCCTCAAGGTCGCGCACCTCGGCAATCCGATTTTGCGCAAGGTTGCGGAGCCTGTGCCGCCGCAGGACATCGGTACGCCACAGGTACAGCGACTCGTCGACGATCTCATCGAAACGATGCTCGAGTATGACGGCGCCGGTCTAGCGGCGCCGCAGGTGCATGTCTTGCAGCAAATCGTGGTATTCGAGGTGGAGGACAACCCGCGCTATCCGGAGGCCGGCGCGATTCCGCTCACGGTGCTGATCAATCCCAAGATCACACCGCTGACGCAGCACATGGACGAGGATTGGGAAGGCTGTCTCAGCGTGCCGGAGCTGCGCGGCAAGGTGCCGCGCTGTACGCAAGTGCGCATCGAAGCATATGACCGCGCCGGCAAGAAACTCAATTATCTCGCCAAGGACTTCCACGCCCGTGTCGCACAGCACGAGTGCGACCATCTGCTCGGCAAGATCTTCGTGGACCGCATGCGCTCGCTGGAGTCGCTCGCCTTCCTGCCCGAGTTTCAGCGCTACGTCGCCAAGGATCACGGCGCCGCTTGAGAAGCTCCTCACGTTTCACGTTTCGCGCTTCATATTCAATATTGGCGGTCTTCACTTCCCGCGTAGCTTGCGCACGTCGCCCACACGTAGGGTGAACCCGGTGCGGTCGAAGTAATCGAGGAGCGCGATGCTGAACTTGCGGCTGGCCCCGAGGCGGTCGCGGAAGGTGGCGGCAGTGATCTCGCCGTGCGCTTGCACGTAGTCACGCAGCAGCGCACGCGTGCGCTCCAGTGGGGCACGCGCAAAGTACAGGTCGGTGATGATGCGCACCACCCGCCCCTCACGCTCGAGCTGCTGCAAGAGCACCTGCAGCCGCTGGCGTGGAACGCCGAGGGCGCTTTCGATTTGCTTCAGGTCGGGCGGTGTGAATTCTCCCGCCGCAATCAACGCCTCCGCGCGATTCGCCAGCTCGGCCTCCTCGCGCCGCAGGGCGACGCGATGGGTGGGTAAGTGGAGCATGCTGTCCTGACGCTTGATGGCACCAGTAGTGACGAGCGCCTCGAGAACGGCGCGAAAGAGCTTCACGGGCAGCTCCGGAGCGATCTGGCTCCGCAACGACTCCATCTCCATGCCAGGCGCCAGTGGGGCGCCACGATGGAAGTCCGTCAACGCATCCACCACCGCCGCGCGTAAACGTCCCCACTTCACGTCGGTCGTGCATGCCGCTGGGTTTTCCGGACCGGGCAGCACGCGAACCGTCTGATCCCCCTGCAGGGCCGCTCTGACGTCTTCCAGAGCGAGATTCCCCGCTTGTGCCAGGAACTCCAGCGCCACCGCGAAGTCAGGTTCCAGGCGCAACAAGGCGCTGACGACGGCGCCCGCGCCGGTGGCGCTTCGCAGCGCATCGAGCTGAGCCAGGGTCTCCGTGTCACCGCGGCGATGCCGGCGCGCAAAGGGATGCACCACAACGCCGCCGCCGATTGTTCGCTGCGCGCTCTGGTTGCGTAGGATGAAACGATCGCCACGCAGAGCGTGCACCGGCTCGCGCAACACCAGTTGCCCATACGCGGCCTGGCGCGGCGCCAGCTGCGGGCGGCCATCGAGGAGAACGAGTTTGCCGAGTGCCTCCGCCGTACCCAGGTACACGCGCACCGCCTCATGGCTCTTGATCGGGCGCCCCGCCGCCGGGCGGATCTCCACCCAGGCGTCGAAGAGATCCGTGACCCGGTCCATGCGCGGGTCGCAGATCACGTGCCCGCGTTGCACGTCGGTGCGCTCGATGCCCGCCAGGTTCAGGGCGACGCGTTGCCCGAACATGGCTTCCCGCGCCTCTTGGCCGTGCACCTGCACGCTGCGCACGCGGGCTTCTTCCCCGCCGGGCAGCACCCGCACGACGTCGCCGGGATGCACCGCGCCGGCAGTGGCCGTGCCCGTCACCACCACACCGTGGCCGTGCATGACAAACGCCCGGTCGACCGGTAGGCGGAAATAGCCTGCAATGGGGTCGCGCCGGAAGGCCGCCAGGCGCTCCTCGATCGTGTGCCGCAGCGCCTCTACGCCGGCGCCGGTCACTGCGGAGACCGCGACCATCGGCGCGCCTTCCAAGGTAGTGCCCGCGAGCAAGATCTCCACCTCCTCCCGCACCACGTCCAACCGGGCGGCCTCAACGAGATCACTCTTTGTGATCGCGACAATGCCGTGCCGCGCGCCCAGCAGGTGCAGGATATCGAGGTGCTCCTCCGTCTGCGGCATCACGCCGTCGTCGGCCGCCACCACCAGCAACACCAGGTCGATGCCATGCGCGCCCGCCAACATGTTGCGAATGAACCGCTCGTGGCCCGGGACGTCGACGATGCCGACGCGCTCGCCGTTGGCGAGATCCAGGTACGCGAACCCGAGATCGATGGAGATACCGCGCTCTTTCTCTTCCTTGAGCCGATCCGTCTCCTGCCCCGTCAAGGCGCGGATGAGGGCGGTTTTCCCGTGATCGATGTGCCCGGCGGTACCGATGATGTGGGGCATTCACGCACCGATCCGTGCAACAAAGAAATGGAAACCCGGCAACCGGGAACCGGGAATGGAGAATGGATCTTCGGGCAGGGGCTCGGGCTGGGACACGGGGCCTCTACGGATTCGCACTCGGTGCCACCACCTCCGTCGCCTCCCGTTCCGTGAGCCGTTCATACAGCTCCGTCCGGATGCGCTCCAAGCGGGTCGGGTCGACGACCTTGCGGCCAGCACTATCAGTGACATAAAAGACGTCCAGCACCTGATCCACGTTGGTGGTGATCTTGGCGAGGTGGATGGACAGGCCGAGGTGGAAGAGCGTGTTGGTGATCGCGAAGAGCACGCCGACACGATCCTGCGTGTAGACGTCGAGCACGGTGAAGTCATCCGAGACCTCGTTGTCCACCTCGATCTGGGTGCCGACGCGCGGCACGAACTTCTTCCCGAGGATGGACGGACGCTTGGAGTCCGCCACCAGTTGTTCGACGTCGACCTCTCCCGCGAGCACCTGCCGAGCGTGCTTTGCAGACGCTCCCAGCGCTCCGGGCGCTGCACCGCCTCGGCCTGGTCCGCATGGGAGATGCGGAAGATGTCCAGCGCGATACCGGACTCGCTGGTATTGATGTTCGCTCCGAGGATGTTCATGCCGTGCGCCAGCAAGACGCCGGTCAACATCGAGAACAGCCCCGGCCGGTCCCGCGTCACCACGGTGAACTCACTGAACTCACGTTCCGGCAAGTGTCGCACCTCGCACACGACCGGCGCGGAGTTCATGCCGGCGGTCAGATGGATGTGGTGCAGGATACGCTCCTCGGCGGTGCGCAAAAAGTAGCGGTCCGGCATGTCGCGCAGGAACGTCGCCACCGCCTGCCCATCGCCGCTAATCTGGGCGGCGTCGGTTACGCGCTGTTTGATGCGGTCGACCCGTTGGGTATGGTCTTCCTCGACGAACTCTTCGCGCTCGAACACCTGGAGCGTCTGCAAGTACAGCTCGGTGAGCAACATGTCGTGCCAGTTGCTCCACACCTTCGGACCAACCGCCTTCATGTCCCCGAAGGTGAGCAAGTAAAGCTTCCTGAGGTTGTCGACCGTCTCCACGCGTTTCGCGAAATCGATGATGAGGCGCTGGTCGCGAATGTCGCGCCGTTGCGCCAGGTGCGACATGAGCAAGTGGTTGCCGACCAGGAAGCGCAGCTGCGCGGCGTCGTCGGTGTTCAGCTGCAGCCGCTCGGTTATTTCCGCCACCATGCAGGCGCCCCGCTCCGAATGGCCACCGCCATGCCCCTTGCCGATGTCGTGCAAGATGAGGGCGAGGAAAAGAATCTCGACGCGATCGATCTCGCGCATGACTTGGGTCAACATCGGCAACGCCGTTTTGTGCAGACCGGCGCGCAGCCGTTCGAGTTCGCGGACGCCCATCAGCGAGTGCTCGTCCACCGTATAGATGTGGTAGACGTCGTGCAGCACCATACAGAGCAGCGCGCCGAACTCGGGCAGAAAGGCACCCAGCACCCCGCTGCGATGCATGTCGAGCAGCGTCTCGTAAACGCGCTGCTTGCCGCCGAGCGCATCGAAGAAGGCGCCGATCGTTCTCGGGTCGCGGCGCTGCGCATCGTCCATTAGATCCAGGTTGGCCCGCACGAGGCGCTTGGTGCTGTTGGAAATCGTCACCCCGTGCCGCTGGGCATCCACGAATAACCGGATCAAATCACTCGGATCGTCACGCAGCACTTCGGCGCCCGCAATGGACAGGACGCCGAACGACAGGGTCACCCCCGGGCGGATGTTGCGCGCCCGCGACCGCATGAGCAGGTACGGCCGCCGCCGCTCCAAGCAGCGCTCGATGATCTGGTCGGCAAAGCGGTTGATGGTTGCGGCATGCAAGTAGTACGTGCGCATGAAGTATTCGACGCCTTTGATCGTCGCACCGTCCCGGAATCCCAAGGCGAGGGCGATGCGCTCCTGGTACTCGAAGGTCAGTTGGTCCTGGTGCTCGCCGGACATGAAATGCAGCGAGTTGCGGACGCGCCAGAGGAAATCGCGTGCCCTCTCCAATTCCTCCTGCTCACGCTCAGTGATGACCCCTTTTTGCACCAAGGACGGGATGCTGTTCGTCTTGAACTTCACCTTGGCCATCCACAGGGCCGTGTGCAGATCGCGTAAACCGCCCTCCCCTTCCTTCAACTGCGGTTCGAGGATGTACACCGAGTCGCCGTAGCGTTGATGCCGTTCCTCGTTTTCCGCCAGCTTCTCCTTGAAGAAGCGGTCGGGACCACGTTTGAGCACGTCGTTCTCCATGGCGGCGGCGAACTCGGCGTACAGCGATTCGTCGCCGCAAAGGAAACGGGCGTCGAGCAAAGCGGTCCTGGCCTTTAGTTCCCGCGCCGCCATACGCACGCATTCGGGTACGTTGCGCATGGCATGCCCGACCTCGATCAGACGAGTATCCCACAATGTATAGAGGATGCGCTCGGCCACGTTCTCCATGTAGGGGTCACGTCTGTGCTGGTACAGGAACAGCAGGTCGAGGTCCGAGCACGGATTGAGCTCCCCACGCCCGTAGCCGCCTTGCGCGATGATCGCGCAGCGTTGATTGAGCCGTGGAAAACGCTCGGCGTAGATGTCGCTGGCGGCGGCGAACAGGGCGCGCAGCAGGTGGTCCACTACCGCCGTGTAGGCCTCGACGATGGCCTGGCCGGAGGCGCCCTGCTGATGGCGTTCCAGCAGCCGCGCCTTGGCCTCCTGCAGATACTCGCGTGCCTGCTGCCACCACGAGCCCCCCGGGAGCAGTGGGCCGAGATGCGCCAGCTCCTCCGGCGCGGTGGGCGTCTCATCGTTATTCATAGGTTCTCGGCTACACGGGCATTTTCTACGAATCGCCGGATGCCCCGCAAGAGCCCCTCGGCAATCGCCTCCTGATACGCCGGCTGCGCCAACCGCCGCCCTTCTCGCGCATTGCTCAAGAACGACACCTCCACGAGGACGCACGGCATGCCGGCGCCCACGAGCACGTAGAACGGGCCTCTCTTCACACCCAGATCGTTCACCGGTGTCCCTTTCGCGTCGAGCACCCTGACCAGCTCCTGCTGAACGCTTTCGGCCAACGCCACCGACTCCTGTACCTTATAGCTTTGGATCAAGTCGCTGAGAATGAGGGCGACCTCAGGGTCGGCGTGGTCCCGGCCGGTCGTCTGCCGGAGCCCGTTTTCCATTTCCGCCAGCCGGATCGTGGCACGATCGTTCGTATTGTTGAGGAAATAGGTCTCCACACCCGATAAATTGCCGTCCGGACTGGCGTTGGCGTGGATGGAAACGAACAGGTCCGCCTGCTCCGCATTGGCGCGCGCCGTCCGCTCTTCGAGTGCGAGAAACACATCTGCCGTCCGTGTCAGCACCACGTCAACGCCGGGAACCGTCTGCAACCGTTCCTCTAGATGGCGGGCGATTGCCAAGACCACGTCTTTCTCGGGTACGCCGTCCGCACTCCTTGCCCCCGGATCTTTGCCGCCGTGACCCGGATCCAAAACGATCTTGATGCGCCGGCGCGACGGCACCACGGGTGCAGGCACCGCGGCTGCAGGCGGCGCAGCAGCCCCAGGGCGAATCACCGCAGCAAGTCGTTGCGGCTGGCTCGGCGCTTGCGAAACAACACGCACCGGCCCGGCGCGCGGCGTGCCGCGGACGTCAATGACGAGCCGAAACGGATCGGGCATGGGGAAAACACCGAAGTCCGACAGGCCCGGCACGTCGAGGATGAGCCGAGTGATTGCCCCGCCGGGCCGTGCGGCACGCAGCCGGACCAGTGGCCCCTCCGTGAAGTCCATGCCGTCGCGCAACACGCTCGGAGGGGCGGTGTCCGGAAACTCAATAGACAGCCGCGCTGGAACGGATAGCTCCGGACGCGCCGCCAGGCGCTCGAGGCGGTGGTGCACTGGTTGTGAGAACTCGACGATGAGCCGCGTCGATGCCGGGGCCGTGATGTGGCGCACGCCGCGCAGTGTGGCGAGCGGCTGCGCACGCCCGGCCGCCGCCACACCAACCACCGCCAGCCACACTACCCACGCTCGTTGCATGCAGGGGTAGTGTATGCCTTCTTCTCGCTGGGCTCAAATCAGCTCATAGCCCAAAATTGGGGCGTAGCGAGGCCGTGCCGCGCCGGCGCAACGCATTCGTCATTCCCGCGGAAGAGACTGTCGATTTTCTCGCTGTCCGGCCCTTCGATACGCCGCCAATCCCTCGATACGCGGCCAGAAGAAGGCCGCTACTCGGGATGATCGGGAAAGAGGGCGGCTCAGGGTGAACGGTTCTCGGATTTATTGACAAGCCTTTTTCCGTTCATCCCGGTAGGCCCCATCTCTTCAGGGGCCGTATCGAGGGACCGCAGGCCTTACTCTCAAAAGCGGGAATCCACCCCCACAGCCCCGCCTGGATGCCCGCTTGCGCGGGCATGACGGTTACACTCCTTGTACAAAGCCTGCAGAGGGTCTGGCGGCGTCAGGGATCACGTTCACTCTTCCGGGCCAGCTCGACCAACCCGTGCAGCCGCGTGAGCGCCTCCAGCGGCGTGAGACGGTCCACGTCAATTTGGCCCAGCTCGTCTCGCAGGTGTTGCTCGCGGGCGGCGAATAATGCGAGCTGTGTGGACGCTGCGCCGTCACGCTGCGCCAGCCGCGGCTGGCCGGCCTCGTTGAGCTCGCCCTGCTCGAGGTTGCGCAGGATTTCCTGCGCCCGCTGAATCACCGGCGGCGGCAAGCCGGCCAAGCGGGCCACCTGAATGCCGTAGCTCCGGCTGGCCGGCCCCGGCACGATGCGCCGCAAGAACACCACCTCGCCCTTCCACTCGCGCACCGCCACGGAACAATTCTCGACACGCTCGTGCGGGCGCGCCAGATCGGTCAGCTCATGGTAGTGCGTGGCAAACAACACCAGCGGCCGGGTTGCCGCCGCATGCAGGTGCTCGGCGACGGCCCACGCGATCGAGATGCCGTCAAATGTGCTGGTGCCGCGGCCGATCTCGTCGAGGATGATCAGACTCCGGAGCGTCAGATGCGCGAGGATGTCGGCGGTCTCTTTCATCTCCACCATGAACGTCGACTCACCGCCTGCCAGGTTGTCCGAGGCGCCGACGCGCGTGAACAGACGATCCACCAGCCCGATCTCGGCCGCCGCGGCCGGCACGAAGCTGCCCATCTGCGCCATGAGCGTGATCAGCGCCACCTGGCGGAGATACGTCGATTTCCCTGCCATATTCGGACCCGTAATCATCAGGATCTGCGGCCCGTCGGGATCGAGTATGCAGTCGTTGGGAACGAAGCCGCTGCGGCCGGCCATGGCTTCGACGACGGGGTGGCGGCCCTCACGAATCATCAAGTGGCGGCCGCGCGTGAGTTGCGGGCGGCTGTACTGGCGCCGTTCCGCCACGGTTGCCAGCGCGCCCAAGACATCGAGGCGGGCAAGCGCCGCGGCGGTGCGACTGAGCCGGCCCTGTTGCGCCGCGATCTCCTCCACGAGCCGAACGAACAGCTCGTATTCCAGCGCGTGCAGCCGTTCCTCTGCGGTCAGCACTTTCGCCTCGTACTCTTCGAGCTGCGGGGTCACGAACCGTTCGGCGTTCGCCGTTGTCTGCTTGCGCCGATACTCGGGCGGGACGAGATGCAGATTCGGCCTGGTCACTTCGATGTAGTAACCGAAGACTTGGTTGTAGCGCACTTTGAGGGAGGCAATACCGGTGCTTCGCACGCTCGGCGGCTTCGAGCTCCGTGATCCACTGCTTACCGCTGTGCGATAAGCCGCGCAGCTCGTCGACCGTCGGATCGAAGCCGCGCCGGATCACGCCGCCGGCCCGCGGGTTCAGCGGTGGATCATCAGCCAGCGCGGTCGCGAGGCGCGCGCTCATGTCCGGCATGGGATCCAGGTCATCCCGGCACCTGCGGAGTGCGAGAATCGGCACGTCTGCGAGCCCTTCTGGATGCGGCCGACCCGCGCCAAGGTCGCTGCAAGCCCGACAAGATCACGGGGAGTGACGCGGGCGGCAGCGAGGCGGCCGTTGAGGCGCTCCAGATCGCCCAGCCCCCGCAGCGCTGTTTCGAGGCTCTGGCGCACGCTCGGATGCTCGCGCAGATGCTCGACGGCATCGAGTCGTTCGCCGATCGCCCCGATATCGGTCAACGGCGCCAACAGCCACTCGCGCAACAGGCGGCCGCCCATGGGAGTGAGGGTCTGATCCAAGACCCACAGCAACGAGCCCCGGTGCTCGCCGCGCAGCGTCGTCAGCAGCTCGAGGTTGCGCCGCGTCGCGTGGTCCAGCTGCAAGCGATCATCCGTGCCCAGTACTTCGGGAAGGCGCACGTGTTCGAGGCCGGCACGGTGTGTCTGCCGCAAGTACTCCAGCAGTGCCGCGATTGCCGGCAATCCACGCGCTGGGGTAACGCCCGCGCCGTGCGCGTCGCGTGCCTGCAGCCATTCACGCGCGGCATCAGGCACGAAGCACTCGCTCGGAAGGAGATTCACCAGCGCGTCGCGGCGCGACACGCGCCAGGCATTCCGCCAACTCCGACTCGCCGGCCGGTAAGAGGACCTCGCGCGGTATGAGGCGCAGCAACTCGTCGGCCAGCGCAACGTCATCCGCGAGTGGCACGACGCGCAGCTCGCCCGTAGACAGGTCAACGGCGGCCAGCGCCAGCCCCGCGGCCTCCGGCGCGACCGCGATCAAGTAGTTGGGGCATTTCGGATCGAGGCATTCTTCCTCGGTGACCGTCCCTGGAGTAATGACGCGGACGACTGCGCGGTCGACCAGGCCGCGCGCGGTGGCGGGATCTTCCATCTGGTCGCACACCGCGACCTTCAAGCCAGCGGCGAGTAGCTTGGCGATGTACGGCTGCACCGCATGGTACGGCACCCCACACATCGGGATAGGCACGTCGTCGTGCTTGCTCCGGCTCGTCAACGCCACATCGAGAATGGGCGCCGCGCGTTCGGCATCCTCGAAGAACATTTCGTAGAAATCCCCGAGTCGAAAGAACAGGAGCGCGTCGCGGCACTGCTCCTTGACGCGCAGGTACTGCTCGAGCATCGGGGTCAGCTTCATGCGCAGCGGATTGTTACACTCTCATCGCCAGGCGGCAACTGGCCGTTGAAGCGTACACTTCGAGAAAGCGCTCGTGTCGTTCACACGCCACCGGTCACCGATTACCCGGAGAAGACAGCCGGGGGTTGTGCCTGTGAGCGCAAGACATTACACGATTTTGCCTGCTACCCTGATCCCCTGGCTCAACGGACACCGATCGGCCGCCCTTAACCCGTAAATTTGCACGCCCGGCCCCGCCGGCTCAACTACCCCGCCCTACGAAGCTATGAATGATAACGGGGTCTTCAGGAAATCGAGTGGGTTAAAAGTAGTGAGGGTGGCGTCGGAAAGGCACGCGGTACAAGGGTTTGAGCGTTTCGATCTGGGTGGAATACTTGGCATGATTTGGCGATGGGCAAACAGCGACGGTTGCAGGACGCGTACCGCTTTGCCGGGTTTCGCCCGCTGGCAAGAGTACGGGGGGTGTTTGGTGATCCGAAGGCACGGATCGTGGCGCGCGTACGTCGGCAAAAAAAACGGTGTGTGGCGCGTGTGGGCGATGGCAGCGCAGTTTCTACGACCGGCGACAGCGCCTGGTGCGAGATCTGTCGTGCGGCGACACGCGCATTTACCTGGACGTGGAGGTACGCCGGGTGGCGTGCCGGAGCAGCTGCGGCAACGTGAAGCGCGAGCGGCTGGACTGGCTGGCGGACAATCCTTCTACACCAAGCGCTTTGCTTTCTTCGTCGGGCCGTCGCTGCCGGGTGATGACGATCAAGGATGTGGCCAAGGAGACGCACCTGGACTGGGACACGGTCAAGACGCTGGAGATGCAGTACATGCGCGAGCAATTGCGCCGCGTGGGGACCCCGGCGCCAAGGCGATCGGGATCGACGAGATCTCGATCCGCAAGGGGCACACCTACCGGATCGTGGTCAGCGACCTGGATCGGATGCGCCCGATCTGGTTCGGCGGCAAGGACCGCTCGGAAGCCAGCATGGACGAGTTCTTCGCATGGCTCGGCCCGAAGAAGAGCCAGCGCATTCGGCTGGCGGTGATGGACATGTGGAAGGCGTTTCGCAACTCCACCCGGCCGCCACGCGCCCGCAGGCCAGCATTCTGTTCGACAAGTTCCATGTCATGCGCCATCTGGGCGATGCGCTCGATACGGTGCGCAAGTGCGAGTACGAGCGGCTGAGTGGCAAGGATCGACGCTTCATCAAGGGCCAGAAGTACACGCTGCTTTCGCACCGAGAGAACCTCACGCCTGGACGGCCGACGCGCGCTCAAGCAGCTGTTGGCCGCCAACAAGCGGCTGAACACGGCCTACCTGCTCAAGGAATCTTTCGGCCAGCTCTGGGACTACCAGCGCGAGGGCTGGGCACGGCGCTTCTTCGAGAACTGGCAGGCAGCGCTCAAGTGGCAGCGCCTCAAGCCCTACGAGGAATTCGCCGAGATGATCGAGCGACACTGGGATGGGATCGCCGCCTACTGCAAACCCGAGAACAAGGTCTCGCTTGGGATTCGTGGAGGGGCTGAACAACAAGATCCGCGTCATCCAACGCCGGGCGTACGGGCTGCGGGACGAGGAGTACCTGCGCCTGAAGGTGCTCACCTGCATGCTGCCGCCGATCTGAGTGTGCCAGCGTCGCGCGCCGCCGGCCGCCCCACCCCGGGGCTATCTCCTACGCTCGGGGAGCAGCTGCCCACAATGTGGACGGGGACACAACCAAACCGCGCCACCCTGCCACGCACGCCACTGCTGCCTATCCAGCCGTCCACAATGTGGACAGCAGCTTATGCCATATCCGCGGCACAGATTGGTACGCGCGTTTCGGACGATAGAAACAAACCAGCATCGGAGATCAGGATGCCCAGAGGAGAACCCACGTCCCTGATCGCCACCAAAAGAGGCAAAATTCACCCACTCGATTCCCTGAAGAAGCTGATAACGAAGACGGCCTGTGTCAGCAGCGGCCGGGCCCCATGAGGACACTACGGGGTTTCCCCGCTTCACTCCCGCGACCAGGTTAACACCCAAGCGCATCGATCTCTGCCGTCACTTGCTGCTGATCCGTAGTTCAATGTGTATCTCGCCAGCATTGTCATCAAAGTCCCAATCGTTGACACTCAAGTCGAGAACTCCATCTTCCAAGAACTCCCGCGTGAAGTGCGTTCCAACAACAAAATACTCTCCTCCGAACCGGCCGATCAATGCCATAAATGGCAATCCGTGAAGATCCGTTCTGTCTTTAACATACCTACACGTTACTATACCATCTGGGTCACTCCAATGGTCACAGTCGGATACTCCCCCACCTGGGTGAGTATGAATTTGGCCAGTTGCATTTATTGCAATGATATTACCATTCTTAACTGAAATATGCAGCCCATCTGCCTTTGTCGCGGGCAGGGTATATTGAAACACCTGCACTGGGCTAGCTAATCGTTTCTGCTCCATCTGCTTTTTGAATTCGGTTTCCTCCGGCGATCCAACGACGAGTATTCTTCCACCACTGAAGAAATCCTTTGGATGGCCAAGAGCAGGAATGGGATCATTTTCTAGGCTGAAATCTATTTTCCAGTTTCCCGCTGACAAGCGAGCACCGGCCATTCCATAGATCTCCTTTGTCTCGCCTTTCTCTGCCACGGGACGAATGAAGGTAGCCTCATTCTCTTGACTGGCAATCGCGAAGGTTTTTGTCTTAAGCTTTGCAGTAGCCTTGAATCGTGCTTTGTACACCGGTTCCACCTTGCTGCCAACGTTCGCAGAAGCTTCGACCTCAAAGCTCGAAAGCTCGACGTAGGCTGGTAGCTCAACAGCGAATTGCCTCTCATAATCCTTTGTCGAGGGTTTCTTTTCAGAATCCCCGCAACCGAGGAGAAAGAAAAGGCAAACGAGAATAAGTCGAATGCTCCGCTTCATCGATAACTCCTTTCATGTTTATGATTGTGTATGAATAGGGAAGCGGCTCGCTATCGTGGGCAATTGGTCCCGCCGGGCAAAGCTGGCAGGCGCACAATATCCGGTAAATGGGCGAGTGACCCCCACTACCCATGCGGCGATGACTTCGTTCCGCAGAAATGAACCTGCGAATATGGAATCTTGTGCTGTTTGAGCGCGGTGGCAAGCTCGCTGCCCAACACTGATAATTGTAGCGGCTCTCGCGGGTGCTGATACGTCTCGATCCCCTGGCTTCCCGGCTGGTCGCGACCGATGAGGTCGACCTGACCATCACAGTCAGTATCGAAGTAGTAGACTCGACTACCCCACGTCGGGTCCTCGGGTTTGATGATCGTGTCGATTTGAGCCTTCCGGACGCTCCCTAACGCCGCGTACGCCGCCGCCCCTGTCCGAGCCCCTCGGTACACAAACCACAGGTCGGGTGGGGCAGCGGAGGAAGAGGTGTATGCCCCGACGATATTCGGGGTGTACTGCTCTGTGCGCTGGACCGCTGGGGCAACCGCGCGAGGAGCGGACGGGGCGGCCCTTCCTTCTACGCTTTGCAGAAGGGTGCCGACGACATCTGCGGCGACTGCATAATTCAGTCCTTCGCCCTCCCGACGAAATGAATTGATGCCGATGATCTCTGCGCGATCGTTCAGCAGTGGGCCTCCCGAGTTGCCAGGATTGATCGCGGTCTGTGTCTGGATGACCTTGCTTCGGTGTGGCAACCCGTCCGGCCCTTTCCATTCGTAGCCCGGTCGAATTTGGCTCACGGCTCCGACGGCGTAGGTCCACACCTCCCCTCTGGGATGACCGATCGAGTGAGCATCCTGCCCCACTTCTACTTTGGTCACGTCCCCCAAAAGCAGATAGGGCACATCTTTCGGCGGGTGCACGATGCGGAGGAGGGCAAGGTCCGCCACTTCGTCGACCTTGATTAGGATCGTGGAAAATACCAGTTCCTTGCGAATTTCCACTCCGTGTTCCGGCTTGAACACCACGGCCACCTGTTTGGCATCACTGACGACGTGCCAGTTCGTTACCACATCGCCCGCGGGGCTACGACCGCCCCGCTCCCCATGCGCTCACCTGCGAGCACCAAGACGGTCGCGCGCGCCGCCTTCTTGTAAACCTCCACGTTGGTCGCTTCCTGGGCCGGCGCCTGTCCCAGCGTCTTGGGCAATTCCCCCAGAGCTGGCTGCGCGGTCTGGTGAGCATCGACGTATCGTTGAACCCGGCCCGGATCGGCAAGCGCCAATGAGACGGACTCAACCACGCGCTTCTCTGTGCCGGTCAGCCCAGCGATCGCTCCGGGGACGCCCGGCGCCTTCGGTGCCGGATTGATGGCTTGCCGTGCCATCCGGCCTTGATCGAGCGAGATCACCCCGGTCAAGTACAGAACAAGGAGGGCCACGGCTGATCCCGCGAACGCGAACCCGAGGCCAGCAACCGGCTGCGGCCGCAATGCCCGCAGCGTCGCAACCCATATTGGGTACAGCCGTTGTCGCAGGGACGGTCGGGGTTCCGAAGCGGACTCGTTGGACCGAGCGAGCCCTTTCAGTTGCTCAAGCAGGTCAGCTGGGGGGCTTCTCCCTCTTGCTCCAAGCGGGCGAGTTCCCGAAGGTCGAGCAACCGGTTCGTGCAGGCGGGACAGCGCTCAAGGTGCGCCTGCACAAGGGTTCTCCGCGCGGAGCCAATCCGGGCATCGAGAAAATCCCCGAGCGTGCCCAGCGGGGGACAATCGGGCGCCCTCAGACCGCGCAGTTCTTGAAAGGATCCTGTCTAGTTGGGTCACCGCAACGTTTCCTTCAGGTGGGAAGCACGCTTCGCCTTCTACTTCACCAAGAGACTCCATCCCGGCAGATTTTTCCCGCCGGCACTACAAAAATCCGCCTTCTTTTAGTGCCTGTCGGATTTTTTCCTTCGCCCGGAAATATTTGGTGGCCACGGTTCCCTGCGGAACCCCCAGACTGTCACTGATCTCCTTGTAGGGAACCCCTCTTTCTCTGAGCCAGAAGATTTGTTGGTCGGTGAACGGAATCTCCAACAGGCAGCACTGAAAGCGCTCGCGGATCTCCTGTTCGGCCACGAGCTGTTCCGGTCCGGGAGAAGGGTCTATCAGTGGCGGCGCCCCGCCCGAACCCTCGGGATCATCCTCCTCGTCCAGTGACAACCGCCCGTCCAAGACTTCGAAACGGCGACTGTGTCGTCGCAAATGCCTCCGGGCTCTATTCTCTGTTATGCTCTTGACGTATGCGCGGAACTCGTGCTCAGTAGAGCCGCGAAATTCCTCGAGGGCTCGGTTTATGAGGATGACGAAGACATCCTGGGATAAATCCTTCCTTTCCTCAGGCGTCAAGGTGATGAACCGCGCCAGAAGTCTCCACACGAGACCACCGTAACGTTCCACAAAAATCCCCCACGCCCTCTCCTCCCTTCTCGCAGCTCCTTGCAGCAGCTCCGGCAGGTCCATGGCCAGAGGAGCTTACGAGAATTGTCACGGAAAAAGAATGCTCCCGGGAAAAAAAGATGCTCCTGGCGAATCGTATCACAGTAGAGAGGCACGGAACGGACACCGTACGATTATGTGATTGCTCGGTCACAGCACAATAGACAGCCGGGGAGGATCTGCTATGAAACAGTCAAAAATGACTTTCGTTGTTACGGTCGCAACACTCATCGCTCTCGCGGGCTGCGCCATGCGGCCGATGGGGCCGTCTGTTGCCGTAATGCCCGCCGCCCACAAGCCGTTCGACGTATTCCAGCAGGAAATGAGTATTTGCAAGCAGTACGCTGAACAGCAGGTGAGTGGGCAGGCAGAGGCAGCGAACGCCCAGGCGGTGGGAACCGCCTTCTTGAGCACAGGTCTCGGCGCAGCACTCGGGGGGCCCTCGGGGGCGGGAGGGCAGCCGGCGTCGGGGCGGCGAGCGGCGCGATCGCCGGCACAGGAGCCGGGGCGGCCGAAAGTTCCCAGGCCGCCCAACCAGCCATTCAACAGCACTACGATACCGCCTTCGAGCAATGCATGTATGCGAAGGGCAACCAGGTGCCGGCCTTCCAGCCAGCGGCTGCCTCCGCACAGTGACCGGCCGAGGGACGACCGTGACCGCTGGACACCAACACGAAATACCATACTGGCAAACGAGGAGGATAGAATGAAGTGCCGCCAAACACTACGGATTTTCGGAAGCTGGCTTGTACTTATTGCGGTTTTGCTCGCCCTTCCAGGGTGGTCGTGGGCTGAGGAACAGAAGAAAGAGGCACCCCAGCAGCACGCCGCACCGCCCCGCAACACGCTGCACCGACCCCAGCAACATGCCGCACCACCGCAACAACACGCCGCACCACGACAGCAACACGCCGCACCGCCGCCCCAACAACACGCCGCACCGGCACCGCAGCAACACGCCGCACCACCGCCGAACAACACGCTGCACCACCACCCCAACAGCACGCCGCACCACCACGCAACAACACGCCGCACCGCCACCTCAACACCATGCCGCACCACCACCCCAGCACCCCAGCGGCGCGGCACAGCACGGCCCGGCGCAGGCGCAGCACGGCCCGGCGCAGGCGCAGCACGGCCCGGCGCATGCTGCACCGCCCGGCGCAACACAACACGGCCCGGCACAGCCCAGCACGGCCCGGCGGCAGCCCAGCACGGCCCGGCGCAAGCACAACACGCCCGCACAGGCACAGCACGGCCCGGCGAGCACAGCACGGCCCGTTGGGCAAGCCTTTTACTCCTCCGCGCGGCGCGACAGCGCAGCACGACAGCAAAGGTGGCACTGTCTACAGGGCCAAGAGCGGCACAGAATTCCACACGGGGCCCAAGGGCCAACTGACGAGGATAACGACACCCCACGGAGTAGAAGCAAGAGTAAACGCCAAAGGCGAAGTCCGCTCGATCCGTCACGGCGACATGGTGATCCATCGCGGCGAACGTGGTGGCCGGATGGTTGAGACCCATCTCAAAGGTGGGGGCCGAGTGGTTGTCGTCGGAGCTCACCACGGATTCGTCGAGCGTCCGTTCGTCCGAGGCGGACACCCGTATATGCGCCGAACGTACGTCTACGCCGGCCACCCCTACGCAGTCGTCTATCGCGGCTACTACTATCATGGGGCTCCCTACTATCGATACGTGCCGCCCTATTACTACGGGCCCGGGTATTATGGCTGGGCCTATGATCCGTGGGCCGCGCCGGTTCCCTGGACGTGGGGCTGGGCCGCCGCTCCGTGGTACGGCTACTATGGATACTACTTTACCCCATACCCCGTGTATCCGTCCCCGGCTCTTTGGCTGACGGACTACCTGCTCGCCGAAAACCTCCGAGCGGCCTATGAAGCGCAAGCGGCGGCCAGCGCGCCAGCGGAATACGTGCAGCGGCCAGATATTGCTCCCCCCCCAGCCAACCCGCCGGAGCCCGCACCGGCCCCCGACAACGCCAGTGTCACACTGACACCGGAAGTGAAGCAGGCGATCGCCGAGCAAGTGCGAGCCGAGGTCGCCGCCGAACAGGCAGCTGCCAGCGTCCGCCAGGCAGCAGCACCGGCCAACGAACAGCCCTCGACAATCAGCCCACCGGTGGAGCCCGCGAGCAACGAGCAGGTACCGGAAGTTCTCGATCCCAAAATGACGATCTTCGTCGTATCCAGGACACTGAGTGAACCGACCCCTGACGGCACGGTATGTTCCCTCTCTCCGGGCGACATTCTGGACCGGCTGGCGGACACGCCCGATGCAAATAACAACGTGCGGGTGCGGGTGACCAGCAGCCAGAACAATGATTGCGCGGCGCACACTCAGCTCGACGTGTCGTTACAGGATCTACAGGACATGCACAACGATTTCCGGCAGAAGATCGACCAGGGGCTTCAGACGCTGGCGGACAACCAAGGCAAGAATGGGATGGCAAGCGCCCCGCCCGCCGACCCGAAACCGTTCGTAGAAGGCGAGGCGCAACCGGATGTGGACGCCGCCGCGCAACTTGATCAGCAGCAGAAGGAGGCTGACACGGCTGAAGCGGCCGTCCGGCAAGCGCAAGAGGAATAGGGAGGAGAGAAGATCAGCAACTCGTTGCCCACACCGAACAGAACCAATGTCCCAACGGCGGAAAGGAGATCTGGAAAATGAAGATCAGATTGCTGCTGTCACTACTAGTCGTTTGTGGATGCGTGTTGTTTTTCAGGAGCTTCGGTGCGAAGGGACCTCCGACGGTCTACGCGCAGGCGGCGCCTGGCGGCCCGTTGATCCCAACTGCAGCGGACCTCTACACGGTTCTGGACACCCTTCGCGATCCATACCCCCTTCCTGTATTGGTCGGCACCACCGCGGGCAAAGGCGTTGATCAGGCGAACAGTGCCCCTCGCAGCACCGCTCCCTCTGGAGGAAACAGTACGGGTAACTTTCACGCGAATGCGAGGTTCACTCCCGCCGACTATATTGATTGTGGGAACGGCACCACCTGCCATGATCCCGTCCCCGTCTGTTTCACCTGCCGTGACGGGTTCGAAGGATGCGCCTCCGCCAGTCCGTGCTGGTGCACATTCTGTCCTGACGGTCGCGAAGTATGCTCCGCGAACGGTCAGTGCACCGAGGATTGTGGAGTCGATGATGCTGGAATAGACCACTTTTGTACCGATCCCAGTACGAAGTGCGCCACCTGCCCTGACGGCCGCGCAGTATGCTCCGCTAACGGCGCATGCACCGACGACTGTGGGAACGCCGGGTTTTGCAGCGATCCCAACTTCCCGAAGTGCGCCACCTGTCCTGACGGCCACGTAACATGCTCCCGGACCGGCGAGTGCACCGGGGACTGCGGAAACGGCGTGGTTTGCACGGATCCCAACTTTCCTATGTGCGCCGCCTGCCCTGACGGCCGCGCAGTATGCTCCGCTAACGGCGCATGCACCGACGACTGTGGGAACGCCGGGTTTTGCAGCGATCCCAACTTCCCGAAGTGCGCCACCTGCCCTGACGGCCACGTAACATGCTCCCGGACCGGCGAGTGCACCGGGGACTGCGGAAACGGCGTGGTTTGCACGGATCCCAACCTTCCTATGTGCGCCACCTGCCCTGACGGCCGCGCAGTGTGCTCCGCCGACGGCGCATGCACCGACGACTGTGGGAACGCCGGGTTTTGCAGCGATCCCAACTTCCCGAAGTGCGCCGCCTGCCCTGACGGCCGCGCAGTATGCTGCCCCAGTGGAATGACGTGTGCCACCTGCCCTGACGGCCACGACATCTGCTCACCAAACGGCGAGTGCCCTGTGCCCGCGTGCACTGGCGACTGCGATGCAAATGGGACCGTGGAGATCAACGAGATCATCCAGTGTGTGAGCATAGCACTGAGTAACTCCCCAGTTTCGGCATGTGCCGCATGTGATGCAAACGGTGACGGCCAAGTGGAAATTAACGAGATCATCGCGGCGGTGAACAACGCTCTCAATGGGTGTGCGAGTAGGTGATCCTTGCGCGTATGTTATCCAAAGCGCGCTGGCGCACGGCGGCACTGAGTGGTCCGGTCTGGTTCTGGCTTTGAGGTGTCGTTGACGCTGACCGCGGGAAGGGAGATTCTCTGAAGAGGCCCCCCTCTGGCGGCAGACGTTGACCCGAAGGCCCAAGCGTCGGTACGTGCTCGATGCACAACGACAGAAAGGGGCCAGTACGTGGGAATGGACGTGAGTAGCAAGAGTTTGGTGGTGCATGCGATCAACGAGCGCAAGCAGGTGGTGTGGCGCGGGGAAGTGGCGGCCAGCCGCAGCGGACTCAAGCGAGCCATGCAAGAGGTCGGCGAGCAGCCGAAGCGAGTGGTGTTCGAGGCCGGCAACCAGATTCCTATACCCGCCAGCGCGTACCGACCACCGTCGCACACGCAGCAGCATCCGAGCACACCGCCCCCGGCGGACATACCGGCTCCGCCAGCCGCAAGTCCACCTCCACCCCCTCGTGGTCCTGCGCAGCCATAGCCACTCAATATTTCCGGGCGAAGAAAGAAATCCGGGATGCACTGAAAAAAGGTGGTGTTTTGTGGTGATGGTGGGAAAAAACCTGCGAGATGCGGCCTCCCAGTACAACAGAAGGAGAAACGCGCGGTGATCCAGACACAGACGGCGAGAGGTCCCCTACTGAACGATCACGCGGAAATCATCGGCATCAACTCCTTTCGTGGGGAGGGCGAAGGACTGGACTGTGCGGTCGCCGCAGATGTCGTTGGCACTCTTCTGGAGGGCTTAGAAGGCAGGGCCGCACCGTCCGCTCCCCGTGCGGTTGCTCCACCGTCGCCGCGCACGGATCAGCGACACCCCCCGAACATCGTTGGGGCATCGTTCCTTTTGCTGGGGATCGTGCTCACGTCAGCGTGCACCATGCCGGCGGTCATCTACGAGCCCAATCCGGCGATGGCCAACCCGCCGCGCCACCCCCTGCGTGTGGCGGTGGCGCCGTTCGAGGACATGAGCCCCCCGGCGACTTTGGGGCGGAACTGGGGGGGCTCCTAATCGCACCGATCCTGGTCTTCAGCAGCCGTGATATCTACTACCCGTTGTATCCCACGTTCGAGATGCACCTTCGGCAGGACCTCGCCGCCTCGGGGCTTTTTGCGAGCGTGGATTACCAGGAGTGGCCGGATCTGGCGGATTCGTATCAAAACTACGACCTGATCATCACCGGACGTTACTACGTCCACACGCGGCAAACGGACGTGTTCCCCCTGATGGGTTTGTTGCTGCTGCAGCCGCTGTTGGGATTACCGACCGGCGCGATCGACCGCAACATGGCATTCGAGGTCCAGGTGCTCGACCCGCAGCACCCGGGACAACCGCTGTGGGCCCAGCGCTTCAAAGTCCACGACGACGCCTCGGGGATCAAGGGCCTCTACTACGGGCTCGATCCGCGGGTGACGCCGAAGCTGCGGAATAAGGGCTTCCGTGAGGTCCGCGAAGCCCTGGCCAAGGCCTTCGGCCCCGGCGGGCCTCTTGACGGGCGGTTCGCGACTTCCCAGGCGAGGAGATAGCGTGCCATGACAAAAATCTTGATCCTGTTGATGGCGGCCGTGCTCAGCGCGTGCCTTCCGATGAGCCCAAACCTGTCGGACTCGGTGCGCAAGGCCAACGAGCGTCTGATGACGGTCGAGGAGGCGCGAGATCTCGAGGCGACCCAGCCCGAGAGGGCTGCCCAGACCTACCGCGAAGTGATCGCGGTGGCCGCGCCCGTGGTCAGCATTCCTCCCTCTGAGCACGCGGAGCACGTCGAGAAGACCTTCAACGAGATGGGACGCTCGTCCAAGCTTGTGCTCACGGACGAATCGGCAGCGGCCTTTCCATTCGTCTACGACCGCTGGGTCGAGTCCGCGGCTCGTGCGCACCTGGGCTTGGCGCGCATGGCTTGGGGCCGATCGGATCTGTCCGGGGCGGAGACCGAGGCCAACATGGCCCTGGATCTTTTTCGGAAAGAAGGCTCGCCGATCATGATGGCGCGCGGCGCGCTGGAATGCTACGAGCTTCTGCGCCAGGCTTACCTCAAAGAGGGCAAGACTGGCCACGCCCGGCTGGCGACGCTCAACGAAGACCTGCTCGAGGAAGTACTTGGCCAGCGACAAGGGGCGCGAGAACTTCTACGCAACCAAGCACGCCGAGGCCGAGGCGATGCCCGAACTGGCCAAGGGCGACCGCTTTATCGCCGAGGTCAACCAGCAGCGTCAGGCCCAGAACGACCAGCAGTTCATGGCGGCGATGGGCGCCCTCCAGGCGGGCCTCTCGACCATCCAGCAAATCCAGATCAACCAAGCGCTGGCCCGGAGCGGCGGCGTGGTGACTCCCCAGATCCGGCAGATGCAGAACATGAAGATGATGAGCGACTTCCAGGCTCAGGTGCTAGCGTTGAGCAACCCGGCGTTCAAGGAGGGGATGAACTCCATGAGCTCCGCGCTGAACCCGTTCGTCAACTCCATCATGGGCCAGCAACTGGTGGATTCCAGCTACGGCAAGCAGGCACCGGAGATCATCCAGACCTTCGCTTCGTCCGTCTCGCAGTACAGCAGCGGCGGCATCAAGGACGCCGCAGACATGGTCTCTAGTTCTGTCGGAGCGGTTGTCGCGGCGCGCGGCGGCCGCGCCGACGATATGGCGGACGCCTTGAACAGCTTTGCGACGGCCTTCGGCAATCTCCAAGCGCGTGTCGAGGGCATCGAGCAGAAGCCCCGGAGCCAGTAGGCGGATGGTCCCATTATTAGCGGCCAAATGCTGTGCCTCACCAAAATTCCATCTGCGTCAAGCGGCTGCGCGCCACTCGTAGCGGTGGTGCAGACCTGTTCTGGGTCGCCCTGCGTGCGGTGTGGACCGACTGGGCCAGGTCCCTCGTCATCGTCAAACCAGCCACCGTGGTGGCCTGGCACCGCCGTGCGTATCGTACGTACTGACGCTGGATCTCGCGTCAGCCCGGCCGCCCCCGAACCGACGCCCAGCTCCGTGATCTGGGCGAAAGACCAAGAGGGACGTAGGTCGGAAACGTGGGAATAGAGTGCACCTGATCAAATCCTCCTTTCCCGACCAACGTCTCTACCGAGACGAACGGGAACAGGCGCGCTTTCTCGATTTCGGGCGGTCAGCCCGGCCGTGGTGCTGTTGATGATTGAGAGCGGTCCGCTCGCACCGCCGCGAAGTCCACCTTATCGTACACCTCCGCAATTTGCAGCGTGCAGTCGACCGATGCAATGGCCAGGCTGCCGTGCAGATCGCTCACCTCTGAGAGCAGCCACTGGCCATCGGGTTGCCGGACGAAGTGCTCAACGCGCACCTTATCCTGAGCAGCCAAGAGGTAATCCGTGAGCGATGGGATGCGGCGATAGTGCGCGAACTTTTCGCCGCGATCATACGCTTCAGTCGACGGCGACAGCACCTCCACGATGACCGTGGGGCTGAGCAGCGTGTCGCGATAGTCGTCCTCAAAGCGGGCTACACCGCATACGACCACGACGTCCGGATACGTGTAGAGGCCGGTCGCTTCGACTTTGACGCGCATGTCGCTGGAGTACGTCTTACACGGGCGACTTTTGAGTTGAGCACGCAGCTCCC
Source organism: uncultured delta proteobacterium (assembly GCA_963729835.1). GTDB lineage: Bacteria > Desulfobacterota > Binatia > HRBIN30 > HRBIN30 > CAVSQF01. The sequence continues at coordinate 27,505 of CAVSQF010000057.1, read as the reverse complement.
CACTGACGTTGGTCACGATGCGGTTATGCGCCTCGCTGGCCCCGGCCATGGCGAACATCTCGCCGGCCCAGTACTCGCTCCTGTGCTCGGCAGCACGCTCGCGCTCCAGGTATTCCTGCGCGGTCAGCTGCGGCTTCACCAGCATGGTCATGACCGCTCAGTTCATAGCTCCGCTCAAGCGCTGACTGCAACTGAATCCCTACCCCTGTTGCAAGCGGAGGTGTGAAAGAATAGTCGTGCTCTAATGATTCGAAACTGGTTCGATCTCAGCGGTCGCACCGCCCTGGTCACGGGCGGTAGCAAGGGCTTGGGGCGCACGATTGCCGGCGCACTCGCACGCGCCGGTGCGGATGTTGCGATTACCAGCCGCACGCAATCCGACCTCGACCAGGTCGCAGAGGAGCTGCGGCAGCACGGGCACCGCGCGCTGGCTGTGGCCGCCAACGTCGCCAACGAAGATTCCATCCGCCGCATGGTCGACCAGGTGGTAGCGGAGTTCGGACACATCGACATCCTCGTCAACGATGCCGGCATCGAAGGCAGCGGCGCGATCGTCGAGATGGACGCGACGCACTGGGACACTGTCATGGCGGTAAACCTGCGCGGCCCGATGCTGTGCTGCAAGCACGTCGGCCCGCACATGATCCAGCGCCGCTCCGGCAAGGTGATCAACGTCGCCTCGGTGCTCGCCTCACGCGTAGCGCGCTACGTGGCCGCATACGCGGCGAGCAAGGCGGCGCTCGTCCAACTCACGCGCGCGCTGGCGCTCGAATGGATCCGGCACAACATCCAAGTCAACGCCCTGTGCCCAGGCTACTTCCTGACGCCCATGAATCAAGAATTTTTCGAAACCAAGGCCGGCCACACTTTGATCAGCAAGCTGCCGATCGGCCGCCTCGGCCAGGTACACGAGCTCGAAGGGGCCGCTGTTTTCCTCGCCTCCGACGCCACCAGCTACATCACCGGCACGACGCTGTACGTGGACGGCGGACACTCCCTGGCGTGAAAGGGTGGACCGAGCATCCCGCTAACGCTGACTGGACGGCAGCTACCAATTCGTCGATCGACACCTCGCCGTCACCGTTCGTGTCCATGGCCGCACAGGCTTCAACCGTCAACTCGCCCAGCGCTATACGAACGCCCGTCAAAATCTCTGCAATCGACACCTCGAAATCTCCGTCGCAATCGCCCGGACAGGACGAGACCAAGTCGATAGCTACGAACACATCGTGATCGGTAACGCTCACCGGGGTGCCCGGCCAACAGCCGAACGGATTGCATCTCGGCGACACTTGCAGCGTATAGGTTCCCGGCGGAACCCCTTGGAATGTGAAATAGAGGGACGCCGGCCCGCCGGAGATTAGGCCCAGTGGCTCAAGGGTCACCGTTTCGCCAATCTGGCTGCACCGAAGCCCCGGGAATTCATTGACGCAGCCCCGGACCTGGAATCCCTGCTGCGCCAGTGCGACCGAATTCCCAAGCAGACAGAAAGCGGCAATGGAAGCAATTCCGACAACCTCCAGTGCCTTGGCCATACGCAGCCTCCTATTCCCATTTTGTGTGGGGAGCAAATGACAGTCCAGTCATTCCTGCGATCTTCCTGGAAGCCGCACGCCCGGTGGTCCGGTTGCCCCGGAGGCATTGAGGACTAGAATTTACTCATGCAACCGATGGAGCAACCCGATCGCGAACAGCTGGATGCGTGGCTGGACGCATTCGCCGGCGTTGTCCCCAGATCCCAGATTCAGTGTTCTGGCCCCGGAGTCCGGTTCGAAACTAGCACCCCATGAGTCACAGTCCGTGACGTGTTCGACGGTGCCGGACATATTCTGGTGTGGGTGGGTGCGAAGTTGCGCGTCGTTTTACACCCAGCCACCGCCGAGGGCTGGAAGCCCACGGCTAAGAAAGCGTCCAAACCCCAGACGCTCTGCGTGGAAACAAGGTCTCAGCGTGCAATGAGGCCTGAACAGGTGTGGGACTGCGTGTTGTGAGGCGGTAAGGTGCCTTTACAGCTCCTGCAACGCCCTCCGGAACGCTGCCAGGCGGCATTACAGGCGCAACATTGCCGTCTGGAAGGCTGCAAGGTCCCGCCACAATAGCTGCGGGGCGGGAAATCACTGCGATAGTCACGCGGCGAACACTGGCGCCCTCACCCTCCCTCTCCTTTGAAAATACGAGACCTCGCAGCATCCCAGCCCTCACCCGAACCCTCTCCCGTGCCGGAAGTGGCACGGGCGAGGGGCGCTTGCTTTTCATCGTCTTCGGATGGCCAGCCGGCCATGGGCACTCCCACGCTGAGATGACGCGCGGGAGAGAACAGATTGCAGCCTCTCGCGCGGGTGAAAGCAAAAGGTCCCACAACGGGTAATACGCCGGTGAAAATTTCTGCCATCATGATTTGACCGAGGCGCGCCATGCGCTAGATAGTGGAGCCGCTTACGGCGTATCGCGGATGGCATATGGCCAGAGGCGGCGGGCGATAGGCGAAAGTGGGAGGCAGCATGTACGTCCCAGGTGAAGACATCTACGGCTCAAGCGAACACAGGGCGTTCCGGGAGGTGGTGCGGAAATTCGTGCAGACCGAGCTGGTGCCGCGGGCGCGCGAGTTCGACAAGATGGGCCGGATCGACAAGTCACTCTATCTAAGGATGGGTGACCTCGGCCTGCTCGGCATCCGCTACGACCCGCAGTACGGCGGGCAGGGGCTGGATTATTCGTACCACGCCGTCTTCCTCGAAGAGCTGGCGCTGTGCGACAACGCCGGCGTGGCCATGGGCATCACGGTGCAAACGGACATGGCGACCCCGGCGCTGCACCACTTCGGCAGCGAAGAGCTGAAACAGAAGTACCTGGTGCCGGCGATCCGCGGCGAGCACGTTTCGGCCATCGCCGTTACCGAACCGGGTGCGGGTTCGGACGTCGCGGCGCATCAAGACACGCGCCGTGCGGGATGGTGACGACTGGGTCATCAACGGCTCGAAGATGTACATCACGAATGCTGCGACTGCGGACTGGCTCTGCCTGCTTGCGGTGACCGATCCGGGGGCCGGATACGGCGGGTTCAGTCAGATCATCGTCCCCACGGATGCCCCCGGCTTCACCTACGATCTCCTCGAAAAGATCGGCAACAAAGGATCGGACACCGGGGTGCTCTATTTCGACGATGTGCGCGTGCCGATCACCAACACGATTGGTGACGCGAACCGCGGCTTCCAGCAGCAGATGATGCAGTTCCAGGACGAGCGCATGGTGCCCATCGTCATGGCGCCGGTGGCGGCACGCCGCCTGTGGGAGATGACACTCGAGCATGCCCAGCAGCGCATCCTCTTCGGCAAGCCGCTGTCGAAGATGCAGGTGAGTCAGCACAAGTTCGTCGATATGATGATCCAGATCACCGCCGCGCAGGAGTTCGCCTACCGCTGCATGCGGCAGATGGTGCGCGGCGAGGACGCGACGCTCGACATCTCCATGGCGAAGGTCTTCACCAGCGCGATGCATCAATACGTCGCGACCACCTGCGTGCAGCTCTTCGGCGGCGCCGGCTACTGCTGGGAGAACCCCGCGGGGCGCGCCTTCGTCGACACCCGTCTGGTCAGCATCGGCGGCGGCGCCGATGAAGTCATGAAGCTCGTCGTGGCGAAGATGCTGGGCATGTGAAATTCGAAAAATGGAAAATGAAAAATGAAGAACGGAAAACGGAGAACCGGCGCGGAAACCGGCGAATACGCCAAGCATTCAGCTAGACTCTCCGTCAGTCTGGCGGTTTTTCATTTTTCATTTTCCGTTTTCCATTCTTCATTTCCTTTCTTGGTGATTCCATGACCGTTCTCCCCACTCGCATCGATCCCCGCTCCGAGACATACCGCGTCAATTACGACGGGATGCTCGAACAGGTCCGCTATCTCAATGAGCAACTGGCACTGGCGCGCGCCGGTGGCGGCGAGAAGTACGTGCAGCGCCACCGTTCACGCGGCAAGCTTTTACCGCGTGAACGCATCGAGCTGCTCCTCGATCGCGACTCGCCGTTCCTCGAGCTGTCGCCGCTGGCGGCGTGGGGCACCGACTACACGGTCGGCGCGAGCACGGTCACCGGCATCGGCGTCGTCAGCGGCGTCGAGTGCCTCGTCCTGGCCAGTGACCCCACGGTCAAAGGTGGCGCGATCAATCCCTACGGGCTCGACAAGAGTCTGCGCGCCATGGAGATCTCGCAGAAGAATCGCTTGCCGTTGATCAACCTCACGGAATCAGCGGGCGCCGATCTGCCGGTGCAGGCAAAGATCTTCGTGCCCGGTGGCAAGACCTTCCGCGAGCTGACGCGGCGCTCCGCCGAGCGCATCCCGACGATCTGCCTGGTCTTCGGCAACTCGACGGCGGGTGGCGCCTATGTCCCCGGCATGTCTGACTATGTTGTCATGGTGAAAGGCGGCGCCAAGGTCTTTCTCGGCGGGCCGCCGCTGGTGAAGATGGCGACCAACGAAGATGCCGACGAGGAAACGCTCGGCGGCGCCGAGATGCACAGCCGCATCTCGGGCGTCTCCGATTACCTCGCCGAGAACGAGATCGAGGCCATCCGCCTCGGCCGCGAGATCCTCGCGCATCTGAATTGGCGCAAGCTGGGTGAGGCGCAGATGCGCGCGCCGGAAGACCCGCGGTACGATCCCGACGAGCTGCTCGGCATCGGCTCCATCGATGTGCGCAAGCCGTTCGAGGTGCGCGAGGTCATTGCGCGCATCGTCGACGGCTCCCAGTTCGAGGAGTTCAAGACGAACTACGGGACCACGCTGGTCACGGGCTGGGCGCACATTCACGGCTATCCGGTCGGCATCCTCGGCAACAACGGGATCTTGTTTTCCGACTCCTCGCAGAAGGCGTCGCAGTTCATCCATCTCTGCAACAAGATCGATGTGCCGTTGCTGTTCCTGCAGAACATCACCGGATACATGGTCGGCACGCAGTACGAGCAGGGCGGTATCATCAAAGACGGCGCCAAGATGATCAACGCGGTGTCCAACTCGACCGTGCCGATGTTCACCGTGATGATCGGCAGCTCGTACGGCGCCGGCAATTACGGCATGTGCGGCCGCGCCTACGACCCGCGCTTCCTCTTCACCTGGCCGAATCACCGCATTGCGGTCATGGGCCCGGAACAACTCGCCGGCGTGCTGTCGATCGTGCGCCGTCAAGCAGCGGAACGCACCGGGCAGCCGTACAACGAGGACGAAGACAAGATGGTACGGCAGATGGTCATCGGGCAGATCGAGCAGGAGTCGAACGCCTTTTACGCCACCGCCCACATCTGGGACGACGGCGTCATCGACCCGCGCGACACGCGCACCGTGCTGGGCATCGCCCTGAGCGCCGCATTCACTAACGTCGTCAAAGGCGCCGACAACTTCGGCGTCTTCCGGATGTAGGGGAGGATGGATTGTGTGATTGATTCATTGAGTCATTGGGCGATTGCCACACGTTCAGTCACTCAATCATTCAAGTCACTCAATCACACAATGACTCAATGACACAATTCCACACAGTTCTGATCGCCAACCGCGGCGAGATCGCGTCGCGGATCATCCGCACCTGCCGCGCCATGGGTATCAGCACGGCGGCCATCTTCGCCGACCCGGATCGCACCGCGCCGTTTGTGCGCGCCGCCGATGAGGCGGTGTACATCGGCCCGCCGCTAACCGGCAGCTCGTTCCTGGCCATCGACAAGATCATCGACGCCGCGCGCCGAGTGCGTGCCGACGCCGTGCATCCCGGCTACGGCTTTCTCGCCGAGAATGCCGACTTCGCCCAGGCGTGCGCCGATGCGGGGCTGACGTTCATTGGCCCCACGCCCGATGCCATCCGGCAGATGGGCAGCAAGATCGAGGCGAAACGCATCATGGCGGCGGCGGGCGTCCCGGTCATTCCCGGTTTCAGCGCCGCAGGGCTTTCGGATCGCGACATTGACGTCCGCGCGCGTGAACTCCAGTACCCGATCCTGATCAAGGCGTCGGCCGGCGGCGGTGGCAAAGGGATGCGCGTCGTGCGTGACCCCAGCACGCTTGCCGCCTCACTCGCCGCCGCCCGGCGCGAGGCCAAGAGCGCCTTCGGCGACGACACGCTGCTGATCGAACGCTACTTCGAATCGCCGCGCCACATCGAGATGCAGATCCTCGGGGATGCGCACGGCAACTTGATCCATTGTTTCGAGCGCGAGTGTTCGATCCAGCGGCGCTATCAGAAGATCATCGAGGAAGCCCCGTCGCCCGCCGTTGACGAGGCGTTGCGCGCGCGCCTGGGTGCAGCCGCGCTCGCCGCGGGTCGCGCGATTGGGTATCAAAACGCGGGAACGGTCGAGTTCGTCGTCGACCGCGAGGGCACCTTCTACTTCCTCGAGGTCAACGCGCGCCTGCAGGTCGAGCATCCGGTCACGGAGGAGATCACCGGACTCGATCTCGTACGGTTGCAGATCCTGATCGCGCAGGGCGCCCCGCTGCCGCTGCGCCAAGAAGATCTTGCGATCCGCGGTCACGCCGTCGAGGGCCGCATCTATGCCGAGGACCCGTTTGCGGATTTTCTGCCGTCAACCGGGACACTGGTGTGCTGGGAGGAGTCGCCGGCAGCCGGCGTGCGCTATGAGAGCGGGGTCGAAAGCGGCTCGGAGGTGACGATTTACTACGACCCGATGCTCGCCAAGGTCATCGCGCACGCGCCCACCCGCACCGAAGCGGTGCAGCGGCTGGCGCGCGCCCTCGCGCAGATGCGCGTACACGGCGTGCGCACGAACATCGGTTTCTTGATCGGGGTGTTGCGCCACGCCGAGTTCCTCGCCGGCCACCTCGACACGCATTTCATCGACAAGCACATCGTCCTCGATCACGGGCGCTCGCCGGAGCAATGCACGGCCGACCGGCTGCACGCGCTGGCCACCGCCCTGTGGTTGCAGGAGCAGCGCCGCGCCGCCGCCCCGGTCCTGCGCGGCATCCCGTCGGGTTGGCGGAACAGTCCGAGCGCCATGCAGGACGCCGCGTTCACGGCGGGCGGCGACACGATCCGCGTGCAGTACCGCGTCCACGGGCGCGACATCGATGCGAACGTGGACGGCACGGCGCACACCGCAGCGGTGCACTCCGTGGGACCGGGCGCACATCAGTCTCGTTATTGATGACGTGGGCCGGACGTACCGGCTTATCACCCATGGTGATATACACTTCGTCCACAGCTCCCTGGGCAGCTCCGAGCTGCACGAGGTGCCGCGCTTTCCGTCACTGGCCCGCGAAGCGGTGCACGGGGGCTGTCAGGCACCCATGCCCGGCAAGATCCTGTCGGTGCGGGTTGAGGTCGGGCAGCAGGTTGCGAAAGGCGATCCGCTCATCATCCTCGAAGCTATGAAGATGGAGCACGAGGTCACCGCGCCGCACGACGGCGTCGTCCGCGAGGTGTTGGTGGAGGTGGGCCAGCAGGTGGATGCGGGGGACGTGCTGGTGGTGGTGGAGGAGGCCGCGACGACGGAAAATGGAAAATGAAGAATGGAAAATGGCAGGATGAGCGTGTGATTGTGCATTTTCCGTTCCGCATTTTTCATTTTCCATTTCCTTCTGGAGTGTGCTCATGACCGACGCGATTCTCTACGAGCTCCGCCGCGATGCGGCGTGGATCACGCTGAATCGACCGGAGCGCCGCAACGCACTGAGCGAGGAGATTGTGTTGGGCTTGCGGACGCACCTGGCAGCCGCCATCGCGGATGCGCACGTGCGCTTCATCGTCGTGACCGGCGCGGGCTCGGCGTTCTGTGCCGGCGCGGATCTGAAGAGCGCCGGCGTCGGCACGGCAGAGGAGAACCCATTCGTCGGCGTCATGAAGACGATCTGGAACGCGCCCAAGCCGGTCATCGGCCGCATCAATGGCCATGCGTTTGGCGGCGGGATCGGGCTGGCCGGCGGCCTGTGATATCACGATCGCGGCCGACGACGCGAAGTTCAGCTTCAGCGAGGTGCGGGTCGGCGTCATCCCGGCGATGATTTCCGTCGTGGTGATCCCGAAGCTCGGCATCCAGAACAGCATGTGGCTCTTCCTGACCGGCGAGCGCTTCTCGGCGGCGCGCGCCGTCGAGCTCGGCCTCATTCACCGCGCCGTGCCGGCGGTGGATCTGGATGCGGCGGTGGACGAGGTGACCGGCATGATCCGCCTCGGCGGTCCGAACGCCATTCGCGAAGCCAAGCAGCTGGTCCGCCGCATTCCGCTCCTGTCGATGGACGAGGCGTTTCGCTACACGAGCGGGAAGATCGCGGAGCTGTTCACGTCGGAGGAAGCGGCGGAAGGCATGGGCGCATTTCTGCAGAAGCGCCAGCCGAAGTGGGCGTCGGACTAGGGGCTGCGCCCGGCGTCTGTTCGGCGGGCCGCGGACGGCGGCCATGGTCCGCACAGCGGAGAACGGCTACAGGTGTTCTCCTTGCTGCTCCAGCAGCACTTCAATGTCGTGCAGCAAACGCGGCAAGTGGCTTTCGACGACACCCCACACAACGGCATTGTCTACCGCATCGTAGGCATGGATGATGCGATTCCGGAATCCGACGATGCGTGGCAGTTCAGAGATCGCGGCCGCAGTAACCGGATCTGATTCGGCCAGCCGGTTCAAGGCTTCGCCGATGATCTCAAACTCGCGCTCCACGACGCGACGGAACCAGCGATCGGATTCGTACTCGACAAACGTCCGACCCGCACAGCGAGCCAAGATGCTGCCGCCCGATTCCACTACGTCAAGCAACAGCTTCTTGGTTTGTATCTTCATATATGAGGTGGCGCGTGGCCTCGACTTCCTCGCGAAAGTACGGATTGCGGATCGACTCCTGCGTTATCAGGTCGACCGGGCGGCCGAACAGCTGTTCGAGCGCATCCGCGAGATTGAGGACCCGGTCGGCGTATCCTCCGGTGGGCTGCCGATCTTCCATCTCGACGAGTAAATCGAGATCGCTCGTCGCGGCATCAAAACGGTCCGTCAGCGCCGAACCGAACGCATAGAGCCGCCGCACCCGAAACCGCCGGCACAGGCCAACAACCTCTCCCTGGAGTCTATCGATGGACCGAACCATACAGATCTCATCCTCGACCACAGTCTACACCAAGGACTTGCCCATTTGAAACGCTCCTGCTCTTCGGGCGATCTTGGGCTACATCTCGCGCGATGGATTGATCGCGTGCGAGGAATCCTCGGCGCGCTCGTCGTCTAGGCCGCCTTCGAAAAACTGATCTAGCGCGCACATCGGAAGCCGGCGTTGCCGCCCGAGTCGGACGGCCTAATGCCATCCAAGATGGCCAGCGGACCGGCAGACGGGCCGGATCCCATGTCGCCGCCACGGCTCAGCACGCCGGGGCCGTTATTTGCTGCCGTGCTCGCTCCCGCAAAGCACTGGATGTCGTCGCTGAACGCTCCCCAGCCCGGGCAGGTCGTCGACAACGGCGTCCAGTCCGCCACCCATTCCCACACGTTGCCTACCATGTCATACGCCCCCCAGCTCGACTTGCAGCTACTGCGGGAACCGGTGTTCACCGCATCGACGACGCTACCAGTGTTACAGTCCGTCGTGCCGTTGTCCGGTCCTGGATCCGGTGTCCCCGCCACCGCCCCCTGCCACTCAGCATTACTCGGCAGCCGCTTGCGTGAGTTAAAGCACGCCTGCTGCGCCTGAAACCACGTCACGCACGCGGTGGGATGCACGCCGGGAATCGATACCGCGTACAGCGGCGCCGTCCACTGGCCGTTCTGCGGGAACGTCGCCGGAAATGCCGGCGAGCAACTCGACGACGGGCTGATCTGCGTCGCCCCGGCGGCTTGGAGATTGGCCAGCGTCGCCGTGCCGTTTTGCACTTTCTTGATCAGCGCTTTGTTGGTGGCCGGGATCTGCCACACGCTCGCTTCGTACTTGTCCATACACACCGAGCCCGCCTTCACTGCGTCGGGCGGGCATTTCGCCGGATCGCCCGGCCAGCCGGCGTAGGCGGTGTGCGCCGCGAGTCCCACGATCAGTGCGCCGATCACTGCGGTCAACTGTGTCTGTTTCATTGTCTGCCTCCCTCCTGCGATATGGTGCTGCAGCTTCTGCCACCACAGCCGGGAATGTCAAGGATAACGGAATCCAGCAGGGACGAGGTTGCATCGACTTCAGTTTCCACTTCGGACGCGACCCTTTCGACGTCCTCCGGTTGCCGGGAGACCGGAGGGCCGTGCCCCCACCATCGAGTCCGGCGCTGTGAGGCGGCGCTTAGCGAGGCGGCGCGTGTGCTCCGGCGCGCACGGGGAAGCGGCAGCGGCGTGCTCGCGCTTGTCCACCGCGGAGTGTTCCGCATTCAATTCGCGCTTGAAGCGGAGGCCGAGGCGATCGAACGCCTGATGCGGCAGTCGGGTTTCTCCGCGCGCGGCGGCTCCGGCAGCTTCGGGCGTGGCATGGGACCTATCCTTCGAACCAGTCCTCGACGCGGAGACGCGGCACGCGAGAGAACTCCTCGGCATTGTGGGTGACGAGGATCAGGTCATAGGCGAGTGCGATCGACGCAATCAACAAGTCACGTTCTCCGATCGGTCTGTGGCGCAGGAGGTATCGAATGCGCGCGTGATGCTCCGCAGCATCGCGGTCGAAGGCGACCACCTGGAACGGGCCGATCACCGCGCGCCACACCTCGCGCTTCCGTGCGGGGTTAACGCTCTTCTCGGCCCCGTACCACAACTCCGCGATGGTAATGCTCGACACGGCGACGTCGTCAGGGCTTTGTCGCTGGAGGTGCGCACGGACGCCGGGCGGGCGGCCGCGCGTGGCGTGAATCAGGACGTTGGTATCGAGCAGCCAGATCACACGTCGTCCGCGGCAAGATCCAGAAGGCCTCCGCCAACGGGCGCGACATGACCGAGCGCGAGGTCCTTGGCCCGCCGGTCAATCCGCTGCCAATACCCGCGGGGCCATTGTCGCTTTGCTACCGGCTGCAGGACAACCGCGTTGCCTTCCTTGCGGATGGCCACCTCTTTTCCTTCGAAGCGAAATTCCTTTGGCAATCGGACCGCCTGCGAGCGTCCGTTGCTGAAGAGCTTCGCCCGAGCGCTCGGTGCCGTTTGCGATGGTGCGGTGGTTGCCATTGTCAGCCTCCGTATAGACCAATCTATATCATTCGCTCGCGACGCCTTCCAGGCTGGCTATGGGAGGCTCCGGGGGATTGAGGGACGTGGGTTCAAGTCGCTCAAGATCACCGCCGCTCGACCGAGTTGGGCGATTTGCAGCGATGAAAAGTTGGATAGAACTCGCGCGCCAGCACATCGGTATCCTAATGAGCTGACCTTGCACCCGCACGCGGAGCGTCCGATATTGGACCTTCCGTCGCTTCTTTTTGGGGCAACGCTGATTGTCCGAAAATAACCGTTGCGGGATCGGATCCTCCACCCTAGCGCGCGCACCGGAAGCCGAAGAAGTTACCCCATCCGGACGGCGGAATACCAGCCTCAACGGCCAGCGGACCGGCAGTCGAGCTTGAGGCGAAGTTACCCCCACGGGTCAGCGCGCCGGGGCCGTTATTTGCGGCAGTGTTCGCTCCCGCAAAGCACTGGAGGTCGTTGCTGAAGGTGCCCCACATCGGGCAGGTTGTCGACAAGGGCGCCCAGTCCGCCACCCATTCCTCGACGTTCCCCACCATGTCGTACGCGCCCCAGTACGACACGCAGCTGCTACGCGAGCCCGTGTTCACCGGTTCCACAACGTTGCCGGTGTTACAGTCCGTCGTGCCGTTGTCCGGTCCTGGGTCTGGCGTTCCGGCCACCGCCCCTTGCCACTCGACGTTGCTCGGCAGCCGTTTGCGGGAGTTCAAACACGCCTGCTGCGCCTGAAACCAGGTAATGCACCCAGTAGGGATCACGCCTGGGATCGAGACGGCGTATAGCGGTGCCGTCAGTTGGCCGTTCTGCGGGAACGTCGCCGGAAATGCCGGCGAGCAGCTCGTTGACAGGCTGATCTGCGTGGCCCCGCCGGCCGTCAGGTTTGCCAGCGTGGCCGTACCGTTTTGCACTTTCTTGATCAGCGCTTTGTTCGTGGCCGGGATCTGCCACACGCTGACCTCGTACTTGTCCATACACACCGAGCCCGCCTTCACGGCGTCGGGCGGGCACTTCGCCGGATCGCCCGGCCAGCCGGCGTAGGCCGGCGTGATCGCCGCGAGCGCCACGATGAGCGCTCCAATCACCACGGTCAGCTGTGTCTGTTTCATTCTCTGCCCTCCCTCTTGCGATATGGTGCTGCAATCGTCATCACCACGGCCGCGAATGTCAAGGACAACAGGAGTCCAGCGCTCGGCAGGGGCAAATGAAAGCAATGAAACCTCGTGCCTGTTGGTTTCCACGGAGCAACCGGATGCACGCCGTGGCTACGACGATCTGTGGGCAGGCGCAATCGCCGGCCATACGGCGTCCGCTCCCAGGGGTCTCTTCCGCGTGGGAGCGGGGAGCGTGAGGGTACAAGCCGTGCTGGCTACCAAGGCGCTCCCGCTCGCATTCTGCTTCCCGCATGTCAACGCGATGTACGACAAGGCGACCAGCGTGCCCGAGCTGCGGTAGAGCAAACGCCTTGGGCCCTCACCCTCTCTCCCGCGCTGAGGAGATGCGCGGGCGAGGACACCGCGCGCTTGCTGCCTTCTCACTTCACGCCGCTAAACGGTTGCCATGAAACAAACGAAACCACGTCCCGATCGCGTATCACCAGTTGGCGCCGGGCGAATGCTGATGCCGGCGGATTGACCTGCGCCGTCGCACACCCTATGCTCCCGGCAGGAGAACCAGGCATGGTGCGCTTCTTTTGTGATCGCTGTGAAGCGGAGGTTGAGGGGCAGGGTGACCTCACGCAGTTCACCGCCGAGGTCGGTGACATTACCATTTCCGCCTGGCGCACCAGACGCGAGCTGTGTCTGAAGTGCGTCGAGGAAGCCAAGGAACTGCTGTCGAAGTTCTTCGCGAGGCCGGCCGTCAACCGCCGCCGTACTGCGTAACGCTGGCGAGGCGTGAGCGCGCGACCACAGGGTGCACCGGGACCCGCCGATCCGGACGCCGGAATTGCGCGGGGGCGCGTGGTTGCACGGCGTTTCGTGTCGCCGGACGGATTTGTGGTGCTGGTGGGAAAGACCGCCGCGGATAACGATGTGCTGACGTTGGAGCTGGCAGCCCCGCACGATGTCTGGATGCACGTTGCGGGTGAATCCGGATCACATGTGGTGGTGCGCAACCCGGAGCGCTTGGAGCGGCTGCCACGCGCCACCCTGCAGTTCGCCGCAGGGTTGGCCGCGGGGTACTCGAAGGCGCGTCACGCCGGCCGTACCGCGGTGCACGTGGCGCGCTGTGCCGACGTGCACAAGCCCCGCGGCGCACCCGCCGGCCAGGTCACGCTGCGCCAATGGCGCACCGTCCGCGTAACCCCAGTGCGCCCCGCGGACGGCGAGTAGCTTAGTACCCTTGGGCACAAATTCGGCGACGTATTTGTGCGTTCGGTAACTCCACGTGACTGCCCCGCCTGGGGCGGTTTGCGAACTGCTGCCCGGGCTGCCCCAGGCTGATGGGTAGCCGCCCCTCCGGGGCTTCGTTGTTTAAGCCAGTGCTTCGATCAGCCCCGGAGGGGCGGCCATTCCTGAGCCAGGGGCAACGCCCCTGGTGATGCCGACCGAAACACGCATGATGCTTCGGCGAATACGTCGCCGAACTTATTGAACTGGAGTAGCTTAGCGGCGCAAGACCTCGATGGCGCGTTCCACTTCGCCGGCTTCCGGGAAGCGGCCCACCGCATGCTTGGAGAAGACCAGCTTGCCGTCGACGCGCACGTCGAACACGCCCCCCTTGCCGTGAATGAGCTCTGCCTCAATGCCGAATCGCTGCTTCAATGACGCGGCCAAACTGGTCGCGTGGGGTAAGTAGTTTCAGGGCACACACCACGTAATCGATGCCTGCATCGCACCATGCTCCTCTGCGGCGCACTATACGAGCGTGCTCGATTTACGACAAGGCAGTGAGGCGCGCCTCGGACAACGGGCTCTTTACACCATCACGGATGACGTATCACGACCCGGCTGGCTTGCTCCCCAACACCTCCCGCACGGTCGCGAGAATCTGCTCGCGCCAGAACGGCTTGGTGAGATAGGCGTCGGCCCCGAGCCGCTGCGCGAATGAAACCGTGTCGTCCTCGCCGCGTCCGCTCACCACGATCACCTTGGGAAGCGGCTGGCCCGGTGCCGGCTTCGCCTGCACACCTATCGGCCGTTTGCGCAGGGTCCGTAGCACTTCCCAGCCATTCATGCCCGGCATCTGTAAATCGAGCACCAACACATCGACCGGGGTGCTCAGGAGAAGATCACGAACCTCACAGCCGTCATTCGCCGTGAGGGTCTGAAAACCCGCCCGCTTGAGCGTACGCGACATGAAGGTCAGGAACTTCGGATCATCGTCCACAATGAGAACTGTTTGCTTCATCTTGTTTCCCGGCGGGCTTGTGCCACCGATTAGTCCCCACTACCGTAGCACCGAACGTGCCACTCTCCAAGATATGTTTATCGTTGGCATCCACGGACGCGTCGCCGTGAGCGTTCCCGGCCGCCCCGGAAGTGCTCGCGCGGAAGCCGGACGGCCGGCTCAGGCCTGCGGCGTGAAAATAACCACTCCGAGCGGCGGTAACGTCACTCTGAGTGAATCTGGGCGTCCGTGCAGCGGGGTGCCGGTCGCCGTCAGGCCGCCCGCATTGCCCATGTTACTGCCGCCGTACAGCGCCGAATCACTATTGAGGATCTCCTTCCAGGAGCCGCCGCACGGCACGCCGACGCCATACCCCTGACGCGGCACCGGTGTAAAGTTGCAGGCAATCACCAACACCTCACCGGTCGTCTTCCCACGCCGGAGGTAACTCAGCACGCCGCAGTCAGCATCATTACAGTCGATCCATTCGAAGCCGCCGGGCTCGCAATCCAGCTCGTGCAGCGCCGGCTCGGCACGATAGAGCGCGTTCAGGTCCTGTACCCAGCGCTGCAGGCCACGGTGCGGTGCGTGAGCCAGCAGGTGCCACTCCACGCTCTCGTCGTGATTCCATTCACGCCGCTGCCCCACATCCCCGCCCATGAACAACAGCTTCTTGCCCGGTTGGGTGTACATGTACCCGAAGAGCAAGCGCAGGTTGGCGAACTTCCGCCAGTCGTCGCCCGGCATCTTCCCCAGCAGCGATCCTTTGCCGTGCACGACCTCGTCGTGCGACAGCGGCAGCATGAAGTTCTCGGTGAAGGCATAGAGCATGCGGAACGTGAGCTCGCTGTGATGGTAGCGGCGATGAATCGGATCATGCCGGAAGTACGCCAACGTGTCGTTCATCCAGCCCATGTCCCACTTGATGCCGAAGCCCAAGCCGCCGAGGTATGTCGGGCGCGACACCATGCCCCAAGAGGTGGACTCCTCCGCGATAGTGATCACGCCGGGATAGTGTGCATACACGAGCTCATTGAACCGGCGCAGAAACGCGACCGCCTCGAGGTTCTCGCGGCCGCCGTACTTGTTCGGGATCCAATCGCCTTCGCGGCGCGCATAATCGAGATAGAGCATTGACGCCACCGCGTCCACCCGCAGGCCGTCGATGTGGTACTTGTCGAGCCAGAACAGCGCGTTGCTGAGCAGGAAGTTACACACTTCAGGGCGACCGTAGTTGAACACCGCCGTGCCCCATTCCCGGTGCTCGCCTTGGCGCGGGTCGGCGTGCTCGTACGCGTGTGTCCCGTCGAAATACACCAGACCGTGGCCGTCCCGCGGGAAGTGCGCCGGGACCCAGTCCATCAGGACCCCGATGCCGCGTTGGTGCAGGTAATCGATGAGGAACATCAGATCCTGCGGGGTGCCGAACCGACTCGTGGGGGCAAAGTACCCCACCGTTTGGTAGCCCCACGAACCATCGAAGGGGTGCTCGCAGAGCGGCAGGAACTGGACGTGCGTGTACCCCATCTGCCGGACGTAGTCAGCCAGCTTTGGTGCGATCTCGCGATAGCTGAGCCAGCGCCGCCCTTCTTCAGGGATGCGCATCCAGGACCCCAGGTGCACCTCGTACACAGCAATCGGCGCATCGAGCGCATTGGCGCGCGCGCGGGACGCCATCCAGTTGTCGTCGCCCCAGGGGTATTTAGAGATGTCCCACACCTTGGAGGCGGTTCGGGGGCGAGTCTCACTGGCAAAGGCGTAGGGATCGGCCTTGTCGATGCGGTAACCGTTGTAGCGTGACGTAATGGCGTACTTGTACAAGGCGCCCGCGCCGACGCCCGGAATGAATCGCGTCCACATACCCGCCTCCGGCCGATGCGTCATCGGATGCACCGCCGGATTCCAATCATTGAAATCGCCAACGACCGAGACGCGCTCGGCATTGGGCGCCCACACGGCGAAGTGCGTGCCCCGTTGACCCTTCAACTGCACCAGTTGCGCGCCGAGCCGGTCGTAGCTGCGGTAGTGGGTCCCCTCCGCCAGCAAGTGTAAGTCGTAGTCCGTCAGCAGGGTCGGGTCAGCGGCGGCTTGGTTTCGAGCCGGAGTAGGTGCGGGGGACATTAGCGTCGGGGGATCGGAGTGGTGTGTCATTTCACGGAGGCCTTCAGAGGAGTGGACCGGCGTCTATGTGTACCAGAACTTGGCCCCGGGTTCGAGCCTCCTGGCCACGGTCCGCGCGACGGTTCCCGTCCACACGTGGACGTGCTACTGAAACAGGGTGCCTCGGTGCGAGCTCTGCGAGTTGGTCCCCACGACGATGTGGTATGCCGAACACAACGCGCCGTTTCGTTTTGTGGTATTGGACTGTGACTCCTGCGACGTACCCATGGCCGTACTGGGCGCCCATCGGGCGGTCATCACGCCGGCGGAGCGTGCCGTCATACAGGCGGCATTGGCGCAGATCGCGGACACGAAATACCCGCACGGGTGGTATTTCGACGACCACATGCGTCAGATTCCCGACCACTACCACCTGCACGCGCGTCCGTACCCGCCGTGGTGGCCGCGAAGATAGAGTCAGTAACGCCGCAGCACCGCCTCGGCCTGTGCCATGCTGATGGGCTCGTAGCGCGTCAGCGGGTAGAAGAGATCGAGAGGCGTCCTGTCACTTGCAGTGACTCCGCGCAGCATTGGCGTGCGCAGGTGCGTATCGGCGAAGAGGTGGGCGATGATCGCCTTGCGACCGCTGCCACGGTGCGCCAACTCCCACTCCGTTTCCTCCAGCAACAGAGCGCCTTGGACAACGTCGGCCAGGTAGTGCCCGAAGCGCCGCGCCCGCAGTTGCGCCAGCTCGCGGTCGGCGCGGGACAGGAACAGCAACGCCTCCCGGACTTCATTGAGGCCGCGGGCCACGCTCTCGCGCACCGGTTCCAGCAAGGGGCTCGTCGATCGCACGCAGGCGTCGAGCGTCGCGAAGAAAGCCCCGACCACTTGCTCGTTGCGGAAGGCGCGCAGGATATCGAGGCAGATGATATTCTCGGTGCCCTCCCAGATCGTGTGACACTGCGCGTCGCGGAACTGCCGGGCGATGGGCCAATTCTCGATGTAGCCATTGCCGCCGTGAACCTCGACGGCTTGCGACGCCAGCTCGATGCCGCGACGCGTCGCCCGCAGCTTGGCGAGCGGCACGAGCAAGCGCGCGATCGGTCCCGGATCGGCGGCGGCACCGAAAACCAGGGCGGCAGCGGCTTCGAGCTCGACGACCATGTGCACCAGGGTTTCGCGGACCAGCGGGAGGTCTTGGATCAGTTTCCCAAACGCCTGCCGATGCGCCGCGAACACTGCGGCCTCGAGAAACGACCGCCGCATGATGCCGAGGCTCATCACCGCGACGCCGGCGCGCGACTCGTTCACCATTTCCATCATGCGGTTGATGCCGCGCCCATCGGTGGCGCCGCCGGCCGCGCCGCCGCCGCCAGCCAGCAGGTATGCCTCCGCATCAACGAAGTCAGCCTCCGCCGTCGGCACCGCACGCGTGCCGAGCTTGTCCTTCACGCGCCGGATGCTGATGCCGTTACGCGTGCCGTCCCGGCGCCACTTGGGAACGAGAAACAACGCCACGCCTTTCAGCCCTTGGCTGGCGCCCTCCGGCCGCGCCAGCGTGGCGATGACGGCGGCGTCGATGTTGGAGCAAAACCACTTGAAGCCATTGAGCACCCAGCGATCCCCGTCCTGGCGCGCCGTCGTGGTGATGGTCGACAGGTCCGAGCCGCCCAGGCGCTCGGTCAAGAACATCGCGCCGTCCCAGGCGTCTTCGAAACGGGGTGCGGTGAGGCGCGGGAGAAACCGCTCCCTCACCTCCGGCGTGCCGAAGCGGCGCACCAGTCCGGCGACGCTGCTGGTCATGCCGGTGGCACACAGCATGCCGGTCTCAGCTTGCGCGAGGAGGTAATTGAGCGCGATGGCGAACACGTTGGGGTAGGGGCGGCCACGCTGGGCGGCTGCTTGGCGTAACCGCGGTCCACTGATGCCCGCCTCCCACAGATCGCGTTTGGTAGCGACGGCTCCGGGATGATGCACGATGTTCTCGAGCGGCTCGCCCCACGCGTCGAACTTCACCAGCGCCGGCGGGTTTTTATCCGTGACCTCGGCGCGCGCCGCCACCGGCCCGCCGCACAGCGCCCCCGCAGCCTTCAGCTCGGGCTCACACCACTCGAGATCAGCCGGGTCCAGCAGCCGTTCCATCAGCTGCTGCAAATTCGGATCGACGTCGTACCAATTCAATCCGATCGCGCCCTCGAATTCCTCGTATTGGACCATACTCATTCTCCCTCTGTCGGCTGCCGCCGCCTCACGAGGGGCCACGCCTCGGGGCATGCCCCTCGCGGTATCTAAATACTTCACGAATATAATGGTGGTACTATAGAGTGGGGTGTGAGTCTATCAGGGGGCGTCTCGGACCTTCACGCGAACGCCATACTACTGCTCGCCCTCGGTTCGCCACCAGCCGAACGCTCGCCATAACCCGAGGCCGGCGTTCAACTAGCAGGACGCCAGCTGAGACCGAATACCGCCGGCCGTTGGGTTCATGGCGTTGTTAGATGCCCTGTCTGGAGCCACCAGATCGACTGGGCAGAAGGAATACTCAGTCACCGAATCGCGGTTGTGCCTCGCCCAAAAAGTAACTTCGATTAGATAGATGAAGCCCCGGGGCACGATGACGCCGTGCTGCTCTTGATACTCGCCCCCGAGATCAAGAGCATACACTTCGTTCTCATAGTCACTGGCCCCGGAGGGCTCCCTGTATTGCATCAAGATGTCAAACTCCTCGGCAAATGGCTCAGCCGACTTCCACGTAACGGCTTGCCCGGCACGCAAACCTGTAGGTACTCGCCGGATGGCCACCGTGCATCCCTTCGAGCCTGGCACTATCGAAATCAAGCCCACATTCTTGAGGTCTACCTTTAGGAGTAGAACCGCACTTTCCCCCGAGTACGAGAGGACATCGGGGGTGATCGTCATCTTCAGGTTCCACACCCCGAGGCGTTGGCGAACATACCTGAAGTAGGCCCAGAGGCCGCCCGCCACGATTGACACCAGTGTCGCAAGCTTCAGGGCAAAGTTCAGGGGGGCCAAGCTGCTCTCCGTCGGATGAGTTGCGAAATTGAACCGCCTTTGGGCACCTAACGCCAAAGGGGGGGGCCGCTCTCCGGCCGCAGGAGGCGTGCGCTGAATGTCCGCGCTCGCGGCCGGAGAGCGGAAAAGCTTCGTTGAACTGAACCGTTGCTCACGGACGGTGACTCTCTATGGGGCTTTTACCGCAGTACATGCGCGCTTAGCAAGCGCGCTCCGTGTCCGACGGGGCGTGCGTGCGCGGGGCAGGCCGTGGAAATAGAAGCACTCGCCGCCGGCTTCAAATGCCGCGTTTCTGTCGCACGGCGCTCAGGGGCAACTCACCGCTCTCCTTCGACCGCTCGGCGAGAAAGGACATGAATCGGTCACAACTGCCCAACGATGCCACCTCCTTGTCGAACGTGTCAGCCGGTTCGAGGACAAAGTCCTCGCCGCCAGGCGAGCGGATAAGAACGGCTTCAGACTTCGCAAGGGTCAGCACTTCGCTCAACGAATGCTGTTCACTTCTAAGATCTATCGTCTTCATATCTCTACCCTCTGTCCGCGGATGAACAAACCGTTGTGGACCTTGTGCCCCACCGCCAACACCCTGACCAGTCTCTTGACTGTGATCTCGTAGAACACTCGGTAGTCTCCGACCCTCAACTCCCACGGTGCAAGTGGATTCGGCCGAAGTGGCCTTCGCCTCTTGCTCTCCAAGTCCGCATCTACCTCAAGGAACTCTTCGATGGCGTCCAAGATGACTCGTTGGTCGCAGGTATCGTAGAAGTCCAGATCCTCGTCGGCACTTGGCACCAACTTGACTTCGAACTTCATGCTTCCAGGCTAGCATCTGCTTTCGGGAAATGGCACCTTGCGTCGGTCCGGCCTGCCGGACTACATTTCGGCGCCCGGATGAAATCCCCAACGGCGGCGGCTTGACGCGGCCTAGTGGCCGCAACCAAATCCGAAACAAACCCGAAATTCGAAAGGCAAATGCTCGGAGGGGCCGCCGCGTTTCGATCATTCCGTCGTTGGTGCTTCGAGATTGTTTCGGATTTGCGAGTTCGTCCTTCGAAATTTGCGCACCACGCGATCATCCACGGGTTGCGACCTCCAACGCATCAAGGCCGGCGGCTTATGGGAAGGTGCGCTCCATGCGGCGGTGCGGGATGCCGGCCTCTTGGAATACCTCGCTGGTCACCTGAAAGCCGGCGGCCTGATAGAAAGGAATGGCGGTCACCTGCGCATGGAGTACAAGGTGTGTAGGGCGGTGGCGCGCGCTGACCACCATGAGCCGATCGAGGATGGCGCGGCCGACGCCGCGGCGGCGCCATTCCTTCAAGACGGCCATGCGCCCGATGCGTGCCACGCCGGCGCGGAACACGACCCGACCCGTGCCGGCCGGCGTGCCGTCGACTGTCGCCAACACGTGCACGGCCCGCGCATCATCGGCGTCGAACTCCAGTTCCTCCGGTACGTCTTGCTCGTCCCGAAACACGCGGCGGCGGATCTCGAACGCCTGCGCCCGTTGCTCCGCCGTGATCGCTTCGTCGACTACCAGCATGCCTTGCCTCACGGTTGCAGCTTTTGCATGTAACGCCGGGTGACGTCCGCCACCGGGCCGCGGGGCTCCAGGCGCAGCGCCGTCTCGAGGTGCTCGTGCGCTCCGGCGCGGTCGCCGAGCGAGAACAGCACTTGCCCGAGCAACGCGTGCGTCTTGGCTTCGTCCCATTGCGGGAAGGCGCTCGTCGCGGCGGCGTGCCGCCCGAGCTGCAGGGCGTGCTCCAACGCGGCGCGCGCCTGCGCCATGTCGCGCAGCAGCGCCGCCTGATCGCCGGCTTGCTGCTCGCGCTCGATCTTGCTCATGAGCACCATGCCGAGGTTGTGGTAGAGCGTCGGATGCGCCACGACGCTGAGCCCCGCCTCGAACGCCCGTTGCGCGTCTTCGTAACGTCCCAAACGCCGGTACAGGTTGCCGAGATTGTTGTAGGTCATTGCCCGCCCTTCCGCATCGGCGCGGCCGGCCAGCGCGTGCAGCAACTCGCTTTCCGCCTCCGGCAGTCGACCGCGCTCCACAAGCGCCGTGGCCAGCTCGCGATGCGGCAGGGCATCGGTGGGCGCCTTGGCGGCCACATCGCTCCAGAAAGTCAGATCATCGGCCCAAATGCGTTCGTAACGCACGGCGTGAAAGGCGAATACAGCGGTGAGCAGCGCCACCGCTGCGGCGTTCCAAGGCCATTGCAGGCGTCGTCGTTCCGTCAACCGCACCAGCGCCCAGCCGAACACGACGCAGGAGGCCACCGAGGGCAGATACACATACCGATCTGCGACCGGCGCCGAGGCGCTGCGGCGCACAATCACTACCAGTGATGGGGCGAGGGTGGCGAAAAACCAGGTGAGGAGCAGCCCCAACTGCCAGCCACCGCGTTGCCGCAGCGGCCGCCACCCAACGTACGCAACCGGCAGCGCCAGCGCCACCGCGCCCAGTAACGCGTACGGCCAGGTAGACGGGACGTCGGGAATGTACGCGCACATCCGCAGGGGCGCGATCGCCTGGGCCGTATAGAAGCCAACGGCACGCAACACGTCGAGCGACAGTTGGAGTACGGGTGCTACACTGGCCGTGCCGCCCGCGGCGGTGGCGCCGCCGACCGTGCCGAGCGCTTGCCGGCGAAGGATGAAGTAGATCCAGGTGGCTACCAGGAGCGACACGTACCGGCCCCACTTCAGTCTGCGGCCACGGGCGATATCGAGCGCCGGGACCAGCACCAAGCATGCGAGCGCGGTTTCCTTGGACAGCAATCCGAGCAAGTACGTGAGCCCGGCGAGCGCCGACCACCGATAGCCATCGTGGTCCCAGAACAGCAGCACCGTTATCAGGGCGAAGGTGCAGGCAATGACGTCGGAGCGTCCAGCCATCCAGGCCACCGACTCCACGTGTGCCGGGAAGACGGCGAACAGCAGCGCACTGCCGGCGGCAATGAGCCAGTCGCCGGTGAACAGGCGCTTCGCCAGGGCAAACACCAGGGCGGTGTTCACTGCGTGCACGGCGATGACCGAGGCGTGGAACCACCACGGCGCCCCTCCCCCAGCGCGCGGTCGAGGAGGTAGCTGAGGAAGATCAACGGACGGAAATAGAAATGTGGAATGATCGGCGGAAGGATAAAGAGATCGCGTAGCGAATGGATGGCCTGGAGCTGCTGCAGCACGAGCGGGTCATCCCAGATGAACCCGTTGCGCAGCGCCGGCAGGTGGACGGCGATTGCCGCGAAGACGGGTACGACCAGCAGCGCCGCAGCGCGGGGTGATTGTCCTGCCGCGCGCGCCCGTTGATGCGCGCTGCCTGTCCTGGGCCCTGCCGAAGAACGTGATGGGTGAGTCGCAACCCGCGGCGCTCGCTTCAATTCACACTCCTTTGCGTGCGTAGATTGCCGCAGCTGCTATCGCCGTGCAAACGCGTTGACGAGCGCTTCGACGACGGTCTGTTCGGCAGCGGCGTCGCTCATGATCGCGGCGTCCACATCGCCGTGCCGGTGCATGGCGAACCAGGCGATGGTTTCATTGATCAGCCGAGCGGCCGCGGCGGGGTGGGCAATCGGCCGCAGGAGTTTCTGCTTGCTGCGACGTTCGAGATACTGGCTCAATCGGCCCAGAAACCCGCGCCGGGTTTCCTGGTAGAAGAGCGCCGCCAGCTCCGGCCAGTCGAGCGCCGAGCGTTCGAGCAAGTGGATCCCTTGGTGGTTGCGCGCCACCATCGCGTAGAACTCACCTACGATGCCCTCCAACTCCGCGCGCGCATCCGTCACTCGCCGGCGACGCAGGGCGGCGTCGAGGGCCGGCAACTTTCCCCTTTCGGCAAGCCGCTGCCGCAGGAGCTGCAGCGTGGCGCCCGCTTCGGGCGTGCGGACCGGTAATGCAATCGGTGCCGTGTCGTCTCCCCAGCCGCGCTGGACGAGCAGGTGGAAGAGGGCTTTCTTGCTTTCCACGTAGAGATAGAGCGTGCCGGGGGCAACGCCCATGGCCTTGGCGATGTCTGCCATTTGTGTGCGCCGGTAGCCGCGGGCGGTGAATACCGTCGCCGCGGCGGTCAGGAGTCGATCGAGCCGGTCTTCGGGGCGTGCGCGGGACAATGTTGCGGATCTCCTCAGATGTAGTGTTTCAGTTGCGGCCAGATTTCTCCGAGCGGTCGTTTCAGGCGCCGGCAGATATACACCGGGCGATCGTTCTCGTACGGCATGCAGTAGCCGCAGTGGACGGTCTCGACCTGCTCCACGGTTTCGAAGAGCGCCTGCAGCTCCTCGCGCGACGCGCCGAGCACGACCACGGCCTCGCCGGAGTATTCCCCCGGTCCCCAGAGCCAGTAGTTGTTATGCCCGCTGAGCGCGTTGGGCAGACCGTACCTGCTTCCGAAGAAATCAACGGCGGCGGCTTCGCCGTAGTTCTCGACGAAGATGGCGGCCTTGCCACGGTCTTCCGGCGTAAGACGATTGAAGGCGCGCGCCACCGCGCCAACGACTTCGTCCCACCCCAGCCGATCGCCGAAGTACTGCGGCAGGACTCCCTCGGGAAGCTTTTCGGAGGGCGCTTTCTTCGCCACCTCGCCCAAACCGAGCGCCTGCGAGTAGCGGATGAAGGTGTCGACCGGCAGCACCGGCAAGCCCATGGGCATGGTGATGAGGCCGGCGACGATCAGCACGCCGACGCCCGCCGCTCTGAGCCGAGTCCACCCCGCGCGTGCAGTGAGGTGCTCGAGCGCCACAGCGCCAGCGGCCAACATCATGGGATAGGCTGGCGCAAGGTAGTAGGCCTTTCCCTTTTCGGCGAGCAAGACCACGAAGACGACAACGTAGATCCAGCCCAAGAACCGAACCCTACGGCCGCTCGCAGAGAACAAGCAGTAGGCGATACCGGCCAGCCAAATCGGCAGCGTCACCGGTTGCAGCGTGAGGATCTGCTGTCCGATGAACTCGACGGGAGAAACCGGGTAATTCTTGTACGCCTGGGCATGGCGCAAGAACTCCAGCGTCGGCCACTGATGCGTGGCCTGCCAGAGAAGATTCGGCAGAAAGATAATGCAGGCGATGAGCCCGGCAAGCCACGGCCACTTGGTCGCGAACCAACGGCGCTGCGGCGTCAGCAGCAGCGCGACCACGGCGCCGCACCCGAAGAACAGCATGGAATGCTTGTTCTCCAGCCCGACTCCGACGAGCGCGCCGAACAGCAGCCACAGCTTGGGGTCCCCGTCCTGCGCGAGACGCACCAGCACGTAGGCCGCGCCGGCCCAGAGCAGCGGCTCGAAGGCATTCATGGAGAAGAAGCTGTGCATGGCGAGGTAGACCGGCGCCACGAGCACGGCGAGCGCGGCCAGCCCCTGCGCGAAGCGGCCGCCGCCGAGGGCGCGTGCCAGGAGCCCCGTCAGCAGCACCAGCGCTGCGCCCGCGATCGCCGGCGCGAGCCGAATGGCCGGCAGCGAATCCCCCAACGCCCTGCGGACGAGGGCGAGCACGGCGATCGACAGCGGCGGCTGGTCGACGTATCCGGCGGCGAGATGGTTGCTGCACGCGATGTAGTACAGCTCGTCGCGGAAATAACCGTAGGCGTCGCTGGTGAGCAGATGCAGCATGAGCTTGACGCCGGCGAGTGCGACGAGCACAGCCAGGGCGCTGCGGCGCACCGCCGAGCGCATCGGGTCTCCGGTCATATGGCGGCACTGTATAACTGACCGATTCATTCAGTCAATACATACGTGTGACAGCCCACGTCCTTGCCAGTACCGGCGGGCGACCGGCGTGGGAAAGCGGTCGCATCGTCACCCAGGCGAGAGGCGCTGAAGATCGCGCTCGGGTTGCGCCGCACTTGTTGAACCTAGGGGCGCAGCGTTGCGGGAGGTACCCTCGTTGCCAGGAGTTTGGGGCGAGCTGTTTCTGAGGTTTAGTTCCGAGCACGGGCAAGGAGGCGCGTACTTCTCGGTCCAGTTGCTGCAGCGGATCACATCGCTCATGCCCTCGTTGTCCTTGGATCTGCATCCACCGACTCTCAACGCGGACCAGTGAAAGTGCATCGGGATGGAGCAGCTAATCGGCTCGCCGGGACTGACCCGTGAGGGCCAGCCCGGCTGCCACACCACCGTACGTGCGGGTCCGCATACGGCGGTTCCGATCAGATGCGGGCCTGCGGCCCGTAGTGAAGAACAATCCACAACGTGCGCATGTCGGGAACTCCCTGTTCGTGCAGCCAGCGGTTATTCAGGGCACGTTGGACGATGCTGTTGGCACTCATCCGCCAGTACCCTTTACGGCTTCGCGTGGCCATGTGAACCTCCTTGGGTGGGATACCCAAGACGATCAGATGGCGGCGGCGAGTCCGGGGCCGTTTCCATTGCTTCCAGTAGTACAACCGCACTCTTCGGCGTACCCATTCCTCCAGTTCCAGCAACGCCGAGTAGGTGTGGCTGATGCCGAAGTAGTGGAGCCAACCGGTGACGTAGACGCGCAGTTCGTCGATGACGTCCTGCACCCGATGCCCCCGGTTGCGACGGGTGATCTCTTTCACCCGTCGCTTGAAGCGCGCATAGGCCTTGGTCGTCCACACCGCTCTGCCTCGGGCGCCGATCTGGAAGCCCAGAAAGGTGCACTGCTTGAGCGGGGCGGCTTGGCTTTTGACCCGGTTCACTACCAGCTGAAGCTGCCCCTCTACGTATCGCGTCAGGCTTTTCATCACCCGTTCGGCCGCTTTCGCGCTCTTGACCATAACCAGGAAGTCGTCGGCATAGCGGGCAAACCGATGTCCGCGCCGTTCGAGCTCCTTGTCTAAGGGGTCGAGCGTGATGTTGGCCAGCAAGGGCGACAGCGGCCCGCCCTGCGGCACTCCTTGAGGCGTGGCCTCGCGGGTACCCTCGGGCAGCACCACTCCGGCTTCGAGGTAGCGGCGGATCAGACCCAGGACCTTGCGGTCCCGGATCTTCTCGCGCAACTGACTCATCAGCCGGATGTGGTTGACGCTATCGAAGAAGGATTTGAGGTCACAGTCCACCGCATAGTGGCGTCCCTCATGCCAGCAGGCTTCCACTTCCCGCACCGCCTGATGGGCGTTGCGGCCTTCGTGGAACCCGTAGCTGTGAGCACTAAACCCGCTTTCAAAGAGCGGGGTCAGCACCTGCGCCAACGCCTGCTGAATCAGGCGATCCAACACCGTTGGCACCCCCAGCGGGCGCAGGGTCCCGTCGGGTTTGGGAATCAATACCCGGCGCACCGGCGCCGGGCGGTACGTCCCCGCCATGAGCGCGGAGCATATCCGTGGCCATTGTTCCCGGCAGAACGCCGGAAACGCCTCGACGGTCGTGCCGTCGAGGCCCGGAGCCCCCGCGTTGGCCTTGACTCGTCGCCAGGCCACCCGCAGATTTTCCGGGGCCAGAACTTGCTCCATCATGGTCTGCTCCTGAACGCTCCCATGCTTCCCTGCGGGGCGGCCCTCACCGCTTCCTGGCCTGCCGGCGTCATCGGTCGCGATGTCCTCCACGCGGTCGGAACGTTCCTGTTCGGTTCGGCCCTTCATGCGCATCAAGACTTCCGGTGTGCGGGTTTAGGTGGGCGCCTTCCAGCCCCCGGCTTGCTGCTCATTACTATGGCCTCTGCTGACTCCCCGCCAGGTCGCCCCAGCGGGGTCTCCCCAGGTAAGAACGTGTTGCTTCCCGGCACCACCGCCGCATTTACCTCCGCGACTGAACCGTCGACTTCGCTGTGTTGTGCCAGCTCGTCGCATCACGTCGGCCTTCATATGCGGTTCTTGTCCATCGGCCCGCCGGTTTCCCCTAGCCTCCCTTCCCCGACCGGTTACCCTGCCGGAGTTGGCTTCGAGTGGTAGGTTGTTCATGTTGCCATGATCGGTCCTCCTACAAGGGACTTTCACCCCATTTGCAACGCGCCCATGCTGGGCGCA
>CAVSQF010000056.1:0-26247 GCA_963729835.1 uncultured delta proteobacterium | reverse complement strand
AACTTCGTGGCGAAATGAATAGGAAAATTTCTCTAATTCGCGCTGATTTGGACAAGAAGAAACGCATGGGCACGGGCAAAAGCAGCGGCGGACCAAAGCTTTTTGTTGAAAAGGAAGGTTCAGCGCAGATTGCGCTAATCGGCATGACCAACGTGGGTAAGAGCTGTCTTATGAGTGCCACAACAAATTCCAAAGTGGTTGTTACCCCCACGCCTTTTAGCACACATGAACCAGTGCCGGGCATTATGAATTATTTGGATGTTCAGTTCCAAATTGTTGAAGCCCCAGCAGTGATGGAGGGCAGCGCAGACGGACGTGCAGCCGGTCATGTCACGCTTGGCTTAGCGCGGAATGCTGACGGCGTGATTTTGATGATTGATTTATCCCGAGACCCAATTGAGCAATTGGAGCTTGTTTTAGCTGAATTGGAGAAAAGCCGCGTACTCGTAAATAAGCCTAGCGGAAGGGTAGATATTGACCGTCGCCATGCTGGTGCAGCTTTGAGGGTGATTCTTGTTGGCAAACTTCTGGATTGCAGCATGCAGGATGTTGAGGATTTACTTCGCAACTACAAATTACACCGATGCTATTGTGAGAATCAGCGGCGAGGTAAGGCTTGACGATGTAGAAGATGCCATTTTTGAAACTACCACATATAAGCCAGCGGTTATAGTTGCGAACAAACTGGATTTGCAGGGCGCAGCAGCGAATCTTCGGCTTCTGAAGCAGTTATGTGAACGGGCAAGTTTACCTGTTATCGCCTATGTCCTGTGAACAGAAGACAGGCATAGACTGAGTTGGGGACAAGCGCTTTTGGAAAGCTTAAAGATTATCCGCGTTTACACCAAAGAACCAGGTTCCAAGGAGGATACAGGTCACCCGTTTGTTCATGAAACATGGCGCAACAATTAACGATTTAGCAAAGAATATTCATAAGGAATTTGTGCAGAACTTCTTGTTTGCGATGGTATGGGCTAAACGGTTGCCTTTCAGCCCCAAAAAGGTTGGCTTAGGCTTCGTACTGGAAGACGGCGACATCGTAGAAATTCACGCAAAAATTTAGGTTAGAAACTGAAACAAGAGTTTTCCCGCAGCTTACGCCTTGTGCCTCTTTGGGCTTAAGGATAATCTTGAAAAGAGGACTAAGGCGGAGGCGGTGGTGGAGGAGGCGGCGGAGGAAGTGGAGCCCCTGATTGATCATTCTTTCTCGTATTTCTAAGCAGCATCAAAGCGACGAGGGCAACGACAATTATTACTGCTGCAGCCACAGCACCATACATCCATAAAGAGTTTATTTGAGTAGAGTGGTCCTTTGTGGAAGATGAGGAAGTCGAGGTCGGAGTAGGTGTTGGCGTGACTTGGGCTATAGGGTGTCGGTGTAACCGAAGGTCCAGAATATTGTGAGGATTCAACCAGCATTGAGTAGTTTGTTATTTTGCTTGTTAAAGCGGCTGTGTTGTCTGCAGGTGTGGCTGTGACTGAGACGCCGTCGCCCGGCGTGAGAGAGCCCGATGGGTCCAGGTAGTCTGTGTAGTTGATGGCAACGACTGTTCCGGAGGCGTCGTAGAACGTTGTCACAGCCCAGACGTCCCCGACTGTTTGGCTGCCTGCGTTTGTGATGGTTCCTGTAACAGTGTATGTGCCGCTGGCGACGTAGTGATTCAAGTTGCTTGTCGTTAAATCTGAGTAGGCTGTTTGGTTTGTAGTTAATTGCGCGCCCACATATAGTGTAACGTTTGTGACGGATGACGCCCAGTTCGACGCCAATATTGTGTCCGTAATACCGCTATACTCAGGGTTAAAGTCCATGTAAAATGGCCCTTGCGCCTGAAGCAAGCGACTGCGCATAAACTGAAGCGGTGGCCGTGCACAAAGCGCTCCCTGTCGAATTGTAGGCGGCGCCTTCGATAGATATAATGCCCAAGGTAGTGGTGCCTGTGTTTTGGACTTCACCGACAGCGATCACGTCTCCTGCCCAAGCTGCAGGATCTTGAGTTTGAGAGATGTACCAGCTGTAGCTGACGAGTGTTGCGTGCCCAGTTTCCTGCGCCTTCGCATGAGGCGTTGATATTGCGGCGAATGCGCCAGTGACCAAGATGAATAGAACTAACGCTAACAATATTTTCTTCATAACCTGTCTTGCACTTTTCAGGGCAAGCTGCTCTTCCCTATGGCCAGGTATTGTTATAACCGAAGAGCTTGCTCTTTGGCTTTTTTCATCGAAAAAAACCTATGGCAACAGCTCCGACATGATCCCTACCTCCTGTAAGAGTCACAAGGTCAGTCATTCCCAACCTTCTTTGCATTAAGTACTATTTCAATACTTCCTACATTACGTTTAATCCAAAACAAAATTCCTACACCAGCATCTCTAGCTTTTGATTTTATGATTAATTATGCTTGTTATATATTTTGTTAGAAGTCCATTAATCTACGTCTCTTAAAGTTTTGAGCTCTGCTTGAAAAATTCCTAGTTTTTGTTTATTACTTATGGAATGCGGAAGATCATAAATACCCCTTCCTTTAGGTAAGGGGATGAAGTGACTCCTCACTTTTTTTGTTTTAGTTTAACCCTCTAAATCATCGCTTCTTCTTAAAACAAGTTTTTTTTGGAACATTATAAGAAATGTGACAAGCGTTGAAATTAAACAACTTTATCCATGGCTATAATCAGATCACCTACCACTAGTTTTAGTACCTAAGTATCGAGAAAACATACTCTATAATAATTGAATTAAAAAGTATTGCCATTTATATTATTTTTATGAAACAAATATACAAAATTCATACTTTGGAAATGGTAAAAGATCATGTTCACTTATTTCCTAGAATCCAATGCAAGCAAATATTATCAGCTGTAGTTCAATACTTGAAAGAAGGTAGTTCTTACAGACTTTCTAAACTTCATCCTTGACTGAAAAAACGACATTTATATGAAAGTCTATGATCAAGTAGCAATTTTTATTAATCTGTTGAAAGTGTGCCTGCTAGCATAATAAAAACTATATTCATAGATATGGGGGGAACCGACAGCACAATTTTAACAATCTTAGATTAAAGAGGATCTAGATAAATCCCTGATTTTCACGAGTCAAATATATACCATTTATAAAAACAGAACGAGATTTAGGGATTTGTCGAAATCCTATAATGAAAAGTAGTCAAACAAGAATCAATGATTTCTGAGTTTTAACAAACTGAAAAGGTTGCCTGAAGGGTGCTACATCCCTTAAGTTGAGGTGAAAGTACTCAATTTGATTTATCTCATAGAATCAGTCAGTTTAAATTGTTTTGTGGATTTCTTAACCTCAAAATAATCTTTTGCGGCCTTTCCCACAACTTTCGAGTGTTCTTTTCGGCTATATACCCCCATTCTCCAGTTTTCCATATGGGCTTCTTGGAGAATTGATACGAAATGAGAAGCCTCATTAAGTGGGATCATTCTATGGTCAGTCTTTATCATCGCCCGCATTTCTAACATTTCAGGTGTTTTAGGAATATCCACAAGCACGTATTGAGGATCAACCCCTGCATGTTCTGCAATTTCGTTTTCCGCTCTCTGAATTTTGTCGCGGTCTTTAAGTACGCCTTTTTCTACATCTTCCAACCCTACATATAGCGCCCTTTTATAGAGTTTACGGGCATCTAGCAATCTGGCGATTTTCCCTGCATATCCTGTGGCATTTCTCATGGCTGCAACAAGATCTATGTCATCAATTTGTCTAAGTTTCGAAGGATCAAGCTCCTGGTTTTCTATCATGTACTCAACTGCTTTAGAGCACATTGATTCCGAGATTCTGGTTACATGGTGGTAGTAAACAGATGTGTTCATCCAAAAACGTGAAACAAGGAGTGATTCAGCAGCTTTCAAACCTCCATGTTCTACAACGAGCCTGTCTTCGTAAAAATCCAACTGATTAATCAGACGGTTGTAATCCACTACTCCGAAAGCGACGCCTGTGTAATGAGCATCTCGGACAAGATAATCCACTTTGTCTACATCAATCTCACTGCTAATAATCTGGCCTAGAGAAGTTTCCCCTTTGACGTTTTTGCAGGCAAGATCACCCTGGTGTCGGATCGAACCGAGGGACTTTTGCGTCTGGCAGCAGGCGACGACATTGCCGTTTCCGAGGACCACGGTGAAGAAGTGGCCGATGTAGCAGGGCGGGATCGCCTGGCGGGTCTCTTCGAAGCGGTAGGCAGGCGGTGCCGAACGCAGCGCCACAAGATCGGTCTCGATTCCCAGCGTCTCGGCGCGCGCCAGCGCGGCTGGAATCAGCTCATCCGTCAGCCGGGCATACTGAGAGTCGGACAGTGCCATGTCGTCGGTGTAGGCCATGTGGACGCCGTGTTGGAAGTGCGCCGCGTTGGCACCCACCGCATGTGCCGCCTTCTACCATCTCCACAATCTCCGCGAAGTTGATGGCGTTAATGGCAAATGCCAGGGATATGTGCAGCTCGCTGCCGAGCTGCGTTCGGAGTCGACAGAGATAGCAGGCGTTGTCGCTGATCTTGCGATATGCGGCGGCGGTCTGGTTCACGTGGATGTGCGGATAGGTTTCGGCCACACCGGCATTGAGGCTCACGCGGATTCGGTCCAGGCGTGCCTCGATGAGCTTGCGGGCGGCGGCGCCGTTGAGGCGCGATCCGTTGGTCGTCAGAGTGACGGTGAAGCCCGAGTCCTTCGCGTATCCGATCATCTCGGCAGCGTGCGGATGAAGCAGGGGCTCGCCGCGCCCCACGAGATCGATCTGCCGCGTCCCGAGTTCCCGTAGCTCGTCGACCAGGCGCTCGAACGTGGCGAGAGGGATGAGTCCCGGTTGCTCACCGCCGAACTGCCCGAGAGGCGGGCTGGCCTCTGAAGGCGGGTGATAGCCGCACATGACGCATCGGTGGTCGCACGCATCGCTGATACTCACCTGAGGGTAAAGAGGTCCTCCGAGGGGAGTATCTCCCGTCCAGCCGAGCGCGTTGACTGCCAGCTGGCCCATTTGGAGGAGCTTCCGAGGAAGGGAGCGCAGCAATGTAAGGTGCCCCACCGACATTAGCGTCCACGCGACATCAGGACGGGGCTTTTTGGTAAAGGAGGTTCATTTCGGAATGGCAGTTCCAGTAGCAATCGTGACAGCCTGAGAGTTGCCGTCGGATCTCCCGTTCCGTACGCCAGTACTTCGCGAGGGAGATGTTTCGCATGTTGCCGCTGCTCTTCCCAATCGTGAACCAAAGAGCGCAGGGGAAGAAGTTGCCGTAGCAGTCGACCGCGAGGTGGTTGTACGGTGCATAACATTTGAGTGGCGACGGCTCGCCCCGCCACGCTCGGTCGAACAATGACAGGTAGTCATCGGAGTTGTCGATGAAATCGGCATAGGTGGTCCGCTTGGCCTGCCGCAGCAGCCGGATGCTTTCAGTCATGGCGGCGACCTGCTCGGGGGAAGGTGCCACATGGTCGTGGTAGGTGCCGATGAGCGGCATGAAGCCGACCGTATCGACGCCGCGGGACCTGGACAGCTCGAGGAACGCCGGGATCTCCCGGTGGTTTGTCGGACCGATCACGAAGATGTAGGTCAACGACGGCCGCCGGTTCCGGCGCCTTGCCAAGAGCAACTCGCTGGCCTGCTCCACGTGCGCGAAGCACCCGTCCACGCCGCGGAGTCGGTCGTTCGTTTCCGGACGGGCACCATCGAGGGAGATGTTGAGTGAATCGACCCCCGTAGCCAGGAGCGCCTCCGCCCGATCCGGTCGGGCCAGGTTGAAGGCGTTAGTACTGAGGTTGACCAACATGCCGGTCTGTTTGGCATGGGTGATCAGCTCGAAGCAGTCGGGCCGCAGGGTGGGCTCACCACCGGTGATGTTGACCCCACTGGTTCCGATGGCGGCGAAATCATCGATGATGCGCTTGAGCTGCTCGGTCCCGAACTCCTCGGTGCCACGCTTCTTGTAAAAAGACGGCACCGGCAGGTCACACATGAAACATGCGTTGTTGCAGCGGTATGTGATGATGACGTTGGCGAGGAGCGGCCCCGCCAGCGGGTGGCCGAGCCTATCCGAGACGGGGACCGACAGCGTCTTCAGCCCCTGGCGGACCACCCAACCCAACTTCCCTTCGCGGAAGGCACGGCCTGCGACGCGAAGGTACTGCCGCCGCAGTGCTGGCAGCCGCGAACTCATCTCACGTCGCCCGGGACCAGGTGTCCACTATCGAGAGGCAATGAAAACATCGAACGGAGGTGATCGTACCCAGCGTACAATTACATGTCTAGTGCGATTCCTACGCCGGCAGCAGTGGAATGCGGCTTGACGGAAGCAAACCGCCCGTGGTAACGATCTACCGTATCGAACCAAGCTCTCAGCTGACTCGAAAGGGGCGGCGCGAAGGGTTACTGAGTTACGCAAGCCGTGGATGATCGCATGGCGGCAAGAATTTCGGATTGTGGATTTCGGATTATGGACTCCGCAATCCGCATTCTGCAATCCGCAATGGGCTGCGGGCGAAGCCCGCACTGAGCGGCTATGCGTGTGACGTTCGTCACCAGCGGTCTGGAACATCTCGGAATTGAGGCGCTGTCCGCATACGTGCGCGCCCATGGGCATGAGAGCGTGCTCGTCCATGAACCCAAGCCTTTCTCCTCCAACAGCGGACCTGACAACGCGCTGTTTGCGCGTCTGCTCGAACCCGCCCCAGAGGAGACCGCCCGTCGCGTTGCCGCTACCGAGCCCGATGTCGTTGCCTTCAGCTCGTACACGATTACCCATCGCTGGTCGGTCGATGTCGCCCGCGCGTTGAAGCGGATCGTCCCCACACCAATTGTGTTTGGCGGGCCCCACGTCAGTGGCGCGCCGGGCTACAGCATCTGCGAGCCGGCGATCGACGCCGTCGTCGAAGGCGAAGGTGAGGGGGCGCTGCTCGACTTGATCGAGTGTGCCGAAAGGGATCGGTTCGGCCGTACCGACGTGGCCAACGTCTGGGTCAGGGGCGAAGGCGGCGTCATCGCTAATCCGGTGCGTCCGCTGATCCCTGACCTCGACGCGCTGCCGTGGGCCGACAAGGGGATCTTCTACGATCGGATGCCGGCGTTTGAGCGCGAGTTCTACCTGGTGGCGCGGCGCGGCTGCCCGTTCCGTTGTAGCTTCTGCGAGTACAGCATCTTCGGCAAGCAATATCCGGGAGAGAAGCCGGTGCGCCGCCGCTCGGTCGAGCACGTGGTGGGCGAGCTGCGGCACTGGAAGGCCCGCGGGCGGATCCGCAAAGTTTTCTTCTGGGACGCAATCTTCACCCTCGACCTGGGTTGGATGCGGGAGTTTGCCGCTGCGTACCGCCGGGAAATCGGGCTGCCGTTCGAGTGCTACACGCATCCACAGGTCATGTCGCGCGAGATGGCGCGTGTGCTCGCCGACGCTGGCTGCACTATGGTGCGCGTGGGTGTGCAAACGGTCAACTCGGACACGCTCGCGGAGCTGGACCGCAGGGGTGATCGCGACCGTGTGCGCGCCACGGTCAACGACCTGCAGGAGTTCGGCATTTCCTACTCACTTGACCATATCCTTGGCCTGCCCGGTGAAGGGCCGGAGGACCAGCGTCAGGCGCTGCGTTTCTACAACGACTTGCGACCGGCGCGGATCGTCCTCCATTGGATGACCTACCTGCCGGGCACCATGGCACTCGAGCGGGCGCGCGACGAAGGCATCCTCGCGCCCGAGCAGGTGGAGCGGGTGTTGCGCGGCGAGCAGACCGAGGGCTTCGAGGCACCGCGGCTGGTCGGGCCCGGAGCGCACAAGAAAGCGCTCGACGAGATGCGGCACCTCGCAGTGCTGTTTGACCTGCTGCCGCTCGTTCCCCGGCGTGCCATCAACTGGCTACTTGAGAGTGGCGCCTACCGGTTCCTGCCACGCGGCATGGCGGTGCGGCAGCTCCTCGCGCTGGCGCTCGCGCTGGTGGGCGACGCGGCCACTCGAGAGAGAATATTCATGATCCTCGGCGCGGCAGCTCGTGGCGCTGTGGATGCAACCCGCTGGCGACTGTCCGTGGCGGGCCGCAGCGCGCGGCGGGGCGGCCTGGAGCCGAACGGCAAGGCTCCGATCGTCGGGGCGCGCGGCACACCGCGGACTCCCTGCGTGGCGCTCCGGCCCCAGATCCCCACGGGCACCGGGCTTCCGACTGAACCCGGTGCCGATAGCTGACGCGGTCGAGAACCACCGCGGACGACAAAATGCGTATTGCGCTCATCTGGCGAATTCCGGTGGCGTGAGGGCGTGATGCAGTCACTAATAGTGACTGCTGCCTCACGATCTAGGGCGCAACGGCTTCCGGGCGCACCCCGCCGAGCGGGATGCGCACCACACCCAGGTTGGAGGTCGCCAGCAGCGACCACCCGTCACGCGAGAGCACTGCCTGGCGGACGAAACGCCCGACGAACCAGCGGGCGACCTCCGAGCCGTCGACGGGGTCTACCGCAGCGACGTCACCGCTGAGGAAGTTTGCCAGGTAGACAAGCCGGCGGCGGGCATCGAACGTGACATAGCGAACGCCGAAGTCAATACGGCTCCGCCGCAGGATGCGGCCGGAGTCGTAGTCGAGCGTCACCAGAAGCCCGAGAGTGGAATCGGCCACATAGACGTGCCCCGCGGCGGGATTCCAGTCGCAGCCCCAGACCAGCGAGAGCCAGGCCGTGGGGTTCTGCGAGGCGCCCCCTAGAGCGCGGACGGAGAACGGGTGCCCGCGGAAAGCCAGGGAGAGGAAGGGCTCGCCGTCGATACGCCGCAGCGGCCCGCCGGCGAAGCAGAAGACGCCCTCCTCGGCAGACTCGTCGTAGCGGGTCTCGCCCGGGATGATCGGCGCAGGAACGGGCTCCAGCACCGCACTGTCAGAGACCCGCACGGGCTGCATCGTCCTAGCCTCGTCCGCCAAGAGCGCAACGGTGTCAGTAGTGGGCTCATAGAACAACTGCACGACGTTTTGCGGCACGTGCACCTCGGCGATCACGCGAAGGGGAGCGGCGCGTGAGAGCATGTAGAGAACGCCGCGGCCCCCGTCCGAGAACCGCTGCTGCCATCCGGCAACAAAGAGGCGATCTCGGTGCGGCGATTCCACGATTGCCTCAGCCTTTCCCTCTCCGAAGCAGGAAGGCGTACCGCCGATCGGCACGTCGCAGACGGTTCCCGGAAAGCGATCAGCCACCTCGCGTCCTGCCGGCATGTAGTCGCCGATGCCCAACTGCGTGGTGAGCACCAAGCGTGCACCCTCGGGGGCTTCCCACAGGCGTCGAGGATAATGCCCGATGCGCAACGACTCACCCGGCCTGCAGTGCTCCAGTTCATTCGTGGTTGGAACCAACACTGCCGCGGGAGAAGCGCGCAGCGCGAAATAGTCGTCGCAGCGAATCACGCCATCCTCCCGCATCCAGCCCATTAGGCAGGCGGCGATCCAGACGCCGAGCGGCACCACCATAGGAAGGCGAAGGCGGGTGCGCGGCGTCACTGCGGAGGCCACAGCGATAACGGCGAGCAACGCCGCCAGAATCCGCGCTGCCGCGGGCATCGTCCATGCGAGCAGAGAACCGAGCGAGGCGGCGATATAGATCCAGAATACGTAGACAATCAGAAGTGGCGCCATCGCTAGGGCGCGTATCCACGCTGGCTGGCCGTATTGGGCAAGCGCCACGAGGCCGGTCAGCACTGTCACTACCAGTGCCAGAGTCGTTGGCAGCTCTATCGAGGTGATCCAGACAGACGCCAGCGTGGCGCCCAGTGCAAAGACGGCGAGTGTGGCAATTGACGCGCCAGGGTCCGTGTTATGCCCCGGCGCGAGCAGCCGGTACAGGATGGTGCTCAGCGAGACGCACGTCAGCGCTCACGCGGTAGACCCGGCCGGAGCGGAGCCGCTGGGACCATACGTAGCGGTGCACAGGGGGCCGGCGCCACCCCGCCCCTCGCCCTGTCGTTGGGGTGAGTGAAGTGGCCCGACCAGCCGCAACTTCCGTCGCAGCGCGTAGCGCATGGCTTGGATCGTCGTCGCCAGGATGTGGCGCACGTGCTCGCGCGTCGCTGGCTCTCCCCGAATCGCCAGCGCCAGCGTCCCGAGCTGACGCATAAGACCGACACCCCGCAGATAGCCGTACCGCCGCCCGTCGAGCAGCCACTCGATCGCGGCGCGCGGCAGCAGCGGCAGCAGGTCGAAGACGCACGAGAGGTGCCGGAGCTCATCGTGATCGCGGTACTCCTTGTTCCCGCCGAACATGTAGCCCGGGCCGATGTCGCCGTCGCGGATGCGGTCGACATCGGCGTCATCGAGGATGCCACGCTCGCGCGCGTGCTCCAGGGCAGTCGTTCCGGGGAAGTACGTCATCCAGTGCGTGACGATACGCTTCGGCTGCACCTCGGCGTAAAAGCGTAGCGCCTCGAGCTGGTCGGCTGCGCCCTCGCCGGGCAAGCCGATGATGTGGTCGATTGAGTACGGCACGCTGTGTTCGTTCAGAAGACGCAGCGTCTGCACCACCTTCTCGCGGTCCCCCTTACGGTCGACGGCGGCAAGTGTGTCCGAGTTCACGCTCTGCACGCCCACCCGCACCATCATGCAACCCGCCTCGGCGAGCCAGCGGGCCATGTCGCGTGTCATCGTCTGTGGGTGCGTGTAACACTCGAATGGGATCCCGATCTCCTGTCGGTACGCGGGTGCGAACTCCGCCATCCACTTGGCGTCGAGCGTAAAGATTGCATCCCAGAAGAAGACCTTGCGCACCCGGCCGCGCGCTTTCCAGAAGGCCAATTCCGCAATCAAATTGCCGACGGAGCGGCGACGCACCGATCGTTCGCCCGGGTATTGCTGGGGAAACCTGCTGTACTCGCAGAAGCTGCAACGGAACGGACAGCCTCGTCGGGAGACGACGTAGAACTCGCGTTCGAACCCGGGCACCGCCGCGTAGAAGCCTTGCTTGTCCGCCCACGGAAGCGTGTCCAGGTCCTGGAGTAGCAGCCGTACTGGGTTGCGCACCGGCCCGCTGGCGCCCTTGAAAGTGCAGTTAGCCACGTCGGTGCGACCGAAGCGGCCGCGCTCGGCGCACTCGATAAGATCGATCAGCGCGCCCTCGCCCTCGCCCTCAACGACGGCGTCGATCGACCACTCTCGAATCGCCCGCTCCGGAACCGCCGACACGTGCGGCCCGCCGAAGACAATCGGCACTTCGCAGCACCGTTTCACCGCCCGCGCCACTTCAACGACCCAGCGGTGAGTGACACTGTACGACGTGAAGGCAACCACGTCCGGTTGCGTTGCAACGACACGCTCGGCTGTCTCCTCGGGCCGGGGGTCAAGCAGGCGCGCTAGGAGCGGAGAATCGGTACCGCTTCCCGACGAGAACGGCCGCGCCTCGTAAACCAGCACCGACTCGTGGCCCGCCTGCCGCACCCATGCCGACAGCGCCTCGATCCCCAGGTGCTCGAGCCCGCAGGTGACGAACGTGACGCGCACTACGCTCGCCCCGCCTGCGCGCGCACCCGCGCCGTCGAGACCCGGCGCACCAGGTTGCCGAATGACATCTCCATCCGCGACTCGTAACGGCGGGTGGCGATGTTGTGCAGCGAGCGCAGCAGGCGAGCGGGATGGGCGAGATAGCTCACGCCGTAGAACAGCAGCAACCCGGCGAGGCGGTAGCGCTGCAGCTGCCCCGAGCTGAGCGCGTTGGCGTAAGAAACGGCGCTGGAAATATCAGAGTAGGAGAGCAGCGAGGCGTAGTAATCATCGTCGAGGCGTGGCAAGTGAGCCGTGGCACGGAGCCGCTCGAACAGTTCCGATCCTGGGTAAGGCGAGAAGGTCCAGACCGAGACGTCGTGCACACCGATGCGCGCCATGCGGAGGATGAAACGCAACGTCTGACGCAGATCGTCCGTCCGCTCGTCGGGGAAGCCGATCAAGGTGTTTGCCTTCACGTTGAGGCCGACGCGCACCGCCGCCCGCATGGAGTCTTCGAGTTGGCCGAGATGGACCTTCTTCTGGATGGCACTGAGAGTGCGCTCCGATCCACTTTCCGGCGCGTAGGAAACGTTGCGGCAGCCCGAGCGGTACATCGCCCGCAGCACTGGCTCGTCGAGCACCTCCGACCGGGTGCCGCTAGGCAGCTGCCACGTGATGCGGAGTCCGCGCGCATCGAGCTGCCGGCAGAACTCGATGATCCAGTCACGCTTCACGATCGAGGTGAGATCATAGAAGTCGATATTGTCAATCCGGTAGCGGGCAACGTAGCCCTCGATCTCGTCGACGACCAGCGTGGGCGTGCGGGTGGTGTAGCGGGTCGTCCACATCCGCGGGCTTGAGCAGAACGTGCAACAGTAGGGGCACCCGCGAGTGGCCAATAGCGGCATGGCTCGACCGCGGTCGACGCCGAAGCTGAAGCCGCCGTCGAGGTAGCGCTCGATCGGGGTCAGGTCCCAGCGGGGTGCGGGGATATGGTCGATCTCGCGGATGCGGGCGCGCGGGGCAGTCCGCCGGAACCCACCGTCGCCGCGGCAGACGATACCGGCAACGTCCGTCAGGGGCTTGCGGCCGCCGCACGCCTCGAGCAAATCGACGACGGTCTCCTCCCCTTCACCGAGCGCGCAGGCGCACAGCGCCGGGGCGTCTTCGAGGCACAGCTCCGGCACCGCTGTGGGATGCTCACCCCCGCAGACGATCGGCATGGCGGGGAAGCGCATCGCGATTGCCGCGATCAGCTGCCGAACGAGGGGCCATTCGTGTGAGAAGAGGCAAGAAATGCCCACGAAGTGGGTGTCCGGGCGAATGCGATCGACGATCTCGGGAACGGAGAGCCCGTTGACCACGATTTCCGGCCGATAGCCGGGATGCATTGCTGTCAGCGCCTCGCCGACCGCGTCAATCACTTGTACCTCGTGGCCCGCCGCGGTCAAACTCCCGGCGAGATACGCAACGGACAGCGGCGGCGTCTTGTTCAATGTCAAGGCAAACCGCGCCACAACGCTCGGCGGTCGGATCAAGGTGGCGATACCCATGAACAATTGGTATAGCTACCACGACCATGGACGTGAGTCTACGCTCGGAGGCAGCGGCGACCTCGATGCGCGTCATCGTCACGGGTGGGGCGGGCTTCGTCGGCTCCAATCTGGTCCGCGCGCTGGTCGAGCGCGGCCATCAGGTGATTGTCCTGGACAACCTGGCCACCACGTGGTCGCTTCGGCTGATTGAAGACGTCGCCGACCGGATCGACTTCATTCACGGGGACATCCGCCTCGCGGAGGACCTCGAACGCGTCGGCTCAGGTCCCTTCGACCGGATCTATCATCTGGCCGCCTCCTTCGCGAACGAGCTGTCGATGGAGTACCCGACCATCGACATGCGCTCGAATATCGAGGGCACCCTGAACGTGCTGGCGATGGCGCGGCGCGTGGGCTGCGGCTTGTTCGTCTACACCGGTTCCTCGTCATCGTACGGCGACGTGGCGGTGCCGTTTGAGGAAGATGGCCCCACCCGGCCCTACACGCCGTACGCGACAAGCAAGCACGTGGGCGAGGCGTACGTGCGCTCGTCGGGGCTTCCCTACGCGATCTTCCGTCTGTTCAACGTCTACGGGCCGGGCGATCCGCCGGGTCGCTACCGCAACGCGGTGCCCAATATGATGCACGCGCTCGACCGCGCCGACGGAAAGATCCGCATCTTCGGTCGCGCGGCGACCCGCGACTTCACGTATGTCGACGACGTCGTCCGAATGCTGCTGGACGCGCCGCGCGCCGCAAATCAGGTGGTGAACGTGGGCACCGGGCAGGAGACGCCGATCGTCGAGTTAGCGCGGCAGATCCTGTTGCTGTTCGACCTGCCGGAGAGCCAGATGAGTTTCGAGGATCCGCGTCCGTGGGACCGGGTGATGCGGCGCTGCGCGTCAGTGGAGCGGCTGCGGGCGCTGTTCGGGAGGGTGCCGTCGACGCCGCTTGGGGACGGGCTACGCCGAGCTGCGCAGTGGATGCACGCGGCCGGGTACATCGGACGGAAGCCGGCGTGAAGCTGCCCGAACGTATCCTGTTCGTCGGCGCGCATTGCGACGACATCGAGCTGTTTGCAGGCGGCCTGCTAGCCCATGCTTGCTTCACCGGGCGGCACGTGGGTGTGCTCATCTTCAGCGACCATCGGGGCGTGCTCGAACAAGCAGTGGCGGAGCGGGCCCACGACGAGTTCCGCGAGAACCTGGCCTGGCTGCGTTCCGAGTTCGGGACCGATGTGGGCGACCATTCTGGTCCGATGCTGCCTGCTTGCCGCGGTGCGTTCCAGTCAGAACGCGGCACGCTCTACGCGGCGATGGAGGCGTTGCGCAACGACTACGACCTCGTCGTCACCCACGCTCCGATGGACACCAATCAGGACCACCACCAGGTCGCGGAGGAGGCAGCGCGGGTGTTCAAGGCGCACGCCACACTTCTCGGCGGGGAGTTTCCCAACAACGACCTCGGTAGCTTCACGCCGCAGGTGTACGTCGCCCTTTCAGTACGCGAGCTGGATGCGAAAGCGCAGCTGGTGGCGCACTACCGGTCGCAGGACTTCGGCGGCCGGCCTTACTTCGACGACGGGGTGGTGCGGGCGCTGGCGCGGCTGCGCGGCTCGCAGATCCGGGAGCCAGCGGCGGAGGCATTCGCTATCCTCGGCCGCGTGATGGTGCGGAGGTGACGCAGTATGAAGTGGGTGACACGCTCCAGCAATCCGTGGTAACCTTGTCTCATGGCAGATCGATTCCTGAGCGAGGAGCTCGAGGCAGAAATCACAGAGCGGGTGAGCCGCGGACCGTGGCAATCTCCCGATCAATTCGTCCGTCACACCATCAAGGCTGCCGACGCTCTCACCAACCTCCAGGCAGCCATCACCGAGGGCGATGCCCAAATCGTTCGCGGTGAATCGACTGACGGCGAGGCGTTTTTCGACCAGCTGGAGGTCGAACTCGAGCACGAAGCCAGGCGCGAAACGAGGGAATGAGCCGCTACCGACTCTCCCCACGAGCGAAGAACGACTTGCGCGCCATTGCTGCTTGGTACCGGGAACACCGAGGCGCCCGGTCCGCAGGGAAAACCCTCTCCGAGATTCGCGCGAC
This sequence comes from uncultured delta proteobacterium, assembly GCA_963729835.1. Taxonomy (GTDB): domain Bacteria; phylum Desulfobacterota; class Binatia; order HRBIN30; family HRBIN30; genus CAVSQF01. The sequence continues at coordinate 11,164 of CAVSQF010000056.1, read as the reverse complement.
GCTCAGACGACTCGCGAGCGAGCCCCGCATGGCGTGCTTGCGACGCGCGCCACAGGAGGCTATTTGTCGCGCCAGTGACGATGATGAGTGGGGAGTTTTCCTTTGCATTCTGAGCCTTCCGGCGTGTGCCCATACCTGCGAGATGTGATGGCGGATTTATGATTGCGAAGATGGCCGTTTGCCCGCCCGTCACCGTGCTGGTGGCGGCTTACAACGAAGCGCCGGTGATCGGCCACGTAGTGCGCAAGGCACTGGGGGCGGTGCCGTCCGGCGAGGTCGTAGTCGTGGACGATGGTTCGACGGACGGCACCGACCGGGCGGCGGCCGCCGCCGGGGCGCGCGTGCTCCGGCTGCCGGCGAACGGCGGAAAGGGGTCGGCGGTGCGGCGCGGCCTGATCGAGGCGCGAGGGGAGGTAATCGTGCTGATCGACGGCGACGGTCAGGACGATCCGATGGAGATCCCGCTTTTGCTGGACGCGCTCCGCCCTGACGTGGATCTGGTGGTCGGCTCTCGCTTCATCGGCCATTTCGAACCTGGCGCGATCACGCCGGTCAACCACTGGGGGAACCGCTTCCTTACCCGGTGATCAACCGCCTGTTTTCGACAGCGCTCACCGACACGCAAGCGGGGTTCAAGGCGCTGCGCGCCGAGACGCTGCGGCGAGTGGACCTGCGGGCACACCGCTTCGACATCGAGGTGGATTTGCTCCTGGGGGTGCTCCGTGCCGGGGGCCGCGTCGTCGAGGTACCGGTGCGTCGCGGGCCGCGCCAGCACGGCCAGAGCCGCCTCAACAGCCTGCTGGACGGCGCGCGCATCCTGCGGCGCATCGTTGCGCTGCGCCTCGGTGCACGCTGATGCATGGAATCCATCCCAGCGCAGGCTGCCTCCCGCAACCCAATCTCAAGACTGCATTCCGTCATGCCCGCAATCTCTTAGCCGGCATGCAGGCGGGGCGGCGGGGTTAACAGGCAGTGAAGCACCGGGTACTGCTCGCTGCGGGCGGGGCCTTTGCGGCTGTCTTGATGGTCGAGATCGCACTGCGCGTCGCCACGCATGCCCCGTTACTGGCTGCGGGGGCCACGGAGCACCAGCGCTACAGCATCCCGGACGCCGTGCTGGGGAGTATCCCGCGGCCGGGCATTGTGCTTCACGATGCAAGTCGCATTATCACAATCGGTGAGCACGGCGTGCGCGGCAACGGGAACTCCCCGCCGCGTGCCGACCACCCGGTGATGCTCGTCGTCGGCGACTCGTTTGTTTTCGGCGACGGCGTCAGCGACGACGAGTCGTGGCCGGCCATCCTCGAGCGGCTGTCCGGCGGGCGGGTCATCAACGCTGCCGTCCCCGGCTTCGGCCTGGACCAAGCGGTGCTCCGGGCCGAGCAGGTCGCAGCGGTCTACGCGCCGGACATCATCATCGTCGGCTTCATCCCGGATGACGTGCTGCGGTGCGAGATGTCGTATTTCTCGGGGCGCGCGAAACCGTACTTCGATGTGGACGGCTCAGGCCTCCGCCTGTACCCTGCGCCCGTTCCGTCGCCCCTAGTGTCCGCCCTCAAACGGACGCTATCCGTCAGCGTGACCATGGATGTCCTGTTCCCAAGATTTATGGACTGGGACGGGCCGGAAGCGATGGTCGTGCATCACCGAGGCAGGGAGGTGGCATGCCGGTTGATGGAGCGGTTAGCCGTTCTGGGGCGCGCACGCAGCGCATCCATCGTCGTCGTGGCACAACCGGAGCGGCCGACGGCAGCGCCCGAGGATCTGGAGATCAAGAACGGTGTGCTGACGTGTGCACAGGCGAGCCACCTCCTCACTGTGGATCAGTTTCCTTTTCTCGAATCCATTCCTCTGGCGCAGCGTACGCAGCTGTTTCCCAGGCATATGAGCCCCGAGGGCAATCGCCTTGTCGCTGCTGAGCTCGCCAGGTTCCTGGAACACAACATCCCGGCGCGAGCCCGAGTTCCGTAGCCTTACATGAAAAAACCCGATTTTTTTCTGGTGGGTGCGCCAAAAGGCGGAACCACTGCGCTGAGCGATTATCTGGGCCTTCATCCACAGGTGTTCATGTGTTTACCGAAGGAGCCAAATTACTTTGCGACTGACCTTCCGGGGCTGCGGCACTACGTCGACACCCTGGCTGGCTACGAGCGCCTGTTCGCTGCTGCTAGCGACCGGCATATCGCCGTGGGAGAGGCGTCTTCCTGTTACCTGTACTCCCGCGAGGCCATTGCGTCCATCCGCCAGTACAATCCGGCAGCACGTCTGGTTGTGATGCTCCGTAACCCATTTGAAGTGCTGATTTCGTACCACGCCCAACTGCTGTTTTGCCTGCTGGAGGACGAGACGGACATCACCAAGGCTTGGCGACTCCAGTCGTTGCGCCGGCAGGGACAGCACATTCCGCCACGTTGTCGCGAGCCGGCAATGCTCAACTACCGGGAAGCACTTGCGCTGGGGGTTCAGCTGGAGCGACTGTATCGAGTGTTTCCGGCAGATCAGGTTACCGTCATCTTCTTCGATGATTTCAAGAGAAGCCCACGGGCAGTCTACGATGAGCTTCTGGTTTTTCTGCAGCTACCCCCGGATCATCGGGAGGAGTTCCCGGTTGTCAATGCCTACAAGCGCGTACGCTATAGCTGGTTGAATGTCTTGGTGCACAACCCGCCCATCTGGGCGATAACTGCACTGAAAACGATCACCGGAACGCGCCTGCACACCATGTTGTTACGGACGCATCTTTGGCTGAAGCAGCTCAATGCAGTAAGCGCGGAAAGCCCCAAGTTGTCAGCTGATCTTCGGGCAGAGGTTGCAGCGCCTTTCTGCGCAGAGATCAGTCTTATGGAGCGTATTACAGGGCACGACCTGTCGGCTTGGCGCGATGGCTACTGCTGACCTTGGTGGAGATGTTCAGGCCTCTCAGCTCTCTGGTCAGACCGCGCAGGCGGTCCATGTGTTGTGCCGCAGTCCAGGAAGTCCGCAGATACCGCATCGCGGGGGCAACCGAAGGGTGCAGAACGGTGTAGACTTCGTCAATCACTTTCCGGTATGGAAGGTGGAACACGCCGAGCACCCGCGTGCCGGGCCAGGCCTTGAGGTGCAGTCCCTCTTCGACGACAGATGCGAGCGGAGCGCCGACCTCGACACCGACTGCCAGCCGCCACGGCGCGCCCGGCGTCCGGTCGTCGGGCACCGTCAGGATCACTCCCTCCGAGTCGCTCGGGTTCCTTCCGTGAGCCCGAGTGAATGCGTCGAGCCGTGCGATCATCGTGGGCGCGTCACGTTCAGGGTCGTCGACCTCCATCCACGTGACCGCACGCCCGGGGTCGGTGTCGTCGAGGATCATGCCGTCGGCGGGCGGGTCGGGCGCCCGGAGCGCGCGCGGATCGGACCCGCCCGGGAGGATCTCGGTCCACGTCTACTCGAGGTCGGGCCTGCCATCCAGGGTCACCACGCGGTGCGCCGCGATTATCGCTCCGTCCACGACGCGGAAATCGGAGAGCGCGTCCACGCGCTCTCCAGGGCGGACCTCCACCAGGCGGTGCGATACCGGATCAAAGACCAGCACCATGCCACCGGCGCAAATCGCGGGAAAGGCGCGCAGCCCGATGCGTACCGAGCCCGCTGGCTGCACGGCCCTCTCGTCAACGCAGAGCAGCAGCCAGGCGTTGTGCTCGACCGCCTCCCGGAGGCTCTGGCGCCGCTCCGCCTCAGAGCAGGGCTTGACTTGGTAACCATCCTGCCTTCAGCAGCGTGCGTCATCGACGCCAGCGCGAAGGTCACCTCCATCGACCACTGGGTGGCGCCCCGACAGTCGACGGTGCGGCGGAACGGGGCACTGCCCTTGAAGATGCCGCTCGAGACGATCTGGAAGTCGTCGAACCGCGCGAGCCGGTCGCGCCCGCCGTGTGCCTCGATCGCCGATCGCAGGAGCGCCCTGGCCCCATCCGCCGTCGCGGGGCCGGCCGCTGATTGACACGCACCGAGCAGGACCGCTAGCGCCGCGGCGGCCAGATCCAGACATCGAGCCCAGGTGCGCATCTGCTGCTCGACGGCTACGGGTGGGGGGCGGCGGGGCGGAGCCGGGCGATCCAGTAGTCCGGCGTCTCGACGAGCAACTCCAGCCGCGGCGTCCACATGGCAGCGGGGAGAAGCAGGGGAAGGCGAACATCGTCGCGTAGCGCGAGCAAGGAGCCGGCCGGCAGGTCGTCGGGTGCGAGCGGGCCCAGAATTGTCTTGCCGTACATGTCGGCAGCGCACAGGTGGCGAATGCGTTCCCGCTGCCCGTTGTCTGGATTCGTGAGGAGCACCAGCTCGTGGACTGTGTCAATGCCAGCAACAAAGAAAACCTCTGTCCGTGGTAAGTACCCCCTGGCTTCAAGGAACGGGGCGAGCAGCTGCGAGTTCGTATAAATCGGACCGGTCACCTCGGTGGGGTGCGATCGGAGCCACTCAGCCATTGGGTCGAGGTATGGCGCAGTAATCGGCCGGCTGACCTCGGAGCGTATCGGCAGCAGTGGCCCAGTTGCCACCAGCACAGCCACCTGCATCACAGGGAGTGTGCCAGGGCGGAGCCGCGCGGTCAGAACGATGATTGCGTAGCCAACGAGCAAGGGGGTGACTACTGCGTAATCCACCTGCCGCGTGGCCATCCAAGCGGCGAGAAGGAGCGTCGCCAGTAAGCGAGACACCGGCAGCGGCTCGCCGTCCCACCACCGCTCGACAACACGTCCAACAAACAGCGCCAAGACCGGCAGCACGTGCGCCGAATAGCGCGGTGAGGCCCCAAAGTTGCCGATCTTGAAAATCGGTAGAACATGGACTGCCGCGATCGCAGCCAGCGCGTAGACCAGCGCCACTCGCTCAAGCCGTCCCAGCCGCACGACCGGGAGCGCGGCTAGCAGCGCCGCGGCTGGAGTCAGTGCCAACGCTGGCTCCAGGAAATACCGCGGACCAATAAGCTGGGTCTTATAAATGAGGTTGGCCGGGTCCCACGGCGCCGAGGGCGGGAAATGCGCCAGCCACACCAGGTCGCGGTGGTAGAGCGCGCCGGCAACTATATACGCTAGCGGAAAAATCATGACCCCGAGCACAGCCGGACGGTCCTGCTCTGAGGTTAGCGCGTGCAGGGTGATCACGATCGAAAAGACCGCCAGCTCGAAGCGCACCCACGGCAAAAGGCCCGCAACGATGCCCGCCAGCAGCGGCCACCGCCGGACGCTGAGCAGGTAGAGCACGAGTGCAACACCGACCGCGCCGTCTACATTCGACACGCCTGCGCCGCCGCCGTAAAAGTAGATCGGCGAGAACGCGAGCACGAGCGCCGGCAGGTTCGGAAGGCGGTGCCCAAGGGCCCGTGCTGTTGACGCGATCATCAGAATCGCCAACGATGAGACGATCACGTGTGCGATCAGTGTGGCGTGCACGCCCCACGCCGAGACCGGAAGGTAGAGCGCGCACAGGACTGGCTTCACCTTCTGGAAGAAAAACACCGGTAGGAAATCCTGGCGTGCCCAGCTTGCCCAGTAATGCGTGAGTAGCCCCTCGTCGTTCAGCGTGTAATCGGTGCGAACGAAGACGACCCCGAAACCCACATAAGCGATCGTGAGCAGGGTCGTGATGCGCGGGTCCGTCAAAAACAACGACGCGATCTGACGCACGCGCGACCAAAGCGACAGCATTGGACGAGATCATATACTTAAGGGTCAAGGTACCCGCAAGCCTGACCAAAACCTGTAAGGTTCCTGCCGTCAACCACTCGCGTCCGTGCCGGGTTATTCAATCCGTTCGTTGTCATGGCGCCTGAATATGCAATTGACAGACTGCACCCTGCGGGCTACAGGGCACCCAATGCTCGCAAAAGGGGATCCCGGCGAATCGTCGTCTAACTCGGAAGACCGGCTTGAGGCTGCGCCTCCTGCTGGTGAACCCCACTATCGTCGACAAGCGCGAGCACGTGCACATTGGGCTTGGCAGTGTCGGCACCTACGTGCGGCTTCACAGCCCCCATGAGGTGCGCATCCTCGACTTCATGGTCTTCCGGCGCACCTGGCGGGAGCGCCTGCGCCGGGTGCTCGACGAGTATCGGCCCGATCTCGTCGGCATGTACATCTGCACACCCTACTTCGCGGCTTCCCGCACCATTGCACAGGAGATCAAACGGCTCGTGCCGGCCCTGCCGGTCCTTGCCGGCGGCCATCACCCGACGCTGTCGCCCGACGAGACGATGGCCGAGCCCGCCTTCGACATGCTCATCATCGGCGAGGGCGAGAAGCCGCTGGTGCAGCTCTTGGATACCATGGCTGCGGGCGCACCGCTCGCGGAGGTGCCCGGGCTGTGGTGGCGCGAGGGCGACGTCTTGCGGAAGACGCCTAAGGCAACGCTGCTCCCAGCCGAGGACCTGCCGGGGGTCGATTGGTCTTTGCATGATGAAGAGACGCTCCGCGCCAACTTCTATTTCTGGGGCGTATTGCCGGTGATGGCGAGTCGCGGCTGTCCGGCGCGCTGCTCGTTCTGCTCGATTACAAACATACAGCGTCTTTACGCGGGAGAGCGCTTCCTGCGTTTTCGCGACCCGGTGGCGGTCGTCGATGAGATCGAGGCCGACTTTGCCCGCTACCGCGACTACGGGTTGCGCATCATCTTCTTTTACGACCTTAACTTCCTGGTCAATCCTCGCTGGCTGCGTCAATTCACGGATGAGTACAAGCGGCGCGGCCTCAACCGGAAGCTGAACTGGAGCGCCTACACCCGCGCCGACCACGTCAACCCTGATACCCTCGAATCGCTGCGGGACAGCGGCTGCGTCAACCTGCGCATCGGCATCGAGGCGGCCAACCCATACATGCGCAACGCCGTCTACGTCAAGGACGTCTCGCAGGAGGTGCTTGAGAACGCGTTGCGCCAGATCAAGGAGATCGGCATCTCGATCACTGGCTACTTCATGGCGGGCGGCCCTGGAGAACGCCCGGAGTGGCTCATGGAGTCGCTCGATTTGATCAAGCGGCACGGCATCGAGTTTCCAGTGTTCTTTCACTTCAAGCCGCTCGCCGCTGCCGACATCCTCGAACGGGCGGAGGCGCTGGGGTCGCACGTGCGCGCCGACGCGATCGACATTAGTGCCGATTTCCTGCACGGCGTCGACATGAAGCATGAGCACATCAGAGCGTGGCAGCTCAAGGCCTATTTGCTGCTCACGCACGCGCTGTTTGGGCCCAAGCTGGTGCTTTCACAGCTGCGGCGCGTGGGCTGGCGGTACGTGCCGCGACTGGCGAACTACGTAGTGCGGGCAGTGGCCTCGGGCTTCTCGCCGTACGGCGCGCTGACGTACTTCATCTTCTACGGCTACGACCACCTTGTCGAGCCGCCCTGCCTCCCCACCGATCCCAACCCGGGCCCGGCGTGGCGGGCACTGATGGCGCTGACGCGCCTGTGGATGGGCCACTCGGGTGCGCCCGAGCCGGAGATGGTACAGGTGGTGCCACGGCCGATGTCAGCGTACCTGGACGGGGAGAGCGGTTCGGCGCCGACGGAGAGCCTGCCCCCGCTGGATGCGGGAGAGTCCAGTGCCGTCGCGTGAGGGCTTTTCGGGAGCCTACGGCATCGGTGCGAGCGGTGCGCTGGCCGGCGGAGGCTGCTCGACCGGTTCTGGGGTGGGCATGCGGCCGAGCAGGATCTTGCGAAGGACTGCCAGCCCTTCGCTGCGGTAGTTCCAGATGAAGCGGGCGAAGTCCGCCCAGCGTCGGTTCCCGACGAACACCTTCACGTAGGCGAGCATCTGGAGGATCTCAAGCTGGCGCCGCGACAGGTTCTCGAAGGCGAGCGCGTTGCCGATTTGCTTGGCGTAGTCGTTCCAGTCCGTCGACAGTAGCCGGTAGCCGCCCTCGCCCCGCGCTGCCATCGCCGCCACCTCGGTGCCGGGGTAGGGCACCATCACGCCGACGGTCGGCTGCTCGGGGTTGAGCTTGACCGCAAACTCGATGGTCCGCCTCGCCGACTCCCACGTCTCGTATGGGTGGCCGATGATCATCAGCCCTTCGATCGGAAGGCCTACATCCCGGGCGGCATTGCGGGCCGCCACGACCCGTTCCATCGTCGCACTCTTGTTGATCCGGCGCATGATGTCGGGGTCGCCGGTCTCGATGCCCAGGCCGCAGATGACGCAGCCGGCTGCCTTCATCTTGGCAAGAAGCTCGTGGTCCACGAGGTTGACGTGGGTTTGTGCCGACCAGCGTAGCTTGCGCCCGATGGCAGCGGCGATCATTGCGTCCAGGAGGCGGTGGGTGCGATCCCGGTCGACTGTGAACAGCTCGTCGCACACGTACAGTTTCTCCCCGCCGCGTCCGATGATCTCCTCCAGCTCGGCCATCACGTGCTCGATCGAGCGGCTGCGCACGACGCGGCCGTTCGGGTTCGCGCAGAAGGCGCAGCGGTAAGCGCAGCCGCGCTGCGTCATGAAGAGGTAGCGCGGCGAACGTGGGAGGAGGTCCCAGGCGGGGGAGGGGGAACGCGTCGAGGTCCTGGATCCGCTCCCGCTCGGGGGTGCGCACTACACCGCCGCCGTCCCGCAAGCACAGGCCCGGGACGGCAGCCAGCGGCGTCCCCCGGTCGAGCGCCGCGATCAACTCGGCGAAAGTGACCTCGCCCTCGCCGACGGCCACGCAGTCGAACGCCGGGAATTCGTCGACTGTCCGCTCTGGGAGCACGCTGGCGTGCACGCCGCCCACGACGATCCTGATCGTCGGCGAGAGCGCCTTCACCATCCGCGCGACGTGTCCGGCCGGCTTGATCTCGTTGGTAAACGCGGTCAGCCCCACGACATCCGGCGCGAAGCGGCGCACCCGTTCCTGGATCGCTTCGTAGGACAGCCGCTCGAACTTGCCGTCGACGATCCCCACCGTGGCGCGCTGGTCAGATCGGAGCTTTGCCGCCAGGCAGGCGAGTCCGAGCCGTGTGAAATTCGGCGTGTCGAACTCATCCACGCGCTGGTAAGGCGGCGGATTGATCAAGAGTACGCGCATATTTCCTTCTCGTGGAATTTCCGGAGAGATGCAAGGCCGCTTTGTGGATGAAGGCTTGAGTTGTCGTATCTCCACAAGTATAAATTCTTGAGGACAATGGAATAGACGCACTGATGGGCCCCCAACTCGGGAACAAGTGCGGTGACAGGCGTTAACGCAGACGAGGAAGATGCAGAGTCAACCTGCGGCAGACCGGTCCGCCGCCCATAAAACGGCCGCAAAACACGTGTTAATGGACGAGATCTTCCGAGAGGTGGCGCACTACCTCACGAAGGCGGGGCTCGCATGCTCGGACATCCGGCCGACGGCCAAAGGCAATCTGCGAATCCAGCTGTTCGATGGGAGGGTGTCGCTACTGTGGAAGAGCGTTGAGGCCGGACCTCCTGATCGTCTACGCCTTCTGGATCGCCCGGTCCTGGCTGCTGCCGGTGCGCCTTACGAAACCGTGCGATCGGTTGTGGAGCGGCTTGGCAAGCTGCTCTCGCGGCTCGATCACACTGTCGTCGGGATGCTCGACCGCAGGAACCGCGAGATCACCTCGGTGACGAAGTCGCCGAAGGGACTCCTCGGGCTGATGGGGAATACACTAGCGGCGGGAAAGCCGGTGTGGGGTTCCTGGAAGCTGGTCTCGGTCCGCGAGCTGAAGAAGGGGGGGAGGTTTCGTCTGCGCTTTGCGGCGGGTGGGACTCGGGTCGAGTTCGCGCTCCTTCCCGATGCGAATGACGCCGCAGCCGCACATGCCTGGCACGTGACTCCCCTTGGTGCGGTCGTAACGGTGCGCGACGAGCGGAAGGTCGAGGATCGGCAGTACACCGAAAATCAGCTTGAATCCCTACTGGCTTACTTGTTTGCGACCAGTATTCATCCCGGCATGCGGTGGGTTTCCCCTCCCACGCAACAGCGGAAAGTGCGTGCGCGACCGGCCGCTAAACCCTTCCTCAGCCCTGCCGCCGATCTGCCGGTGGCCGCAGGCAATGCAGATGCCGTCGCCGCGCGCTGCCCCAAGGCATGGGTGATAGCCGAGCGCCTGGGTTCGGGGAAGTTGCTCCCATGCTGTTCACGATTCATCAAAGCGGACACCCTGGCGCTGTGCGAGTCGCCTGAGACGCACACGTTGCTCGGGGCATGGAACTCCGAGGGCATGCGGAGAATCAGGCGGGCGTGGGCTAACGGTTGCCCCGAGGAGACTTGCCACGCCGACTGCACCAGGTTCCACGGCGGTTCCGCGGAAGATCGCTGGATCTTGAAGGCGCCGATCAGCCGCCCGGCTTACGAAAACGCGGTCATGGCGCTGAAGGAATTCTCCGCCGGAGTGGAAGAGCTCAAGTCGCTTCCGCAGAGCGTGATGGTCAGTGTGTCGAATCGATGCAACAGTCGATGTATCATGTGCTCGTCCCACGCTGCAGAGCAGTGGTTCCCCGACCTGGCGGGAACGACGATGAACCGAGCCGAGACCGAGGAGATCGAGTCGCTCTTCCCCATCCTGAGGGTACTGAGCATCATCGGAGGCGAGCCGTTGATCGAGCCCGAGGCGCAGCGGTTCCTCGCACGTTTCGATGCCGTACGTTTCCCCGACGGAGTGGCGCATATAGTGACGAACGGCTTGCTCCTCACGCCGTTGCTGCTCAGAGAGCTGCGTCGGACCCGCCTGGCATTGACCGTGTCCGTAAACGCCGCGTGTGCGGAGACCTACGAGTTTATAACCGGGTTGCCGAACGGCTACGAACAGGTGCTGAAAAACTTGCGGGCGCTGGTCGACGCCGCGCCCGGCTTTGCCGTGCCGCCGTCGCTGACGCTGAGCTTCGTAGTGATGAAAGCTAACTATCAAGAGCTTCCCGCCTTCATGCGTCTCGCACGGTCGCTGAACGCCGACATCAGGCTCCTGCCGGTCTTCGGCGACCAAGGATCACAAAGCATATTCACGAGCGAGGAACTGCTCCACGGGGTGACTGAGTTCTTCGAGAAGCAGGTCCTGCCGGAGATGAACGGTTATCCCCCGCGCTACCGCCAGATGGTCGAGTATATGGTGCAGGTACAACGCGCGCGGCTCAAACGACGCGACTTCAGCCCGTACTAACCGTACTGGTTAGAGTGATTCCAAATTTCCGTTGCCATGTGCCCAGCGGGCGTCCCCTTCGACGGGG
>CAVSQF010000055.1:0-5773 GCA_963729835.1 uncultured delta proteobacterium | reverse complement strand
CATGACGGTGGCTTCACGCGGGTCTGGCGCGGCGAGGCCTACCGGCGCTTTCGCCAGGCCGCGCGCCGCCTTCCCGCTTCCGACCCCGAGCTTGAATCGTACGAGTGCGATCGGTGCTTCTTCCGGACGCACAACGTCACCGTGCACAACATTCTCCACCCCTTCTCGCGCATTCCCCGGATACAGGGCGAGATGCTGGTACCGATCACCGACTTCCTCTCCCTCTCACGATTGCGGAAGAGTATCAACAAACGGCGGCGACGATAGGACCGCCATTCCCCACCGGACGTCTCATGGCGCCCCAAATCGATTGACTGCCTCTATCCGCTTCGGTATAGCTGCACAACAGCAGACAAATGGGGGAAATAACGACCGTGCTGCCCAAAGAGACTGCATTGCGTGTCGGCGAAGACGTTTTCAGCCGATCGGAAGCCGACGGCAGGATCTTTGTGCAACGGCCAGGGGGCAGGGATGGCCAGATTGTTCGCCTCATTCGACGGCCAGCAAGCACGTGGTGGTCGCGCATTGAAGGTGGTATCCGTCTCGACCGCTTAATCGAGGAGTCCACGACGGACGGGTGTGGCCGGGAGGATGTGGAAGCTTTCGTGGCATCGCTGATCCGGGACGGATTCATTCCGGTGGCGAATCCTCAGGTCGTACAGGCATCGCACGCGTATCCCGCCAAGGTCTCCCTCTTCGAAGACCCCTGGGCATACCAGTTCTCGCAGCCATCGCTGTGGAGCCCATGGTTCGTGTTGTGGGAGATTGCCGACAAGTGCTCCCAGCACTGCACCTTCTGCTACAACCCGGAACGTACAAACGCGCACGTCGGGCTCGGGCAGGCAGGGAAGGTGGTTGCCGAGCTGGTCCGGAATCGCGTTCCCCACGTCACACTCCTGGGCGGCGAGCCGCTCTTGAACGTGCATATCGAGGAGATCATCCGGCTCCTCACCTCGCACCGCATCTACACCAAGGTCATCACCAACGGCATCCTAGTGACGCCAGGCAAGGCGCGGCGGCTCAAGCAAGCCGGCCTCAAACAAGTGGCGCTATCGCTTGACGCGTTGACGCCCGCACTCAACGACCTCACACGCGGGCCCTCGTCCTTCCACCACTTTGCGAAGGCGCGCGAGGCGCTCGGCCGAGAGATTCCATGCATCAGCCTGAGCCTGACCGTCTCGAGCGCGACGCTCCAGCATCTCGACCGATTGCCTGAGTTCTGCCGCGAGTGGGACCTCGACGACGTGTACCTCTCGCAGCTGCGCGACATCAACGGGGTTGAGTACCCGCCCGGCATTTACCCGCTGACTAGGGAGCAGATCGCCGAGATGAACATGAAGGCGGAGCAGATCAATCGCACCGGGACAAAGGTCATCTGCTTGCAGCAGTGCAGCTGCGGGCGGAGCTCCGCGGTCCTCCAGCCCGACGGGTCGATACGCCCGTGCCCCTTCGCCGCGGCGCCTATCGACGACATGAATCGCGGCGATTTCGCGCAAGACTGGTCCCTCATTGCCAGGAAGGCCGCGACGATGGGCCCGCATTTGTCCAGCTCGCGATGTTTCAGAAGTTTTGAGCAGGAACCGATCCGCGGAGTGTGAGCTTAGCTGTCCGAGCGTAACTGGAAATTGCTTCGTCTGCTGGGTAGCGCCCGGGCCGTGTCGCGAGCAGATGACCAAGGCCCCCGGGCCGCTTGCCCGGGCACTGGTGCGGACAGCTGAAGTGTCCGAGGACGAAATCTAATGCACTTCGCGATCGTCCCGACCAGTTCCAGTCTGCGCGCGAGAGTGGCGCCCCTGGTCGCAACGGGTAAGCTGAGGCTGCTCGGGTCACGGCAGGAAGCCGAGGCTCTCGGCTCCGCAGACCACGTCCTCCTACACGTCGATGAGGTCGGGCGCTGGCTCTCGCCGTTGAGCGAGCGCTGCCGTGGTGGCCGCTTGGGATCGATTCGCATTCTCATTGACGGCGTGCCGCCTCCATGGGAGCGCATCGGCTTCCGGGTGCGCCCGTGGGTGCAGGCAATTCACCTGCTCGGCTCGCAACGTGTGCATCCGGGAACCACGCCCGCCCCGCTTGTCTGGTCGGCGTCGGTCGAGGAGGTGCTCGCCGGTTGGGATCAGCCCGCCTTCCGCCCCGATGAACTCCCGACCGTATTCCCGCCGAAGCTGCAGGTCGAAACCACCGCCCATTGTGGGCTGGCCTGTCCATATTGCCCGAAGCCGACCCAGGCACCGGATCGCACGCAAATGGGCGAAGATCTCTTCCGCAAAATCATGGCGGAGTGCGGGGTCGGCCAACCCGACAGCATCGAGCTGTACCTGAGCGGTGAGCCGCTCACGGATCCGCGACTTGAACACCTGGCGGACATTGCGAAAGAGGCAAGCCCCGGCAGTCTCATCGAGATCATTACACACGAGCGCAGCGTCACCGGGCGCCGCGCCAAGCGCCTGGCGGAGTCCGGCCTTGATGTCGTGTTCGTCTCCGTCAATTTCCACGAGCCCACGCCAGCAGTAGATATGCGCAAGCGCCTCGAGCGGGTAGCGCGTCTCCGCGAGCTGTTCCTTGCACGTCACAAACAGCTGGTGATCGTAACGCTCAGCAATCTCCTCGACGACGACGGCCGCGCCGACTTTGAAGCCATCGCCACCGAGCTCTCTCTACCCTTCGAACGCTTCCGTGCTACCAACCGCCTGGGCGACGTGGACCTGTCGCAGTTCCCCGCTGCCGCCACGGCGGCGCCCGCCGCCCCGCGCGTCTGCGAGCGCCCGTTCACCAAGGCTTACATCCGGGCGCGAGGCGATGTCCTGCTGTGCTGCGAAGACTGGAATGACCGGTGGGTGCTCGGCAACGTGGCGCAGATGCCGCTCGCCGCGATCTGGTCGAACGCGCTCTACCGCGAGCGACGACGGAGCTTGCTCGAGGGAAGGCCGGCCGCGCCGTGTGACCGATGTGTGTACGCCGGCTCCATCGCCGGTCGCCGTCTCGAGCTGCCTGTCGGCACCGACCGAACCGCGCAAGAGGCTCAAATCTGATGCGTCCTCGCGGTTACGCTGCAGTACTCCTCAAGGTCGCCGAGAACGAAGTGCTTCGTCGTCTGCACCGGCCGACGGTTCCGTATAAACTGGAATTCTTCACCACCTTCTCCTGCCAGAGCCGCTGTCGCACGTGCAACATCTGGAGCCGCAACCTCGAGGATCCCGCGAAGCAGCGCGAAGAGTTGAGTCCCGACGACATCGTGCGGACCGTGAGCTCCGCCCGCGATCACGTACGCTGGATCAGTTTGACTGGTGGCGAAGTGACTGACCGGCCTGACTTCGTTGATATCGTACGGGGCATCATGAGCATCGCTCGCGATCGGCTCGGGCTCCTGAACATCATCAGCAACGGGCTCGTTCCCGATCGAACGGCGGAGGTATTCGGCGAGGTCGCCAGGCTGACCCGTGGCGTACCGCTGTTCGTGACCATCAGCCTCGAACTGACCGATGGGACGTACACCGCCGTGCGCGGTATCAAGGGCGGGTACGAGCTTGCAATGCGCTCCCTCGCAGAGCTGGCGCGGATCGAAAAGAGTGAGCCGCACCTCACGAGTGGCTATCTGATCACCCTTTCCGATTTGAATGCTCACGTGGCGAACTCGATCGAGTACACCGGGACCGAGGGGCTCAGCCACATGACCATCGGTGTCGCGACCGACGCGTACATGCTCACTCGGGGCATGGAGAACGTCAACGTTGGGTGGTCGTCGCCCGATCTGGCCGCGGCGCTCGATCGCATCTGGAAAAGCTACTCGATTCGCACGCCGCTCGATCTGCCGCCGAAAATTTTTCTCGGGCTCATGCGAGAATTTGTCAAGACGAGCCGTGCACCTTTGCCGTGCTCGGCTGGCCAAAACGTCTTGTCGATCGACCCCTACGGAAACGTGCTACAGTGCTTCCACATCGGCAAGCCGCTCGTCCAGCTGCGCGACTGGGAGTTCGACATACCGCGCATCTGCCGGTCGCAGGAATTCCAGGATGCGCTGGCGCCAACAAGAAATTGCCGCGCCTGCTGGCAGGCTTGCCAAGCCTATCCGTCGATGTTCCACCATCCCGTGGCGGCACTAACCGAATACGTGAAGGTGGTGCGCAGGTCGCGTGCTCAACCCGCCGGGCGGTGGCGCCCCACCGGTGATGCCGTCCGAGAGCGGATGCAGAACGTTTCTCCCTGAAGATTACCAGACCTCGTTCAGCGAGTCTCTGAACCTGCGCAACTTCAAATCGGGGTACTGTGCCATGCTGGAGGCCGCGTCCAGATAGAACATGTTTGTTACGGTCAAGCCAAGCTGCCAGAGCCTGTTACACACCCAATGAGGCAGCGCCGGCTCAAGGCGAAACAGCTGATAAGCCACTTGATTGCACAACCGCCAGAAGACGCGGGGCATGCAGATTGGCCGGTACCGTTTGCCATGCCGGTGAAAGCTTGCGGCAATCATCTCACTCAAGGTGAGCACCTCAGCAACGGGCATGGTGATGCGGCTCTCGCCCGCAGCCATGGGTTGGCGCGCGAGCCGCATGAGGATCTCGATGATATCCTCCACGTAGATGAGGCTGATCTTGCCCGGGTAGTCGAGGCGCGCAACTAGCCCTTCGTTGCGCGTCATGGCACCGATCTGGCCAAAGATCCCGCTGTCGCGCGTTCCGTTGCCGTACACCGTGCAGAGCCGAGCGATGACGAGGCTGAAGCCCTGTTCGGCGGCGCGGTCGCACAGGTAGGCCTCGGCGAGGAGCTTGCGCCGGCCATACTCGTTGTACGGACGCCTGAGGGGCGTGTGCTCATTGGCCGGCTCGTCGCGCGCCTCACGGTGGTCGGTAACCGCGATCGAGCTGGTGAAGACGAAGCGGCTGCCCCGCCCGAGCGGACCGATTGCCTCGAGCAGGTTACGCGTACCGAGGTCATCAATGCGGTGGTCCGGCGCACCGGTGTCGATATTGGAGGCGAGGTGGAAGACGATACCAGATCCTTTCGGCGCACGATCGAGGCCGGCCGCCGTGACCAGATCGACGGGGATGCAATGCGTGCCGAGCGCCTCAATGAGGGCGCGCCCCGCACGCTCCGCGTCGGTATCGACTCGCTCGTAGACCAGGCACGTGACCGCATCCGCACCGTAGACTTGCACGAGGCGGCGTACGAGCCGGCGTCCGATGAAACCTGTGGCCCCGGTGACCACGATCTTGGGGGGCTTGGAGATGGGAGCCTCGCGTCGAGTTGTCAGCTGGTCGGAGCTTGGACGACAACTTCGAACAGCCGCATTTAGCTGCAGTCTGACAGACACCTAAATGTCAAGCCGGCGCAGCCGCCAGGGCACCGCCAGCGACTCCCAAAACTCGTTGACCGCCATCTTGGACTCGCCGACCGTTCGATTGGGAAAGACGATGGGTATTTCTTTGATGCGAAGTCTTTTCTTCCACGCGCGGTAGTTCATCTCCATCTGAAAAGCGAAGCCATTGGTCGTGACGGCGTCGAGATCGATCGCCTCCAGAGCCGCCCGACGCCAGCACTTGAAGCCGCCGGTAAGGTCTGCGAGCGGTAATCCCAGGATGAGCCGCGCGTAGAAATTGCCGCCCTTGCTGAGAATCTGCCGGTATAGTGGCCAGTTCTCCGTCCCGCCGCCGACGGTGTAGCGTGACCCGATGATCTCGTCGTAGTCTTCGATCAGCTGCAGGAAATCCTTCAGGTACCGGGGCGGATGCGAGAGGTCGCTGTCCATCTGTACGATGACATCGTAACCAGATGCGTA
>CAVSQF010000054.1:0-31981 GCA_963729835.1 uncultured delta proteobacterium | reverse complement strand
CCACGAGAGCGCGCCGATGCGCCGGCGCCAGTGGGCGGCCGCCGCGATGGCGGCCACGGACGCCAGAACGGCGACCCAACACTGCGGCTCGGCCGGCGACAGCCGCCACTCGGGATAGATCGGTGACAGATGCAGCGGCGCCACAAAGGTTAGCACGTAGAACCACGCGCTGTTCGCGACCATCAGGATGCGCTGCGCCAAGGGGAAGGAGCGGGTGTACGGTTGCGTCTCGAAGTAGACCGTCGCCGCGGCAGCCAGGGCGCCGAGCACCAGCATCGGCGTCAGGCGCTGGGCCAGCGCACGCCAGCCGGCTGTGGGAAGGCGTCCCGTCCGCTGCAAGCACCAGTCGGCCACGAGTAATGAGACGGGCAAAGTCACCGTTTGTGTTTTGCTCAGCAATCCCGCGACGAAACTCACGAGAGCGACCGCATACGCTTTCCAGCTGCGCGTCCTGCGGTGGCGGAGGTAAAAGAGAAATGCCAGGAGGTAGAAGGCTGCCGACAAGGTGTTCTTACGCTCGGAGATCCAGGCGACGGATGCCACCTGCACCGGATGCACCGCGAAGACGGCCGCGGTGACGCCCGCAACCCACAGCGGCGTGCCGAAGCTGCGCATCAGAAGCAGCACGAGGCCGACATTGAGGAGATGCAGTCCGAGATTGGTGGCGTGATATCCGGCGGCATGCAATCCCCACAGCCGGTACTCCAACCAATAGGAGCTGAACAACAGCGGATAACACCGATCGGCGGCGCGCATCCCGCTCACTTCGCGCACGAGCGGGTTCCACATCTTGCGCAGGGCGCCGGGGTCGCGCAGGAGCGCGTTCTCTTGCACGTAGAACTGATCATCCCAATGGATGAAGTCGGCGCGGAGCGTGGGCAGGAAGGCGAGCGTAGTGGCGAGCAACAGCCCGCCGTACCACCAGCCGAGCGAGGCGCGTATATGGCGTATAGCGTGTGGCATATGGCGTATGGCCAGCCGGATAGGCAATATGCCATACGCTATAGGCTATACGCCAATCCGGAAGCGAGCGGCAGCCCGTGCTGAGGAGGAAGTATGAAGCTGACAACGTTCACGCATGCAGGCGCGACGCGGATCGGTGTGGTGAGCAACGACGAGATCGTTGATCTTGCTGCTGCAACGCCGCACCTGCCGCGCGAGATGACGGCGTTTCTGGCCGCTGGGGGTGCCGCACTCGAGGCGGCGCGCGCCGCGGTGCAACGGGCCGTGCCACGCATCCCGCTGGCGGCGGTGCGGCTGGAAGCCCCGGTGCGTCCGCGGAAGTTCCTTGCCATTGGCCTGAACTACGCCGATCACATCGCGGAATCACCGCGCCAGCGGCCCGAATTCCCGACCTTCTTCACCAAGCAGCACACCTGTGTGAACGGGCCGTTCGACCCCATCCAGCGCCCGCGCGTGTCCGAGATGCTCGACTACGAAGGCGAGCTCGGCTTCGTCATCGGGCGGCGCTGCCGCCATGTGCCGCAGGAGCGCGCCGCCGAGGTGATCGCTGGGTACCTGGTAGTCAACGACGTCAGTGTGCGCGACTGGCAGTTCAGAACACCGACGATGACTCTGGGCAAATCATTTGACACGCACGGTCCGATCGGCCCGTGGATCGTCACCCCCGACGAGGTTGGCGATGCACACGCGCTGGAGCTGCGTACGTGGGTGAACCAGGAGCTGCGGCAGCACTCGAACACCAGGCACCTCATTTTCAACTGCTTCGATCAGGTGGCGACCCTATCGACCGTGTGCACCCTGGAGCCGGGTGACGTGGTCTCCACGGGCACGCCAGCGGGAGTCGGTTTCGCGCGCACGCCGGCGCGGTTCCTGGTTGCCGGTGACGTTGTGCGGATCGAAATCGAACACATCGGGTGGATCGAGAACCAGGTGATCGAGGAGCCGGAGGACACGCCGCGAATCTGAGAGCGGATGAGGGTGCCACGAGGTGAGTCCGTGTCTTAGGACGGCCCTGGCTGGAACGGAAAGGTGAACGGGACGACCGATCGACGGTCCGCTGATACGCGGCTCGGGCCGGAGCGCGTGGAATAGATGCTCCGTTTATGGCACGTGCCGCGCGCGTGGTCGGCGTTAGTTCCTCATTCCGCTACCCAGTAGGGCAGGCGTGCAGTTGTGGATCGAGGCAACTCCCGTAGCTTTCGTCCGGTGCGCCGCCGGTATTGCCGAAGTCGATCTGCACGCCACCGGTGGCGGTGTACGATACGCGATCGGTCACGCCACCTGCTGTTACCAGCAGCGCGCCGGCAGAGGGACAAGGCATGCCTGAAGGAATGACCAAAGCCACGGGTGTGCTGCAGGAGGGAGGGTGAGGGTGTGTCAGTGGCGGAACGGGGGTCACGTGTGTCTGCTTGGGACTTGGACAATCTGGAAGCGAGGGGGAGAGGCCCGCGTAGCGACGGGACCTCTCCCTCTGAGTGCTATGGCGCTGCCGGCGGCTGCGCCGGTGCGGCGGGGTCGACGGCGGGCACGGGCGCCGGTTCCGGCGCCGGTTTGACGCGCTTGCCGTTTGGCCGGCTGCCGCGATCGAACAGCGTGGCGTAGAGGAGCGGCGCCCCTTCGTCGGTGGCGGAACGGGCGTCGCGTTTGAGCGTGGCGAGCGTCTTGGTCCATGTTTGTAGGACCGCGTCGCGCATGCTCCGGGCGTCGCGCACGCTCGCCTGCAACTTGACGAGCGCCGCCAACGCCTGCTCGACGGCGCTTGCCGCCTTGTCCAAGACCTGCGCCGCTTGGAGGGTCGGCTTGCCCTGGCCGTTCTGCCGCTGCACAGCGGCCACCAGCGCATGCACCGCCTTCGCGTGGTCGGTGGCGGGCAAGTGCGCGAGCTTCTTGGGCGAGAGCGCCCCGAATGCAGCGAAGGGGTTGACGCGGGGTTGCCCCTCGCTTACCAGCGCGCGCGCCAGCACTTCGATCGCCTGGTCCCGCTCGACATGACGGTCGGCGAGTCGCGCTTGCCCCGAGCGCAACTGCGCCTCCGCCGCATCGACGCATTCCTGCGCCTCCATGTAGGCGCGGTGGGCACGCTCGAAGCGCGCCAACCGTGCCTGGATCGGGCGCGTATCGATGGTGCGCGCCGCGGCCAACACGGCGGCCCCCGCCTCTACGCGCCTTCGTGGAGTTGCTGAGATCTTCATTGTGGTCATACCGCCTCCTTTCGTATGCCGGCATAAGCATGCGGCATGCCAGCAGACATACGCTATAGCCGACACATCTAACCATACGCGCCTGTTACATTAGTGAACAGTAGTATTCACGTGAATGGAGACAATTGTATCGCTATGCCGCGAGCCTACTACATCGTGATGTGGCAATCCATATCGAGTGTTGGACCAAGAGTCCGAGGCGAGGTCACATAATGGCAGAGTGTCGTCACCCCCACTACCCATGGACGCGTATTAGACACCGCGCGGCAGTCCGACGTGCCCGGACGCAGCGCAGGCCGGGATTGTCCGGCCGCCGAAGGCCACAGTCGGTGCGAGCAAGGCCTTCGGCCGATGGCCGAAGGCCCCTGCACGTCCACTGATGCTCTTTGGCCGCCCGCCGAAAGCCACTGCACTTCCAGTAATGCCACTCGGCCGCGTGCCGAAGGCCACTGCAGTTCCAGTAATGCCCTTCGGCCGCGTGCCGAGTGCACTGTCCGGCACGATGATTCCAGCCGGAGATGGTGCAGATGCCCCCTCACGCCTCCCGGCTTACTCCTCACGGGTTTTGCGCGCAGCCGTTCAGCGCGTTCACCGCCTGGATGATCTCGTTGATCGGCACTTGCCCGTCATGATTCAAGTCGCAGGCGCTGCACGTGGAAACCGCCGCAGTCCCGAGGGCAATGTTCACGCAGGTGATGATTTCGCTGATCTCCACGGTGACGCCTACTGCGCGAAGGCGGGGGGTGTAGACAGAAGTCAACCGCGCCGCCGCCGGGCGATCAGTAGCGCAACAACCTGGATGGCGAAGAGCCACAACGTTCCAGCCCTCCGCTCCGTGCCTATTTGGCAACCCGATCCACCGCCGGCACTCGTGTTACCACCTGTGATCGTTGGTGTCTTAGTTGGCGTAGCGGACGGAACCGCAATGACCCTCACAACCTGCGCACCGGCCGCGTGCGCTGCCGGCTGCGAGCCTAGGACACCACGGACGACACTCAGAGTTGTTGCGTTGACGACAGTGTAGTTCATGATCTCGTTATCGATCATGATCGTTCCTGAAGCTGGCAGACCCGCCGTGCTGTTCAGGGTAATCACCGTGTCCGACGGACCAATCGGCTCCTCCAGCACAAGTCCGCCACCCGGTGGCGTGTTGGTTGCCGTGGGCGTTAAGGTTGGGGTGTTGGTCAGCGGAATCGGCGTCTTGGTTGGCGCGACCGGTGTGTTGGTTGGTCGGACCGGTGTGTTCGTCGGCGTCGCCGGCACAGCGATCACAACCGCGCCGTCCTCACCGGTCACCCCTGATATCGCGCCACCACCGGGGTCGCTCATCGCGACGCCGCTGATAACAACAACTGAGGTGCCACTGGCGGTCGCCGCCACATTGAGGTTGCAGGTGTAGAGCTGCGACCCATCCGGAATCGCGTCGGTGTTGTCCAATGCCAGCACCAGGGCCTTCACGCCCGTGCACGCGCTGCCGCTACAGCCCGCCGGCTGCAGGCCAAAACTGGTCGCGCCCTTGTTGATGTCCGGGTTGACGGTGCAGTCGGGCTTGCCCTTCGAAGTCAGATTCAGCGTCACGTTCGTATTATCCAAGGTAAGAGTGTTCTGGGTGCCGGCTGCTTGGGCGCCGCCGGCGAACAAGGTCACACCCAGCGTTACCTGCTCTCCGGGATGAGCATTCACGATATCAACAATGAGCGCCGCTCCGGAGGGCGTTGGGTGTGGCGTCGGAGAGGTAGGAGTAATCGGTTTCGGCGTGGTCGCTGTCGGAGTCGGCGAAGGGCCGCCGCCGCTGATGGTTACTGTACCGTTCTGGCCAGTGCCCGTTATCGCGTTACCGTTCGGATCACTCATCCCCACGCCACTGATGCTCACAATCGAAGTGCCGCTCGCCGTCGCTGCGATGTTGACCTTGCAGGTGTAGAGCTGCGACCCATCTGGAATCGCATCCGTATTGTCCAATGCCAGCACCAGGGCCTTGACGCCTGTGCAGGCGCTGCCGCTGCACCCTGCCGGTTGCAGCGCGAAGCTGGTCCCACCCTTGTTGATCGCCGGATTGACGGTGCAGTCGGGTTTACCGTTGGTTTTCAGATTCAGTGTGACGTTGCTATTGTCAAACATGAGCGTGTTCTGCGTGCCGGCTATCTGCGCGCCGCCCGAACGCAACGTGACACCGAGCGCCAGCTGCTGCCCACGGCTGGCGGTGACGCTATCAACTATCAGTGCGGCTCTGAACGGAGTCGGCGACGTGGGGCTGGGTTTGGGCGTCGTCGATGTCGCCGTCGGCGTGTTGGTCGGCGGCGCCGGCGTTTTCGTGGGTGGCTCCGCCCCCGGCGTGTCGGTCGGCAGCATCGGCGTCTTCGTGGGCAGCTCGGAAGCCGGCGTGTCGGTCGGCAGCACCGGCGTCTTGGTAGGTGGCTGCGCCGCCGGCGTGTCCGTTGGCACCGCCGGCGTCTTCGTGGGTGGCTCCTGAGCCAATGTGCTCGGAGCGACTGACAGCGACATAGTAATCACAAAAAGGAACGTAACTGCGCTGCTGAGTCTGGCAAACAACATTGCTCCTCCATCTCCCCTCGGAATCTTGTTTCATCCCCTAAGCGACTGCACATAGCCGCCTCGCCCGTACCACGCGGACCGCCGGGAACTGTCGGTTTTCACAAGTATAAGGACCTTTGTCTTTCACAAGCATGCCCCCTCATACGCCGGGTTGGTAAAGGTTGTACAAGGGCGGTGCCGCACAGACATCGATCCGAACCGCGCTAGCGGGGCCGTTTTTGCCAGCTTCGACTACGCCGTTACCGCAAGCCGCTTGCCCCGGAGTTGGCGTCCGCACCGGCGTGCAGCCAGTGAGCGCAGCGTTCACCGCCAGAATGAGCTCGTTGATTGCGACCTCGCCGTCGCCATTCGCATCGCACGAGGTACACACTGACAGCTGCGCAGTCCCGAGTGCGATGTTCACACAGCTGATGATCTCGTTGATCTGGACGTCGCCGCTGCCGTCGCAATCACCGACGCAGGGGAGTGGGGTACGCGTCGGAGTCGCGGTCGGCGTGCCGGCTTGGGGCACCGGCGTCTTCGTGGGTGGCTCTGCCATCGGTGTGTCGGTTGCCGGCAGCGGCGTCTTCGTGGGTGGCTCCTCCGCCGGCGTGTCGGTCGGCGGCACCGGCGTCTTGGTAGGTGGCTCCGCCGCCGGCGTGTCCGTTGGCACCGCCGGCGTCTTCGTGGGTGGCTCCTGAGCCAATGTGCTCGGAGCAACTGAGGGCGATATAGTAATCACAAACAGGAACGTAACTGCGCTGATGAATCTGGCGAACAACATTACTCCTCTATCCCCCCTCGGGATCTTTTTTCATCCCCTAAGCGACTTGCACGTCGCCACCTCGTCACAGTTCGAGACGCGACAATCCGCAACAGAAGCTACTGGCCCGGGAGGACGGGAGCCTCGACGATGTTCAAATCAAACTGCGTAAGACCCAGCGGGTTGGCGCTGCATTGTCGTGTCGGGTAGTCATTAGGGTAGTTACAATATTGATGAATGCGCCGCTCGGCGGGTGGCCATGTGTCGCTTACGTTCGTATCCCAGACCGAGGGACTATTGTCCCAAGCCTTGAACCACACCGCATCTGGTGGATTGGGCGCCGCAGAGGGACCAAAATCCCGAATGTTCCAGTCGTCCCCGTAAACGCCCGCCAGAAATCCGTGGGCGTGGAGCGTGCTGACCCACCCGTTAATGAAGGCGCTAACGGCGGCCGAGCATGCTGACGGCACCGGAGGGCCGGCAGTGGGGTAGCCTTCGATATCGTAGTAGATGATCGAGGAGTTGATGCCCAGGATATTCGCTGCACAGACGGCCTCCTGTGCTTCCTGGGTCCCTTGCGTGTATGGGTCGGCTGGGTTGCAGTTCAGGTCATAGCCCATCCACCAGTAGCCTGGGGTTGAGCAGGTTTCGGCTGGGTAGTAGCAGGGAGACTGGTATCCGACCCACAAAGGCATGATGCTCCATCCTTGGCTTCTCACTGTGGTTATCCAGCTGCTATTGAGATATGTATTTCGTAATGCCTTTATTCTGTAGTCACCATTGTTACAGCTAGTACCAAGATAGGAAGGGTAACAAGACACGTTCTTGCCACCCAGATACACCCCTGTGGCCACGAACGGGTTGTCCGGATCGTTCCACCAGGTTTGCATGGTGGTGGGGTTTGAGACGCACTTCTGGTCGAAAGCTGCCTTGTCATTGAGCACGGCACACCCGGGGAGGGCGCACGCTGGCGCGCCCGACGCA
Source organism: uncultured delta proteobacterium (assembly GCA_963729835.1). Taxonomy (GTDB): domain Bacteria; phylum Desulfobacterota; class Binatia; order HRBIN30; family HRBIN30; genus CAVSQF01. The sequence goes on along the minus strand of CAVSQF010000054.1, from coordinate 24,535 downwards.
AATGGCGCAAGGTGCAGGTTGTAACTGCCACTGGCCGGGCCATAGCCGTCGACGACGATGACGATGGTCTGCCCCGCCGCCAGCGTCACGGCGACCTGCGACTGCTGGCTGCCACCCGCCGTATCGTCATTGCACGCTAGCTCCGCTCCGCCGCAGCTCGCGGCGCGCACGTAGAGCACCGTGTCGAAGTTCGAACCCATGGTGTCAATGGTGTAGGTGCCCGCGCTCGGCGCCGTCCACTGGTAGGCGAAGTCGGGCCCCGTGCCCCCAGCACCGCAGGACGCCCCGCTCAACGCGTTGGCGCGTCCTGCCGTGCTCCCGCTGACCGACACCGGCAGCACGCTGCCGAGATTCGTTTGCGGGCAACTCCCGCCAGCGGTGGGCGTGGCGGTCGGCGTCCGGGTTGGGGTGGGGCTGGCGGCCGCGCCGCCAGTGATGTGCAGGCTGTAGTTGCCGCTGGCCGCGCCATAGCCGTCGACGACGATGACGATGGTCTGGCCTGCCGCCAGCGTCACGGCGACCTGCGACTGGTTGGTGCCGCCCGCGTCGTCATTGCACGCCAGCTCGGTGCCGCCACAGCTCGCGTTGCGCACGTAGAGCACCGTGTCGAAGCTGGAGCCGAAGGTGTCGATGGTGTAGGTGCCCGCGCTCGGCGCCGCCCACTGGTAGGCGTAGTCGGGTGCGCCACCCCCGCCGCCGCAGGAGGCCCCGCTCAGCGCGTTGGCGCGCCCGGCCGTGCTGCCGCTGACCGAGACCGGCAGCGTGCTGCCGAGATTCGTCTGCGGACAACTCCCGCCGGGGGTCGGCGTCGTGGTGGGCGTCCGGGTCGGGGTGGGGCTGGCGGCCGCGCCGCCAGTGATGTGCAGGCTGTAGTTGCCGCTGGCCGCGCCATAGCCGTCGACGACGATGACGATGGTCTGGCCTGCCGCCAGCGTCACGGCGACCTGCGACTGGTTGGTGCCGCCCGCGTCGTCATTGCACGCCAGCTCGGTGCCGCCACAGCTCGCGTTGCGCACGTAGAGCACCGTGTCGAAGCTGGAGCCGAAGGTGTCGATGGTGTAGGTGCCCGCGCTCGGCGCCGCCCACTGGTAGGCGTAGTCGGGTGCGCCACCCCCGCCGCCGCAGGAGGCCCCGCTCAGCGCGTTGGCGCGCCCGGCCGTGCTGCCGCTGACCGAGACCGGCAGCGTGCTGCCGAGATTCGTCTGCGGACAACTCCCGCCGGGGGTCGGCGTCGTGGTGGGCGTCCGGGTCGGGGTGGGGCTGGCGGCCGCGCCGCCAGTGATGTGCAGGCTGTAGTTGCCGCTGGCCGCGCCATAGCCGTCGACGACGATGACGATGGTCTGGCCTGCCGCCAGCGTCACGGCGACCTGCGACTGGTTGGTGCCGCCCGCGTCGTCATTGCACGCCAGCTCGGTGCCGCCACAGCTCGCGTTGCGCACGTAGAGCACCGTGTCGAAGCTGGAGCCGAAGGTGTCGATGGTGTAGGTGCCCGCGCTCGGCGCCGCCCACTGGTAGGCGTAGTCGGGTGCGCCACCCCCGCCGCCGCAGGAGGCCCCGCTCAGCGCGTTGGCGCGCCCGGCCGTGCTGCCGCTGACCGAGACCGGCAGCGTGCTGCCGAGATTCGTCTGCGGACAACTCCCGCCGGGGGTCGGCGTCGTGGTGGGCGTCCGGGTCGGGGTGGGGCTGGCGGCCGCGCCGCCAGTGATGTGCAGGCTGTAGTTGCCGCTGGCCGCGCCATAGCCGTCGACGACGATGACGATGGTCTGGCCTGCCGCCAGCGTCACGGCGACCTGCGACTGGTTGGTGCCGCCCGCGTCGTCATTGCACGCCAGCTCGGTGCCGCCACAGCTCGCGTTGCGCACGTAGAGCACCGTGTCGAAGCTGGAGCCGAAGGTGTCGATGGTGTAGGTGCCCGCGCTCGGCGCCGCCCACTGGTAGGCGTAGTCGGGTGCGCCACCCCCGCCGCCGCAGGAGGCCCCGCTCAGCGCGTTGGCGCGCCCGGCCGTGCTGCCGCTGACCGAGACCGGCAGCGTGCTGCCGAGATTCGTCTGCGGACAGCCCCCCGGGGGGGACGTTGCGGTCGGGGTGGCGGTCGGCGCTCCGGTTATCCAAAGAACATCAGAGCCGTGCCAACCGTATGGATCTACTGAGAACGCGCCGTCCGAAGTCCTAACCTGAAAATGAAGGTGAGGGCCTGTCACTGCCCCGCTAGCTCCCGAGGCAGCTATGGGCTCTCCTTGGTTCACGGCCTCGCCACACGCAACGTCTATCTCGCTAAGATGCAAATACTCCGTGTAATACCCGTTGTGGTGATCGACTCGCACAAAGTATCCGCCGAGAGTGGTGCACGCTGAGCTTGTATCATGGCCAGTGCACGGGCACGTTGGCCCAGTCGGGCTGTTGCACCCTGCGCATAGTACCGTACCGTCGGCAGCTGCGAGGACATTCGTCCCGGTCCCAACTCGATAGTCGTAACCAGGATGACCGTCGTAGCAAAGATACGCATCAGCAGGTGCTGGCGACGTGGCATCGCCGGTATAGTTGCCGTTGATGATGAACGGGGCGCCGCTCGCTTGCTCATAGCAGTTTCCGCCGCCCACTGGGTAGAGGTTGCTTCCGCTCTCATTGTTATATGCTGTCACCATACCGTCCATTGCGTATTCCAGGCTGTTAGGAATGCGGGCCACATTAGCGTCGTTCACGGAGTGGTCGAAAACGGATACGATCGGAGCATTGTAGGGGGAGTAATCGGCCAGAGGCGAGGTTAGGAAAGGTGTCTGACCGAGCGGCGAGGTCGGGGTCGGCGTCGGTGTGTTCATCACTACGGTGAAGCTGAGGTAGCTTGAGTGCTGGGTGCCGTCCGGGCTGTTGACCCGGACGCTCCACGTGCCGACATCATTGCTGTTGTTGAACTGGTAGCTCAGCTGGGTGCTGGACACGAAGGTCAGCTTGGCTGCCGTGCTGCCAATAGTGCCCCCCTCCGGCGGGATGAAGGTGAGCGTGTCGCCGCTCTGGAAGTTGCTGCCGTTGATGGCCATCGTCTGGTTGCTGCCCGAGGCCGGATACGAGTTCGGAACCACGCTGCTGATCGTCGGCGCTGCCACCACCGTTGTCGGGGTCGGCGTGGGGGTGTTCGCCACCACCGTGAAGTTCACGTAGCTGGAGTGCTGCGTTCCGTCCGGGCTGTTGACCCGGACGCTCCACGTGCCGACATCATTGCTGTTGTTGAACTGGTAGCTCAGCTGGGTGCTGGACACGAAGGTCAGCTTGGCTGCCGTGCTGCCAATAGTGCCCCCCTCCGGCGGGATGAAGGTGAGCGTGTCGCCGCTCTGGAAGTTGCTGCCGTTGATGGTCATCGTCTGGTTGCTGCCCGAGGCCGGATACGAGTTCGGAACCACGCTGCTGATCGTCGGCGCTGCCACCACCGTTGTCGGGGTCGGCGTGGGGGTGTTCGCCACCACCGTGAAGTTCACGTAGCTGGAGTGCTGCGTTCCGTCCGGGCTGTTGACCCGGACGCTCCACGTGCCGACATCATTGCTGTTGTTGAACTGGTAGCTCAGCTGGGTGCTGGACACGAAGGTCAGCTTGGCTGCCGTGCTGCCAATAGTGCCCCCCTCCGGCGGGATGAAGGTGAGCGTGTCGCCGCTCTGGAAGTTGCTGCCGTTGATGGTCATCGTCTGGTTGCTGCCCGAGGCCGGATACGAGTTCGGAACCACGCTGCTGATCGTCGGCGCTGCCACCACCGTTGTCGGGGTCGGCGTGGGGGTGTTCGCCACCACCGTGAAGTTCACGTAGCTGGAGTGCTGGGTGCCGTCCGGGCTGTTGACCCGGACGCTCCACGTGCCGACATCATTGCTGTTGTTGAACTGGTAGCTCAGCTGGGTGCTGGACACGAAGGTCAGCTTGGCTGCCGTGCTGCCAATAGTGCCCCCCTCCGGCGGGATGAAGGTGAGCGTGTCGCCGCTCTGGAAGTTGCTGCCGTTGATGGCCATCGTCTGGTTGCTGCCCGAGGCCGGATACGAGTTCGGAACCACGCTGCTGATCGTCGGCGCTGCCACCACCGTTGTCGGGGTCGGCGTGGGGGTGTTCGCCACCACCGTGAAGTTCACGTAGCTGGAGTGCTGCGTTCCGTCCGGGCTGTTGACCCGGACGCTCCACGTGCCGACATCATTGCTGTTGTTGAACTGGTAGCTCAGCTGGGTGCTGGACACGAAGGTCAGCTTGGCTGCCGTGCTGCCAATAGTGCCCCCCTCCGGCGGGATGAAGGTGAGCGTGTCGCCGCTCTGGAAGTTGCTGCCGTTGATGGCCATCGTCTGGTTGCTGCCCGAGGCCGGATACGAGTTCGGAACCACGCTGCTGATCGTCGGCGCTGCCACCACCGTTGTCGGGGTCGGCGTGGGGGTGTTCGCCACCACCGTGAAGTTCACGTAGCTGGAGTGCTGCGTTCCGTCCGGGCTGTTGACCCGGACGCTCCACGTGCCGACATCATTGCTGTTGTTGAACTGGTAGCTCAGCTGGGTGCTGGACACGAAGGTCAGCTTGGCTGCCGTGCTGCCAATAGTGCCCCCCTCCGGCGGGATGAAGGTGAGCGTGTCGCCGCTCTGGAAGTTGCTGCCGTTGATGGTCATCGTCTGGTTGCTGCCCGAGGCCGGATACGAGTTCGGAACCACGCTGCTGGTCGTCGGCGCTGCTGGGACCAGCGTCAGCCCAATGTCCGCCACCCACCCATCAAAGCCCGTGTCCCAATTCACATTCCACCACGTGTACGACGTGCCGCTCAATGAGGCGGTTTGAGGTCCGCCGATGATGGTGCCCTGACTGCCACTTGCCTGAGTGCCGAGAACCGTCCCAGCGGGCGTGGAGCGTACATTAACAACCCCATTCGCTTGCACACGATTGCCCACCGCGAAAGCAAACGCAGCGCTACCCCACGCCAAGAGAAAAACCACCGATAACCCAACAAAGGCACCTCTTGGAAACAACAGCGTGAGCCCCTTCCTCGTCAGCGCAGGCCCTGCCACAGGAATGCTTTCACGTACGATAGGAACGGTTTCAAAGGTAGAGGCGCACCCAAGCATTGAGGGCCGAAGGCAGGAACGCGATTTGCCAGGATCGAACATCGTACTCATCGTTACCCCCTAGATCTTCCTACGGTTGTGATACCCTGTGTGCCAACGACACTGAGAAAATCCCCCTCGGACGACCGCCAACCGCGCGATCCCGCTGCCGCGCAGCAGACGAATACCTCTTTTTGCCTTGAGGATGCAAGGGTCGCCGCGCAAGTGCTACGCTTCGGGCCGGAACTGCTACATGTGTCAGCTGGCATAACTGCGGCGAGCGATCAGCCGCGAGCTAGGTGTCAGCCCTTACGATTGTGAGGTTTCGATCTCGTAGCTGACGGCTGAGATCTGATGGCTTGATGGTGGACTTAGTGTTCCTGTTCACAATTCACAGTTACGGTGAGGTGTTTCTTGGCCCGAAGGAATTTCCCCCTCCTTTCGAAGGAGGGTGAAGAAAGGCACCACGCACGCATCCATTCAGGGCATTATTCACCGCGGCGATGATTTCGGTGATCGTGATATCGCCGCTGTAACCGGCATCGCCGGCGGTGCACGCCGAGAGCGGGGTGGTCCCGAGGGCGATGCTCACCATGGTGATCAGTTTCCGCGCCGCTACAGGGGTCAGCAAGGCGTTTCATGTCCGAAGCGCTGAAGTCGCAGACCTCATGACGGAGTATTTCGCGCCGCGGGGCACCGGTCACGGATGAAGAGCGTGAGGTCGGTTACGGCAACGTCGAGCCGGTTCCGATAATCACTGTGCTTCGGGATCTGTGTTAGGCAAGGTTCTGCTTCGGCGCAGACCCTTGCCCCGCGGCTGCGGGACGAAGGTGGTTGCTGAGTCAATCGCAGGTCGGTTCTTGACCTGCCCGTCTGCCTGCGGCAGCGGCGTAAGGACAACATCACCCTCCTTCATTGCTTGATGTCGTCCGCGGTGTACTCGGGTTCGCCTTCTCCAAAAGCCCGCGCCAAAGCCTGCCGAGCGGTCGCGGCCCGTGCGGCTCGATCGCCGTTCGCCTCGGGCGGCAGCACGGTTATGAGAAGAGGCGCGTCCGGTGGAAGATCGAAGGGCTCATCAAGCTGGATGCGCTCGCCGTCGTAGTGGGCTCTCAGACTGACGCTTGGCATAGTCGAACAATTACGCCTCCGCTGGCGCGGCGGCAAGTGCTCGGCTCAGGCGCCCCTCGGCTTACTCAGCCTACTCCATCAGCGTTCCCTGCGGCGCAGCTCCTGCGCGGCTTCGAGCCGCTCACGATGCCGAATGCGCACCATTGACTTGGCGAGGTGGGACGGCGAGTATCGACACAGATGCCGATGGGGCGAGAGTGAGTTCACCTATGGCCGACAATACCTTGGCTCCAACGTTGCTTTTGGCGATGCCGCAGATGCAGGACCCGAATTTTGCTCGGTCCGTGGTGCTCCTGTGCAAGCACGGATCTGAAGGAGCGATGGGCTTAGTTGTCAACCGGCGGACCGACACGCGCGCGGCGGAGATCGTGTCGCTCGACCCGCCGCCGCGCCGCGACAGTGGCCTGGAAGTATGGCTGGGTGGACCGGTGGAACCTGGGCGCGGCTGGCTGCTCCTTGGTTACGAGCCGGCGTTGCAAGAAGCGATTAGCGTTGGCGATGGCTTCTATCTGTGCGCGTCGACGGACCTCCTGCGCCGGCTGATTGAGGGCGAGGGGAGCGGCCGTGAGCACCGCTTGTTGTTGGGCTACGCTGGCTGGGGTGCCGGTCAACTGGAAGCCGAGCTGACTGCCTCGGCGTGGCTGACGGTAGAGCCTTCGCGGGTGTTGGTGTTTGGAACCCCACCCGGGCGCATGTGGGAGACAGCCATCCGCACTCTGGGCATCGACCCGTACTCCCTGCAGATGGGCAGCGGAGTGCATTGAGGAATTGAAGGATTGAGGGATTGGAAGATTGAGAGATTGAGGGATTGAGAGATTGTTTTCCAATCCTCCAATCTTCCAACGCCGGGTCAACGGCAGTCGGCAACCGCTCAATCCGCCTGCGGCAGCATGGCGGCGCCCTCACAGTCAGAGCTTGGCTCGGCAGCCCACGGCTCCGCTTCGGGGGCATCGCCCGTCATGCCCGTCTATGACAAAAGTCATTCCACCGTGGCGGCCAGGTGACGTATAGGCGTCGCTCATAGGCGGAGCTGGCGACGGGGCAACGTCAGCTTGTAGGTGGCGTGCCGAGGCGGGGACAGCCCCACCACGGCGCGCGCGGAGGGGCATATGAGCGGGAATCGGGTGCACGCAGCGGGCACGCGCGGGACACTCGGGCACAGCGGCAGACGGGGCGCTGGACTCGTGGGGATCGTCCTGATTGCGTTGAGCGCGCCCGCCGCGCGGGCCGTCTCCCCGGCGGCTTTTGGTCTTCCTGCCGACGCCGTCGAGGACGTCTCACAGCGCACGGAGAAAACGAAATTCTACGTGCTGCGGGCGCAGCCGGGCTATCCTGGTGGGCAACTCGTCGCCGTCTCGCGTGGTATTGCCCTCCATTACCGGGAAGGTGGCACGGGGCCTTGGCGAGATGTCCAGTTGCGCTTCCATCAAGGCCTGGATGGCTCGCTGGTTTCGGATGAGGCGCCCGTGGCCGTCGTCGTCGACTCGCAGGGCATCGCTGTCGGGCCGCGGGACCGCTCCGGTGGTATCCGCTGGCTGATCCCCAACGCCACAGTGTCCGGCGCGACGATTTCGGCGAAGGTTGGCGGCATCTTGTGGCAGTGGCAGCTGACCCCAACCGGCATGGAGATGCACAGCGCCCCGATTGCGAGCCCGGTCGGCAGGAAGACCGTGGTCTTTCCGTTCAACCGCTTCGGCAACGCTGCGCCCCTAGCACTTGGGGCGGACGGCGCGGTGTCAATGGGCGACTTTCGGTTTTTCCAGTCCGTCCTTATCGGTGCCGACGGGGCGGTGTACCCGACGTGCAGTTGGACGGCCATCGGGCAAGCCAATCTCAAACTCGTCTGTGACGACACAGCCCTGCCGGCGGAGGCCTATCCGTATATTATCGATCCCTCCACCAGCAACAGTCCAAGCAATTGCGTGGATGTCGCCCCGCCGTCCGGCACGCCTCCCCCGTCACCGACGCCGCTACCGGCGTGGCTCCCGCCAAATAGCACCGGGGGGAGCGTGGCGTGGGTGAACCCCGGGTTGGCGACCTCGCCAGGCGTCTCATACGCGACTGCGGAGTTGATAACCTCTGTGAAGCCCTCACACTATTTGACGTGCACGAACTACGGTTTTGCGCTGGCTGGTGCCGTCACGGTCACCGGTATAGACGTCCAGCTGCAGCGGCGGTGCAGCAACGCCGCCGGTCCCTACTGTCAGGACAACTCCGTAAGGCTGGTGCGGTCCGACGGCACACTGAACAGCGTAACGAACGGCGACACGGAGAAGCCTACATCCACGTACTGGCCCACGGTCGAGGCTTATGAGAGCCATGGCGGCAGTGGAATCCTCTGGGGCGAAAATCTGTGCGCCGCAAGCAATGGCGCTACCCCCGATACAACGAGCCAGACATGTGCGGGCGGCGCATTCAATGTCAACCATCCGAACTTCGGGGCGGCGGTCTCCGCGTATGACACCAGCTCCAGCACGGGGCGCAACGCCTACGTAGACGTCGTGCAGATGGCGGTCTACTACTCCATCGCACCGACCGTCACCCCGACGCAGACGCCAACTAACACACCGACTGCAACCGCCACGCCACCGCCAACGAGTACGCCGACGCACACGCCAACGGCCACGCCTACGAGCACGCCGACTCACACGCCGACCGCAACTGCTACGGTGACGCCGACCAGCACGCCTACCGCCACGTGCACGGCAACTCCAACGCAGACGGCAACGGCAACACCGACGACCACTCCGACCGAAACACCGACGGACACTGCAACTGCCACGCCTACCAATACCCCGACAGAGCCCCCAACTGAGACGCCGACCGGAACGGCCACAGACACTGCGACGAGCACTCCAACGGAGACAGCGACGCCAACGGATACGCCAACGCCCACGGACACCCAAACGGCGACCCCGACGCCGGAGTCGCGCTACTGGGAGGGCGGGAGCGGGGCGTGGGGGGACACGACGCACTAGTCGACGACGAGCGGCGGGACCGGTGGCGCGTCGGTGCCCGATGCCACCATGAATTGTATTTTCGACGGCCAATCTGGCTCGTCGCCACGGATAGACGCCTCCACCTTGACTAACACGGATTGTGCCACGATGGACTGGACGGGCGCGGTAACGCCGATTTTCAAAGGCCCAACCGGTAGTGCGCGCGTCGGCGGTTCATTGTTCTTGCCGTCCGGCCTGACCACGCTGCCGTCATCGACGACGGACACGGCTGTCTCTGTGGTGTTTGAGTTGACCGGTGGCGGGACGGTGAGTGGTGCCGACGATGTGGATCAGACGTGGACGGTGCGGATCAACGCCAGTGGCACCTACATGGTGCCGAACGACTGGAAGGTGCCGCGTGCGCGCTGGCAGGTGCACGCCGGGACGTTGGACACAGGCGGCCATTACATGGAGTGGCGCGACCTGACGCAGGATGGCGGGACGCTGCTGCTCGGCACGTCGTCCTTGTTGATTCGGGACGCCCTGATCGTGACGGGCGGCACAGTGGATGCCGCTGCCGCGACGGTAAGCCTGTTGCCGGGAGACGGGACGGTGACGTTGGCAACGCAAAGTGCCACGGCACTGCACGCTGTGCACTTTATGCATGGCGATCTGCCGCTCCCGGATATCGTCCTCGGGCCGGGCGGGTCGATCGATACCTTGAGCATCGATCCGGGCACCATCATCCAGACGGGTGGCGACAGCAGGTGGGCCGTGGGGACGGTGGAGTGCACCGGAGACGCCAACGGCTACATGCAGATGGTCGGTGCGGGGGCCACGCTGACGATGGGCACTGCGCCGAATTGCGACTACGTGGCGCTCCAGAATGTAGACTGTGAAGGGGCCACGCCGTGTGTGGCCGGGGCGCATGCGATCGACATGGGCGGGAACACGAATTGGCAGTTCCCGACGCCGGCAAACCCGACGTGGACGCCCTCGCTGACGCCGACGCCAACCGCGACGCTGAGTCCGACGCCCACACCGCCAGCGGGGTGTGGGTACGTGACGCTGGACACGGCACGGCTGGCTACGGGCGAGGCGGACGAGTGGACGACGGAAGCCATTGGGGTCGGCGCGGCGCCGCAGTTTCAGGAGTGTGCCGGGGCGCTGGAGAATCTCACCCTGGCGGCGGGGACGATCGTGGAGGAGGGGGCCGACCCCATAAACATGGCGTTCAATCTGCTGCTGCGCTGGGACACCTCGGGGCTCGGGGTGCAGTGGCCGGGTCGCGCGGTGGCAGGCGCCTGGCTGCGCCTCTACGTGCAGGGCGGCTGGGATGAGGATCCGCAGAAGAGTCTGACGGCGGACTGGTACAACTGGGGGCCGAGCTGTGATGCGAGCGATCATACCAATGCAGCGGTGAGCGGGGCGCTGTCGGCCGCTGGGGCCTGTGGCACGAGCTGCGAGGTGGGCAACATCGTGCAGAACGTCGGGAACGAGCATCCGACGACACCGAATCCCGGGGACCAGGACTTTGCGCTCGATAATGCGGGGGCGCACGTGGATCTGGGCGGCAGCACCTATCTGCGGCTGGTGATGGGCGTCGAGGACACCACGGGGTACGATGCCATCGTCGTGGCGAACTCGGACAACGTGCTGCCGGGGCCGCGGCTGGTCTTGTTGCTCTGCCCGCCCTTCCCCACGGCCACCGCCACGAATACGCCCACCGACACGCCCACGGACACCCCGACGGAGACGCCGACCGACACCGCTACGGCAACGCCGACTGATACCCCAACCGACACCCCGACGCAGACTCTCACGCAGACGGCGACCGCCACGCCGACGGCCACGCCAACGCACACGCCGACCCATACGCCGACCGCAACCGATACCCCAACGGCAACGCCGACCGACACGCCGACGGCAACGCCCACTGACACCCCCACCGAGACGCCGACCAACACACCCACCGCCACGCCGACGGATAGCCCAACTGACACCCCGACGCAGACGCCCACTCACACGGCGACCGCCACGCCAACGGCCACGCCAACGAGTACGCCGACGCACACGCCGACCGCAACCGATACGCCGACGGATACGCCGACCGCCGCCCCGACGGCCACGCCGACCGAGACGCCGACCGACACGCCGACGGCAACGCCCACGGATACCCCAACCGACACCCCGACGGATACCCCAACCGACACGCCGACGCAGACCCCCACGCACACCGCGACCGCCACACCAACGAGCACGCCGACGCATACGCCGACCGCAACCGATACACCGACGGAAACACCGACGGACACGCCGACCGCCACACCCACGGACACACCGACCGCAACGCCGACAGAGACCGCCACCACGACCCCGACCAGCACTCCCACCGACACGCCCACAGCGACGCCGGTTGAAACGGCAACGGCAACACCCACGAGAACTCCGACTGACACCCCTACGGTCACCCCCACGGTCACGGCGACCGCCACCCCGACTGAAACGGCGACCGCAACCAGGACGCCCACGGCAACCCCCACGGGCACGCCGATCGCAACGCCCACCGCCACCCCGACGGATACGCCCTCGGTCACGCCGACACCATCGGTAACGCTGGTGCCGACAGCAACGGGCACCCCCACGGCTACCCCGTTGACCATGTTCGATAGCACGGTAGCCACCACCGTGTTCGCGAGCACGCAGTTCTTGTACGCGGGCCCCGCGCCTGTGCAAACGGGCGTCGCCCCCGGCACGATCGACCGACAGCGCGCCGCGGTTGTGCGCGGGTGGGTGCTCGTCCAAGACGGCACCCCCCTGCCGGGCGTCACCGTCACGATTGCCAATCACCCCGAGTTCGGCAGTACGCTGACGCAAAGCGACGGGGTGTTTGACATGGCAGTGAATGGCGGCGGGCTGTTGACCGTGAACTACGAGTTGGTCGACTACCTGCCGGTGCAGCGTCAGGTGAACGTGCCGTGGCAGGACTACGCACTGGCCCCGGACGTGGTCATGACGTTGGAGGATCCCGACGCGACGACGATCCCGATGGACTCCGCTGCTGCACAGATCGCCCAACAGGGTAGTGCGGTCACTGATGCCGACGGCACCCGCCGAGCCACGCTGCTGTTCCCTCCGTACACCCAGGCGACCTCCAACGACACTCGGCAATCACTGTCGGCGCTGACCGTACACCTGACGGAATACACAGTGGGCGAGAACGGACCGCAGGCGATGCCGGCCGAGCTGCCGGCGGCCAGTGCCTACACCTATGCGGTGGAGTTGCGCGCCGAAGAAGCGACGAGCGTATCGTTCTCACAGTCGGTGATATTCTATGTGGAGAACTTCCTCAACTTTCCCGTCGGCGGGGCGGTGCCGGTGGGCTACTACGATGCGGTGCAGGCGGCCTGGGTGCCGTCCGACAACGGAACGATCATCAAGATCCTCGACGTCAGCAACGGGTTGGCCGTCGTCGACACGAATGGGGACAATGTCGCCGACGATGCGTTGGGGATGAGTGACGCGGAACGGGAAGCCCTGGCCGGTTTGTATGCGCCCGGCCGGACCCTGTGGCGCGTACCGATCACGCATTTCTCCAAGTGGGATTGCAACTGGGGCTTCTGGCCACCCAACGACGCGCGGTCGCCCAATGTCAACCCGCCACCAATCGTAATCTCGCCCTGTGGTGGTTGCTGCGGCGGAGGCGGCGGCGGTGGTGGCGGGTCGGGTGCTCCGGACAGGCAACCGGGTCCGAGCGGTTCTTGCCACCCTCAGTCGTGTGGTGAGGGAAGCAACGGCGAGTCGGGCTCGATCATTTCGTGCCAGGACCAGGGGTTGGGTGAAGAGGTTGCGGTGACAGGGACGCCGCTGCGCCTGGGGTACCGCAGCCAGTACACCCGCGGCTACGTGGCGGGGCGCAGTAGCCAGATTCCGCTCACCGGCGCACAGCCGCTGCCGGCGTCGCTGAAACGCATCGACGTGGAAGTTGACGTCGCCGGGCGGCGGTTCACACCCAGCTTCACACCGAGCCCCGGTGTGACTTATCCCTTCCCCTGGGACGGCATGGATGCCTATGGGCGGCGGGTCCAAGGGACGCAGGTGGCCTGGGTGCGCATCGGGTACGTGTATGATGCGGTTTACGCGCCCGTGCCGCGCTTCGGATACAACGGGAACGGCGCCATTTTTGACGCCAACGTCACGCGGCGCGAGTTCACCTTCTGGCAAGACGAGCAAGTGCTGCTGCAGTCGTGGGAAGCGCAACCGCAAGGGTTGAGCGGCTGGACCTTGAATGTGCACCATACCTACGACCCGGTGGGCCGGGTGCTGTACCTCGGCAGCGGCGGGCGGCGCAGCGCGCAGGCCTTCAATCAGGTGATTACTACTGTGGCCGGGAGCGCTGCCGGCTTCCGCGGCGATGGTGGCCCAGCGACGCAGGCGCTCTTGCATTCGCCGTACGGGCTAGCGGTGGCAGCAGATGGTAGCGTGTACATCGCCGATAGCTGGAACAACCGCATTCGGAAGATCGATCGGAACGGCACGATCACGACCGTGGCTGGCAGTGGCGCCGCGTGCACGCAGCCCACCTCCCCGCAGCAGCCACCGCCGACCTGCGGGGTATCAGCGTGCGGCGATGGCTGCGTGGCAACGGACGCACGGGTGCAGCTGTGGAATCCACAGGGGGTGGCTGTTGGCCCCGATGGGAGCCTCTATATCGCTGAGGCCGGGAGCGGATCTGGTGCCAGTCCTGGACGCGTGCGGCGGGTGGATCCCAGCGGGACGATCACGACGATTGCGGGAAGTGGCCTCGGAGCCTATTGGGGCGTTTGTAACGACGCCAACGGGCACCTGATCCCGAACTTGGGCGATGGCGGGAACGCGCTGGCGGCCTGTTTGAATGCACCGTCTGCCGTGCGCGTGGCCGGGGATGGGACGCTTTACATCGCCGAGGGGCCGGGCAACGACCGCGTGCGGGCGGTGGGTGTCGACGGCATCATCCGCACGGTGGCCGGGGGTGGGCCAGGCTATACGTACAATATATGCACGGATGGTATTCCGGCGGTAGCCGCGAACCTGTGGCCGGAGGATATCGAGCTGGGGGAGGATGGGACACTCTACATCGCCACCGAGAACATGCTGCGCCGGGTGGGGCCGGACGGTCTGATTCACACGGTGGCGGGGTACTGCGGCGAACTGGGCGACGAAGGCGACGGTGGCTTGGCGACCGCTGCCACCTTCTTCTCGGTGGCTGGCGTGGCGGTGGCGGCGGACGGCAGCCTAGCCATCACGGATTTCAGTTATCAGCGCGCGCGGCGCGTCGGTGTCGACGGGATCATCACGGCGCTGGCGGGGCAGCAGGTGTTGCTGAACGACCCCGGGGCGTTCGCCGGCGATGGCGGTCCGGCGCTGTTGGCGCGCTTCGCCTCAGGCTCACCAACCCGGATGGCATTCGGCCCCGATGGCAGCCTGTACATCGCCGATACGGGCAATAATCGGGTGCGGCGGCTGGCGCCGGCGCTGCCGTGGCTGCCGGCGGCGCAAATCTTCATCCCGTCGGAGGATAGTCGTGAGGTCTACATCTTCGACCCCACCGGCCGGCACCTGCGCACGGTCGATGCGCTGACAGGGGCCGTCCGCTGGCAGTTCAGCTACGACAGCGCGGAGCGGCTGATCGGCATCACCGATGGTGATAACAATCTGACTACCATCGAGCGCGACGCGAGCGGCAATCCGACCGCCATCGTCAGTCCGTACGGCCAGCGCACCACGCTCGGCCTGGATGCCAATGGGTATCTCGCGAGCGTCAGCAACCCGGCCAACGAAACCACGGCGTTCACCTATGACGGGAACGGTTTGATGCAGAGCATGACGGATGCGCGCGGGTACACGTGGAGCTTCAGCTACGACGACCTCGGCCGGCTCACCCAGGACGCCGATCCGGCGGGCGGCTCGAAGACGCTGGCACGCACCGATGCGAGCCCACAGGACTATACCATCAGCGTGACCACGGCGCTGGGGCGCACGCGCAGTTACCGCGTGCAGGAACTGTCGACGGGGGCCGAGCAACACACCAACACGGCGGCGGACGGTGGGCAGACGATCCGGGTCTTTGCCCCGGACAGCAGCCAAACAACAACGGCTCCGGACGGTACCACCACCAGCGTCAAGCAGAGTCCCGATCCGCGCTTCGGGATGCAGGCGCCGCTCACGGCAGAGCAGGTCACGACGCCCGGTGAGCTGGTGCGCGCTGAGTCGCAGACCCGGTCGGTGGCGCTCTCGAACCCGGCAGATGTCTTGAGTCTGACGTCTTCGACCGATACGACGACCCTGAATGGGCGCACGTCGACGAGCACCTACACAGCAGCCAACCGCACGATCTTGCGCAGTAGCGCGGCCGGGCGACACAGCACCAGCGTGCTCGACGCGCTCGGCCGGACCGTCCAGACCCAACTGGCGAACCTGGCCCCGACGGCGATGACGTACGATGCCCGCGGGCGCTTGGCAACCATTACGCAAGGAAGTGGTGCTAGCGCCCGCACCAGCACATTCAGCTACGATGGGCAGGGCAATATTGCTACCATCACGGATGCGATGGGGCACGAGGTGAGCTTCGGCTACGACGCCGCGGGGCGCATGACCAGTCAATTGTTACCGGACGGGCGCGTGATCGCCTTCGACTACGACGAGAACGGGAACCTGACCTCGCTCACCCCACCGGGCCGCCCGAGCCACAGCTTCGACTACACGTCGGTCGATCTGCAGTCGGCATATCGGCCACCTACCAACCAACAACCCAGCAGCGTAACAACCTACGACTACAACGTGGATCGCCAACTGACGCGCATCACCCGTCCCGACGGCCTGCTCATCGACTTCATTTACGATCTCCTCTCGGGCCGCTTGACCAGCGAGGTGCTGCCCGACAACCAGACGGTGAGCTACAGCTACCACCCAACGACCGGTAATCTGCTCACGATTACCGCCCCCGACGGCGGAACGCTGACGTTTGTCTACGATGGCAATCTGCTGCTGAGCGAAACGTGGATGGGAGCGGTCAACGGCAGCGTCAGCCGGACCTATGACACGGACTTTCGTATCGCCTCGCAGAGCGTCAACAGCGTGAACACCGTCAATCTCACGTACGATCCCGACAGCTTGTTGACGGGCAGCGGCGCGCTCAGCGTGACGCGCGACGCGCAAAGCGGGCTGGTCACCGGGACGACGCTGGGACAGGTCACCGACGCAACCACTTACAACAGCTTCGGTGAGCCGCTGACGTACAGCGCGAGCTACAACGGGGCGCAGCTGTATGCGGTGCAGTACGTGCACGATCTGCTGGGCCGGATCACCGAGAAGACCGAGACGATCGACGGGACAACCCACGTGTACGACTACACCTACGACGCGGCCGGGCGCCTCACCGACGTCACCACGGACAGCGTCCCGACGGCGCATTACGACTACGATGCGAACAGCAACCGCACGGGCGCCTCCAATCAACTGTGCGTAACAATCGGCAACGCGGTGATCGATGCGCAGGACCGGCTCTCAAGTATCGACTGTGGGCTCTCGACCCTCTCCTACAGCTACACTGCCAACGGCGAATTGCAGACCAAGACCGTCAACCCTAACGACCAACAGCCCAACAGCGTAACCACCTATTCGTACGATGTGCTCGGCAACCTCACGCACGTGACGCTGCCGACGACACCGCAACAGACGGAGATCGACTACGTGATCGACGGCAAGAACCGGCGGATTGGCAAAAAGGTCAACGGCACGCTGGTGCAAGGGTTCCTGTACGAGGATCAGCTGCGGTCGGTGGCGGAGCTGGACGGCAGCGGCAACGTCGTGAGTCGGTTCGTATACGGGAACAAGCCGAACGTGCCTGACTACGTGGTGAGGGGCGGCGCGATCTACAGGCTCATCACCGACCACCTCGGCAGTCCCCGGCTGCTGGTCAACACGGCCGACGGCACCATCGCGCAGCGGATCGACTACGACGAGTTTGGGAACGTGATCGCCGACACGAACCCTGGCTTCCAACCCTTCAGCTTCGCCGGCGGCCTGTACGACCGCGATACTAAGCTGGTGCGCTTCGGGGCGCGCGATTACGACCCGGAGACGGGTCGGTGGACGGCAAGGGATCCGATCCGGTTCGACGGCGGGGACACGAATCTGTACGGGTACGTACTAGGCGACCCGGTCAACTTTGCTGATCCGGAGGGAAGAGGTGTTATTGGATGTCTCAGTTTAGGTGCGGAAATTATGGCTGGGGCGGGAGCAGCTGGGTGTCAGAGCGACTGCGGAGACAGCTTCCAAAGCCAAGCAAACTTCATGGACAAATATGGAGTCCCCTCCGTCTCCGGGGCGCTTATCAAATGCGTCTGCCAGAAAGCGGGTAAGGACTGGCTAGGATACGACAAGTGCGCCAAGTGGGAGGCTGAATGTGCGACCAGCGGCTTTCCTTTTCAGCAGCCTCCTAACCCGACCAGATGACGGACATGTGCGAGAGAGACTTTCACGGGCAAGAAGATGCGGTCATCTGGGACAAAACCGAGACTCGCCTGAATGGCCGCACGTGAGCACACTATATCCTGCGGCCGACGCTCGAAACTTCTTTATGGCGCGCTGGGTCTCTGCATCGGCGCAGTTGCCGGGGTGGGTTGCTCATGGTGGTGGTTCGAAAGTTCTTTGCTGGCGGCGGACACCCTACAGGCACTCTATTGGACTGCCTGGGAGCAGGAACAGGCCATGGCGCCCTATCTTGCGAGAAACTTCGAGAGTGGCACCTTCGCGTTGAATCATGTGATCCGTGTTTTGGAGAAGTACGAGGAGCGCCAAACACCAGGAATACCTGTAGGCGTCGATCTAGCCTTGGCATACACCCGCCTTGGCCTCCTTGCGGAAGCGGCTGGCGACAACGGGGGAGCTTCCGAGGCGTTTTCGAGAGGTCTGGAGGTCGCGAGGAAATCTGATCCGAAGATCGAGTCTGTGACGGAGCTCAAGGATCTCGTGCAGCAGATAGATGAGTCTTTTCGCAAACATAGACAAGGAGCAGGTCCTCCGGAAGACACCGGACCGTGAGGTCGCTGGAGGTGCTCCATATTGAAGCGATGGAGAGAGCGGAGCCGCCAGAGAAGCTTGCGAGGGAGATGCAGCTGCCGCTCACATACGCCAGTACGACGGCGTGCGTTATGTACGCTACGGTGTCGCTCTTGTTTGTAATGTCTATGGACTCATGTGCCCATTCGGCAAGGATCAGGCACGGGGCGGTAAACTCAGAGAACCTCACGGTGCACGGTCCGGCGCAGCTTCTCGATGCCTCAATCCTAGGGAAATCCATCGACGAACCGACAACGTTGCTCGAGTCGGAGAACGGGAACCAGATTCCCCCGATGTCAATACAGGGCGACGTGGAGGACGAGGCGTTTTCTGCGTTCATGCTCATATATCCTGACGTACTAACGGCGGATGACATACGAACTGCCATCGATCACCACTATCGACAACATCGCTACCACGACTTTCATGGAATGACGTGTTGGCGAAACGAGGATGCGAAGTTTACGATCGTATTGTACCAGGAGGAACGTCCCATTCATGTGAGCTATCTTGGTTTTCGGCCGACGCGGGAAGTTGTCGCAAAGATGCTGGACGCCGCTTCCGAGACGCGGCCTTCAGGGACTCGGAGTTCAACCGCGGCGGCAGGAGATGGGGTTCGGCTGTTCAATACAGGTGTCCTGGGGCGACCACTTACGGAGCCGCAGGTGTTCTTCGAGCCGGCCGATGGCGAGGCGATCACCCCCGTCTCCGTAAAGGCTGAGGTGCAGGATGGAGCTTACTCCGCGTTTCTGTTTGTCTACCCTGAAGGCGTAACGAAGGATGAGGCCCTCAATTCTGTCCACAAGAGATACGCGAGATGCCCACGCAGGGATCTGCAGGACGCGAGCTTTTGGCTAACCGGAAGCTTCATAATTGCCGTGTATCAGGAACAGCAATCAGTCTACGTGGCCTACGTCATGTTGCGCCCAGGCAGAGAGGTCGCTAGCGACGTGATCAAAGTAGGAGTATTCGGTGCGCAGACGTCTGGCGCAGGAATTTGCGGAGAGGATAGGAAGTGAGGACCAGATTAGGGAACCCGACAGGGACGTGACAGCGCCTGGACCAAGTCGGTCGACTTGGAGCAACGTCCCCTGCAGAGGTGAAGTATTGTGTGCAGCACCAGTTGACATGTACTATTGGCATCGACATGCATTTGCCGCCATGACGCATACCCATCACAGCGACGCGTGAAGCACCCCTTGCACGTCCATAGAACACCAACATGGCCGCCGGCAAGATCGTCGGGCGGCGTCATTTGCCTGTGAGAGCGGCTCCTGAAGGCTGTGGGACCGCTGACGAAACGTCTGACAGTCCAATTTAACGCCTATGCACCCGTCACCCGAGGACTGGAAGGCCCGCATAAGGCTTAAGCGGGGGCCACCCACGCTTCGGAAGCCCAATGTAACGTCTATGCAGCCCTCACCCGCGGCCTCGAGTGCCCAGATAAGACTTAAGCGGAGGTCACCCAGGCTTCGGAAGCCCAATGTAACGTCCATCCAGCCCTCACCCGTGACCTGCTGCGTCCACATGAGACTTAAGCGGAGGTCGCCCACGCCCGGGAAGCGTGGCTACAGCGTTTCGAAGGGCTACCGAAGCGTCCTCCCAAGCGGATCCGGCGAAGCTGGTCGTCTCAGCGGCAGTCGGGACCCCGGGGACGTTGGTCGGAAGAGTCGGATATGCAGCCCGCGGCGGGCACGCGGTCTCTGGGCATCGACCCCTACTCACCGCAGATGGGCAGTGGAGTGCATTGAATGAATTGAAGGATTGAGAGATTGGGTGATTGAATGATTGGCTGATCTTCAATCCCTCAATCTTCCAATCCACCAATTCCTCAATCTCCCAATCTATTCAATCTCCCAAATTTGCGTCCGCCGGCTAAATCCATTATGGTCGCGCTGTTTCAATGGATGCATCGGACTTCCCGCGGATCAAGCGCCTGCCGCCGTACGTCTTCAACATTGTCGGCGACCTCAAGCAAAAGGCGCGGCGCGCCGGAGAGGACATCATCGATTTCGGCATGGGGAACCCCGACGGGCCGACTCCGCCCCACGTGGTGGCGAAGCTGATCGAGGCGGCTTCCAAACCGGTCAATCACCGCTACTCCGTCTCGAAGGGCATCTACAAGCTGCGGCTCGCGATCACCGCCTGGTACAAGCGCCGGTACGACGTTGATCTGGACCCGGACACGGAAGCGGTGGCGACGATCGGCTCCAAAGAAGGGCTGGCGCATCTGGCACTGGCGATCCTCGGCCCGGGCGACGTCGTCTTGTGTCCCAGTCCCACTTACCCGATTCATCAGTACTCGGTGATCATCGCGGGCGGCGATCTGCGGAGCATCCCGCTGATCCCCGGCGAGGATTTCTTCGGCCATCTGGTCGAAGCCATGCGTCAGACGTGGCCGAAGCCGAAGCTCCTCATTCTCAATTTTCCGCATAATCCCACCACCGAGGTGGTGGATCTGCGCTTCTTCGAGAAGATCGTCGACTTTGCGCGTGAGCACTCACTCTTAGTGATTCACGACCTGGCGTACGCCGACCTCTGCTTCGATGGCTACCAGCCGCCGAGCTTCCTGCAGGTGCCGGGAGCCAAGGACATCGGCGTGGAGTTCTACACGGTGTCCAAGAGCTACAACATGCCCGGCTGGCGTGTCGGCTTCGGGGTGGGGAACGCGGCGATGATCGGCGCCTTGGCACGCCTGAAGAGCTACCTGGATTACGGCATCTTCCAACCGATCCAGATCGCTGCGATCCATGCCCTCAACGGACCGCAGCATTGGGTGGAGGACATCCGCCAGCGCTACCAGTCGCGACGCGATGTGCTGGTGAACGGTCTGAACCGGATGGGCTGGCCCGTGCCCACGCCGAAAGCGACGATGTTCGTCTGGGCGCCGATCCCGGAGTCCTGCCAGCACATGGGCTCGCTGGAGTTCTCCACCTTCCTGTTGCAGGAGGCCAAGGTTGCCGTCTCGCCCGGCATCGGCTTCGGTGAGTACGGGGACAACTACGTGCGGTTTGCGTTGATCGAGAACGAGCATCGCACGCGGCAGGCGATCCGCGGCATCCGCCGCGCCCTGGGCAAGGTGGCACCGGCCAAAATCCGGCGGCTCGGCTGAGTAATTCGAAAAGTCGTCGCATGGTGGCAAGAATTTCGGATTGCGGATTTCGGATTGCGGGTTCCGCAATCCGCATTCCGCAATCCGCAATGGGTTGCGGGCGAAGCCCGCGCTGAGGGGCAAGGGCATGGAGCGACTGGTTCGACTCGGGCTGATCGGCTTCGGAACGATCGGCACCGGCGTCATCAAGCTTCTGCAGCGCAACCAGGCGCAGATCCGCACGCGCTTGGGGGCGACGCTGCGTGTGGTGCGCATCGCCGACATCGATTTGGCGCGCGATCGCGGCGTACGCGTCGACCCGGAGCTGCTGACCGCCAATGCCGAGGAGCTCATCGACGACCCGCAGATCGACGTGGTCATCGAGCTGATGGGCGGCTACACGCATGCCCGGCGCTTCGTGCTGCGAGCCATCAAGAACGGCAAGAGCGTGGTGACGGCGAACAAGGCGTTGCTCGCGGTCCACGGCCCGGAGATCTTTGAGAGGGCTGAAAAGGCTGGCGTGGACATCGGCTTCGAAGCCAGCGTCGGCGGCGGCATTCCGATCATCCGGACGCTGCGCGAAGGCGTCGCGGGAGATCACAACCGGGCTATCTACGGCATCGTCAACGGGACATCGAACTACATCCTCAGCATGATGACGCAGCACGGTGGGGAGTTCGCTGCCGTGCTCAGTGAGGCGCAGCACCAGGGGTTGGCGGAAGCGGACCCGACGTTCGATGTCGACGGCATCGATGCGGCGCACAAGCTGACGCTGCTGATCCAACTCGCATTTGGAGCGGCAGTGCGCTTCGCGGACATTCCCATCGAGGGCATCCGTCACGTCAGCCAGCTCGATATCGGGTTCGCACGCGAATTCGGGTATGTGATCAAGCTGTTGGCCATCGCCAAGCAGGACGGCAAACAGATCGAAGCGCGGGTGCAC
Source organism: uncultured delta proteobacterium (assembly GCA_963729835.1). Lineage (GTDB taxonomy): Bacteria > Desulfobacterota > Binatia > HRBIN30 > HRBIN30 > CAVSQF01. The sequence continues at coordinate 2,275 of CAVSQF010000054.1, read as the reverse complement.
CCGACGATGGTGCCGCGCCAGCACCTCCTGGCGGACGTCAGCGGCGCGAACAACGCGATCGCGGTACAAGGGGAGGCGTTGGGGTCGAGCATGTATTTCGGCCTGGGCGCCGGCATGATGCCGACCGCCACGGCGGTGGTGGCAGATCTGATGGAGGTGGCGCGCAATTTCCTCCATGACAGCAAAGGACGGGTGGCGCCGCTGGGTTACCCGCTCGCGCAGCAGCGGCAGTTACCGATCAAGCCGATCGATGATCTCACGAGCGAGTACTACCTGCGTTTCATGGTGGTGGATCGGCCGGGCGTGCTGGCGAAGATCTCCGGGGTCCTCGGCGCGCATCAGATCTCCATCGCCTCGGTGATCCAAAAGGAACGGGAACACGGGGCCAGCGTGCCCATCGTCATCCGCACGCATCACGCCCGCGAGCACGACCTGCGCAAGGCGCTGCAGTCCATCGACAAGCTGCCGGCGGTCCGCGCGAAGACGGCGCTGATTCGGATTGAAGACAGCCTGGGGACATAACCGGACAGCGCAGGCGTCCCCGGCTGCACAGAGGACTTGCGCATCGAGGTGGTCGGAGCGTCTTGAGTGCCCGCGCATGGTTGCCGTCGGGTGCGGCGCCGCATGCTTGTGGCGCCGTCGGTCCGCGCCATCCCCTGGCAATGGCTGCCCGCGATGGTAGATTGATTGAACGCGCCAACGCTTCGCAACACACCGGCACAGCGATGAAGGAGGGAACATGACAGCAGAAAATCCACGGCGGCTCGGATTGGGGACCCTAGCCTTGCATGCGGGGCAGGAACCCGACCCGGCCACCACCGCACGTGCCGTTCCCATTTACGCAACGTCATCGTACGTGTTCAACGACACGGAGCACGCCGCGAACCTGTTCGCGCTGAAGGAGTTCGGCAACATCTACTCGCGGCTGATGAACCCGACCAACGACGTGCTCGAAAAGCGGCTCGCCGCCCTCGACGGCGGCGCCGCCGGGCTGGCCTTCGCCTCCGGGCAAGCCGCCATCACTGCGGCTTTACTAACAGTCACTCACAGTGGTCAGAACTTCATCTCCGCCACCAGCTTGTACGGCGGCACCTGGACCCTGTTCACGCAAACCTTGCCGAAGCTCGGCGTCGAGGTGCGTTTCTTCGATCCGCACCAGCCGGAAAAGATCAAGGAGCTGGCCGACGCGAACACGCGCGCGGTCTACTTCGAAAGCCTGGGTAACCCGAAAAATGACGTGCCCGACTTCCGGCGCATCACGGAGGTCGCGCACGCGCTGGGCCTGCCGGTGCTGTGCGACAACACCGTCACGCCGCTGCTGCTGCGCCCCATCGAGCACGGCGTCGACATCGTCATCTACTCAACCACCAAGTTCATCGGCGGGCACGGAGTGCACATCGGCGGGGCGATCGTCGATAGCGGCAAATTTCCTTGGGCGCAGCATCCGCAGAAGTGGCCGGAGTTCTGCGCGCCCGATCCCGCCTACCACGGGATCGTGTTCGAAGAGGCGCTGCGGCCGATCGGCAACATCGCGTACATCCTGCACATCCGCACGCACTGGCTGCGCGACACCGGCGCGTGCATGAGCCCGTTCGCTGCGTTCTTGTTTTTGCTGGGTCTCGAGCCCTGCACCTCCGCATCGAACGCCACAGCGCCAAACGCGCAGCAGGTCGCCGAGTTCCTGCAGCAGCATGCCGCCGTGGAATGGGTGAATTACCCCGGCTTGCCGAGTCACCCCGATCACGAGAGCGCCAAGCGCTACCTGCCCAACGGCAAGGGCGCCATTGTCGGCTTCGGGATCAAGGGCGGACGCGAAGCCGGCAGCAAGTTCATCAACAGCGTCAAACTCGCCAGCCACCTGGCCAACATCGGCGACGCCAAGACCGCTGGTGATTCACCCGGCGTCGACGACGCACTCGCAGCTCACCGAAGCGGAGCAACGGGCAACCGGCGTGAGTCCGGAATACGTCCGCATCTCGGTCGGCATCGAGGACATGCCGCCGACATCATCGCCGATATCGACCAGGCGCTGCGCGCCTCACAGGGCTAAACGCGGCGCCCGAGCAGGAATGCATCAGCACATCAGGATTCGGCCTGGCCAGCTGTATGCCTATCGCGTGGACGGCCCGTATCACCCCAAGGACGGCCATCGTTTCAATTTCAACAAGCTGCTCCTAGACCCCTTTGCCACGGCGGTCTCGACGTTGCCCAGCTGGGAGTTTGGCCCGGCTCTGGGATACGATCCGTCTGTGCCCGACGGAGACAATGACGAAGG
>CAVSQF010000053.1:0-58333 GCA_963729835.1 uncultured delta proteobacterium | reverse complement strand
CCATCTCCATAGCTACCTGGCTCTCAAAAGAAACGTCAAATCCCCAATTTTCGCTGTAATATAAAGCATGAACTTCTACGATCTGTCCGATCGATCCAGGATAATACCCGCCCAGTGTGAAACTGTCACAAATCATAGCAATATTCTCCAACAAATAATTGAGGCTCCTATTTTGCCCTACACCGTTCAGAAGCTTTTTGTTCCATTCTCACTCTCTTTCTTTCAATTGCTTCGCAGTTTCTTCTTCTATCATCTTCTGTTTCGAGTATTAGCGGTGGAACTCCGACAGGTTTGCCTTCCTTGTCCAACGCTACGAAAGTCAGGTATGCGGAAGCCGTGTGCCGGACTTCCCCTGTCAGGATATTTTCAGCTTCGACCCTGACCCCGACCTCCATGGAACTTCTGCCTACCATATTCAGTCCGGCTTTTCAGGATTAACAAGTCTCCGACAAAAACGGGATGATGGAAGTCAAGTCTATCGATTGAAGCTGTCACGGCAAGCTTCCGGGCATGTCTTATTGAGACGACCCCCGCAGCGGTGTCAACATACTTCATGATGACCCCACCATGAACATTCCCTGCTGGATTGGCGTCTTCGGGATTCATTTGAATCGCCATTATTATTCGGCTGTATTTGACGGTTTTCCCTTCCATTGGCGAACCTCGATTCTATCGATTAACCTAGTCAACTATATTTTGGTGACTATTTGCCAAGATGTCAAAATTAATAGGCTCTCCTTAAGCCATCTCTACACAGAGCGAAATGTTTTGAAGGGCTTATCACAATTGAAACCGTGGGTCTATTCTGTTAACCTCTATTCCTGAGTAAATGAGCCATAACCAGGAGCCTACGCATGTTAAAGGATTATCCCAAGGCCATAGTGACCAAAGACGGTGACTCGGTATTTTTCAGGCCGGTGACCATTGAAGACGAAGAGGCCCTAAACGAGTTCTTCTCCGAGGTGCCTGATCATGAGCAATGGTTCTTGAGAGAGAAACTAAACGACCCCAAGATATTGCATGAGTCCTTAAAAAGGCTAAATTATAAACGGACTCTTCCAATTATTGCAGTCAGAGAAAAAGACGGAAAGATTCTCGCTAACTTAAGACTCCATTTGTCCCTGGCCCCAAGTATCAGGCATGTGGCGCACCTTAGGGTAATGGTTCATCCTGGTTTTCGCTCGCTTAAGATTGGAAGCTGGATGATTCTGGACTGTGTGAAAACCGCCATGGATATGGGGCTCGAAAAGCTGTTCGCAGAATTTGTTGCCGGGGTTGAGGACTCAGGTATCGGAGCTGCTTTGAAATTGGACTTTCGACACGAAGGGTCTCTCAAAGAATATATTAAGGATAAACGAGGAGGTTACAGGGACCTTGTAATCATGTCTCGTGACATCCAGAGCAAGTGGAGTGATTTTTGACGTTCAGGGCGGCTCTTATGACAAATCCGGAACTTGTCAATCGCACAGCGTTCTACGAAACTCATTGTGGTCAGGTTGCAATTTGCGGGCTATGCGAACCAGGCTTGTTCACGAGCCTGAAACTGGACGATGGACTTGGTCATTTTTCACACTATTCTTCAATTATTCAAAAACTGGATGCATTTGCGACTATAGCTACTCAGAAAGACGGTAGGGTTACCCTTGCGATTGCGGACTCCAATATTGTGGCGGGTTCCGGCGGCGCAGCCGCACGTGGATTGGTGCGAGGAGCACGTGCAGGAGTCGCACGACGTGAATGTCGCCGGCACGCTCAACATGGCGGCAGCGGCTGCCGCGGTCGGAGCGCGCTACGTCTTTTTCTCATCCGATTACGTTTTCAACGGCGCTGAAGGTCCGTATGCTGAGGTGCCTCCCCGGACCCCCTCAACGTGTACGGCCGGCACAAGCTCGAAGCCGAGGGCAGCATTCGGCACAGCCTCGACGACTATCTCATCGTGCGCGTCTGCGGTGTGTACGGCTTCGAGCGGCAGGGGAAGAACTTCATCATGGCATTGCTCGCTAGAGGTCGGCGCGGCGAGCCGATAACGTGCCGTCGATCAGTGGGGGAATCCGACGTACGTGGACAACCTGGCTGTGGCCGTAAAGGAGTTGGCACTCACCACGCACTGCGGCGTGATTCACCTGGCCGGACCGGATTACCTCGATCGCATGACGTTCGCACGGTTGGCGTGCAGCATGCTCGGGATGGACGCCACATTTTTGCATCCGCGGCCGACGGCGGAGCTCGGCCAGCGCGCGCCGCGTCCGCTGCGCGGCGGACTGGATGCCGGGAAGGTACGCCGTATGCTCACGACGCCGCTGATCGGGCCGCCGCAGGGCCTTTCCCTGATGCGTGACCAGCTACGCGCGCACGGCATGCTGCCGTGATCCACTGCAGGTCCGTCAGCGCGGGCGCCGTCGAGGCTCCGCTTGCAAAAATTCCACGCGCCGGGTTACATGCACATACGTGGGCGGTTACAGCAGATAATGGCGAAGCTGTGTCAGGTCGATCGCGGGATGTGGAGCGTGCGCTACCGCACACGTAGGCTCCCCTAGCGGAACGTAATCACCGAGTGCCGTGGCCAAGCGTACCGTTGTCGTTATTCCGACTTTCAACGAAGTGGAAAACATCCAACGGTTGGTGCCGGCGATCCTGCAACAGGATGGGAACGTGTCGGTACTGGTCGTGGATGACAGCTCACCCGATGGCACGTCGGAGGCGGTGCAGAGCATGGCGGCGGCGGACCTCGGGTGCGCCGCTGCGGCGTCCGCAGCGGCAAGGCATCGGCCCGGCGTATATCGCCGGCTTCACGCAAGCCTTGCGCGACGGGGCAGACTACATCGTGCAGATGGACGCCGACTTTTCTCACCCGGTGGACATGCTCCCCGCGTTCCTCGAGCTGATTCCCGAGTACGACATGGTTCTGGGCTCGCGCTACCTGAGCGGCATCACGGTGGTGAACTGGCCCATCGAGCGCTTGCTCATCAGTTACTTTGGAAACTGGTACGCCCGCCGCGTCACCGGCTTGCCCATCGCCGACGTCACCGGCGGCTTCAAGTGCTGGCGGCGCGAGACCCTGGAACGGATTCCGCTTCGAGCGCGTGCGCTCCAATGGCTACGCATTTCAGGTGGAAATGACGTACCGCGCCTGGCGGATCGGTCAGCGCATCAAAGAGGTGCCGATCATCTTCCTGGAGCGCACCGTCGGCGTGTCAAAGATGAACAAGTCGATCGCCGCCGAAGCGCTGTGGATCTGTCTGTGGCTGCGCGCGATGACCCTATTGGGCCGGCTATGAGCTCATAGTATGGGCCGCAAACTGCTCATTTTGAACGAGCGCGATCACCGCCATCCGTGGGCGGGCGGCGCCGAGGTGCACATCATGGAAGTGGCGCGGCGGGCGGCGGCCGAGGGCTACCGCCCGACTGTGCTGTGTACACGCTTTCCCGGTGCCGCCGCGGAGGAAACGCAGGAGGGAGTCCGCATCCGGCGCGCCGGCAATCGGCTCACCTACTATCTCATGTTGCCGTGGCTGGTACGGCGGGAGGTGGCCGAACCCGGAACGGTCATCGTCGAGCACCTGAACAAGGTTCCCTTCTGCACCGCTCTCTATACGCGTGCTCCAATGGTGTCAGTAGTGCACCACTTGTTTGGCCGCACGGCGTTTTGGCAGGTCCCGTTCCCAATTGCCGCGATGGTGGTTGCCAGTGAGCGCTTGATCCCATTGCTGTACCGGCGGGGGCCGATGGTTGCCGTGTCGCCAAGCACGCGGGAGGACTTGATCCGCCGAGGCATACCGGCCGCGCACATCGGCGTGATTCCCAACGGCCTGGACCATTCCCGGTACGTACCGGCGGCGCGGCCTGTGGCTGCGCCAAGCCTGCTGGTTTTCGGTCGCATCGAGCCCTACAAGCGCATCGACTTGGTCCTGCGCGCCATGCAGCAGCTGATTGTGCGGGTGCGGGGACTCCGGCTGGTGGTGGTGGGATCGGGGCAGGAATTGGACCGGCTGCAGCGACTCGCGCGCGACCTCGGTTTGGTCGAACATGTGACGTTCACCGGATTTGTGGATGAGGCCACGAAGCTGCACTACATCCAGCAGGCAGCGGTGACAGTGAATACGTCGGAAAAGGAAGGCTGGGGGCTGACCATTTTGGAAGCCTATGCGTGCGGAGTCCCGGCGGTGGCCAGTGACGTTCCAGGATTGCGCGACGCGGTTGTGCCGGGGGAAACCGGCTTGCTCGTGCCGCACGGCGACATCGAGCGCTTGGTGGCGGTCCTCACCCGGTTGCTCACGTCCGAGACGGAGCGGCAGCGCCTGGCGAACGGGGCGCGCGCCTGGTCGTTGCAGTTCTCGTGGGATCGCACGACGCGTGATCTGCTGCAGCTGATCGAGGCGACGTGCGAGGGCTCGCGGTGGACTGAGATCATCAACACCTTGGGCCTATGGGCGCCGCTGCGGCCTGCGCCCGGTGCGGCGGCAGGCCCTGTGCAGCGGAGTGCGGTTGGGTGAGCGTGCAACACGATGCTCAGGCGGCGGGCGGCCCGGCCGCCCAGCAAGCAATTGGCGGTAACAGGTGACCCTCTGGCAATGGTTACGGCACTAAGATCCCGCGCACGAATCCATCACCTTGCTGGGCTCGGCCTGCTCGTGCTTGCCTTGATCTACTTCGGGGCGCTGGTGCGTTACGGACTCAACATCGAGGACGAGGGGACGATCCTGTACCAAATCTTTCGGACGTACCTGGGCCAACGCCCCCATATTGAGTTCCAGGCGGGATACACCCCAGGGCTGTTCTACTGGAACGCGGCACTCTTCTGGCTCTTCGGCGTGAATGCGATCGTGCTACGGGTGTGTCTGGCTTTCGTCAACTCCTTGACTGTCTTTTGTATCTACGTGCTTGCGCGGCAGCTCGGGGCATCGGTCGCAAACGCCAGCTGTGGGGCGCTCGTATATTTGGCATTCATTCCCTTCTACGATGGGCACTTTGCTGCCTCCAACGTTCCATACCCAGTATGGTACGTTACGCTCTTCTGGCTCGTCAGCGTGATCTGTACGCTGCGCTGGTGGAAAACCGGGCGCGGGCACCACTGGCTGCTCGCCGGAGCGGCTGCCGGCTGCGCCTTTTCCTTCAAACCGAACAGCGGGCTTTTGAATCTGACGGGCTTGCTGATCGCCCTGTGTTTGCTCCAAGCGCCACGACCAGCGGAGGGAGAGAGTGGGCTTCGCCGATGGCTGGCGCGACAGGAACGTGTCATCCGGTTGCTGATCCCCATCGGGCTCACGCTCGGATGGACGTTCCTGTTCAAGCGAGGCGCGAGCGGGAGCAGCCGCGAGGTGTACCTGTTCGCCTTGCCCTTGCTTGTGCTCGTGGCCGCCCGGCTCGGCTTTGCCGGGCGGCGGGCTGAGGTGCGGAGTGTGGCGCCGCTGGCGGTATGGCGGGACCTCCTTCTGCTCGGCACTGGATTCAGCGTCATCGCCCTGCCGTGGTTCATCTATTTCTGGGTCGAGATGGGAACGACTCCATTTTTGCGCGCCATTCTGTTCATCGGCAGCAAGTTCGAAAGGTTCTACTTCGTGCCGTATCCGCCGTTGGGACTTTGGGAGGACGCACTGGCTCTTGCATTTGTGGCGGCATGGATTTTCGGTTGGTCGCTGCGGCGCCGCCGGATACCGCGCAGCCTGTTTGCGCTCGCGGTGTTGGCCGCAATGGCGCTCGGAAGCGGGTGGCTTCTGCGTCACCCGCCACGAATGATCGAAGGGTTCCAGGCCTCGGTCGCCATGCGCGTGCAGAGCTTGGCATTCGGTCTGATTCTGCTCACCGAGTGGTGGGCCATTGTCGCCCACGTTATTGCGCTTGCTCCGGTAAATGCCGCCGCCCCGAACGATGGGGTACGGAAGTCATCCGACACGCGTGCGAGACAGTGGCCGATTCCGGCGGCGGGCAGCGCGCTGTTCGTCGTGTTGTTGGCCGGAACTCTGATGCACATGCAGCTCTACCCGCGCACCGATTTCATGCATCTCGTTCCCGCATCGCCGGGGATTCTGATTGTTGGGGCGTGGTTGTTCGAGGGGCTTGGGCGCAGCGCTGCACTTGGGTTGGCGCGCAGCCGCTCGGGCCGGTTTGCACTCCGCACGAGCCTGAGTGTGGTCGTTGCACTTCTGGTGCTGATTCTGATCACTCCGGCAGCGCGACGAATCGAGTATCTCATGGGCGCATGGTGGCGGCAGGACGATACGGCGCTGGTCCACTTGGATGCGGAACGTGCCCCCCTGGTCATCGAGCCGGCGGCGGGTCAGACGTTCCGCTCGCTAGGGGCGACGGCGCGCTACGTGCGAGAGCATTCGCGGCCGAATGACTTCGTGTTCACCTTCCCGGCGCTGGACGTCGTCCTCTTCTTGGCAGGCGGGCAGAATCCTTCGCGGCACGGGTACTTCTTTCCCGGCAGCCCCGGACGCGAGGTGGAGGCAGAGGTCATTGACTCCCTCAAGGAGCGGCCGCCACGCTATATCGTGACCTTGCATGATCACTCGCTGTTTTTCTCCACGGCTCCGCTGTACTATTTCAACCTGCGGCAGTACGTGACAACGCACTACGTCCTCGAACACAGCATCGGCAAGTTCGACATCTTGACGCCCGCAGCGGTTTCTGGTGCCGGCGGCCCGGTGGAACGTGAGCCGGAGAACCCGCTTGCCGAAACGATCCGGTTATGGCGCGCTGAGCTGCGCGGCGGCGGCAATGGCTCCGACGAGCTGGAGAAAGCGCTGGGCGTCTTCCCAATCACTACGCCGGCGGAGCTGGCGAAGGTCATCGCTGCGGTAAAACCGGTGCAGGAGGAGGCGTTGGCGCGGCTCGTCCGCAAGAGCCGAAGCAAGGCGGGGGCGGCGGCGCTGGCAACTGCCGTCAGGGACGACGCGCTACCGGACACCATTTTCGAGCTGTTCGCTCGCATCATCGGCGAAATCGGCGATCTTCAATCCATGCTGCCGCTGGTCGAGGCGTTGTCGGCAGCGGACGTCACCCAACGGCCTGCCATCGCAGTGGACCTTTTCATGCTGGCGTCACGCGCATCATTCGAGGACTACTGGTACGTCCCGCCCAAGCGTGATCGGTATGCGCCTTTGGCGCAGGTCGTTGGTGCCGAGCAGCTCATTACGTGGATCGAGAACCCATGGGAGCTGTTTACGTTACGGTCCTTCGGTGTTCGGTCGGCTGGCTGGCTCGGGAAGCGGCTGGTTGTGCCATTCTTGATGCGCATCGTCGCTGATGCGACTGAACCGGCGCAGCTGCGGGTCGACGCGGCCCGCAGCTTGATGGATCTCGGCTTCGGGCCGCAGGTGTTCCGCGCGATTGCCGGCTTGTTGCGAGTGGATGAGTTGGCCCCGCCCGTCCTCGCCGTGGAGCTGTACCCACAGGTGCCTGACATGGGTGCGGAAGTGATTGCGGAGTACATGCGGGCGGAGGCGGTTGACACCCGCGTGAAGGCCTTCTGGATCGCGGCGGCGGTGCATGATCCAAAACTCAGCGCGGCGCTGCAAGAGGGGTTGGCCGACCCAGTGCCAGAGGTGCGCATGGCAGCCGCATGGGCTCTGGGCAATATGCGGGAAGCGGCAAGCCTCGAGGCGTTGCAGGCCCTGGCGGGCGGCGGCGATGAGGTCGCAGGCTATGCGGCGCGTGCGGTCGCCGAGATTCAGCACGCCGACGCGGCTGGGCAGTAACCGATGGTGACCTACGCGCCACCGAGAGCACAAGCTGTGAGGGGACCTCAGCGAGCTGCAGGCTCGCGCTATGCGTACGTCGATACGCTCAAAGCCGGTGCGATCGTCGCCGTCGTCTGGATCCACGCGTTCCAGGTCTGGGGCAGGCCGCTGCCGCCGGTCATCGAACGGCTTGGGTTTCTGACCCGCTTCGCCGTTCCCGCCTTCTTCTTCGCCTCGGGGTTCTTGTCCGGCCGCGCTGGGACACCGACACTGCGGGTCGTCGGACGTCGCCTGGTCCGCATCCTTGGGCCTTATATCCTGGCCAGCTTGGGGGCGATGCTGTTGCGGGCGGAGGTGCTGCATCAACCGATCAACCCGGCGCTCGAGTTGGCGACGGGGAGCGCGTGGGGTATCTACTACTTTGTTCCGCTGCTTGCCCTGGTAACGCTGACAGTGCCCGTATTGGCGCGCCTTCCTTTCGCAGCGGAAGCGTGCTTCCCGGTCTTCCTCGTGCTCGGGTTGCTGAGCGAGATGTGGATTCTTCCGGTGGGGGACTTTCTTGGGCAGCCGCCTATCTTCTGGGCTTTCCGCAGCCCGTTTCGCTGGTGGGGCTACTTCTTTGGCGGGTGGCTGTTTGCGCGCTACTTGGAAGGAGTCGAAGGACTCTCGGTGAGCGTGCGGCGGTGGAGTGGCGTGTGTCTGCTGGCGCTCTTGGCCTCCGTGTTCGCGTACTACCTGTTGGCGCTGCCGGGGGGGTGGAGTCAGAAGACCGGGGCCTTGCAGTACATTGCGATTTACTGCGCGGTCCTCGGCATCGTGATGACGGTCTTCGAGTGGCGCGAGCATCCGCTCAGCCGCAAGTTGAGCGACGCAACTTATCCGATCTACTTGTACCACTATTTTTTCATCGAGATCATCCGGCACCTGGTCTTGGGCCCAGCGCAGAATACAGCGGCGTTCGTCGCCGGGTGCAGCGGCGCAGCTCTCGTGGTCTATGTCGGACGCCGCCTCTTTGGCCGTTATGCGTGGTTGGTCATCGGGTGATATCCTCGGGTCGAACGTCAGGAGCGGAAGCAAGCCGGCAAGCCCAACGCAGGCATTCGCACCGACTACGCATCGTCGGCTGTGTCGGGGACCACGCTGGTGCAGTGAACCGCTCAGCGGCCATCGCGATCGATTTTGCGGTGGTGGCACCTGCATTCGGCGTGTTCCTATTCCAACGGAGCCCGGCCGAGCATTCTCTTGATTACAGTCGATACCTTACGTGCGATGAAGGATGATCCGGTCCAGGTGACGTCGGATGCGCGAGCATGTTACTACTCGCGGCAGCTATATGGCATGCGGTGCTGATCGTTGCGATACGAAGTGACTGCGATGAACCCCACCTCCAGCAGACCGTCTCGGACCTTCATTTGCGCGTCGACCGGTGTCGCAACTCTGATTGTCGCCTGGTGCGTCTTCGCTGCCAGCCGCGCATGGTTCGTTGCGGATGACTTTTGGTTTCTCACCTTTGCCTCGCAACCCAAGAACTGGCTGCACGTTCTCGTACCACTTGGGCCGCGTCTGTGGTGGAGCTATCGCCCCCTGACAACCGACGTGTTCTTCTCTCTGTGCTTTCAGCTCTTCGCATACGACCCCTTCGGGTATCTGGCAGTGAGCCTCTTGATGCACTTCTTGACCGGTCTGGTCGTCTACCGTCTGGCGCGTCAATTCGGATTCGAAACGAGGGTGGCGGTGCTGACGGCCCTGCTGAGCGTTTCACGATACCCGTCGCTCACCGAGGGGTTCTGGATCTCCGTCTGCCAGTACACGGTTACCCTTTTCTTTTACGCCCTTTCGCTGTCTCTCTTCATCGATTACGCGAGGTCCACCCGGATCGGGTTTCAGGTTGCGTCGTGCATCGCGCTGATCCTCACGCTGCTCTCAAACGAACTGGGAGCGACGCTCGCTGCCGTCATGGCCCTCACCTCTTTTCACCTGGAAGATTTCAGCTTTTCTCCCAACCGGTTGATCCGAGCGCTGCGCCGCACTGTACCTCAGGTCACTATCACCGTGGCCTACGTGTTGTTTCGAACGCAGGTGATTGGTCCGGCGCACACGCCACCCGTGTACCACTGGGTAGCCGGGTGGCACATGCTGGTAAAATACTTCTGGGGACTGGTTTTCGTGTTTGGGATCGAGCGGGCCTGGCTTCTCGAAGGCCTCGTCCCCGTCGGGGCTGCGCTGCTGGCCATCACCGCGAGCCGGGAACCTCGGGATGCTCTGGTCAAACCGCTGCTGGCGGTCAGTGTGGTGAGCATCGGGTGGATTGTGGTGGGGATGCTGCCGTATGTGGGGATGCCTTTTGCGCATCCGCGCTTCGCGATATCCATTGAGCTACCGGTGTGTCTGCTGTGCGGGGCGTGCTTGAACGTCTTCTCCAGGGTCTATTCCACCAAACACCAAGCGGTTGTGGAGGGCGTGCTGGCGGCGGTGCTGGTGCTCTCCCTTCCATACCGCGCGACATGGGATCAGGTCGCCCACCCTAAGGGTGAGCCGGTGAAACGACTTGTGTGGTTGATTCGTCAACAGGCCGCACGCCTGCCGAAGGGGGCGACGGTGGTGGTTCTGTACGGCTCGAATGGACTGAGCAGCGCCGTTGAAACCCAGGATTTTCGTGCCCGCGTCTTCGGCGGCGCGGTACTTCCTGCCTTCTATGCAGACAAAGAGCTCAAGCTCTATCTCTTGGATGTGAGCCAACCACCGCCGAAGGATTTGAAGTGTCCCCCTTGTCTCTTCCTGGACCTCAAGCCTGGGCAGGTACTCGAACCTGCGGCGCGCGATCCGGCGGCTTATGGCCACCCGCAAGGAGGGCACTGAGATGCTTGCCGCGTGAGCGATTCGAGCGTTCGGCTTGGCTTCAGCCGTGCTCTGTCCGGCCCAGGCGCTGCGGTTTGCCATGAGCAGCACTCGTCGGTGTGGGCACGTCCTACGGGATCAGGCCAACAGCCCCAAAGGAGAAGCACCGAGCCAACTTGTGGGCTTGACACCGTCCGGCCCGCGTCACCAATTGAACATCAAGTTCGAGTGTACTCTCAGTTCTCCCGCTTGAACGCGGCCGAAAGGCCCAAAATGTGATCAAAGTTCCAGCCCTGGTCTGCCATGTCGTTCAAGAGCTTCTCGTAACTCTGAGGCGAATTGATCTTCACTATCGAGACCACCTTGTAGTGAGCCTTGGCCGCCGCGACAGCTTCACGCGGACCGTGTGCGATCTTGACGCCTGCATATCCGCCCAGAGCGCACGCAGCAACGAGCAATGCAAATGTCCTCCTGTGCTGACACATGTCACTATCCTCCCTTACGGTTCACTCAACGTGAACCCGGTTTCGTTGCGTCGCCGCCTGTATCTCGTACATGAATGAAGAAAGCAAGCACCGTGGCTCCAACCACTACGCCGAGCCAATTGCGTCCCGCACCTGCCGACGGGGAAATCTCCGACGTGCCGGATATACGGCCAGATAAGAACCACGACCGAGAGCGACACACCGGGAGCAGACTAACCCCTGGCCGGCGACAATCGGTCCCGTTACTCGCTACAGCTTGACCGCGAACAGCGCCATCGACGAACCTCGCCCCAACCAGGCGAGCAGCGCAGTGATCGGGAACCCCACCAGAGCTAGCGGGCCGGCGAGAACCAGTGCGAGAAAGAGGCGCAGGGCGCCCGATTTGCTGCGGCCGCGCGACCGCAGCAAATCGTAGAGCAGGTTGCGCCCTAGCCCGAGTCGGTTCTCGATGGACTGGACGAAGCTGAATACGTCGTACTCTGGCGCGAAAAAAGAACAGCGCCTCACCTGGAATCCCGAATCGGCCAGCACGCTTCGAAGCGAGACCGGCGTGAAGTGGTAGAGGTGTCTCGGCACGTCGAGATGGAACCAATCGTCGCGGAAGAACCGCGCCTCAGAGCTGCCGAAATTGGGGACGCCGACCATCACCACGCCGCCGGGCCTGAGCAGGCGCGCGAGTACCATGAGCATCTGCCGGGGATCGGGCAGGTGCTCGAGGCTGTGCCACATGACAACCGCGTCAAAGTATCCCTCGGGCCAGGCCCAACTCACCGGGGCGCCGACGTGAACGGGAATTCCGAGCACATCGCGCGAGTGGGCCGACGACTCGTCGGAGAGTTCCACTCCCTGGACCTCCCACCCGCGCCGCCGAAAGGCGGCGAGCAGGAAGCCCGGGCCGCACCCCACGTCCAATACGCGTCCGGGCCGGCCGCCCGCAAGGAGTTCCACTCTACGGGCACGGTGGCGGTAGAGCAGCCGCTGAAAGAGTTCCACCGGCGCGGGAAAGCGGCGCGTTTCCTTCGTGCGATAGTAGTGGCGATGGTAGTACTCGGCCAGTCTCTCCGAGTCGGGCCTCGGCAGGGTAAGCGCCACGGCGCATCCCGCGCAATGGCACACGCTGAACCGGTCTCCGGTAACAGGGTCCGTCGCCGAAAACAGGATAGAAACCTGATCTGGCGGGTGAAGGCAGGTGGACATAGCATCTACGGGGCCGCGACTAGTGTCGGGGCCAGCTTGCGGCCCTCGGGCGAGAGCCACCGCGGGCGTATCAGCCCCAGCTTGGCTAACCGAAAGCCTAGCGACGTACCGAGTACGCCGAACCCGTACTTCACGCTGCGCCAAAAGTTGATGGAGGACGCGTCGGCAAAATAGCGCGTGGGACAGGTGAGCTCGCCGATTTCGAATCCGAACCAGATCGTCTGCGCGAGCATCTGATTGTCGAACAGGAAATCGTCGGAGTTCTCCTCAAGCGGCAGAGTCGCCAACAGCTTCTTGGAGAAGGCACGGTAACCGGTATGGTACTCGCTCAACTTGTAGCCCAGCAGCAGGTTCTCTGAGAGCGTGAGGAAGCGGTTGGCGATATACTTCCACAACGGCATTCCCCCTTTGAGGGCACCGGTGCCCAGGATGCGCGAGCCGAGAACACAGTCGTAGTGACCACTGGCGACCATCGACGCCAGCGCCGGCAGCAGCCTCGGCGAGTACTGATAGTCGGGGTGGAGCATCACCACGATATCCGCGCCCCGCGCCAGCGCCTCGCGGTAGCAGGTCTTCTGGTTTCCGCCGTAGCCGCGGTTCCTGGGGTGGACGATGGAGTGCAACCCCATCTGCTGCATGAGCGCCACGGTCGCGTCCGTACTCGCGTCGTCGACTACGATGATGTCGTCCGCCAGCGTACGATCGACTTCCGATACGGTCACGCCCAGCGTCTTCGCCGCGTTGTACGCCGGCATCACCACGCTAACTCGCTTGCCGCTGATCATCTCGACCTTCTCCCGCGACCAGCCCCCCCCCACCAGCCAGAAAACAACTACCACAGAACGTGGAGGGCCGCGAGGAGATTCATCCGTAGCGCACTATTGATACGGTGGGACGATACGCTGGGAATTGAGGGCGAAAAAGGAATGAACTACGAGCGGATCAGCTGATAGTGAAAGAGTCCAGTATGAAAGTAAACCCGGAGTAGAAGAGGAAGCTGAGATCCTTGGGGAATATCGAATGCACAACAATTCCGGCTGGGCGAACCCGAAAGATACCAGCCAACATCCGCCTCGCATAGGTCACCAACCGGAGAATGTCGCATCGGGGCTTGTCGACAACCGTCTGGGCAAAAGACACCTCACCCCGCGCGCAAGTTCAGAGATCGTCAAACCCGCGAGTATGAATGCGACAACCTCAACGATGAAACGGTATCGGCCTACTGCATAAAATATAATACAGTAGCAGCACCAGTTTCCAAAAACTATAGATAGCAGGACCGCCCACGATGAGCCAGGAAGGCTTCGCCACCACAGGAAGGAGGCAGCCGCCAAGATCAGAACGAGCAGGTATCCCGTTCGGCAGAGCTTCTCGAGCCAGTCGAGTCCTGGAATCTCCGCGCGCTCGGTGATCCCGCCGAGGGTCGTAAATCCCTTCACGGAACTCCAGAGCAGATATTCCGGGATCGGCTCGGGCGCGTACTGCTGCAAGAAGGCGACGGGCATCCGGCGGATTACATGAACCGGGTCCTGCCAGAGATTATCTAGGCCCGCTTTCCATCCCTGCCTGGCGGCTTGGGCTACGTTGGGCGCCCTCAGTTCTGGGGCATTGGGCCATGGAATGAAACCGTACCCATATCGGTTGTGGCTGAAGTAGAAATTGAGACCCGAACTCCCCGCCAGTCCGACGCCAGGGCCGAAGAGCCGGAAGTTGCGAACGTACCAGGGAGCAAGCAACAGCGCCGTACAGAGCACGATCGACAGACCTCGCATCGCCCGCGCGCGGAGAGTCCCACCCGAAAAGAGGGTCGCAAGTAGGTAGGCGGGGAGGTAGAAGAGCCCCTCCCCCCGCGTGAAAACCGCGAGGCCCAGGACCAATCCGCTGACTGCCGCTGACGCCCAGCGAGTTCCACCGCGCAGCAACAGAAGCAGGCCACCCAAGTAGAGCGGCGCAAAGAGATTCTCGCTTGCCAGAACGGGAGAATAGAAAATGAACCCGGGGTATAGCGCACAGACGAGAGCGCACATGTGTGCGAACAGCTCGTTGCCTCGACTCAACTGTCTCGCCAGATCATAGAGCAAGAGAATCAAGCCGGTTGAGAGAAACACGTTGAACAGTTTCAACCAGAACACGTTTCTACTCGCCAACATGAGCAGCGCGAGAAAGACCGGATAACCCGGCAGGCGGATCATCTCGGGCTCCGGGTAGCCAAACTGGTGGTGATCCAGCAGCCCCACGCCAAGCTGCAAGTACGCCCAGAAGTCGGACACCGGGGCCGGATCGGCAACCAACAGCCACGTAATGCGGAGAAGCAGCCCCCCGAGGACGATCAGCGAGAGAGGTAGGGGTTTAGAAAACCTGACTCGCATCGATCTTCTACGCAGGCGAACCGTTGGCGCCATGACTCGTCACCGCATTTTCGCAGCGCGACACTTAATTTGCGCGCTCCGGATTTCCACCGATATCAGCCCAAGCACCGTCCTGTTGATTGCGCCTGACGACCTCCAGCAGTCGCGGAGCCAGCCAATCCCAAACAACTGCCGCCGCTTCCTTCGTGAAATGACTGCCGTCCGACTGAAGCGGTACGCCATTCAGCGCCTCCTGGTACACGCCGCCCGGGCACACGAAACTCGCAAGATCGATGAGGGAGACGTCTTGTTGCCGTCGAGCATACACCTCCAGCAGTGCGACGATTTCGTTGTGTCTATCGGCAGGGGCGTACGGGCCGAGCCATGGATGTTCTGCCATGTGCGGGTCCCGGTAGCACGGGGGAGTAAGCAGTATTACCTTGCCACCGCCTGAGGTGAGAATCCGAATCGCGGAATCGAGCTCCTTGTTGAAGTAGCGCACGAATTCCGGCGTGCCGAAACGAAGTAGCTCACCATTTACCCACCGATCCCACGACTCCCAGCTGCCGATAAGAACAAGGCTCACATCGGGCCGGATCTCCTCGATCTCCGTTGTCCACGTCTTCTCCCACGACGGACAGCTTTCCGGATCGGGGGGCTTAACGGGCCGCTGCACCTGGCCGTGCATGATACCACAACCTTTGTAGCCACGAGTCTCAACCCAGAGGCCTGGATGCTTCGCGGGATCGAACGGCTCACCGAGACTAGTCACGACAGAGTCGCCGATGATCAAAACGCGGAGGCGTCCGGCTTGCGCACTCAGGTCAGCCGGTGCTGTCCTAGCCCCATCAACTTGCGCAGGAATCATCAGCAACGCCGCGCCGAGGGCGACGACCGCCATCGCAGCGATCGCACCTGCCTCGCGAAGACGTCGGTTGCTCCGGAGGATCCCTCTGCGAACGGGCATCTCGATGAAGGTGTACGACACGGTCGCCACCGCGAACGTCACCGCTAAGCGGACGGATAGCAGCGCTACACCACGCAGACCTGTCCGAAAGTCGTTCAAGGCCACGAAGATCGGCCAGTGGTAGAGATACAGCCCGTACGAGATCCGACCGATCCAGACCAACGGCGGCAGCGAGAGCGCCCTTGCAAGAAGATTAGGCCGCGGCTGAACACACGCCGCTACCAAGACTGTGGCGGCGCCAGCCATCAGCGCGTAGCCACCCCGGTACATCCAACCGTCAGTGTCTCGCACATGAATGAAGAAGACAAACACCGTGGCTGCACCCACTACGCCGAGCCAGTTGAGCCCATGTCGCAAAGCGGCGGGCGCAGCGCATCGATAAAGCAGAAAGGCGAGCGCGGCGCCAAAGAGCAGCGCCTGGGCCCGGGTGTCCGTGCCATAGTAGACCCGCGAAGGATCGCGCATGGGATCGAACAGTACGGCCATCAAGAGCGCCGAACACAACGCGCCGCTCGCGGCGAACGCAGCCAGGTATCCCGACCGCCTCCCCCACTGCCGCAAAGCCGGGACAAGGAGAAGCGGCCAGAGGATGTACCATTGCTCTTCGATGCCAAGCGACCACGTATGGCGAAGCACGGACGGCGCGGCGAACTGCTCGAAGTAGGACTGTCCCCGCGCAATGAACCACCAATTCGAGACGTAGAAAAGAGTCGCCACGTTGTCGTAACGGAGACTGACCAGCGTCTCAGGATCAGCCATGGCCCTCGCGTAGAGCCCGGTCAAGATAAATGTCACGCACAGCGCGGGCAGGAGCCTTCGTGCCCGGCGAAGCCAAAATGCCCCGAGGTCGAGCGTGCCGCTTCGCTCGTGCTCCAGTATCAACAGCGAGGTAATCAGGTACCCACTTAGGACGAAGAAGAGATCGACTCCGAGGAAACCGCCGGGCGCTAGGCTAACACCACCATGATACAGCAGAACGGCAAGGACAGCCACGGCGCGCAGGCCATCAAGCGCCGGCATGTATGACAATGTGCGGGCTCTTCCCACGTCGCGCTCAGTCATCGATGCACCTTCTGGCCGGCTGTAGGAGGTAACCAGCGCGAAAGTTGGTGCACCAGGCCGGAGATCGTTGCCCCCGCTAGCATACATGCGAAGACTTCCGCAGTGAATCGGTAACGCTCCATCGCGTAGAACACGACGCAGTAACAGAACCAGTTCGCGGCGATCGTTGCCCACAGCAGCACCCACGATGTCGCGGGAAGAGCCCGCCAGAACACGAACGAGCTGGTGGTCATGATCAGGAGCAGCAAATAGCCCGCCTTGGTCACGTCGTCGAGTTGCTGTAGCCCGGGAATCGCTCGACGCTCGAAAGTCGCGAGTGAATATCGCTTCACGGAGCCCCACAGCATCGCATAAGGAGGGTCCCCGAACCCGTACTGATTAGAAAGGGCGATCGGCATACGCCGGAGCACGTGAGCAGGATCTTCGCGCAGGTTTTCTAGTCCTGCCGCCCACCCCTTCTTGGCACTCTCCGCCAAACTGGGAGCCTTCAGGTAGGGGTTGTTCATGTCGTTAAAGCAGTTGGGGAAATCTCATGCCCGCGCGTTCCGACACTCCGCGGCTAGTTTCCAAAACAACCTAGCGTGTGTACATGTTGTCCGTGGGAAGTATCGCTCCCGGACACAGCCGACTAGCGTAACATACCTGCCTGCGGATAGCCCCTACAAGCTGAAATCGCATCCTCATTCCCCACTCGGCGCGGAATGCTCGCCTCGCTTGAATTGGTCGGCACTCTAAAATAGAGTGCCAACGTATTCAAGAAGCTTTGGCTGCGCCAAAACAAGCCAGCTAGCTTATTTGGAAAAGAAGTAATGGCTGTCAGCAACGTTGACTCAGTTCACTCTTCCGATTTGAAGCCCTTCCGAGTAGTTTGCACTGTTACGTGGCGAGGACCAGAACTTTGGATTTACACGCTTTGCGGGCACGGCAGGCTTGCACGTGGAGCGCGCCGGGGAGCGGAAGTGTGGCAGCGCAGCTGCTTGGCCGGGGAGATCATTGAAACGGGTAGCGCATGTCTCGTCAGGCGATCCTTTTCGGGGTTGGGATCTCCGCAATAGTGTTCCTCGCGTGGCGGGTTCTCGGGGGCTCGGGGCGGACTACGGAGTTGCCTGTCCCGTCGGCAACCAGTTCACAGCGCCGATCTGTTGCGGCGGCAGGGCCCGCCGCAGAGATCCGTGATGGCCAACCCGGTCAGTCAACTCTGCCCGCAGGATCGAAGCGAGGAGACCGAGCCGAGGCGAGAGCAACGCTATCCCACCGAGAACAGCACGACGATCCGCTGGAAGCCAGCCAGCCCATCGTTGTGACGCCCCTCCGAATTGTGACACCACCCCGACGCCAAGGTTCAGGGGTGGGAGCGGCCGAGACTGGGGGCTTCAGTGGCGGAACGGCGAACGGCAAAATCCCCGTCCCAACAGCAGGCGTCGTTGGTGAGGGCGGGGTTGGCAAATTCGGAGGCGGGGCTGTTGGTCCCGGCGGGTGCAGCGACGACGGCGGGTGCGACCGCGGCGAACGCTGCGTATTAGGAAATTGCGTCCAAGGTGTGCGCGACTGCCAGCAGGACCGAGATTGTGGTGCCGCCGGGAGATGCCTAGTCGGAAGCTGCGTTAGAGCAGCGGACTGTGCGCAGGACGGGGATTGCGGCGAGGGGGAACGCTGCGTGTTGCGTGTGTGTTCGCCCGGATCGCGTGAGTGTACCCTAGATACCGATTGCGGGCCTGGCTGGCGCTGCCAGCTCGGGCAATGCGTCGATGGCGCTCGCGACTGTGAGCGGGACCGAGATTGCCGTGCCGATGAGAGATGCCAGTTCGCGCACTGCACCGCCGGAGCACGGGAGTGTTCGCAAGACCGAGATTGTGGTGAGCAAGAACGCTGCGTATTCGGTCAGTGTTTGCCCGGGGTGCGCGAATGTGGCCGCGATAGCGACTGCGAAACCTCGAAGCGCTGTGTGTTCGGCACGTGTGTCAATCCTTGATCTGATCTTCGGACGACAGCTCCAGAGAGGCGCTTCCCGAGTCAGCCGTTCACAGCCGTCGCCGTCAAGAGAAACTCGACGATTCTCTCTGCAGCGCGACCGTCTCCGTAGGGGTTATGCGCACGCGCCATAGCTGCATACGCAGATGGATGCTGCAGAAGACGCTCGACCTCTTCAACAATCCGCCGGCGTCCTGTCCCAACAAGCCGAGCCGTTCCCGCCTCGATCCCCTCCGGCCGCTCAGTGGTATCCCTCATGACAAGCACGGGTTTCCCGAGAGCAGGTGCTTCCTCCTGAACCCCGCCCGAATCGGTCAGCACAAGATAGGCGCGTTTCATTAGCGCGACGAAGGTTAGATAATCGAGCGGCGGCAGCAAGCGAATGCGGTCCAGGCCTTCCAGGATATCTCTCACTGGTTCTTGGACGTTCGGATTCAGGTGAACCGGGTAAACAAGTTCCACATCCTCATTGCGAACCACAATGTCGCGCAATGCCTTGCAGAGATTGATGAACGGCTGCCCAAAGCTCTCCCGACGATGGGCTGTTACCAAAATCAGGCGACGGCCGGTGAGCACTGGTAGTGCGACACCATCGCCTAGGGTGTCTTGAGCAGCGATCCACCTGAGCGCGTCAATGACAGGGTTCCCCGTAACGGCAATCTTCTCCGCCGCTACCCCCTCGCGCAGTAGATTATCCCGAGCCCACGTCGTCGGCGGGAAATGCCACTCTGAAAGTGCGGTGGTCATCTGCCGGTTTACCTCCTCGGGGAATGGGGCATCCTTGCGGTACGTGCGGAGGCCGGCTTCTACGTGGCCGACCGGTATGCCGGCATAGAACGCCGCCAACGCCGTGGCAAACGTGGTCGTAGTGTCGCCCTGAACTAGGACCGCTACCGGACGCACCTCCGCCAGCGCTGCAGGTAGCCGTTCGAGGATTCGCATGGCAACCTGTGAGGGGGTCTGACCCCCTGTCATAACACCCAGGCTATACTCGGGTTGAATCGAGAACAGGTCGAGCACTTGGTCTAGCATCCTCCCATGCTGGTTGCTGACGCAAACCGAGGGGCTGAGAGCACCGCCGCGCTGGCGGAGTTCGCGGATCACCGGGGCCATTTTGATGGCCTCTGGCCGCGTCCCAAAGACAAACATGACCTTACGTTGCCTCATTAGCTGCTACTCCACTGGATACCTTCGGTTCCTCCGTCGTGCCGCACAGCCATTGTCGTGACAGCCGCACTGTCAAGGATTATTGGGGCAATGCCACCCGCGCATTTTCGGCACGCCTTGCGCAAGTGGAAACGCCCCCACAGCGCGATTTAAGCATAGCAAAGGGTTCGGCGCCGCATCGGTTCCCAGGAAGGCTCCACAGGGTTGGTCGCCTCGCGGAGATAGCTCACACGGTCGAATATTTACGCCTCCAGCGCCGCATCTGCAGGTGCACCATATAGCGCAAATGATCCCGGATCACCTTTGCCGTGCGCATCTTCGATACACCCGTCACGCGCCGCCGCAAGATCACGGGATACTCTACGACCTTCCGCCCCTGCAGAATCGCCGACACCAACATCTCGGCAACACCCAAGAATCCTGGATCGTCAAATTCGAGCCCTTCCGTGGTTTCGCGCCTAAATGCACGCAAGCAACCCGTGTAGGTGTACAGCTTGACCGGCAACAGGACGCGGTACAGTGATGAGGCACCGCGACTGAGAAGGATCCTTCCAGGCGGGAACGCCCTCGATGCCACCCTTCGGGTGGTAATGCGAGCCCTGGACAACATCCGCGCCCGTTATCTCCAATTGCTCGACGAGCGGCAACAGGTCCCTCGGATCGAAGGTGCAATCCGCGTCCATCGTACACACAACGTCTCCCTTTGCGGCGCGAAACCCGGTTCGGAATGCCTCTGCTATACCGCGATTGCGCTCATGTCTCAATACCCGGCCGTGAAGGGCGGGAGCAGCGGCATTGAGGCTTACATAGGTGCCGTCGGTGGAGCCGTCATCAACAAGAAGGATTTCGACTTCACGGGAAACTCCAAACGCCGCGATAACAGGCAGCATCGCCTCACATAGCAATGGTATCGTTTGTTCTTCATTATAACACGGGATCACGATCGACACGGTTGTCATTGACAGTCGCTCCTCGGATTACGGTCATCGCCAGTTCGGCGGCGGCCTTGGCCTCAAAGTCTGTCGCACCGCGGACAAACACGGCCAGGGCTGGCAAAGAAGCACGCTGCTGTAAGTCCTGCAGCGCGTGAACTGCCGCGATCGGATCGGGAAATCCCGGCTGGTTGAGTGCCCTCTCCAGCGCTTCTCGGGCTTCGGGCTCCGCCCGCAAACCGAGCGTAGCAGCCGCTAGCGGTGCACCGGGTGGAGCGCCAGACTGCAGCACCTCGATCAATTGCTTTCGGCTTTCTTCCCCATGGTAACGCGCCAGGACCAGCATGGCATCGATGCGTAGTCGTTCTCGTCGAGCGGAAAGCATTTCGATCAGAATGGGCACGGAATCGGGTTCCTGCTGTGCAATCAGGGCTTGCTTCGCCGCGCGCCGGACTTGGGGGGCATCATCCTCCAGTGCTTTGACAAGCGCAGCCGCCTGGCCGCGGACGTTTCGGAGCTCGGTGGCAGCGCACAACCGCTCAAAGATCGTCCCATCGCGCAAGAGCCGCCCTAGTACCTCGCCGCCACGTTCGCCCAGTTCCGCGAGGAGGGCAATCGCTTTGGCGCGAACCGCATACACGGGATCGCCCAGCATGGGCAGCACGCTGCCCATCGTGCTTTGCTCAGGCAGCGCCAGGACCGCTTCCCGGATCTCAGCGTCTGGATCCGAGTGGAGCGCGAGCAGCCTCATTACGTCCTCTTCTTGGTGCATGGATACTAGTGCCTTGACGGCCTCGACCCGAAGAACCCCGCGCTGATGTCTAGACAGGTAGAAACCACGGGCCAACGTGAAGCGTACATACGCCGGTTGTGGTTCCGCGAGCATCGCCCGGAAAATAACCGCAGCGTCGCGCATGTTCGACTCCTGACCAGAAAGTGAGGCGAAGAAGGCCCTATCGTTTAGGAAGGCGGCGCGGAGCAGCTGGTGTGAATCCTCTCCGGCCAGTACATTCGCCGCCGAGAAGATCGTCCAGTCTTCGCTAGACGCCAGCGCCCGATAGGCCGCGTAGCGCGTCAGCGGGTTCGGGTCCGCTTTCAGCACCGTCATGAGGCGTTCGACCAGCGTTGCCAACGCGGGCCCGTCGACTAGGTTTTGCCTGAGGATCACACCCAGCGCACGGGCGCTCTCACTCCGCACCTCCGGGTTTGTATCCGAGAGCGCCACAGATAGCCCGGGCACTGCGCGCGGATCCGGGATCATCGCCAACATGACAGCGGCCTCTGCCCGATAGGGGAACGACTCATCGGCAAGAACTTCGAGAAGCGGCGTAAGCCCTCTCTCGTCTCGCTCCCGGCCAATCAGCCGAATCGCTGTCAAATGAGGCTCGGGATCATCCATCCAGAGACGTGCCACCGGGACCAAGATCGGGTTGCGCTCAGTCACCAGGAGCGGATCGCGCAAATCAACTATTGCCTGCTCAATAGTTTTCGTGGTAGCAGGTTTGCGATTGAGGGACCCAGATCTACATGCGGCGGCAAAGACGAGCATCAGCGAAAGTAGTATCTCGACCCTCCACATGCCGTTCCCATCGCAATTGCAGCCATCGCTAAAATGACGCGTCATCAGGTCCTCGGCGCTGCGCTCCTGTTCACATGCAGTGCAGCCTTTCATATGTATTTCATCGGTCTTGACACCTTCCCGACCGATGAAGGATTGGTGCTTGTTGCTTCCAAAGACGTCGCCAGAGGACGGCTTCTCTACCGCGATTGCTACGTGCCGATCACACCGCTAGTATATCTCATTCAGGGTGTTGCATTCAAGGTTTTTGGCAGTAGCCTATTAGTGAGTCGCCTGTTGGTGCTTGCTACTGACGCGACCACCGTGGCTGTCACTTTCCTCATTGGTGCCAGCTGCACGAGCACCGGCGTCGCCCTGACCGCGGCATCAGTCGTCATGCTCCTGTCGCTGTGGACATGGCCTCACGGCCATTTCTTCTCGTACTCGCCGCTATCGGTTATGTTCTGTGTACTCGCGCTTCATTTTGCATGGAAGGTGGAGGAAAGTGAGCGCCGCGTCGCGGCCGCGGTAGCATTGGGTGCAGCGCTTGGTCTTGCCGTGTGGGCGAAGCCGAACCTGGGATTGATGACCGGCTTCGGCGTCCTTCTCTACTGGATCAGCGCGTGGCTGCGAAGTCTCGCGGGGTTTGGCGTGAAGAAGACGCGCTCGCTCTCGGAACTCGTTCGTGACGGCTTCTGGACCCTGGTGGGCGTGACCTCGGTCAGTGGCCCATTGGTCGCCTACCTACTAGTTACTCACACATTCGGGCTTATGGTGCGGAGTCTGCTGGCTCTCGCGAACATCTATGCGGGTGTGCCGCCCGACCTCTTTCCAGCCTTGCTTCCGCTCACCAGCCAATCGGCCGCACTCCGGGTTAACTCGCTGCTGATGATTCCCGGCGCGCTCAATTCTGCACTCATGTTCAATCCAGGCTTTGCCTATCTGCTGCGTTACACCTCTTGGATCGATCTGCTTGTGCGGGTCATTTATTATTTCCCAATCGTCCTTCAGGTTGCAGGCGTGGTTTACTTCGGCCGGCGGCTTTGGCGGCGTACCTGGGCGGCGGCAGACGATGCCGCGCTATTGGTCTTCCTGGTGACCGGAGCGCTTTTGCTTACCATCATTCCCCATGCTGCGATTCACTATCTCATTCCCACGCAGATTCCAGGGGTCGTTCTGGCGTGCTTCCTCGCCCGGCGATGGTGGCAGGCGCGTTCGGGCTGGCTCCGAGTCCTCGGCTGGGGCGTGTCGGCAGCAGCACTCGGAGGATTCGTGCTCCTATCGGCATTCATATTCGTCGCTTACGTCACGGCACCTCGTCAACCGGTTTTCTCCGATGTGGGAACCTTATGGCTATCGCCCGTTCAAGCCCAGCCTCTAAACGATTTATTGTCCTACACAAAAACGGCTGTGCCCGCCGGCGAGTCGGTGTTCGCGGTTCCGTACTATCCCCTCTTTTACTTTATCAGCGGATTGGATCACGCGACCCGGTTCATCGACCTGCGGCCTGGCTCTCCCGGACCCACCGCGGAAGATGAGATGATAGCCGACCTCGAAAACCAGCCCGTCGACGTCGTGCTCTATTTCGTCGGGTCGCAGTTCGCGGGCGCCGAGTCGTTCGAAGATGCCTATCCGCGGTTGCATCACTACCTAATGACACATTTCGCCCTAGACAAAACCATCAATACGTACTTTGGCCCATACGTGGAGATCCGCCGCCGTAATGCGCCCATGGCAGACTAGTACGCGGTCGTTCCTGTTGGCAGCGGTGGTGCTCTGCGAGCTTGTCGGCTGTACGCCTGCCGCACAGCCGGGTGAGGTGCGGTTGCTCGACCTGTGGCTTTCTCAGACTCGGAGCACCATGTCAGCCAAGTTTCAAACCACGATCCGTGGCGTGACGCGCTCAGGAATTCCAGTGAGCGTTGGTGAGCGAGAATCGGTACAGTTCACTGTGCCTCGAAATGCCTTACTGCGCGTGGCCGTGGGCCTCCCAAAGTCCGAGCAAGCACGAGCGGCCGAGAGGGTCACTGCCAGCATCGCAACGTGCGACTCATCTGCCCCCAGGGCGCTCGCATCGGTTCACCTCGCGCCGCAGAACGAGACCCCCGACTGGATAGACTTGGAGCTGGACCTTTCGGGCAATGCCGGCAGTGCTCTAAAGCTGTGCTTCATCGCTTCATCAGACGGCGGCGAAGCGCCACCCTCGGCTCCTACGGAGGTGTGGTTTGCGAACCCGACCGTGCGTTCGCCCGGCTTCATTAATAACCCGGGCGAACGTCCAAACCTGATCATTATCACTCTCGACACGACGCGCGCCGACCACCTGTCGGGCGCGGGATACCCGCTGCCAACCACCCCCAATCTCGACCGCTTGGCTGCCGACGGCGAACAATTCCTCCATGCTATAGCCAACGCGCCGTGGACGCTCCCATCGCACGCGTCCACTATTCACGGGCTTGTACCCTCGCGAGCACGGTGCGCGCGGGGATCCTGAGGGAGATATCGATCGGTTGTGGCGCCTAAAGGGCCTCAGCTCGCAGGCAGTTCCCCTCGCCGAGCCGCTCGCGGCTCTGGGCTATCACTCGACGGCGGTGGTGGGCGGGCCAATGGTCGGGGCGGAGTTCGGCTTCGCGCAGGGCTTCGACTACTACGACCAGAGGGGAACCAAGGAAGGTACGAAAGGTGAGATTAAGCACCGGCGTGGCGACGAGATTACCGATGTCGCTCTCTGGCAGGTGAGCAGGGAATCGGTTCCGTTCTTCCTATTCCTGAACTACTTCGACGCCCACTGGCCGTACCGGCCAGCTGACGATTTGGTGCAGGAATGGGTGCCCGCTAGCGTGAGGCCGATACCGGATGAGCAACAAAGTCAGATTTGGAAGGAGGTGCTAGGGGGGCACCGGGACGTCAATGCGGACGAGAAGCAGTCCATGATCTCTCACTACGACGGCGCAATCGCTTCGATGGACCGGGCAATCGGCCGGCTGCTGGTCGGATTGAAGGAGCGCGGACTGTACGACTCGACAATGATCGTCGCGGTCTCCGATCACGGCGAGTCTTTTGGCGAGCATCGCATGCTGGACCACGGCCACAGCCTCTATGAGGATGTCTTACGAGCTGCCTTGATCATTAAGTACCCCGCTGGCCACGCCTCACCGCCGTCGAAGGTGAACACCCAACTGGTCGATTTGCTGGACGTGTACGCCACCATCTGCCGGGAGATGGGGCTTCCAGTCCCGGCGCGGCTCGAGCGCTTCGGTGTCCACCATCCTCCGCACGACCATTTCGCAGAACTCGAACTCAATCCCTTTTATGTCTTGCAGTATGGCTCGCGCTTTGATCGGACGCTGGAGGCCGTCTACCGCGATAGTTGGAAGTTGATCCGTGACAACAAGGGCCAGCGATGGCTGTTTGACATTGCCGCAGATCCGCTGGAGCAACGAAACCTCGCCGAGACCGAGCAGCAGCAAGTGGCAGCGCTCGACGAGACCCTGGACAACTGGGCCAGAAGCTCAGCGGCCACGCGGTTGGGGGGGGCGGCCGTGCACTTGGCGCCAGGGCTCAAGGAGCGCCTGCGCGCGTTGGGGTATGGCGCGGACTAGGAAGGCAGGCACGCTGGCCTGGTGCCAGGATGCTGTTTTCAGCGCACAGACTCGACAGTCTCTCTGATCACATTCCGGCACGATACGGGTTGGATGAGATCCCTACCGGCGAGGGTGATGGGTGTTTGTTCGTGCAACGAGCGTTGTCGCAATCCTGGTGATCGCCTGGTGCCTTCTTGCTGCTACTCGTCAATGGTTCGTTGCGGGTGATTTTTGGTTTCTCCCCTTTGCTTCGACGCTCGCCACAGCGCTCACTTCATGGCAACCTTTCCCAAGCCATGCTGATGGCCAGCTACCCGGTGCCCCAGCCCGGCAGCAAGCCGTACAGTGTTGCGGCCGAGTAGCCGAAATACCTCGCCGGGGTAATTAGCGTGCAGTTCCGACCGTTGCGGCACCAAGTGGCTTCCATGAACCGCATCCCCGACACAACATCTCGAACGTTCCTTTGTGTATCGATCGCTGTCACAGCCCTGATCCTCGCCTGGTGTGTTTTCGTTGCGAGCCGTCAGTGGTTTGTTGGGGATGACTTTGCGCTTATGGGTTTTGCTCAGGGGCCGAAGAGCTGGAGGAGCTGGGTGCAGGTGTTCGTGCCGCTCGGACCGCGTCTCTGGTGGAGCTATCGACCCCTCACCACTGACGTCTTCTTCTCTCTGTGTTTTTGGCTCTTCAACCGCAACCCCTTCGGCTATTTGGCAGTCAGCCTGTCGATGCACTTCCTGACGGGTCTGGTCGTCTACCGCCTGGCGCGTCAGTTTGGGTTCGAAACGAGGGTGGCGGTGCTGACGGCCCTGTTGAGCATTTCACGATACCCGTCACTCACCGAGGGCTTTTGGATCTCGGTCTGCCAGTATACCGCCACCATGTTCTTCTACGCGCTTTCCCTGAGTCTCTTCATCGATTACGCAAGGTCCACCCGAATCGCGTTTCAGATTGCTTCGTGTATCACGCTGATTCTCACGTTGCTCTCGAACGAACTGGGGGCGACGCTCGCTGCCGTCGCGGTGCTCACCTCTCTTTATCTGGACGAATTCAGCTTTTCCCCTGACCGGCTCATGCGAGCGTTGCGCCGCACCGCACCTCAGGTCACTATCACCGCGGCCTACCTGGTGTTCCGAACGAAGGTGATTGGTCCAGCATACACGCCGCCGGTGTACCAGTGGGTGGCCGGCTGGCACATCCTCGTACACTATTTCTGGGCACTGGTCTTCGTGTTTGGGGGCGAGCGCATCTGGCTCCTGGAAGGCCTGGTACCTGTCGTGGCGGCACTCCTTGCTATTGCTTGGAGCCGTGATAGTCGGGGTGCCCTCGTCAAGCCGCTACTGGCGGTCAGTGTGGTGAGCATCGGGTGGATTGGGGTGGGGATGCTGCCGTATGTGGGGATGCCTTTCGTGCACCCGCGCTTCGTCATGGCAATTGAGCTACCGGTCTGCCTGCTGTGCGGGGCGTGCCTGAACGCCTTCTCCAGGGTCTACGCCAGCAAGCACCAGGCGGTTGTGGAGGGCGTGCTGGTGGCGGTGCTGGTGCTCTCCCTTCCGTACCGCGCGACGTGGGATCGGGTTGCCCACCCTAAAAGTGAGCCGGTACAACACCTTGTGTGGTTGATTCGTCAGAATGCCGCGCGCCTGCCGAAGGGAGCGACGGTGGTGGTTCTGTACGGCGCGAATGGGCTGAGCAGCGCCGCTGAAGCCCAGGATTTTCGTGCGCGCGTCTTCGGCGGCGCGGTGCTCCAGGCCTTCTATGCCGACAAAGAGCTAAAGCTTTATCTCTTGGATGTGAGCCAACCGCCACCGAAAGATTTGCAGTGCCCCCCCTGTCTCTTCCTGGACCTGAAGCCTGGGGAGGTGCTCGAACCGGCGGCGCAAGGGCCGGCAGCCTACGCCCACAAGTAAACGCGAGCGTGTCAGCCAAGCCGACATGCACCTCACGACCTTCACCCTGCTGGCCGGGAGGTCGCAAGCTCCGATAGAAAGTAGTTCATCCCGCGAAGGTCATCGTCCGGTCAAGCCGTGCCGTCACGCGGTGCTACGCTGTCGGTCTCGTCGGCGACTCCTGAGATCCCCATAGGCCAATGCAACGACCAGCATTCCGGAGAATGCCAGCCAGCGGACAGCGTTGTGCGGAAGCAGACCGGTCACCGCCGACACGTGCAGCGCGCCGAGCCACGCCATACCTCCCGCCGCCAGGCCGCCAACACTGATTTCCCCGATCAACAGCACCGTGGCCTTGCGCACTTGCCCCCAGAGGCTGACGGCCAGCTTGAGGCCTCCGACCAAGAAAAGCACGTTGAGGACGGAAGCCAGCATCACCGCTGACAGCCGCGCTCTCGGCCCCAAGCCACCACCCGTCCAGCCGAATCGCTCCCACGTCAGCGTGTTGAAGACGAGGTAATGGAAGACGGTACCCTCGAGGAGGTGATCTGATACGAATCGCACCACGGGATAGATGAACCGTCGCACGGCCGAGACTGCGTGCAGCAGGCCAAACGCGCCGAGAAGGAGCAAGGTGCCCGCGGCGCCCGACATCAGGTAAGTCGAAGTCGCGCCCCATTTCGATAGCGCCAAATGGTGCGCTACCGTCAGATGGGGCCAGCGTCCGGCGAGAACGCGAAGCACGGCAACGAATAGGCCGAGGACGATTGCCCAAAACACCGCGGCGCGCGGGCGTCGCGGATAATCGAGACCGATCCCGAACCCGAAGAACACGAGAATCGCCCACGGCAAGGGAAAGAACGGGCCCGGCAACACCCACAGGCGGTTGGCAAACGCGATGGCCGCGTCAGTGTCCCCGGACAGAACGTAGCGATCGGCCAACTCGATCTTGACGAAGCCATTCGTTCCAAGGGGGACGAACACATTCAGCAGCGCAATGGCCGCCGCCAGCTGTAGGAACTGCCGCCGGCCCATGCCCAACCGGTCCCCAGCCAACACGAACAGTGCGGACGACCAGAGAAACAGAAAAAACTCCCACCCCATGCTCATTGCAGCGAAGTAACAGTGCAGAACGGAGATCACGCCAAGAATCAGTAGGTACTCACGCTTTTCACGGTCGGCCCGACGAACCAGTAGATGCTGCGTCATTCCGAAGGCCACGAAAAACAGACACGGAGACGCCTCTCCGATCACCAGAGCGGCGACGTCGAGCCCGAACCACCGCAGCATCGAGCGCCACATGTGAACGAGGCACATCAACACCAGCGCCGCTGTCCGTACATAGTCCAAGGAGACGTTACGAGCCTGGCCGCTGGGCCCCATCCCGCTTACCGAGGGCTTGGCTGTACTCATGGGGGACCACGAAGCTTCGTTGTGCGTGCCCGAATCGTCAATATCCGCGGAGCGGTCGGCTGATGACGAAGAATGGGGTGTGCATGAAGAAGACAGCGGCGCAGCATTAGCGGTGGCGAGCGGTTGTCGAAGACGACCCGCAACGAACGCCGCGCTGGCAACGACGTGCAACCGCCCCTGCTGGATACACACATTAGTCTCAAAGTAATGATTTAACCACAATTGCCGATTTGTTGCAAAGAGCGCGGTACCACAAGTACCACAAGAGCGACTGCTGAGCTTCGTCGCACTGCTCTTGCGCGATGGACACCGCTGATACATTTGATACATTGAAGCCGTATGAGTACGCCAACGTACTTGAAAAGCCTGGTTGCAGTTGCGAGCGGGCATCAGCCGGCCTAATTGGAGACTGATGGGGCGGCTCGGTCGGTCGGCATTTTGGCCTGCGTGCTGCTGTTTGCTGCTGCAATCCTGTCCAGCGACTGGGCAATGACCCGATGGCCATCCTAATGCGGGAACGTAGGCACATGAAGTTTCTCGCTTGGCTCGTCATCGCGGTAGCCGTGACGGTTGCCTTGGCTCTCATGGTCCACTCGGCATGGATCAACGACGATGCGCTCATTGCGCTCGTCTACTCGCGCAATCTGGTGAAAGGAGAAGGCTTGGTCTTCAACAGGGGCGAGTATGTCGAGGGCTATACGTGCTTCCTGTGGGTGCTGCTCGGTGCGCTGGGGATTCGTCTCGGCGTAGACCCGATGCTCTGGGTTCACGTACTCGGCGGAGTGTCGTTCGCAGCGCTGATTATGGGTGTCTATGCGCTTGGATGCGAACTAGCTCCGCAGAGGCCGTTCAGCGCGGCGCTTGCTGGTCTAGCGGTTGCGTTCTACCCACCCATCGCCTTCTGGTCTGGGTCCGGTATGGAGACGGGACTCTTCGCTGCACTCCTCGTCTGGTCAGCGTGGCTCCACGTCCGAAGCTCGAACCTGGCGCCTCTGCTCCTGGTGCTGCTCTCGTGGACGCGCCCGGAAGGCTGGCTCTTTTCGGGTCTCTGCTGCGTGGACGCGTTGTGGCGAGACTGGCGCCGAGGAATCCGCTACTCCGTGGCCTACGCGGCCCCGATGCTCGCGTGGTTCGGATGGCGGGTTTGGTATTACGGCGACTGGCTCCCGAATACCTTCCGCGCCAAGGTCGGCGGGGGGTTCGCGGCAGCCCCGCGGGGCCTCCACTACCTCTGGGACTTTCTCCGAGACGGTGGCGGTTGGGTGTTCGCCGCCGCGTTCCTGGTCGGTGCCGTGCTCTCGTTTCGGCGCGTCGCGGTGGTCGTGGTATTCGTCGCGCTCTCGGTACTGTACATCGTCCACGTGGGCGGTGATGTATTCGCTCTCTACAGGTTCTTCGTGCCTTTGGTACCCCTCATGGTCGTTTTGTGCGCCCCGTCTCGGCGAGCGATGCTCGCCATGGTGGCTACGGAGCTTGCAGTCGTCATTCTCCTCTGGAGCAAGGTGGCGACCGAAGTTGCGACTGTGGTTGGCTTCGATCGCTGGAAAGATTTTGCTGGCAAGTCTCTTTCTCGAAAGATCGGCCCTGGTGACGTCGTTGCCTCTGGGGGTATCGGGGGGGTCAAATGGTACACCGATGCGACGGTGATCGACCTGCTCGGTCTCACAGATCGAGTGATCGCGACCACGGATCACGGACAGATGGGCACCGGCGTTGCCGGGCACGAACGCTCCAATGCCGACTACGTATTCGCGCGGCGGCCTAGGTACCTGCTCATTCCGAAGGATTCGACAGTATTCCCCCTTCCTGCGCTTGTTGACATCTGGAAGCACCCGGAACTCAAGATTGCCTACCGTGAGTGCGATCTGGGGTATGAACGCCTGCCCGAGCCGGAGGTGGAGGCCCGACGTCAGGGAGCTGGTGCCGATCCGGCGGGCAAGGTCGCCGCTCCGGTACACTAGCTTTGTCACCGGACCTCGTCGCCCCTGTTCCAAAGCTGATCATGGCCCCGATCTTGCGGATCTGTGCAATGCCACATCACCGCCAATCCACTTCGAAATCCAGGCATACCCAGCAATGTCAAGTTGACGGATTCTGCCGCGTCTGGCAGAGGTGAGCGCCGATGCCGTTGCGTTTCCAACCCCCAGGCCAAACGGGGCGCACGGTGTTTTTCACAGGCGTGGTCATCTCAGGGCTCGTGTGGTCGGCGCTGCGAGTGCTTCGAATTCCAGGGAAGTACGCTGAGGCCCAATGGATCTTTCGCTACGGCCTTGGAACGCGCCGTCGCGCGCTTGTCGGGACCCTGCTCCATCCGCTCACAATCCTGCTTTCGCCTCAGACCGTGCGCTACGTGATTGCGGGGCTGTCTTTCGCCCTTGTTGTCGGTCTGTTGTTCTGGATTGGGATGGTTGCTCGAAGGGCGCTTCAAGCTCGCGGTGGAGATCCGTCGGACGCAGTTGCCTGGCTGGCGATCGCATTGTCGCCAAGCGTTGTATATGCTGTTCATTGCATTGGCTATTTCGACAGCTTGATTTTCCTAATGGGCGCGGGCGCGATATCCGCCACCGCCCGATTGGCATCTCGCGCGGGGCGAGTCGCGGTCGCTGGTGCTCTGTTGACCTTGGCAACGCTCTGCCATGAGGAAGCGCTGCTTCTGCTAACGGCGCCAGTTCTCGTGGCGTGCCTGACCACAGCGAAGCGACGAGGGCGCTCTTTCCGTTCTGGAGTGATCGATGCCTTGCTGACGGGAATCGGGCCATTGGCGGCCGCGCTCTGGATCGCAGCCGCACCACCCCTCGCCGGACGTGATTTTGCCAGTTTCTTAGCTAAGTTTACGCAGGCTCGCGTCGTCTACCCACACGAACACGGGACGATCGCCTTCTTGGTCAAGTGGAGCCTGAAAACGAATTGGGACCTCTGCTGGTACGCTGCCAGACAGCATTGGGTGGAGACGTTCGTCACGGTACCGTATTCGTTGATTCTGGTGCCGATTGGGTTTTTGGTCTTTCGGCTCCTTGCCGACGATGGTCTAGAACCTCGCGTCACTGCTAGCGCGTGCTTGGCGGTGTGCGTCTTGGCCGCGATTGGACCCACCGCTCTGCATGTCGTTGCGTGGGATATTGAACGAATAGCCTCGTTTATTGGCCTGTGCGGTCTCTTGTGCGTCCAGGCGCTGTTGCCTCGCCATGTTGTTGATCTCCGTCATCCTCATTCTCCGTGCCAGCACTCGGGCCAGCAAGAGGTGGGCTCGCGGCTGTCGGCATCGCGGCACCAAGAGCGGCAGCTCCCGTCGCAGGTGGGAGTGCGAACGGGCATGCGAACCGGCGCCGTTTGGCAGCTTGCTTTTGCGGCGCTGGCTCTGACTCATGTAGAGTTCAAACCACACTTGGCCGACTGGTACGCGCCACGTGCTCCGTGGGAAACCCTGAGAGAGCTGCCGAGGGAACTCCAGAAGCTCAAGCTGCCGTACCCTTACGTTAAACCCGTCGCACCGCTTTTTGAAAACTCCGATTTCGAGGAGGGGAGCTTTGTCAATTGGCGAGCTTCTGGGACTGCTTTTGGGGCTGGCCCGATTCGGGGAGATACGCCCACGTTGCGCGACACTTATGCCGTCCCCGCAGGAAACTACTGGGTGGGCTCCTACGAAACAGAAGTGAGCGATCGACCCACAGGTGCATTGACTTCGATTCCGTTCCGCGTGACGCACCCGCGCCTCAGCTTCTTGGTGGGTGGAGGGGCGGACTCTTCAAGGGTGTATGTGGCGCTACGAACAGAGGACGGGCACGACCTGGGCAGGTTTTCCGGGACGCGCCTTGAACTGATGACGCAGAAAACTGTCGACGTAAGTGCATGGCTCGGGCAACAGCTCATCATCGTCATCGTAGACGAGGCCGATGGCGCATGGGGCCATATTAATGCGGACGATTTTGGCTGGGCAGCTGATGATGCCCCCGTGCACCGGTGATTTGTGAAGCGCAAAGCTCGTCCGTTGCGCCGCGCGCCAGCGTCCAGCGACGCGACGGCCTCCGCTTGCGGCGTGGGCGCGCCCTCGGCGAACGGCTCGCGGGCTTCAGCGTGGGCGACTCTGAAGGGCAACCCCGACAGTTCGTCATTCGTCTATTCGTCGATTGCGAGGAAAGTGAGCGGGGGATGGACACAAGAGGAAGATATGCGTTTCTGGTTCTCCTAGCGGCCTTCGGCGCCGGCTGCACCCACGAGGGCCGCAGCCCTGACGTCATTGTGATCACGGTCGATACCCTGCGCGCGGATCATCTGGGCATCCTACGGGTACCGGCAGCCCATCTCACCGGCGATCGATTCCTTTGCCGCCGGCGCTACCCTCTTCGAGAACGCTGTGGCGCAAGCGCCGCATACGGTCCCGTCGTTGTTGGAGATCATGACCTCCAAATATCGCCAGGGTCTGGAAATCGCGGACCAAGACATGACGCTCGCCGAGTTGCTGCGCAACCATGGCTATCGGACGGCTGCGGTGGTGGACAACGCGCTGCTCGAGTTGGATGCCACGGCGCGCGGGTTGATGAGAGGATTCGATGCGTTCTACCGGAACGGCCTCCTCGACCCGGAATCCGCAGCAACAACACTGGAAGACCAAGACGCCGGCCGACTGCATCACGGCCCAGGCGATTCGCTGGCTGAAAAAACGGGACGCCAGCCGGCCGGTCTTTCTCTGGCTGCACTACTTCGACCCACATGATCCCTACCTGCCGCCGTTCGCCGACGACATGGAGACCCTGTCACGAAACAGCGGCAGCGACTTCACCGGCGACATCCGCAACACCTTCCTGTTCACGGCCCCGAATAGCGACAGCGCACGCCACCTTCCGGAGAAGGACCGCCAGCACCTCGTGGCGCTGTACGACGCGGAGATTCGCTACCTGGACCAGTCCCTCGGCGAGCTGTTCGCCTTTCTGAAGGCCGCAGGCCTGTATCGAGGGAGCGTGATCGCGCTGAGCGCGGATCACGGAGAGAGCTTCGGCGAGCACGGGTTGTGGATGCACGGTCAGTCGCTGTATGAGGCTGAGGTGCATGTCCCGCTGATCGTCAAATTCCCGAACCAGACGCGCGGCGAACGCGTGAGAAAACCGGTGCAGGCGATCGACATCTTCCCCACCGTTGCCGACACGGCACAGGTGTCGACGACGGGCCTGCTTCCTCGATGGGATCAGCCTGCGACAACGCCGGGCGGAGCCGGTGTTCGCGTTTTGGGGCCCGTGGCAGCTGGTCGAGACCGGTGATTGGAGACTGATTCGGCACGCGGAAAAGGTCGAGCTGTTCCGGCTGGACAGCGATCCAGACGAGTTGCACGACGTGGCCGCGACTGCAGCCGGATGTGGTCAGAGGTCTGACCGCTGCGGCGACCGCAGAGCTTGCGGCGCTCGGCAATTTCCGACCCACAAGGTCGAAAGCTTGCCGTCGGACGCCGTCGAGCGCATGCGCGCCTTGGGGTATCTCCCGCAGTGATCTTTGCCGGAAGCGGTGCATTTGTGTATCGCTGAGGTGAGCAGCAGATGCGCGACATGCCGCCGCAAACGCACGTGGGTGAAATGGTGGTAGCGGGTCCGGATAGCGGGCGCCGCGTAGCGCCACCGCCTGCCAGCGCCGCCGTGACGGGGACACGCTTTACAGCCATCGACGTGTTGAAGGCGAGCGGCATCATCGTGGTGATGTGGATTCACGCCTTCCAGCTCTTCGGGAACACCGAGCCGCTCGTCATCCAGCGGCTCGCCTTCGTGACTCGTTACGCGGTGCCCGCTTTCTTCGTCGCGTCGGGGTTTCTGTACGCATACGGGCGTCCGCTGTCGTGGCGGCAATTTGCCGCGCGCCGCCTGACGCGCCTCCTGGTTCCGTACGCCATCGCCAGCCTGCTGGCGATGGGTTTTCGGCACTTCGCGTTTTCTGAACGGCTGAACGGACCGCAGGCGCTCTTCGAATTGGCGACCGGCGGGGCGTGGGGCATCTACTATTTCGTTCCGCTCCTCCTCGGCGCCGCCGTTGTGGGCAACGGCGTCTTCCGCTTCCGGTCATTGGCATGGCCGCTGTTCGCTCTGTTCTGGGTGTTGGGCTTGCTCAGCGAGATGTGGCTCATCCCGTTCGGGGGGCTGTACTGGCAGCTGCGCAGCCCGTTCCGTTGGTGGGGCTACTTCTTCGCCGGCTGGGTTGTGGCACAGCACTTCGGCGTACTGCAGCGGGTAGCGACGGCGCGACGCCGGCGCATTGGCGTCGCCGCGTTCGCTGTGGCGGGGACGGTGTTCCTCTACTATGTGCTTGCTCTACCGCCGTCTTGGAGTCGGCAGATGGCCGTTCTGCAGTATGTGGGCATCTATGGAATCCTCGCCGGGCTCTTCATGCTGACACTGCGGTCGTCTGATGTGCCGCTCGTGCGCTGGTTGAGTGAAGCAACCTACCCGATGTATCTGTATCACTACTTCATCATTGCCGCGGTGCATCGCTGGCCCGCCGCACCACTACGCGATCCTGCCGCGTTCGTGCTCGCTTGCGCCGGATCGGTTGCGCTTGTGCACGTGGGGCGGAAAGCCCTCGGCCGTCATGCGCGGCTGCTTATGGGCTAGGGGCGGCGCGCCGCCTCTGTTCGGCGGGCCCGTCCGCCGAAGGCTTCGGGCCGCAGGCGGGTCTGTTCCCGTTGGTCGCTATGGGTTGCCGCGGGTTGTTGATTTCGCCGGCCGCTTCCAAGATGATCCCTCGCATGCCTCGTGGTCGGAAACTATCGTCTCGTGCAGCGCCGCCGTTCACGTACGCCGTCATCATGGCTGGCGGGCAGGGGACGCGGTTTTGGCCACGCAGCCGGCGCCACTTGCCGAAGCACCTCCTGTCCATCGGCGGGCGGCGCACCTTGCTCCAGGAAACGGCGCACCGGCTCCTGCCGCTGGTCTCGTGGCGCCGCATGCTCGTGGTGACGAATCGAGAACAGGCCGCCGAGGTGCGGCGCCAGCTGCCGCGCGTCCCCGGCGATCAGGTGTTCGAGGAGCCGGCGGGCCGCAATACGCTCGGCTGTATCGCTCTGGCCGGCGAATGGATCAGAGAGCGTGACTCGGATGCACTCATGGTCGCCGTTCCGGCAGATCACGTCATCAAAGACGCGCAGGAGCTGCGCCGGACCCTACGAGTGGCGTGCGATCTGGCGGCACGACAACACTGCCTGGTGACGTTGGGTATCTCCCCGCATCGTGCCGAAACCGGTTACGGCTACATCGAAGTCGGGCCGCAGATTGCGGCCGAGGGCGCCGATGCATTCTGGGTGCGGCGCTTCCATGAGAAACCGTCTGCGGCGGTAGCGCGACGGTACGTGTCCGGCGGCCGGTATGTGTGGAACTCAGGTATGTTCATTTGGAGGATTAGCGCCTTCAGGGAGGCGCTGGATGGGGTCGCGCCGCAGCTGAGCGAGACGTTGAGCGGTATCTGGTCGGTGCCGCGCGGCGTGCAGCACCGACTGCAGCGCGCGTACCGGGCGCTCCCATCGGTGTCGGTGGACGTGGGCGTGCTGCAGCCTCTCAGCCTGATGCGCCAGCAGGCGCCGCGCATCGCGGTCCTGCGGACACATTTCGACTGGAGTGATGTCGGGAGCTGGGGGTCTCTCCCCGAGGTGTGGGGCTGCGATGCGGCGGGCAATGCGGCGGTGGGGCGGACGCTGGCCATCGATGCCAGTGGCTCGGTGGTCTTCGCGCCGGAGCGGCTGGTGGCGCTGATCGGCACAAAGGACTTGATCGTGGTGGACAGTCCCGACGCATTGCTCATCTGTGCGCGCGAGCGTGCCCAGGACGTGCGCCGCATCACGGAACTTCTCAAGCAACGCCGTTGGAGTCGGTACGTGTGATGCGATTCCCCCGGGTCGTCATGCCCGCGAAAGCGGGCATCCATGCCCATGCGGCCCGTCCGCCGCTCCACGCCTGGATTCCCGCGTGCGCGGGAATGACAGATGCGAACGACGCAGCAGTGAAACAGACTCACTTAGCCTCACATCAGGGCTCATGGACCCTTCGAGCAAGGTGGGTAGCGTTCCCGGGATAGACGCAGCCCCGCTGGCCAGAGGGATGCTGCGGGCGCTGCCGCTGGTGCTGGTGGTGCTCCTCGGCGCCTCCGTTGTGCGGTCACCGCAGCGCATCCACCACGACTGCGCAATTTATGTCCAGTGCGGCGAGCTGCTGCTCGACGGAAAGGTTCCCTACGTGGACTTCGTCGACATCAACCCTCCGCTGATCATGTACCTCAACGCGGTGCCGGCGTTCGTCGCGCGTCGCTTGGGGATAGCACCAATAGTGACGTTCTCCCTCTTTGTGGTCGTCGTTGTGGCCGTGTCGACGGCCGCTCTGCAGAGCCAACTGGCTGACGGGTGGTCTATCGAGAGGGGCGATGCGGCGGTCCTCGCCTCGCTGTGGGCCGCATTTTCGTTCGGCATGTGGCACGTGGGCCAGTTCGGTCAACGGGAACACCTCCTGGTGCTGCTGTACATTCCGCTTTTGGTTGCCCGATGCCGTCGCACGGTCGGCGTGCAAATTCCTCGCTGGCGGGCCGTGCTGCTCGGCGTCGCTGGCGGCGTCGGCGTGTGTGTGAAGCCGCACTTCATGGTGGTCGTGCTGTTGATCGAACTGCGCCTCCTTCTGGCGACGCGGGAGATCCGGCGTTTCGCCACGGCTGAGCTGGCGGGGTTCGCGTCCGTCCCCGTTGCCTATGCGCTGCACTTCCTGTTTGTCCCCGCGGCCATGCGCGACAGCTTTTTCTACCGGTGGGTGCCGCTGGTGGCACGCAACTACTCGGTGTACAGCTCGGCCTTTCCCGACATCATTACTGCGGTGATCGTGATCGCCGCCCTCGTGTCGCTGGTCGCGCTTGCCGCCCGAGGGCTGTGGGCGGGCTCGATCAGGGTGCTGGCTGATGCGCTGTCGGTTTTCGTTTTGGGCAGCGTGGCGGTATATGCCTTCCAGGCGAAAGGCTGGTTTTATCACCAGGTCGCAGCCGTCGGTGGTACCGTGCTCCTGCTGGGGATGGTGGTGGCGGCCCGTTGTGCGCCGGTGAAGCCGGGCCGTGCTGTCGCTTTGTCGGTACGGGCCCTCGGTGCAATGGTGTTGGGGATGCTGTGGCTCGTCGTTGTCGTGGGCGGGTACGCCGAGCCGGACAGCGGATTGTTTGTCAGTCGATTCGGGCCGCTGATCGACCGGTACAGCCGCAAGGGTGAACCCGTGTTGTTTGTTTCCACGCACGTCACGCCGGCGTATCCGACGTTGGTGCAAAAGGAACGCCGGCCCGGCTCACGCTACTTGTGGTTCTTCCCGATTCCGATGCTCCGCCACCAAGCGGCAGCGCCAGGCTCGCGGGCGGATGCCCTGTCCTCCGAAGAGCGGCGGCTGCTGCGCGAGCTGGCAGAGGACATCGCTGTGCGCCGTCCGCCACTGGTGTTCGTGTCGGCTGAGAATGGTTGTCCGGGATGCGCGCCGGATTTCAACGTCCTGGGTTATCTCGAACAGGCCGGCTTCGTTGAAGCGAGCCTGCGAGATTACGCGAGGGTTGGTGAGGCGTTCGGGTTCGTGCAGTTTGTCTTGAAGGAGCGAACCGAGGGGGGAAAGGTCTCGCTGGCTCTCCAGTTGCGTCGGGTCCTCGCGTAGAGACATCGCCTCATGGTGTTGGCGTCGGTGTTGGCGTCGGCGTTTCTGTTGGCGCTGGTGTCGCGGTCGGCGTTGCCGCCGGCGTAGGAGTTGCGGTGGGGGTGACGGTGGAGACCCGTGTATTCGCGGGTGTCGGCGTCGGGGTGGCCTGCGTGACGACGAGCGCGAGGCTCGTGCCGCTGCTGAAGTCGGGCGTGAAGACGCCGCCGTTGCCGAGGTCCGAACCCGTCATGGCGCTGAAAGTCCCGGTCCGTGAAGCATACGTGAGGATCGGGAAGCGGTCGCCGATATTCGGCACGTAACCGGGTGTGAGGCTGATGTTGAGCGTGCCTGCCAACGTGGCGGTACCGCCGATCTTGAGTTGGCCGAATTGCGTGCCGGCACTGAGGCCACCGATCTTGATGCCGAGCGCCGTGGTACTGGCGGGCGCGTAGTTGCCCGTGAGGCTGACGACGCCGCTTTGAATGTCGATGGTGCCGCTTGCGACGTTGCTGAAGGCCCAGCGCACCTCGGTGGTGCCGGTGGTCCCGGCTTTCGTGAAGCTGCCGGAGTTCGTGAAGGTCGCCGTGCTCACGCCATTGATCGCCAACATTTGATCATTCTGCGCCAGGAACGTCCCGGCGTTGTTGAACACGGCGCCGGCGCTGGCAGCGATGCTCCCGCTGCCGCTCCAGGTTGCACTGCCCTGGTTGCTGATCGTGCGTGTGTTGAACAAGAGGGTGCTGGTGCTGCTGATCAAGAGTGTAGCGCCCGGGGCGATGGTGGTGTTCCCGCTGCCGTTCATGGTTCCGCCGGTCCATTTGAACGTGCTCGTCGTTGTCAGCGTGCCGCTGCCGTTCAGCGTGCCGCTGGCAAGCTCGAAGTTCTGTGCGGTGACGCTGCCGGCCACGGTCGCCATTGCCCCCGCCACCCGCGCGAAGCCCGCTCCGGTGATGCTCGTACCGCTGTTGAGGACATAGGTGCCGCCGGTGAGCTGGAGCGCGGTGCCAGCGGCGACGGCAAAGGCGCCGCCGCTCGCGGAGCCGCCGGCGGTGAACGTGAGTGTTCCGGTCTCCACGTCGGTAATGCCCGTGTTGTTGAAGGCCCAGCGTACCTCGGTGGTGCCGGTGGTTCCGGCTTTCGTGAAGCTGCCGGAGTTCGTGAAGGTCGCCGTGCTCACGCCATTGATCAGCAACATCTGATCATTCTGCACCAGGAACGTCCCGGCGTTGTTGAACACGGCGCCGGCGCTGGCAGAGATGCTCCCGCTGCCGCTCCAGGTTGCACTGCCCTGGTTGCTGATCGTGCGCGTGTCGAACAATAGAACGTTGGTGCTGCTGATCGAGAGTGTAGCGCCCGGGGCGATGGTGGTGTTTCCGCTGCCGCTCATGGTGCCGCCGGTCCATTTGAACGTGCCCGTCGTCGTCAGCGTGCCGCTGCCGTTCAGCGTGCCGCTGGCGAGCTCGAAGTTCTGTGCGGTGACGCTGCTGCCCACGGTGGCCACGGCCCCCGCCACCCGCGCGAAGCCCGCTCCGGTGACGGTCGTGCCGCTGTTGAGGACATAGGTGCCGCCGGTGAGCTGCAGTGCGGTGCCAGCAGCGACGGCAAAGGCGCCGCCGCTCGCGGAGCCGCCGGCGGTGAACGTGAGTGTTCCGGTCTCCACGTCGGTAATGCCCGTGTTGTTGAAGGCCCAGCGTACCTCGGTGGTGCCGGTGGTCCCGGCTTTCGTGAAGCTGCCGGAGTTCGTGAAGGTCGCGGTGCTCACACCGTTGATCAGCAACATCTGATCACTCTGCGCCAGGAACGTCCCGGCGTTGTTGAACACGGCGCCGGCGCTGGCAAGGATGTTCCCGCTGCCGCTCCATGTTGCACTGCCCTGGTTGCTGATCGTGCGCGTGTCGAACGATAGGTAGCTAGCGCTACTCATCAAGAGTGTGGCGCCCGCGGCGATGGTGGTGCTCCCGCTGCCGCTCATGGTGCCGCCGGTCCATTTGAACGTGCCCGTCGTCGTCAGCGTGCCGCTGCCGTTCAGCGTGCCGCTGGCGAGCTCGAAGTTCTGTGCCGTCACCGCGCCGCTTACGGTGAGCACGCCGCCGGTGATACGCGGGCAACCCGCCCCGCCGATCGTGGTGCCAGCACTCAACGTATGAGCACCGGTTGGAAACTCGATCGTTGTACCGGCAGCGACCACGAACGTACCGCTGCTCGTGCCCCCGTTCTTGAGGTTGATCGTCCCGCTATTTACGCGCAGCGTGCCGCTACCAGTACTTATGCCGCCGTTGTTCAGCGTGAGGTTCGATACCGAGACGGGGCTCGAGGTACTCACGGTGACGCCCAGTCGTGTCCCTTGGCCGTCGATGACCGTTCCGGTCGCAGCGCCGGAGATGGTCCAGCCGCTTGCGCCGCTGGTGAAGCCACCGGTGATGAAGAGCGCCTTGCCAACCGTCACG
This sequence comes from uncultured delta proteobacterium, assembly GCA_963729835.1. Lineage (GTDB taxonomy): Bacteria > Desulfobacterota > Binatia > HRBIN30 > HRBIN30 > CAVSQF01. The sequence goes on along the minus strand of CAVSQF010000053.1, from coordinate 17,176 downwards.
ACACTGCTCGCACTCCCTGTGTAGGTGTCGTTGGCGATGCGGATCTCGTCACCGTCGGTGGCGAGGTCCACAGCCGCCTGGATGTTGGTGTAAACCGTATTGTTCTTGCAGACGGTAGGATTGGGTAGACCGCCGCTCTTGTTGACACAATACACGATGCCGGTGGCTGCCACCTCCGTCGGGGTCGCGGTGCTGGTTACGGTGGCCGTCGGCGAGATCGTCGGGGTTGACGTCACGGTCGGGGAGACGGTCGGTGTGAAGGTGGCGGTCGGGGTCGGAGTGACGGTGGGGGTGCTCGTGATCGTGGGCGTCCCGGTGGGGGTGCTGGTGCACGTCGCCGTCGGTGTCACTGTTGGTGATGACGTGGCCGTACGCGTCGGGGTGACCGATGGGGTGCCCGTCTGCGTGGCGGTGTCTGTTGGGGTGGCGGTAGCCGTCGGGGTGTCGGTCGCCGTGGGCGTGGGGCTCGGCGTCGCCACCACGGCGGTGAGCGTCACAGTGTCCTCTGCGCTGTCGTCGACGCCGTCGTTCACGGTCAGACCAAACGTGTACGTGCCGGCCACGTCAGGCAGGAGATCGGCGTCGCGGAACGTCGCATTCCCCAAGGCGGCTGTGCTGCCGGGGGGCCTGGTGATGAGCCGCCAGCGATACGTCAGGGGGCTGCCGTCGGGATCGCTGCAGGCGGCGCCGCTGAGCGTCGCGCGCACGTTTGTCAACACGGTGCGATCCGGGCCGGCGTCGGCGATCGGCGGCAGGTTCGGCCGCAGTGGCAGGATGACCGACGCGAGCGGGGAAGTGTTTCCCTGCGCGTCACTGGCCCGGGCCGCAAAGGTCGTGCTGATGGCGTTGCGCGGCGCAATGAGCACGGCCATGTGGTGCCCGGCGACATCGGCTCTGCGCGCCGTGCTGACGAGGCGTCCGTCCACGAAGAAGTCCACCTCCGCCACCGTGCCGTTATCTGTGGCCTGCACCGTTACCGGGATCGCGCTGCCGGCGATCTGTTCCGTGCCGGGGGCAGGGCTCAGAATGACGAGCGATGGCGGTAGAGCATCACGAACGGTGAGCGTCATCCGGGGCGCGCTGCCGAGGTTTCCGGCAGCGTCCAGCGCCTCGGCGATCAGCGTGATCGTGCTGGCCTGAGGAAGATCGGCAGGGAGGCTCAGGGGGAACGTCGCGTCGGCAGTCGCCTTGGGCGGGAGGATGGCGACCGAGCTCTGCATCGTGACAGCCCCCTCGGTGTGGAAGCGGATGAAGGCGACTCCGACGGCATCGTCGGCATGGACGGTGACAGGGACCGTGACACCCGGATCGACGGTGAAGTCGCCGGACAGCGATGTGATCCTGGCTGTCGGGGGTGTAACATCGGCAATCCGTACGGTGATCGCACTCGGCACGCTGGTCAGCTCGCGTATGTCTCGCGCCGACACTGACAGGACTAGGTTGTCATCCGGCTGGGCAGCGGCGGGAATCGGGATCGTGAACGTGGCGACCCCGTGCGGGGTGTTCGGCGGGAAGTAGACGACCTGGGTGAGTAAGAGCTGGGTGCCCTGCACATCGAGTTCCACAGCGCTGAGCCCGAGGTCATCAGTCGCCGCAGCGATTGCTTCCAGCACCCGTCCGGTGCCGATCACCGTACCGGTTGGCGGGCTGGTGAGCTGGACGGTAGGGGGCTGGTTGGAGACCACGCCGATCGTGATGGTGACGGGATCACCGCGATTGCCCGCAAAGTCAGTGGCCACGGCAGTCACGGTAATCGGAGCGTTGGCGACGAAGGTGTGTGTGAAGGGCGCTGTGCTGTCCGATGCAATCAGCTGGCCGTCGTCGGCAAAGAAATCCACCGCGCTCACGTCGTCACTGCCCGGCAGCGGTGTGGCGGTGAGGACGACCGTCTGACCCGCGATCGCAACGTCCGCCGCTGCCGTGCTGCTGAGCGTAATCCGTGGCCCCGTGTGATCGGTCGTTGACACGTAGGCCACGTACGGATCTGGCTGCTGCAGGTTGCGGAAAAGATCGGTCCAACCAGCCACGGTCACTTCAAAGGTTTCATCCGGTGGCAGCTCCGCAGCCGGCTTGAAGATCAGGCGGGTGTTGCCGTTGCTGAGGTCGAGTGTGCCGGCGACGCTCGCTCCGTCTTGGACGCGTGTCACCGCGACCGTGCCGTGCCGGGCGCTGAGTGTCTCATCCCACTCGATCACGGGCTGGCCCTGGACCAGCGCCGTACTCACGACGGAGGGCGCGGTCATGTCCGCCGTTTCAAACGCGGAGCGAAACACCGCCGCAAGCGGGCGGCCAAGGTAGTCGTGTACGTTTGGATTCACCTCGACGGCAACGAGGCGCAGCTCGGGCAGTCCGCCTGCCGGTGTGAAGCTGGCCTCGGTACGGTCGGCGCTCACCGCCAACGTGCCGGACAGCACGGTCGCACCAGCGCGCACGACAATGCCGTCCGCCGTGATGCATGCAGGGTCGACCGGACCGGAGAACGTGATGACGATGGGCGTAGTGACCGCGACGCACGTCGCACCGTTGCGAGGTGAGACGCCCACGACCGCCGGTGTGGTGTCGTCCAGAACGATCGGTGGCAGCGCGAGCGCGGCGCCGGCCGTGTCGATACGACCGGCGGCAATCCCGAGCCCGTGGGTCGAGGGATCGGTGGCGGTGATCCGGAACGGGCCGAGCGGCAGATGCCCGAAGCTATACCAGCCATCCCCGTCGGCGAGTGTCGAAACGTCGAACTGTTGGCCCGTATGGTCACTCCTGCCGCTCAAGGCGACCGCCGCACTGACGGCTGGCCGTTCGCCGTCGCTGCGCAACACCCGGCCGGCGACGCTGGCAAACGCTTCGATGACGATGTGCAGGTCATCCAGGCGCTGACCATCGGCTGCAACAGTACCGCTGGCGTTGCCCGCCAGACTGACGCCGCCGGAGAGCAGCTCGGCTGTGACTGTGAAGCTGCCGGCCGGAATGTCGTCGAAACGAAAATGCCCACCCGCATCGCTGAACGTCGTGAACATCGCCGGCAAGGCAGCGGCTGTCAGCAGTGGTGAGAGATCGCGTCGGATCAGGGTCAGCTGTGCCGGTGCGTCGATGGGATCGCCCGCTGTGGTCAGGATGGCGCCGCTAATGCTCCCGGTGCCCACAAAACTCACGTCGAGCGAGACGGCGTCGCCATCGCCGGCGAGATCAGTGCTCGCTGTGCCACCATCATTGCCGCCCTGCTCACGTGCCGTGACAGTGACTCGGCCGAGGGGCACGGCCGAGAATTCATACCGTCCATGCACATCACTTTGAGTGACGATGCGCCCGTTGTCGGCCTGCAGGGACACCGTGGCAAAGGCGACGGGGGTGCTCCCGTCCGCGAGAAACACCGTGCCGCTCACCCGGCCGCGGCCAGCCAAGGTGATGTCGGCCAGGACCGTCTCGCCATCGGTGTTGACGCGACCGCTGGAGCTGCCATACGCGCCGGTCAGCGGGTCGGTCGCGCGCACGGTGAAATCCCCTTGCGGCACCCCGGCAAGGGTGTACGCGCCGTCGAGGTTCGTCGTCGTGATCAGCGTGCCGGGTCCAAAGAGAGAAAGATCGCGCACCAGCGCTCCTGGTTGCAGAAACAGGAGTGATGCCAGTTCCACGTGCGCGGCGCCGACCGCCTCGCCGGATGGGCGAACGACCGTCCCGGTTGCGGTGCCGATCGGCAGCAGGGCGACATCGAGCGTGACCACCTCAGTCGCGAAGTTCAGCGCTCCGGAGCCGCGGCCGATCCGGCCCGTGCGCGGATCGAAGACCTCCAACGTGAAGCCCGCGAGCGGTACGAAGGGAAACACGTAGGCACCGCTCGCGTCGCTGCTGGCATAAGCTCCGGGGCTGCCGGACTGCGCCAGCCGCAGTTGTGCAAAGGCGAGCGGGATGGTGCCGGTCGCATCGAAAACGGTTCCCGTGACTGTGCCCGACGCGGCAAGCACGACGGCGACCTCCGTGCTCGCGAGATCTTCGACGATGGCGCCACCGGAACGGCCGCCCGTCAGGGACACGGGCTCAGACGCCGTTACTGAGAACTCGCCTTCCGGCACGCCTGTGTAGCGCACTACGCCATCACTGCCAGTGAGGAGCATCGGAAAGGGGGAGACGAGGTGCGCCACGGGCGAGCCGCTGGTCAGCTGCACGAGCGCGTTCGCGACCGGCTGCGCGGCGCCGTCGACGACGTGCACGGTGACGCTGCCCTGGCCCAAAAGACTGACGTCAGCCACAGCGTCGTCGCCGGTGATGAGACTGCCGCGGACGATGCCACGATTGCCGCTGGCCGGATCGCGCGCGGTGAGGGTGAAGGGGCGTGGCGGCAAGAGCGGAAAACAGAAGTCGCCGTTTGCATCCGTGAGCACAACGCGCTCGTTGCCGCCCGCTGATTCGGCGTACGTCACTTCAATGCCTGCACCGGCGCGCGCGCCGTTGGCCAGAAAGACGGTGCCGCGAATGGTCCCGGTATGCCCCAAAGTCAGACAGTGCTCGTTGACCGCGCCCGCGCTGTCGAGAATCGCCGTGACCACGGCCGGCTCGCCGTTGAAGGGGCTGAGGGCTTGGATCCGATACGGCAGACCGGCGGGAATGCGGATGAGGAATCGGCCGCTGCAGTTCGCTGTGCCGTCCGCACAACGTGCGCCGCAGGTGCCGGTGCTCGGCAGATCCGAGGCCACGAGTTGATCGCTGGAAATGGTGGCGCGTGCTTCTTGCAGCCGCCCGAGGTTGTCGAACCGGCGGTACGAGACGATGACCTGGGTGGAGCGTGGCGAGAAACCATCGGGATCGAGCACGACGCCGGTCGCCGTGCCAAGGCCACGGAAGGTGAGATCGCTCACGAGCTGCTGGCCATGTACATCGAGGTGCACGGTTTGGGCCTGGCCGTCCCCGTCGGGAGCGCTGACTTGCAAGGTGTAGTCCGTGCCCACCGGGAGATTTGTGAAAGCGTAGGCACCGCTGGCGTCCGTCGTGGTACGCAAGAAACCTTGAGGGCCGGCCCAGAGCAGCACTTGGACGCCGCTTTGAACGGTGCCGCTGGCGTCGCGCAGCACGCCGCGGATGCTGGCAGTGCCCGGCAAGACGATTGTCACCGGCACGGCCGTCCCCGGCGCGGAGATATCGATTTCAATCACGGCCTGTGCGCCGGTGAGGTCATTTGTGGCGAGCACTGTCTGATGCCCGGTGCCGACGCGTTCGACGACAAAGCTCCCATCCGCCGCTGTCCGAACCAGGGATGTACCGGCGATCACTGCGACGTTGCGCGCCGGTTGGCCGTCCGGGTAGAGCACCGTGCCGACCAACGATCCGGTGCCAGGAAGAATCAAGTCGATCGGCGTGGTGATGTTGGGGCCGATGGTTGCGTCGAGGGTCACCTCTTCCGCGGTGTCTTGGCGCAGCGCGCGGACATGGACATCTCCCGTCTGCACGCCCGTGATCAGGAAATGACCGCTGGCATCCGTGGTCACGTCGCGCTCGAAGTGCTGTGCATCGTCGAATACCGCCACCGTCACTCCGGCTTCGACCGGGCGGAGCGTCGCCCCGTCGCCGGCTTCAAACACGACGCCCTCCACTGCACCGCTGCTGCCGAAGACGGGCACGGTCACCTCGGCACTGGCGCCGGCGGTCTCGAGGCGCGCCGCGACGGAGCCGGTGATCTGGGTGCCATCACTGAGAGTGATATCGGCCGAGACCAGCAGGTTTCCGACGGCGACGTTGTCGGCCGTGAAGCGGCCGTCAGCTGCACTCGGCACTTCCACGTCGCGCTCGTCGGTGCGGCTGAAGACGTGCACCGTCGCGGCTGCCAGCGGCGCGCCGGTTACGGCGTCCACGATCCTGCCGGTGACGTGGCCCAGGCCGAGCATCAGCAAGTCGAGCCGCAATTCTTGTCCTTCCTGGGCGATGGTGCTCTGGCGCTGGGCGTATTGCCCGGTATCCGGATCCTGGGCAATCACCCGGAAGGGCCCGTCGTGACTCTGCCCGACGAAATCAAAGCGATAATAGCCGTCGGCGCCGGTTGCGGTCTGTCCCGTGATGATCTCCACAGCATTGCCGCCGAGGTCGTTGCCCAGACTTTCGCGCAGCTCGACGGGGGTGAATGCCAGCGCCTCACCGCTGCCTTTGCGTACGAATCCGGAGACGATGCCGCCGGGCGGCGTCGGGAAGTCCGGGACGACGGGGCGTGTGTCAGTGTCGGGGATCTGGGCGGTCCCGGCCGGAGAAGTTGCCCCGCTGCTCGTGAGCGCGTACTCGAAGAAGCGCGACACTGAGGAGGCGAATTCGATCAGCAGGAGGCGATTGCGCGACAGCAGCTTGAGCTGCTTCACTGTGTTCGTGGTGGCGCCGGCCTGCGCGCCGGCATAGCGCAGAATGAAACCGCTCGCTTGCACGCTGCGCGGATCGATGTCGCGATCGTAGAGCAGCGCGACCACGCGGCCGCGGACGGCTGGGTCGCTCTCCGGGAGTTGGCGGACACCAACGATCCGGGGGCCGGCATTCGGCTCGTAGATGCGCACGCTGCTCGGAAGGGCAGGGCGGCCGTCGATCAGGACCGCCGACTGCCCGGGCGTCAGGCGGAAGGTGAGCGGCGCACCGCTCTCCAGTTGCAGGTTCGCCCACACCAGCTGCTGCAACTGTCCGCCCTCCGTAGGCAGAAGAATCGACACCTCCGCCGCTCCGCTCCCGTCGATCTGCGCGTCGACAAACCCGACCTCGCCGCTGCGGCCGAGCAACGCCAGTTGTGCATCGCCGAAACCCAGCAGGAACGCGCTCGGTATGTCGCGTTGCAGCTGCGCCGCCGCGCAGCGCGTGCCGGCGCCGGCGCAGCCGCTCGTTGTGCGGGCGTGATCATCGGTCAGTGTCAGCCTCGCGTCACCGGCAACGGCAACCGACACGAAGCTCGGCCGGTACTGCTCCGCCGCCGCCAGCTCCTGTTGGTATGCGGTGACCCATCGCCCATCGCCCGTCGCCCGACTCCCGGCAATTGCTTCGGCCCAGGCGCGCTCGAGCTCGTGCCCGGCAGCGGTCGAACGGAGAATCTCGTCGAATCCAGGGTCGTAGCTCGTGTCCGTGCCCGTTCCGTCACCCAGCCAATCCAGCATCGCGTCGCCGAGTGATGTCAGCAGCGGCTCGCCGATCCGGATACGGAGCCCCGCTGTGGCTATTTCCTGCGCCCGCTGTTCGACGAGTTGTTTGCTGGGGCGGCTCTGCATGGCGCCGGGCAGGCCCGGTGGGGCCGTTGCGGCGCTGTGCGCCAAACCGAGCACGCGCAGGGCTGCGGCAAAGAACGTCGGCGGAAGCTCATTGACGTACGACGGCAGGATGAGCGATTCGGGTGAGAGTGGAATGCCTAGGTCGCCGACGCCGGCGCGCAACGTGAAGCTGGCGGTCAGCTCAGGTTGCCCAGACGGCGCCGTGCTGCTGGCAAACCCGGTGGCGGTGACCTGACCGTTGTTCCGCGCGATGAGGGCGAACTCTGCTGTCGCCGTGTCGTTCGGAGGGATCGTCGGAATGACCACGGTGCCGAGCTTGGCCGGCTCAGCGTCGGGATTCGGCCCTTGCGCAATTTTCGATGCCACCAGCGTCGCGCCGATTACGGCGCCTGGGTCGAGCGCCAGCGTGACGTCCTGCGCCGCCACAGCGGAGGTATTGTGCACAGTCACAAAGAGTGAGTAGGGCTCGCCGGCGCGCACCACCTCGGGGTGGCTGAAGGTCAGCGCGAAGCTCGGATTGCGCACCAGAACGGTGCCCGCCGCGCTGCCTTTCAGAGGCACGGGCCCGACAGGCAGCCCAAGCAGCTGCGCGTCGATGGCGACCTCGATGCGGTACGTGCCTTCCTGCCGACCTTCCACGAGCAGCTCACCGGTGCCGTCTTCTCCCGGTCCGAAGTCAGCCGTTGCGGTGGTTTTGTTGTGTATTGCGGTCGTCTCGCTGCCGGCGGCCGGCGCGGAGCTGCCGCCGGTCCTCGCCGGAACCAGCGGATCGTCGGCGCTGTGCGCGATGCCGTCGGCGCCCGGCGGGAGCGTCATCGTCGCGCTGGCACCGGTGAGGACGAGCCGGGAGCCGGGCGGGGCAGCGTTCGAAACCAACACGATGACCTGAAAGAACTGGTGCAGGAAGGCGACGTTGCCGGGGATGACGATGACCGCGGGGATAGGTGGGATCTCGACGGGCTCGCCGAAGTCGATGGGTGGGGCTTCGAGCAGGAGCCCGGCGGCGTCAATATTCGGAACGTCCAACATGGGCACGCTCACGGGTAGCGTGACTGCGCCGCCGGCACCCGTACGGACGGTGTCGTCTGCCGGCATCAGCACGTCGAGGTTGATCGGCACGGCGCCGGACTCCGTCGCCAGCCCGAACGTGAACTCGTAGGCGCTGAAGCTGGAATCGTCGATGACGATGCCGCGATCCTGGATCTCATCGAGCGACAGTGGCCGCGAAGCGACCGAGGTCACGATGACCTGACCGATAACGCTGAGGGTGGCGACGGCAGGCGACGCCGGGAGGATGAAGGTGCTGGTGGCACAGGCGTCGCCGGCGCAGCGCTCGAGTCGGAGCCGGTCGACGACGTAGGTGCCGGACGCGAGCAAGGGTGGGATCGGCAGCGCGTCACCGGGCCGTGTGCTCAGGGTCTGCGTGCCATCGAGTCCGGGGCCGCTTAGCTCGCCCTTGACGATGCAGTCGTCCAGGCTGGGATCGGTGAGGGCGGTCGCCGGATGGGCCGAATCAACGAGCTGCGTCGTCAGCGCCGTCGCTTGATTGCGCGGTACCGTCTGTGTCGCCGGCGCGACGAAAAGTTGTACACCGACAATCCGCAGCTCGCCCGAGGCGAGCACGTCCTGCGCCGCGCCCGCTGGGCTGCCCAGCGCCAGCATTGCCGCGGCGACACAGAGCATGCCGAACCCGCGGCGCGCTCCGACGCGCCAGGGTCTCCCCGTGAATGTGTGCACATCGCCCTCCGCCATGCGACTCGCCGACCGTGACTACGCTCGACGTGATGCTCATACAGTATATCCTACATATTGTCAACTAGGTATACATACGCCATGCAGAACGTGATGCAGCTGGAATGACATCAACTTCTCTCATTTGCAAAATGGGGGTCCAGACGAATTGTTTCGGCCTGCCTTGAACGAGCTACCCCGCTGCCTGCAGGTCCCCTCCTTCCCCTCACGTGGCCTCTCCCGGAGGGGGCTTTGCACAAAAGCTCATAAAACCTAGCAAAGCATAAGGGGCTTTTGTGCAGGAATAGGTGTTGCACAAAAGCTCGGGTTAATTCCTAGCTCGTACATGCTGTGAATCAAGCACCGGATGTTATGGGCCAGCACCTTCAACAATACCTCGTTGACCTGGGCGATCGGCACGCGGCTGCGGATGAAATCCCCGAAGACGCGCTTGATCGCGCTGAACGTCGATTCAGCATTACTCCGACGATGGTAAATCTTCAAGAATTCGTCCCGGTGCATGAGATAGAAGCCGAGCAGCTTGTCCCACGTCGCCGACTTGCCCGACATCACGGCATAGCTCTTGAAGGGAATGAAGGGCATCGCGCCCTTGCTACGGACCAATTCGAGGTTGTCGCGGGAGCTGTACGCCTTATCCCCCTCGATGCGCTCGACATTGAAGTTCGCCGCAGTGGTTTTGACCAACGGCGGGAACTGTGGGGAGTCTTGGCTGTTGCGCTCCGTCACTTCGACCGCCGTCACGACGTTGGTCTTCACGCCAACCATCGCATGCAGCTTCACCCAATCGTGCTCGACGCGGGGTTTCTTGCTGCCGTACTTCTCCGTTTGCCAGGTGCCGAGCAATTGCGTGCTGGTGAAACCGGTGGAGTCAATAGCGAAGTCGGTTTCGATGGCCTTCAGGGGAAGCGCGCTTTGCGTGATGAGCCCTTGGATGATCGGCGTCAACGCCGGCAGTTCCAGGTAGTTAAAGATGCTGTTGAAGTGCGGCGTACGCCCGATGTAGCCGGCGCTCTTTGCTTCCCGCAGATCGGTCATGAACCGGCGGCAACTGCTGGTGGAGTAGACCTTGAACGCGGCGGCAAAGATCATCTCGCTGAGCGGCAGGCGCTTCCGTCCGCTCTTGCGGCCGTTCTTCTGCTCGACATTTGGGACCGTGGCGCACAGCTCGTGCAGCAGGGCCGTGAAGTGCGCCTTCTCGTTGGTCTGCGCTGCATTGTAGGCGGGCCAGTCTTGCGGGTAGGTGACCCGCATCGCGGCAGTCTCAGTGACCGTAGTGCGGACAGCACCTTCCGGCGTGGTTTCGGTCACGGTCTCGCGCTTCATCACGTATTCTACCGCGTAGGCGTGCTTGCAGATCTTCTGACGCAGCTCGAAATCGGGACATGTGCAATGCGGGCCATCATCGCCGACGGTCACGCGATAACGCCCCTTGTCGGATTGCGACGGTACGGACCACGTGCCATCCGCTTGCTTTTCCAAGCGCATCGTCGCCGCAATTTCTAATCCCTTTTGTTGCCGTGCGTCCATTTGCGTCTCCCCATCTATTGACTGAGAGTATATACCGCACGGGGCTTGCGACGGCAATACTAGAGATATATATTCTGCGTCATTATCTTGGGGAGTGAAGCCATGAAGAGACCCGCGAAGGAAATCGAAACGAAGCCCATTGGCATGATACAGCTCATCGGATGCCGGTGTCGGTGTGGGCACGAGTGGGTACCGCACGATCAAGGCGAACGGCCGCACGTCTGCCCGAAGTGCAAGTCGCCACGGTGGGACAAGCCCAAGAAATTCTCGCGGCCACGCTAGGAATGGAACATTAGTCATCATCGCCGAGACCTTGCAGACTACTTTCGCCCTCACTTCAAAATCCTTTTTGCGCGAAGATAGCGCCTAGCGACGAAGCTGAGCGTTTCGTTTCCGGACTCGGAACGTTCAAGATAGGCGGCCGGCAGAGCGGCTGGGACCTTGTCTTGTTCTAATCTTTGAACAACAACACCATTGCCAGAGCATATGGCCCAAATGCGTGGACTACTAGCGAAGCGATTGGATGGAACGAATCTGAGATCATTGCCACGAAGCAATTTGTCCATCAACCATGGCGCGGGTTCTCCATGCTCGCGACAATGTCTACAAGTTCAATCAGGGCAAGCTCATGAACAAATCTCCATCCATCCAATGTTAATGAATAGGTGTTGTCGCTTTCTTGCTGGATTACCCCCGATGCGACCAATTCCTCAAAAACTTTTAGATATCGCAGGCGAGTAATCGGGTTCTCCTCGTCGTGGAAACCGGTGCCGCCATCGGTCCTGATTACCCTGGTGCCACTGTACGTCTGCATAACAAACGTGCCCAGCGGACCAACGCATCGCAAGATCTCTCGCATATCGTCAGACAAGTCAGCGAGTTGCCTAATGGGTGGAACCTGGGCTCTGACATCGAGCGCTGCACGAGCACGAGCAAGTTTGGCGTGAAGTTCCTCAACTTCCGAATTCTTTCCCTCAAATACGACCGCTGGAATCGTAAAATAATGCCACGCAACTAGAAAAAAAGTCACAATTAACAAGGGGGAGAGCGAGAGCACAATACTCTGGACCACCGCCGCTCCTGTGGTCGTAGCGGGATAAAAGACATAGGCGAGCCCCAGCCCGATGAGAATCATTATCGTGGCCACCGGAACTCCCCACACGCGCAATGCTCTAATTGAGCGACTTCCCGCGATTTGCAGGATTTCGCGATGCCAACGAGCCGCAAGCGATAGATCGCCCCACCATCTACGCAGATCAGCGGATATGCCGTCGCCGTCGTCGGATTCCACGTAACGGACATATCACGTTGACCGGGTGCTAGCGTAGCGGCGACGGATCGCCGGTCGCCCGGACGAAAAGCGGCGTGGCAAGAGGCCGAAGCTCTTTCGCGATTATTCAAAGCGCGATAAGTAGCGCCCACGAATGAACCGGCTTGCTCTCGCCCTGCTTTCGTTGCTGCTGATTGCGGCAACGCCATCACCACACCTGGGGACCGACGAACATGAGGAACATCCCACAAAACATGATGACGCAGTTCAACAGCAGCAAGTAGAAATCCAAGCGGAAATAGAGGGGCTGCGGACAACCGTCAGGGAATTCGAAACTGCGCTTCTCGAATCGATCAATGGTGTAAAAAAGCAAGCCGAAGCTGACGCAATACAGCACCACGCCGATCACGAATCCTGGTCCGCGCCCCCAGTGCTGCTTACCATGGCGCTGGTGATCGTTGGTTTGTGCTACACGATCTTCGCCGGCTTCCAGTGGTGGGCTATCGGCAGACAGGCTGAAGCTACCGAGGCCGCCCTGCACATTAACCGCCCATACATCGTTGTCGAAAAACTGTGGTTCGACGAATCTGTTCCATCCGGCCCGCGCAGTTTCACATTCGACGAAAAAGGGCGCCCTACCTTGGTAATACCTAAGATCAAGGTAAAGTCTTTGTCTCTCACCTACAGAAACGTCGGAACTGGGCCAGCCGACGTGTGCATTCGATGGTCTTCGAACGCGCAACAACCACGCCCGAACCTCAATGGAAGGATTTGTCGTTCGATCACCCGATGAGTAAACATGCCCTCGCGCGCCCCATTCTCGGGGCGGGCAAACCCGACACGCTCACTTTCGAGGATCAACCAGCCTTTGACGCGCGGTTGTTCGACCAAATCAGTGATTCCAAACGGCTCGCTGTCTATGGACTGATCAAATATCGGGGTGGTCCGAAGCGGGCATACACAACACGCTTTTTCTGGTGGAACAGCCCCCAAAGCTTGCCGTGCACTCAGGGCATTAGCGAAGAGCTGAATGCTCGCGACTGATCGCCGTGGCTGGAATGCTAGAATCGCACTTACGGCCACCACTACCGTCAGTAGAAATACCGCATTCGCCTTTAAGAAACCCGCAATACCGTGTGCTAACTTGATGATCCGGGAGGAGTTGAGCTTTTGTGCGGCATCATGAGCTTTTGTGCGGGCCTCGGCGTGGAGGGAGGTTTTGTGCAAAGCCCCCGGAGGGAGAGGAACCTGAAGGGAGGTAGTAGCGATGAAACGAGGTGTTTCCGTGAAAAGCGTGGCCGCGTTGTTTCTGGTGGCATCCGGTGCGTTTGCCCAAGCACCGATGCTACTCAACTACCAGGGCCGGCTCACCGACCCGAGCGGCAATCCGCGAAACGGCACGTTCATGATGGTTCGGATGTCGTTGGTTCCGGCGTTACCGTCGGCACGAGGACTTCGAGTTCCTGGAACGGCTCGAAGTCCTTCACGTTGAAGGTGTAGATGTGGCGCACGCCGTTACCCAGCATGGTGGCGACGAGTTGCAGGTCAAAAACCTTACGGCCAAGAACGGGGCGGCGCCGAAGGAGCTGCATGAAGCGTTCAACCACGTCCGAGGGAACGGAAAGCAGTGTCAAACCGGGCAAGGCAAGAAGCTTATCGATTTCTTCAAGTGCCTCCGCTGAGGTGAACGGAGCCCTGACTCGTCGTGGGTTGGTGACCACGGCGTAGAACTCAGCGATGATTTGCGGCGCCACGCAGAGGTTGGCGGTCGCGTTTTGCGCCTGCTCGCGAAGGTCGCGAGCCGCGCGGTAGTTGGGGGATTCCTTGGACAGGGAATGCACAAGGACATTGGTGTCAACGAGACTATGCGTCGTCATCCTCGTAGATTTCCTCGCGGCTGAGGTCTCCGATCACGGTGCCGAGCTTCTCGGCGAATTGAATGCGTTGTCGCCCGCCGCCGTTGTTCTTCCGGGTAAGTTGCTTGCGGAGAAACTCGGCCTGCTCGGCTAGCGCGCGGGCAATGGGTTCTGGCAAATCACTCACGTCGATGCTGTGCATTAGCGTTTCACCTCCTCCCGTCTGACGATCAAAGCAAAGACTATCACGGCACCTGTTCGAGGGTCAAAACATTACTGGCTGAGTGCCTGAGGCCGTTCTCGGCCTGTTGCTGTTCTCGGCCACCTCTTGACACCCAAGGGCAAAGCGCAGTAGAAGCGTCGCGGCACTGGCAGTGAGGCGTGCCAGCGAGTTCGGGTTCTGTCGACCCGCAAGGGGGCCAGGTGAGTGTGTCAGTCCAATCCAATGCGGTGAGTGCCGCGCGGCGGCGAACGCGAGGCCGGCGCAGCGCATGAACCGGTGCATTTCGTCATTCCCGCAATCTTCAAGCGGGAATCCATTCCGCATGCGGTAGATGCCCGCCAAAAGACTGCGGGCATGACGGATTCTGGCGCGGTTCATGGGCAGAGGTTGTCCAGGCGAGGTGATAGTGCGGGTGAATTCGATTTCCCGGCGGCCAGCCCGGCAGTGGCGTGCCGAACACAGCAATCGCAACAGTTTGTTGAGCAAGGAGGGAAGTAACCGATGAAACGACCTGGAAGTCTATTGATGGGAGTAGTCCTGGTGCTGATGGCATCAGGCGCACTGGCCCAAGTGCCGCAGCTGCTCAACTACCAGGGCCGGCTCACCGACCCGAGCGGCAATCCGCAAAACGGCACGTTCACCATGCAGTTCGCATTGTACGATGCGCAGAGCGGCGGCAACCAACTACCGTCGGGCTCACCGTGGAGCGAGACGCAGAGCGTGACGGTGACCAATGGCGTGTTCAACGTGCTGCTTGGAAGCGTGACGGCGTTGCCGGCCACGCTGTTTCAAGGCGGACCCACGGACACGTCGGGGCCGCTGCGGTTTCTGCAGGTGACCGTCAGCGGTGAGGTGCTCACTCCAAGGAAGAGGATTGCGAGTGCGGCGTACGCGGTTAATACGGGCTATACCTTGAATCAGTTTCCGGCGGCTGAAGCCATAACGACAGGAGATGCTGTTGCGGCGGGATACTACCAAAACGATGGGGGGGTATTGCTTGATTCGAGCACGAAGGGTACGGGCAGTGGAACGTCGATGGGTGCGAGTATTTCTGTAGCAAATAACCCAAACAGAATCGTTATAGTCTTTATCGCAATAAACTCTAATAATTCTAATGGGATTACAAACGTAAGCATTGGGGGAGTCGCTGCGACGCAAATTGATTACACGGGGGCAGCCAGTTTGTCAAACTACTCGTATTGTGGTGCATGGTATGTACTCAATCCGACGGCGGGTTCTGTTCCACTGATGGCATCCTTCAACCCTTCTATAGGATACGTATATACGGCATATTCTTACTACAATGTCGCACAAACCAGCACGATTCCCACACATTCAATTGCCATATCATATACAAAATCTAATGAAACATCCAACATAACTCCGGGAGAACTCGGAGACATGGTAATGGGATATATTTGGGGGATGCCAAGCGGTGGCGGCACGCTAAGTTATACACTGACAGGTCTTCCGAATAATAATCAAATTGATGGACTATTGTCGTCTGGAGATAATGGACAAGCTGTTACTCCGCTCACGCAAGCAATCCTATTTACCGTAAGTGGAACAGCGACGACCTCAAATATCATTTACGGCACATTTTCCCTCAAGCCCGCAGCAACAGCATATTTGGGGTATGTCATCCGCGCGTCTGCGGCGGCGACGAGCGCGTACATTACTCCCACCAGTTTGCCCATCCGCAGTAGCGCGTTCCTCGGATTTGCCCTTTCCGGAGGTTCCGCGGGCGCGAACATCCCCGTCGTAACGAGCGGCAATGCCCCTGGCCAAAGCGGTCTGTATCCATTTATGCCCTACTACCTCTCTGATTCCTACGGGCAGATTGCAACCACGCCAGGGACGATTTCGCGGAAAATCGGCATCGCCACTACGCCGACCGCTTTAACCATAACGAATATTTGGTAACATGTAGTTAGTAACATGGCGCCCCTTATTCCACCCGTCACGATCGCCGGAATACGCATTGAGGCACTGGATGCGATGAGAACAGATGGTGCCAATTCTGCACTACACCGCATTCTTCCGCGAAGGATTTGGACACGTTCGAGGACCTGCTGCGCTGTGCAGATCTTCAGGCCGGTGCTGCGTGCGACCTTCGGGGTGAAGTGGCGCGTGTTGGTGGTGAGCAGCCAGTCCGGCCGCGCCCTCAGCGCCGCGACCAGCCATTCAGCCGTGCGAAACAGCGACGCCGCACCTGCTCGAGATTCTTCAGCGTCCGGGGCCGCGAGGACTATCCTCCGACACGCAGGCGCTGCGGACTCTGGCGTGTGTCCCACACGCGGAGGATCCAAACCATCCGCCCTTCGACTCGGTAGATGATGCAATGGTTTCCGCAGATCCAGTGCCGGTAGCGCCCCTTCGGCAACAGGTCGGGGGCAACGGGGCCGATCTCAGGATGGGCGCGCAGTCTTTCGACAGCCTGCAGGATGCCTCGGGCGAGACGTTGTGCTGCGTCGGGGTGGCGGGCGTGCAGATACTCGTGTGCCAGTTCGAGGTCAGTGGTGGCCTGGGGAGCCCACCGGACGACATGCTTACGGCGCACCGCGTGCCCAGCGTCGCAGCCGCTGCACGACGGCGCGATGAGGAACGTAGTTGCCAGAAGCGATCTCCTGCTCGGCTTGCTCCACAGCACGCTGCACTCGCAGTTGCTCCGCGGCGTCCTCAAGCTCCGCAAACCGATCTGGTGACACGACAACGGCTACCTTCCGACCGCGTCGCGTCAACACGACGGGCCGGCCGGTCCGCCGCGTGCGCCGAACGACCCCCAGTGGGCAGGACTCCAATTCCGCCAGCGGTCGAAGATCAACAGTGTTCTTTGACTCTCCCATTACGGGCCGTCATCTCGCAAACAATCTCTAACGTATCCGCCGGTCGCCGTCCAGTACGGACGGCGAAGGAAGGATGGATCAAATGAACCCACGCGTGTGGCTCGCTCAGCTTCTCATCCTGACGGCCGCTATCTGCCTTTCTCCACCGGCCTTCGCGCAGTCGTCCAGCACCAACTTCCGCATGACGATCGAAACGCTGAACACCGGCGGCGGCAGCGCGAGCTCCACGAGCTTCGCGATGCTGGACTGCCTGGCGCCCGCACCGGAAGCCGGCGGCAGCTCGGCGAGCGCGTCCTTCCAGCTCACCGCTGGCTGCATCGCAGCCGCGCTTCCCATCGCTACGCCGACGCCGACCTCGACGTCGACCGATACCCCAACTTCGACTTTCACCGTGACACCAACAAGCAGTCCAACCGCCACCCCGAGTTGGACACCGACAGCCACCTGGACGCAAACACCGACGAGCACGCCGACGCGCACTCCGA
>CAVSQF010000052.1:0-73403 GCA_963729835.1 uncultured delta proteobacterium | reverse complement strand
CTTCCGAGAGCGTGCTGGGCTCGGTTACGGCCGGCATGATGGTTGGGCAACCGGGGACCACAGCCAGTGTGCCGATCACCGTGCAAGTGCCGCCAGGCGGTGAGTTGGCGACACTCCAATTCGCGGTGATAGTGCAGTCCGTCGATGGAGCTGCGGCGGTGAGTTCGCCGGTATCCTTCATGGCCGATGCGGCGCTTCCAGCATCGGTGATCGTTCCGCGCGATACCGAAACCACGCTCATCGGTTGGCTGCAGGCGTTCCATCCGAGCTTCGCGGGCACGCTCCAGGTGGGGACTCTGTACGTGCCACTACCGCCAAGCGCCAAACCGGGCGACCGCTATGCGGTCAGGGTCCTGAGCCCGTCCGCGACCGGGGATGGGACGAATGGCATCGACCTGAACGGCATCGACGGTCAGATCGAAGTTGCGAGCGGCGACGGCTGTCTCGGCGACTGCGATGGCGACGGGGCCGTGGAAGTCAACGAGATCGTGACGTTGGTCAACATCGCGCTGGGAGTTGCCCCGGCATCGGCATGCGCTGGCGTGAGCCCGCCGGTCGACATCACCGATCTCATCATGGCGGTGAATAACGCCGTGCTGGGCTGTCAGTGAGATATTGACGATTGGATGATTGACGATTGGATGATTGGGTGATTGATGCAATCGTCAATCGCTCAATCCACCAATCGCTCAATCGTCAATCCATCAATCGTCAATCCTTATCTTGCTCGCGATAGCTGAGCGCGTACTCGACGTAATTTGCGGCTGAGCGCCTGAGGTCGGCAAGCTCATCTGCGTTGAGTGGCCGGACGACCTTGGCGGGCCGGCCCATGACCAGCTGCCCCGGCGGGATCTTTGTGCCTGGTGTCAGCAGACTTCCCGCAGCGACCAGGCAATCGGCAGCGATCTCCACCCCGTCCATGACAATTGTTCCCATCCCGATCACACAACGATCTGCGATCCGGCAGCCGTGGAGGATCGCGCCGTGAGCGACTGTAACGTCATCCCCCAACACCGTCGGCCAGCGGCCGTTGGTGACGTGAACCGTCGAGTTGTCCTGGACATTCGTCCGCGCTCCGATGCGGATATGATGCACGTCGGCGCGGATGACGGCGTTGAACCAGACGCTCGACTGTGCCCCGAGGATCACATCGCCGACGACCTGCGCGCTCGATTGCACGTATGCCGTCGGATCCACCTGCGGCGAAACACCCTTGTAGACGAGCAGCATGGCGGCGACCGTACCAGATTGCTGCGGTGGCTCAAGTGGCCGGCGCACCGACGGACGGGTCCGCCGGACCCGCCGCGCAGCCTGCAAGGGGCAGCCCCTAGACTTTGCGGTGCTGGCAGCGTAGCGTTTCGCGCATGACTGAGGCGTTGGCTGATCACGATCCGTCCAGAACGCCTCTGGAATCCGCCGGTGCCGACCTGGCGGGGCGCATGACCACGATTACCGTGCAAATTCCCGGCAAGCGGGCGCATGACATTGTGGTCGGCGTCGACATCCTCGATGAGTTGCCGCGACGCATCGCCGCGCTCGGCTTGGCGCGCGACATCCTCATCATCAGTAGTCCCAGGATCTACGGCCTCTACGGCGAGCGGCTGCGCGCCGTGCTCGAAGCCGGCGGCTGCGGGCAGGTGTTGCACGTGCTCTTCCCGGACGGCGAGGAGCACAAGAACCTGGCGACGTTCCAGCGACTGTGTGAGGAAGTGCACCACGTCGAGGACCGCGGCGGCACGAAGGTGCTGATCGTCAATCTCGGCGGCGGCGTCGTCGGCGATGTCGGCGGTTTCGTGGCGGCGACCTACGAGCGGGGCAGAGATTACATTCAGTTGCCGACGACGCTGCTCGGCGACGTGGATTGCGGCATCGGTGGCAAGACCGGGATCAATCACCTCGGCAAGAATCTCATCGGCGCGTTTCATCAGCCGCGCCTGGTGCTGGCCGAGCTGAGCTTTCTCCCTACACTGGCGCCGCGCGAGGTGGGCTGTGGCTTGTCCGAAGTGATCAAGTACGGCGTGGCTTTGGACGCTGAGGTGTTCGCCTTTCTGCAGGCCCACGTCCGCGAGGCGGTGGCGCTCGATCTGGCGGTAATCCGGCCGCTGGTCAACCGGTCGTTCGAGTTGAAGGCGCGGATAGTCGAGCAGGACGAACGGGACACGCTCGGTATCAGGGCAAAGCTCAACTTCGGGCATACGGTCGGGCATGCGTTGGAGGCCGCCACGAGCTACGGGGCGTATGCGCACGGTGAAGCGGTGGCGGTCGGCATGGTGTGCGCCTGTGAGATCGCCGAACGGCTCGGCATGTTCACCCAGGCGCAGACCGCGCAGGTCGAGGCGCTCTGTGCGGACGTCGGCTTGCCGACGTACATGGCCGGTGCCGACCTCGACGAGATCATGCGGGTCATGCGCCACGACAAGAAGTTCATCGGCGGCAAGAATCGGTTTGTCCTGCCGGTTGCCATCGGTGCATCGGTGTTGAAGACAGAAATCGACGACGGACTCATCCGATCCGTGCTTCGGGGACGGCTGCGCTCGGCGTGAGCGCCGCAAGCCGAGAGGAATACGCAGGCCGTGACCTCACCGATGGTGACCACCGATCCATTGCAGGCGCGGCCGCGGGTGTTCGGCCCGCCGGGCGAAGTGGCGCCGGACGTATTCCTGCATCCGGCGTTCGTGAATACCTACGCGTTGCGCACGCCGGTCGGATTGTTCATCGTGGATCCGGGGCTGACCCACATGGCTGGTGCCGTGCACGCGGCCGTGCGTGCCTGGAGCGCCGCGCCCCTGCACACCGCCGTCTACACGCACGGACACGTGGATCACGCCTGCGGCTTGCGGCCCTTCTTGGAGGCGGGCGAGCGGCCGCAGATCATCGCACAAGAGAATTGCCCGCAGCGCTTCCTGCGCTATCAGCTGACCAACGGCTGGAACGCGCACATCAACCAACGCCAGTTCAGTCTGCCGCAACCGTTTTTCCCCAATGCCTTCGATTGGCCCACGCTCACCTTCCGTGACGCCCTCACGCAGCGGCTCGGCGATCTCGAAGTGCGGTATTACGCGGCGAAGGGCGAGACGGACGACCATTGCTACGTGTGGATGCCGTCGCGGCGCTACCTGTTCACCGGCGACCTGATCATCTGGCAGGCGCCGAACTGCGGCAACCCACAGAAAGTGCAGCGCTATCCGCTCGAATGGGCCACGGCGCTCGAAACCATGGCGGGCTTGGAGGCCGAGTGGTTGTTTCCCGGCCACGGCCTGGTCGTACAAGGTCGCGACGCCGTGCGCTTGGTACTCACGGAGACGGCGCGCTACTTGCGCGTCATCATCGACCAGGTGCTGGAACGGATGAATGCCGGCGAGACACCGGAGGCGATCGTGCACGCCGTCGAGCCGGATCCGGAGTTGGCGGCGCGGCCGTTTCTGCAGGCTAACTACGATCATCCGAAATTCATCGTGCACAATCTGCTGCGGCTGTGGGGTGGGTGGTGGAACGGCATTGCCGCGGACCTGTTGCCGGCGACCTCGCAGGCGCAGGCAGTAGAGATCGCCAAACTGGCGGGCGGCGTTGCGGCGCTCGTGCAGCACGGCCGCGCGCTGCTCCAAGCCGGCGATGCAGTCATGGCCGCGCACCTCGCAGAATGGGCCACACGCGCCGCGCCCGGCGACGGCACCGCGCAAGCGCTGAAGCGCGACGTCTATGCGCGGCGCCTCGCCGCGGAGACCTCGTTGATGGCGCAAGGCATCTACCGTGCCGCGATGAACGACGCCAAGCGGGTGCTCGGCGAGGAGATCGAGACGGCAGTGGGACTCCTCATGGGGTGGACGCAGGATTGACACTCATCGTTCGGCAGTTCTTTGTGCCGTGAACTTTCCCCTGTACAGTCTTCGCAAAGGAGGTTTCCGTGAAACTCGACACTGGACTAATGACGGCGTCACTACGGGACGTTCCCGCCGCGGCAACCGCCGCGGAGGACATGGGCTTCGACGCACTGTGGACGGCGGAGACCGCTCATGACCCGTTTTTCCCCTTGGTGGTGGCCGCGGAGCGCACGCGACGCATCAAGCTCGGTACGGCGATCGCCGTCGCCTTCCCGCGTAGCCCAATGGTGCTCGCGCAGATGGGCTGGGACCTCCAGGAACAGTCTGCGGGCCGCTTCATCCTGGGACTGGGCACGCAGGTGAAGGGACACAACGAGCGCCGCTTCGGGGTGAAGTGGGAGCAGCCGGGCCCGAAGCTGCGCGAGATGATCCAGATGATTCGTGCGATCTGGGATTGCTGGCAGAACGGCACGCACCCCAACTTCCAAGGCAAGTTTTACAACTTCACCTTGATGACCCCGTTCTTCAATCCGGGTCCCATCCAGTACCCGAGACCTCCCATCTACATCGCCGGTGTCAACGAGTACATGTGCCGGCTCGCCGGCGAGCTGTGCGACGGCTTCCACGTACATCCGCTGCACTCGATCAAATATCTCGACGAAGTAACCATGCCGAATATCCAGCACGGGCTCGAAAAGGCCGGGCGCCGGCGTCAAGACGTCGCGATCTCCACCACGGCCTTCGTCATCACCGGCAAAGATCGTGATGAGATCGAGGCCGCAAAAGGCGCGGTCCAACAGCAGATCTCATTCTATGCCTCGACACGGACGTACCGGGGTGTCCTCGAAGCGCACGGGTGGGGCGAGACCTGTCAGCGCTTGAACCAGATGGTGGCTAAAGAGAACTGGGCCGACATGGGCCAGGAGATCACCGACGAGATGCTCGAAGTCTTCGCGGTCACCGGCACGTACGATGAAATCGCGGAGCGCGTGAAGCAGAAGTACCAAGGCTATCTGGATCGGGTGATGTTCTACTTCCCATTCACAGTCGGTGACACCAGACGCTGGCGAAACATCGTCGCCGCGTTCAATGGGTAGAGTGAAGAGGGTCGAGGGGTCCGACCGGGGCCGCAGTTCTGGCGCTTATAGCATATGGCTTATGGCAGATGGCCAGAGGAGTTGGCCATACGCCGTCTGGCCATAGGCCATACGCCATAGGCCATAAGCCACAGCAGGCTGTTGAGAGAAGCGGAGAGCACCCTTCGAGGGCCTCAGGGTGAGCGGAAAACTTCAATAGATTCGGGGAGGGGATCCGCTCATGCTGAGGCTCTCGAAGCATGGGGCGGGGTTTTTCAACGGGCTGATAAGCCATAGTCAATCGAGCACGCGCTTGCTGAGGATACCCGACAACCGTCGGGTGATGCGGCGCGGCGTCGTGGTGGCGAGCAGCGCCAGCAGGCGGTTGTAAAAGCCCGGGACGCAAATGAGATTCCCGCGTTGCAGGGCCGCCAGCGATGCCTCGACGACCGCCTCCGCCGTCATCCACGCCGCGGCCGGAACCTGCGAGGCGTTGATGCCGGCGCGTTGCTGGAACTCGGTGCGCGTGAAGCCGGGGCACAACGCCTGGACGCGCACCCCGGTGCCGCGCAACTCTTCGTGCAAGGCCTCCGTGAAACTGTTGACGAAAGCCTTGCTCGCCGCGTAGGTCGCGCCATACGGCCCCGGCTGGAACGCAGATAGCGACGATACGTTGATGACGGCGCCTTCGCCGCGGCCGATCATGCCCGGGAGCGCCGCGCGCGTCAGGCGGACAACGGCGATGATGTTGAGGCGGATCTCCTCCTCTTCGCGATCGGCATCGAGCTCAGCCACGCGTCCCTTGGTGGCAAAGCCGGCGTTGTTGACTAGCAATTGCACGGCTTGGTCCTTCGCGACTCTGTTCTCCAACTTCTGGAGATCGCTCGGCTTGGTCAGGTCCGCGGGCACGACCTCCACCTCGACGGCGTGTTCCTGGCGGAGCCGCGCGGCGAGTGAGTCGAGTCGTTGCCGGTCGCGCGCCGCGATCACCAAGTTGTAGTGCTCGCGCGCCAGACGCTCGGCAAACGCCGCGCCGATGCCGGTGGACGCGCCGGTTACCACGGCGCGGCGGTGTGCACCTGCGGATCGCTGCTGAGATGCCTCTCCCATTACATCGTCTCCCAAGTCAGAGTCGTCTCTATGTAACCTCCGCCACGCCTCTCGCACAAGAGTCTGTCGATGCAGCGTGAAGATGAAGGCCGGTACAGGGCCACTCAAAGTCGCTCACGACGGCAAGCAGTGGCTGGTGTCATTCCGAGCGGAGTCCGCGGAGCGAGGAATCTCCCGCCTCGTGGCGGCTTACCGCAAGATCACCGATCCGTCCAGGCGGGAGATTCCTCGCAAAAGAGGCTCGGAATGACACCCTTTCAAGGTCACTTGAGCTCCGTCAGCGAGTTTGCCGTAGCGCTGTGCGGCGGGTGCCCGATTTGGGTGACATCGGCCTCGGAGCGGTGTAGTGTAGCGTAGCGCGTTGGATGCGCTGATAGTCAAATGGGGACGGTCACAGATCTCAACCTACATCGAAGGGCTAAGGGCCGAGGTGGGGCGAGCCAGGAGCGATCCGTGAGGTGCGCGTACTGCGGAGAACGGCACCCGGTAATCCGTCTGGGCGATGGCAGCTCGCGGTGTATTACCGCGTTCATCGACGGCGAACGATGGTTTTGCCGGCATCGCGGTTGCCGCGCCGCGTGGCTTGCACGCCGGCGGCCGAATCGCTGACCCGGGCCGGCAGAGGGCCCGACGGGCCCGTACGTCCGTGCGGATAGCCGGGCGTCCGGGTGGCCTGGATTCAGCGCACCAGAGCCGAGAAGACGAAGCCCATTTGTGTTACCGTGCTCACGTCCATAATCAGATCCTGCGCTTCTTGATCGAGCCGGAACACGTGACTCTTCCTCTACCTGCAGCGGCTGCGCAAGACGTGGGCGGAAGCGCGAGGGCCACGGGAAAGTCGCTGCCCGAGCTTCGTACCGCATCCGACACGGGAGGAGTGTCTGCTCCCCCTTCCCGTGTCGGGAAGGGGGCAGGGGGTTAGGTTTTGCAGGCAGCTGCAATACGCTGCAATACGTGCCGGAGATTGCTCGTGATCTCGTCATTGCGCGTTGTAGCCATGCAACCTCTCCCCCGGCCCCTCTGACGCGGTGACTGTCGATTTTCTCGACACGATTCTTGCTCCAACTGCCACAGGATCACCGCCACCCTGCCCCGGCGGTTGAAACCGCGGCTACGAACCGCACCAAGCCCGCCTGCGCGGGCTCCCCGCCCCACAGTAGGCCAGTCGGCGCAGGCCGACTTCGTGCATTTCGTAGGCGTGAATTCATTCGCCGGCCGGTGCAGCGTTTATCGACAGTCCCCGCGGAGAGGGGAGCGCTCACATTCCAGCCTATGAAGAGGGATTCCACAAGCCGGCCGCTTCCTACCTCGGCAGCACGACCTCTCCAAACGCCACCTGACATGGGGCGCCGTCGGCGTGCCACATGCGGAAGCGGCGCTCGCGTTGCACGTAGATCAGGACCGTCGAGGAGCGCGTGCCGTACCGGTCCGTGTGCACACACAAGTTGTTCAGGAATGTTTCCGAACGCGGATCGAGCGGCGTCGAATGGTCGGACAGAATAGTGCGAAGAGCCACCAATAGCGCAGCGAGATCGCCGCGCGCGAGGTGCTGCCCGGCCGCGTCAAACAGCGCGTACGACTTGGCGATGCGGGGGCATTCCGGGTCATTGAGTTCGAGATTCGTCAGCAGATGCAGGCCGGGTTGGAGCGCCGTGACGACCATGTGCCCGGTGATGTTTCCCACAACGGCCGCTGCCGTGGGCGAGGCAATGAGCAAGTTGAACGGGTTGTACAGGCCGCCGGGCGATGGGCTGACCTTGGCGACGGCGGCGGCCACGGTCGATTCCTGCAGCATTTCCAGACAGAGGACACCGCGCGAGCGCAGCGTCGGGTCCGGTGGCTGCGGTGCCCGGCGGTTGAGAATCCCCACCAGCAGGGCGTGGGCGTTGACACCGAGCCACGTGCCGCCCGCAACGACGTCCTGGCCGCCGATGATCCAGGGGTCGCCGCCGAGGCGCCGCGGTGGCAGCGCAGCGCGGTCGTAGAATTCGTCACGGTTGGCGGCGACGACGATCGGATAGTCAGGGTTGCTCTGGAAGTAAATCGCGAGTGTGCACACCGGGGGTGAGATTTTCTCCAGTCGATTGGGCGCTCAGTCCCAGATCGGTGGGCGGCGGTTCCGCCACGGACGTGCTTCTTCGAGCTGCGCGGCCAGGCGGAAGAGCGTGGCCTCGTCCCCGAACCTGCCGGTGAACATCACGCCGACCGGCAAGCCGCCTTGCGTCCAGTGCAGCGGCAGCGAGATCGCCGGCTGGCCGGTGGCGTTCTGGATCGGCGTGAACGGCACGTAATCGAGTATCGGCTCGAACCCTTTCATGACGTCCGGCTCATTGATGTTGACGGTACCGATCTTGATGGGTGGCGCGCCGAGGGTGGTCGTCAGCCAGCAGTCATACGTCTCGTGGAACCGCGCGATCTGGCGCGCCGCCATTTGAATCATCGCCACCGAAATGAGGTACTGCGTCGTCGGCACTTGCTTGCCCTGCTGATAGAGCGCCCATGTCAATCCTTCGAAGTCCTTTTCGGTTGGGGTGCGTCCATGCAGCAACCCAAAGCCCTCGATCATCGCCGCGTGGCCGGCCGTGAACACGGTCAGAAAGGCGCCGGTCAGCGTGCCCATATCGACACTGGGCACCGCCTCCTCAACAATGTGGCCGAGGTCTTGAAGGAGCCGTGCGGTGGCCTCAACCGCCGCGATACATTCCGGGTGCAGCGGCACTCCACCGAGGTTGCGCGTGGTGTACGCAATGCGCAGTCGAGCCGGGGGCGTGCGCATGGCCTCGAGGAACGGCCGTTCGACCGGGGGCGCATAGTAGGGGTCGCCGGGCTCGGGTCCCTGCGTGCAATCGAGGGCCGCCGCGCTGTCGCGCACGCTGCGGCTCACCACGTGTTCGACGACGAGGCCGCCGATATAATCGCCGAGGTCAGGACCCATGGGGTTGCGCGCCCGCGTCGGTTTGAGGCCAACGAGGCCGCAACATGCCGCGGGAATCCGGATGGAGCCACCACCGTCATTGGCATGCGCGAGCGGGACGATGCCTGCCGCTACACTCGCCGCCGAGCCACCGCTCGATCCGCCGGTGGAGTGCTCGATGTTCCACGGGTTGTGGCAGGGTGCGTAGAGCGCCGATTCGGTGGTTGGCAGGATGCCGCACTCCGGCACATTCGTCTTGGCAACGGCGATCAGGCCGGCGGCCTTGTAGCGGGCGACGAGAGTGTCGTCGCGGGTGGCCGGCACGTCGCTCATGAAACGGCAGGCCGCCGTCGACGGCACCCCGGCGTAGTTGCCGAGGATGTCCTTGAGCAGGAAGGGGACCCCATGGAACGCGCCGTTGGCTGCGCCGGGTCCTGCCGCCGTCTGGCGCGCCGCCGTCGCCCGCGCCTGCTCGTACATCTTATACACCACCGCGTTGAGTTTTGGATTGTGCTTCTCAATGCGGCTGATCGCCTCTTCGACGAGTTCTGACGGGGTCACCGCGCCTTTGGCGACGAGCGCCGCCAACCCGAGTCCGTCATATGCGGCATATTCTGCGAATCCCATTGCGCACCTCCTGCAGCGTTGTGTGTATCCCCCCCGCAGCCCATAGGCAAAACGTCCTCCCGGCCCCGAGCGGCCGCCGGAGGATACGTCACGACAACAGCTACCGCCAGAGGGATTTTGTGATCACCGGCGTTCTTGTCAGGCCGACTTGCTCCGCCTGATGTACAGTAACGGCTCGATGTCCCGCTCCTTCCACGTGCAATAGCGGCGCAGACCCGCCTCGGCGAGTTGACAGGCCATCGCCATCACCACGGCGTCATCCAAGTGGCCCACGTGCGGTAAGAAATCCGGGATGACGTCCAACTCGTCGGCGAAGTAGTACACGGCGGCAGCCAAGAGGCTGATCGTGTAGTATGGGATTTGCGGGCAGGCGCCGGCGAGGTGATCGCGCAGGCAGTCCAGCGCGAGCGTCAGCTGATCACGCAGGAGCGCCAAGGTCTGCGAATCGAGCGCAGCACCTTTGGCGCGCAACTCGCGTTCGTGGCGCAGCAACGTGGCGACGTCGCCCGGGGCCATACTGTTGGCCAGATCGAGGATGAGCGCGCGCACATCGGAGCGGCGGAGAAGCGAGCTGTGAGACGCCGCACGCGAGTGCGGTGCCGCCGAGGATCGGCGCGCAATGGGTTGGCCCTTCAATGGCTTCATACTACGTTGCGCACCCTACGACGGATGCGGCCTGTGATGCAACAGTAGACGTGATGCGTCACCTGCCGAAGGGGCACTCTGTATGCGTTAATTCATGCCCGACTTCCGCGGCCCCATCGCAGCACGCATCACGTGTCCGCCCTCTGCAGCTCGATCCAAAAGCGGCTGCCGGTGGCCACATGCGACTCCACGCCCACGCACCCGCCCATGCGCGTGATGGCCTTACGAACAATGGCAAGGCCGATGCCGTTTCCCGGGTACGTAGAGGGCGTATGCAGCCGTTCGAACACCCCGAAGATTTTCTCACAATACTCCGGAGCGATGCCGATGCCGTTGTCTTCAATCCACACCCGTACGCTGCTGTGGGAGATGGTGGCGGGTGCTGCGTTGCGCAAGACGGTGCCATTGGTGGCCCAGATCCGTATCTGTGGTTGGACGCCCGGGGCGACGAACTTGACGGCATTGGCCAGCAGGTTGGCTAGTGCTTGGGCCAGCGTGGCGCGGTGCCCGATCACCGCCGGCAGAGGCTCGCACACAACGGCAGCGCCTCGCCGGCACAGCTCAGCATCCAGCTGCGCCAAGACGTCCGCCAGCACCGCGTCCAGCTCCACCGGCGTGAGTTGCAGCTGTCCGAAACCGACCTGGCTGTAGGCGAGCACATCCTGGATGAGCCGATCCATGCGCTGCGCCGCGCCGACGATGCGCTGTGCGTGGTCCCGAGCTGTGTCGTCCAAGACGCTGGCGTAATCCTCCAGCAGCGCGTCCGCGAAGCCTTGCATGGCGCGCAACGGCGCTCGGAGATCGTGCGAGACCGTGTACGCGAAGGCTTCCAGCTCCGCATTGCTCTGTTGCAGCTCGGCCGTGCGCGCCGCCACACGCCGCTTGAGGTCGATGGTGTACTGCGTCAGTTGCTGGCGCAGCTGCGTCTGATGCATGGCGACGGCCAGCGGGTGTGTGATCTCGCGCGTGATTTCCAGGTGTCGTGCGTCGAAGCTCGTGGCCGCATCGGCGACCAGATTCAATGCGCCCATCAGCTTGCCTTCGGCGATCAGCGGCAGGTTGATCGCGGCATGCCGCTGCTGCGGTGGCAGCAGCTCGATGGTCGGCGGCGCACTGAAGAGATGCAGGATATCCTCGGCAGTGTGGACCTTCTGCCCGCGCAAGGCTTCGACGTGCAGTTCCCCGTACGCGGCCAGGGGCAGGCGGGTTCCCGCCGGCAGTTGCGGCTCGCCGCGGCGCGGATCGCCGCGCGTGTGAACAGCGAGGATGGTGAACGCCTGCTCACCGAAATCAAACAGGACGACGGTCGCCAGCTGGCAAGGCACCACTTCGCGGAGCCGAGCCAATACCGCGTTGGCGACGGCTTCGGGGGATTGCGCGGCCAGGGTCGCCTGGTCGATTTGGCGCAGGATGTTGAGGCGTTCGGCGTACTGGCGCAACGCTTCGTCGGCTCGTGTGCGCTCGGTGATGTCGTGGAACGCGATGACCGCGCCGGTGGCCTCGCCTTCGGTGAGAATGGGTGTGCAGACGTACGCAACCGGAAACGTGCTCCCGGACTTGCGCACGAAGACGTCATCTGCCGTGGGTACCGTGCTGCCCGAGCGGAGGGCAGTATAGAGCTGGCAACCGGCGTCGCAGAGCATCGCTGCGTTCTCGCCGGGGCCGGCGCTGCGGTGCACCGCGTCGTGCAGCGACTGGCCGAGCAACTCCCCGGCTCGCCATCCCAAGATACGTTCCGCCGCTGGATTGAGGAAAGTCAGGCAGCCAGCGGTGTCAACGGCGCAGACCCCTTCGCCCACATGGTTCGTAATCGCGCTGCTGAACTCGAGCTGACGGCGCAACAGCGCCTCGGCCTTCATGAGCCGTTGCTCCACCCGCCGTTTCTCGTTGCGTAAGGTATGCTGCCGGACGGCTTGCGTGACTGCCGGACCCAAGCGGGCCAGGCGATCCTTCAACAGATAGTCGGTGGCGCCGGCCTTCATCGCGCAGACCGCTACATCCTCGCCGATGGCGCCGGACACCACGATGAACGGGATGTCGAGCTGGCGTTCTTGCAACAACTCCAAGGCGCGGATGGAGTTGAACCGGGGCATCGAGTGATCGGCAAGAATGACATCCACCGTGGGCGCAAGGCGGGAGACGTATTCCTCCTCAGTGTCCACCCGTTCCCACTGCGGTTCGAAGCCACAGTTCCGCAGCTCGTGCAGCATCAGCTGCGCGTCGGATGGTCGGTCCTCCAAAATGAGTACGCGCAGAGGAATCACCTCGCACCTTCCCTTCGCCTGAATCAATGAGACGCGTTATGTTTCTAACATAACACGCGATGCGCGATGCGCCACCGCGTGCGCGAGCGACGCGCCGGCTCGGGCCGCTTGCCGAGCGGCTCGGTGGGTGCAGGCGGTCACGCGATGCCGGCCGGTACCGAGACGCGGAACGTGGAACCCGCTCCGAGCGTGCTTTCGACGCCTATCGTTCCGCCGAGCAGCTCGATGAAGCGGCGGGCGATGTATAATCCCAGCCCCACACCGCGGTACCGCCGGGCACGCGTTCCGCTGAGCTGCCGAAACGGCTCGAAGATGACCGGCAAGGCCTCCTTGGCGATGCCGATTCCCGTGTCCACCACTGTTACCTCGATCCCCGTATCGCCGCGCTGCGCACGCACGGTCACGCTGCCGTGCTGCGTGAACTTCAGCGCATTGTCGATGAGATTCGTCAGCACGACTTCCAGCTTCGCTCGGTCCGTCCGCAGCACCGGCAGCTGCGGCTCGCCGCGCTGCGGCTCCACCTCCCAGCGCACTGCCAGCTCGGTGTGTTTGAGCAGACGATCGGCGAGCTTGGCGCGGATCTCGCGGAGCAGATCTGCGACGTCCAGCTCGGCGATCTCCAGCGGCAAGCGCCCGGCTTCGAGGCGATTGATATCCAGAGTCGTGTTGATCAGATCACGCAGCTGGGCGGCGCTGCGGTCAATGTGCTCCAGGATGGTTTCTTGGTCCGCGGTCAGCGGGCCATACTCCTTCTTGCGCAGCAGGTACGTATAGCCCATGACCACGTTCAAGGGGGTACGGAGCTCGTGCGACATCGCCCCCACGAAGTCGGATTTCAGGCGATTGGCGCGTTCGAGTTCCTCCATGAGCCGGGCGTTCTCCAAAGCCAAGGAAGCGAGGTGCGCGCTCCCCTGACCAACGCGCCATTGTACCTCCCGAAACGGCTCGGCGCGCCGGCGCGCGCACGCGGCCTGGATGCCAATCATCTCGGCGCCGCGGCGGAGGGCGACGAGCAGCACGCGGGTGAAGGCGAGCTGCACAGCCAACTGCGCCAGCGGCGAGTCCGGAAACCGCGCCGGATCGATGTCGACTGCGCCGTCTTGCTCGAGGCGCGGCACGATCGGCGCCAACGCGGTGCGCGGGATCCTCAGCAACCGGGCGGCTTGCCATTCCTCTGGGGTGTGGCCGGACCCGGCAACCGGAACGAAGCTCTCGTCCTCGGCGTGCCAGAGCAGCGCGTACGTGCAGTCGCAATGCAACTCGACCGCCAGGAATTGGCACAAACGATCGAGGAGCACGGGGGCTTCGAGTGAGGAAATCAGCTCGCGGCCCATGCGCGCCAGCGCCGCGGCGATCACCGCTTCCTCTTGCAGCTTTTGCTCCGCACGCGTCTTCTCGATACGCAGCCGTTTCTGTTCGAGGGCGTGCGTCACTGCGGGACCAAGACGAGCCAGGCGGTCCTTGAGCAGGTAATCGGCGGCGCCCTCCCGCATGGCGCCGGCAGCGGCCTCTTCGCCGATCGCACGAGAGACGACGATGAACGGGATGTCCCAGCGGCGCTCCTGCAACAAGCGCAACGCGCGCAGGGAGTTGAATTGGGGCAGCGAATGATCGGCGAGGATGAGGTCCAGCTGTGGCGTGAGGCCCGCGAGGTATTCCGCCTCGGTATCCACACGTTTCCACGTTGGATCGAAGCCAGCACGCCGGAGCTGATGCAACATCAGCTCGGCATCGGCCTCACGGTCCTCAAGGATCAACACTTGCAACGGTATGGGGGTCACGTGGTTCCTCCGAATAATTCGAGACCATTGGGTTGGCGGTGATCACATTGAGATCGAGCCAGTATGTGCCGATCGTGCGCACAGCGGCGGTGAAGCGCTCGAAATCGACGGGTTTCACCACATAGCTGTTGGCGCCGAGACTGTACCCCTCTTCGATGTCGCGTAGCTGGTTTGAGGAGGTGAAGATGACCACGGGAAGGAACGCGGTTCGGGGATCAGCCTTCAGTCGCCGCAATACTTCCAGGCCGTTCACTTTCGGGAGCTTCAGATCGAGCAATATCAGCTTGGGTTGCCCGCGCGCGTCACGGTCCGCTTGCTCCCCTGTGCCGAAGAGAAAATCCACGGCCGCGGCGCCGTCACGGACCAAGTGCACGGCATGTTTTGACGACAGGGCGCGAACCGTGAACTCAGCGTCGTTGAGGTTGTCTTCGACTAAGAGAATGTCGATTTTGTCGAGCATCCAAGCCCTGTCCGAGACCTGGGCAGATCGGAGAAGGGTCCACCGCGCCCGGTTGGAGTGCCCATTCTCCAACCGGGCGCGGTCCTTCCTCGCCGCCCTGCCGCTGATCTCACCTACAAATGTACCCTCGAATTGGGTGCTCGCCTAGATCTCTCGAAACGTTTTCCGCGCCACCAAGAACGTGGTAGGGCTTGGGCGCGCCTCCCAACTATGGACTATTGACTGTCGACTGAAAGATTTTCGAGGTGGGTTAATACCCCATCAGCCCGAGAAAGTCCTCCAAGCGGTTGAAGCGCAGGTACACGTTGCGCAGCTTCTCCTCCGCGATGGTCGAGGTGGCGCGGTCGCCGTAGTTGTGCCCCGGGTAGAGAACAGTGTCGTCGGGCAGGCGCTTCAGTTTGTTGACCAAACTGTCGTACATTTGCGCCGGATCGCTGCCGGGCAGGTCCACGCGTCCGCAGCCGCCGACGAACAAGGTATCACCGGAGATCAGACGGCCTTCGATCAGGAAACACTGGGACCCCGGCGTATGGCCCGGGGTGTGGACGAAGCGCACGGTGTGCTCGCCGAGCTTCAGTTCGGTGTCCGCATCGGTACGCACCAGGTCGGAGGCGGAAAGTCCGGCGATCTGGCTGGCGAAATCCGCTTCCGACTTGTGAAGATACGCCTTGATCTTCTGATTGCGGTTCAATAGCTCGGCCGTCCCCGGAATGCGGTGCCCCATGAACTTCCCGCCCAAGTGGTCGGGGTGGCAATGGGTGATGAGCGCCGCCTTCAGGTGCAGATCCTCGGCCTCGATGATCTGCAGAACGCGGTCGACATCCCACGCCGGATCGACAACGACGGCCTCGTGGGTGAGCGGATCGGCGATGATGTACGCGAAGTTCTGCATGGGGCCAAGCTCGATTTGCTTGAGGTACAGCGAGGGCATGGTCTCATCCTTTCTTCGGCCGACGGCGTCCACTCTTCGGGCGACGGCGTCCGGAGGCCTGCAAACCGTGCTCCCACAAGTGCTCGGCCTCGCCCGAGTGCTCGCCGATCCAGCGCGAGAGCACGAATAACAGGTCGCTGAGGCGATTGAGGTAACGCAGCGGCCACGGTCCGATGGTTTCCTCCCGGCCCAACCGCAAGACGATGCGTTCGGCACGGCGGCATACGGTGCGGCATTGGTGCAGAAAAGCGCTCACCTTCCCGCCGCCGGGCAGCACGAAGGAGTTGAGCGGCGCGAGATCCTTCTGGCATTCGTCCATGATCCGTTCGAGCGCCGTCACGTGATCGGCGCCAACGCGAAGGTGACCTTCGCCGGCAGCCGCAGCCGGGGTGGCCAGCTCGCCGCCGAGATCAAACAACTCGTTCTGGATGCGTCGGAGAATCCCTTCGAGGTGATCGCGCGCGGCGCCTGTAGGTCCGTCGAGATTGAAAGCGCGGGCCAGACCGACGATGGAATTCAGCTCATCAACGGTACCGTACGCCTCGATGCGCAACGCGTCTTTGGGGACGCGTGTGCCGCCGGCGAGGTGCGTATCGCCCTGGTCTCCGGTGCGGGTGTACACGCGAGTGATGCGGATGGGCATGGGGCAGGAGAGCGTGGCCTACTGGGGCGTGGGGCGCAGCCTGACGCTACGATATCCGTTCATCGGGGGACGGTGCATTGCGGAAGAACCTTGTAAAGTGTGATGCCGCCACCGGCGCGACAGCGGCGGTGGCCAGATTCTCCGCCACGTGGGAGACCTGCTTCATGCCAACCAACGCCGTCGAGACGCCCGGCGTCGAGCGCACGAACTGGATGGCACGCTGCGCATCGCTCTGGAGACCCGAGAGGACCTGCGTGAGCGCTGGGGGGAGATCGCGCGTCAGCCGGCCCTGCAGAATGCTCGCACTCGCCATGACGGTGATGCCGAAGCGCTCCGCGGCTCCTAACACGGACAGGAACTCGCCGTCGATGCGCTGATTGCGGCGTGTCAAGGCCTCCGGCATGGCCAAGTTGAACGGCAGCTGAATGACGCGAAAGTGGTGCTGCGTACCGGCCACTTCCTGCGCGAGCTGGACCAGCGCCGGCAGTGACAGATGATCACGAGCCTGCTCCGGCTGCCGCAGGCCATCCCAAGTCGCGATGCCGTACAGACGGATCTGTCCGGCAGCGACAGCCTCTTCAAGCTGTGCAAAGGCGGCCCTGAGGCGCGCCAGGAATTCTTTGCGTGGGACCTCGGCGAGCTGCGCCTCCGGGTTATGAAGGTAGTAGATATCCACGCAGTGCACCTGCAGATTGCGCAGGCTCGTTGCGAGCTGGTGGCGCAGGTATGCGGGGGTCATGCAATGGAAGCCTGCGACCAGATCGTCGAACGTGGCAACCCCGGTGGCGACAAAGGTGTCTTGAAACCACTGGTCGGGGTTGCGCGGTGGCACGGAGTCGAACGGAAGGTAACCGGCCTTCGTGGCGATCACCACTGCATCACGAGGCACGACGCCGTCGGCGATCGCCGTGGCGAGGGCGCGCCCGATGACGCGTTCGCTGCGCTGGAAGCGGTAGTTGATCGCGCCGTCGATGACGTTGCACCCGCATTCCAACGCCGCCCGAATCGCTGCCTGATACGCTTCGTCGGTGGGCGCGTCCGGCTCGCCGAGGTAAGTTCCTAGGCCGATCGACGAGAGCTGCAGTCCTTGACCTGAACGGAAGTGGCCGGGCGCGACGCGATTCGCGACACGGCAGGCGTACGCCGCTGTTCCCTCAGGCGTAGCGTGTTCGGGCATAATAGAAAGTTTAGCAGCGTTGCTAGACACGGGGAAGCGGCGCGCGCTGATGACCGGCTGCTTGTCTCGCTGCTCACGCGCACGGGCACATCAGGGCTGAGCGCGGCCGCCGCATCGAATTGCCACCGCACCGCCGACACGATAGGCTGCGCGCCTATGGCGAAGGTTGTGCTCATTGGCGCGGGGAGTGTGGTGTTTGCGAAGACCCTCATCGGTGATGTGCTCAGCTACCCGGAGCTGGCTGACACGCACATCGCCTTGATGGACATCGACGCGGAACGGTTGCGGGTCGCCGAGCGCATGGTGCACAAAGTTGCCGCCGCGCTGCACGCGCACCCGACGATTACCGCCCACGGCGATCGCCGCAGCGCGCTGGCGGGCGCCGATTACGTCATCAATACGATCCAGGTGGGCGGCTACCGGCCGTCGACGGTGATCGACTTCGAGGTGCCGAAGCGGCACAACCTGCGGCAGACCATCGGCGACACGCTGGGGATCGGCGGCATCATGCGCGCGCTGCGCACCATTCCCGTGCTCATCGACATCTGCCGCGACATGGAAGCGGTGTGCCCGGATGCGTGGCTGCTGAACTACACGAATCCGATGGCGATGAACTGCTGGGCTCTGTCTCGGGTTACGCCGATTCGTACCGTCGGCTTGTGCCATAGCGTGCAGGGCACGGCCGCGCAGCTGGCCGATGATATCGGCGTGCCGTACGGTGAGCTCACCTACCGCGCCGCGGGCATCAATCACATGGCCTTCTATCTGCGCTTCGAGCGCCACGGCGAGGATCTCTACCCGTTGATCCGTAAAGTGGTCACCGACGGACGCGTGCCGGACAGCAACCGTGTGCGCTACGAGATGCTGACACGGTTGGGATACTTCGTCACCGAATCGAGCGAGCACTTCGCCGAGTACACGCCGTACTTCATCCGCCGCGACCGGCCCGACCTCATCGAGCGCTTCAACGTCCCGCTCGACGAGTATATCACTCGATGTGAGTTCATGGATGGGCTGTGGGCCACCATGAAGACCTTTTTCGAAGGCGACGAGCCGATCGCCGCGGTGGAGCGCAGTCTCGAGTACGGCGCGCGCATCATTCACAGCCTCGAGACCGGCCAGCCGCGCATGATCCATGGGAATGTGCCGAACCGCGGCCTGATCACCAACCTGCTGCCGGGCTGCTGCGTTGAAGTGCCCTGCCTCTTGGACGGCAACGGCGTGCAACCCACGCACGTCGGGGACCTGCCGGTACATCTGGCGGCGCTCATCTCGACGAACGTCAATGTCCAGGCGCTGGCGGTCGAAGCGGCGCTGACGGGCAAACGCGAGCACGTTTACCACGCGGCGATGCTCGATCCGCATACCGCCGCGGAGCTGACGCTCGATGAGATCTGGCAGTTGGTGGATGATCTGATCGAAGCACATGGTGACATGCTGCCGCCCCTGAGGTGAATGGCCCTGCGAGCAACTTTTGAGGGGCTGTAATTGTAACGAAAGCGGAACGACAGTGACTTCCCCTCGAGAAGAACTCATGGCTGATTGGTCGCTGGCAGTCGAGGGGCAACCCATCTTCAAGATCGACCCGTTGAAGTAGGAGACCCCATGAACCCGCGCGTTGTAACCGTTCGAGCTCACGATGATCATTCCCTAACCATCACGTTCACGAATGGCGAGATGCGGCGCTTCGACACCAAACCCTACCTCGACCAGGGAGTCTTCCGTGAGCTCCGTAGCCTATCGTACTTCAAAGCGGTACGCCCAATGCTCGGCACGATCCAGTGGCCCAACGAGCAGGACTTCTGCCCAGACTTGCTGTACGAAGAGAGCATTCCCTGCGGCGGTTCTGCACCTCGGCGGCGCTCTCGCGTCCAGCCTGATCGCACCCGTCGGAAAGCTGCCTGTAATCGGCGTGCTGGTCGGTGACACCGTTGCTGTCGCGGCCGGTGTCGGTGCAGGGAACACGTGGTATTGAGCGCGCCGAACAGTCGGGTACAAACGACACCGCGGTCCAATAACCCTTTTGGGTTGGGTGTGCGGCTGATGCTCTGCCCCAGGCCCACCGATTGCTGTATGAAGGCGTCCGGGTTTTTCCGGACTCATCCGGGGTGACGGGAGCGTCTGAGAGGTGGGTCTTATGGCAATTCCCCCCAATAATAGGGACCATCAAGGGAACAAGGATGAGAAAGTGATGTCATCGTGGGCTCAAGCAACGGAGTGGGAACGAATTGCCCGGCGCGTGAGGTAGGCGGTGAGCGCCATGAGCGCCGACATTGCCGCGTAGAAGGTCATCCCGGCAACGAGGCCCGCACGGTCCGCCACGGCAGACATCAGCCACGGAATGACAATGCCTCCGAGGCCGGCACCGGCAACCATGACGCTGGTGACGCCGGCAGTGTCGTGCGGATGGCAACGCCCGCCCAGTGCGATGGCGGCGGGAAAAATACCTGAGAAGCCAAGGCCGGTGAGCGCAAAGCAGACGGTTGTGATCGCCGGGCCCGGCGCCAGCAACGCCCCGATCAGAGCCCCGGTGGCGCCCAGTGCCAACGCGAGGTTCAAGGTTTCCTCGCGGAAGTGGTGCGACGACCGGCTCAGGATCAATCGGCCCGCCGCAAGGCCGAGCCAGTACAGCGAGAGGGTGTTCCCCGCATAGACCAGCGTCGTGGCGCGGACCGTCACCATGTATTTGGTGAGCCATGCCCCGACTCCCATCTCGACGCCGACGAATAGGCCAAGCAGCAACGCCAACAGCACCGCCAGTGGCGAGCGCAGTGCACTCTGCCGTGATCTATCCGGACGCCGCGAACGTTCGGCGATGGCGTCCAGCGTCAGCAAGCTCCATGCTGCAGCCGCGCCGGCGACTGTTGCGCCGGCGACCGCAAAGGTGATGCGCCACGACACCCCGGCGGCCACCGCACGCGTCGACAGCAACGGCCCCATGAACGAGCCGACCCCAAAGAACAGGTGCGCCAGGTTCAACACGTTGGCGCGCCGAGCGCCACCGACGATGATGAGGAGCGTGTTGACGGCGACCTCGAAGACGCCGAGGCCGAGCCCGAATAGGCACATCATCACGGCGCCGGCGACCCAGTGCGACACCAGCCCAAAGCCGACGAGGCCGACCGCGGAGGTGGACAACGCTGCCGTGAGCATGGCCCGCATCCCAAAGCGTCCGATGAGTTGCGCGGCGACGAGCACGGTAAGCAGGTAGCCGATCGGCTGCAGCGCGAACATCGATCCCGCCTCGACCAGGCGGATGTGAAACACCTCGAGCAGAATCGGCAGCAGTGTGCCGGGCAACGTCAGGCACGCCCCGGTCAGCGTAAATGTCGCGGCCGTCAACGCCACAGCCCACCTCCGTCGAGCGCTCTCGCGGGACATCGGGGCCTTATACCGGGAAGCGGCTGAGAGGTCACGGTGCAAGAATTCGGGGGCTGGATGAGTGTAGGGGCGGTTCGCGAACCGGCCGAGACGACGCATCGGTTCAGCGCCGCCGCGTCTGGCGATTCCTGAATTGTCCCTATCTCAGTTCCCGAAGATGTCGCGCAGGCAACGGAACGTCGAAGGCAGCTGGGACTGCCACAGCCAGGCGACGTCGATCCAAAAGCCCGGCAGGACCACTGCATCGAGCCGGCCGCTCGATAACATTTGGGTCCGGTAGCCGCCCGGTGTTTTCGTCTCGACACGGACCTCATTCGTAAATGGGTTGACAAACCACATCTCACGAATCTCAGCGGCACGATAACGCGGGAGCTTTTCCCGACAATCGAGACCTGGGTCACTCTCCGACGCGATCTCGATGACCATATCGGCTGGCCCGTCCAACCGCTGCTCCGTCATCAGGTGTTGGCGTGATTCGCAGACCACCAGCATGTCCGGCTCGGGCGACCAGTTCGGGTCCAGCCGCATCGGATAGCGCGAGCCGCGGACCACGGCGCCGCCGCGTTCATCGACGAAGGCACGCAACAGCGTGATCAGGAACGTGAACAGGTTCTCGTGTCGGTTCGATGCCGGCGAATGCATGACAATCCTTCCGTCGAGGTATTCCCAGTCGCTGTCCTCGTGCGCCAGCCGGTAGAACTCGTCTTCGCTGATGCCCGGTTTGACGACCAGGTACGGTGGCTCGACGTTCGGTTGCATGCGTTTCTTATAGCACAGCGCGGGCTGGCGCCCGCAACCCAAAGACGTCGACGGTCCCGACAATGCCAGGGCTACATCAAGACCAAGTCGTTTCGGTGGATCACCTCGTCGGTGAGCTTGTAGCCGAGGATGCTCTCGATGCGGGCGGAGTGGACCCCTTTGAGCTTCTCCAATTCCGCGGCGCTGTAGTTGACCAGGCCGCGGGCGAACTCGCGACCGCTGGGGTCCACGCAGCGGACGCAGTCGCCGCTGCCGAACTTCCCGTGCACGTGCTTCACGCCTTTGGGTAGCAAACTGCGTCCCTTCTGCGTGACGGCTTCGAACGCCCCCTGATCGACGACGACAGTGCCGCTCGGCTTCAGCGTGTAGGCAATCCAGTGTTTGCGGCGCGCCAACCGATCGTGCTCGGGGAGGATGAGCGTGCCGGCGGCGTGGCGCACATCGAATACGACGGGCAGCACGCCGGCGTGCAGGCCGTCGGCGATGATCGTTGGAATACCAGCGGCGGCGGCCTTCTTGGCGGCGGCCACTTTCGAGGCCATCCCGCCGGTGCCGAACGGGCCGCAGCCGTCCATCATGTACAGCACCGCGGCGCGCGCCGGATCGTCGACGAGATCGACGAGCTGGGCGTCGGCGTGCGCGCGTGGGTCCTTCGTGTACAGGCCGGCGACGTCGCTGAGCAACACGAGCAGATCCGCCTCGACGAGCCCGGCGATCAGCGCCGACAGATTATCGTTGTCGCCGAAGTCCATCAGCTCGTCGATGACCACCGTGTCGTTTTCGTTGGCAACCGGCACGACGCCCGCCGCGATCAAGGTTTCGATCGTGTGCCGGGCGTTGAGGTAGCGACTGCGGTTTGCCAGGTCCTCGTGCGTGAGCAGAATCTGCGCCGACGTGCTGCGAGCACAGGGCGAAGTACTCTTCGTACAGCGCCATCAGGTCAATCTGACCGACGGCCGCGGCGGCCTGCCGTTGCGGGACGGTCTTGGGGCGAGTTTTCATTCGCAGGCGTGCCATGCCTGCAGCGACCGCGCCGGAGCTGACGACAACGATGTTGATCCCCCGCTCCTGCAGCGCGCAAATCTCTTGTGCCAGGCGGCGCAACCGTGGGCGGTGGATGCCGTTCTCCCCCGACAAGATGCTGCTGCCGATCTTGATGACGGCGCGGCGGATCCGTCGTAGGACGCGCTGCTTGGCGATGAGGTGCTGGTTCATTGGGCGCCGACCGCCTCCATCCTGACCTTCCCCCGTTGCCGGAAGCCTGCCCTGAACCCAGTCGAAGGGTGGCAACAGGGGAAGGGACCCAAGCGGGTGCCGGGCTGTAAATCCATAGTGCATGGGTGAACGGAGGTCGCGATTACAGTCAACATGCGCTGCCCTGCATCTCCGGGTGCACATCTGCAGGGGCCGTCACCCGCAGGGCTTGCCAGCGCCGGCCGACGGCGCGCATGAGGGCGGTCACCCCCAGCCCCGCCGCCGCCGAGATGGCCCACAGCTCAATCCCGCGTTCGCCGAAGCGTGCGTGCAGGGCAGGGTAGGCCTGGCGCGCCTCGGTAAGGTCCATCTTGTTTCCCACGACGATCTGCGGCTTGGCCGCGAGCTCCGGACCGAACGCTTCCAGCTCGTGATTGATGGCATCGTAGTCCGCCAGCGGATCGCGACCGCTCAGTCCGCTGAGGTCGATGAGATGAATGAGTAGCGTCGTTCGGGAGAGGTGCCGCAAGAAGCGATCACCGAGACCGAGCCCGCGATGTGCGCCCTCGATCAAGCCGGGCACATCGGCGAGCACGAAGCTCAGCTCGTCATTCACGCGGACAACACCCAAATGGGGAACGAGGGTCGTAAACGGATAGTCGGCAATGCGCGGGCGCGCGGCGGACACGGCGCTGATCAGCGTCGACTTGCCGGCGTTGGGATAGCCGACCAAACCCACGTCGGCCATCAAGTGCAGCTCGAGCTGCAGGCGGCGCTCTTCACCGGGCGTGCCGGGTTGCGCGTAGCGCGGCGCTTGGTTCGTGGGGGTCGCAAAATGGGCGTTCCCTCTGCCCCCACGGCCACCGTGCGCGACGATCACGCGTGCGTGCGGTTCGCGGAGGTCAGCGATCAGGTCGCTGGTTACTGCGTCGGTGACCATTGTGCCGGGTGGAACGCGCACGTCGTGATCGCGGCCGCGTCTGCCGTACTGTTCTTTTCCACGGCCGTGTTCGCCGCGTTGCCCTTTGAGCAGCGGATGCAGCTTGAAATCGAGCAGCGTGGTCAGGCCAGGATCGACGACGAAAACCACGTCACCGCCGTCACCACCATCCCCGCCGTTGGGTCCTCCGTGGGGCTTGTACTTCTCCCGGAGAAAGCTGACACAGCCGCGTCCACCATCACCGGCGCGCACGTGCACTTCGGCTTCATCGATGAACTTCATCGCTGCGGACACGCAGGGTAGCGACGGCCGGCTGAAAAGTGAAGCGCACAGGTGGCGCAGGCGTCTCGCCTGCACGGTGCGAGGGGGGCAGTCCTGCTGTTTTGTGCAGCCGAGACAGGCCGCAGCACAAAAAGGAGCCTACGCCGGGAAGATGTGGACCTGCCGCCGATCCTTACCGACGCGCTCGTAGCTGACGATGCCGTCGATCTTGGCGAACAGGGTGAAGTCGCGCCCCATGCCGACGTTCGTGCCGGGATGGATGCGGGTGCCGAGCTGACGCACCAGGATATTGCCGGCCTTCGCCGTCTGCCCGGCAAACACTTTCACGCCGCGCCGCTGCCCGTGGCTGTCGCGGCCGTTGCGCGTGCTCCCTTGCCCTTTCTTATGCGCCATGCGTTTCTGCTCCTGACTCGATTCCCATCACCCGCAGATCAGTGAACTGCTGGCGATGCCCGCGGTGCCGGCGGTAATTCTTCCGCTTCTTCTTCTTGAAGACCAAGACCTTCTTGGCTTTTCCTTGCTGCATCACACGCGCGGTGACGCGGGCGCCGGCCACCAGCGGTTTGCCCAACTGTACCGCGCCGTCTCCGGAGGTCATCAATACCTCGGTCAACTCGACGTCGGTGCCAGGTTCCCCGACCACTCTCTCCACGCGGATCACGTCGCCAGGTGCAACGCGATACTGTTTCCCTCCGGTGCGAACGACGGCATAGTCCATGCGTGCAATCTCCAGCAGAAGAACAAACCCTACTAGAAAAGCACTCTCATCTTGTCAACCCGGCCGCGTGACGGTATGCAAACCTGCATGCCGCCGGTTGCCTTGACGCTCTACGGTCGTCCTGGGTGCCATTTGTGTGATGCAATGAAGGATGCAATCGTGCCGCTGGCTCGCGAGCTCGGCTGCGTCCTCGAACAGGTCGACATCTCCGGGAATCCCGACTTGGAGCGGCGTTTCGGACGGGAGATTCCCGTCCTCTTTGTGAACGGCCGGAAGACATTCAAGTACCGTGCAACGGAGCGGGAGCTGCGCAAGCGCCTGCTGGCCGCGCGCGGTGTGTAAGGACGCGGCCGTGTATTCCGGGAAAGCTGCTACGAGGTGCACCGATGCCCACCATCGCCGTTGATGCCATGGGTGGCGATTTCGCCCCAGAAGAGATCGTCAGCGGCGTCGCACAAGCATCTCTGAGCACCGAGATCCAGTGTGTCCTGGTGGGTGACGAGTCGCAGATCCAGGCGCTGCTGAATGCTGTCGCGTACAATCCGGAGCACATCCGCGTCCATCACACGCGCGATTTCATCGGCATGGCGGAGGATCCGAAGACCAGTGTGCGCCAGAAGCGCCACGCCTCGATTCTCGTGGCGGCGCGTCTGGTGGCAAACGGGGAGGCGGATGCGTTGGTCACCGCAGGCAACACGGGCGCTGCGGTGCTGGCGTGTGCACAACATTTCAAGACCATACGCGGCGTGCGCAAGGCGGCACTGGCCAGCGTGTACCCGCGGCAAACAGAATATCCGGGCCAGGACCAGTTGGCGTTGCTCCTCGATGTCGGCGCCACGATCCGGTGTGATGCGACGGAGCTGGTGCAGTTCGCGCTGATGGGCAGCGCTTACGCCCGCGGCATTTCGAAGCTCCCGAGTCCGCGCGTCGCCTTGCTCAATATGGGTACGGAAGAGACCAAGGGTGGCGACGTGCTTGTGCATGCTTACCGCCGCCTCAAGACGATCTCCGGCATCAACTTCGTTGGCAACATTGAGGGGAACGATCTTGCCAAGGGCAAGGCCGACGTGATCGTGTGTGAGGGCCTGCTGGGGAACGTTGTGCTCAAGTTGCTCGAAGGGCTGGCGGATGTTGTGGTGGATCTTGCGGGAACCGCCGCCCGGGAAAACTGGCGCTGGAAGTTGGGGCTGATGATGCTGGCCAGCGGTTTCGGGCGGCTCCGTGATCTGACCGATTACGCGGTGTACGGCGGTGCGCCCATTTTGGGGTTCGAGCATCTGGTGATCAAGTCGCACGGGCGCTCGACGGCGCGCGCGATTCTGAATGCCGTCAAAGTTGCCGCCAAAGCCGTCCGCGACGGCGTCACCCAAGAGATCTCGGCCGCGATCGATCAACTCTGATGGCTCTCCGGCGGACCAGACGACGCGCGCCCGAGTCGCTCCCACCGATCATTTATCGGTGGGATCTCGAGCAAGACCTACCTGAAAAGCGAGTTCGATTCGCTGCGCGGATTGATGCGGGTGCCATTCGAGAAACCACAGGACAAGGTTGCGGTCCCGGGGTGTCGTCCCCTTGATCCGGAGCCTGCGCGAAGTTGCCGTCGAGCGGCAGCGCCAGGTGCGCGTTTACTTCATGTCGGCCAGCCCACCGCAGATCGCCAAAGCGATCAAGCAGAAGCTGGCCATGGACGGCATCGAGTACGACGGCATCGTTTTCAAGAATCAGCTGCAACACCTCATGCGCGGGAAGTTTCGCAACCTGCGCGAACATGTGGGCTTCAAACTGACGGAGCTGTTGAAAAGTCGGCAGCATATGCCTGCGGAGTCACGTGAGGTGCTCTTCGGTGACGACTGGGAGTCGAATCCCATCATTTACTCGCTCTACGCGGATGTCCTGGCGGGCCGCATCGGGGCGGAGAATCTTGACGGCATTCTTGGTCCGATAGGCGTGGATCGGCGGCTCATCGCCTTGGCGAAAGAGCTGGCGGCGGCCGTCGTGCCCGCGGCGGTGCCGCCCGTTGACGTGGTGCAGCGGATCTTCATCAACATCGAGCGGCGCACGCCACCGAAGGACTTCCGCGCCTTCGGGCCGCGTCTGGTGCCGAGCTTCAATTACTTCCAAACCGCCGCCTGCCTGTTTGAAGAGGGGCATCTGACGCCGGCCGCGGTTGTGGCGGTGGCCGAGAGCTTGATCGGCGGCTCAGGATACTCACCAGCGCGGTTGGCAAACTCACTTGCTGATATTGTGCGGCGCGGGCACCTGCAGTCGGCGAGCGCCGCCAGGCTGCGCGACTACTTGCAGACACGCAAGCTGTTGCCGGAGGACGTGCCCGACGGTGTCCGCCCGTCCCTGT
Organism: uncultured delta proteobacterium; assembly: GCA_963729835.1. Lineage (GTDB taxonomy): Bacteria > Desulfobacterota > Binatia > HRBIN30 > HRBIN30 > CAVSQF01. The sequence continues at coordinate 46,327 of CAVSQF010000052.1, read as the reverse complement.
GGGAGCGCCTGAAGCACCGGCTCCAGCGGCAAGTCTCTGCCGCTCCTGCGAGCCCGACGGAGGCGATCAATTATGAAACCCTCATCGTCCACTGGCGAGCCGCCCGGTAGTTTGCCGATGACCGAATACGTCGTCATCTTCGTCACTGTCGGAAGCGAAGATGAAGCGGAGCGCATCGCGCAGGCCCTGGTCGGCGAGCACCTGGCTGCCTGCGTCAACATCGTGAGCCCCGTGCGATCGATCTACTACTGGGAGGGCCAGGTGCAGCATGACCAGGAGTTGCTGCTGCTCATCAAAACGCGAGCCGCGTTGTTTGCCACGGTCGAGCAGCGCGTGAAGCAGCTGCATTCGTATCACACCCCGGAGATCATTGCGCTGCCGATCGCTGCGGGCTCGGCAGAGTACCTGCAATGGCTCGGCGCGAGCTCCTCGGCGAAACTGTGAGCCGGCACAGTGTGCGGGCGCTCACAAGCGCCGCAGATGCTGGCTCGGGGTTACCCCTTCGATGCGGAACTCGTTGCCCATGCGCCGGCCTTTCGACGTCTTGCGCGAGATCTCGAGCTGCTTGATTCTGATGCGCAGGTTGTTGGCGCTGTCCGCATTTGCCAGCGCTTGTTCCTCGGTGATGCGTCCCGCCTCGTACAGCGCGTACAGCGACTGATCAAAGGTCTGCCCGCCCTCCTGCGTGCTGGTCTCCATGGCGTCCTTGAGGGTGTCGATTTGCCCTTTCTTGATGAGATCCCTGACCCACGGCGTGTCGATGAGAATCTCCATCGCCGCCACCCGTTTGCCGTCCGTTCCCGGGATGAGCCGTTGGGAGATGATGGCGCGCAGATTCAACGACAGCTGGAGAAACATCTCCAGGTGGCGCGAGTGCGGGAAGAAGTTCATGACCCGATCGAGGGCTTGGTTGGCGTTCGTGGAGTGCAGCGTCGCCAGGCAGAGGTGGCCCGTGTCGGCGAAGGTCACCGCCGCTTCCATGGTTTCGGCGTCGCGGACCTCGCCGATGAGAATCACGTCGGGCGCCTGTCGCAGCATGTTCTTCAGGGCGTCGCCGAACGACGCCGTATCGAACCCCACTTCGCGTTGATTGACGATGCACTTCTTGTGAGTGTGGACAAACTCGATGGGATCTTCGACGGTGAGGATGTGCCCCGCCGTCATCGCGTTGCGGTGATCGAGCATGGCGGCCTGTGTCGTGGACTTGCCTGAGCCCGTGGCGCCCGTCACCAGCACCAATCCGCGGCGGGTCAGCGCAATCGTCTTCAGGATGGGCGGCAATTCGAGCTCGTCGAGTGTGGGAATGCGGCTCTTGATCTGCCGGATGACGACGCCAATGGCGCCGCGTTGTCGGAACACGTTGACGCGAAACCGGCCAAGGTTTCCGGACGCAATGGCAAGATTCTGCTCGAGCTTCTCGTCGAAGGCGGCGCGTTGGCGCTCGCTCATCAACGCATGCGCCAGCGCCTCGACCTGCGCGGCCTTGAGGCACTCGGTTCCCAGTCGTTCAGTGACCCCCTCGATCCGAAGAACAGGAGGGCTATCGAGAGTGAGGTAAAGATCGGAGGCGTTGCGCGCCACCATCTCCGCCAGCAATGATCGGACGTCCGCCATTCAAGCTCCGTGGCCGGCAGCAGATTTGGCGAGGCGTGCTGCGGCTATTCTCGGGTCGGCAGCCGGGTGCGACCCGAACAGGTTCGGTGTGTTGGTGCGCGACTGGGCTTCTTCCTTGGTCACCAAGCCTTTGGCCACGAGATCGATCAGCGCCATGTCGAGGGTTTGCATGCCGACGGCTTGGCCGGTTTGCATGGCGGAGGGGATCTGATGGATCTTGTTTTCGCGGATCAAGTTGCGGACGGCCGGCGTGCCAATCAGGATCTCCAGCGCCGCCACGCGGCCGCCGGAGCGCTTGCGGAGCAGCGTCTGCGTAATCACGGCTTGAATGGATTCGGAAAACATCGTTCGGATTTGGCTTTGTTGAGCGGCGGGAAAGACGTCGATCACGCGGTCCACCGTCTTCGGGGCGCTCGATGTATGCACGGTGCCGAAGACGAGGTGCCCGGTTTCAGCGGCTGTCAGGGCCAGAGCGACGGTCTCCAGGTCGCGCATTTCGCCGACCAGGATGACATCGGGGTCTTCGCGCAGCGCCCCGCGGAGGGCGGCATTGAACGAAATGGTGTGCGTGCCGACCTCACGCTGATTGATGAGACACTTCTTCGAGGTGTGCACGAACTCGATGGGATCTTCGATGGTCAAGATATGCCCTTCGTAGCGTTCGTTGATGTAGTGGATCATGGCCGCCAAAGTAGTCGATTTTCCGGACCCGGTCGGGCCGGTCACCAGCACCAAGCCCTTCTCTTTGTCACAGATATCGCGGATGACCGGCGGCAACCCGAGCTCTTCCAGGGTCATCACTTTGGTTGGAATCGTCCGGAATACCGCTCCCTCGCCACGGCGGGTGCGGAACACGTTCACGCGGAAGCGGGCGACGTCACCCAGGTCGAACGAGAAGTCGACGTCGTTGGTTTCCTGAAACGTCTTGCGGATCGCATCGCTCATGATGTCGAAGCACATGTTGTGGACTTCTTCCGGGCTGAGCGGCGGATGCTCGATCCGTTTCATGTCGCCGTGAATGCGCACCATCGGCGGCTCGGATGCCGACAGGTGTACGTCCGACGCCCCTTCTCGATGGGCAAAGGTCAGTAGCTGCGTGATGTCCATAAGCCCGCCGTCGTTGCCGGTTCCCTACATTCTGCTTCCGACCCAGCAAGACGCACGCCAGTTGCGACTTCTTGAGAGCCCTGCAACCCAAACTCGGCAGCGGCACGGCAAACCCCGAATTGGGCGGCGAGCGACAGAGCGGTCGTTATTTTGGTAACGCCCAACCCGGCCTCATACGTGCAGGCTCGTGAGCATGAGATGCATGAGGAGGTTGCTTGCAGCGTGGTAAGCGATCGGAACGGCAATCGTCTCGGTACGCGCACGCAGCCACCCATACCACAGGCCGGGGAGGAACACGATCAAGCGCGCCGGCCCGCCATAGATCGTGTGACACACGGCAAACAACGCGGCGGCGAGCGGTAACCCGGCGCCCCATTGTGCCCCCAGACAGCGGTACGGCTTCCCCCAGACGCGATCGAATTGCGTCTGCAGGTAGCCCCGAAAGAAAAACTCCTCCGGCAGCGCCACGACCAGCACTTGATCCCACACGGTCGGCAGGAAACCCGGTGGAAGCCGTGGCGAAAAGGTCGCGCCATACCACCAGTGCGCGAACAGGCAATGACCGATGGCGTACGGCACGAACACGGCGGTGGCAACGACCGCATGGAAAGCCCAGCCGCCCCCTCCCTGTAACGTGAGCCCGTAGCTCACATACGAGCGTTTCGTGGCCGTGATGACTAGAAACGGCGCGAGAAACCACAGCTCCGGGCGATGCAACCCAATGGCGAGCGGCAGCGTGAGTGCGAGCAGCGCCAGACTTTCAGCAATCGGTGCGTAGCGGTGTGCCATGGGCCCTCACAAGTTTCGTAGTTTCGTTTGCATTGCAAGAGGAGGCGCACTAAGCGGACCTCGTGCACATCCTGAGCCTCGTACCGCTGCTGGTCATCGTCCAAGCCGGCGCCACTGTGACGCCGGATGCCGCCGTATCCTGTGTTGCCTGCCGCGCGAATTTCGAAGCGTTGCGCGCCGACTACACGGCGGTCGATTGGAAGGCGCTGACAGGTGGCGAGATCGTCACCTCAAAGAAAAATGCGCCGGGCCCAGAGGGGAGGGTCCTGAGTAACATCGAAAGCGCTGCGATCCTGCCCTACGCGGCCCCCCGGATATGGGAAGTGCTTGTCGATTTCGAGTCACGGCCCAAGTACATCCCGGGCACGAAGGAGGTGCGCATCCTGCGCGTGGACGGCAACCGCGTTTGGCTCTTCGAGCACCTGCGCATCTTCCTGGTCAACATCCGCTACCAAGTCATCGACACACTGGACCCCGAACACGGCACGCTGACTTGGGTGTTGGACAAGAGTGCGCCGCACGATATCGCCGATACGACGGGATCATGGTGCCTGGTGCCCCTGCCGGAAGGGCAACGGACGTTGGCGCGCTACCGCGTGTGGATTGATAGCGGGCAGCCGGTGCCGCGGCTGATCGAGGATTTCCTGACGTGGCGCTCGCTTCCCAAACTCGTCGGTGGCTTACGCACCGAGTTGCAACGGCGATATCACTAAGATCTACCGAAGCGACCAGGAGCCGCGCAGCACAAACGCAAGGCACCAGCCCGCTAGACCTCGTCCCAAAAGAGAAGGGCGTACTCGCTTGGGCTCAACTGGCACGCATGGGCGTGCGCCTCACGTTGCTCCACTTGACAACCACATACCTCACACACATACGTGCGCGCGGAACGAACGGCTCTGTTGGCATTTGCAGCTTGCATGCGGAGGTGATACTGCATTTCACGTGCCCGAGATCCCAGGCGGTAGATGCACGAAGTCAATGGGAAACCTGTGTAAGGGCTACCCTCGAGGTTGTAAAGCTTACACGGGTATGCGCTGGCGATGGCGACGGCAGACGTGCCCAATAAGCTCTTTGCCTCGGGCGGATGATTCTGTATCGTCAGGGACATGGGCGTGCGGGAAACGGTGATCGAGTCGTGCAAGGCGGCGCGGCAGGCCAGCCGTGCGCTGGCCACCACCTCGACGAACGCCAAGAATCACTGGCTGCATGCCGCCGCCGCCGGCTTGCGCAGCCGGCAGGGGCGGCTGCTGGAGGTGAATCGCGCGGATGTGGCGCGGGGCAGAAGCGCCGGACTCTCGGCGGCGTTGCTGGATCGGCTGACCCTGAGCGAGGCGCGCATCGAAGCCATGGCTAAAGGCGTGGAGGAGGTTGCCGCGCTTCCCGATCCGGTCGGCGAAACCATCGCGCAGTGGCGGCGGCCGAACGGGCTGGAAATCGGCCAGATCCGCATCCCAATCGGCGTCGTCGGCATCATCTACGAGTCACGCCCCAATGTGACGGCAGACGCGGCGGCGCTGTGTCTGAAGGCGGGCAACGCCGTCGTGCTCAAAGGCGGCTCCGAGGCCTTGGCGACCAATGGCGCAATCGCCGCCGTGCTCGCCGATGCGGCTCGAGATACCGGGCTGGCGGCGGCAGCCGTTCAACTCATCGCTACCGCCGATCGGGAAGCCGTGCAGGTGCTGCTCGACCAGAAGGACTACGTCGACGTCATCGTGCCGCGTGGGGGGGAGAGTCTGATCCGGGCGATCACCGCCTCCTCGATGATTCCCGTCATTCAGCATTACGCCGGGGTGTGCCACACGTACGTGGATGCACACGCCGACCTCGACATGGCCGAGCGGATTTGTTTCAACGCCAAGGTGCAGCGTCCTGGCGTCTGCAACGCGATGGAGAACATGTTGGTACACGAGGCGGTCGCGGCGCGGTTTCTGCCGCGCATGCTCGCGCGACTCCGAGAGGCGGGTGTAAGTATCCGCGGCTGCGAGCGGACGCGCCAGATCGTGCCCGAGGTGATGCCGGCGACGGAGGAGGACTGGCGCACGGAGTACCTCGATCTGGTGCTGGCTGTGAAGGTCGTCGACTCTCTCGACGAAGCCATCGGCTTCATCAATACGTACGGCACCGGACACTCCGACGCCATCGTCACTGAGCACTTGCCGCACGCGCGCCGCTTTCTCGCCGAGGTGGACTCGGCGGCGGTGTACGTCAATGCGTCCACACGCTTCACCGACGGGTACGAGTTCGGCTTTGGCGCCGAGGTGGGCATCTCGACCAACCGCCTGCATGCGCGCGGACCGATGGGCCTGCGCGAAGTGACGACGTATAAGTATGTCATTTATGGCAACGGCCAGATTCGCGAGTAACGGCAGTATAGGGCTGATGGCGGCGCATGGCCGATCGCCGGGCCCTGCCATAAGGTATAAGCCATGAGCCGTATGCGCATCGGTATCTTCGGGGGCACCTTCAACCCCATTCATTTCGGGCACCTGCGCAGCGCCGAGGAAGTGTGTGAGGAGCAAGGCCTGGATCACGTCCTGTTCATTCCCAGCGCGACGCCACCGCACAAGCAGGCGGGCGTCTTGGTGGCGTCGGAGCATCGGCTGGCGATGGTCCGGCTGGCGATCGCCCGGAATCCGCGTTTTCGGGTCTCGACTGTGGAGATCGAGCGCGGCGGCTGTTCGTATTCAGTCGACACGCTACGGACGCTGCGCGCGCGCGTGGCGGCTGCGGAGTTCTCTTTCATCATGGGGCTCGATACCTTCAGGGAAATCGCCACCTGGAAGGAATACAAGAGCATTTTTGGACTTTGTGACCTCATCGTGACCTCACGACCGCCTTTCGACGAGATCCCCTTGCGTGCGGCCCTCCCGGTTGCCGTACGCGCGCAGTTTTGCTACCGTACGGCCACGAGGACATTGGAACATCGCACAGGGCATCGACTCATCTTCCAGCGTATCACTGAGTTGGCGATTTCTGCGTCTTCAATCCGCCAGCGCGTTCACCGTGGCTTGTCGGTTCGGTACTTGGTCCCAGCGTCCGTTGAACAGTACATTGTGCGTCATCAACTGTACACGCGGAGGGTTGCAGCGCGTTGACTGAAGTCGGAGTGCGCGAGAAGGCGCTTTTGTGTGTGCGGTACGCCCTTGAGAAGAAGGCGTATGATCTCGTGCTCATGGAAGTCGGCCCACTCACCTCGCTGGCGGACTACTTTCTGATCTGCACTGGCCGGTCGGACACCCAGGTGCAGGCGATCACGCAGAGTATCGAAGAGCACCTGAGCCACTTCGATGTTCGGCCGTTGTCGATCGAGGGCTATGCCCGAGGCCACTGGGTGGTCATCGATTACGGGGACGTGATTGTTCACATCTTCTACGAACCAGTCCGGGAGTTTTACGATTTGGAACGTTTGTGGGGGCGAGCGCCGCGGGTGCGGTTGCCGGAGCCTTACCACAGTCAGGTGCGCGACTTGCGCCTCGCGAACGAGGCACGCTAACCAATGCGGCCGGTCCAATGAAACGTGCCCTTGCCATTCTCGTGGGTGTCGTCATGGTGTGTGTCGTCGCGTACCTCTCCTGGCTCAACCCGACCACGGTGGAGTTCCGGTTGCGCCCGCAACAGAGCGTGCAGGCGCCGTTGTCGGCGTTGATGATTTTCGCCTTCGTGGCGGGTGCGCTCCTGGTCTTGGTGGTGGTGACGATTCAGGCGGGCCGGCGCGCCGTGGTGGCGTGGCGGCTCGACCGGCGGCAAAGGCAGCTGGCACGGATCGATGAGTGGGAAGAGCAGGGTGAGCGACTGGTGTGGGAGGGAGACGTCCATCAGGGGCGCAGCCTTCTGCAACGGGCTTGGCGCCGCAATCCGGATAGTGCGCACGCCGTGGTGGCGCTGGCGGCTTCCTACCGCGACACGGGAGAGCTGGCGCGCGCCCGCCGGCTGCTGATCGACGCTGCCGAGCACCACCGCACCAATCCCGATGTGCTCCTGGCGTTGGCCGATACGTACTGCGCGGGCGGGGAACGTAAGGCGCGGCTGGAGGTGCTGGAAAGGCTGCGCGCTTTGCACCCACGCACTTCGCGTGTGCTGCGTGTGGTGCGCGACGCGTACGTCGAGTCAGAACGCTGGGGCGACGCGGCAGCGGCGCAGCAGGCGCTGCTCAGTGAACTGCATGACGGGGAAGCGCTAAGCAGCGAGCGCGAGTACCTCACGACGTTACGTTATCAGGCAGCGATCAACCTGCCGGACCTTGCCGGGCGCGTCGAGGCGCTGGAGGCGCTCGCCGATAATCGGCCGCGGTCGTTGCCGATCCTGGTGAGTCTGGGAGATGCTTTGCTGGCCAACGGCCGCGCCGACGAGGCCTCGATGCTGTGGGAGCGGGTGCTGCGCAGCGCACCGCGGACCGTCCTCGTGGAACGGCTGTCGACGCTGGCGACTGAGCCGCGGCACCGTGAGCGGCTGCGGGGCTTGCTGCGCAAGATTCGGCCGGACGACGTGCGGCCCGATAGCTTGCGACTGATGATGGCGCAACTCAATTTGACGGATGGGCATCTCGAGGAGGCTGCACGCGAGCTGGAGGCCATCCAGGACCCGACGCGCGCCCCGGCGCTGCTGCACCGCCTCTGGGGTGACCTGCATCAGCGGCGCGGCCAGTTGGAGCAAGCGGTGGCGGCGTACGCTCAGGCCGGCGGCGACCAACTGCAATACGAATGCAACGGCTGCCACCATGCGGTGCGCGACTGGATCGGCTATTGCCTGCAGTGCGGCGGTTGGGATTCCTACCGGGCGGCAGCGGAAATCGGGCTGCGGTAGCTGAGGAGGTGCAGGTCGTTACGGTGTTAGTTGTTTGTTGTTAGTAACAGCTTAGTAACTAACAACCTAACAACTCGGCAACTCAATTAACCTTTTCCCGGCGGTCCCCGGTATGCAGACCGCACTCCTTCACCGTTCCTTCTTCCCACCACCAGCGGCCTTCGCGCTCGTGCTGACCGGGATGCACCGGACGCGTACACGGGTCGCAGCCGATCGAGACGAAACCGCGCTCGTGCAGCGCATTGTAAGGCACGTCGTGGTCGCGGATGTAAGTCCACACCTGTTGTGACGTCCAGTTCGCCAGCGGATTGAACTTCAGCAAGGGCCGCGTTGTTGAGCCGAAGATCGGATCGAGTTGCACGACGGGGACATCGGCGCGGGTGTCGGGGCTCTGGTCTTTGCGCTGGCCGGTCACCCACGCGCGCAGCGGCTGCAGCGCGCGCGTCAACGGTTCGACCTTCCGAATCCCGCAGCACTCTTTGTGTCCGTCTCCGTAGAACGAAAACAACCCCTTCTCGCGTACCAGCTTCTGCACCGCTTCCGGCTGTGGGGAGAACGTCTCCAACACGATCTCATAGCGGTTCCGCACCCTCTCGAGAAACTGGTAGGTCTCGGGATGCAGTCGCCCGGTATCGAGCGAGAACACGCTGAACTCCCCACCGATTCTCTTCGCCATGTCGATGAGTACGACATCCTCGGCGCCGCTGAAGGAAATGCCGACGGCGGGCCCACATTCATACAGAGCCAATTCGAGGATCTGACGCGGATCTCGGTTGGCGTATTCCACGGCGAGCGCCGCAATGCTGCTCGCATCTAAGCGCATGCTTCCCCCCGCGGTGTTGAATTTGTTCCTGGCCATTATCAGGGATCGCTTTCTATGTACAAGGCGCGCAGGCACTGCGCAACCCCTCGCCGCGCAACGTTCCTTCGCTGCCGTGCTTGTGTTATCGTGCATCAGTACGGGAAAGGATAATGCAACATGGCGGACACTCGCAGCGCGACTGAGAGGATCTTGCATGTGCTGCGGCCGTATGCGTCCAATTGGAATGGCACACTCGGACGCGGCGATCTCGTCATCCCCCAACGAGAGATTCCGCGGCTGATTCATGAGATACTCGATTCGGTGCACGAACTCGGTGAGCGGCGTGGCGAGGCGAGCGAGATGGATGTCTTTCAGGTGTTGAACGAAGCGCGACGGCTGCCGTCCCTGCAGGACCAGGTGCAACGCCTGCGCGGCGCGTTTCTCATGATCAAGCGGTGACGGATAAAACGTGATGGGTAGAACGCGGCAGGCGTGAAACGTTATCGGAGAGTATCCGACCCATCAGAACGCTGCTCGAAACGCTGGCTCGGCGGCGGCGATCAGACGTTGGACCAGCTCGAGAATCATCCCGAACCCAAACCACAGCGGGGCGTAATCCAGCCGAATCAGGTCATGCACCCGCCAACGCGCCTGCGAGTAGTCCCATGGTACGCGGCCTGTCAGGCGTTTGATCGCCCCTCCAGAGCCGTACTCGATCACAAAACAACCAACCATGTACAGGCAACCACGCGCCGGCCATGGCCAGCCCCCGATGAGGCGGTGCGTCAGCTCGAAGGCCAGTCCGCCGGCGCCGTAGATGGGAAACATCCAGAGGTATGTGTGTCCCGCAAGGCGAACATCGAACCGCTGCCCAGCTCGTAGGGCTTGTGCGGCGTGGCTGGCCGCCGTCCACACGATCTCGGCGCACCAACCGAACATGCCGTAGAGAACGAAGCGAATCATCCGGCGCACCGTACTGGGGAAATCCCGCCGCGGCAATCGCCGTCGCGAACCGCCGGCGCGAGGCCAAACGCCTGCACGGGATTTCGTACTAAGCAAACCGCGGCGCCACCTTCTCCGCGAACAACTCCAGCGTCTCCGGCTGGTTCAAATCACCGAACAGCATCGTGAACAACGTCACGCCTTGCTCGCTGCGGGCGCGAATGCTGTCGATCAATTGCGGCGGGGTGCCACACAGGCCGGTCTTCTCGATGTCGAAGACGCCGCCGAGCGCGCCCTTGGCGAACTGCAGCTTGTTGCGCAAGTCGTTGTCGTCGCGGCCGAGGACGACGACGCACTGCTCCGACACCTCGATGTCCGCCGGGTCGCGCCCAATCGCGGCACAGTGCCGTTGGAGAGCGTCGAGTTTCTGCGGCAGTTCCGGCGCGGCGTTGTTCGGGCAGTTCCAAATGTCGGCGTGCTCGGCCACAATTCGTAACAGCCGTTTTTCACCGGCACCGCCGATCAGGATCGGCGGGTGAGGTTGCTGCACAGGCTTCGGATTGTTCACCGCCTCCGCCACCGCGTAATACTTGCCCTGGAAGCTGGCGCGCGGCTGTGTGAACAGCAGCTTGAGGATCACCACCGCCTCTTCGAGCTGCTCGATGCGAACGCGAGGACGGGGAAACGAGTAGCCGTATGCCTGATACTCCTCTTCCATCCACCCGGCACCGAGACCCAGCATGAGCCGGCCGTTGCTGACTTGGTCGAGGCTGCTCGCCATCTTCGCGAGCAACGCGGGGTTGCGGTAGGAATTGCAGAGCACCAAGGTGCCGATCCGAATCCGCTCGGTAACGGCCGCCGTCGCCGACATCAAGGTCCATGCCTCCAGGTGGTCGAGATCGGGCAGGCTGCGGCTCCACATGTGATCGACGAACCAGAGCGAATGATAGCCGAGTCGGTCCGCCAACTGGGCGCGTTCCTTGATGACTGGATAGCGGAACCCGACCTGCGGGAAGAACAGGCCAAATTTGACGGGGCGCATGCAGAGTCCTGACACGGAACTTCAGGTCAGCCGAATCTCTAACCCCAGAAGCAGCCCCAGCGGTCGGCCTCGATTTCTCGCAAGCAGGCATCCAAGCTGCCGACGAAGGGCAGATCCTCACCGCCTTCGTACGGCGCCCAACGGCCGTTGGCCCGCTTCCAGTAGAGATGCAGTTTACTGCCTTTGGCGCGCAACTGCGCCACCGGGAGCGCCACCTGCCTGCCGTTCCATTCGCTCGTATAGCGGTGCACGATGGTGAGCCCGGACGGTGCGATTCTGCGAACCTCAATGTGCCCGTGCCCTTGGAGCCGCGGCTCAAGGGCGCGCCGAATGTAGGCGGCGGTGAAATCTGCTGCCGCTTGATCCTGAGAATTCGTCATGGCTCTGCCCCCGGATCAACACTCAAATGCGGCCGCATCGTAGTGAAATTTTGCGCGAATGTCACGACATGCTGTGCCAGCAAAGCCGGCAAGCGCCCCCGAAATCGCCAACGCGATGGAAAACGTGCGCCCCACGAAACCACGGAAGTGGAAATCTCTTCGCGAACGCGGTTGACAATTCGCCGGGAATTTTGGCTATAAAGGGGGGAGGTGAAAGGTTCAACATAGAATGAAAAAACGTGTCGCGGTCGTCGGTGCTACCGGAATTGCCGGGCAGCAATGCTTGGTGGCTCTCGATCGACATCCCTGGTTCGATGTAGTGATGCTGGCAGCTTCGGAGCGCTCGGCCGGAAAGTCGTTTGCGGTGGCGCTGCGCGACGCCAAGACGGGGTCGCGCCGCTGGTGGTGCGCGGAGGAACCGCCCGCCGCCGTGCTGGAGTTGCCGGTGGAGAACGCGGATGAGCTGAATCTCGCGGGCGTGGACATCGTGTTCAGCGCGATCGAGTCGGACGTCGCGCGCGTGCTGGAGCCGCGCTACGCCAAGACCACGGCCGTCCTGAGTACCGCATCGGCATTCCGCTACGAAGATGACGTGCCGATCATGGTGCCGGGGGTGAACCTGGCGCACGCCGAGCAGATCGTCGCGCAGCGGCGCAATCGTGACTGGCGCGGGTTCATCGCTCCGCTGCCGAACTGTACCACCATGGGATTGGTGATCACGCTAAAGCCTCTGCTGGATCGTTTCGGCTTGCAACGGGTGCTGATGACCTCGATGCAAGGCATCTCGGGTGCCGGCCGGTCGCCGGGTGTCGTGGCATTGGACATCGTGGACAACATCATTCCGTACATCCCGAACGAAGAGGAGAAGGTGGCGCGCGAGACCGTCAAGATCCTCGGCATCGTGCGCGATGGCCGGGTGGCGCCGGGGAGTTTTCCGGTCAGCGCCACGTGCACGCGCGCTGCGGTCATCGAGGGCCACACGGAATCGGTGTTCGTCTCCACGGCAACCCCCTGCACGCCCGCCGACGTCGCCACCGCATTTCGCGAGTTCGGTGCCGAGTTGGCGCGCTTTGCGCTCCCCTCGGCACCACAGCGCCTCATCACCGTGCACGAGGATCCCTTCCGGCCACAACCGCGCATCGATCGCGATGCGGACGGCGGCATGACCACAAGCGTCGGACGCATCCGCACCGATACGGCGCTGGAGAACGGCATCAAGTACCTCTTGGTATCGCACAACACCAAGATGGGTGCGGCAAAGGGCGCCGTCCTCACGGCCGAGTACCTTACGGCGACCGGCTACATCTGATCCCGTCGCGTGGAGACGCCCGATGATGGCAGGCGTGGAAATGCGCGGCCAGCGCGTTCTGCTGCGTGACCTTCGGGCCGAAGACATCGACGACGTGTTCATCTATGCGTCGGACCCGCTGGTGACCCGCCACGCCGGCTGGGAGCCGCACCGCTCCCCCTACGAGAGCATGCTCTACATTCAGCGCTGCCTCGCTGACGACTGGGGCCCGATTACCTTCGCGGTGGAGCTCATGGAGGAGGAGCGCGTCATCGGCGTGGTCGATATTCGCATCGTCAGTCGGTTGTGGGGACTCGGCGAGATCGGCTACACATTGGCGCGGTTGTATTGGGGGAAGGGCTTCAACGTCGAAGCGGGACGACTGCTCGTCGATTACGGCTTTCGCCACCTCGCGCTACGCCGCATCCAAGCGGTGTGCGATACCGACAACAAGCGCTCCTTCCGCACCATGGAGAAGCTCGGGATGGTGCGCGAGCGCGTGATCAGCGGGCCGCGCTGGCGCAATGGGCTCCCGGTGGATCGCTTTCTGTATTCGATCCTACGGCGCGAATGGGAGCGGCGGTATGCGAGTGGAGAATGGAGAATGGAAAATGGAAAATGAAAGATAGCAAATGAAGGGAGCAACACATTTTCCATTGTCCGTTTTTCATTTTCCGTTTTCCATTCTCACTACCGTGCGGCAGCAGCGCCGTAGCGGGCACCGCCTGCACTGCGGGGCGCGGGCTCGGCAGATGGTCGCGCCCAGGTCCATGATCGCTTGGTTGAAACGATCCGCCTTTCCGGATGGCGTCACCGCCTCGGCGAGCTGCCAGAGCCGACCGTGGTGGCGAGCTTTCGCGCCGCGGCAGCGCACGGCGAATACCCGCGTCAACACCCGTGCCGCGTTGGTGTCGAGAATCGCGGCGTCCTTTTGAAACGCAAAGCTCAGCAGCGCTCCGGTCGTGTAGCGCCCGATGCCGGGTAAGCGCCGGATCGTATCCGGTTCGTCGGGGAGCTTGCCGCCGAATTCGGTGACCACTCGTTGCGCGGCGCGGTGCAGGTTCCGCGCCCGCGCGTAATAGCCCAATCCATCCCATGCCTCGCGCACCTGCGGTTCGGAGGAGGCTGCGAGCGCTGCGATGGTGGGATAGCGGCGGAGAAAGGGCTGGTAGTAATCGAGGACACGTTCCACCTGTGTCTGCTGGAGCATCACCTCGGAGACCAGGATCTGGTAGGGGTCGCGCGTGTGCCGCCACGGCAGATCGCGGCCGTGGCGCGCGTACCAGCGCAACAACCGCCGTTGGAACTGGCGGGCGTGCTCGGGATCGAGGCGCTGCATGGAGTCCCGGTGTGTACCGAAAGGCGGTCGATTTGGCCAGCGTCGTTGTGGCGGCACTGTCGTATTGTGGGCGTCTCCCTGCCGGAAGGGTGGAGACAAGGCAGCTCCCCTGTCGCAGGCGGGACGGCCGCACCGCCAGCCTACGATCGTAGAAGAATTGTCCGAATGGATTATTGACATACGGCGGCTCCATCATGTATTTATTTGGTAATACACGTGGAGTTCCTAATGAAATTCGGACACGCCGACAGCGATCCTGACGATATCGACCTCCGAATCCTCGCTTTGTTGCAGGAAAACTGTAAGCTGCCGCTGGCGCAAATTGGCGCCCAGGTTGGCCTGTCCGCCCCCTCCGTTGTTGAACGCATCAAGAAGCTCGAGGACCACGGCGCTATCGTCGGCTACCGGGCGATCCTGGATGCGCGCCGCCTGGGGAAGGATGTCACGGCCTTCATCGGCGTCTCGGTTAGCCATCCCAAGTACATCGGTCTGTTCGAGGGCGACATCAAGCAGGTCGAGGATGTACTCGAATGTCACCACGTGACCGGCCATTACACGCTGTTGCTCAAGGTGAAGACCAGTAGCACCTCATCGCTCGAAGAGCTGATCAGCAAGGTCCGGTCGATCGAAGGGGTGGATCGGACCGAAACCATGGTGGTGTTGTCGACGCATACGGAACGAACGCAGATCCCGCTACCTGCGTGCGCTGCGACGGCGGCAAGACGTCCGCGCAGGAATGGGGAGAAACATGTGGCCCAGCCGTAGGCGCTGGATGTGAGGGAGACTTTGTGTCGATGAGTCACGTTTTATTCGGAGGCGGAACCGATACGGAGCGCGGCCCGATGCGCAGGCTGACCAAGCAGGGGCTGTACGATCCGCGCTTCGAGCACGATGCCTGCGGGGTCGGATTCGTCGCCAATATCAGGGGTGTCAAGTCACACGACATCGTGGAAAAGGGCCTGCGGGTCCTACAGAACCTCACGCATCGTGGCGCCTGCGGCTGCGACCCGCTCACCGGAGATGGGGCCGGCATCCTGATGCAGCTCCCGCATGAGTTCTTGCTGAAGGAGTGCCGCGCCCTGCACATCACGTTGCCCGATCCCGATGAGTACGGCGCGGGGATGGTTTTTCTGCCGCGCGACATCGCCGAGCGCAACGTCTGCGAAGAGATCTTCGAGAAGGTCATTCATGAGGAGGGCCAACGACTCCTCGGGTGGCGGAGCGTCCCAACCGATCCGAGCACGTGCGGCGACCTGGCGCGGAAGTGCATGCCGGAGATCCGCCAGATCTTTGTCGCGCGCGGCAAGGGGAGCGCCGATGCCGAGGCCCTCGAACGCAAACTGTATGTGATCCGTCGGTGCGTCGAACGCCTGGTGAACGAGGCGGGCCTGCGCGACTCGGAGAGCTTCTACGTTTCCAGTCTCTCGTGCCGGACCCTGGTCTACAAGGGCCTGCTGCTGCCGGAGCAGATCGGGCAATTCTATGCCGACCTGCGTGACCCAGCTATGGTGAGTGCCCTCGCATTGGTGCATCAGCGCTTCAGCACGAACACCTTCCCGTCGTGGGACCGGGCGCATCCGTATCGGTTCCTGGCGCACAACGGTGAGATCAACACTCTGCGCGGCAACGAAAACTGGATGCACGCGCGCCAGAGCCTGTTTGCCTCGCCGCTGTTCGGCGACGACATCAGGAAGCTGATGCCGGTCATCCAAGAGGCCGGAAGCGATTCGGCGAAGTTCGACAACGTCCTCGAGCTGCTGGTGCGCTCCGGGCGCTCGCTGCCGCACGCGGTCATGATGATGATTCCGGAGGCGTGGCAGAAGCATGAGAGCATGAGCGATGCGAAGCGGGCGTTCTACGAGTATCACTCCTGCCTGATGGAGCCGTGGGATGGCCCGGCCTCGATCGCGTTCACCGATGGTCGTCTCGTCGGCGCCGTGCTCGACCGCAACGGCTTACGCCCGTCGCGCTACGTGGTCACCAAGGATGGGTTTGTGGTGATGGCGTCGGAGGTCGGGGTCCTCGACATCCCCGCCGACAACGTCTTGCACAAGGACCGGCTGCAGCCCGGTCGCATGTTCCTGGTCGACACGGAGAACCGGCGCATCGTCGGCGACGACGAGATCAAAGAAGGTATCGCCGCGCGCCGGCCGTACCGCAAGTGGTTGGACGGGAACCTCGTGCAGTTGACGAAGCTGCCCGCGCCGCGGAACCTGCGGGCGGAGGATCTCGATGCCTTGCTGACTTGCCAACAGGTCTTCGGGTACACCAACGAGGATCTGCGCATGCTGATCGCGCCGATGGCCATCAACGGCCAGGAAGCTGTCGGCTCGATGGGGAACGACACGCCGCTGGCGGTGCTCTCGGATCACCCGCAGTTGCTGTTCAGCTACTTCAAGCAGCTCTTTGCCCAAGTGACCAATCCGCCGATCGATCCGATTCGCGAAGAGCTGGTCATGTCGTTGACGACGACGATCGGCAGCGGGCACAACTTGTTTGATGAGACGCCGGCGCATTGCCATCAGCTGGAGCTGGTGAGGCCGGTCATCAGCAACGAGGAGCTGCAGCAGATTAAGGAGATCACGGTCGGCAAGATCCGCGCCGTGACGCTGTCGATGTTGTTCGAGGCCCAGACCGGCGGTCCGGGCCTCGAGACGGCGCTCGACGCGCTGTGCCGTCAAGCGTCGGCGGCCATCGAGCAGGGGTACAGCATCATTGTGCTCTCGGACCGCGGGCATAATGAAGAGCTGGCGCCGATTCCGAGCCTCTTGGCCACTGCCGCGGTGCATCATCACCTGATCCGCGAAGGCACCCGGACAAGCTGTGGTATTGTCGTGGAGTCGGGTGAACCGCGTGAGGTGCATCACTTCTCGTTACTGATCGGCTACGGCGCTGGGGCCGTGAATCCGTACGTGGCGTTTGCCACCCTGCGCGGAGCAGTGGCGGACGGCACGCTCAAGGATGTCGATGCCGATCAAGCAATCGAGCAGTACATCAAGGCCGCCAACAAGGGGGTCCTCAAGGTTATGACCAAGATGGGGATCTCCACCGTCCAGAGCTACCGCGGGGCGCAGATCTTCGAAGCCGTCGGGCTCAATCATGAGGTGATCGACCGGTACTTCACCTGGACCGCGTCGCGCATAGAAGGTGTCGGCCTCGAGGTGATCGCCAACGAGTGCCAACTCCGCCACCATCGGGCCTACGAGGTGTCGCCGGCCCTCGACGATGATCTCGATCCCGGCGGCCTGTACCAATGGCGCCGCAGCGGCGAGCATCACATGTACAACCCCGACACCGTCGCCAAACTGCAACACGCCGTCCGTTCCGGGAATTACAAACTGTTTCGGGAGTACTCTCGATCAGTCAACGATGAGAGTGAGAGACTGTGCACGATTCGCGGCCTGCTGAAATTCAAACCTGGGACGCCAATCCCCCTCAACGAGGTGGAGGCGGCCAGCGAGATCGTCAAGCGATTCAAGACCGGCGCCATGTCGCTCGGGTCGATCAGCCGCGAAGCGCACGAGAACTTGGCGATCGCGATGAACCGGATCGGTGGGAAATCGAACACCGGCGAAGGTGGAGAAGATCCCGTCCGCTATGCGCCCGACCTGAACGGCGATTCTCGACGCAGTGCCATCAAGCAAGTGGCGTCCGGACGCTTCGGCGTGACCAGCTACTATCTGGTCAACGCCGATGAGCTGCAGATCAAGATGGCGCAGGGCGCCAAGCCCGGCGAGGGCGGGCAGCTCCCCGGGCACAAGGTCGACGACTACATCGCGCGCATCCGGTACTCGACGCCCGGGGTCGGCCTCATCTCACCGCCGCCGCATCACGATATCTACTCGATCGAGGATCTGGCGCAGCTGATCCATGACCTGAAGAACGCGAACAACGACGCCCGGATCAGTGTGAAGCTGGTGGCCGAGGTGGGGGTGGGTACCGTGGCTGCCGGAGTAGCGAAGGCGAAAGCCGATGTGGTGCTGATCAGCGGTGATTCCGGTGGGACGGGCGCCTCGCCCCTCACCTCGATCAAGCACGCGGGCCTCCCATGGGAGCTCGGCCTCGCCGAGACGCAGCAAGTGCTGGTAATGAACGATTTGCGCGGTCGGATCCGCGTCGAGACCGATGGACAGCTGAAGACCGGCCGGGACGTGGCCGTGGCGGCGTTGCTCGGTGCCGAGGAGTTCGGTTTCGCTACCGCGGCATTGGTGGCGTCCGGCTGCGTGATGATGCGCGTCTGCCATCTCAATACGTGTCCGGTCGGCGTTGCCACCCAAGACCCGGTTCTGCGCAAGCGTTTCGAGGGCAAACCGGAACACGTTGTGAACTTGATGATGTTCGTCGCCGAAGAGTTGCGGGAGATCATGGCCGAGCTGGGATTCCGCACCGTCGACGAGATGGTCGGACGGGTCGAGATGCTCGACATGCGTGACGCGCTCGCGCATTGGAAGGCGCGTGGGCTCGACCTCAGCCAGCTCCTGCATAAGCCGGATGTGCCGCCAAACGTTCCCATCCACTGGGTGCAGGCACAGAATCATGGGTTGGAGGAGGCGCTCGACAACCGGCTAATTGAGCTGGCGCGGCCCGCACTGGAGGACAACGAACCGGTGGAGATCAACCTGCCGATCCGCAACCTCAACCGCACGGTCTGCACCATGCTGTCGGCGGAAATCTCCCGCCGGTGGGGCATGGATGGTCTACCGGCCGACACGATACGCATCAAGTTTACCGGCTCCGCTGGGCAGAGCTTCGGCGCCTTCATGGCTAACGGCATTAGCGTGACCCTCGAAGGCGATGCGAACGACTACTTCGGTAAAGGCCTGTCCGGCGGGCGCATCGTCGTCTTTCCACCGAAGGACGCAACCTTCGCTCCGGAGGACAACATCATCGTCGGCAACGTATCCTTGTATGGGGCCACCGGCGGGGAGGTCTTCCTGCGCGGCTTGGCAGGTGAGCGCTTCTGCGTGCGCAATAGCGGCGCCATCGCCGTGGTCGAAGGCGTGGGGGATCACGGCTGCGAGTACATGACCAGAGGGGTGGTGGTTGTGCTGGGCAAAACGGGGCGCAACTTCGGCGCCGGCATGAGCGGCGGGGTCGCCTACGTCCTCGATTCCGACGGCGACTTCAAAGGACACTGTAACTTGGGAATGGTCGGAATCGAGCCGCTCGACAACAACGATGCGGAGATCATCCACACCCTGGTGCGGCGCCACTACGAGTACACGCACAGCGCGGTGGCCTGGCGCGTCCTCTCGGGCTGGAAAGAGGCGGTCTGCAAATTCGTGAAGATCATGCCGGTGGAATACCGCACGGTGCTGGCGAGCCAACATCTGACGTCCGATGCAGCGAAACTGGCGAGCATTTAGAAGAATTGACGATTGGATGATTGATATATTGTATGATCGTGTCAACCAATCCATCAATCATAAAATCCTACAATCATAAAATCACACAATTACTATGGGCAAGATCACCGGCTTTTTGGAAATCGAGCGCGAGCTGCCGCCGCCGCGGCCAATTGAGGAGCGGCTGCGTGACTGGCGTGAGATCGAGGGCAAGCATCCGGAAGACAAGCTGCGCCAACAGGCGGCGCGTTGTATGGACTGTGGCGTTCCCTTTTGCCACAAGGGGTGCCCGCTCGGGAACATCATTCCGGATTGGAACGATCTCATTTACCGCGGGCGCTGGAAGGATGCCATCAGGCGGTTGCACGCGACGAACAACTTCCCCGAGTTCACCGGCCGTGTGTGCCCGGCGCCGTGCGAGGAAGCCTGCGTTCTCAATATCAACAACGACCCGGTGACCATCAAACAGATCGAGAAGCAGATCATCGAGCGTGCCTTCAAAGAAGGCTGGGTGGTTCCGCAGGTCCCACCTCGACGGACAGGAAAGAAGGTCGCGGTCGTGGGTTCGGGCCCGGCGGGTCTGGCTTGCGCCCAACAGCTGGCGCGCGCCGGGCATTGGGTCACCGTCTTCGAGCGTGACGATCGGATCGGCGGGCTGCTGCGCTACGGCATTCCCGACTTCAAGATGGAGAAGTCTCTCGTCGACCGCCGCATCGAGCAGATGACGGCGGAGGGCGTGACGTTCCGCGCCAACACGAATGTCGGCGTCGACATTCTGGCGGATGCCCTACACCAGCAGTTCGACACGGTTGTGCTCGCGGGCGGGGCGACCTGGGCGCGCGATCTGCCGGTGCCGGGGCGCGAGTTGCAGGGCATTCATCTGGCAATGGACTTCTTGCCGCAACAGAACAAAATCGTCGCCGGCGATAGGGTGCCGCAGCAGATCAGCGCGCAGGGCAAGCGCGTCGTGGTCCTCGGTGGCGGCGACACCGGCTCGGATTGCTCGGGGACCGCGAACCGGCAAGGCGCGATCTCCGTGCAGCAATTCGAGTTGCTGCCGCAGCCGCCGGACAGGCGCACCGGCGACGTCGCTCCGTGGCCGTACTGGCCGATGATTCTGCGCACCTCATCGTCGCATGAAGAAGGGGTCGTCCGTGATTGGAGTATCAACACGAAGCGCTTCTCCGGTGACGACTGCGGCAACGTCAAGAAGCTGCACGCGGTGCGGCTGGCGTGGGACAAGGGCGACAACTGCCGGCCGGGGATGCGTGAGATCCCGGGCAGCGAGTTCGAGATCGATGTGGACCTGGTGTTGCTCGCGCTCGGCTTTCTCGGCCCCGAGCGCGGGCCGCTCATTACCGACTTGAGCGTACGGTTGAACGAGCGTGGCAACGTCGCCGTCGACCGGGACTGGATGACCACGGTGCCCGGCGTGTTCTCCTGCGGTGATATGCGCCGCGGTCAGTCGCTGGTTGTGTGGGCCATCTGGGAGGGCCGCGAATGTGCCCGCAGCGTCGACAGGTTCCTCATGGGCCACACGGATCTCCCAGCCAGTCCGGGCCCGTTCTAAAGAAGGAGAGAGGTACTTCAACCGGCTCTGATGGCAGATTCCTGCTGAACCGCTATAGTAGGGGTTCTGTTTCCTGGGCTTCAGCATGAGTGATGAGAAGGAGCGGACCCCTGAACGCGCGGTAACGGGCGGCAGCAACGACGTCGAGGGGCCCGAGGAGGACTTCGCGACTTTGCTTGCGGCCAGTGAGGCGGTGACTGCGCAGCGCGGCCAGATCGCAGCCGGCGACGTTGTCAGCGGCCGGGTCATTGCGCTGGGGCAAACGACGGCGTTTGTCGGGATCGGCGGCAAGGGCGAGGCGACTATCGACCTCGCGGAGTTCCGCGATCCGGAAACGGGCGAGCTGGCGCTCGCGATCGGCGATCAGCTCGAGGCGACGGTGGTCGATGACGGCAGTCGCTCGGGAACGGTTGTGCTCAAGCGGACGCTGGGGCGCGGCGGGCACCTCCCGGCCGAGTTGGAGCAGGCGCTGGCGCACCGTATTCCGGTAGAAGGATTGGTGGTGAGCGAGAGAAAGGGCGGGTTCGACGTCCAGATCGGCGCCGTGCGCGCGTTTTGTCCCGGGTCGCAAATCGATTACCGCCGCGGTGACCCGCGCGTACCGGGCGCGCAGTATGTTGGCCAGCGGTTCCTATTCCTGGTGACGAAGATCGAGGCCGGCGGCCGCAACGTCGTCGTGTCGCGCCGGCAACTGCTGGAAGAGGAAGCCGCGGTGCAAGCCGCGAGCACCTGGGAGCGGCTGCAGGTCGGCGCCGTGGTCCAGGGCAGTGTGACATCCGTCCGCGGCTTCGGTGCCTTCGTCGACCTCGGCGGTGTCGAGGGGTTGATTCACATCAGCGAGATCGGACACGGACGGGTGGCGCATCCGGAAGAGGTTCTGCAGGTAGGACAGGCGGTCGAGGTGCAGGTCGTCAAGGTCGAGCCGGCATCGTCCGATGATCCGTTGGCACGCCGGCAGGTTGGCTTATCGTTGAAGGCGCTTGCGGCGGACCCGTGGACGACAGCCGGCGAGCGTTTCGCGGTGGGCGCGACCGTGCGCGGCGTGGTCCGGCGTCTGGAGCCCTTCGGTGCGTTCGTCGAGATCGCTCCGGGCCTCGACGGCCTCGTGCACATCTCGAAGCTGGCGCTCGACCGCCGCGTCGCTCATGCGCGCCAGGTCCTGAGCGTCGGCCAGGAGGTGGAAGTGACGGTGCTGGCGGTAGACGCGGAAAAGCGGCGCGTCAGTCTGTCGATGGTCGAGCAGGCGCGCCACGCGCGTGACGCCGCACTGGTGGCGGAGCGTGCCGAGGAACAGGCCGCCGTGGCCCGCACCAACGAGCCCAGATCCCTCGGTAGCTTCGCGGAGCTACTCGCGGCATCGAAGAAGAAGCGGAGCTAAAGGGGCTGCGCCGCCTCGATCTCTTCGGCGCATCGTGTCCTGGCCCTCACCTGGTCCGCTGCCAGTCGGACATAGCCATCTGCTCTTCCAGTTCGCGCCACAGCGAATCGAGCTCGCTGCGCATCACGATCAGGTCCTGCTTGCGTCCGGCGATGTCCTTCACGAAACGGCGGAACACGGTTTCCTCCTTGAAGCCGAGCTTCTGGAAGATGCGACGGGCCGCGACCTGAGGCGCCATCATCTCCACGATGACGTCCTCGACATCTTCGACCGATGCGAGCGCGTACAGATCGCGGGCCAACAGCATGCCGACGCCCTTGCGCTGGTACGGTTGAGCCACGATGAGCCGCAGCTCCGCCACGTGCTTCTTCCATCCAGCATCGGTCAGCTCCAGGGCCCCGTCGGCCACGATCTCATCGCCGACAACGGCCACGAGCCGCTTCACGACACCGCTCCGTATGTCAGCGATACGCTTCTCGACGACGTCACGCTTCGTGACGTCGTCCCGCAAGTAGGCTCTGTCCTCTTCCGGAAGCTTCTGGAAGAACGCCCAGGACTTCTCAACGTCGTCCTCGGTCATCGGGCGAATTACTATCCCGGTACCGTCCTTCAACCTTGCCTGTGTTCCCATCCCGACTCTCCCTCTCATCAGAAGGTGCGGAAGATCCCCTGTATCGTCGGCCGAACGTCGCCGATGTTGAGCGACTCGAGAGGATATCAGACCTTCCGGACCTTCGGATGTCCCCGCAAAATTTCAGTGGCACCTATATACGGCGCAGATAAGCGGCCTGTCAAGCGCCGATGTTGCGCTGATGTTGCGCGGGCCGGTGGGGCGCGCCGAGTTGCGGCTCGATGCCGTGGTCCTTGCTGGCGGCCAGATCGTTTCGGAGCTTCTGCCGGCATTGTCGATCCCGGTCGACGAGATCCTCGAGTTGTAGCCCCTCTTCTTATTCTTGGGTTGCCCGTGAATACCAGTAGGCAGCTCCAAATTGGATCACAAGATACAGCTTGAGAAGTGTACCCCACAGAAGTTGCTTGCCTGTCAATAAGCCCTCGAATACAAGAAAGTGCGCGGCACACTCCAAAGGTATCGCAATAAAGAGAAACACCGCCGTAAGCAGGAGGAGTCCTCTTCTTTCAAGCGGCTCTCGACTCCCCCAGTACAGTAAAGATGTCCATGCGAACATAAAGATCCCGCCAATTCCCATTGCAAATCGAAAATCCACCCCTTCACCCACAAAGAAACTCGGCAGAACCGGGAGCCCCTTTACGCCCAGGCTGATACACAACCATTCGATAGCGATAAAACCATCCCCAATAGTCCCAATCCAAAAGACCGTCCGCGCAACCGCCGCCTTTGTTTTGAGCCTTTTTTCGGAATTCATAACCTATTCAGCCACCCAACGGCTTGGCGATGAGCAGCCGGCGCAATGACGCCAGCAACGTGCAGGGAAGCTCAAGCCGGCCGGCTCGCCGAGTTAGCGGCGGTCAGTTCGCTCACGCCAATAGCCTGGGCGGCGGTGCTGATGCCCGACGGCAACCACATAAACGTAGTCCTTCCACACGCGATAGATAATCGTGTAGGGGAACCCAGGTACGATCCGCCTGCGATATCCTCCGCGCAGAGGTGAGCCGGCATCGGGACTGGCGGAAATCCGCTCCGTCGTCTGCTCGACAGCTGCCAGGAATCGCCGACCGAGCCCGTCGAGCCGCGCTTCATAGAACTCCACCGAGCCATCCGTTTCCGCCCGAGCGTCCGGGTGGAAGATCGCCTCCTTCACGACGACAGCTTTGCTCGCAGCTCCGCGAAAACGTCTCGCGCCGGAATTCCCTGCACTACGCCATCTCGTAACTCTCGGAAGCGCCGTTCCGCCTCGGCGAGCCAGAGCGCCTCGATCTCCGCCGTCGACTCGACAGTTTCTTCGAGGCTCGCGAGCAGCCGCAGCGCAAGTCGCGCACGCTCTTCAGCGGGCAGCCCAAGCGCATCGTCCTCGATCTCAGCAGCGGAATGCGCCATCTCGTCCTCCGTCTCACGCAAGGTAGCACGATACCGCAGGTGCCGCTAACGGCTGCGCTTTAGTCGCGGGCCGGGGTGGCGCGGCCCGCGGCGAGTCGGCTCCAAGTGCTTGGGCAGACTCCCGCATGTTTGTCTCTATCTCGGCAACTCGATGATCACGCCGGGACACAGCTCGATCTGCCGCGGCAAATCTCGCCATTCTTGGTCCTGAAGAAACTCCTCTCGAAGCCAGCGACGAAGGTCTTCAATGTCTCGAAGTCGGACAAGCAGCGGGCGCTGCTCAGCGACCCAACGCGCATCCGGTGTGAACGTCGTGTTGGTAACAAGGAGCCCTACGCGACGGCATCACCAAGGGCCTGGTCTGTGTCTTCTCGGTGCTGGAGCCGTGCCGCACATTCGCCTTGGTGTGGAAGAACACGTCGCCGTTCGTGCGGCCGGCACGACGCAAATGCCTGCAGCTATACTTCTACTTCCTCGACCGGCAACTGGGTCTGATCCACGTGAAGCTGCAGACGTGGTTTCCGTTTCCGATCCAGGTCTACGTCAATGGGCACGAGTGGCTGGCGGGGCGGCTTGATCACCACGGGGTGGTGTACACCAAGCAGGACAACGTCTTTGTGCACCTCGACGACTTGGAGCGTGCCCAGAAGCTGGCCGACGGCTTTGCCAGCCGCAACTGGCCGCTGGTGCTGGCGCGCTACGCCCGCCGGGTCAACCCGCTGTTGGGTGACCTGCTGACCCCGATGGAGTACTACTGGGTGACGGCGCAGTCGGAGTACTCCACCGATGTGCTGTTCCGTAGCCACCAAGCCCTGGAGGAGTTGATGCCCCGGCTACTCACATACAGCACCTTGTATTTCGAGGCGCGTGACGTGCTCACGTTTTTAGGCCGCAAGGTGCATGGCAACTTCCAGGGTGACGTAGTCACTGACCAGGTAGACTTCAGCCAGATGCCCAAGCGGCTGCCGGGGCGGCGGGTCAAGCACCGCATGAAACAGAACTGGCTGAAGATGTACAACAAGGCAGGCGTGGTGCTGCGGGTCGAGACGGTGATCAACGACCCCACGGAGTTTCGCATCCGCCGGCGCGTGCGACGCCACGGTCGTTGGGTGAAGGCGTGGGTCACCCTACGCAAGGGCGTGGCCTTTCTCTCGCGCTATCGAACCATTTGCGGGCAGTGCAACGCTCGCTACCTGGCGGCTCTGGCCCAGGTGGACGATCCCACGCCCGCCCTGCGCGCGCTCGATGCTCTCAGTAGCCGCGCGCCGACTCCCAATGGCCGCACCGTGCGTGCCTTCAACCCGATGGCCCGCCAGGACCGCACGCTCTTCGAGGTCCTGATGAGCGGCGAACATATCTTGCACGGCTTCACCAACCGTGAGCTACGCGAGAAGCTGGCGCGCGCCGCATTCCCTCTGGCGCCCGATCCTGCCAAGCATTCCGGCCAAGTCACGCGTCTGTTACGCCGGTTGCACGCCCATCAGCTCATCGCCAAGATTCCGCGTTCGCGCCGTTGGCGCGTCTCGTTTTACGGCCGCCGTGTCATGGCGGCCGCCGTCAAACTGCGTGAGGTTGCCTACCCAAGCCTGTATGCTGACGCCGCTTGACTGCGAGCTGCGCAAAACGCAAAGAAGTTACGGAGAAAGAATCTATCCCCTCACCCAGCCCAGTAGGACAAGTGCACGGCTTCGACGGTAGCGCTGGGCGTTGGTGTTGGCGACGCAACGGGAATCGGAAAGTGCGTCCCCGTCGCGGTCGCCGTCGAAGCGAGCGAAGGGCCTTGCTGTGGAAGATCGCGCACGATGACGTATCCGTCAATGGCAGTGGCAGGGAGCGCACTACCCGTTGCATCGCTTGCATATACTGCGCTGGCGTGTAGCGGGAAGGTCCCGGCAGGCGCCGCTGGTGGTACGTCGACAAGGCACGTGTACAGCACACTGTGGTCAGCGATCACACTGAGGTTATCGAGCGACAGGACGAGGGCGCGGATGCCGGTGCAGTCGCCCTGTGTGGCGTCGCACCCAACCGGCTGAAACGTGAAAACGGTATTGGGTTTTGCAATTGCCGGGTTGACCGTGCAATCCGGTCCGCCCGTCGGTGCGGCACCAATCGGTGCGCTAGGAGTGAAGGTGATGTCGTTTTGCAGGCCAACGACACCGGCACCATTCGTATGCAAGATCACGGAAACCGATGCCTGCGCTCCCGGCTGTACTGTCACCGAGCCGATCTCGATGACAACCGGCAGCATCGTGCGAGTGGGAGTCGCGGTCGTGGTCGGAGTCGCGGTGGACGGTGGCGTTCCTGTCGGTTGTGGCGTGGCATCCCCCTGGGGGAGTATCTGTAGCTCGCTATCGCCGCCGAGCGCGGGTAGTGGTTGCCCGGCGGGGTCCACCGCGGTGGCGCCGCTGATCAGGATTGGATTCAGACCGACGACGAAATACTGCGCCCTGATATTGCACGTATACAGCGGGCCGTCATGCGGCAGCGATGTGCCCGGTTCGGTGGCGGCGATCTTCACGTGCACGCGGTTGCATCCTTGCGGACAGGCTAAGAACTCGAAGGTGGCGACCGCTGCCACGGCGGGGTTGACCCAGCAATCAGGCCCGTCGGGGCGTGCCTGCAACTGCGCCCCCGCTGGAGCCACAAGGTCATGCTCGATGGCGCCGACATCGAGGCTACTGCTGTGCATGCGTACGACGAGAGGAATGACGTCGCCGACAACACCCACGGCGTTGTCGGCCTGCAGCACGACGCGCGGTGGCGGGGTCGGCGCGGGAGCGCTCGGCGCGGAGGCGACGACGACGTCACTGGCCGCCCCCGCAGGCAGCAGACTGGTGACCATCATCTTGCTGGTTACATCGATGACCGCCACGCCACCGAAGTCACCCGGAGACACGGTCGTATATACAAGGAGGCCATCCGGCGTGACGGCCACACGTCCGGTGCCTCCGCCACTAATTGCAATCGGCGCGGACGTCCCTGCCATCAGGTCGACGGCAGACAACATGCCTTGCGGAACGACGATCGAGCCGTCCGAACTGACCCCATAGCCGTAGCCCGAATCCGTCGTGTACGCGTAATGGCCGTCGGGCCTTACCACAATGCCGCCGGCGCCCTGTTCAATGGGGAGTGCCTTGACCACTGTGAAGCTTGCCAGGTCAACGACTGCCAATTGGCCGGTACACCAATCGGCAACATACACGCGCGTGCCATCGGGGCTCACCGTCGCCGCACCTGCGGCGGAGCCGACCGTGATCTGGCGCACGATCGTTGAGCGTGTCGGGTCGATCTCCATCAGCTCACTTTGTGAGTTGCACGGATTACGGCCCGTCGCCGTTGCGAGGAGGTACCCGTCACCCGGATTGATGCTGAAGACGGATCCGGGCGGTACCAACATGCTGGTTGCCAAACCGGCATCGGCATCGATAACGGCGAGCCGCGCGCCGCCGAACCGAGTCGTTGGAATGTTGACGTACGCCGTGAGACCCTGCGGGGCGGCGACGATGCTGGCACCCCATTCGCCGAGCGGGATGGAATGCATGCGCTGCATGGTGGCGGTGTCGAGCACGTCCACCCAGGTATTCGCCAGCACGAAAAGGCGGGTTCCATCGGCGGACACCGCCAAAGCCAAAGCCGCAGGACTGTACCGCGCGGGAACCGTTGCCAACAGGTCCTGGGTCGCCGTGTCGATCACCGTCACCGTGTTGGTCAACGTATCGCTCGCATAGGCGCGATACGGCCCGACACCGACGATCGGCGCCGCGGTCGGCGTCGGCGTTTGCGTTTGGGTAGCAGCGGGCGTCGCGCCCGTGGGCGGGATGAGCGGCTGCGGACAATGAGCGGCGGCATCCGGTACGGCGCCAGCCAATTCGATCGTCTCCCGCGTGGAGTCCGGCGGATTCGCGTAGGCATAGAGCGCGATGTTGCCGCGGTCATTGATCCCAAACGCTGTCAGGGCTGGCGCATCGGTGGGGAGGGGCGTCACATTGGGAGAACGTGTGGGCGGGTCGGGCACGAACGGACCCTGGCTCCCGTCGGCATTCACCAGCTCGATGCCGCCGGTGATACGTTCGAGGATGCCGCCGCCGGGGGTGATATCGAGAAGGCTCCCCTGCGTAAGGTCCACGGACACTTCGCGCAGCGTGTCATCGTCTGCTCGATACCAGAAGTACCGGTCGTGGTCTTGGCCTCCGACGGCGCTGAAAATGGCGAGGTTGCCGCGCACCAGGAGGTTTCCGAAGGTGCCATACGGCGCGCCGGGCAACGCGCTGTCGTCCACCCGAGCGATCACGCGCATACGCCCGCTTCGCCATACGAGCAGGGCATTAGCCGGCAGCGGCCCGGTCCCGGTGTCTGATGGGCGGCCTTCACCCAGCCAGTCGAGCATCACCACATCGTCATTGTCCGCCAGGCCCCATTGCGCCGGCGCTCCATAGAGCACGACATCGAGGCGTCCGTCATGCCGCAGAAAGAGGCCCCAACCCCCCGCCGCGTCCCCGTAAGCGAGAATGCTGCCCTTGGCATTGGCGAGGAAGCTCCCCACAGAACCCGGGAACTCGAAAGGGCTCCCGGTGCTGACGACATCTCCATCGCCCAACAGCCGTTCGATGCCGTTTGCACTGGCCCGATAGACGGAGCTCTCGATGGTCAGGGTGCCGCTGTTATCCGTGGGGACGGCACGACTGCCGGCAAAGATCAACGCCCCATCGTCGGCGAAACTGCAATATGCGAAGTCCGTGAACGCAAAGCCGTCCGGGGCAATCGTCCCGCTCTGTACGACGAGCTGCGGCCCGTTGGCATCGGTACACACCAGAGCCTGCTGCCCCGTGGTTGAGCTGGCCACGGCGGCGACGCGGCCGTCCGCGGCGAGGCAGTGAAGAGTCGAGTCCCATGGCAAATAGCCGATCGTCCCGAAGCCCGAAACGCTGTCCCCTGTGGCCAGAACCGTGCGGGTGGCCAAGACCGGGGTCACGAAGGCGGACGTCGCCGCGGTGTCATGCAGTGCCTGGACCTCAGGCGGAGAAGACGGGGGCGTCCCTGTAAACGACAGTATTGCCAACTGTGCTTGAGGGGGCGGACCGCCTTGCGCTGTGGTCAGCACGACCGTCGCGGTGAGACTCGCCCCGTCGGAGCCACCAGCGGGGACTGGATTGGTGCCCAGCACCCACGGACCGCTGGCGGCGTCCGCACGTGCCAGCACGCGGAAGGTTGTGCCGGATGGAAACGCCAGCGGAACGAACGTCAGGGTGAGCGTACATGGTCCGCCGAGCGTCTGTTGAAAACAGTTGATGGATGTCGCATTCCCCAGATCGGTATCCACACGTGGCGTGCCGGCCGCGGCGGAGGCGGTGGCTGAACAAATCCTCAAGCCTTGAAAGTCGAGGCACTGTTGCGTTTCAAGCGCCTGGCTGATGGTCGCGTTCTCGTTGTTGATATCGAAACCGCTAGACCCCCTGCCACCGGTGCAACCTGCTGTGAGTACCGCGAGCAGGAACGCTGCCAGGCTGAAGCATTGTCGTACGCTCATGTTGTCCTCTCACTTGTCGAATGGAGTGGCTGCGACGAGGATGTTGAGAAATCGAGTGCGCGACGACGGATCAGTGGCGAACTCATCCGCCAGTTGCGTCAACATGCTGTCCAAACGCCGCTCGAACTCGGCGATCCGATCCGGATCGACATGCAAATAATGATTGCGAAGATACGTACCCGTCTCCTGCTCCGGCAGCGCGAGCTTATCGAGGAGGCTCTTGGCGAAGAGGGCGCAGAACTCCAGCGCCAGCGCCTGGCGCTCTTGTATGCTCTGCGCGATGAAGTGGTATCCGTGCCGGCGAACGTTCGCTCCCCGGACGTCGATGAGTCCGCGCTGCCGCAGTGTATCTTCGACCTGTGTAATCAGCGTCTGCGATGCGGTCGGGCGCTTACCGCCACGCCGCGGCGTCTGGAAGCGGCGGCGCCATTCTTTGAGCGGCATCCACGCCTCCCCTTCGGGCAGCGCGGCAATCGCGTGGCTCATGAGCACCGCCAGATCGGCGTCGGCGATGTCGCCCAGCGCCTTCGGCGCTTGCAACACGCGTCGCAACTCCCGGCCGAAGGCGTACAGCATTCTGTCCCGCCAGAGCAGGGCCAGCAGCGGCTGCGGATCCTCTCTGCGTACCACGGCCAAGCGCCGCACCAGCGCTTCGTTGGGGAAGCGCGTCCCCTTCTCGATTGCACCAAGCGTGACCGGCTCGATCGCGGCCCCGAGCGCCTCCGTGGCAAAGCGCTGCAAGGTGTAGTCGCGCCCCATGAGTACACGCGTCTCGTAGAAGAGGTCCTTGATCCCCTTCCGCTGTGCTCGCTCAGGTGTCCTCGTCGGAGCCACGCCACAGCCATTACTCTGATTGTGGACATAAAGCAAACAGATTTTGTATGGTCACAATACTAGATATGAAGGCTATCCACGGACAAAAACCATAGCAGGCAACCAAGCTACGGGAGGTTTCGTATCCACGGGTGGCACGCCAGCCAGCGGCGGTTTTCACACAACGGGTGGTTTGCCTGGTCCGTATATAGGGGGCGTCCGAAATTTTCCGGGGAACGTCCGCGTTGCGGGGAATGTCTGATAGTACCTTATGGCAATTAC
This sequence comes from uncultured delta proteobacterium, assembly GCA_963729835.1. Lineage (GTDB taxonomy): Bacteria > Desulfobacterota > Binatia > HRBIN30 > HRBIN30 > CAVSQF01. Next base: position 15,289 of record CAVSQF010000052.1, on the reverse strand, counting down.
CCCGTTTATAGGGGCTAACGCGGACCTGCGGCCGCAACCAAGTCGGTAAGGCACGGCGAGCCACAGCCGAAGCGGCGTCGCTTGCGTTGGCGGTGGCGTTGCAGTTGGATCGCCGCCATGGATGCTTTTCTCGCCAAGCACGCAGAGGCGATCCAGGGCGTGCTGTCGTGTTTCGATCGGGTACTGTTCCGCGGCTACCTACCGCTGATGAGCGGCTCCGCCATGGCCGAGTTTCTCAAGAGCAAACAGGTGCAACGGCACACGCTCAAAGCGTTTCTGCTCGGCCAAGCCGAGCGGGTCAAGAAGCACGCGCTGTCCATGGCCGCACAGGCGCACCGTCCGCATCAGTATCTGAGCGGCCCGACGCGCAAGCAGGAGCTGGCGCGGCAGATCGCCGCGCGCGACGGCATCACCAAGGGCCTGGTCTGTGTCTTCTCGGTGCTGGAGCCGTGCCGCACATTCGCCTTGGTGTGGAAGAACACGTCGCCGTTCGTGCGGCCGGCACGACGCAAATGCCTGCAGCTATACTTCTACTTCCTCGACCGGCAACTGGGTCTGATCCACGTGAAGCTGCAGACGTGGTTTCCGTTTCCGATCCAGGTCTACGTCAATGGGCACGAGTGGCTGGCGGGGCGGCTTGATCACCACGGGGTGGTGGGTCGTTGCCTATAGAAATGCGCTCAGCATTGAACTGAATCGTTGCTCACGGGCGGTGACTCCCTATAGGACTTTTACCGCACTACGGGCGCGCTTAGCAAGCGTGCCCCGGGCGTTCGACACCTGGCCCGTAGCCAAGACGCATCTCCTGACCTTCGGAACCATCCTCAGAGATCATCGGCGGCGCTTCTTGGCGCGGGCTGGGCTTTGCCGGCTGACCACACGAATGCGGTTGCGCGCCACCCGGCGGGTCTTGGGCGGGCTCGCTGAACCGCTCGGCCTCTGCGGCGTCGTGTCCGCTTCCGGCCCCGGCACCGTGATCCCCTCCCGGGCGCGGCGCGCCGCAACCCAGCCTGGGCGTTGCAACTGCCGCTTCGAGGTAAACACCAAAGCTCCGGCGGGCACGTCCTTCATGACTGTCGTGCTGGTCGCGACATACGCATCATCGCCGACCGTCACCGGCGCCACGAGCTGCGAGTCGCTCCCGACCTGTACGCGTTTACCGATGGTCGTATGGTACTTGCGAAAGCCATCGTAGTTGCAGGTAATCGTGCCGGCGCCGATGTTTGTGTCTTCGCCGATGTCGGTATCACCTAGGTAGGCCAAGTGCATAGCTTTGGTGCGTGCGCCGATGTCGGCGTTCTTGGTCTCGACGAAGTCGCCGATGTGTACCTTGAGCCCGAGATGCGTGCCCGGTCGCACGTGCGCGAACGGCCCGACCTGCACCTCATCGTCGAGCACCGCTTCTGTGATCACGACACCGAACTTGACGTGCACCTTGTTTCCGACGACCGTGTCGGTGATGAGTGCGTTGCCATCCATCCGGCACCCTTTGCCGATCTTCGTCGTGCCACGCAGGGTCACTCCGGGCCCGATCACCGTGTCACGCCCGATGACCACCTCCGGGCCGATGTACGCGGTGTCCGGATCTTCGAAGGTGACGCCGGCGGCCATCCACTTCCTGCAAATTTGTTCACGCAAAGTCTTCTCCCGTGCTGCCAAATCGGCTCGGCAGCTGATTTGTGACGCCTCGGCTGCGGCGGCGGGCGCGTCGGCGATGCGTCCGTGCTGTGCGTGCGCGATGGCGATGATGTCTGTCAGATAGAGCTCTCCCTGGGCGTTATTGGGACGGAGCTGCTCCAACGCTGCAAGCAGGAACGCCGCGTCAGCACAGTACACGCCCACGTTGATCTCGCGGATTGCGCGCTCGGCCGCACTCGCGTCGCGTTCCTCTACGACCTTGGTAATGTGTCCGGTATCATCGCGAACAATTCTCCCGAAGCCGCTCGGATCGTCCACTTTTGCCGTGAGGAGCGACACGCACGCGCCGGCCCGCTGGTGCGCGGCGACCAGGCCTTCCAGTGTCTCGGCTTTCAACAAAGGCAAATCGCCGGGGGCAATGAGGAGGTCGTCCTCAAATCCGGGAAGCGCCGACAGCGCCACACGCGCAGCATCGCCGGTGCCGCGCGGTTGCGTCTGGTCCGCGAAGCGCACGCCGAACGGCGCACACGCCGCACGGACCGCGTCGGCTTGATAGCCGACGACCACCACAACGGGCGCGATCTGCAGCCTCCGGAGTGTCCCGAGTGGATACGTGATGAGGGGACGGCCGGCCAAGGCGTGGACAACCTTTGCCCGAGCGGAGTTCATGCGCGTGCCCAGCCCGGCCGCGAGAACGATTGCTCCAACTGGCCGTCGCGTGTCCAAGACGGTGAATTATAGCCGCGGTCGACCGGCGGTCAACGCACGCTGGCGGCGGGATGATTCTGCACATTTGCCTCGACAAGCATCTCGACGAGGTCAATCAAGTGCTCGGGCGGGCGTCTCAGCTGGGTGCGCGGCCGCTAAGGACCAGGCGGGGGGAGAGTTGCTGCCTGGAAAGGATGAGCAGACCGATCGCCGCCCAGGTCAACTCGCGGATACGGCGGACTACGCCCAGGGCGAGACCCTTGGTGGGATCGAGGCCGAGAATGGTGAAGATGAGCACCTTGCCGCCCTCTTGTGTCCCAACCTTCGCGGGCACGAAGAACAGCAGGCCATCGATCGCGACCGACAGCACCTCGATGCTCAGCGCACGGTGGATGCTGACCGGAACATGGAGGAACCACAAGATCAGATAGATCTCGAGAATCCCCAGCACCCAGCCGACCCAAAAGGATGCTGCGGACAGAACGAATGCCCCCCGCGCATCGCCGTGGAAGCGCGCGATCTCATCGTCGAGGCGTTGCAAGCGGCCCGTCAACTCTGGGGCGTGGGCGGCCAAGCCGAGCCGATTGGCGGCACGCAAGAGCGGCGCGAACATGCCCCGGCGCTGCGCGACCAGGAGAACCAGCACGAGGGCGCACAAGAAACTGAGGCCGCCCATCAGGCCCTGTCGGAGCGGCAGCGGCAGCGGGGTGTCGTCGAGAATGATCGTCAGACCGATGAGGACGAAGACAATCTGCCCGATCGTCTGACCCAGCTTGGCTACCGCGACCGAGGCCGCAATGCAGGTGGTCGAAGCCTGGCCGTGCAAAAACGCGTGCGCACGAACTCCCCGCCTAAGGTCGCCGTGGGCGTGACGTAATTGACCGCATCGCCCGCGATCCGCGCGGCGAGCAGTTGCGTCAAAGGGATCGCTGGCCGCGGCCGCGGGAAGGCGGCGAGCCATCCCAAGGTGTTCGCCGAATAGGCCAGGATCTCCTGCAGGATGATCGGCGCGATTCCCCAACCGACCAAGCGCAAGTTCTTGAGGACCGTGCTCGGGCCCAAGTCGCCCACGAGAAAGACGAACAGTGCAAGCCCGGCGACCAGGAAGATGCGCTCGGCAATGTACAGTGCCCGTCCCGCAGTGGGCCACGGGTTACTTGCAGTCTGCTCGGCCAATCGATTCCACCTGTTCGAATCGGCTTCGCAAAGGATCACACAAAGTTATCTGGCATCACGCCAGCGGTAGATGCAGACCAACAACACGGCAAACAAGTACGTTCCGAAGGCGGTGCCCCACAGGAACCACGACAAGCGGTCCGCCACGGCGAACGCCACCAATAGGTATGCGAAGTCGCGATTCATCAGCGCCTTGAAGCCGCGCAACAACCACCGCCGCAGCTTGCCTTTCAGACTCACCGGCGTGCCGCGGCTCTCCGCAAAGCCGGGCCGCCGAACGAGGAAGAAGTAGCTCACCACCGTGTCGCACAGGAATCCCCCCAGGAGGAGATACATCAACGTCAGGTAGTGGCCGTGCGGATCGCGGTGGTAGAGCCCGAAGGCCAAACCGACAAAAATGGCGACGTGCACGATGTTGTCGGTGACGACGTCGAGCTTCTGGCCGAAGGAGGATTCCTGGAACTTCAGCCGGGCCACCTCGCCGTCACAACCGTCGATGATCGTCGCGCACAGGAACAGCAGCGTGCCGGCGATGCCTGCCCAATAGGCACCGAGACTGAGCAGGATCGCAGCCACCAATCCGACGCTGGTGCCGATGAGCGTGATCTGATTCGGCCGCAACTGCGTGTGGCGCACGAGCCAGCGGCTGATGCGCAGGGAAATACGGCGATCGATCCAGTGTGCCAGCGGTCCATCGCCACCCTTGCTGGCGGTGCGCAGCTGGGCGCACAACGCCGCCTCTGCCGTGGCCATCGAGCGCGTGTCGGTGATCCGAGCGCACACCGCGTGATCCAGCGAGACCGTCCGGGCGCCGCGCTCCCGCAATGCGGCCCAGAGCGCCTCCGCACCGCCGGCCGTCAGGCTGGCCAGATCGATCTCCGCCAACATCGTCGACCGGCACAGGGCCACACCACTTTGCCCGGCGGTGGCGAACAGCAACGGTCGCCCGTCAAGCTGGGCCGCATGGACCTGCTCGAACGTGTCGGTGGTTACGAGATGATCGCTGGCGATCAACGCCACTTCCGACCCGTCGACTGCAGCCACCGTATCGGTCACCTCGATGGCCGCCATGCGTTTATCACTGGCGAGCAACCTCCGGATCTCCTGGGCATGCCCTCGACCGAGCACGATGATGCGGTCGAAACCCCAACGCTGCGCGGACAACACCGTGCGTTGCAACAAGGGCAGCCCGGCCACTGGTGCGAAGGTGAATGCCGTTGGTGGCAGAATCACCGCGGTCTTCACGATCGCACGCTGCTCCCTTCCCACATTTCGCTGCGCGGCGGCACCGCGAGGGGGCGCGAGTCCTGAGCGCCGGATGCGTAGGCCAGGCTGAGCATGAGCAGACACCACTCGGTTTCGACCTGATTCGTACCGCGAGCGGCTGGGTCATCCAGTTCGCGGCAGAACGAGTCGAGCACCCCCGCAAACCATTCCGGATGATGCGAGCCGGCGGACAGCGCCGTCTTTAAAACCTGCGATTGGTGGGTTCCTTGCCGCTGCACGACCAGCCGATCATCATCGATGGTGAGACGACCGTCATTGCCGACCAACCGCCAGCACGTGCGCCGCTCGCTTGCGGCCCAGGTGAGGCGAATCTCGGCAACCAGCGAAGGGAAATCGATCCTGCACAGCGCCGTGTCCTCCACCTCGGCGTCCACGTAACGGCGTCGTTCCAGGGCGGCGCGGATATGCGATGGTTGCTCGTTCGCCAGCGCCAGCAGCAAATAGAAGGCGTGCCAGCCGTGATCGACGAGAATGCCCCCGCCGGCGGTCGACGCGCGCATACGCCAATCCCCGTTGCTGGCGGCGCAGCCGTTGCGCGCCGTATCGAAGGAGATGGCGTTCAGGGTACCGACGCTACCTTGGGCCAGTACGCGCTGCACGGCGCGGAAGGCCTCGGAGTATTTCCAGTTGTGGACGGTGTGCAGGACCATGCCGGTGCGGGCGACTGCGGCGCGCACCTCGCGATACTCCTCGACGGAGGAGGTGAGGGGCTTCTCGCAGAGCACGTGCGCGCCGGCATTCGCCGCGGCGATGATCGCTGGGGCGTGGCACGCGGGCGGTGTGGCGATGTCGACGAAGTCCAACTGCTCGGCGCGCAGCAGTTCCTCCGTCGTCGCGTAGGTGCGCACACCCGTCCCGGCAGTCCCCCCGGCGAGCGCTTCGCCGATGCCGGAGATTATCGCGGCAGTGGGAACAGTAGTGTTATTCGTTTTTGAAAATGTTGTGTTGTCTGCTTCATTTCCGACCGTACCAGTATTAACATAATTAATATAATCGGTGGATCCTCCTGAGCCTGACCAGACAGTAGCGCTTCTGTTAAATGTTAATTTGGTGGAATCGTATTGAATGATTGCCTGCCAGCCGCGGCTGACATCCTGGTTGGCAATGTTCAGATTGACGGTAAAGGTTGCACTATTTGCCACGGATGTACCACCGCCTGCCAGGAGTAGTGACATTGAATCGGTACCTTGTGCGCCCGCCGGACTGGCGATAGCAATCGCGCCAGCTAGAACGCTAAGGGTGAGTAGTATGCCAATTACTTTTCTAATTGGGAATTTCAACTTATTCTCCTTTTCTATTTTTTATTATTGCGATTATTTACGGATGCGGGTAATTAGCGATGACTGTTCCGTACCAGTTGCCGACTTCCTGAATGTCTGAAATGTCCACAATGCCATCGCGCAGGACATCGGCACGTATGTCGGCAGGTTTGGTTTGACCATAGTAGTTGCCAATCTCCTGAACTTGTGAGATATCGATGACGCCACTATTTAGCACGTCTACGTCTGGCACGAGCATCAGGAAACCTTCGTTAGTGACATGTTTTCTTTGTGCAACTCCGTCCAGTGTCGTCATCCAGGTTACGAGTCCGGCAACATATTGATTGACGGGTGTGGTGGGATAATCCAGATAAAGATAACGGGATAATGGATATTTGTAGGTATAGACATTTACCGGTGTCGCGGAGTAGGGGCTGCCATCGTTATAATTAACGATGGGAATTTCACGAATATTGGTATGGTTGGCATCCGCGCCAAAACCCATGCCGACGTAACTGATCATAGCAGTGGTAGCATTATTAACTTCGTTTTGTATATCCACGTTGCTATCAGTTCTCGTTTTTCCATTGGTGCCGTTCCCTAAATCATTAGTCCCGCTAATTACTTCTTCAAGCTCGAAGCCGGAACTCGCTCCACTATCTGTGTGGTTGGCGCCTTTGGCGAAGTTGCAGCCTAGTACATTATTCGGCGCAAACGAAACTGTTTGTCCGTTAATATAACCGGTACCGCCAGCGGTGATGATAACACTGGTGATTTTACCGGTTCCATCATATTGAGCAACGCCTGTAAAACCGCTGCCGCCACCGTTTATGGTAATGGTGGGAATAGCATCGTAGCCAGTGCCATTGTTGGCAAATGTAAACCCGGTAACGGCACCAGCAGTTGTAGTAATTGTAGCCGTGGCCTGTGTACCACTATACGGTAAGGGGTCAGAACTGCCGATGAACGCGCGAGTACCAGAAGCAATGATACGCGATTGAAGGTCGATTGTCGGACCAGTGCCACTGCCATCACCCAATTTGGGGAAAACCATGTTCTTATCGTAGTAAGTGCCATCGGCGCCCAGCATCCCTTTGGAGCCAACAGTAACTGCCGCGTTGTCCCAGTTGGTATAAACGCCTTCAAAAATACCCTTGATCTGAAGCACGGTTAAAGATGTGATGGCTTTTAGTCCAGTACTCGGCACGTTGTTATTGACGATGATTTCGAGACCGTCCCTAGCCACCGGAGTCTCCGTAAGTGCTGGAACAGGAGGGCTAGCGGTACTGTTTCCGGTGTGTTCTGTAGTTTTTAGTGGACGGGAAGCCATGGCAACATCACAACCTCCATTACCACTAGTAACAGTAACACCTTCTAGCGAGCTGTAGCAGGTCGCCGATGCCGTTGCTGGAACCGTCCTGTGCTATAGCGTTGTTATTGATTGTGGAGTTCGCACCTGATCTCCCGTTGAAATCATTTACGGCATCAACCATGATGGGACCTAAAGTCGTCGAGCCATGGAGAACCAGGGCATTAGGACCAGTGGCACCAACCGGTAATCCATGACCGCAATCGATGCTAAAGCTGCTAGTCCGGCTATTCAGATCGTTTTCTTTGCACTTAATTTAAGCAATTTGCATCTCCTTTTTTAAGTTTTGTCTGCTTTTTCCTTGAAATAATTCATTGAATCGATTTTTCGTCGTTTTCCTTTGTACACCCCCCGTAATTCCGAGATGCATCCCAAGCTTGACATATCTACATAATTAGGAGTAAACTGTCATTGCTTGGGTTCGACCTGAGCCAAAGGGAAGCCGCGGTTTGATTACAATCTGCCAATTGGCTTCCCTTTTCTTTACACTCTTTCGTGAATTCTGGATAGCATCCCCCATAGATGTTCAAGATTATCCCTCCAGAACTAGTACTATCGTACCGAAACAATGTTAACGAGGTGTTAAGGCTATATTATTTGCCTATTAAGCTTTGATTATATTTTGGTAATCCTGTTTTTAATATATGCTTTCCGGCGAATAAATGGCATTAAGGTAAAGACTACTTTGCGTGGGTTCAACTGACCTCGGGGAAATCTTAAAGTGACACCCGTATCTTAATAAACTTCTCCTTGTTTTTATGTTCTCATTCATCGCATCTATAGTTGAATACTTCTTGTTATCCTGGGTAGCAGTAAAACGGATTAATAGGGATTTTAAATTCAGGCATTTCCTGCTGATTTCAAACCTTCCGAATAATCTCTCGAACACATATGTATCATAACCGTCGGGTGTTAAGGTTTTATTGTCTAGAAATTAAGAAATTGTGAAGATTGTATTAAAGATTTGTTAAGTCAATAGGTAATTAGTACGGTGTTTATCCATATGGTATTGTCACAACTAGCTTATTATCTGTCGTTGTTTCTTTCGACAACTAAAATTGCTAAACGTTGTGCGAACCTCATAACAAGTTTGTTAAAAACCGGCTACCTCTTTTAAAGTATGAAGGGTGGCGAGCCCCACTGAATGTGTCCACGCGGCTAACCTCTTCAAATCTCACCACGCGGTCGAAACGGCACGTGGTTATATTTTATTGAACATCCCTGGAAATTAAACATACCTCTGCATTATTTACAAACTCAGCGAAGAAATAGGGGTACAAAATCCGAGGACCAATGTAAACCCAGACCGTCGCAGGTTTATCGGCCATTATGGAGCGATTTTGGGGCGCTTAAGGGACCTCTGTGTACCGCAAACACGATTTATCATCGAACAGTTTAATGGTTACAGGAGTAGCTTAGTTTCAGCTTTAATATAACTTACTGAAAGTTGCATGATTTCTTTCGAGTTCTGCCAATGGTTGTGTATACATATCGCGTATACGTGCAATATCGAAACCTCGCATGGGTCGAATTTACGTCAAACCCTACACTTCTCGTATTCCTGCGCATCATTGCTGGGACTCTCATAGCCAACCCCGCCTATTTGTAATCAAAAAAGTGAAAGAACTATACTTGAAATATGCCTTCTCACCTTCGCCTTCTGAAACAGGATACATGCAGATCCCTCCGACCAATAGATATATTCATCTCCAGCAAACATTTTCCAACCATTTCATAATTCGACACCGTGCTCACCCTTTTCTCGTTGACCGATCACATATAAAAATATTATTTAGAATGTGAGATTTTATGAAACACAAAATGGATTATAAATGGGTGGCCTTATCGGTTACCAGTGTAGGCATGTTTATGGCATATTTGGATTCAAGTATTGTGGTGATAGGACTCCCGACGATCTTACAGGACTTGCACGCCAGCATCGTTCATGGGATATGGATTATCACCGGTTACACTCTCATGATGACGATATTTTTAGTTCTTCTCGGCAGGCTGGCAGATTTATACGGCAGAGTTAGACTTTATAACCTGGGATTTGCTATCTTCACCATTGGTTCACTGCTTTGCGCTTTATCTCGAACCGGAGAGCAACTCATCATTTTTCGTTTCCTGCAGGGTGCCGGGGCTGCCCTGCTCTAGGCAAATAGCGGAGCAATCATCACTGATGCTTTCCCGAAAGGAGAGCTCGGCATGGCACTGGGAACAAATGTTATGTCTGTGAATCTAGGATGATTGTCGGATATACTCTCGGAGGTGTGATGATTACCTATTTTGGGTGGAGGTCGATATTCCTTCTCAATGTCCCTATAGGGATTTTCGGGACCATTTGGGGCTATCTGCGTCTGAAAGAGACCAGCGTGAAATCTGCCGGTGAAAAATTCGATTATGTCGGTTCGATTTTATACTGCATCGGCCTGTCGACTATTTTGCTTGCCTTGACTATCGGAGATCCTCTTTCAGTACGTAATATTGCCATCTTTGCCGGTGGACTGGCATTTTTCGTCGCTGTGATATTTGTCGAGTTAAGGGAAAAGTATCCGACACTCGATTTGACACTTTTCAAGATGAGATTATTTGCCGCGGGTAATTTAGCCAGTTTCTTGAACGCACTTGCCTTCGCTTGCGGACCGTTTTTCAGGTCATTGTATCTTCAATTGATACTGGGTTACAGCGCTGCCAAAACAGGTGTCATGCTCATCCCGATGGAAATCATGATTTTCCTCATAAGTCCAATTGGCGGAAGACTGGCCGATAGATTTGGCAGTCGGGTGTTAACTTCGGTAGGTTTGGCCTTGAATGCTGCTGCATTATTCTGGTTCTCTACTCTAAATTCAAAATCTTCCTATGGTGCAGTATTGATTAGTCTGTTTTTATTCGGTTTTGGAATGGCCATGTTCTTTCCGCCCAATTTCAGCTCTGTCATGGGTTCTGTCCCGGCGGAGAAGCGTGGCGTAGCCAACGGAATCAGAATGACACTCAACCAGACAGCTGGTGTTATCAGTGTACCATTTTCTTTATTGCTGATGACACTTGTGATGCCATATAATAAGCTTTCTCAGATAGTCGGCAGCTCTCAACTGATCAATTCAAATGAAGCACCGATATTTCTGAAAGCTATCAATCATGCTTGTCTTATCCTCGGAATAATCGTATTGTTTGCCATCATTCCGTCTTTGCTGAGAGGCCAACAGAAAATACAACGGTGAAAATACCAAACAGGTGCCAGAATGTGATTGTCGCACAAACACTGAATGTCCTTCGATCATAGTCCCACATCAGGCATTCATACTTAATTGCATAAATGGTTTCAGGAGTAGCTTAGTTTCAACTTTAATATAACTTACTGAAAGTTGCATGATTTTTTCGAGTTTTGCCAATGGTTGTGTATACATAGCGCGTATACGTGCAATATCGATTACAGAATTTTTTTCTTTTCCATTATCACTTTGCTATTCCTTTTATCTGGAGCTGTTTCAATAAGATACAACTATTTAACCGTTTAACTTTTGATGAGCGAAAACTAATGCATTTCCAGATATTATTTCGAGATTGACGACTATAAGCTTAATCGCTTATAATTTAGTAAATGGAAATACGATTCAGCCGTCACGCGAAGAACAAGCTGAGGCTATACAAGTTAACACAAGCCGATGCAGAGGAAGCTATCCATTCGGGCGGAAGGCTAGATCAGGGAGAAAAGTTGGAGTCTAGGTACGGTAAACTGAGAATCATATGGGTGATGGTGGGATCATATGCCTTTGTAGTTACCGTAATCCGAACCAAGTAGAGGTGCGAAATGGTTAGAGAAGCAAAAATACAGGAAATGCCCAAAGGGGCCCTTAAAATTGAATATGAACCTGAGGTTGATATCCTGACTATTTACCTTCAGGAGCTGGAAACCCCTCTAAGTTATAGTAGTGAGGCTGGAGCCCGGGGTGATACTAAACTATGCTGAAGACGGAAGCCTCTCTTCAATAGAAGTCCTGGATGCCAGTAAACGTTATCCTTTGGGGCAACTGGCAGCTTCCAGCATTGACGAGTTTATTGACCTGAAAACGGCGTCAAAGATTTCAATGATTGCCCCGGTTACTCTGAGAACGCAGGCGGAAAAGGGAAAGTTATGGGCGATACGTCTTGGTGGCCAGTGGGTAACTACGCGGGAACGGCTTCAGCAGTACATTGACAGTCGATCTCGGAAAGTAACTACTTCAAATTCAAATTAAGTTTTGAACTACCCGTTTCGAGAGCACAGAGCATTAGCAGAAGTTCCGCAGATTGAGGGTCCACCCACAAAGAGCTCAAGAACGCCAATGAAGAATTGGAAACACCCCGAGAAGAGCTCCAGTCGGTCAATGAAGAACTGACGACGTTGAATAGCGAGTCCCAGAGAAAGAATAAAGACTCCTCAACGACGACTATAACGTGACGCCCCAAATAAAAATGAATAAAATTGTTCATGTAAATTTGCAAAGCAGGAAATTAAATAACACATGGTGGATGAGTGCCTCCGTTAAATGTTCGGCATTCCTTTAATGATCATTGTGTCACCAACATTATGAAACGATAATGCTTGTTACCGCCTGATGAGCAATTACTGCATCGGACAATTGAGCGATTTAACCACGTAATTTATAACGCTGTATCTTGCCAGTGGAAGTCTTGGGCAGTTCCTTAACAAATTCAATCCAGTGTGGGTATTTATAAGAAGCAATCTTTTCTTCGCGTAATCCTGTATATCCTTCTCCAGTTCTTTAGAAGGCTCATAACCACTTTTGAGCACAATGTATGCCTTTGGCTTCGTCAAGCCACTCTCATCCTCTTTGGCGACCACAGCTATTTCAAGCACAGCGCGGTGCGCCACCAACATATTTTCTATCTCAATAGGGGAGACCAATCTTTCTCCCACCTTTAGCATGTCATCCCCTCTGCCACAAAAGTAGTAATAACCTTCGGCATCAAGGTAATACCTATCTCCCGTATTAAACCATTCTCCCAGCATGGAAGTCTTGGTTTTATCATGCTGGCCAGAATAAAAAGCTGCCATAGATTCCCCCTTTACCTGAAGATTGCCAACTTCGCCGTCAGGTACTTCATTCCCATCGTCATCGACAATTCTGGCAGTATATCCGGGTACAATTTTACCGGAGCTTCCCGGTTTTACCTCTCCCGTCCGATTGGATATGAAGATATGCATGAGTTCAGTGGAACCAATGCCATCCAGTATTTCCAATCCAAATCTCTCTTTCCACTTGTAATAAATATTCTTGGGCAATGCTTCTAAAGCCGAAACGCAGAGTCGAAGTGACGATAAGTCATACTTCTTTTCGGCGTCCTTTATCTGCAACATACTGGAATAGAGCTTAGGCGCACCAAAAAATACTGTAGGTTTGTACCGGTCAATAGTGCCAAGCATCGTTTCCGGTACCGACTTGTCTGCGAGCAGGACTACCGAGGCACCCAATCCTGGAGGATAGATGAAGCTATTGCCTAGACCGTAAGTAAAGAAAAATTTGTACGCAGAAAAAAGTATGTCATTCTGATTAATTTGCAGAATGCCCTTGGCATAGTTATCAAGACAAGTAAAGACGTCATGCTGAAGATGAACTGCGGCTTTGGGGATCCCGGTAACGCCTGAGGTATAATTCCAGACAGCCACATCGTCATAAGTTGTATTACCTACTTGGAGCTCGTCAGAACAACTATCAACCATGTCGTGAAAGCCAATTTGATAGGATTTTGTTTTATTGCCGAGGATGATGGTATTTTCCAGAAAATGCAATTCCTCACGCCAGCCATCAATCTGTTCGGCAAAATCTTCATGAGCAATGATAGTGCGTGCCCGACTGTCATTCAATAGATAGCGAAAATCATCACTGGTGTACATATAGTTAACAGGTACTGGAACAGCCCCAATTTTAATTGCGCCGTAGAAGCAAGCCATAGCTTCGGGTGAATCATACATCACCAGCATTACCTTTTCTTCTATATGCACACCCAAAATATAAAGTGCATTTCCAACCCTGTTAATTAGACTTTGCATTTCTTTGTATGTATATGTTTTGTCTCTATAATAAACAAGGATCTTGTCACCAAATCCCTTTTCCACTGCTTCATCTATAAGTTTGGCAGTAACGTTATAGTACGGCTTGATATATTTTTCATATTTGTATTGTTTTTCCATTTATTCTCCTGAATTCGGTCTTAATTTGATAAGTTTGCGACTATTTTGGATTGCTTTGACCTGTTGCACCTAGCTCGACTTGATTACTAATTAAAATGACAACCGTCAACCTTATATCGATATGAGAGTGCCGAAAAAGTGTTATGTTTACCCAGTTTCTCCCTTCCTTAAAAGGAAACTAAGCACAGGTAGAATGTGAGAGTCCTAATAGCAGAGATTTATCTGTGGCAAACAGAATTGTTGGCTTGCCACGAGTTATCGAACGGTGACAAAAATAGCAGGAATGGCCCCAGGTTATTGTTTGCATTATGATTCATTATACGACAATAGGGTTTCGAAACTAAAGAATTTACCGATTAGTTAAAAAGCATTGGGCACGCACCTCTGAGAGCCCACCATATATACGAGAAGTATGTCTCAATGCTTTTATCCCAAAAGGGGGGCAGCAGTTGGCTGCCCCCCCTTTACGTTTACATAAACAAGTCAGGGTTACGGAGTGGTCGTGGGTATCACGGGCATCGTTGTTACAGTAACGCCGGCCGGCAACCGAAACTCGGAATCAGCTATAGAAGAAAAACTATAGTTAGAATACACAATGGTTGTCGTGCCGGAAACCATCTGCACAGGCAGACCATATTGATTCCAGATCCAAATCTTAGTGGAAACACCCTGAACCGTGTATTGGTAAACGGTGCAGGCCATGCCATTAACTGTGTCCGGACCGACTAACACTGGATTATACTGAGTTAGTGAACTGGTATTGCCGGAATTCGCGGTGTATTGCTGCGCAGCGGCAACTGACATTTGATAGGCCATATTGGCAGAAGGCATATACATGTAATAGTTCTGGCCATCATATATGATGTCAGTCGTCTGCCCAGCCGCCGTAACCTCCATACGAAGTTTGGTGGGATTACCAGTTTTGACCCACTCGTTCATGTTTTAAGTGTTTGTCCCGTCGGTAATACTGACTTGACAGGAGTAATAAGCGACAGAAGCGGCCTTGCCAAGAAGGTCGGTTAGCCCATTTCCGGTGGAGGTGGTGACTGAAGATACAGCCGTAGTCTGAGCCGCAGTCGATGTTGTTGTGGCCTTGGTAGTGGTCGACGTTGTAGGTGCAATAGAAGTCGTAGAGGAAGTTGTTGTGGTAGATTTTGTTGTAGTAGATGTTTGATTAGTTGTTGTTGCTTTAGAACAGGCACCGAGGGATGCTATCACTACCGCGAGCACGGTAATAATTGCAAACATGATTAGTTTCTTTCTCATTCTTTTCTCCTTAGAATTTGAACAATATATCGCAGCATCGAATATGCCACCCTGTTTTTTTGCAAGTAGAAATCCCCACTTTTGCAAATATTTTCCCCAGCACCGGTGGGGAAAATTAAGTAACTTAAAACTGTTTCAGTCCACCTCCTTGTTGGCGTTTTCATAGGAACGGACTATTTTCCGTAAGTGCTCGGAAATATCCTGCTCGGAATATTCTATGGTCCGTCCGTCTTCGGTAATGACGGTATTACCGTACTGCTCTAACAATTCTTTTTTAAGTTCGGATGGGACATGGACTCTGTAGTTTCTTAAAACTTTCTTAACTTTTGCTTTGTCAGCAGCATTTTTCTTATCTCCATTTATTTCATTGGTTTAATCCGGATTCTC
>CAVSQF010000051.1:0-211427 GCA_963729835.1 uncultured delta proteobacterium | reverse complement strand
GCCTACGGGCTGGTCAAACAGCATGACGGCTTCATCGATGTCACCAGCACGGTGGGATGTGGGACGACCTTCACGCTGTATCTGCCCGCCGCAGCTATCCCACAAGACACAGCTGCGCCCGAGAAGGCGGAAACCCTGGCCACGGGCGCTGGGCAGACGGTGTTGGTGGTTGAGGATGAGGCAGCGGTGCGCGCGGTGGTGGCGTGGCAGTTGGAGGGGATGGGCTATCGGCTGTTGACGGCGACCTCGGGGGAGGAGGCGTGGGAGGTCTTTCGGCAGCACGGCGAGAAGGTAGCCTTAGTGGTGCTCGACCTGGTGATGCCCGGAATGGGCGGGGCGGCGCTGTATCGGCTGCTGCGCAAAGCGAATGCTGCACTGCCGGTGATCGTGTTGTCAGGTTACCCTCCGGGCGCGGCGGCGGCAGGTCTCCGTCGGGACGAGATGGTGGAGTGGCTACAAAAGCCCGCCGGCTTCGCGGAGCTGGCCAGCGCCGTGCGGCGAGCGTTGGCGAAAGGCCCGTGATCGCAAGCCGCACGTCACCTCCGGAGCTGTTCGCCGTAATGCGCCTGGGTGCATTCCGGACACAAGCTGTGGCTGAGCAGCGCCTCGGAGTGCTCGCTGATGTAGATCTCCAACGGCTGCCACCCGCCGCTCTGGTCGCGGATCTTCTTGCAGAAGCTGCAGATGGGCAGCAGGCCGCTCAAGACGCGCGCTTCCCGTGCCAGCAGGCGCGTCTGCGTCGCCGTCCGGTCCACCAGGAAGGCAAACGTCGACAGCACGATGATGCGGATGAGGTCGTTGATGGCCATGATTGTCACCGCCTCGCGCACCCCTGCGGCGCGCAGGACATACGTGTGCAGCAACGGCATACTCACTGCCAACCCGATCCCCCACCATCGCCCACTGTACCAGGAGGCCAGTGCGACCGGGACGAGGAAGAGGATCGGGAATTTGAGGAAGGGCTCGCTCAGATACTCACAGAAGAGGATCACTACAGCTACTGCAACCCAGTACACGGGGAGAAGGCCTTCGCGGTTCATCATCCTCCTTATGGCCGACCCGGCCTCGTATGTGAATTGGGGATTTGCTTCATACCGAGTGGGATTTCCTTTAGGCGCTCCGCCCGACTTGCTGCGGGGCTTTGAAAAGATTAATCACATATCGAATCTGAACCGCTCGCAGCGCCGATGTCCCCGAAGCATCACGAGCCTACCGTCTTCGTCGTGGACGATGACCAAGCGGTGAGGCAATATCTGCAATGGCTGATTGAGTCCGTGGGGTTACGGGCCGAAACCTACCCGACGGCGCGCGCGTTTCTCGACGCCTACGACCCGGCGACGCCCGGGTGCCTGGTGTTGGACGTGCGCCTGCCGGGCCTGAGCGGCTTCGACCTCCAGGACGAGCTCGGCAAACGCAACATCACGCTGCCGATCATCATGATGACCGGCTATGGGGAAGTGCCCATGGCGGTTCGCGCTCTGAAGGCCGGCGCGCACGATTTCATCGAAAAGCCGCTGGACGGGCAGCTCCTGTTGGATCGCGTCCAGCAGGCGGTCGAAGCCGACCTGAAGGCCCGCCGGGCGCAGGTCGGGCGCAGTGAAGTGGTGTCACATCTCGCGGAGTTGACGCCGCGGCAACGGCAGGTGCTGGACGGCGTGCTCGAGGGCAAACCGAGCAAGATCATCGCGGCAGAGCTGGGGCTCAGCGCCAAGACCGTGGACGTCCACCGGGCGCGCATCATGGAGAAGTTGGGCGCGCAATCCCTGCCCGACCTCTTCCGCCTCGTCGTCTTGGCGCGGGGCGAACAAGCCTGACGCTTTCCTGGCGCGGTTGGCTGCGCACGCGACCTGGGGTAGCCAAAAGGGAACCCCAGCCTATGGGAGTATCTTCGGTATAGTGCTTGCCGACCGTGTCCAGCGGGCGGATTTGTAGGTACACGTAAGACGGCGCCTCGGGGAGTGTCTAGTCGCCCGGCACCACCCCTGTCGTAAAACTTGCCACGCCGGACCAGAGCCCGCCTCGGCGCGTCGAGCTGCACCCGCGGACCTGCCAGTGATAGGTGGCCGTGTCCGTAATGATATCGGTCGCTGGGGTGTAGGACAGGCCTCGAACCGTCGCCGCGATCACGCAGTCGGGACAGGTGGTGGCTGTGGAATCCATCGGCAGAGCCGCGGGCGTGCTCGCCACCATCACGACGTATCCGAGATCGGCACCGTCGACCTTCGACCACCGGAAGGTGACGGCCGTCGGCTGCCCGGTCCCGCCGTCGGGCGGCGAAAGCAGCGTCGGCGCGGGCAGGTCGACCATCTCCGTAGTGAAGACGGCCGTGTTCGACCGGGACCTGTGGGGCTGCGAGCCCGGACCTGCCAGTAATAGGTCGTGGAGTCACGCAGCGCTCCAGGAGGAGGCGTATAGGACACGGTCGTGGTGGTCTCGGTGATCACGCATCCGGAACACGTGCCGTTATCCGCGGCCTCGTGGAGCGCTTCGCGTCGAGTGGCCACCAGAATCTGATACCCGAGATCTTCGCCCGCAATCGGCGACCAACTGAACGTCGGAGCGGAAGAGTGATCGATGCTCCCGTTCACGGGCCAATACAAGACCGGACTCGGGAGCGCGTCTGCCAAGACCGCGCGTGCAACACCGAGCAATAGGAACAGCGCGAGTGGAGCGCTCACCACCCGGTACAGGGCTCTGCTCATGCGGTTCACCATCCCAGGGAACAGTTTACGTAGGCTCCCGTCGCACGACAAGATCAGGCGTCGCGAAGCACGAGGCACCCGAGGGCCCGCACATCCACACGACCACCCCGACCCTAGATCGCATTCCTTAGGGAAGGCGGTCCGCCATGAACGGGAGAACGTCGGCCACTTCCTCGCTATGCCAAGAGCACCGCGAGGATTCCCGTCAAGAAGATCCCGTCGAAGGTGCCCGCACCGCCGATCGAAGCGACGGGAGCGCCCAGCCCCTGGATCTTGTCAAGGTTCAAGAGATCCGCGCCGATCAACGTCCCGAGGCTACCGGCAACATAGGCCACGCAGGGGGCGCACGTGCGCGACAGCAGCAACCCCACGCCGGCAGCCACCACCGGCGGGATGAGCGTTGGAACGGCGATGCCCACTCCGGCAACGGGCTGGGCCAACCAATGCATGATGACCGTGATGATCAACACGCCCACCACACTTTGGACGTAGAGGCCGTTCTTCACGGCGAGGTAAAGCGAGAGGAGCGTAGGGACGACAGCTCCGCCGAGATTGACCGCAATCACTGTCCGCGGCCACTCTGCGACCATCGGAATCACGTAGCGCATGCCAAAGAAGCTGATCTCTTGATTCGACAGCACGCGCTCCGGCGCCAGCTCCGCCACCGGTATGTTCACGTAGCTGCCCAGCAAGGAGAGCACGAGCAAGCCGAGAACGTAATGTCGGTTCACCCCCATCTTCTCATAGGCGTATTCCAGGACGCCGATTTGGATCAAGGCAAACGCCAGGACGATGAGGGCGAAAGCAGCAATGACAAACGGCAGCGCCAGGGGAAAGAAATGAAGACTCGAGGGCCGCATTATCCGCTCCGATCGTTTCGAGGTTTGTTCCGTGGCGGTGGCAGCATCGCCCGCCGCACCGCGGCCTGTCGTTCAGCCTTCCGGAAGTCCCGCTCCCGTGTCGCGCTCAAGCGCGGCCTTGGCGGTCGAGAAGTCGGCGAGGGCGTTGACGAGGTCCGCCTCGTCCTCCGTGAAACGGCGCTGGGCATCGGTCAGCTCGATGATGTTGCCGAGGCCCGTTTCGTACCGCTTCTGTGCCAGATCCAGCTCGGCACGTGAGGCAGCCACCCTTTGCTCGGCACGATGGATGCGCTCCAACGAGGCCTGCCAAACGAGATACCCGCTCTTCACCTGGAGATATATGCGCTGGCGGATATCCTCGATACTGTGGCGGATGGCCTCCTGGTGCAACTTCACCTCGGCGATCTGGTGGCCGGTCAAGAAGCCGTTGAATATCGGCCACGTGATCAACAGGCCGACATCGAAGTTGTTGGACGCGGGCAGGTCTTGGCCGCGGGCGCTGTAGCCGGCCGCGGCGCCGAGGGTGGGGAAGTAGTCACTGCGGTATTGCTGGATCTCGGCGCCGGCGGCGCGGGCCGCGTCCTGGAGCATCTTCAGATCCGGGCGCAAGCTGAAGGCCGTCTGCAGAAATGTCTCCAGCGGTTCGCTGATGGATTCGTAGGTCAGAGCCTCGGCCAGAGTGTATTCCGGTGCGCTCGGCCCGAGGCCCATGGCGTTGTCAAGGGTCACCTTGCCGGTAGCCGCGGCATTGCGTGCGTCAACTAGGTTCATTTGTGCTCGGGCCAGCTCGGCTTTGGTGGTGTACACGTCGATCTCCGGTTTCAAGCCGGCTTCTGACTTCACCTCCGCCTCGTGAAGGTGCTCCTTGCGTTGCGCCACGGCGTTCTCGTAGACCTTGACGGTTTCATGTGCCGCCAGCAGATCCGCGTAACTCTTGGTGACTTGAAAGACGAGGTCCAGCTCGACGAACCGCTGCCGCCCCCGCTCGATATCGGCCTCTGCTCGGCGCTGGTCGATCAGTCCGCGAGTGCGACCGAAGTCGAACAGGTACTGAAAGGCAGAGACGTTCATCAGGTAGTTGTCGAAGGTTTGCCAGGAGTTCGTATTTTGGCCGACGCTGGGCAGGCGCGGCACGCCGAGCGCGGGCAAGTAACTCGTATCGCCGATACCGTTGTCCGTTCCGCGCAGGTATTGCGCACCGCCGTAGACCTGCGGCAGCAGGGCCGATCGAGCTTCGCCGATCCGTTCCTGCGCCGCGCCGGCTTCCGCTTGAGCCGCGAGGCGGGCCGGATGATAGCGCAACGCCAGTTCGACGGCTTTCTGCATCGTCAGCTGCGCACCCGGGGCAAGAGGGACTTCATCGGCGCGGACCCCCTCCGACGTCAAGGACAGAGTGGCCAACGTCATCCCCACGACAAATGCGCCAAGCGCCCTCGTCTGCATTGCGGTTCCCCGAAAAGTTGGAAGGTCAATCAGCGCTCGCCGGAGCGTCTGTGCCGCCTGCAACGGTGGCGCCCTTGGCCAGTTGTGGTTGCACCCGTTCGCCTTCAACAAGGGCGGGACTGAAATTCTTGACGACCTGCTCGTTCCCCGACAAGCCTGAAAGGATTTCGACACGATTGGGCGTACTCAGTCCAATTGTCACCGGCACCCGCACCAACTGCGCGCCCTCGACGGCGTAAACGAAACTCTTCCCCTTTGCGGTGCCGACCGCAGTAGCGGGCACCTCGATCGCGTTGGGATGTCGTGCCAGCTCGAGGGTCACGTCCGCATACATGCCCGGATACAATTCCCGCTTCGGGTTATCGAGGTCGACCTCCGTGAGCATCGTTCGAGTCGAGAGGTCGAGCGCCTCGGAGAATCGTGTGATCGTGCCGGTGAAGGTGCGTCCGGGGAATTCCCGCAGTTTCAACGTGGCCGGCATGCCCACGCGAATCAAACTCGTTTCGCTCTCGGGAACGTAGAAATAGACGCGAAGCTTGCTGATTTCCGCCAGGCTGACCACCGGAGAAACGCCCGCGCGGGACGGTCCGGTCACCCCTTCAGCCGATTCCGAGCTCGAACCGCTGGCCTGGATGAGCGCGCCGGGATCAACGAAACGCCCGGTGATGACGCCGCCGAACGGTGCCACGATGCGGGTGTAACTCATCAAGGCTTCCAGCTCCTCGACTTGCGCCTTGGCCTGCTCGTACTGCCCCTCGGCGATATCGACATCTTCCTGCGCCACGAGCCGTTTGTCGCTATTCCAGACGCGCTGCAGGCGCTCGAACGTCCGCTGTTTCACCTCCAGGTTGGCGCGCGCGCGTCTCAGCCGCTGCTCCAGCTCGGGCACCTCGATCTCGGCTAGGACCTGCCCGCTCCTTACCGTATCGCCTTTGTCGACGCTGATGCTTTTCAGGTAGCCACTGACCTTGCCATACAGCGAAGCTTGGTAATACCCCACCAGATCGCCGGGCAGCGTGATCGAGCGTGTCATGTCCGCTCGTTCAGGCTGGACCACAGTAACCGTTGTTGCTTGCGAGTGTGGAGGCGGATCGCTAGCCCCTCCCTGACAGCCGGCGGCTGTCAGAACGGACAGCCCGCCGAGCACAGCTCCCAACACCAGCTTCCTCATTTGACTCCCTGTCGCGAGTAAATCAGCTCGTAGATTGCCGGCACCAGGACCAGCGTCAGTGCCGTCGAGACCGCCAGACCACCTACTGCGGCCCGGGCCAACGGAGCCGAAGCCTCAGAGCCGGCACCGAGCTTCATCGCGATCGGCAGCAGCCCCACGACCGTTGCCAGCGCCGTCATCAAGATCGGCCGCATGCGAATGCGCGCGGCTTCAACGATGGCCCGCCGCAACTCCTGCCCTTCCCGGCGCCGCTGGTTGGCGAAATCGACCAACAGGATCGAGTTCGACACCACGATGCCGACCATCACGATAGTCCCCATGAAAGATTCGATGTTGAGGGTGGTTCCGGTGGCGAGCAGTACCAGAACCACGCCGATGAGGCCCATCGGCACGGCGAACATGATAATGAACGGATCGACAAAGGACCGGAACTGCGCCACCATGACCAGATAGAGTAGAACCATGGCCGTGCCCAGGCCAAAACCGAAGCTGGCAAACGACGACTGCATGGCGGCTACCGCACCGCGATAAATAAGGCTGACGCCTGTAGGCAGCTCGATGCCGGCCAGCGCGTTCATCATGGCTGCCTGCGTACCCTTGAGGTCATCGCCGCGCGGTGCCGCCAGGACGTCGACCACCCGCTGGATGTTGTAATGGTCGGCCTCAGCGGGTTGCGTTTCCGGCGAGATCGTCGCCACGTTACGCAGGAGGACCGTGTTGTGGTGGTCCTGCCCATCGTTGCCGCCCAGCACCGGAATATTGAGCAGCGTTTCCAGCGACTTGATGTCCTGCTCCGGATACTGAACGGTGAGAAAGTAATCGTTTCCGCTGTGCGGGTCAATCCAGATAGACGGCGCGATCATCTCGTTCGAGGTCAGGGCGGTGATGATGTTAGTGACCACGTCCTTCTGAGTCAGACCCAGCCGGCCCGCCCTGAGCCGATCGACGTCGACGTTGAGTGAGGGATAGCCGGACTCTTGCGGGATGAACGCCTCCGCCACCTCGGGCAACGTACGGATGCGATGTTCGACTTTGCGCGCCACGGCGTGCAAGACGTCGTAGTCCGGGCCGCTCAACTGGACGTCGATGGGTGCGGCAAGGCCGAAGTTCAGCACCGCGTCGATGATACTGCCAGACTGGAAGAAGGTACGCACCTCCGGCACCTGCGTGCGGAGCGCTGCGCGCAGGGCATCCATGTAGTGCCAGGTTGAGCGCTTGTGATCCGCCTTCAGGCTGACCATGACGAAGCCCGAGTCGCTGGCGGCATTCGGCGAGTAAATCGCCGAGAAGCCCGGAGCGAGTCCGAGGTTGGAGACGACCATGGAGAGGTCGCGCGGCGGGATGACTTGGTGAATCACCTTCTCGATGTCCGTCGTCAGGGTCTCGGTCACCTCGATGCGTGAGCCGCGCGGGGCGCGCACGTTGATGATGAACTGTCCGGCGTCGGTGCGCGGGAAGAGTTCGGTGCCGATCAGACGGTAACCCGACATCACGACCAGGAAGAGCACCGCTACCACTGCCATCACTGCGTACTTTCGATTCAGGGCGCGATCGAGCATGCGCTGGTACCAAGCGGCGAAATGTTCGTACACGCGGATAAAGGCGCCAAGGTACTTGTGTCCGCCTTCTTCCTCCGCCCGCGCCTCCTCCACCGTCAGAAACCGCGCGCAGTAGATCGGGATGACCGTCATGGCGACGACGTAGGAGGCCATCATCGAGAACACTACTGCCAGCGATAGTGCGCTGAACAGATACTTGGCCACCCCTGTCAGGAACATGACCGGGAAGAAAACGATCACCGTGGTGACGGTCGAGGCCAAGACGGGAAGCGCCACCTCCTGTGCCCCGTCGCGCGCGGCGTCGGCGGGTGGCTTCCCCATGGCGAGATGGCGGTCCACGTTCTCCAGCACCACGACCGAATCGTCCACAAGCCGGCCGATGGCGAGCGCGAAACCGCCCAGCGTCATTACGTTGATAGTCGAGCCGTTCATGTAGAGCCCGAAGGTGGCGGCGAGGATGGAGAGCGGAATCGACAGGAAAATGGCGAAAGTCGACTTGAAGCTGCCGAGAAAGAGCAGGATCATCAGCGACGCCAGGATGGCGGCTAAACCGGCCTCGTGTTCGAGGCTCTCCACAGCGGCGCGGATGTAGCTCGACTGGTCGAAGATGCTCTTGAGCTTCATCCCGGCCGGCAAGTCGAACACCTTCGGCAGCAGGTTGCGGACGCCGTCCACCACCGCAATGGTATTGGCGTTTCCCTGCTTGAGGACCGGCAGATAGACGGAGCGCTGGCTGTTGATGCGCACGACGTTCTGCTGGATCTGCGCCGCATCCTCCGCATGACCGATGTCACGCACGAGCACCGGGGCTTGCCCGCCGCCCACCTTTACCGGCACATCGTTGATCCAGTCTGGATCCTCGATCAGGCTGTTGGTGTCCACGAAATAGTCGGTGCTGCCGATCTTGGCGTCGCCGGCTGGGATGATGAGGTTGGCTCTGTTGACCTTCCTGACGATGTCCATCAACGTCAGCCCGCGCGCCTGCAAGGCCTCGCGATCCACGTACACCATGATCTGGCGGTACTTGCCGCCGAATGGTGGCGGGACCGAGGAGCCGCCCACGGTCGCCAGCTGGTTGCGTATGTTGTACTGGGCCTGATCGCGCAATTGGGCTTCCGAGAACCCCTCGCCCGATACCGTCACCAGAGTAACCGGCAGTGATGAAGCGTCGGATTTGAGCACGAGAGGTGGGAGCGTTCCCGGCGGCAGGTGGCGCAGGTCCGCCATCGCCAGATCCGCCAGCGAGGCGGCGGCCGTATCGATGTTGGCGTCCGGCTGGAAGAACACCTTGATGATGCTCACCCCCGGCAGCGAGCGTGATTCCATGTGCTCGATGTCGCTGCCCAAGGTGAAGAAGCGTTCGAAGCGGGTGGTGATGTCCCGCTCCATTTCCAGCGGCGGCATGCCGGGATAGAAGGTTGCGACCACGACCGCTGGAATCTTCAAGTTTGGAAACACGTCCACCGGCATCCGGGAGAAGGCAATGAGCCCCAGGAGGATCGTGATCAATGCGCCGACGATGATCGTGTGCGGGAAACGGAGCGCGAAACTCGGCATGCCGGTGTTCCCTCAGGCGCGAGGAGAGCTCACATCACGCCGCCGCTTTCGCACGAGTGCCGTCACCGCGCGTCGCAGCGCGGGAGACGGCATCTCACTGCCGTAGGCGCGGCCGACTGCCTGTCTGAGTGCGTCCACCCGGCTCACCCACTGGCGGCAGGCCGCACAGCCGTCGAGATGTCGGCGCACCGCCAGCTCTCGTCCACTGGGGAGGGCAGCGTCGATCAGCGCGCTCAGATCCTGAAACGGAGGACAGAGGCTCATGCTGTCTTGCGACGAATGCCGCATTCCTCCGCGTGAGTCTGGAGCTTGCTCATGAGCTTCGCCCTGGCCCGGGCGATGCGCGAACGGACCGTGCCCGCCGGGCAGCCGGTGATGTCGGCGATCTCGGCGTACGTGAATCCCTCGATGTCGCACAACGTCACCGCCGCCCGCAGGTCGGACGGCAAGGCCTCAATGGCGGCGCGAACCTCCTGCAGCGAGATATGCTCCAACAGGTCGCCGTCGAAGGTCGGCGGCGGTACGGCTTCCTCCGTGTCCTCGGCTCCGCCGTCGATGAGCACCAACGGCGGTCCGCACCGCTGGCGGCGGTGCTGCGTCACGGCTTGGCGATGGAGGATGCGAAATAGCCACGCACGGCAGTGCGCCAGGCTGCGCAGCTCGCGGTAGTGTTGAAACGCCAAGCGGTAGGTCTCCTGCAAGAGATCCTCCCCATCGGCCGCGTTGCGGCAGAGCCGGCGGGCAGCGGCGTGCAGTTGATTCATGTAGCTCAGGGCAACCTCGGCAAACTCGTTGTACGGTATCGTGTCTGAATTCATAGACGCACCCCCGCTCCGGAAAGTTCCCACCGGGAGCTCGAGGCGGTACGGTTCGATCGACTGACTAACGGCAACATGTGCGCTCTCCTCTGAAACACCCAACCCCATCACGAAGGGCCCCACGGGCCGCCGATGGCGCGGGCGTACGCCACCGGCAGAACTCCCGCGAGACGCTGGAGTCAACGACCCGATTGGGTCGCGGGTTAGGCTGCGCTAGTCAGAGAGGAGCGAACCGGCGTCACTGGGAGGTGGGAGCTTCGGCCGGTGAAGCACGACGGAACGACGGCTGGGCCGCTGCGTCTTCCAAACGACGGGCACGATTGCCAGCGGCGGTGCGAACACTGGGGCACCGGCCACAGGAGCTGGCAGGGGTGTGTCATCGTTCACCGCGGCCTCGGACAGCAGGCTCAACCGCGTCAGCCCCAGTGGTCTGTAGAGGTGGCCCACAGGTCGCGTCAGCGGGCGCACCGCCCCCACAAAGACCGTGACTGCAATGAGTAGGACCATGCCCACCCTTGCGGGCCAAGACATCTTCCCATCCTGCCCCATGCCAGTACAGACGGCCAGAGCGCAGGAATATTCATTCACGACGCATGCGAAGATCGCGGACCGCATCGGATGTTCAGGCCGCTCGTTCGCCAGCCGGTGCCGAGCAATCCGGCTCGAGTCCGCAAAAGGCAGCGGCCGATTCAGCGCGGGAACTTATTGCCAGCCTGCTGCGTCTACATCAACGAAAGAGCCAATTTCGGAAATTGAGAGGAGCCCGTGTCGGGTAAAGGGAGGTCTCTGAGATGGAATCGTTCAAAACTCTGCAAGCCCACCGATCACCAATCACCGAGCTGTCAGGCGCGTCGATGCACGCGCGACCGACGAGCACCACACTAGGGCGCGGCTTGGTGTTGCTGATCCTGGGTGGGATCATCTGTTGTGCCCCAAGACTGAACGCGATACCGGTCGACGCCGGTGTCGACTTTGCTGCGCACGCCGCACACCGCGGGTTGGTGGTGGACAAGATGCCGGGCGCGTCGCCGGCGGTGTTGGTGCCGGCTGGCTCGCAATCTCGGACGGGAGGCCCCCGGTTCCTCCTGCAGGCCCAGGACAAGACGATTGCCGCGCTGTGGTTCCCGGAACGCGACAAAATGATCGTGCGGGCGACTGCCGATCCCCAAGCACCGCTCATCGGCGAGGTTGACGCCGCCTGGAAAGACGGAGCGATCCGCCTGACGCTCAAACCTGCGACGGAAGCCTCATTCCAAACGGGTGCGTTTGATCGCATCGACGGCAGAATGGGGAGGGCGACACTGGGCTCGCAGGTGAATACCAGGCTGAGTGTGCGGGGTGTGTACCGCGCCGAGCTCCGCGATGCGCAGGGCGGGCCGGCTGGCTGGTTGCGCGTCCAAATCAGTCCCCACCAAGCGGCAAGGCACATTTACGACGGTGTCCTGCCTGCCTCGTTGAATGGACCGCTGGCGACGGCGGCTGTCGCGCTCCTTGATTCGGATGTGAAACACATCGAGAATCATGCCGCCGTCGACGTGCACCTTGGCAACTAATGTGCGTGCGCGACCGGCGAGCACCGCACTAGGCCGCGGCGGGCTCTTGCTGATCCTAGGTGGGACCATCGGTTGTGCCCCAGGACTGCAGGCGATACCGGTCGACGCCGGTGTCGACTTTGCTGCGCACGCAGCACACCGCGGGTTGGTGGTGGACGAGATGCCGGGCGCGTCGCCGGCGGTGTTGGTGCCGGCTGGCTGGCAATCCTGGACGGGAGGCCCCCGGTTCCTCCTGCAGGCCCATGACCAGACGATTGCCGCCCTGTGGTTTCCGGAGCCCGACCAGATGATCGTTCGGCAGACTGCCGATCGCCACGCACCACTCATCGGCGAGGTTGACGCCGCCTGGAAACACGGCGCCATCCGCCTGACGCTCAAACCTGCCAACGGAGCCCCATTCCAAACGGGTGCGTTTGATCGCATCGACGGCAGAATGGCGACGGCGGCACTGGGCCCGCAGGTCTACACCGTGCTCGACGTGCGGGGTGTGTACCGCGCCGAGCTCCACGATGCACGGGGCGGGCCGGCGGGCTGGCTGCGCGTCCAAATCAGTCCCCACCAAGCGGCAACGCACATTTACGACGGTGTCTTGCCCGCCTCGTTGAATGGACCGCTGGCGACGGCGGCTGTGGCGATCCTTGATTCGGATGTGACATACATCGAGGATCATGCCGTCAACGTGTACCTTGGCAACTAACGTAAGCAGTTGAGCATATCACAATGACCGGCACGGGCCGCGACGCTGCAGCACTCACAATATCGCCAGCAAGGACGCTTGGCGAGCAAGCAGGCCTCGGATACACTGATGTGCACGAGGTGATCTCATGGGCGATGCGCCGGACAAGCGGCCGCTCACGCGGCGCGCGTTACTGAAGGGAGCGGGCATGGTTGCCGCCGCCAGCGCAGCGGCGGGCGCGTGTTACGCGGCGTGGCGGAACAGTACGTACCTGTTTCTGATGCACGGGGCGCCCAAAGAGTCCACACACCCGAGCCCCGCATGGCAAGGTTCCACCGTGCGCCGCTACCGGCCGCTCGGCAACACCGGCATCGCCATGTCGGATATCTCCTTCGGCGGTAGCGGCATCGATAATCCCGATGTCGTGTTACGTGCGGTCGAACGCGGCATCAACTACTTCGACACGTCGCCGGATTACAGCAAGACGGGCAGCGAGCAGACCATCGGCAAGGCGCTGAAGGCGGTGCGCCACAAAGTTTTCATCGCCTCGAAGTTCTGCACCGCCGAGGGCCATCTGAAGCAGGACACACCCGTCCCCGACATCATTCGGGCCGTCGAGGGCAGCCTGACGCGCTTACAGACAGACTACCTGGACGTCGGCATCATCCACGAAGTGAACGACATCGAGCGCTTGATGGCGCCGACGTTCCATGAGGCCTTCGATCGCCTGAAGGAGCAGGGCAAGGTGCGCTTCCTCGGCGTCAGCAGCCACACGCCCAATCTCGAAGCGGTGATGCGGCACGCGGTGCAATGTGGCCGCTTCAACATGTTGCTGGTGGCGCACAACTTCAGCAATTGGCCGGATCTGAAGACCATCTTCCACGACGCCAAGCAGCGGGGCGTCGGCGTGATCGCGATGAAAACGCTCAAGGGGGCGAAGGCCACGGTGCTCAAGGACTTCGCCGATCAGTCGCAGGCGTTCAGCCAAGCGGCGTTCAAGTGGGTCTTGAGCAACCCCGATGTCAGCGGCCTGGTCGTCACGATCCAGAACTTCAAGCAGATCGACGAGTATCTGTATGCCTCCGGCCAGCCACTGCGTGACGGCGACGTCACGTTGCTTGAACGGTACGATCAGTTGATCACGAAGGACTATTGCCGGCCCGGTTGCGGCGCCTGCCTCGATCGGTGCCCGGCGGACGTGCCGGTGAACGATGTCTTCCGCTACGCCATGTACTTTGAAAATTACGGGCGCGCGCGCGACGCGATGGCGCTGTACGCGACGCTGCCGGCCGAACGTGCAGCGTCACAATGTGTGAGTTGCCCGGCGCCGTGCGAAGCCGCCTGTCCGTTCGAGCTGCCGATCCGCCAGAAGATGTTGCAGGCGCACCGCACGCTGAAGATCTGAGACAGCGCGGGAGATCCTGTCGCTGCCCACGACCCAAGCAGGCGTCCACGCTGCCCAGGTCAGTCCGAGCTCATAGGTGCTGTTTGTGATGCACCTTGGCGCGAGGACAGTCGGGCCGCTGCGTTTGGATTGCGAAAGGTGGCGCGACGCGTCAGACTGCGCTGTATGGTGGCGCTCACCAGCTGTGGCCGTGCTCCCTTTGTAGCGTGCCGCTCCGGACGATAGCCGACGAGACGTGACTGATGCGCGCTGACGCCCCGCCTTCCAGTGCCCGATTAGAATTCCACCTCTACCGGCCGCGCGCCGGCCATCCGGATTGGCGGAGTCTCGATGCGGCGGCAGCCGAGATCGCCGGGCGCGTGCTGCCCGAACTCGAAACGCCGCGCGGCGGGGCGCGCGAATGGCTGCGCCGCGTCCGTGCCTACGCCACCACGGCGCACCACTTCGTGGTCAACCGCAGGCTGCTGCGCGCCGGACGCGAGGACTTGCGGCCGCTGTACTTCATCTGGACGTTGCTCCGGACCTGCAACTTCCGCTGTCCGTACTGCGATGACCATCGCGGCCAGCGGTATCCCGATCTGCCTAAGGAAGGAACCCTGTCTACGGCAGACGGCATTCAGCTCCTGCGCATTCTGCGCACCGGAACACCCTCCGTGTACTTCTCCGGCGGCGAGCCTATTCTGCGCAAGGACCTGCCCCAACTCACGCGCGCCGCGCGCGATCTCGATTATTTCCCGATCATCGTGAACACCAACGGGAGCATGATCGATCGCCTGCTCGAGCGCGGCGAGTGGGGCACGTGGTTGGCGGACACGGACATCGTCATCGTCAGCGTGGATGCTCTTCACTTGCCGACCCTGCAACGCATGTGGGCGTACGGGCACCCCGAGCGCGTCCTCTGCAACCTGCTGCTCCTGCACCGGCTGAGCGGACCAATGCGCTTCAAGCTCATGGTCAACACCGTCATCCAGCCGGACGCGCTCGAACACGCCCGCGACGTCCTCGACTTCGCCAACGATCTCGGAATCTGGTTCTGTCCCGTGCCGTTGAACACCGGGCCGGTGGTGCACCGCGGCCTCGCAGCCGACCGCGCGTATCTCGATCTGGCAGCGCTCATCCTGCAACGCAAAGCGAAGGGCTACCCGATCAGCGGTTCGCCACGCATGCTGCGCCGGCTGCTGCACTCAGAGCCGCTCGCTTGCTGCAACACCCTCAAGCCGCACGTCGACCACGACGGCCATCTTTTTTGGCCGTGCAAGGCCAGCGTAAATGTTGCGCCTGCACGCATCAACGTCCTGCAGTTCGAAGATGTCGAGTCACTGTACGGGTACGCGGTGAAGCGGATCGATCCGGCCGGCTTCCACGGGCCCGGCGTGCGTCAGTGCGGGGGGAACTGCAACTGGGCGCAGAACTACGCCACCGACGCCTACGTGTACGGCCTCCGGCATCCGCTGGGTCTCGTCGGCGAAATCGCCGAGTTCCTTCGGAGTGGAGGACATGGCTCCCCGCCCTGAGAGCTGCGCCAGTGGCCGTGCGTTCGCCATCGACTTGGCAGCGGTTGCGGTTGTGGGTGTGGCCATCTGTGCGGCAAGCGACGCGCTCGTGTTCATGACCGTCTTCGTTGCCGCGGTTGTCGCGGCGCGCCTTGCCGCGTGGGCTCGGCTGGCGGCGCGCGAGCGCGGCATCTCCATGAACGGCGAGTTGCTCTTCTTCGGCCTGTGCGTGATCCTCGGTGCGGCGAACGACTGGAACTCGGTAGTCCGTCATCACGTTTACGACTACGACGTCCCTCATTTCTCCGCGGCGGCTCGGAGCATCCCGGTGTGGATGCTCCTCGATTGGGGAATCATCCTGCGGTTCACGGCCACGTTGTGCCAGTGGCACGTGTGCCGGTGGCAACGGCTCGGCCCGCCGGCGCGCGCCCGCGATGCGGTACATCTCGGTGCTCGAGTGTGCGCTTCCTCCCCCCTCAAGCTCACGGTCGAGCTTGTGCTCGTGTTTGCGACGCGGCAGTTGCTCTACCGGTATTATCTTGATCCGCTGTTGTCGTGGGCGCCCTTTGCCGCGGCGTTGCTCGTGTACGTTGCTCTGTTTCGTCCGTCTGGGCACGAGCGCATCCTCATGGCGCTCGCCGCTGTGGTCGGGCCGGCAGTTGAGATCGCGTTCATCCGCGCGGGCCACCTGCACCATTACCATCTCGGCTGGCTGGGAGGTGTGCCGTTGTGGATCGTGTTGTGGTGGGTGCTTGCCGTGCTGATCTGGAATGATGTGTCGGGGCGGTTGCTGGGCGCACTGGCGACGGCGCGACTCGGCCTGCACCGCGGCAACGCAGGCAAATCCTGCTGCCGGCCGTCATCGCTACCGTGATCGCCGGCTTGAGGGCGATCCACGCGCAGCAACAGTCAATTCGTCATTCCCGCAATCTTCAAGCGGACTTCCACCCGCTCGGGAGCCCGAGTGCCCATAGCCACGGTGACCTCTCCTGAAAGCCGTCATCCGTCTGGATGTGCAGCTGTCGTTTTTCTTCCCCCTCCTTCGAAAGGGACTGTCGATTTTCTCGACACGATTCTTGCTCCGACTGGCGCGGTGCCGCTGCCACCCTCGCCTGGCGGTTGAAACCGCGGCTACAAACTGCGCCAAGCCCGCCGGAGCTTGTCCTGAGCCCCGTCGAAGGGCGGGCTCCCCGCCCCACATTAGGCCAGTCGGCGCAGGCCGACTTCGCGCCTTTCATAGGCGTGAATCCATTCGCCGGCCGCAGTGTGGCGTTTATCGACAGTCCAGAAAGTACGGGGAATTCATTCGGTCCAAGAAATACGTCACCGTAATTGTGAACAGGAGCACTTCGTCAGAAACTGCGTTGGAGCCGAGCCGCGGCGGCGGACGCGTTGCAGTGGTGCGCCGGCCGCGGCTCGGAGTACTGCGTGGTTATGCCGGTGTTCCTATCGTCGCACTCGCCGGGGGTGCTGCAGAGGCGGGTCTGCTGTCCCTCTTGATCACGCAACGAACTCCGGTGTATAGGCCCTCATGGCTGCGGGTGTGTTGACCCGGCAGGCGGGTGGGGGTTGGTGATTTTGTTGGTTCAAATCAAGGTTATGTGAAAACAAATGAGAAAACCGCCCGGAGGAGGAGTACAGCCAAATGGCCCTATCGCCTGATAATATTCCCCGATTCGTGCAATTTCTTGAGGAGGTTGACCAGTATATCTCAGCACGATATAAGACACTCACTTGCGATAACATTTGTGCTATTTACTTTCAATTCTTTCAAGACATGAAGGCACTTAAGGGCAACTCAAACGGATTTACCGGACTGTCTGAGTATCTGGTGTTTCGATCAGTCTACCACCTTTTGGGCGGATCATTTGAGCAAGTAAAACTCACAAACGATCTTTACGTGTTTGATTCAAAGAGAGATAAGGGCCTTCGCATTTCTCAAAGCACGCGCGTGGATAGCAGAGGAAGACGACTTTATCCTGACATCGCCGTCTCGCATGCGAGGAATTTGCTCGCCGTCTGCCAAATCAAAATATACCTAACCAATGGGTCTAAGACAATACAGGCAGAGTTGGAGAAGCTCGACTATCTGAAGAAGTGTTATGCCGATCTTAATGCTTTGCTACTGGTCTTTGGGACGGTTCCAGCAAAAGGAAAGATAGCGGCATATTTGAAGACCGAAACCTCAAAGAGACCGTGGTTCCGATACTACTCCTTACGGGGAGACGGCCGAGTCCTTGTTGATGTCATGAAGGAAGGCCTTGGTCTTTCACGATTGGAGCCCAAAGTGACCACATAATCGGCTCGCCGGAACTGACCCGTGAGGGCCAGGCCCGGCTGCCACACCACCGTACGTGCGGGTCCGCATACGGCGGTTCCGATCAGACGCGGGCTGTCGGCCCGTAGTGAAGAACAATCCATAACGTGGGCATGTCGGGAAGTCCGGCATCGACCCAAAGAGAACGTTGCGACGATTCGGACGTAGCGGCAGCGGAATGGTGCGCGCCTTGCCCGCAAGTGGCGCTTCGTAGCGGCACCCGCAAACGGCGTGCGTGTCGGCCTCTCGCCAGCGGAGGTCGCCGGTGGTAGCAAGCGTCGCGAGGTTAGAGCGGCAGTCGCCGGTGCGGAGATGAATGGGCGTGGAAAAGAGTGCCGACGGGACGAAATGCCGCAATGTCCAAATCGTCGCAACGTCCCCTGTGAGTGTGCCCCGCATCGCCCTCGGTACCGCCGACATCAGCATGTGTCGTCCTGGCGATGCCGACAAGAACGGCGCAATAGAGATCAACGAGATCATCGCAGCCGTGGACACCGCATTGAATGGCTGCCCGTAGCGGACACGTACGGCTCTCGTTCAAATGAAGGGGTCCAGCCCGCGCCACAAAGACGGAACGCCTCAACACTGCCGGTAGGCTCGTGGCCAACCAGCTGCTCGTGTCCAACCCGGAGATGTGATACCCGAAGAGCATGCGGTTCCAATGGGACCCCGACAAGGCGGAGCGTAATCTTCGCAGGCATGGTGTGTCGTTCGAGGAAGCGTCCACGGTGTTCGGCGATCCCTTGGCGGCCACTCGGGACGACCCCGATCATTCGACCGAAGAGATGCGATTCTTGACAATGGGATATTCAAGCGCTCAGCGGCTCCTGGTGGTCTCGCATTCCGACAGACAAGAAGACGAGGCGCGTATCATCAGCGCGCGAGAGCCCACTCCAAAGGAACGGAGGCAGTATGAGTCAGAAGGATGAGGAGCCCGACGAAATGCGCGCGGAATATGACTTTTCCGGCGCGGTTCGTGGGAAGTATTACGAACGCTACCGCGCGGGTACCAACGTCGTTGTGCTGGATCCCGATGTCGCGGAGGTCTTTCCGACTTCTCAGGCTGTGAACGAAGCGTTGCGGGTCTTGATCAAAGCTGCGCGCAGCCAGGTATCAGAGCCCACACCGGCGCCGCAGAACAGGCATCTCTAGGGTTGCGAGGGGCAGCCCGCGCTGAGCCGTGGCGCACCGCTCAGAGATCCGGGCTTTCGGTGGGTTGCCGGGGCCGCTCCGGCGGGGCCAGGCCGCGTTCCATCGCGGCCACCACTTCGCGTGCTGCGGCGACCGGATCAGCCGCGTCACGGATCGGCTGCCCGATCACCAAGTAATCTGCCCCTGTTCGGATCGCGACCTCCGGTGTGGTGACCCGCTTCTGGTCCTCCCACGTGCCGCCGCGTAACCGCACGCCCGGCGTCACGATGAGGAACCCGCGGCCGCATTCCTTGCGGATGGGGGCGATCTCCTGCGGTGAGGCGACCGCGCCGTCCATGCCGGCTTCCTGCGCCAGGCGCGCCAGACGCACCACTTGGTTCTCAACGCCGCTGGCGATGCCGACCCGCTTCAGATCCTCGCGGTTGAGACTGGTGAGCACGGTGACCGCCAACACCTTCGGCCGGCGCAAGCCTTCGGTGCGACAGACCTTGGTGATCTCCGCGATCGTCCGCTGCATCATTTCGAGGCTCCCCGAAGCATGCACGTCGAACATGCGCACGCCCATGCGGGTGGCCTCTGCGGCCGCCTTGGCGACGGTGCGCGGGATGTCGTGGAATTTCAGATCGAGGAACACTTCGCCGCCACGTTCGCGGATCATGTGCACGATCTGCGGCCCGGCGTGCAGGAACAGTTGCTTGCCGACTTTGAACATGCCGACTTCGCCGACCAGCTGTTCGGTGAATGTCGTCGCGGCGGCGATGGAATCGACGTCGAGCGCAAAGATCAATCGGCTGCGCATGCCGCCCTTGCGCAATCCGAATGGCCAGCGCATGCTCATGTCGACAACCCAGCCCGCACTACCTCGGCAATGCGGTTCACGGCGTCAGCGAGCGGCAGATCCGTGGCAGTCTTCTCATCGCGCCGCTTGAACTCAACGCAGTTGCGGGCCAGAGCCTTGGCGCCAATGGTCAGACGCAACGGCACGCCCAGCAAGTCGGCATCCTTGAATTTGATTCCCGGCCGCTCGTCACGGTCGTCCAGCAGCACCTCGATGCCCGTTGCTTGCAGCTTGGCGTACAAGTCCTCCGCCGTCGTGCGCAGCCGCTCATCGCTCCAGCTGATCGGGACGATATGGACGTGCGCCGGCGCCAGCGGCAAGGGCCAGATGATGCCGTCTTCATCATGGTACTGCTCGACCGCTGCCGCCGCGGTGCGGGTGATGCCGATGCCGTAGCAGCCCATCTCCAGCGGCCGTTCCTGCCCCGCGGCATCGAGAAAGGTGGCCTTCATCGCCGCGCTGTACTTGGTGCCGAGATAGAAGATGTTGCCCACCTCGATGCCGCGGTGCCCGGAGAAAACGCCCTCGCCACAGCGCGGGCACGGATCGCCGGTACGCGCCAGGCGGAGATCGGCAAACGCGACGTCAGGGAAGTCCCGCGCCTGGTCAACGTCGACGATGTGGTGATCAGTCTCGTTGGCGCCCGTGACCCCGCCGGTGATGCCGCGTAGCGCCGAGTCGGCGATGAGGCGCGCCCGCAAGCCGATCGGGCCGGCGAAGCCCACCGCCGCGCCGGTGAGTCGCGTCACCGTTTCCGCATCCGCCATCGCCACCCACGCCACGCCGAGCGCGTTGCGCAGCTTCACGTCGCTCAGCTCGTGGTCGCCGCGGATCAACGCCGCAACATGCTCGCCGTTGCTGGTGACGTACAGCAGCGTCTTGATGAAGCGATCCGGCGGTTCGGACAGGAAGGCGGCGACCTCTTCGACCGTGCGTTTGCCGGGCGTGCGCACCTTCTTCAAGGGCCCCGGCGCACCGCCGCGGTGCGTACCGTCGACGCCGACCGCACGGCCACCGGCCGGAGGTCCGATCTCGGCTTTTTCCACGTTCGCCGCGTAGTCGCAGTGAGTGCAGCTGACGATGGCGTCTTCCCCGGAATCGGCCAGCACCTGGAATTCATGCGCCCGCCGGCCGCCGATCGCGCCCGTATCCGACTCCACCTGCCGGGTCGTCAGGCCGCAACGCTCGAAAATGCGCCGGTACGTCTCCGCCATGTGCTGGTACTCGCGATGGCAATCCTCGGCGTCGGCATGGAACGAGTAGGCGTCTTTCATGATGAACTCGCGCCCACGCATGAGGCCGAAGCGCGGCCGCACCTCATCGCGGAACTTCACCTGGATCTGGTACAAGTTCATCGGCAGCTCGCGGTACGAGCGGATCTCGCGACGGGCAATGTCGGTCACGATCTCCTCGTGGGTGGGCCCGAAGCAGAAGTCGCGCTCGTAGCGGTCCTTCATGCGCAGGAGTTCCTTGCCGTACTGTTCCCAGCGGCCGCTTTCTTGCCACAGCTCGGCCGGGCACACGGCGGGCATGAGGATCTCTTGCGCGCCGGCGCGGTCCATCTCCTCGCGGACGATGCGTTCGACGTTGCGCACCACGCGCAAGCCGAGCGGCAGGAGGTCGTAGATGCCGCGCGCAATCTGGCGGATCATTCCCGCGCGCACCATCAGCTTATGGCTGACCACCTCGGCGTCGGCGGGATCCTCCTTTAAGGTTGGAATCAGGGTGTGGCGGTAGCGCACCGGGCGTTCCTGCTGTCGGAGAGGGACCTTAGTTGCGCACCCCCACAAGGTCAAGGGGAGACGAAGCACCCCAAGAGCCACGGCAAAGTCGCTCGCAGAAGGCCGGCGGCGCGGGCGCGGCGGCAGCCCGCCCGGCGAATGAATTCGCGGGCTACAAGTGCGCCAAGTCCGCCTGCGCGGACTTCCCGAAGACGACGGGACAGCGCACGACAAGGTGACGCGCGTCCAGCACCTGGCCGCGCTGAGCGAACGGGGCATGCCGGAGGGCACGCGCAGGTTCGAAGTCATCGCCTGCATCGGCGGCCCCGGCTTCGGCGTTCGGCGGGAAGCCGGGCAGCAATTACGCGGTCCCGACGGGCATCGCTTCACTTGACGCCCCGTTCCAGACGAAGCATGCTGCGCGTCGGGGTTGCTGCTGGGATGAGCATCGAGCGAAACTTCAACGTGGCGTTCGTGGCCGATATGGCGCTGCGGGAGAAACAGATCCAGCAGAACTACCGGCCCGTCATCGCGGTGCACAAATGGTTTGCACGACGGCCGGGGACGCTCTTCCGCGCTCTCATCCTTTCCGAGTTCGTTGATGGGCCACTCGAAGCGGCCTTCTTCCGATCCAACAATCTTAGCGGCATCCGTGTTGCCGACCCTTTCATGGGCGGCGGCACACCGCTGCTGGAAGCAAATCGGCTCGGTTGTGACGTGGTCGGATATGACATCAATCCGATGGCGTACTGGATCGTCCGGCAGGAGATCGAGCACCTTGATTTGGGGGCGTACCGAATCGCCGCAGACAAGCTCGGCAAGTGGCTCGCCGGACAAGTGGGCCATCTGTACGAGACCAGCTGCCTCGCATGCGGCTGTGAGGATGCCTCCGTCAAATACTTCCTCTGGGTCAAACAAACCGTTTGCGCTGGATGCCACACCACGGTTGATTTGTTCCCCGGATATCTGCTCGCCGAGAACCGGCGCCACCCGAAACACGTCATCGTGTGCTGTAGCTGCGGCGAGTTGAACGAAGTGGATGATCGCTCCAGCCCGGGTGCGTGCAACGCATGCCACACGAATTTGACGACCGCAGGACCTGCGGCACGCAACCGGGTTGCGTGCCCGCAATGCCACAAACCCATCTCCTACCCCAACGCCGCTGCCGGGCCGCCGCAGCATCGACTCTTCGCCATTGAATATCACTGCTCGCGCTGCAAGCCGCGACACGAAGGGCGTTTCTTCAAGAAGCCTGACGCTCAGGACCTGACTCGTTACGGCGACGCGGAAGCAAAGCTGCGGCGGATGCAAACCGAGTACGTCCCCGATGAAGAGATCCCGAAGGGGGATGAAACGGATCGCCTGCTGCGGTGGGGCTACCGGCGTTACCGCGAGATGTTCAACGCTCGGCAGCTCCTCGGTCTCGGGCTCATCTGCCGGGCCATCGTGAAGGAGTCGAACGAGCGAGTGCGCAACGCGCTGGCCACAAATCTGTCCGACCTGCTGCGGTACCAGAACATGCTGTGCCGGTACGATACGTATGCGCTGAAGTCCCTGGACATCTTCTCCGTGCACGGCTTCCCGGTTGGGTTGGTGGAGTGCGAATCGAATCTCCTCGGGATTCTGAACGATCGCAGCGGCGTCAACGTGGGCAGCGGGGGATGGGCGAACATCGTGGAGAAGTTCGTTCGCGCCAAGCAGTACTGCGATGCTCCCTTTGAGGTCCAATGTCGACGCGGCCGAAAGGTGCAAATCGACACGCCGGGAGAATGGATCAGCGACGTGCGCAACGGCTCGGGGCCGCCGGCGAAGCGGAGCGTTCGCCTCAAATGCGCCACCGCAACCACCGCAAGCTTGCCGCCGGCATCGCTCGACGCCGTGTTCACCGACCCGCCGTACTTCGCCAACGTGCAATACGCCGAGCTGATGGACTTCTGTTACGTCTGGTTGCGAAGGTTGATCTCGAACGACGCGAGTGCCTGTTTCAAGCGAAGCACGACGCGCAGCCCGGACGAGCTGACCGGCAACGCCACGATGGAGCGGGATCTCGCGCATTTCACCGAAGGGTTGTCCGCCGTGTTCCAGCGGATGGCGGCCGCTCTGAAACCGGGCCGCCCGTTCGCGTTCACGTTCCATCACAACACCATCGAGGCGTACTATTCGATCGCCGTCGCGATCTTGGACGCGGGCCTCGTCTGCTCGGCTTCGATCCCTTGCCCCGCCGAGATGGGCGCTTCCATTCACATCAACGGGACGGGCTCGTCGGTTATCGACACCGTGTTCGTCTGCCGCTCCACCGGAACAGTTCCCCGGTCGTCGATCGCATCGTCTTCGGCTGAGATAGCGACTCTCGTTTTGGCAGACCTGGCTGCGCTTCGGCAAGCAGGCGTGGTGCCAACGCGCGGCGATGCGCGCTGCATCGCCTTGGGGCATCTGATCCGGCTGGCGATCTGGAATCTCCGACACGAGTGGCGGCAGCAACTGCCGACAAGCGAGAAACTGAAGCTGATTCGGAAAGCCGTGGCGTCGCTTGGAGGAGCCGAATCGGTCGAGCGGCTGCTTCCCGATGACCTGAAGCGATTCGCTGGCTCACGCGAGAGTGGGGTACGGGAGACGGAAGGGACGTATGGAGCCGGCCAGCCCGAAATATCCTTTTGAGGTCGGTTTCGACGAAGTCCAGGCGAACCTGGACACCTACGTCTCTCGGGTCTTCTCGACCCTCAAGTCCGAGTTCTTGGTGCTTCCGAAGGGGAAAGGCTTTGTCGAGTACGCGGAGTTCGAGCAGGCGTATGAGGCCCTCAAGAAAGCCACCGGAGGTTTTGAGAATCTCTCAC
Organism: uncultured delta proteobacterium; assembly: GCA_963729835.1. Classification (GTDB taxonomy): domain Bacteria; phylum Desulfobacterota; class Binatia; order HRBIN30; family HRBIN30; genus CAVSQF01. Next base: position 187,328 of record CAVSQF010000051.1, on the reverse strand, counting down.
CAGATATCGTTCTTCAGGCGGTAATCGACACGCCGCTCATTCTCGTCGTCCTGCGCACGATGCTCGGGTTCACGCCGCCCGAGCTTGCATACGTTGCCAGTCAAGAGGGCGATTCGAGGTGGCCCAAGGATTCGTGCGATCGCTCGACCGCCGCGTCCGGATGGCGCCGCTCTCCGCGTTGCGCGTCACGCCTCTGACGCGCAAGCGCCTCGAGCGCCTCATCGTCACCGCATGCCGACTGCTCACAGACCCACCCGCACAGAACAGCAGCACGAAGATCCACCGGCTGGACAAGGCCGACACGCGCGAGGGCATCACCAGCATCCGCGCGATCTCCCAGCTCGGCGTGCCGTACGCAATGCTCTTGTACGAGCGTTTCCTCGGCCGGCCATTCGCTGGCCATCGTGATTCCGTCTCTGAGCTTGTCGGGGACGTTCTGGAGTCCGCGATTGAAGACGTGCTTTCAAAGGCGCGCGTCAGTTATCGTAAGACGAAACGGGCCGAGAAGATCGCAGGCTTCGACCAGTCTCCGGATTTCATCATCCCCAGTGAGTTCAACCCGCACGTCGTCATCGAAGCCAAGCTGACCGAAGACGACGGCACAGCGCGCGACAAGGTGACGCGCGTTCAGCACCTGGCCGCCCTGAGCGAGCGGGGCATGCCGGAGGGCGCGCGCAAGTTCGAGGTCATCGCCTGCATTGGTGGCCGTGGCTTCGGCGTAAGGCGAGAAGACATGCGCAAGCTGCTGCTGGCGACACGCGGTAAGGTGTTCACGTTGAAGACCCTTGACCGACTCGTCGCCTGCTCTCGCCTCCGCGAGTTCGCCGCGCATCCGTGATGTAGACCGGTGCTCACGTCTCGTGTTGACCCTTTGAGACGCGCGCATCGGAGACGTGTGCGTCCGCCTCGGAACCTGCTTGTCAGATGATCAGTTTGACGTCGGACTGTTTTTGCTAATCTAATGCCGAGAACATCGAGAGCCACCAAGGTTCTGTCAACTCTCTCCACGTTGCCAAGGTAGTCACCCACCCACCATGTGCAATTGCCATGATATTATGTGTGCCGTTGCAGCCGGCGGCCCTTCCGTCCGAGTCCCGTTATGCGCGCGTCTGGGCAATGGACTTTGACGTGCAGAAGTGGCCGGCGACGTGTGCTTGCGCTTCTCGATGAACGCCAGCTGCGCTTCCTTGATGTCCTCGCTCTGGAAGGCAGCCGCGAATAGCGGAATGAAGCGGCCAGCTGTCAACGATCAGGGATCAGCCATTGGGAAGGCGGCCGCCACCAACGACTCGAATTTTGTACCGCGCCTCCGCGGAGAGCTGTGCCGCAGCCTCGATCAGGTTGAGGGTGCGCTTGCTGCCCATCATCACGAGCGGGGCGTTGCCCACCGGCATCGCCGTCCAGATTGCCGAGCAGAAAGTCCGCGAGGTCCTCAAGATCGCCGACCGCGTCTACCTCCTCCGCAACGGCCGCGTCTCCTTCATCGGCCCCGCGGCCGACCTGCAGGACGACGACGTTTGGCGCTCACGATACCGCCCCGCCGCAACGCCTCGCTGAGGCTCGGCGGCTAGATTTCGTCTCCCTTCCCGCGTAGCCTATTGCATGCCCATGGCCGCGCGCAGGCAGTTGCCTGATTGGATGCCGATCGTGAATTCCCGCATGGCGCGGGGCGACTATCGGCCATACTACACAGAGCGTGAGATCACCAAACCGGTTGAGCTGTGCGATGACAGCGGTCGCCTGAACCCTGCAACACGCGGCTGGGCACGCCAGCCGATCATCCGCGGCAATCTCTGCGGACAGTGGCCGCGCAAGAAAAAATGGAACTTCTGGAATTGGATCTGTCGGCGCTTCGTCTTCTCCGTCACCGTGGCGGACATCGATTTCGCTGCCTTCTGCGCCGTGTCGTTCACGGATTTCGAGACCCGCAAGACCGTGTCGGGTACGGCGTTCGTGCGGCCGCATTCCTTCGCAATGCCCGAGCAGGTCGAACGGCCGGTGATCTTCCACGGGCGGTCGATGGAGTACGCCAACCTCAACGACGGCGGTGACATCCGGGTGCGCTTCGGCGGGCTGGCGAAGGACGGCACCAGGCTCGCCGCGGATTTCGTGGTGCGCAAGCCACCGGGGCACGAAAGTTTGACTGTCGTCGTGCCGTGGACGCCAGCGCGCTTCCAGCTGAACTGCAAGGAGAACACGCGCCCGTGCGAGGGCTCGGTGACGGTTGGCGACCGCCGCTACGTCATGGATCCGAACGACTGCCACGCGGTCCAAGACTTCGGCCGTGGCGTCTGGCCGTATCGCTCGTTTTGGAACTGGGCGGTTTGCACCGGCGTGCACGACGGGCACCGCATCGGCGTCAACATGGGTGGCAAGTGGACCACCGGCACGGGCGCCAACGAGAACGCCATCTGCTTCGACGGACGACTGTACAAGGTCATGGAGGATTTAACGTGGGACTACGACCCGCGCGCCGCGATGCAATCGTGGCGGGTGCGCTCGACGCACTCGGATACGATCGATCTGATCCTGCAACCCATTGTCGCGCAGTTCGCCAACCTCAATCTCGGGTTGCTCGGCAGCGGCGGCGTGTGTGTGTTCGGCCTCTGGAAGGGGACGGTCCGGGTCGATGGTGCCGCCATTCGCATCAACGACCTGATCGGCTGGGCGGAGGAGTTCGCGCACCGCTGGTAGGCGCCGGGCGGCTATCGATCCGGACGGCGTCGCACTCCCGCTGCCTCGCCGCGCTTGACGCCGGGCCGCTGCGCCAACTAGATTCGCAGCTGCGGCTGGACCAAGAGGGAGGGCAGCGATGATCACAGTGCCGGCGATGCGGTTGCATCAGTTTGGCGTCTACTTCTACCAGGCGATCCTCGGGGTGCGGGATGTGCAGAAGCTCGTGCGCTTCGAGGTCCTGAGCTACGGCAGCGACGGCCGCACCCATGGTAAGCGGCCGGTCACGGCGGGACGCGCGGGGAAGATCAATTGGGACGTGCTCGAACAGAAGATCGCTCACAGCGCGGAGGCGTACCAGCGTCCCGTGATTCAGCGGAAGATCGCCGAGCTCATGGACTACTACCTGCAATGCGCCGAGGCGCAGAACCTCCCGGCCATTCCCGGGGCAGTGCTGTTGGTGGCGGACCGGCGACTCGACTTCGTCCCCATCAGCTCACACCGGATTCTCGGGGTCTTGCAGCTGCCCCCTGAAGAGGGCGCGCTGCGCGCCTTGGACGGGCAGCATCGCTTGCTGGCGCTGCACCAGTTGGCGGAAGAACATCCGGCCGAAGACGTGCAGGTGCCGGCAGTGATCTTCGATCGCCTCGCTGCCGACCAGGTTGTCGAGTTGTTCGTGACCATCAATGCCAAGCACACGAAGCTGAATCCGTCACATCTCATCAGCCTCTCCGGACGCCGGCTGTATAAGGATGCGGAATTGGCCGTCAGCCATGACATCATCCGCATCCTCAATGAGGACAGCAGCTCGGCGCTCCAGGGGGAAATCAAGCTCTTCGGCGTCGGCCACGGCCGGGTGGCGCAGGCGCCGCTGGCCGAGGAGTTGAAGAACGTTTTGGCGGCGCTCGACGCGTTCGGTGGCAAAGAAGCGGAGGGGTTTCGCGAGCACGCGACGCGCTTCTTTCTGAACTATTTCAGACAGGTCGCCAAGGTTTTCCCAAAGGCGTGGCAAGGGAAACGCTACAGCATCAAGACGGCGATGGCCCTGCGGGCGTTTCTGCGCGTTGTGCCGGACGTCCTTGCGGCGATCCGCAAGTCCGGCGGCGACCTGTTCGAGGCGTCGGCGATCGCGAACGTCATCGAGCTGTGGAGCGACTATATCGGCGATGCCCGCTTCGAGACCGACGGCGAATGGCGCCAGAAGCTCGCGGGCGGCAGCCGCGGCACCGTCGACGTGCTGGCGCGCGAGCTGCGTTCGGCGCTGAAAACGCCGTAGCTGCCGCGGCGTTAGGGATCAAATCTTGGGGCGAGCGCCACCGGACCGCTCGCCATTGGGTTATGCCCCTAATTCGAGCCGGTCATATCAAGGGACTGAGCTTTACCCATAAGTACTCCCGCTAGACACTGAGCAAAGCCTCTTCGGGATGAGTGCGCACCCGAGAGCCCTTTTCGCGGCACGGGACACGAATGCATGCAAATTCCCAGTGTCTAGAGGGGGGAGTTATGGCCAAGGCTCAGCCTTCGCAAGGAGAGGGAACCTGACAGTCTGTGATTAAATTGGCGAGTCGTCTCTTCTGGCATCAAGAACGTCACTGATTTCAAGGGCAGATTTTGTGGAGTTCCGATTTAATCACAAACTCTGAGGGTAACGACACACTGTTCGTACAGTGTCACAGTTGCTTGCTCGCCAAACCAGGACACTCGGCCTCAAACCCGGACAGTACCCCGGCCGGATGGGCTAGGCGCCGCGCACCGCTTTCTCGATGTTGACCCGTACCGCCCGATCCACCGGCGTCGGCTGCCACTGCAGAGCCCAGTAGCGCAGGTGGCCATAGCCGCCGGCGAGGTGCAGCCACTTCACCAGACCGGGCTCGACGTCCATCGGTCCGCGCCAGTTGCGGAACATGTAGGGCTCCCAGCCGTTGTAGACGATCACTTGGCCGGGCATGACGTTGGGGGCCACCTTGGCCGGCACGAAGAACTCGCCCATGTCGTTCCATACGCGCACCTCATCACCATCGGTGATGCCGTGGGCGCGCGCGTCGTCCGTGTTGATCACGGCGTGCGGCTGGCCACGATGCGTGCGTAGCAGCAGCGGGTTGGTGGTGTTCATGGAATGGATGCTCCAGCGGTTGTGGCCGCTGGTGAGGACGAACGGGTGGTCACCGCCCATGCGGGGATTTTCTTTGTGCGTCGGCAGCGCCTCGCCGGCTTCGAGGAACCATTCGTGCTCGATATAGAACTGCGCCCGCCGCGTCAGCGTCGGATACGGGAGCTGCTTTTCCGTGTGCCAGCGCGAGTGGTTGTGCGTTTCATCCGGCTTGAGATCGCTGGCCTGATTGATCCCGAACGGCGACATGCCCCAGTCGATGAAGCGCAGGTATCCCTGCTCGCGCATTGCCTGCAGATCGGTCCCCGGTGGGATCGTCCCGCAGATCACCGTGTCGGCCAGCATTTCCTCGGCGGCGTCTTCTTCCGTGATGAGCGTGCCGCCGAGCGTGAAGCGGTGGTCGAAATCACTGGCGTTGTACGTCATCCCCCGGCGGCTCTGGTACTCACCGAGCCCGCGTGCCTGCGCCCGCTCGGTGAGCTTGGCCGCGAGCAGGCGCGCGATTTCCCATTCCGTCTTCGCCTCACCCGCCGGCGGCGCGGCGCGGTCGGAGTAGATGAGCGTCAACATGTGCGGTGAGGGGATATGAAAGCGCGGCGCCTCGTAGTGATTGGCGACCGGCAGCACGAAATCGGATTGCAACGCCGTCGTGCTCATACGCCAATCCATGGTGACCACCGTCTTCAGCTTGGGCCACAGGTGCTTCAGCAGCATGTTCTGGCCGCCGCGCATGCGTCGCAGCGTGTTGCCGCCGGCCTGGATCAACACGCGCGGGGGAACATCCTCGTAGGGCAGCGCCACGTCGCTCCACCAGCCCTTCGCCAGCGCCTCGCGCATGTAGTCGTCGAAGGGGCGCGCCATGGTCGGATCGTTCCACTCCGGGCGGTTCCAGTTGTCGCGGTAGCCGCAGTGGCGATACCAGAAGAAGGCCGGGGGGACCATCCCACCCAAGCCGGCCATGCGGCAAAGCATTTCGATGCGGCACATTTCCTCGGTGCGTGTCGGGTCTTCGGCGCGCAGCGCCGCCATCACGGCGTCGCGCATGGCGAGGAACTCCCGCGTCGCGTCCGCGCCCGGCTGTTCTTTCTGCGCCAGCAACATCATGCCGTCGAACATACCGGTGGACCAGCACCCGATCCCCGTCCCTTTGCGACCCCAATTGCCCGTGAGACCGAGGAGCAGCGTGAGGGAACGCACCATCAAGTCGCCGTGGAAATACTTCAACGACGTGCCGCCCGCCCACACGCCGGTGCGCTTGGTCGCGACCTTGCGGGCGAGCCTGCGGATCTGATCGGGATGCATGCCGCAGATCTGGGCGGCGCGCTCGGGCTCGTAGGCCTTCAGGTGCTCCCGCAGCAGCTCGAAAACCGGCGTCACGGTCACCTGCCCGCCGTCTGCCATTGTCACCTCGTAGCGCCCGGAAAGCTCCGGATCGATGTCCCCGAGCGCCAGCGACGCCCGCGGTGCCTCGACCACCTGTTTGCTGCGCGCATCGAAGAAGTAGAACTGCTCCGCGTTGCCGCCCGCCTTGAGATCGCTCTCGCGCAGGAAATGCCCCGTATCGACGCGCGCCAGGAACGGCAGGTCTGTCTGCTCTTTTACGAAAGGCGCATTGTAGACGCCTTCGTCGATGATCACCTTGCACATCGACAGCGCCCAGGCGGCATCCGTCCCGGTACGCACGGGGATATGGTAATCGACCAGCTGCGTCGATGGGCTGCAGTCCGGCGCGAAGATCACCACTTCCGCCCCGTTGTATCGCGCCTCGACTCCGTAATGGTACGTCGCCATCACCGTGTACACCGGGTTGGCCCCGAAGACGAGAATCAACTCGCTATGAAAAGCGTCATCGAGACTGCTGCACAGGTTGAACTTGCCGAACGTGAGATAGAGCCCTGGGCTGAAGTCGTTGATCTCGGCGTTCACGTCGGTGATCAACCCCCCAATCATCCGGAACAGTCGGCCGAGCCCCACCATGTTCCACGGGACGCCTTCGGCGCCCAACAGCTCGACGATCGACTCGGGCCCGCTTTCCTGAATCGCGTCGAGCATGGAGTCCGCGATGGCCGTGAGCGCTTCGTCCCAGCTGATGCGCTGCCAGCGTCCCTCACCGCGCTCGCCGGCGCGCCGCAGCGGATACAGGACGCGATCCGGCGCATCGATGTGCTGGCTCCAACACGCGCCTTTCTGGCACCCCAACGGGTTCATGTCGGGAACCCCCGTCTCGATGGTCGGGAAGTTTCCGGCTTGCTCCTCGCGCACGATCTTGCCGTCGCGGACATAGACGCGCATGGGACAGTTGCCGGGGTAGCAATCGACGGTATGCGTGCCCCACACCACCTTGTCCCAGCGCCAGATCTGACGGTAACGGTCCTCAGTGGCCGGCCGCGGGGAGTGCGCCAAGGCTTCCTCGTAGGCGCGGACAACAGAGCGGGTGGCCTCTTCCATGACGTGATTTCCTCTCTGCGTACTCAGGACGCGGCACCGATCAGGGGTTCCAAGTGATCTCCGCCGGATCGCGGCTGAACGGACCGAGCATCTCCGTCCAGTGGTAGGCGATGAGCGTGGTGATCAACTCGGATGCCTGGCCCTGCCTGCGCTTGCCGATTTCCGTCTCGAGGCGTGCGCATTGCCGCTCGGATGTCTTTGCCGAACAGCGATTCCAGATAAGCGATCGGAATGCGCCGCTCGGAATCATCGGGCGAGCCGTCCGGCCGCAGCTTCGCGGGTGAGAGTGGCGGGATATAAAAGACGTTGGGTTCCGTGTTCCACTCGGGATGCAGCGGCAGGGCCACACGCCAGCGGCGCACGAGTTTGTGTACAGCGCTGCCTTCTTCATCAATGAACCCCACGAAAGCCGCGCGACCGGAGCATTGGCGTACACATGCCGGAGCCACGCCCTTTTCCAGGCGCGGGAAGCAACCGATGCAATGCTGCGTCACCTTCCGCTCCGCATTGAAGTAAATCTTCTTATACGGGCAGGCCTGCATGCACTGCTTCGAGCCGCGGCACTTGTCCTCGTCGCGCAACACGAGCCCATCCTCGGCTCGCTTGTACATGGCGCCGTTCGGGCAGGCCTCGATGCACGCTGGTCGCGTGCAATGGTTGCAGAGGCGTGGGAGGTAGAAGAAGTACGCGTTCGGGTACTCCCCCGCGCCTTGGTCCTCATCCCAGTTCATGCCCCAGGAGGGTTGGCCGGTGGGACGGAGAAAAGCGTCCTGGCGCTTGCCCGAGGCATAGACTTCGTTCCAATTGAAGTTCCACACCTCCCCGAATTCCTCCGCCGTAGGAACGCGCCCGAGGACGATCTTGCCATTCGCGTCGTAGCCGCCGCCCATCTTCTCGTAGTCGCGCGGTGTGCCGCGGCCGGGCTGCGTGTTGACGCTGCACCACCACATGTGGTCGGTCCCGTGGCCTTGCGTCCACAGCACCTTGCAAGCGACCGAGCAGGTCTGGCATCCGATGCAGCGGTTGAGATCGAAGACCCATACGAGCTGGCGTTGCGTTCCATTGATTCCGGCAGTCATACGTGCTCCCTCCGAGGCGTGGGGTACCGTTCGTTGCCCGCTTCGATGGCGCAATTGGCGCTTCCGCGCGATGACGCAGATCACAAAAAGCCATGATCATGGAGAGGAATGGTGCCACCGAAAGATGTGCTGGAGGGGGCTACCATCGTCTCCCAGCTACAGGTATCAATAGGGGACTTGAACAATTGGGACTTGTGAAGCGTGACGTCCCCCGGGGGAAAGCGTCACGTCACGGAAGGAGACATGGCTATGAGCAATTCGAAAGCGGACGGACGAGTCGCGACGTCCGATAAGAACATAGAATCGAAAGACCCGAAATTGAAAAGACCGCGGCGTACGGTCACGCGCCCGAGTGTTGCACCCGAAAGAACAACCATGCCGGAGACACCAGCCGCATCACCGCCAGGGCTGCAAGCAGCGGCAAAACCGCAGAGTTTCCCACCGCAGCGCCCGACCGGCGCGCCCGCAACCGCCACGGCGGCCGAGCCGAAGAAGACAACTACCCCGGCGCCAGTAGCCGCATCACCCCAAGGGCTGCAAGCGGCGGCAAAACCGCAGAGTTTCCCACCGCAACGCCCGACCGGCGCGCCCGCAACCGCCACGGCGGTCGAGCCGAAGAAAACAACTCTCCCGAAGCCAGCAGCTGCATCACCCCAAGGGCTGCAAGCGGCGGCAAGACCGGAAAGTTTCCCACCGCAGCGCCCGAGCGGCGCGCCCGCAACCACCACGGCGAGCGAGCCGAAGCTGGACACGATCTTGGCCGAACTGCGCGGCGTGCGCGAGACGGTGCAGAAAATGGGAACCGCAGCGAAGCCGGTGCCCGCGGCAGCGCCACGCACCGCTGACTCGGAGCTGGAAGCATCGGTGGACTCGCTGCGCCGTTTACTCAGCGAGCTGATTGAGCAGCGCATGGAATCGGTAGTCAGGGACCTGGCGGAGGTGCGTCGGTTGGCGGCCACTGGAGATGGGAGTCGTGGGCCCATCATCGAGCGCCTCGATCACGTGCTCGATAAGTTGGGGGCTATTCAGTTCCACGGTGAGCCCATGGACGTCCTGGATCCGTTGATCCACGAGGTGGCGGCTGAACGGACGGCCAACGATGTGCCGAACGGCGTGATCCTCCACACCTTGCGGCCCGGCTATCGCACTGCCCGCGGAGCGGTGGTGTGCAAGGCTGCCGTGGCGATCAGTCGGAGAGCCTGAGCATGGCACGGCTGGGCATCGATTTCGGTACCACCAATACGGTCGTCGTCTGCAGTGACCGCGGCCGCTATCCCATAGTTCCGCACGTGGCCGAGACCGCAATTGGGCGCGTGGTCCGGGAAGTGTTCCCTTCAGTGGTGGCCTACGAGCACGCAACCGGACGGCTTTTGTATGGGACGGAGGCGGAGCGCTGCACGGCGCGCCCCGGGGCGGAAGCGCAGTACACCATCATCCGCTCCATCAAGCGGTTGCTCCGCAACTACGTCGGTGGCGGGCGGATCGGGCTCGAGGTGTGTCCGGGCGGGCTCGACATTGCCGCCGTGCTGCGCGGCTTCGCCGAAGCGTTGCGCGAGTCGGTGTTACGCGCTGGTCTCTTTCCCGCCAGTGAGCCATTGCAGGCCGTGATCACGTGGCCCGCAAACGCCAACGGCGCGCAGCGCCACGTGACGCGCGCCAGCTTCAAAGACGCGGGCTTCGAGGTCATCGGAACGCTCAACGAGCCGACGGCGGCCGCCATCGAGTTTGCCGACCGGATCGTTCGCGGCAACCGGAGCGCGGCCAGGAAGCTCTCCTCGTCGGTTGCGGTGTTCGATTTCGGCGGCGGCACCTTCGACGCGTCGCTCGTGAAGATCGAGGGCACGGAATTCGCGGTCATTGATGCTGCAGGCATCGAAGAGTTGGGCGGTGATGATCTCGACAGCGTGCTGGCGCGCCTGTTCGCGCAGCAGCTGGGGGTCGACTTCGACAGCTTGCCTCCTCTCTCGCGTAACCTGTTACTGCGACATGCCTGCCGGCAGAAGGAGAGCCTCTCTTCCGGCACAGTGCGGACGTTGACCTTGTCGCCGTCCGACGTCGGCAGGCAGGGCGCACCGTGCGCGGTGGACGTGGCGGCGTACTTCGAAGAGCTGACGGGGCTGATCGCGCCGGCGGTCGACACGCTCTGGTCCCTGGTGACCGGGGTGGCGGCGCGCGCCGCCGGCATCGATCCAGAGACGCTCGACGCGGTGTATCTGGTCGGCGGCTCGTCACAGTTGCCCTTGGTGGGGCAGATGGTTGGCGCGCGCTTTTCCGGGGCGCGTTTGGTGATGACGGACAAGCCGTTCACGGCCACGGCGATGGGCGCGGCGATTCAGAGCACCGAGACCGTGACGCTACGCGACATTCTCTCGCGCCACTTCGGGGTGCTGCGCCTCGCCGATCATGGCACGCGCGAGTACTTCGCACCGATCTTCAATGCCGGGACGCAGTTGCCAGCTCGCGACAGCGCCCCGGTCGAGGTACGCGTGCACTGTTCTCCCCGACACAACATCGGTCACTTGCGCTACCTCGAGTGCGCCGGTGTGGACAGCGCCGGGCAACCGGCGCTCGGCGTGCGGGCGTGGTCCGACGTGCTCTTTCCATATGATCCGACCATTCCAATTGAACGGCAATTGACCCCGGCAGACGTCGCCTACCGCGACGATCTTGCCGACCATGAGGTGTGCGAGACCTACTCCTGCGACAGTGACGGCATCATCACCGTCCACTTGACGCGCCAGCGGGACGGGCAAACACGCGCCTATGAGATCTTCCGGGAGTGAGTCGGATCACATGATCACATTCTGTGACTACACCCGCGCTTCTCCCTTTCCCCGGGACGACGCAAGCGGTAGCGACCTGTCTATTCGGTTGCTACCACGCAAGTTTAATTGCTGGAGAAATGGCAGCTCCGATGTTACAAGCTGCAACATGCGGATGCTCAAAGACGCAGCACTCCTTCTTGGTCTCAGCGCAGCGATTGCCTTGTCCGCGTGCGGCGGAGGCGGCTCCGGCGGGTCGCCGGCAGCAACTTATGTCCGCGCGAGCCACGGCAGCGACACGAACAACGGGGCCGGTCCGGCGACGGCGCTGAAGACGATCGCCAGGGCCGTGCAGCTGGCGCCCAGCGGCTCCAGGATCATCGTCGGCCCTGGGACTTACAACGAGGGGGTCACGACCAACAGGGTCCTGGCATTCTTTGCGGATAGCAGCGGGGCATTCACCCAAGACCCGCCCGGGGCCGTGGTGGTCGACGCGTTCGAATTATCGAACTCCAAGGGAGCGCTCATCGACGGGTTCACAATCACTGCGGGTGCCGGAATCGTCCTTGAGGGCGGCAGTGACAATTCCATCATTCAGAACTGCACGATCTCCCTTACGGCCGGCGATGGCATTCGCGTTCAGGACTCGAGGAACGTTCTGGTCTTCGACAATCTCGTCTACGACAACGACGGGACGGGAATCGCTATCGGTGCAGCCACCGTCGGGTCGGCGAACGCCAAGATCATCAACAACACTATATTCGGCAACAGCGGCGGCGGCATCACTGTGGGTGACAAAGCAAAGCCGGCCTCGCCGGGCACTTTAATCCGCAACAACATCATTCAGGGCAACGGCGGCGATGCCAGTATCGAGGTATTTGCCGGAAGCTACACCGGCTACGACGAGGATTTTGACCTGGTGACGCCCTTGACGTTCTTGCCGGTGAGTCCTGATCTTGCGGGGAAGCACGACGAGGACATGGGCGACGACGCCCAATTCGTAAACCCAACGAAGGACGACGGATTTCTTCTGTCCTCGAACAGTCCCGCCATCGACGAAGGGGACACTTCCGATCTCGTGCACAAAACCATGACCATTGACAGCAACGGGCAGCCGATTTCCGTAAGTGTGTTCCTCAAGGGGCGGACGACGACGGGCGGAACCGTGTGTGATCTGGGCGCACCTGACCTGGGATTCCATTACGCCGTCATTGGCCACTGTACGGTCGGGAACGACACGCCAACAGTGACCGCAACGGGCCAGCCGACCGCGACACTGACCGTTCCGGCTCGGACCCCGGCATTCACGCGGACGGCCACGCCAACGCGCACGCCTCGATGATTAGCCCCGGGCTCAGCTCGAGGCTCGCAGCGCCAGCAGCTCCGGGGTGATCTCCATCTGCGTGAAGACGCGACGCATCTCCTCGGGGGGCACGTCAAACACGGCGCCGTTGGTCAGAACGGCCTCGGTGGTCATCCATTCCGGCACCGCATCGTCTTTCGCGGTGAAGCCGGCACGGCGGTTGAACTCCCACTCGTCTTGCAAGCACTGCCAGCCGTACTGGACGATATCGTGCTCGCTCATGGTGAGGCCGTACATCAGGTTGAACAGTTGCCGCATTTCCTCCGTCGAGGGTTGCATGAACTGGCACAGGCCGCTCGAATCGCAGATCGCATTCACAATCTGCGCGTCTTGTGAGGCGCGCGCCGGATCCGGCACCGGCATCACCACCAGCCCTGCGGTGTGGTCGGCGCCCATCGGGCTGGTGCAGTACGTAATCCCGGTTCCCTTCAGGGTCCGCGGTTCCCACGCCGGCATCCCCTGCCCTTTCACCGCTGGGACGCGCGCCACGCCGTACTTCTTGCCGGTGAACACCACGCCATTGGCAATCGCCGTCGCCAGCTCGTCGCCCTTGTCGACACGGTCCAGCGTACGCAGCACCGCCTCTGCGTCACCGAATGCCAGCTGGCCACCGTCCATGGCGACGGCCACCGCGCCGCCGGTTTCGATGGTGTCGATGCCGAGCTCGTCACACAGCCGGTCCATGCTGGCGATGGCGTCGAGATCGCCGATGGCGCAGTTCGAGCCCATGAGGGCGAGGGTTTCGAACTCCAGCGCCGAGGTCCTGTAGCTGCCGTCGGCGGCGTTGATGAGGTTCGAGCAGCGCACGATGCACCCGGTCATGCAGCGGTGCATCCCGCCGCCGCGCGTTGCGAAGTTCTCCATGATGCGGGCGCCATCGATCGCCTGGGCGTGCTCGAACTGCATCTCGCGCCGGTTCCGGGTCGGCAGCGTGTCCAGCATGTTCGCCATCGACAGCATCGCCGCCGTGCCGTGCGCGAAGATCTGCGAGCCGCCCTTGTAGGTCTTCGTAATGCTGCCCACCAACTCCTTGAATGCGGGGACATCCTGCGCCAGGCGGGCCGAGGTGCCTTCGTCGTCGACGACCACCGCCTTCAATCCCTTGGCTCCCATCACCGCGCCCAGGCCGCCGCGCGCCGCGTGTCGTGTCGGGTAGCGGTTGTCCTCGTCCGTGAGCGCGACGGTGGCGCCGGTGAGGCGCGCCTCGCCGGCTGGGCCGCAGAGCAGGAACGCGGCACGTTTGCCCGTCTCCGTTCCCAGTTTCGCGGCACATGCATAGTTGCGCAACCCGCTGAGGTCTGGGCGTTCACTGAGAGTGACACCATCTTTGGCGATCTTCAGCAAGTACCGTTTCTCGGGATCGGCCGGCTGTCCTTCGATGATGACGGCACGCACCCCCAAGCGCATCAGCTTCTGCCCAGCCTGCCCGCCGGTGTTGGCTTCCTTGATGCCGCGGGTCAGCGGGCTCTTTGCGCCAACGCTCATGCGTCCGGAGGTTGCTGCGGGCGAGCCGGCCAAACAGCCAGGAGCCAAGACGAGCTTGTTGCCGGGGCCGAGCGGATCGCAGGTCGGATCGACTTCCTTGAGCAAGATCTTTGCGGACAGTGCCCGTCCGCCGAGCACCGCCCATGCCACCGGGTACGGCTCCTCGGTCGTGGTGAGCGTCGACATGTTCACGCGCAGTATGCGATCCATATTCAGGCCTCCTGAAGTCACCGCGTCCCAGAGCGATTAACATAAAAACATACAGGCGCCAGCAGACGAAGGGAAGGCCCCTGCTGCCGCACCGGCGCCCGTCGGCCACGGATTGGCGAAGATCACCGGGCCAGTTGTCAGCCCCTGCGGTAGCGGTATACTCCTGGCGCGCTGCGCTCGGAGAGGCGGGAATGCGCTGACCTTCGCGCCACACATCTCAACCAAGGAGCCGCAACTGTGCCTGACCGAAACCTGAGGGAAGAGGAGCTGCTCGCTCGCCTCACTTGGTTCATAAACATGCGATGGCTCTTCATTATCAGCCTTCTTCTCGTGGTCCCGATTGGCCAGCACGTGTGGCACATCAGCCTGCGCATTCGGGCCATAGCCCTCACCGCCCTCGTGATCGCGGCTTACAACTGCGCTTTCTGGTTGCGCCATCGGCTTCCCGGCAAGCAGGTGCGCCCCAGCATCACGCAGAGCCGCGTCGAGGCGCGGTGGCAAATCTGCCTTGACACAGTAATGTTGACAATTCTCATTCACTTCTTTGGTGGCGTCGATAGTCCGTTCCTCTTCTTTTACCTTTTCCATGCCATCGTCGGTAGTTTGCTCCTCTCTCGCGCCGAAGCGGCGCTGCTCGGATTCATCGCGTGGTGCCTGTTCGTGCTCCTCGCGGGCCTGGAGCTTTATGCCGTCCTCCCCCACTACCAACTCGGGGACCTGCTCTCCCAAACCGGCTACCAGAGATCCGCCCACATCGCCGTGGTCAGCATCTCCCTGGCGGCGACCCTTTTCTTCGTAATCTATATGACCTCCTCGATCGTCGAGGGGCTCCATTCCCGACAGCGGGAACTGGTGCTGACGCAACGGCTCCTGGAGAGGCGTTCCGAGGAGATGGGCAAGTCAGAGAGGCTGGCCATGATCGGACGGCTCGCCGCGGGCGTCGCGCACGAGATCAACAACCCTCTGGGTGGCATCATGCTGTTCAGCAACCTGCTCTTGCGCAAGGCGCCCGCCGCAGGGACAGAACGCGAGAACCTGGAGCGCATCTGCAGCGAGGCCAAGCGCTGCCAGAAGATCGTTCAAGGGCTTCTCGACTTCGCCCGGCATCGCGAGCCCATGGCAGAGCCCGTCGACATCCATGACGTGTTGGACAAGACGCTGCAGCTCGTCGAGAACCAGGCTATGTTCCAGAATATTGAAACGGTGAAGAACTATTGTAAGGAAAGATGTGTCGTGCGCGTGGATCCGGGGCAGATGGAGCAGGTCTTTATGAATCTCTTCTTCAACGCGGTCGAAGCCATGCAGGGCAAGGGCCGGCTCACCATCTCCACCCAACCCGTTGACCGGGGTGAGGAGATACAGATCAGCATTGCGGACACCGGATGCGGCATCCCCGAGGAGCACATGGGACATCTGTTCGAACCCTTTTTTACGACAAAGGGCGTCGGTGAAGGGACCGGGCTCGGGCTTTCCATCAGCCGCGGCATCGTCGAGAACCACGGCGGCACGATCTGGGCGACCAGCACAGTCGGCCAGGGTGCTATTTTCTGCGTTCGGCTGCCTGTCATCCAGGACAGCCGGCTATCCGAGACAAAACCTGATGCCAGTCGCAGCTAACGTCCTCATCATCGATGATGAGGAATCCATCAGGCTCGGTTGCGTCCAGACGCTCAGCCAAGAAGGCTTCCGGGCGCGCGCGGCCAGCGACGGGGCTGGCGGCCTGCAGCTGGCGCGGGAGGAGTCCTTCGACATCGCCATTGTGGATCTCAAGATGCCTGGTCTGAACGGGATGCAGGTGCTGGAGAAGCTGCAGGAAGAAAACCCCAACCTTGCCGTCGTCGTCATCACCGGCTACGCGACGATCGAGTCGGCCGTCGAGGCCATTCGCCAAGGCGCATCCGACTACCTGCCGAAGCCGTTCCCGCCCGAGCTGCTCATCTCCGTGGTGAAGCGGGCGCTGGACCGGAAACAGCTAGCCTTGGAGAACATGTGCCTCCGCATGGCGCTACAAGACAAGGTTGGGCCCGACACGATCATCGGCGACTCGCCGCCCATGGCGGACGTGGCCAAGCTGATCCAAAAGGTCGCTCCCACAGATGCCACGGTCTTGGTGGTCGGGGAGACCGGCGTTGGTAAGGAACTCGTAGCGCGGGCCGTGCACCGCCAGAGTTACCGGCGAGACAAGCCCTTTGTCGCAGTCGACTGCGCCGCGTTGGTGGAGAACCTCTTCGAGAGCGAGTTGTTCGGCCACGTGCGCGGCGCCTTCACCGGCGCGGTGCAGACGACCGTCGGTAAGTTGGAGCTGGCCAACAATGGAACCCTCTTCCTCGATGAGATCGGCAACATCGGGCCCGAGGTGCAGGTCAAGCTCCTGCGCGCGATCCAAGAGCAGGAGTTCATGCGGGTCGGCGGATCGCAGCGGATCAAGGTGAACGTGCGCATCATCGCCGCGACCAACAGCGACCTGCTGAGGGAAGTCAAGGAAGGCCGCTTCCGTGAGGACCTCTTTTATCGCCTCAGCGTGGTCCTCATCCAGATCCCGCCGCTGCGCCAGCGCCGGGAGGACATCCGCGTCCTGGCCCGTCACTTCCTGCGCAAGTTCTCGGCCAAACGCAACCGCAACGTGACCGGCTTCTCCGAGCAGGCGCTGGAGGCAATGGAGGCGTACGAGTGGCCCGGCAACGTGCGCGAGCTGGAAAACACCGTCGAGCGGGCGCTGGTCATGACCGAGAAAAAGATCATCGAGCCCGCAGATCTCTTCTTCTACGGACCCGTACAGTCGGCGTCGCCCGAGCCTTCGACCGAGGGGGGGCACTTAGCCGAGATGGAGAGGCGGGAAATCACCATGGCCCTGGAGCGATTCCACTGGCAGGTGGGAAAGGCCGCCTACTATCTGGGAATCAACCGCAAGACCTTGCGCGACAAGATCCGCAAGTACGGCCTCTCCGAGCCCGCGTAGGGCTGGAGCGAGAGACTGCAGGACTCTACCCCTATTGGTACATATTCTCCCCACCCGTGGGTATATGGAGTAGAAAGGTACCATACCTGCGGCCCACCGACGGGCCCTGATATACCCAACGCATCAATTTCCCAACGGGTTTTTGTGGGAAGGGTCTGGTTGGCAGCTGGCATCCGGCTTGCTGAATGTCAAAACGCAAGGAGTTCGCCGCACGCAGGCGGAACTGTATGACTGAACCTTTCGCAAACCGAGGTGGAAAATGTTGAGCACGCACTCACAGACTGACCACGTGGATGTGGTGGTCATCGACGACGAGGATTCCATTCGTGAGGGCTGCCGGCAGACGCTGGAGAGCGGGGGCTACCACGCCCTGGTGGCAACCGATGGGATAAAGGGCCTCGATCTCGTGATACAAGCCAAGCCGCGCGTGGTCCTCATTGATCTCCGTATGCCTGGCATCAGCGGGGTCGAGGTGTTGGAGAAGCTTCCACGGATCGATCCCCGCATCATTCCGATCATCATCACCGGCTACGGCACCATCGAATCCGCCGTCGAGACGATGAAGCTCGGGGCTTTCGATTTCCTCACCAAACCGTTCGACATGGATCAGTTGCTCGGCGTCGTCGACCGCGGGTTGCGCAAATATGAGGCCCGCGCGTCGGAAACGGCGGAGAGCACCCTTCGAGAGCCTCAGGGTGAGCGGAAGACTTCAATAGATTCGGGGAGGGGATCCGCTCTCCTGAGCCCGTCGAAGGATGAGGCCCTCGAAGCATGGGGTGGGGTTTTTCAACGGGCGCCGAAGCCGGTCCCCGCGACGCCCAAGCCCACTGAGCCAGACATCTTGCTCAAGGGGCTGGAAACCCTCGGCGAGTATTACTCTCTCGGCATCCGGGACCAGACTCTCGCCCACGAGCTGCGGGCGCTCGAAGCCGAAGCTCAGTACCACTCTAAGGTGTTGGGCCAGCTTCGCGAGAAGGAGAAGGCCATCGCCGAGTTGGTGGCGGACCTTCGCCTGGTCGACGAGGTCATCGAGCGGCACGGCTTCAAAAAGAACGCCCTGATCCAGATTCTCCTTGATATCCAGGATAGAAAGAATTGGCTGCCGCGCCACACGTTGCTGTGGTTGTCGCGGCGTCTGAACATTCCCCTGGCGCAGATCTATCAAATCGCGCAGTTCTACGAGGCGTTCAGCCTCAAGCCGCAAGGCAAGCACATGGTCCAGGTTTGCACGGGCACCGCGTGCCACGTGCAAGGGGCGCCGGAGTTCCTGTCAACGGTCTCCGCCGTGTTGGGCATCAAGCCGGGACAGACGGACAGCAAGCTCCTGTTCACTCTGAAGACGGCCCATTGCTTTGGTTGCTGTGCCCTGGCCCCGGTGATGCGGGTCGACCAGACCTACCACCGCAACCAGTCACTCAAGCAGATCAAATCGATCTTCTCGAGCTACGCGAATGAGCAAGCGCCAGGGAACGGAAACGAGCAGGTGAAATCATGGAAAAACTAAATACTCCCGCAGCGCTGGCCGAGCTGCGGCAGGAGCTAGCTGCCGCCCGCGCGGCGCGAACCCAAAGTGTGGCCATATGCTCCAGCACCGGCTGCACACTCAACAAGTCCAATGTGTGCTCGGAGGCCATGGCCAAGCAGCTCGCCGAGCAGGGGCTCGAGGACAAGGTGGCGTTGCGCCGCACTGGTTGTTACGGCTTTTGCGAACACGGCCCGGTGGTGTTCATCCACCCGCAGAACATCTGCTATCTCGGCGTGCAGGCGAAGGACACCGCAGAGATCGTCGATAAGACGCTGCGCAAACAGCAGGTCGTCGAGCGGCTGCTCTTCAAGGACGAAAGCGGCCGCCGGTACAAGACACTCGACGAGATCCCTTTTTACCAGGGCCAGAAGCGCGTGCTGCTGCAGAGCAGCGCCCTCATTGATCCGAAAAGCATCGATGACTACATCGCCATAGGCGGTTACTCGGCGCTCCACAAGACACTGTTCGAGATGAGCCCGGAGAACGTCGTCGACTGGATCAAGCGGGCTGACCTGCGCGGCCGCGGGGGCGGCGGATTTCCGGCCGGCGTGAAGTGGGAAACCACCCGCAACGCGCCGAGCGATGTGAAGTACGTGATCGTCAATGGCGACGAGGGTGACCCCGGCGCGTACATGGACCGGAGCCTCCTCGAACGCAACCCCCACAGCATCCTCGAAGGCCTGATCATCGGCGGCTACGCCATCGGGGCGCACCAGGGGTTTGTCTACGTGAGGCAGGAGTATCCACTGGCCGTCGAGAACATGAAGTGTGCCTTGAAACAAGCCCGGGAGTACGGGCTTCTGGGCACGAACATCCTGGGGTCGGGCTTCGACTTCGAAGTGGCGATCCATCGCGGCGCCGGCGCCTTCGTCTCCGGGGAGTCCAGCGCGCTGATGTCCGCTATCGAGGGACATGTCGGGCAACCCCGGCCGAAATATATCCGCACCTCCGTCAGCGGCATCTGGGGCAAGCCCTCCAACCTCAACAACGTGGAAACCTGGGCCAACGTGCCGCTGATCATCAACAACGGTGTCGACTGGTTCCGCAGCATGGGCACCGAGGGCAGCAAGGGGACGAAGGTCTTCTCGCTCGTGGGCAAGGTGCGCAACACCGGGCTCGTCGAGGTGCCGATGGGCATCACGTTGCGCGACATGATCTTCGGCATCGGCGGCGGCATTCCCCACGGCAAGAAGTTCAAGGCCGTGCAGACGGGCGGGCCGTCCGGCGGCTTCCTCGGCGAACAGCACCTCGACCTGAAAGTCGATTTCGACGAGCTGACCCGGGCCGGATCGATGATGGGCTCCGGCGGCATGGTCGTAATGGACGAAGACAACTGCATGGTCGATGCGGCGCGCTTCTACGTGAACTTCCTGGCGCACGAGTCCTGTGGACAGTGCGTGCCCTGCCGTGAAGGACTGCGGCAGATGCTCCATATTCTCAACAACAGCGTCAGCGGCAAAGGCCAGCCGGGAGACATCGAGTTGCTCGAAGAGCTCTCGAAGTTCCTCGAGGTGGCCTCGCTCTGCGCCCTCGGCACCAGCGCTCCGTATCCCGTCATGAGTGCGATGAAGAACTTCCGCAACGAGTTCGAAGCGCACATCAATTACAAGCTCTGCCTGGCGCTTTCCTGCCCGGATCTCCTGCACTACGAGATCGAGGCGGACCGTTGTCCGGGGTGCCAGCTCTGCCGGAAGGAGTGCCCGACGGAGGCGGTCTTGGGCGGGCCGAAGACGGTGCACGTCATCGACCAGGCAAAGTGCATCAAGTGCGGCAACTGCCTGCGGGTGTGTCCGGAGAAGTTCCACGCCGTGGTCAAGGTGCCCGGAGCTACGGCGGGTCAGGCCGCGCGCGTCGCGCAACCTGTGTAAGTACTCTGGTTCGTGATTATGGCAACGTATTCTGGAACGTCCGCGAGCAACCTCCCCCTTGCCCCCTCCTTGGTAAGGAGGGGGCAACTTACGCTCCTTCCACGTGTGTTTGCAGACTTCCCCCTCCTTGCGAAGGAGGGGGTCAGGGGGAGGTCGTTGGCTTGCCGGGCGAGACCGGATTCGTGGCCGAATTTATGGGATCGTACACTAAGGGAGAAATCATGATCACGATGCAAATGGACGGCAAGTCAGTCAAGGCGCGCGACGGGATGATGCTGCCTCGAGGTGGCCCGCGAGGCCGGGATCGACATTCCGACGCTGTGTTCCAGCGAGCAGTTGAAGCCTTCCGGTGTGTGCCGGATGTGTATGGTGGAGATCGTCAAGGGCAAGCGCCGCAGGGTGGTGGCCTCCTGCTGTTACCCAGCAGAGGAGGGGCTCATCGTCACGACCACCACCCCCGAGATTCAGCGCATCCGCAAAATGATCATCGAGCTGCTGTGGCCGGCGTCGGCGCAGCTGGGCAAGCGGTACGGCATCACCAAATCCCGCTTCGTTCCCGAGTTGACCGACTGCCACCTCTGTGGTCTGTGCGTCCGCTACTGCACCGAGGTGGCCAAAAAGAACGCCCTTTACTTCCAGGGGCGCGGCATCGACCGCCGGGTGGCATTCACCCCGGGCATAGCGGAGTGCGATTCCTGCCGCGCGTGCTTCGGGCTGTGCACCGGAGGCTGGCTCGTCGCCGCGCACGGCGAGGCCAGTGCGGCCCTGTACGAGTGAAACGGCGAGCGGCGCATTCTTTCCACCGCCTTCCGCCTCTCGCCTCATCCACTGTCAGCCCACCCACCCAGAGGCAGGTGTGCGCCGCGGAAGGGCGCACACCTATATCCTCTGGTTCTGATGCCGGCTCGGGCTCACGCTACGCCGGGGACCGACGGCGTGGGTGCAACCGGTTGCCCCTGCACGTGCTGCCGGCTACCGACGCCTTCGATTGAAACGCCGTCCAGTTCTTGAATCAGCTGCGCTCACCCCAGCAACCTTCTGCGTCACCGCCGAGACCAACCTCCTCGACCACCCCGAGCACATCGCTGCCGACATCTGAACGCCGGGCACTGCGGGTACTCAAGTTCCGAGTCCGATCTGCGAACTTGACTACTCATAGCCTCATAGAGTAGGATTCATCACGTATGGCTCGCGCTGCCCTCACACGCCTCACCGGCAATTTCCAAGTGACGATACCGAAAGACGCCCGCGACACTCTCGGCCTGAAGCTCGGGGACATCTTCGAAGCAAAGGTGGAGCGTGGGGCCGTCGTCTTCCGGCCGAAGGTGCTGCGCGACCGCGACGAGTTCTTGCGAGAACTTCGGAAGGACATCGAGGCGTCGGAGGCGGACAGAGCGGCGGGGCGGGTGGTAGGGAGCTTCGATAACGCCCGCGACGCAATGCGTGCGCTCCGCGACTTCGCCAAGAAGAAGCGAGCGCATGCGCGCCGTGCTGTCTGAACGCTTCGCCCGCGCCTTCGTCGCGGCGCCCCCCGAGGTGCAAAAGAAATTCGGCGAACAGCTCGCCCACTTGCTGCAAAACCTCCGGCACCGTTCACTCGACGCCAAGAAGTACCCGGAGAGCGGCGACCCCGACTTATGGCAAGCCCGCGTCACCGGCGACTGGCGCCTTTACTTCAAGATCCAGGGCGACGCCTACCACCTCGACTCGATCAAACCCCACCCCAAGTGATTCCCCCAGCTCTTGAATCAAAACCGAACGCCGGTGCCGCTATACAGGCGCGCAGAAGCTGAGGGACATATCATAGCGCCTCTCTCTCCGTCATTCCCGCGAAAGCAGCGATTTTTGGGGGCCTGATGATTTGTCCACGTTGCAAGAGTATCCACACCAGACCACGGGTCTCCAGCGGGTCGAGTCCTCTTCCGCAGACTTCTTTGCACCGTAGCCGGAGAATTGCATTCTCCGGCGGGTGGTCGCGACGACTCTGCCGTGGCCCTGCTGCAGATGAGTTCCGCCGTTGGTAGGCCGAGAAGTCGATTCTCGGGCGGCGCGGCGATGCCGGGCCACCGGACTTTGCCGTGGCTCTGATCCACACAGTCGGTGCCGTTTCGCGCAGACAGCAACGATATCTCTAATTAAATATGGCGGTACTCTCCCGTGAAGCAGTGATGTAGCAGCTGATCATGCGGGATGATAGCCTGGTCGCTCATCTCAATTCCGCCATATTTGATTAGACTACCGCCCCCGCGTGTGCTAGAAGATCGCAGACGTGCGGCAGGAGGAAGAGGGGATGGTCTCATTCGATTTCGTGAGCCGGTCGGTGGTAGGGACTGCGGGCTCGTTGTTGGTGCCCGACGATGATGAAATCACGCGCAAGCTGTTGATGCTCATCGAGGGAGAGTGTGAGGGGGTGGGGCCGTGTGCCGCGGCGGCGAAGTTCGATTTCAGCAAGCAGCGCTATTTCCAACTGCGGGCGGCATTCATCGAGAGGGGGGCCCTGGCCTTGTTGAGCCAGAAGCGCGGGCCCAAGACCAACTACCGGCGCACCGACGAGGTCGTGCGCCAGGTGATCCGTCACCGCTTTCTCGATGCGGAGGCGTCCGCCGAGGTCATCGCCCAAATGCTTGTGCAGAGCGGGTTGGCGATCAGCATCCGCAGTGTGCAGCGGATCATCGAGAGTTTTGGCTTGCAAAAAAAAACTCTACTCCTATCGGCCCGGGCCGCAGAAGCTGATTGAGACCCAGCACACCAAACAACGCGTGCAGCTGAAGTCCGCCACCCCGCGCAGTCTCGAACGCGAAGTACGCCAACTGCTGGCGGATAAAGTCAGCGGCAACATGGTAGGACTGTGGCTGCTGGTCCCCGAGCACTTGCGTCTGGGCACGTGGGACCTGCTCCGCGCCTGGAGTGCGGGCGGGCCCGAACACGTCGAGCCCCGCTTGGCCCTGCAGTTGGTTCATGAGGCCGCGCTGTGCACCACGGGCATCCGCGCCAAGCGGTGTTTGTCGCAAAAGGGGTTCGAACTCACCAACGGCCTGCCCTACGTCGGCAGTGACCAGGCCATCCACGATCTGCTGGCGGCGCACACGGTAGGAGAGGCGCAAGGCCTCCAAATCGCCCTCGGCAAACTGCGCCGCGCGGGCGGCGACTTCGGCGGCAAGCTGCTCGCGGTCGATCCCCACCGCGTGCGCAGCTACAGCAAGCGGCAAATGCGCCGCCACCAGAAGAGCCCGCAATCCAAACCGAGCAAGATCGCCCAGACCTTCTTTGCCCTCGATGCCGAGAGCCACCAGCCCCTGTGCTTTACCACCGCCACCGCGGCGCGCTCGGTGACGCAAGCCACCCCAGAGTTACTCGACATGGCCGCCGCCATCCTCGACTCCACTGCCACCACCACAGCGCCCACCGTCCTCGCCGATTGTGAACATTTCTCCGTCAAGCTCATCGAGCACATCCATGAACAAACCCACTTCGACCTCTTGGTTCCACTGCCCCAGCGAGCTTCCCTCGACAAGCGCCTGCGGGCGATCCCGCCCGAACAGTTCACCCGCAGGTGGGCCGGCTATGCCACCACCACACTGCCCTACACCCTGACGGCCAGCCACGCCGGTCCCTTCTCCCAACTCGTTCAACGTCTGGGCGAAGATCCCGGGCAGTGGCGCTTCAAAGCTTTCCTTTCCACCACCCACGGAGATGAACTCGATGCCCTCACCCTCGACTACCCCAAACGTTGGCACATCGAAGAGTTCTTCAACGCCAATCAAGCTCTTGGCTGGCAGCGCGGGGGAACCCTCAACCTCAATATCCGCTACGGGCAAATGACCATGGCGTTGATCGCCCAGAGCGTCATCCACCAGCTGCGCCGTCGCCTCCTGCCCCCGATCTCCGGCTGGGACGCATCCCACCTCGCCAGCGCCCTGTTCCAGGGACTCGATGGGGACATCCGTGTCAACGAGGACACAATCCTCGTCACCTACTACAACGCTCCCGATGTCGAACGTCTCCGCCACCACTACGAGAACCTTCCCGCCAAACTCCGCTCCGAAAACGTCTGCCCTCGCATCCCCTGGCTCTACGATTTCCAACTCGATTTCCGCTTCCGCTGACTGTCAAATCAATTGGCCCCCAAAAATCGCTGCGAAAGCGGGAATCCACGCCAGCTTGAACCCCACCGCCAGCCGCCCCTGGATGCCCGCCCCACGCTTTCGCGGGGGCAGGCTCTGCGCGGGCATGACGGTCGGCAAGTCGCGCGAGACCGAGGATTGCCCCGTATCTTGAATGTCCCTTTATTTATGCGCAACTGTATAGCGCCTGACTTGGTATGCTGTGCGGTGGTGGTGTGCCGGTGGTAAGGTTCGACAACCCCCTATCGGATGGTGCCGCAGGCGCCCACCTCTCCACGCTCTTTTTCTGGTGCTCCACAAAAAGACGCTCAGTGCACGGTCGATTCACAATTCTGTGGCAGGGACTTACAGCGTAGAATTTAAGCATTCACAATTGCAACCGCATACTCCCGCGTTGGAGTACTCGACTTCAGGAGTGTAAAGCCACCTTCCAGCCTAAAATATGTGCAAACAAATTGTGTGGGGCGTGCGACAGCGATGGAGTATGCGTTTTCAGCATCGGTCGGGGTAGTTTGCACACCGCGACATGGCCAAAAACTTTTGGGAAGGCATGCTCCAGCCCTGTCGTACGGGTCAAAAATTCGGGAAGCGCTTGTCTGTTCCTCGACTGCTCTTCCGGAAGCCGGAATCGTGGCTCGTGCTCGCTCTCTTCTTCCACCGAACACGATTCACGAGCGGGGACTCCGGGGAGGATGATGCTTTTGATACGAATCAGCAGCGAACGTAGCGAGGGTGCCAGCGTCCCTGTAGATTCCCCCCCTTGCGGCTGGCAAACAGCGACGGTGGAGGGTGGTGCCGGGATCGCCGGAGAATAGAATTCTCCGGCTGAGTCGGACCAAGTCGTCTAAAGACGACTACGTTCCGCCTCACTCGCTCGGCTCGCCCACCTGCTCGTACACTGCGACGAGCGCCCCATTAGCATGGTGCTGCGGCTGCCGCCGGACGTATTCGACAACACGTGCCAGCGCTGCCCCGCCGAGCGTCAGTGCACCGTAGCCTTCCTGCCAGCGAAAGTCCGATCCGTCGCTAACGCCGAGATGCACGGCCCGGCTGCTCGCCCCTTTCAGCTGCTTGACGATCTCCGCCACACACCGCGTAGGCGGAATCGACGCGACGACGTGGACGTGGTCGGAGACGCCGCCCACGGCGTGGAGCACCAACCCCAGCTCGCGCGCCTTCGCGCCGACGATCTGGTGAACTACTCGCTCGACGTTCGGTGTGATCAACGGCGCCCGCTCGCGCGTCGCCCATACCAAGTGGTAGTGTAATCGCCAATACGGCACCGAACATCTCGCAGTCGTCTTCAGACGACTTGTAGCGACTCAGCCAGGGAATTCCATTCCCTGGCGCTGCGCGCATCGGATCGTTTCGAAACCATCAGCTGACGCCCGCTCGTGCAGCCGCGCTCCGTCAATGCACCGGGTCGATCGCCTCTCGCAGCTTCTTGGGTAATCCCCAACGGATTCTGGTAGTCAATTCTTGCTCCTCGGCTGCAGCGGCAAGGTGCAGCAGATATTCGCGCTCTTCGCTGGCCGATGGTCGTCGTCGCGTAGTGAGGGCGACCGCAAATCGGCTCCAAGTCACAGCACAATACCTTCCCGATCCACGTTCTCGTGGAGCGGCAAGGCGCGGTAGCGCGCTTCATTCCAGACCTGGCGATTGAAAACGAGCGCCGAGATGAGCGCATCGTGTTCCAGTTCAACTTCATAGAGCGCGTCGCCGATGCGGTCTTCCAGGTCCGCTGAGACCTCGGCGTCGACGAGGATGAGCAGATCATAGTCGGATGCCGGGCCGGCGTCGCCGCGGGCGCGGCTGCCGTACAGGATGAAGGTCGCCCCAGGAACGAGCCGGCGGACGGCGGTCTTGCACTTCTCGAGCACCGTTTGGTCGTCAGCGCGCTTCGCTGGGGAGACCGCGGGAGCGTTCATAAGCCCTCCTCTACCGCCCGCCTTCGCAGCGGGCAAATTCAGCATCCGATTCTTTCTTAGCACGGGTCGCCAACCACTCGCACGTCGGCAATCGCCCGGGTCCACCTCCCATTTTCGGGAGGAGTGAGGCGGAAGGGGTGAGGGGATTCCGACGGTGCAAGTTAGCCCCAATCCGAAATTAACCTGCTGGTCGATAGTCTGTAGTTTACAGTCGAGAGTTGGCTTTCTGCAGGTCTGGCAACGGCATTGGTAGAGCTCGCCACCATGAACGTGGCAGCCCAATGCCCTGCGCTGGTTTGGCCGCAACTCTCAACTATCGACTATTGACTGTCGACTGAAAGATTTTCGGATTGGGGTTACGTGTTACCGCGCTGCCGACGGTCGTGAAGGCTGGCTTCGCGGACGACGAGGACTAAGCCGACGACCAAGATGGCAAGCGCGATCACGGGTGCCCAAGACATCACAACTGCTCCAATTCCCTGATGCGACGGTATGCCAAGCGGTTAATCGACACAACTTCCTGAGGTTAATCAATCCGGTGACGCGGGAGCGAATCCTGCAGACGTTTGACGCACGATCTGCTCCCGCGTCCCCTTTTCTGGTCACTGCAGACTTCATATTGTCCGAATTGTCTCTACGAGTTTGTGAAATAATCGTGATTTGAAGGTAACTCTCTGTGCCGCGCCGGATTGCCGAGCGGCCCGACTGGGTGTGACCACCTGGGCGTTCCGGTCAGCCAGTGCTCTGCGGTGGTCCACGGGCAGTGCTGACCGTCCCTTTCTGGGCCACTTTGTGTGCCGTTGCTCTTTTCACCTCCCTCTTCCTCAACTACTCCAAAGCTGCGGGGCGAGTGCCACCCAGCGCATGATGTTGTACGCCAACGCATTCCACAGCAGTACACACAACGCTTTACGTTTTCCGCGCACCAGGAGCCGATCCAGGCTGCGCCAGGTCCGCAAGTCGGCGTTCACCGTCTCGGCCGTAGCTGCACGCTCGCGATAAATGAGCTTCCCCGCCGCACTCGCCATGCGCTGCTTCCACGCCTGCACCGCCGCCGAATCGCCCGGCTTGTCGGCATACGGATCGGCCGTCCCGCGCCGTTCGGGCACCGGCGCAAACACCGTCACCCCCTCCTCCGTAATGCTATTCACCACCTCCTTGGAGACGAAGCCGCCGTCGAGCAACAGCTCCGCGGGCGTCTGCTCGCTGCGCTCTTCGATCTGTTCGAGCATGGGCTCGGCTTGCGCGTGGTCGGTCCCGTCTTCGGTAACCGCCACGCCAACGATGACGCGGCTCTCCGTGTCGGTGGCCATCTGTGTGTTGTAGGCCGGCCGAAATCCGCCATCGCCCATCTTCATCTTGCGTGCCTCGGGATCGGTAGTCGAGGTGCGTGGCTCCCCTTTGGCCTTGTGCCCACCGCTCGCCTGGCCTCGTTGCTCCTCCAGCTTTGCTAACTCGCCCAGCGCCTGTTGCAACCGCTCGGCCCGCTCGCGAGCGGCGCGCTGTTGCGCCGCCGCCTTGCGGGCATTGGCGACCATGACCACATTCTGCTCGCCCTGCTGCTTGACCGCTGCAACGTGCTCCTGGGCCACCGCCAAGAATTCCTCCAGTCGCTGGCGACGACGAAACGAGCTGGCCCCAGCGCTGGCGCGCACCCGCATGCCATCCTGGGCCACGCGCTTGAGGCTCACCAGGCCCTGCTGCAGCAACACCGCCAACAGCTGCGTAAACAGCTCGTCCAGCGCCGCCTCGTGAGCGGTGCGAAAGTCGCTCAGCGTGTGGTAGTTCATCGCCACGCCGCCGCGCAGCCACCGATACGCGTCATGCTGCTCACACAAGCGCTCCAGCTCATGCGCGCTGCCGATCCCCTCGCAGGTCGCGTACAGCCACAACGCTACCAAGATCTTCGGATCCGTGGTGGGGCGCCCGGCGCAACTGCCCCGGGCCTTGATCGGTTCGTAAAACCGCGTCAGATCCAGCCGCTCCACCGCCGCCCAGATCGTTCGGGCACGGTGCCCCGGCTGTAGTAACGACTCCAGGTCCTGCGGGCGCAACTCGATTTGACTACGGTTGGCCACCACCAGCCGCGGGGCCGCCTGCTGCTGCTCGGCGGCTTGCGCCCACCGCTTCGCTGCCCGCCTCGCCTCCACTACCTCAGCAGCTTCCCCGTCCTCCAGCAATGCCACCTGCTCCATCCAGCCCCTCCACCACGCTCTGCTGCATGGTGTATATCACATTTTGTGCTGCGGTGGGGATTATTTCACAAACTCTACGTCCCGAATTGCGGTCATCCCCTGGCATTGGGGCGTCATCCCGCGGCGCGTTGCTGGGGCGGCTGGGAGTCGACGTAGTGGGCGAGGAGCGCACGCAACTCATCGCCTTCCCGCTGACTGGCCTACCGACCCGCTTCCCGAGCACGAGCCGCCGCCATTCGACCGCGACCGCCACCCGCCGCAGCGCCTTTGATTGGCATGGCAAGCGCGCAGTGCGTGTTGGGCTGCGACCCTGCACATGCGGGAGGGCGTGTTGGGCTGCGCGATCCTTGCAAGGGTTGCGCAGGCGGTGATATACGGGGTCACGGTCATAAGTGGCGGCGGGAACAGGAGAAGATCCACAATGGGCTTTGCTAACGCCCTGCGTGTTGAACTGACATGGTCCTGTCAGTTCAACACGCATCGAAGCCGAGCGGCCCAAGTAGGTAAGTAGGTAGGCGACGCGACCACCGCCTCTGACCACCAGGGACGACCCATGTACCACGGCCCGACCGACTTCGCGCGCTTCGTTCACGAGCATCTTTCGTCTCAACGAAAGGAGCCCGCCGTCTCTCTGCGTGCACTTGAAGCGATCGCCGAGGCGCTCTTCTCGGCGAGTCTTCACGCAGAGGAAGGCCGTGGCATCTCTTGCGACTTTGCATACCTTGATCCGGCGAATCCCGACCCATCACCGCCCCGCCGCATAGTCCGGAACCGCTGGACGTCGTGCAAACTGGCGCCGCCGCTGCCCTTGACGGCAACCAACATTGCCAAACTAGCCTTGGCTACTGATTCGAGGACGTCCTCCTTGGCGATTCATGCCGCCTCCGATGACAAGCCATTCATCTGGGGCCTCGTCGACCAAGCGAACGAATCCCATGCCTTTTCGGTATTCGATTCCGAGTCAGGCGCCGAACGACCGGGGCTGTTTCATGTTACTATCGTTGGCCCCGGCCACATTGTCGCCTTGGATGGTTTCGTAAAGCTCTTGGAGCTTCGTGGCGGTACGGTTGTCCGCTCCTCAATAGCCGTTCTCTCTGGTGGGCCGGTGCGAGCTTTTCTCCAGCCCTACATCAACGCATCCCTCACACGAATCAGGAGTCGCGTTCCGCGGCACCTATACGATGCTCGCCCACATTGGAGCGATTCGCTAACGGCTGACTGGCTCCAGACACTCGCGCGCCTTTTGAACCGCATTCAGTCACATCGACATGGGGGGGCACTCCTCTTGGTTCAAGACCCGCCCGAAGCCTGCCTGAAGGTGAAGTATGAGCTTAGTTATGCTCGAATACCTAGGGCTCTTGAAGACGGCGCAGTCAGCCGCATTAGCGCAACC
This sequence comes from uncultured delta proteobacterium, assembly GCA_963729835.1. Lineage (GTDB taxonomy): Bacteria > Desulfobacterota > Binatia > HRBIN30 > HRBIN30 > CAVSQF01. Next base: position 157,206 of record CAVSQF010000051.1, on the reverse strand, counting down.
GCCGCGTCAGATGACATACACGGCAAGTATCTCGACTCAGATGCCGACCACGTCCCGATGGACCTCTACCTAGAAGAGGCCGTCGAGGCGGCAGGTGCTGACGAGAGCAAGCGCGAGTTGGACGGCGCACTTTGGTTTGTCTCTTTATTGTCGCGGGTCGATGGTCTGGTGTTGATGCGGCCGGACCTTACAGTCCTGGGCTTTGGGGTCGAGGTCGCATGCACAGATGTGCCGCCGCAGGTCGTCGCCGCGCGCAACCGTGCGGCGACGAAGACCGCGCAACAGGCATACGACCATTTTGGAACCCGCCACCGGTCGATGATGCGATTCTGCTACCTTGTGCCGCAGAGCCTCGGCTTCGTGGTGTCACAAGATGGCGCTATTCGTGCGATCGCACGACGCGAGGATAGGGTCGTCATCTGGGAGGACCTTAGGCTTCGCTTGGAGCACTTCGCGCATTTACCTTCTAGAAGCGAGAGAGCGCGTGACGAGTCCTAATCACTTGGGGTCGCTAGATTCCCTCGACCACCGCCACGCCCCGCGACCGGTCCGCTGCCTCGACGACATGACACCGGAAGCCAGGCTTGTGCCTAACCAGGGCCATGCAGCGGACGCGCAACAGGACGCGCGCCGCTGATGGCTGGCGTTAGCCATGCACACGCAACAGGGCGGAATGTCGAACGCGGCGAGTCAAGACCGGAAGCTGCTCTTCTTTCTGGACGGCCTTCGCTACTCGTTTGAAGTCGCTTTCCAGAATCACGAGATTCTCTGGAAGACCCTCAACGAAATTGAGCGGGCCGGCCCGCAAGCCCCCGAGGATCAACAGGTGGTTCGCGCAATCGCCAGCGCGTGGAGTTTAATTGACGTAAGCCACACGATTCGCGAACTCGTCCAGCGCGCAAGAGGACACACGCGGCTGATGCCTGGTCGTGGGCAGGGCTCCCACAATACGAGGTGCTTGAGGTGAACTCGACAATTCGAGAAGCGATCCTCGACGTGGATTTCTACCAGCCATGCGACGGCCGCGGCGTCGGTATCGACTACCTCATTCTTAACTCAGACGTACTTCAGGCTTTCTCTCCCGCCGAGATTCGCGCTGAGCTAGGGCAGTTGGAGGCAGAGGGCCTCCTGACACGGACTCGCTACGACCACATGCCGGCGGACGAGTTCTACTGGCATTCCACCACCAAGGGGCAGATCGACCATCAGCGGCGGCTTATTGCCGCCGGGGCGCGGTCTGCCTGCTACGCCGACCAGAAGAAGCACGCGCTCAGCGACCTTATCCTTGGAGCCTTGGCTGCCCACAAGGTCTCCCGCAGGCACCACTTCCCCGGGATCAGACGTGCTGCTCTTCCCATCTACTTCTTCGAGTTCTCGGACGCTGACATCGAAGCCGCGGTCGGTGAGCTGCTTAGCCAAGGCTGGGCGAGAAGTAGCGACATAGGCTGGGGCGAGAAACTGCACCTGACCGCCCAGGGTCTGGTGCATTACAAGCGCTTCGTCCACGCCCGCCTCTCCCTTGAGGAAGGTCAGTCCGTCCTTGATCCGCGAGCTTCCGACCGCGATGATCCGCGCTTCGCCCAGCTTACGCTCGAGCCGGGCCTCACCACGAATCTGCAGTCCCGCTGGCGTGAGGCGCGCGCGTCGGCCCGCGCGGGTGCTCCCTTAGGTACGGTCATCCTCCTCGGCAGCGTCCTCGAAGGGTTGCTCTTCGCAGTGCTTTCGAAACAGCAGGCGGCCGCAATGATGGCGCCTTCAGCCCCTAGAGAGAAGGACCTGGCGCATCCCGGAAAGAAGCGCGTTCGCCAGCTTGAGGACTGGACTCTTCAAGACATGATCAACGTGGCAGGTGACCTCGGAATGGTAACGACGGCTGCAACGAAACACGCTCATGAACTCCGAGATTCCCGCAACCTCGTCCATCCGAGGAAACAGCTCGCTGAAAGCGCGGCCGTCGACGAGGCACTCCTGGCCATCTCGTTCGAGGTCGTCGATGCAGTCCTCGACAACCTAGTTGAATACGTCGCGAAGACTGCCGGTGGCGGTGCGCCGTGAGCGGCCAAGCTGCCATGCCTAACGCGGGGCTCCACCGGACCCGCCGCATCCGCCCCGCCCCCGCGACGGTCGGCGGACATCGTGCTGCCGCGAGGGTCCGGGCGGGCGCGGCAGAAACCAATCCGGGGACGCGGGAGCGAACCGTGCAGACGTTTGAGCGAGTATCTAGATCCGCACGATCTGCTCCCGCGTCCCCCTTCTCTGGTCACTTGACTGTCGACTGAAAGATTTTCGGATTGGGGTTAGGTGTTACCGTGCTGCCGACGGTCGTGAAGGCTGGCTTCGCGGACGACGAGGACTAGGCCGACGACCAAGATGGCAAGCGCGATCACGGGTGCCCAGGACATCACAACTGCTCCAACTCCCTGATGCGACGATATGCCAAGCGGTTGATCCACACAACCCCGGCGGTGACAACGGCTACGGCAAAGATGGCACCCCAAACAAGGACGCGATTGGGACTGCCGAAGTTCTGGGCGACCCAGGCGACAAGTGAAACATCAACCGCGACCAAGACGCCGAAGACGACCTTGAGCCACCCGAGTTCTTCTTTGATACCGTCAGCTCTCGACATCACGTAATTCTACAACCCCTACGAGCCTGATCGAGAACGTTAAGTCAACCACGACGCGCCTCGTGAGACCCTGCGGATCACTTTCCGAATCTCCGTAAGCCGAAGTTGTCTTCAATGAGCATCAGTAGCTTGTCGGCGGAGTACTGAGCACTGCCAACTACCTCAGCCGGAACTCCACTACGCGGCTGCCCATTCTCGTCAATCCCGAAACCGTCGCGCAACGCAAATAGGAAATTATTGAACCAGAAAAGCGAATCGACGCTGCTGAAGAAGCCGACAATCGCGAGGAGGTGATCGGGCGATTTGACCGGCACCAGTAGGCCCTCGGCGATCGCGAGCTTCTCGTCGCCACGACCGCGACGCAGGGCGCGAACGTAGGCGTCAGCTTGCTTTTGTCTCCTTTGTCGAACTCGGTTGTCGACATGAAATACCAAGCCGTGGTGTAGAGCCATGATAACGAAGATGTCAGTGTAAAGGTATCGCACGGGACAATCAATCTTGGTATCGTCAACTTCGATAACGATCAAACCGCCGCCGAACCCTATACCCTCTCCAGACGATTCAAATCCAAGATGCTTGTTGTAAAGGGGCTCAGGTCTCATGAACACTTTGGTTGTTTCCCAGCTATGTGTCGCGGCACACTTCAAGACCGTCTTCAGCTGAAAGCGCCTGTCGTGGTCTTGACCCCCCAACACGATATCGAAGCCTTGCCTATCTACATCTGGCTCAAAGAGAGTGAGCGCGTAGCCTGCACGTGCAGCCGCTACCTTCAGATCAAAGTAAAGCCGATGGAAGAAGAGTCGTTCCCGGCTAACGCTGTTGGAGGACTTTTCCAGGAACTTGTGGAGGCGTTCAAGGCTCATTGTTTTTACCGTCTCGGCGCGGGGGGATCGGGGGATGGCTCACGGCGCGCCGCAAGCGAGCCCTGATCTCTGAAACGCCCAGACGAGGGGCCCGTCCCCTGAGCTTTGAACCACGCCTGCCGCTGAATCTCATCACACCTCGAGCGTCGGCAGTCCGGCGATCAGCTTCTGCGTTTCGAGGCTGACTGTGATGACACGGCCCAGGAGTTTCACGATGTAATCCGGCTCGTCGGCGCGGTTCGGGTCGTTGGTGATGCCGCTGCGGGTGTCGGTGCTCACCTGGTATTGATCGATCACCCATTCGAGCGCGGAGCGGTTGCCGAGCCGGTAGGTGAAGGCGGCTTCGGGCACGCCGGTCAGGGTGAGGAAGTCGTTGTAGATGATGGCCGTCTTGTCCTTGCTCAGACGCATCTTCGTCACCCGCCAGTCCAGCGGCAGATCGGGGTTCTCTACGCGCTCGAGCGGATACTCGGCGACTTGCTCGTAATCGACGTGCAGCTCAGCGAGCTTCCGGCCGATCTCGGCGTAGGCGTGAAAGGCGGTGCCTCCGCCGACGAACGGGATGCGTGGCAACTCGCGCCGCAAGTTGCCCGCGTAGCGCGCCCGATACTCGGGATGATGCAGCACCGCATAAACGTAGTGGAAGATGTCCCACGTCGAAATCCGCCCGTCGGAATAGTGTTGCCGGAAGCGCATGAGCGTCGACGGCGGGATACTCTCCCGCCGCGCCCCCTCGTCGCCGTCGTAGGTGTAGAAGGGAAAGCATTGCGATCCACCTTGAGGAAGCAAGTCTGGAATCCGGTTCGTCATTAGCGCGAAGAACGGAACCTCGGCACCAGTCTTGAGCCAGACAACCTGATTTTCATCCTCCGTTCCGTCCGATGGAAGAAACTCGGCGAATGAACCACGTTCATCGACGATGATCGGTGCGAAATAGAGGAATCTCGTCGTGAAAGGTCTGAACATCGCTCTCCGGATAGCCCCGGCTTCAAAGCGCATTCGCTTTCCACGTGCGAGGAACCGCTTCAGGTTTCGGCTCCATTTGAGCGTGTCGTACCTGACGAACGTGTCGACGTTCTTGGGCCGTCCAGCCTGAAGGTAACGGGTCACTTCAAGATTGTAGGCTGCGATGAACTCACGGACGTTCCGAGCCAGAACCTCGCGATCGAAGCTGTAAACGACGGCGTCGCGCTGCGTTTTGACGCCATTGCTGATTGCGCCGAAGATTGCTCCATCAGCAGCAACGTGCCCGCGCTTCGGCCCCATTGCGATAAAGGCATCGAACTCCTCCGAGAGGCCTGTCGTGACCCAGTTGTTTCTCCTATCCGGGTGGAGCTGTTCCCAGCCGACTCCAGCGATGCCGCCTGTTTGGGCGAGAAAAATGCACTTCCTCTCCCGCCGCCAGTCCGTTGGGACGGAGTGGTAGTGGATCCGAGCGGGTATTGTCCGTTTGCCGCTGTGCCGAACCAGAAGTGTGATGCTCACACCGATCTGGATCCCGAAGACGTTGTGAGTGGTGCCGGAGAGCTTCGGGTTTTTGCGGACATTGCCGCCGAGATCGAGAACGTAGATGGCATCGAAGTCGCGGGCGAGGTGCTTGCGCATCCCGTCGCACGCAAGTCCCTCGACGAATCCGTTATTGCTTACGAACGCCACCATGCCCTCGTCGCGAATGCGATCGGACGCCCAGCGGAACGCCTTGATGTACGGGTCTGCCAGACTGTTCTGGAGGGTGGCCAATGAGTCAGCGCCGTAGGTGTCGCGAACTCGGCGGTCGACCTCCTCATATTTGCGGTTCTTGTTGTTGTCGTTCTCGTCTTGCTGCCACGCATTGTACGGTGGGTTGCCGAGGACTACGAAGATCGGGGCGGCCTTCTGGCGCTTTACGCGATCGGTGTTCTCGGGATTGAAGAAAGGCAACTCCGTTTGCTTCTTCTCCGCCGTCTCAAACGTGTCGACCAGGCAGATGCCCGGAAACGGTTCGTAGTGACCCGCCCGATCCCAAAACGTGTGCTCGATGTTCATCGCCGACACGTAATAGGGCAACAGCATCACCTCATTGCAGTGCAACTCGTTCCGGTACTTGTACTCCAGCCGCGTCTTCGGCAACCGGCGCATGAGATTCACGATGAAGTTGCCGGTGCCGACGAACGGATCGATCACGTGGACGCCCGAGTCGCCCAGCGTGCGGCCGAACTCCGTACGGAGGATCTCTTCCACGCTGGAGAGGATGAAATCTACGATCTCCTGCGGCGTGTACACGATGCCCATCGTGTCCGCCCGATTGACGGCGAAGCCCTGGAAGAACTGCTCGTATACCGTGTTGAGGAACTTCTGCTTCTCGGAAAACTCCTGGATCGTGCCGGCGGCGTCTTCGATGGCTTTGTAGAAGCGGTCGAGCTCGCGCAGAAATTGGTCGCGCGAGAAGGAACGAATGGTCAAAGCGGTGACGACCTTCTCGATCTCAACGGCGATGTTATTGCGTTGCATGAAGTCGCCGACGTCGAAGATCTTGCGGAAGATGCGTTCGGTGAGCAGGTGCTGAATGAGCATCTCTTCGACGGCGGCAACCGCGAGGTTCGGGTTGAGCGCTTGACGGCAGAGGGCCACGAAGTCGTCGAAGATGGTGGCGTAGAGTTTGTTGGCCTTGTATTCGGCGCGAAGCAGGTCGCCTAGCGCGCGGCCGATCTCGGGGAGCCGGGTCTTGAATTCTCCGACGGCCGTCTCCCATTCGTCGAAGGCCGGCGCCTGATACCCGAAGAACGCCCGAAGGATCTCGACAAGATGTTCCGGTATCGAGATGTCGAGGTCCAGGACGCGCTCGCCGTCCTGGACCAGCACCGCACGGCGAGGCTCCTGAAACAGGATGTTATCGCGCGGGTACCCAGCTTTGAATTTCGCGGTGATCTCCTTATCGAGATCGTCGTCACTGTCCTTGGCTTCCCACAGCCCGTGGATCAGGCGAAAGCTATCGAGCAGCGCGCCGTCCGGGGTGATACGCGCGCCCGCCTTGGTCTTGAGCGAATACTCCGGGACGAGCTTCCATTTATCGGCGCGGCTCTTGTTGACTAGCGCGGTGCAGTCTTCGAGCAGCGCCTGGAACGCGGCGCGCACGGCGGTTTCGTGCGTGACGCCGAGCCTGGCGAATTCCGCCAGCGACTGCTGATACGCGGCGACCCGCTTGTGATTCGCCTTCAGAGGGAGCGTGCGCATCCCGCGAAGCTTCTATCCGACCGCGAAGCCGGCGACAACTCCTGCCTGTGGTGCTGTCGCGGTGTCGCGGTGCCAGGTGTGATGGTCCGACAACGTGCTATCGACACTCGGTTACTGAAGACCGGCAATGGGCCGACGTTCTCTGGGCTCGCTGGCTCAACGCTGCCTTCAGCGGCGCGCCCTCGGTGCTCGCCTCCGCGCGGCCGTGGTGCCCGTCGGCTGCATGGCCCCCCTCTCGACGTGCTCGCGGAACATCCGGTAGTGCGCCTTGACTCGCTGAACGTACTCCGAATCCTGGAGGAGCACGGTGGCGACCAGATCCAACAGCGCCGACGCCAGGCGTGTCTGCGGACTGCCGAGATTCAGAGCCGGTCCCTTCAGCGCGTCCAACACCAAAGGGTCATTTTCTTTCATCCAGCGCTCGTAGAAGGCGCGATCCTCCCAGCCCCATGCTACCACAGCCTCAACATCCTTCCGCAAAGACGACACCACATAAAAGAACACGCGTCGACAGTCGCAACCAGCCTCGTCACAAAACATCTCCAGAAAGCCATAGTCGCCTGCCGGAAGACCGACATTGGAGTTAGCGAACACGGTGATCGTTCTCGTTTCCCGTTCGGCTACCTCGGGAAACCGGCTATGGAAAAGCGCGTATGGCATTCCACCACCTTTCGGTTCCCATGGTCGTCGAGCCCCTAAGCAAGATGTTCCGGAACATAGCCTGGGGTTTGGCTCTCTCTTGGCTACCCCAGGCGGCCACCGGCGTGCCGCGACGCCCCGCCGTGCGCGCTGAGTTGCCAGCTCGGCGTGTCGCGACGCGAGAGGATTCCTTCGAACACGCCCGATCACTTCCGTTGATCGTAGACCCTCCACATATCCTCGTCGTCGAAGATCTTTTCGGCGTCATCGGCGTGCATGGCGTCCTTCTCGTAATCCCGGTAGCGGCCGCGTTGGGCGCGGAACTCCTGATACAGGTCGTGCTGAATCATCGCGCTCATGATCTCGTTGGTGCCGGTCCAGATCTGTGCCAGGCGCGTATCGCGCAGGGCGCGCTCGATCGGGTAGACGTCGGTGTAGCCGATGCCGCCGGTCACCTGCATCGCCATATTTGTGACCTCCCAACCCGCTTCGGTGACGAACTTCTTGGTCTCCGAAACGACTCGGCGCACATTCGGGGCTTGCACGTCGGCGGCGCGGGCCGCTTGGTAAATCATGGCCCGGCTGGCATCGAGTAGCATCTGCGCCTTGGCGATCATGAAGCTCACCGCCTGAAATTTGCGAATCGGTTGCCCAAAGGCCTTGCGCCGCTCGGCATAGTTCATGGCCACGTCCAGACACGCCTGCATGCCGCCGGTACACGGCGCGGCGCTGCACAGGCGTTCCGGAATCATCATGGTGTTGAAGATGAGCGCGCCGCCATGGAGTGGGCCGATGAGGTTGCTCTTGGGAACCTTGACGTCGCGGAAGACGACGCGCCCCGTTCCGCCGCCGCGTGTCCCATGAGGCCGTAGAGATATTTCACCTCTACGCCGGGGCCGCGATCGATGAGCATCGCGCTGATACGTGCTTGTGCCGGTGCGTCGTCGGCGAGGTTGGTGCGCACGTAAGCGAGGAAGAAGTCCGCACCTTCGGCGCCGACGATGAAGCGTTTCATCCCGCGGACCACGAAGTGATCTCCGTGGTCTTCGGCACGGCTGCTGGCGCCGAAGAAATCGGAGCCGCCGCGCGGCTCGGTGAGCGCCTCGGCGGAAACCAGGCGCCCTTCCAACATCGGCTTGAGATACTTCTCCTTTTGTTCCTCGGTGCCGAACGTGTTCAGGGCTTCACCGACGATGGACGGCATGACGAAGGAGCAGCCGGCGGCCATGCCCAGGCAGCCGATCTCTGCCATGGCCGCGCATTCGCTCACCCAGCTCATTTCCTGGCCGCCATACTTCTTCGGGAATCGCAGGCCGAGAAGCTGGTGCTTCGCGTACAGCTCGTACAGCTCGCGCGGGTAATGAATCTCGTCGCGATCCATGCGCCGCAAGTACTCCGGGTCGATTTCGTTTTTCACGAACTCGCGCGTTTTGTCCTGCACCGCACGGGCTTGCTCATCCAACATGAATTCGTTCATCTGGGCCTCCCGTCATCTCCGCTGCGGATAGCACAACTCCTGCCCGCAGGCACCACCATGAAGGCCTCACCACTCAAAGTCCGCTCGCCTGCCCTCAGACCCAACAGGGAGCCGCCACGCCGCACAGACGTGGACGCGGTCCCCTCTGGATGTCCGCGGGCCGCGCGTGTATCCGTGCACTGATGAATCGCCGCCGTTCGCAGCTCGCGCTCACCATTCTGACAGCGATCAATTTCCTCAATTACATCGATCGCTACGTGCTGGCGGCGGTGTTCGAGCCGATCAAGCGCGAGCTGCATTTTACGGACGCGCAGCTCGGCTGGATGTTGTCCGCCTTCATGATTGCCTACGCGCTCACCGCGCCGGTGTTCGGACGGCTCGGGGATCTGGTGAGCCGCAAGCGGCTCATCGCCGTCGGTGTCGCACTGTGGAGCGTTGCCACGGCGGGAGCGGGACTGGCCCGCAACTTCTGGCAGATGTTCGTGCCGCGAGCCTGTGTCGGGATCGGAGAGGCCAGTTATGCCACGGTCGCTCCGGCCATCATCGCCGATTCCTACGCAGAGGAACACCGCGGCCGGGCGCTGGCCGTTTTCTACGCGGCGATCCCGGCCGGAAGCGCACTGGGTTTCGTCCTCGGTGGACAACTCTCGACGTACTTCGGGTGGCGCGCGGCGTTCTTCGTGGTCGGAATCCCCGGGCTCATGTTTGCGCTGCTCGCCCTCATGATCCGCGAGCCGCAGCGCGGTGCCTCCGAAACGGCGGCGCGCAGCGAGCGCGGTGCTCCACCAACCTTACTCGCGACCTATACGTTGCTCTGGCGGAATCGAAAGTATGTCTTCGTGTCGCTCGGGTTGGTCGCCTACACCTTCGCCTTGGGCGGGCTCGCCGGGTGGATGCCCGCGTTTCTCGAGCGCTACCACGGCATGCCGACGGCGCGGGCCAACGAGGTCTTCGGCACGATCACCTTCGTGTCTGGCTTCCTCGGCACGTTCGCCGGCGGGTTTCTCGGGGATTCCCTCCAGCGTTACACGAAAAACGCCTATCTCTGGGTCTCGGGTTTATGCATGTTCGCTGGTGTCCCGGTCACCATCGTGGCGCTGGCCGCACGCCACGCGGAGATCCTCCTGCCGGCGATTTTCCTGGCCGAATTCCTGCTGTTTCTGAACACCGGACCGTTGAACGCCGAGCTCCTCGGATGCGTCGGGGCGGAAATCCGCGCCACCGCGATGGCAGTCAATATTTTCTTCATCCACGTGCTGGGGGACGCGATATCGCCGGTCGTCATCGGCCTGCTTTCCGATCACGTCGGGCTACGTCGCGCAACCCTGATCGCGCCGGCCATGATGCTCGTGAGCGGTGGCATCCTACTGTACGCGATACGCTGCGCGACGCCGCGATCGCATGACTGCCGATGAAATGTTCCCCTTGACAAACACCGGAAATCCGGTCTTTGTAGGTCACAGACCACAATGAATGAATCGACGCATTGCTCTGCCTGCCGGCCTCGGGGATGAGCTGATGCTGGGCGCGCGTGAGAAGAGATGATGCCCACCTCCGTGAGACCGCGGCGCCTTAGAAGCGGGAGCCTCTTGGTGCTCGCCCTCATCGTCCAGGTGGCGGCAGCGCGGAGCGCACACGGCTTGAGCGCGTGCACGGCCTCGGACATCGTGGCGCAGGATAGCGCCGACTGCCCCGCCGGCACCGGAGCCTGTACGATCGCCAAATCCTTCAATGTCTCCGACGGCTGCACGCTCGACTTCGGCACCCGCGCCGTCACCCTCGGCCGATACGGGCAGCTCAACATCTTCTCGAACAATGTGACCCTCCTAGCGGGAACGTTCACCATTGCCGCCGGCGGCTTGATCACGGGGCGGGGGACGGGGGCGAGCCCGACCCCAACAGCGACCACTGCCCCGGGCAGCCCGACGCCTACGGCAACGCCCACCGCGACCGCGCCGACTCCCCCTCCGACCAGCACCGCTACTCGCACACCCACTTCCACCCCAACGCCCGTTTCGAGCCCGACGCCCACCCCGACGCTCAACAGTACCGGCGGCACGATCACCATCCAGACGACGGGCGATATCAGCGTCCAGTTGTCGGGAGCGGTGATCGGCAAGATCGATGTCGGCGGTTACAGTCAAGGCGGCACAATCGTCCTCACGGCGGGCGGCACTGTCACGCTAGCGGGGTGGCTCAGTGCCGACGGCTTACTGGCTAGTTCGGACGGCGGCTTCATCGAGATCGATGCCGGCGGCGATATCATCACGACCGCCACCAGCAGCCTCTCAGCTGCGGGCGGCACCACCGCGCCGAACGGCGGCGGCGAGATGGATCTGAATGCGGATGGCAAGATCGTTATTGATGTTGGCACCGTGATTGACGTCAGCGGCAGCAACGGCGGGACCCTCAACGCCAACTCCGGGAACCTGGCGAATGTAGGGCCGGTGAATGTGGGCGCCACTGGGCAACTCGGCGGCGGCGGGCAGATCAACATCACGGCGGCAACGAGTGCGCAGGTGCTGGGGCTGCTGAAAGCCAACGGCAACGCCGGCGGTGACGGAGGGGTCATTAGCCTGGAGGCGGTGTACGGCACGTTGTCGATTGCGCAAGACATTCAGGCGAACGGGGATATCGACGGCAACGGTGGCGAGGTCGACCTGACCGCCGATGCCGGTCCGACCACGATTCAGAATGCGGTTGGTCTCCACGTGTATGCCTTAGGGAGTCAAGGATCGGGGGGATTCCTCAACTGCAGTTCGCAACTCGCCTTCACCAACAATGGGTTGCTCGACGCCACCGGAGGCGGCAGCGGCGGGGAGATTTCGGTTGACGTCGCCTCGGACGTGACGATCGGCGGCGGCCCGGCGGGTGGATTTGACGCGAGCGCCTCGGAGCCCGGGAGCTTGGGGGGCGAGATTGACGTCACAGCGGGTGACGGTGGCTTCGGGACGATGTTGGTCACGAGCATCGTCGATGTGGACGGGGGCGGTTGCTCTACGGACTGCGGTCAGGCTGGCGACACCGACCTGGAGGGGTGCAACGTCACCGTCACGTCCACGGGAAAGCTCGTTGCCAACGCCCCAGGGGGGGGCACCAACACACTGACGGCCAGCGAGCAACTCAGCGTCCAGGGAGTGGTCGATGCGACCAGCAACAATTCGTCGGGGACTGACGGGGGCAACGCCACCGTCCATCCGAGCCGGAAGGCGCCGATCATCACGGGCACAATAGCCCCGGCGGCGGCGGATACCGCCATGGACACTTGTACGAGTTACTCCCAGACCTCGTGCCTGGTTCCCTGCCCCGACTGCGGCGACGGCATCGTCGAGTTCCCCGAAACCTGCGACAACGGCGTGCACCCGCCCACGAACTGTAACGGGTGCTCGAACTTTTGCCAGATCCAGAACTGCGATGATCAAAACCCGTGCACGCTGGATACCTGCGATCCGACCCTTGGATGTCTAAATACGGTCATCTCACCCTGCCCGCCTACGCCAACGCCGACGCCCACGAGATCGCCGACGAATCCACCGACGAACAGCCCGACACCGACAAACACCCCGACTAGGAGCCCCACACCCACGAACACCCCAACGGCTTCGCCGACCCCAACCCCGACGGCCACGCCGACCAACACGTCGACGCCGTCGCCGACCAACACGCCAACGCCGACGCGGACCCGCACGCCAACGCCGTCGCCAACCGATACGCCCAGTCAGAACCCAACGACGACGCAGACGCCGACACCCATGAACGTCTCGACGCTGACCCCGACCCCGACGGGTGGGTTCGTTCCACCGGATAAGACCGCCGGCGCGTGCGAGGATCGCGTCAGTGGAAACCTGGCCAAGCTCGTCGGCTGCATGACGACGTGCCAGGTCAAGCAGGCCAAGGCGGCCTTGGCTGGTAAGCCGTTCGACGACGAGGCGTGCGAGCAGGGTACCGGCAAGCCGCTGTCATGCCGGGCGGCGTATGACAAAGCGAGCGCATGGCTGGTGACGAAGGGCACCTGCCCGACGTGCCTGAATGCCGCCGCGCAGGGCCAGCTGGCCGATGCCGCGGTCAGCTTCGTCGTGCAGCTCAACGAGTCACTGTACTGCGCCGGCAGCAGCGCCTTTGGGAACCATGAGCCGGGCTTCGTCCCGCCCGACAGGCAGACAGCGCAGTGCGAAAACGCCGTGGCAACCAACGCCGCGAAGTTGCTCACCTGCGCCGCGCGCTGCCGCACGAAGCAGGCGGACGCCGACGTGCGCCGCCAGGCGTTCAATCTGCCGACGTGTGAAGCCGGGAGCGGCAAGCCGCCGTCCTGTGCCGTCACTTTCAGCAACCGCACCACGAGGCTGCTCGTCCGGAATATTTGCCCCAGTTGCCTCGGGGCGAGCGGCCAAGCAGCAATAGGGACGGCGGTCCAGAATTTCATCGACCAGAAGGGCGGCCTGGTTTACTGCGCCGGGACCACTCCTCTGTCACAGTGAGTGAGGGCCGCCGAGGCGCTCGCCCTATCGCGTATGGCGTATCGCTTACGGTTCTCATGCGATACGTGATAGTGCTGAGCGAGCAGCGCGCCGGCGTATGAGAGAGATACTCGCTGATCTGGACCGTTGGGGCGAGCAGCAGGAGGAGATTGCTCTCGCCACGTTGATTCGGGTGCGGGGGGCCGCACCACGGCGGCCCGGCGCGCGCCTGTGTTTGACCCGAACCGGCAGGATGGCGGGCTCGGTGAGCGGCGGCTGCGTCGAGAACGACGTGTACGAACGGGCCGTGCAGGTGCTCGATAGTGGCCAACCGGTGGTAGCCAGCTACGGCATCAGCAACGAGCTGGGCATCGACGTCGGCCTGAGCTGCGGCGGAGCGATCGACGTCTTCATTGAGCCGTTCGCTGCGGACGAGGCGTGGCGGGCCGTTCGTCAGGCGGTGGAAGCGCAACGCGCCGTGGCGTTCGCTCTCGGCCTCGCCCCTGCCAACCTTGCGGGCCGAAAGCTCGCGGTACGAAACGACGGGACGGTCGTTGGGTCGATCGATCCGCGCGTGGACCAGGAAGTGACCACCGCGGCGCGGCGTCTGCTGTGCCAAGCCGGGACACGGCTCCTGACCCTCGCGCCTGAGGCGATGGTGTTCGTCGAAGCTTTTCCACCACCGTTGCGGCTGTTCATCGTCGGTGCGACACACACGGCTATGGCGCTGTGTCACATGGCCAAGGGATTGGGATTCCGCGTCATCGTGATCGATGCCCGCGGGGTGTACGCCACCCGCGAGCGCTTTGCTGACGCCGATGAGCTGCTCGTCGCCGCGCCCGGCGAGGTCCTGGAGCAGGCGGCGCTCGATTCTTCATCACACGTAGTGATCCTCACCCACGATCCGAAGTTCGACGTGCCGGCGCTGGCGGTGGCGCTGCGTTCCGGGGCCGGGTACATTGGCATCATGGGGAGCCGTACGACCCACGCAGGGCGCTGCGGTCAGCTCGCACAGCAGGGTTTCACGGCAACCGATTGCGCTCGCATCCGCGCACCGATCGGCCTCGACCTCGGCGCGTGCACCCCGGAAGAAATCGCGCTCGCGATCCTCGCCGAAATGGTTGCCGTGCGCTACGGCAGAGACGGCGGGGCGCTCACCGGTAGGCCCGGCGCCATCGGCGCAGGCAGGCAACCGTGACCCCCCGTCAGCGCATGGTTGTTCCAGGCCTCACGGTCTCGGTTCCTTCCCGCTCCGAACCGGAGGCGACCAGCGCGCGTTTGCGGGCCTTGAGCCGCGTGGCGCTCGTCGTCGGCATCCTCATCCCGCTCTGCGGCATGCTGCCGGAGCTGATCTACCTGACCCCAGATCTCAACGACGGCGCTTTTCACCTCGGGGTGACACGCAATACCATCGCGGCGATTCACGCGGGGCTCAATCCGTTGGACTTCTGGGTGCCGACCTGGCTCTCCGGCTTCCCGCTCTTCCACTACTACCAGCCCGGGCCGTATCTGCTCCTGGCAGCGCTCCACTTCTTGCTGCCGAGCACGGTCCCGCTGCTGCTCCTGTATCGCGGCGTGACCGTTCTCGCCGTGGCACTCTTCCCGGCAGCGAACTATCTGGCTTTGCGCTGGTTGCGGCTGCCGCGCGAGACTGCCGGCTGGGGCGCTTTCTTGAGCTGCGCGGTGGCTGCGCACGCCACGTACGGCATCGAGATGGAGAGCTTCACGTGGTCGGGATGGGGACTGTTTGCGCAAGCGATGGCGCTGCCGCTACTCCCGTTGGCACTGGCCGGCGGCTGGCGCGCCCTGCACGACGGCGGCAGGACGCTCGGCTACGCCGCCATCCTCGCCGGCGCGTTCCTCACCCACATCCTCTATGGGTACATCGCGGCGCTGAGCCTGGCGGTGGTGCCGTTGCTGCTGCCACGCCCGGCGCTGATCAAGCGCGGGGCCATCGGCTTGAGCCGGTTCTACGTGCAGGTGCTGGCGCTGATTGCCTTCTTTGTCATGCCGCTGGCGTTGCACTTGCCCTACCACGCCAAGAGCCTCTACGACGAAGCCGCGAAGTTCGACTCGTACGGTGCCGCGGTGATCCTGAACCGGCTGTTCGGCGGCGCGCTACTGGATTACGGGCGCTTGCCGGTGATGACCTGTCTGACGGCCGCCGGCGTGTATCTCTGTGCGCGGCAGTGGCTGCAGCGCGGCAGCGCGCTGCACGGCTGGATGGGGTGCGGCTTCGTTCTGTGGGTGCTGCTGTACTTCGGCCGCCCGACGTGGGGGGCGCTGGTGGACTTGCTGCCGATGAGCCACGGCCTGCACCTGGAGCGGCTGTCGAGCGGCGTGCACATCTTCGCCATTTGGCTGGCGGCGATCGCCTTGGGCCGCCTGTCACGCTGGTGTCTGGGATATGAATCACAATTTGTGAGACGTGCGCTGGTGGTAGGAATATGCGTCATCGTCGCGCCGCTGCTGGCGGAGCGCGCCCGTTACTTCGTGTACGACACGCAGCAGGTGCGGCTGGGGAAGCGCTTGTTCGACCGCGATGCGGGACAGTTCGAGCCGGTGCTGCAGGTGCTGCGCGACCGGCCAGGGCGGGTGTACGCCGGGCACTCGGGCAACTGGGGGAAAACCTACACCGTCGGTGAGGTACAGGTGTATCACCTGCTCTCGGCCGAGGCGATTCCGCAGGTGGCCAACGCGCCGTACTCCTGGGCGCTGAGCACGGACTTTCAGATTCAGCTGCAGTGGCCGGATCAGGCCACCTACGAGTTGTACGATACGCGCTACCTGTTGACCGATCAGATGCTCTCGCCAGCGCCGGGTGCGGAGCTGGTGGTGCAGTCCGGCCGGCACTACCTCTACCGTCTGCACGCAGACGGGCCATTCGACCTCGTCTCGGTGCCGCTGGCGATTGCCGGCACCAAGGACACCGTGTGGTACATGATTATGAGCTGGACGAAGAGCCCGTGGGTGAGCCAGCACGCACACGCGCGCTTGCTGCTCGCTGGCGAGGCTGCGGGTGGTCTACCGGTGCTTCGCATGGAGGATGCGTTCCGTTTCGTTCCGCCCGGTGCGCAGACCGATCGGAACGTTTTTGATCCCCCGGGCGTCTTCGTGCAGCCGGCGCCGCCGCCAGCGCGCGGCACGATCACGAACGTTTCCGCCTCGCGGCAAGAGGCGGGCGCGACCGTCGAGATGCAGGCACCGGGGACGGTGCTGTTCAAGGCCACCTACCATCCCAATTGGCGCGCTTGGGTGGACGGTGCGCCGGCTTCGACGATGGTGTTGACTCCCGGGCTGCTCGGCGTGCAGGTTCCGGCCGGTGTCCACCGCTTGCTGCTCGTATACCAACCGGGATGGTCGAAGCTCGTCTTGCTTGTGCTCGGCGTGGCGGTGGCGACGCTGATGGATCGGCGGCTGCAGGTCCCTGGTGTGTAGGGACGATTCGAGGATGGCTTTGACATCCGGTGGCGGCGTGAACAACATAGACCAGCCCATTGACCTGCGCAGCGAGCGCCTCCTTCCCGCGGCCTTGCTGGGCGGCGCGCTGCTGGTGCATCTGGTGTTGATGCCGGCCTCGGGCTGGGAGCGTGACGGATATTGGTTTGTGACCTGGATGCGGACCGCCGTCGAACATGGTGTGTCGCGCATCTCCGAAATCGTGTGGTGCGATTACCCGCCCGGATATTTGTATGTCCTCAAAGGCACGGGGCTGCTGTGGATGGCGCTGACCGGCCAGCCGATCCCCGCCGACGGCACACTGGCGGCGCGCTTTTTGATCAAACTGGTGCCGGCGCTCGCGGATCTGGTCACGGCCTGGGTGCTGTATCGGCTGGCCGCCCCGCGTCTGAGCCGCCTCGCAGCGCTCGTGGTCTTGGCGGCGTACGCCTACAACCCAGCGCTGCTGTTTAACAGCGTCGTGTGGGGGCAGGTGGATTCCGTCGTCTCGTTGCTCGTTCTCGTGGCGGCGTGGGCGATATGCACCCGCCGTTTTGCGGTCGGCGGTGCGCTCGCCGCCGTGGCGGTGCTCGTGAAGTTGCAGGCAGTCGTATTGCTGCCGGCGCTGCTCCTGGTCACATTCCGAATGGGCGCCTTAACGGCGATCTTCGCCGCCGTGCGCGGCGGGGCGTTGGCGGCGCTTGTCCTCCTGTTTCCATTCTTCCACGCCAACCGGATGGGGCCGCTGATCGACACGATGCTCGGGGCGAGCGGGCGGTACCCGTACATTTCTATGAACGCGCACAACGTCTGGTGGCTGGTGGGCGACGCCCAGTCCGTGACGCTCTCCGATGCCATGCGGCTCGGCAACGGCCTGTTGACCTATCACACGTTGGGGACCGTGATGCTGGGCGGCGCCACGCTGCTCATTCTGTGGCGTCTGTGGCGCGAGCTGTTCATCGCCAACCGTGAGGCACTGCCGGCGCTGCTGGAGGCCTGCGCGCTGCAGGCGCTGGCCTTCTATTTGTTGCCCACCGAGATGCACGAGCGCTACGTCGTGCCGCTGCTGGTGTTCCTGGCCGCGTTGTGCATCTGGCGGCCGCGCTGCTGGTGGTTCTATGGGATCGCATCCGTTGCCGTGCTCGCGTCGCTGGCCAGCACGTTGCACGCCAACTACCCGCAGGGCATGGGCGGCTACGGCGCGTTCTTGCCGGCGAGTCGTGTCGATGCGTCGGTGCTCAGCGTGCTCTTCATCGGCCTCTTTCTGGTCCTGCTGCTGTGGACGCCGGACAAGCGGTTCCGGCTGTTGGCCCCGGCTGTCGTCGGGGTGGTGGCGATGGTGACCGCTGGTGTCGCAGAGGTGCCATTGCACAAGGCAGTGCGGCTGTCGGACTGGGCGCCGATCGCGCAGGAGCAGCAATGGGGAACGTTGCACTACGACCGCAGCGTTGAGGGCCATCGGCTCTCGGCCTTCGGTTTCATTTTCCGTCACGGCATCGGCACGCATGCGGTTTCGAGGCTGACCTACCACCTCAACGGCGCGTTCCGCACCTTCGATACGGCCTTCGCGGTGGATGATGAGGCGAACCGCGGCCAGATGATCCGCTTTCGGATTTTCACCGACGGGTATCCGCGCTTCGACAGCGGCAACATCTCCGCCCGTGGATTTCCGCGCCACGTGCGCGTCCCGGTTGACGGGGCGCAGTTCTTGACGCTCGAAGTGCTCGATGGCGGCGACGGCATCAACTCCGACCACGCGGACTGGTTGGAGCCGCTGCTGGTGCGGTGATACGAAGAGGAAGCGGATGAAGTTCGGCGAGCTTGGATACCGCGCATCTGTGCGCGATTCAGGACCACTATCTCGACGCCACGATCCGGCGGGAATTCAGCAAATCCATGAAGAGCAATGCTTTGAAAATTGATGGCAAGGACAATGTCGTGGTTGCGCTTCAATCTCTGAAGAAAGGGAAGCCCGTCGGCAGGCCAGCAGAGATGGCGTCGTCCCGCACCGCGTGCGCCTTCTGCAGATCTTCACGCCCAGGCAACGGTTCCGTCACACGTCTGGCGTACGCTCTCACACCGGAGGACTCGCGCGATGAAGGATATCGTCCTGATCGTTGACACCGATGCCGACAACCGCATCGCCACCGAGGCGTTGTTGCGGGTTCACGGTCTGCGCGTCTTGGTCGCTACGGATGAAGCGCGGTTGTCGGATATGGCGACGAGCGGCGGGGCGGCGGTGATCGTGTTGGATCTCGCTGCCTTCGGTATGAGCGGCCTCGAAGTTCTGCGTCAGCTCCGTGCGCGATTCGACATGCTGCGCGTGCCACCGCGCCTCCTGGTCATTGCCGATTGGGCAGAGCCTGCCATCGAGCGCCTGGCCCTTCGCCTTGGAGCGGATGCGTTCTTGAGCAAGCCGGTATCGCCCTATCAATTCGTCAAGACCGTCGAGCAGCTCGCCGCCGCGGCCGCGCCGCCACCTTTCATCATTCGCCAGGCCGAACGGGACAATCGGCCGTAGGCCGCGCCGCCACCTTTCATCATTCGCCAGGCCGAACGGGACAATCGGCCGTAGGCCGCGCCGCACGTCCGACGGGTTGGGCGCGAAGAAACCCGTTCACCTCCTGCATTAGCACCGCGCGCGGCGCGACCGCTCGCACAACGTGCACAGGGATCGATGCGTGTCACAGAAGCTTCTTCCTCGGAAAACCGGGGTGTCACGGGGAGCTGCTATTGAGGATGGCAAGGAAAAGGAGATGAAGAGATGACACCACTGTGGTTAGCAGATCCGTTGGCAGGTGTGGTGGTGTGGGGTTCCGCGGGGATTGTCGCGTGGACCATCCTGGCGGCCTTTGTGGGATCCGTGCTCGGCACTTTACGCGATAGCGGCACCACGCGCCTTGAACAATCGCCACATGGCACGCGCCAGCGGCCGCGTCGTCTACGGGTTGTCCGCACGATCGCGAGCCCGGAGTGGCAGCCCGCGAAGTGAAGGAGGGGCCGTTTCAGAAGCTCGCGTGCGTGGGCGATACCTGAGCTGCTCGCTCTTCGGTCTGCCAGGCGCCCGGCACATGGGCGGCAGCATCGATCTCCAGCGCAATCTCCAAGGGAATGGCGGCGGGTCTCCGAGCCAGGTGCATCATGATGAGCACAATACCCTCTGTTCGTGACGGTAGCGTTTACGGGTCGAGAAGAGCGTGTGAATGCGCCGCGGACCGCCGGCCATTTCTACACGCGTTGCAACGCCGTCATGCGCTTTGTGATCTCGTACATCGGTATCGTCATGGCATAGAAGCACACGTCTGCGAGGAGCTTCCCGATCAGTATTCCCATGCTGAAATGTCCAACATACAACGGTATGGCATACAGCAGATATGGACGAACGATGCCAGCGTTCAAGATGCCCGGCGGCAGGAACTCGACAATCAGTCTGGCCGCCCGGCGGCGCTTCGGGTAGTGACGGTCGCGTATCCACATGACCGTGTAATACACCGTCATCTCGGTCACCGATCCTGCGTAGGCCGCTCCTAGCCGGTTGTGGCTCCATCGGAAGACCACCATGGCAATCAGCACGACCCACACGGCGGCAACGGCCCACCGGAGTCAGATCACGAGCCCGAACACACTCTCGCCGCAGCGCTGTACGGTGTCGCTGACTGCCACGGGGCCAAGCAGCCCAGAAACATCCCCGCTGGACGCGAGTAACAACACAACGGAGCTGGTGATCGATATCGTGAAATAGGGGGAGACTTCTGCGCCTGCAGTCTCAGCGCATCGTGACCTGCACGACCTGCCATCCGTGGCGGCGCGCGTGCCGACGGAGAAGACGGTCCGGATTGACGGGCCGTGGATGGCCGACCAGACTGAGAACCGGAAGATCGGCAATCGAGTCGCTGTAGAAGTAACTCTGCGTGAGGTCAATGTCGTGCTGGAAGGCGAAGCGTTCGACCCAGTGGCGTTTTCCCGGGCCCCAGCACAGCGGCTCCGTCGCCTCGCCTGTCAGACGGCCATCGCGCACGACAAGGCGATTGACCAGCAGGTGCTGAATGCCCAATTCCTGCGCCAGCGGTTCGGCAACGTACGTCGTCGCACTGGAGAGCAACGCCACGACGTGCCCGGCGGCTTGATGCTCGCGTACCCTGTCTACCATCGCCGCATAGATGCGCGGGCGCACCATGCTGGCATACCACTCCGCACTTAGTTGCTGCATCACGTCGTGCGGCTGGCCGCGCACGTGCTGCTGATAGCGGCGAAAGACCGAGTTGATGTCGAGCAGGTTAAGCCGATGGAGCACCGTATAGTAGACCGGGGCCAGCAGCTCGCTCCAGCGCATCAGCCCGCGGCGCACCAGATAGCGCACCATCAGCACGCCGGAGTCTCCGGCGATCATTGTGTGGTCGATATCGAAGAAGGCGCCTATGCCCATGTTCGGCAGAGCATACCGTGGCGAGCTGGATGCGTCCACGCCAACTGGAAGCGGTCGATCACCCGCAAAGCCGGCGCTGCGGGGCTGAGGGCCTTCACCGTAATGCGGACCGCATCCGCCTCGACATCGACCCGCAAGTAGTGCAAGTCGCGCAGTGCGGGGCCACGGTACAACGAGCGGTATTTCTCGTGTGGCGGCAGGCACACAGCGTCGCACGGGCCACCGCCGCCACCGGTAACGATGTAGTCGTGTCCATCGACGAGCAGGTGCTCGTAGGTGTGCGCGTGGCCGGAGATCACGCCCATGGCTTTCGCCGCCTGCAAGTAGAGAGTCAAAAAGTCTCGCCGAACCGCAATCGATTCACGGCGCGCGAAGGTGTTGCAAAAGGGTGGATGATGGCAAAGCAACAGAACACCGCGCACGCCGGTGTCCTGATCCAGGCGCGCCAACATGTCGCCCAACCACTGCAGTTGCGCGGCCCACTGGCGTCTTCCGAGATCCCAACGATTCGAATCGAGACAGAGCAACGCCAGAGCGCCGAAGCGCCACACGAACCACCTGTGCTGGCGCAGCATGGGAAAGCGCTTGGCTGCCAGGGCAACGGCACGCCGGTTCGGCCCGTAATAATCGTGGTTGCCGAGGACCGCCACTATCGCCGTGCCGCTTGCGCGTAAACGCGCCACGATGCGATCGAAATACCGCCACTCCGTAGCCGATGCTCCGAGACACACGATGTCGCCGACGATCATCGCTGCCGCCGGTCGCTCTTCGGCCAACCCACGCAGCAGGTCCTCCCGCCAGATGTCGTTGGATTCTTTGCCGAGGAGCTGCTCGATGCACATCGTCCGCTGCGTGTCACCGAGGATGGCGAGCGGCCCTTGGCCTGGATCGGCGCCGAC
Organism: uncultured delta proteobacterium; assembly: GCA_963729835.1. Classification (GTDB taxonomy): domain Bacteria; phylum Desulfobacterota; class Binatia; order HRBIN30; family HRBIN30; genus CAVSQF01. The sequence goes on along the minus strand of CAVSQF010000051.1, from coordinate 135,165 downwards.
GTCGAGGTTACACATGGATATCTCTGCGCGGCTGCACTGCCGCACCTCAAGATTTCTCAACAGGCGAACATCGCCTGGACTGCTACGGCGCCTCGCCGCGCGCGAGGCGCGTTTCGACGTCCCCAATCACGAGAGGCAAGTCGGCAACGCCATCGATGACGTAATGAGCCCCGGCCCGCGCCAACTTGTCGGCTGCGCGCCGGCGCCGCAGCTCACGTTCGTCCGGATTCAACGCGGTCAGCTCCACCAGCGTCAACCCGACCTCGTTGCCGGTTAGCGTGACCGCGACAGACCACATCCCGGCATTGAGTCCCTCTTCCACATCGGCCACCGTATCACCGACCTTGACGCACGCCTGCACCGGTCCGGCATTCAACCGAACGAGGTTGAGCAAGGCCATCGCCGGCGACGGCCTTGCCGATATCACATCGCTCGCGCATACGCAGATGTCCGGACGGTACCCTTTCGCCGCGGCCGCCGGCAGCAACACCTTCATCATCTCGGCAACGTATCCCGTCGAGGACCCAACCCGGATGTTGCGCGCGCGCAGCCACGCCACGGCTTCCAGCGTTCCGGGAATGGGATCCGCGTAGTCCGGCAGGCAATCGATCTGCAACCGGGTGGCCTCGGCGTAGATGGCTTCGATGTCTTCGCCAAGCGGTGCACGCCCGCGTTGCTTCTCGAATTGCTGCCGAACGGTGTCGAGGTCAAGCAGCAGGCGCACGTGCTCCCGCTTGTGCACACCCATCGGGCCGCGCGCCTGCTCCACACTCACCTCGAGTCCGTACTGCCGAAAGGCCTGCACGAACACGCCCGCCGGTGCGCAGCTGCCGTGATCAACCGTTGTCCCGGCCCAGTCCAGAATGACCGCCTGCACCGTCCCGGAGTAACGGCGTTGATACCGAAAGCTCATGGCGCACAGTCCCTCACACCCATCTCGTCGAGCGTCTCACGAATGGCCACCAGCGCCCGCTGCATATCCTGGGGCTGCACGTGCCCGATGCAGCCAATGCGAAACGTGTCCGCCTTGGTCAGCTTACCGGGGTAGATGATGATGCCACGGTGCGCCAGTCGATTGTAGAAAGTTTCGAACTGAAAGCTGGGGTCCGTGGGCATGAGAAAGGTGACGATGATCGGCGCCTGCAGCTCGTCCGGGAGTGCCGTGCGGAACCCCAACGCACGCATGCCATTGACGAGCAGGGTACAGTTCCGGCGGTAGCGCGCCCCACGAGCTGCCACCCCGCCTTCCTCCGCGTGAGCCTGCAAGGCCCGCTCGCATGCCGCGAGCACATGGGTTGGCGGCGTGAAGCGCCACTGATTGGTCTGCTCGAGACCGCGCCACTGGTCGTACAAATCCAAGCTCACCGAGCGCGCATTGCCTCTGCACTGCGCGAGCGCTTGCGTGCGCAGGACCGCGAAACCGACGCCGGGCACGCCCTCGATACATTTGTTGCTCGAAGCCACCAGCGCGTCGTAGCGAACGCGACGCGCACTGAGTTCGAGGGCGCCAAAGGCGCTCATCGCATCGATGATCAGGGCGCGTTGGCACGCCGCAACCGCTGCGGCAATTGCCTCGACTGGATTCAGGAGACCCGTGGTGGTCTCGCACTGGACGACGGCCACGTGCGTAATACGCGGATCGGCATCAAGCATCTCTCCTGTTGCGGCAGCGCTCACCGGTTCGAGCTCCGACCACTCGCGCGCGACGTGGGCGATGCCGGCCACCTCGCAGATTCTGACCATCCGCGCCCCGTAGGCGCCGTTGACGAGCACGAGGACCTTGCCACCGCGCGCGACCATGGTGCCGAGCGCGGCTTCCACCGCGAAGGTCCCGCTGCCTTGAAGCGGCACGCACGTATGCGTACCCGCCGCATCGGCAATCCGCAGAATCGCTTCGCGCACCCTGGCGTTCAGCTCCAGGAATGCGCCATCGCGGTATCCCCAGTCGCGCAGCATCGCTTCCCGCGTCGCGCGGGCGGTGGTGAGAGGACCCGGGGTGAGAAGAAGCTGTTCCATGGGGAGCAGTGGCACCATACGGCAGTACTGTTGCAGGCGGGTGAACGCGGTGTGATGGTTCGATTACGCGCAAACGCTACCAGGATACTTGTATAATGCCCCTCAGTCATGATCTGCATGGTTGGAGGCGTGAGCACGCGGAGGGATCGAGCATGCGAAGATGGGTTTTCGGGATTGCGTTGACTTGCCTGGCGGCAGGCTGCGGCGAGAGTTCGGAGGATTTCGGCGCGCCGCAGATGTCCTTCTCGATACGATGTACCCCTGGAATCCAGGGAGTCCCTGGCCGAAGTTCCGCCGCAATACATTCCAAAATGGACAAAGCCCGCTTCGGCCCCGGAGTTCGGGAGGCAAGCTCTGGGCGTTCCAGACCGGGAATGGGATCTTCAGCTCGCCGGTGATCGCCGCCGATGGAACCATCTTCATCGGATCGGCCGATCGGGTCTTCTATGCCCTGAACGCCGACGGGACGGTGCGCTGGCAGTTCCTCACCGGCGAGATCATCGATTCCGCCGCTTTGCTCGACGATAAGGGTCGAGTTTATTTCGGTTCAGGAGATGGCCGGCTCTACGCGTTCGCCGCCTCGACAGGTAAGCCGGTCTGGACGTTCCAGGCGGACAGTCCGAATGGGACCCACGCGTTCGTCAGCTGGTTCGAGGCCAACGTAGCGATGGGGCGAAACGGGATGCTGTACGCCCCGAATGACAACTTCCTTACCTATGCCATCGATCGCGACACGAGCGCCGTCGCGTGGCGCTTCCGCACCGTGGACCAAACATGGTCGTTGCCCGCGGTGGACGTCGGAAGCAATACGCTCTTCATGGGAAACAACGCCATGGTCACCCTGCTCGGTCCCAACACGTTTGCGATCGACGCGCTCACCGGCGTCCCCGTCTGGAAGCAGTTCGTCAACGGCACGATTGCCGCCAGCCCGATGCTCACCGCGGATGGCAGGATGGTGGTGGGTGGTTTCGACGGCTTCGTGCGTTGTTACGACCAACAGACGGGCAATCAGTTGTGGTCGTTCGGCACTCGTGACCACATCTACGCCAGCCCGGGCCAACTGCCCAACGGCACCATAATCCAGCCATCGACGGACGGGACAGTCTACGCCTTGGACCCGGCGACCGGAGCGCTCGTCTGGGCCTTCGACACGCGCGAACCCATTCGCTCCTCGCCCGCCATTGATGCCGACGGCAACATCTACGTCGGCTCCGGCGAGGGCCGGCTGTTCGTTGTGAACCCGAATGGAACGCTGCGCTGGTCGATGCTCCTGATTGACGGCTCGCGCGATGACCTCAATGCCTCCCCCGCGCTCGGCCTCGATGCGATCGTGATCGCCGGCGAGAGCGGTCAGGTCTTCAGCGTTCCCTATGACTATTGTCTGCGGGCGGAGGCCAGCACGGACTCGCGCTGCACGCGCGGCCCCGCGGAAGATTTGCCTCCCGACGGCGCCTATTTGTTGTTCACGACGCAGTTCGGCAGCACGCTCGATGACCCGCCGGCTGTGATCGACGCGAATCAGCCGCTCACGTTTTCGTTGCTGGTTCGCGCCGGCGGCAACACGCGGCTGGCGCTGATCGACACGCCAAGCCTCAGCGTGACGGTTGCGCCGGCCACCGCGGTCAGCACGGAGGTCTCCGGAGACCGGAAGTTCATCACTATGGTGCCGACGGAGAATTTCGCGGTGTCTGACGGCGGCGAGCTGTCGGTGCAAATCAACGGCGACTATCTCGTCAATTTTCAACGAGACGGGTTAGTCTTCACCGGTGGCGAGGTGGGTGGCACCTTTGGGGAAACGTTCCGCTTTCAGCTCCAGAGCCCCCGCGCCGGCGCGCTTCCCCTCCCTGTGCCTAGCAAACCTGGTGATCCGGCAGGAATCTGGGAACTGTACCGCTTCGCTGCGCCGCTGCCCACCATTCTGCCGAGCTACAACCAGATCGGTTTCGACTCGATCCACTATCTCATGGGCCTGGTCGCGGGCACGGGGAACGACAGTGCCATCGCCTGGGTGGTGGGGGCCAAGCTGGCAGAGGGAGAGAATCAGACGGTCGTTGACCCGACTACGCAGGTGCTGTTCCCGCTGCAGGTGGCCTATGACGGCGGGCTGCTGACGCTGACCAACGAATCGGGCTTTTCCATCGAGTTCAATCACCTGCGCTTGCCATTCGGCTTCTTCCGCATCGCCACGCGCCTCGACGCGCAGGGGGCGGCGCTCGAAAGCCCGCGCCTCAACGTGCTCGCGGTGTGCTCCGGAATCACCTTCTACGGGCCGTTCCTGCGCGCCCTCGGGTTCTGCAATCCGCAAACTGACGTGCTCGACGTCTTCGGCGGGGCCGAGCTGCGCCCATACCAGGGCGGGGTCGCGGCGGCGCCGGCGGGGGTCGGCACCGTCAGCTTCGCCGCGCAGAGCGGGGCGGTGACCGCGACCCTCGTTGGCTCGACGCTGCAGGCCAGTGAGCACAGGCTGGGTATTTTGCTGATCGACGCGGTGACGGATAACCCGGTTCCCCTCGACTACGGCTACTCGACACAGCAGAGCGCCGATGAAGCCGGAGACCTCGAAACCGTGAGCGTGACTTTTGCGCGCGACCAGGTACCCGGCCAGGTTCGAGCCTACTTGATGGTCGACACCTACCCAGCCGCGGTGGCGACGGTCGCAATTCCGTAAGGACGACTGGAAGAGCAGCGTTCGGGGGGGTCAGTGCGTTCCCTGTGCCGACGCGTTGGGCTGCGCTGATACTGGAGGAGCAGCAGGGCGCGATGAAGGACGGCCGCTGCGTCTCCACGCCGCACTCACTCCGGGCAACCGACGGCAATGCTGCTCCTCGACGCTGGCGTCGACATCGCCAAGGTCCAAGACGTGCTCTCGACGGCCGTTGATTCTCGAGTAGATTTGGAAATGAGTGCGCCTCTTGTTCCTGCGGGTCACAGGCCAGGAGTTTGTGAATCGCCGGGAGGTAACGAGCTGGGGGGGGCACTACGGTTTGCGTCCCATCGCCAGCTGCAGAGTGCGCTAATGCTGATGCGCTTTGCGACCTCTGTTTGGAGCAATCCGAGGTCCAGACGGCGGTTTGTGATGCGGCCGCCGAGTGGGCCAGCCTCCGTATTTATAAAAGGGACTCTTGGGCTTCGAAATTTTGAAGCGAATCCGCCATGGCAATAGGGCGATGAAACGATGCCGTCCTCGCCGCTGGCGTCGTTCGGGGCTGCGTCAGCGGCCCCGAGTCCAAAGCCCGTTCGTCGAACATGTAACCGACTCCGCGAACGGTGACGATCAACTCGGGATGCGCATCGTTCTGCTCGATCCGTTGGCGGAGGCGGCGCACGTGCACGTCAATCGTGCGCAGGCCGATGTCGGCGGCAGCCTCGCCCCACACGGCGGCGAGGATTTCCTCACGCTGAAAGACGCGGTTGGGCCACCGCACCAAGAACCTGAGGATCTTGAATTCACGCAAGAAGAGCGACACCTTGCGTCCGTCGACGAAAACCTCATAGGCGTCGAAGTCGATCCGCAGGCGGCCTTTGCAATACGTTTCGCGTGGAGGGAAGCGACGTGCATCGGGGCGTGGTCGCCCGGTTGATCGGCGCCGCGGTGTGACTGCGATGTCCCACATTTCTGCCTCACGCACCACGCCATGTTGGCGTCGTCCTACGGCGTCGTCCTTCCTGTGCGGCCGCGCCACCCATTTGGTGCCGTTTCTCATGCTGTCCCCCTTGCCGTGAAGTAGCTTTCTTTATTACTAGGCGGACGTTACAGTGCGGTGACTGCGCGACACGGACGGCCTCTGCGCTGCACTGCGCGCGGCCGCCTTAGCCATTCCTGTGTTGCTGCGTCCGGGAGGCAGTATACCTCATCGCACCCCGCCGCGTACGGCGCGGACAAACGCGGCGTACCCGGATGCACCGACAGGCTGGCCCGAGCTGAAATCGACAACCCAGCTGGTCGGAGTCGGCCCGCCGAACGTCGCCGTCCAGTAAATGCTGGGGAAGGTCGGGCCAACCGCATCATCGACACACGGGTCCGACGCACAGCTACACGACTCCCTGGTGCACGCGAAGTCGCGCAGAATCGTCTGCAGCTCTGCCAGGGTCGGCAGCCGCCAGTCGTTCGTCCCCGCAAAGGCCGTCGTGTTCAGACCCGTCACACCCGTCAGCAGGCTGGTAGACGCATCGCTCTGACTATAAAGGTTGTCGGCATCGTGCGGATCAGACCATTCTGGTGTGAAGTCCAAGTTTCGCTTCTGCTCCCATATCAGCCCGCTCAGATTGTCCGTCACGGTTCCATCGCGGTTGTCCGTGAACCGGCTTCCGACGCACGAACTGCCGTTGAGCGCCCCGCGCATCTGGAATCTAGTCCACGTGGAAAAATACCTGTGCCGACACCGTCCAAACGGCACCGGATCAGTGAAGGGAGTTGGACCGTTGTCCTGCACGACGGCGCGCTGCACACAGGCGAGGTAGACTCCCCCTGCCTGTGAGCGTGCCTTGTCGCACCGTTGCTGCGGTGTGGTGCCGAGTGCCGTGCCGGCCCACAGAAGCGTGGCGCACGCAGCCGCCAGGAATGTACCCCTTGTCGTCATTCTCGTCCTTTCTCCTTGTCGGACACTCAGCGGCCCGACGTCATTGCCGATCGATTTCCACCCAGCGATATCACCCACTACTATACGTGTTGTCCCTTGCAGGTCGGTTGCAGCTGCATGAAGATTCCGCAACAATTTGTCCGGTGACGTTAACCGCTCGGAACGCGCTGCGCGGGCACTGGATGCCGTGAGCGCGGAGCCGAACGCCGTTACCAATGTCGATCGCGGCGCCGGCGGGAACGATCGAGTCATGATCGAAGGCTTCTCATATCCTTTTCCCCTTGTCTTGTTTGGCCAAATTAACGCGCGGACGTTACGGCTCTGCGACTGCACGATGAATTGGCTGTTGCGGGACCCTCAGTTTGCTGTGGAATGAGGCATACCCTGGCCGTTGTCTTTCAAAACGTCGGGCGCAAGCGCGCGCTCTTTTTGTTTTGATGTGCCTCCATGCGGCTTCGGAGCAGTGAACGTTGTGTGAATTGCGTGGCTGCGTGTGGCCGCGCTATCGAAGACGCGCAGCGGCGCTGCTCAAGCGCCGGTTCAGAGATAGTAGAGGAACAAACGCCGGAAGCCTTGTCGCGCAAAGGCCGGCGGCGACTGCTTCCAAAAGTGCGGCTGCGCATACGCCGGGTCGTTGCAGAGACAGCGCCGGCAGGCGGGACAGACCTTCGACGGCTCTGGAGACCCGTGATGACACCAGGGTGCAGCAAACAGCTCGAAACGCGCCGCGCAGTACGGACACCGGACGAAGTGAGCGCGGCTGTTCATGGGTAGGAGGCCTCTTCTGCTGGAGTCGTTTCGAAGCGGCGGCTGCCTTCCTCGTCGACGTTCCCTGAGGCTGCGTTGAGCAGCTCTTCCACCGTCGTGAGGAAGTGCTTGGGGGCCCAGGGGCGCATCAAGAAAGCGTCCGCCCCCACATCGGTGCAGGTACGTTCGAGATCGCGGTCGGTCGGTTCGATGATGACCATGACTCGCGGCTGGATCGGCAGGGTGCGCGTTTCGAATCGCCCCCGCAGTCAGCGCAGCAGGGCGATGCCGTCCGTCTCCCGCGACGCCAGGTTCAGGACCACCACCGCGGCCCCCTTGCAACACAGAAAATCGCACGCGCTACGCGCGTCCTCCGCCACTACGGCGTGCAGCCCGCGCGCCCGCAGCAAAGTCTCCGCAATGATGCCGGCGTTGGCATCATCATCGACGATCAAAATGGTTTCGTCCATTGCACCCTCCTGAGAATCGTCTCGCCGTACTGCCAATAGTCTAGCCGGCACCCGTGACGGTGACGTTGCGGGGCGATGAAGAAACGGCGCGCGGCGCCGGCGCATTGGCCACGGTGCTGGCGGAAGTTCACCGACTCACAATCGCCGGGACACAGGGCCGTCACAGCCGTAGGGTAGCCTACGGGCATTGGCGGAAGAGAATGCATGCACCGCGGAAAAGGAATCGCGCAGCGCGGGCTACGAACGTGCTGCCGGCGGATTCCAGATCGACGAGCAGCAGATCGTGGAAACCCTGGCACTCGTGCAGATCATCTGTGGGGTGGTGCTCTGTTTCGGCTTGCGTCCGGCGCTCACTGCCTTCCGGTCGTGGCGCCGCCTGTCAGTGCCGGCCCAGCTCTCGGAAGCAGCGACGAGTGGATCACTGATGGTGACGACGGCGTCGTGATGCTCGCGCAGCCGAATGCCACGCCACGCAGCGCCGCCCGCGAAGCACGTAGAGACGGCATTCGCTGGACAGTCAGGCGTGGTCGTGCCGGGCCTGGCGCCACCTGCGTTTGCGCCGCAAAGCGTACGGGCAGCGCCGACCGGCATCGCCTTCTACTTGCATCCTGAAGTCCAACGCGCGGCGCGCGAGAATTGCAGTCAGGCGAGGGTGCTGAAGCGCATGCAAGAGGAAGGCGGTGGCGCGCAAAAGGGCCAGCGCCTAGCTAACGTAGCGTATTCCGTTCCCGAGGAGGAAATCGTAAGCGTCTGCTTCGCTCAACCAATCGCCAGATGAACTCCAAGAGTCGCCCAACGGTGCCGTGCCCGCTTCGTCAGGACGTCTCATACGAGAGCCGGTAACATACCGGCCCACCTTCTACCAGCTGGTCCACGTGCCTTCCCGGCAACTCCCACCACCCACCTGGCTGGAGCCGCTGCTGGTACAGTGATAGGAAGCACTGTCTGAGGGACAATCACATGGATAGCCAGCCGCCGATCTCAAACCAGCCACCCGCGAAGAGGACGAAATGGGGCCTGTACGGGAGCGCCATCGTCCTCGCCGCGCTCGCGGTGTTCATCCTTTACCGCGTGTTTCTTGCGCCGAAGCCACCCGCGCCGCCGACGTATGTTTCCGATTTGAAGCCCAGCAGCGCCGCGCAGGACTGGGGCCAGCTCGGCGTGAACCGCTCGGTCGGCGGCAAGCAGCTGGCGGTCGGGTCTTTTCGATTTCCCAAGGGGCTCGGGACGCACGCCAACTCGCGGGTGTGCTATGCGCTGCACGGGGAGTATCGCGCGTTCGCTGCCGAGGTTGGCGTGGATAACGAGGCCGCACGTGACGGGGGAAAGGTCGTGTTTCAAGTCAAAGGCGACGGCCGTACCCTCTATGCCGGTGAGCCGCTGTCGGGGTTGCGGAACCCGGTGCCGGTGCGCGTGGACGTCAGCGGCGTGCAGGAGCTGTGTCTGCTCGTTCTCGACGGCGGCGACGGCATCAACTCCGACCACGCCGACTGGGGCGGGGCGCGGTTGTCGCGCTGACAAGATGTCGAGAGCGCTCATGAGCGCGTCCGCGCCTGACATCTAGCAGCCTGTCGGACTTTGAGATGACGAAATTATGTAAGTGTACCGCGGTGATACTTTGCCTGATTTCGCCGGTAGCTGTTCTTGCAGCCAGTGCAAAGTCGCCCGCTGCGACGCCGGTCTATCTGCAACGTGGCACCGACGTTGAAGGCGCCTTTCACGCAAGCCGCGAGCGCTTGCAGCACCTGTACGACGCCCTGCTTACCAGCCTGCGGCGGGCAGCCCCTGAGCTGGCCGCTAAGCTCGTACCACAGCTCAAGCAGGCGGCGCCCAAGCCCGTGCCACACGGCTACCAGATTCTTCCCACCCTGGCGCCAGATCCAGCGCCACCGACGGAGCGGCCGCGCGCCAAAGCGCGCTGCTACAGTTGGCCGTGGACGGAGCAGTTGATCCGGCAGCAGACGCAGAAAATCGACGCGTTGCAGGGTGATCTCGATCGGGCTGCGACGCAGTCCCGGCCGGAGCGTAACGCCGCCTACGACAAGCTGGTCCGCGGTTACCGCGCCGTCGCCGACAGTCAGCGCACCATCGATGCCCACATTCACTACAATCGCCTGTGGCAAGCGGCGATTGCCACAGACAAGCGCGGCTACGACCAGCAGACGGTGCTCTGTCACGCCGTGCTCGAACGGCAAGCCATCCAGGATGCCTTGCAGGCCGGCGATGACAGCACCTTTCGGAGCGCCCTGCGCGATGTCACACTGAGTGATGTCGGCAAGCCGCGGGCGGCGCTGGAGCCGGAGCTGCGCGAGCGCGCGCAGCTCCTGGCGCACCAGATCCACGAGGCGTCCGAGCACATCACACCGCCCGCCTTCCTGCACGTCGAGCAGCGCCGCGATCATTTGTGGGTCGTGACCGTGCCGGTCTATACCGACATCGCCCACCGTGCGTTCGTTGACGCGTTCCAGAACGCCGTCGAACGCACGTGGCAGGCCCGGGACGGCGAAAACGAGTTTCGCCTCCACGTGGCAATCACGACGATTTCTCCGGCGCGCCTGTACGGAGAGCGGAGCCCACCGCAGATCGGGCAGGCCATCGATTTCGACGCCCACTGCGCTCGCTTCCCCTGGGACGGTGCGGTCCTCACAACCGGTGCAAACACCACCCACGTGACCGCCGGGCGATGCATCGGCGTAGGTCCGCACGCTATCGCCGGGCATGTGCTGGCGCACGAGTTCGGCCACGTGCTCGGGTTCAAAGACGTGTATTTCCGCGGCTATCGCGATCTCGGCCGTGATGGGTACGAAGTCATGGAGGTGGTCGCCGATCCCGACGACATCATGGGCAATCCGGGCAGCGGCCCCGTGCTGCCGCGGCACTTCGAGAAGCTGCTGGGCAAAACTGCTCCCTCTACCCTGCCCCGCTAAAATCTTCCCGCCGCAGGGCCCCGAGCTGGCCTCACCGGTGCCGACGAACGACTGACGCGTTTGCAAACCTCCACACTGTTCATTAAAAGCGGCACGCCATGGCTGTACATGCCCCGGTTCGGCCAGCACGGCGGCGCCGGCAGCCGCTGCAACCGTTCGACATTCATGCCGTGATGGCACGCCTGCGGGTTGCCGCTCCGCAATGGAACGCCCCGGTGGTCACACTCATCGCGAATCAGACGTCCGACCCATTTCGCGTCTTGATCTCATGTTTGTTGAGCCTGCGCACGAAAGATGAGACCACCGGGCCGGCGTCCCGTCGCCTGTTTGCGCTGGCCAGCACACCGCACGGTATGCTGGCGCTCGATGCGCGCCGGATTGAGGAAGCTATCTATCCGGTCGGCTTTTATCACAACAAGGCACGCACCATTCTCGATCTGTGCCGAACGCTGGTCGAACGTTCCGGGGGCAAGGTTCCTGACGATCTCGACGAGTTGCTCACCTTGAAAGGTGTCGGGCGCAAGACCGCCAACCTCGTGCTCACCCAAGGGTTCAAGAAACCGGGCATCTGTGTCGATACGCACGTCCACCGCATCTCTAACCGCTGGGGGTACGTGCGCACGAAGGATACCGCATGCCACGGAGATGGCGCTGCGGCGCAAACTGCCCGCCGAGTACTGGATCGAGTACAACGATTTGCTCGTGGCCTTCGGCCAAACGCTGTGCGCGCCGACCTCGCCGTGGTGCAGCCGCTGTCCGGTGGTCGCGTACTGCGCGCGGCGCGGTGTCGCGCGCCATCGATAGAGCAGGACAGTGATCAGTGATCAGTAGTCAGTGATCAGCGACTGGAGACCAGCGAACAGATCCTCTAGAAGATCGACTCGCGTTCGGCGAGCAGCGTGTGCAGCATCGCCTGCATTTCCCGGCGCACGTCCTCGGCGAGGCGGCGGACGGTTTTCTGCGCGGGCGTGCGGGACAGGCGGCCGTCGGCGTACACACGGATCGGCGCACCGAACCGGATGTGCCACTTGGTCGGCAGCGGGATGAGACCGATGGCGCCAAGCCAGGGGAAGAGCGGCGTCACCGGGACATACGGGATATTGAACAACTGCTTGAGCGGACCCGTCTGCTGCCATCTACCAATCACCGGATAGACCTCTTCCGCTCCAACCACCACCGCCGGGATGATGGGCACCTGCGACAACAGGCTGAGGCGGATGAAACCGGTATGGAAGCCTTGCAGGCGATAGCGCCGCCAGATGCCCTTGCCGATCCCCGCAATCCCCTCGGGGAAAAGACCCACCAGATGGCCCATTTCCAGGAGTCGCCGCGCGTTCTCGAAGGTCGCGGTTACAGAACCGAGGCGCTGGCAGTACGCGCCCAACTTCGGCATCGCCTCGACGAACTGGTCGTAGAGAAAGCGCACCAGCCGATGCTGCGGATGATCCAGATCGACGGCGCACGCGAGCATCACCGCATCCACGGGAATGCCGCCGGAATGATTGCTGATGATCAGCGCCGGCCCCGAGTCCGGAATGTTTTCGAGCCCGTCGCTCTGCACGCGCCAATAGCGGCGATAGAGGAACTCGCATGGCGGCCGACAGCGGTCGACGAAGGCTGGCTCATACCCGAACGGATCGGGTCCCTCGGTGGCCTCGGTCTGCCTGCTGACCCATTCCACTTCCGATACCGCCATGTCCGCACCTCACTTCGACGCACCACGGGGCACGCGGGCGATGGCCTCCCGCCGCCGTCAGCGATTCGAACGTCGTCCGCTCGAACTCGCCGCCACTGATGGGATGACCGCACTCGCGGATCCTCATGCGCACCGCCTCATTCGATCACGAAACTCCACCGGGCGATAGCCACCATCTCGCAACGCACGCACCAGGTCCTCAGCGTCGCGAATGCGGGCGACAAACTCGGTGGCGCAGACGCCGATGAAGCTCACCAGGTGTGAGTCACTGCCACCGAAGGCCCGGTAGCCGTAGCGCGCGATCAACGCCTGGCCGCGTGCCTCCTCGCCGCGGCGGCTGCCGCCGTTCAAGGCCTCGACGGCGACCACACCGTCGAGCGGCGGCTTGCTCTCGTAATGCTCACACAGGCCGATGGTCGGCCGGCCGGGATGGCAGGGCAACGCGATGCCGCCCAGCTGTGCGACGACGGGAACCAACTCCCACGCCGGCAGGCGCACATCGCTGAAGTCGAAGCGCCGGGTGATGTCCGGATTGACACCGTAAATCAACATATGCCCGTAGTCGGTTTCCACCTCGGCGCCACGCAAGATGAGGAGGTTGTACGCGTCCTCGAGGTGGCGGTAGTCCGCCTTGGGGTCCCACTGCCGATGTTCGGTGAGCACGATGCCGTCGATCGGAAGCACGTCCCGTTTGCGCGCCAACCATTTCAAATACGTTTCCACCGGGGCGCGGCTGTCTTCCGAGGCCTCGGAATGCGTGTGCAGATCCAGGATCATCCGAAAAAGTCGAGAGTGAATCGAGACGCGAGCCGCAATCGCAGCCACACACCTTGGCCGAGTTCACCCCCTTGCCGCCTGACCCGGTAAGCGCAGGATGTCAAGGAGCGGCGAGCGCATGAGACGGGACAGGCGTTTTCCAAGATGGTAGCGGATCGGGACAGCACCGTTTAGGCGTGGTGCGACGGTGGAAGATCCTGGGCGTCGATGCTGTGCAGCATATCGAGGACCAGTTGCAACATCACAGTGAGTGATTCGTGACGCACGTGCTCGATGGTGTCGAGCCGGGTGTGGTAATTCCGGGGCAGCCGCCGCGTGTCTTGGCAGAGGAGGCAGACCGACGGCACGCCCGCCAGCGAGAAGGCTGTGGCGTCGGTGGCTCCCAGCGGGATGGCGTGCTCGCGCAGCGACCAGCCGTGATTGCGCGCCACGTCCTTGGCCAACTGCACCAACCGTGGGTCGTGCCGCGCGCCGGTGAACACCTCCCGGCTCACCACCGTGAGGCAACGCTCGTCGCACACCCCATCGACAAAAATGCCGTAGGACGGCAGCGCCGCCAGCTCCGCCTGATGGGCGCGCACGTAGCGCTTGGCGCCGCGCAGGCCCGCCTCCTCAGAGGACGCGGCGAGTAAACGCACCTCGGTGTGCTGCAACGCCGGGGCACCGTTGTTGCGCGCGTCAGCCAAGGCTTTGGCGACGCCGGCGACGACGCCGATGCCGGCCAGGTCATCCATGGCGCCGGGGACCACCGAGTAGGTGTGGAAGAAAAGGTTCAGACCGACGAATGGATACAGCGCGATACCGACGAAGCCGATGACGTTGAAGGCGCGCGCGGCGCCGGCGCTGCCGGCGAGGGCTTTGGCCAACCCGCCGAAAAGCGGCACGAACACCGCGGCGAAGGCGATCACCATGATCGGCAGGGCAGCGTTCTTGAGAAGGAACCACAGGTTGAACTCGTACGCTGAATCTTGGTGCGCACTGACGATCACCCGCCGCCGCACGTCAGCACGCGGAGAAATGATCGCGATCACATTCTCGCCTTCGGCGGGCGGGAAAAGTCGGTCCACGAACTCGCGATAGCGCAACAGCTCCAAGATGATCGCCGTCGCCGATATACCAGCTAAGACGACGCATAACGGCGGGTACACCCAATAAAAGACCGTGGCCGCCAAATAGAGCAGCGCCGAAAACGGAATGAAGCCCAGAAAGGCCTTCGGATGACACGTGAACCGCTCGGTGCGCACGGCGTATCCGAAGCCAGTCCACAGCTCGGCCAGATACCGCCCCAGCCGCCGCTCGTTCTCGCTGCACGATTCCCGTGGCCCGATATCCGCGAGCACGGTTGCGATCAGCTGGTACATGTAATCTTGATGGATTTTGGCGTCCACGGTCACCTCCGAGCGTAAAACGTCGTCGAAGCAATCGACCTCTACGTTTCACGTTTCACCTCTTACGTCTACCCCGCCCGGCCCCCGTTGACCTCCCGGTGCTTCAACTTCAGTCAGGCGCACCACCACTTCCCGGCCCTCTTCTGTTTCAGAGATTTGGCGCTCAACCAGGTGGAATCCGTAGCGCGCACAGGCCAGCCGAAATCCCTGGTCGTGTGTGCGTACCGACTCGACGCACCATGCCCGTCCGCGCGGCGTCAGGTGATCAGCGAGGAACGTTGCGAGCGCGCTCTGCAGGCCGGGATCGTAGGTGACGTCCGCCGCCAAGCACACATCGAAGAGCCCGCGCAAGCCGGGGCACCTGAGGTCGGTCTGCAGCGCAGCGACCTCCACGCGGTTCAGTGCGGCATTGGCGCGCGCGAAGTGGAGCGCATCGGCAACCGCGTCAACGAAGGTGACGCTGGCGCCGCGCAGTGCCGCGACAATTCCGGCGAGGCCGAGGCCGCAGCCCACCTCGACGACGCGACGCCCGCTGCAGTCGATCTCCGCGGCAACGAGCCGCGCGAGCGCCCGACTGCCGGTCCACACATGCGCCCAGTACGGCGGCTCGGGCGCGTCCGCGTCGCGCAGCAACGCCTGCGCATCCACGTAGTCCTCCAGCCGCTTCACCACCACCAGCCGGACGCGGACATCGGCGCATCGCAGCGTGAGCGGGCGGACGGGGTAGCCGGCCACAGTGGCCGGGACCGGAGATGAAATGCTCTCGGGATTCAAGTGATGCGTATGAATGCGTGAGACGGCAATGGCCGCCTGTGCAGCATGCCTTGCGTGTCACATGATCATGCCGGCGTCCGCAGCTCGCGGCCTGCAAAGCCGAGGAACATGCGGAGTCCCCGGAGGCGCGATGCACCGACGGCGCGCATCGAAAGCAGGAAAGCCGGCAGGTCACGCACGTGAAACGCCAGAATCCCTGCCCCCCAGATCGGGCCGTTCAGATCGTGTTCGTGGACGCGCGTGAAGAGCGTTACTTGTTCGCGCGGCGATGCCCACGGCGTATGGAGGACCTTGGCTCCGTCCAGGAAGAGCTCCGCGCCACGATCGTTCCGAAACCCCAAGCGGTAGCGCATCAGCTTCGTGCGGCTCTCCGGATCGCGCACGTACAGCAACAGTTGGCCGTCGTGCAGTGGTTGCGCGGTCGCCAGTTCGGGGTACGTGACGGTCCCCTCGAGTCGCGCCGCGTGTTGCGGGTCGTGAAAACAGGCAGTGAGATCATCAATAGTGACCTGCAGATCGAGGGTGAGCACGGTGCCGGCGGCGCGTCCGCGATCGGCCCCCAGCTTCGGATCCGCGGTGCCAGCGAATACAGGCCCGGCCATGCGCTCGCGGAATCGAAAACCGACCTGCCCGGATGGAAATGCCATGGTCGTTCCCTTCCTGGAGGACAGCCGCATCAGAATTCATCGAACTCCAACGGCTTTTGCTCCTCGTACATGATCGCAATCACTTGCTGGCCCGGGGTGTTTGGATCTTGGGCCACCTGCAGGTTGGCGATCATGTTGCCCTTTTGAAAGCTCATGAAAGCATTGCTGGAACGCGCGAATTGTTGCGTCACCTTCCAGCCGCCATGGGTCATCTGCTGCTCGTAGAAGCTGGAGATGTCGGCAACCGGGGCCGGAGTGGTGAAAATGACATTGTGCGCGTTGTTCGCGAGCGGCTGGACCTGTGCGAGGACCGCGCCCTTGAAAATCGGCACATCCTTCGGGAAATCATCCGGCATTGCCACCGCGGCGGTGGGCGTAGACGCCGCGGCCACCGCCGCGGGCGGCACCACCGCGGGCGGCACTTTGGGGGCAGCAGTCACCGTCGGCGCGTTGGCTCTCGCATGCGGGATGGCCCTCGTTCCGGCGGCGCGAAAGCCGCTCGCAGGTCCCTGCGGTGCGGACGGTTGTTCAAGTTGCTTGTGGCACGTGCACGAGCTGAACGTCGCGGCGCCCAAGAGCAGAGCGGCCGTCAGAGTCCTGGCATTTCGCATTCCCTTCTCCCTTCGCCCACCAAACGGCCGCAGTATACCCGATTCGGTCGACTGCCGCCACGCGGATAACCCCACGCCTCGCCTGCCACACCCGTCAGCTTCGGCACAGCCGCTCAGCGTGCCCGAGGAAGATGATATTGGCCCTGAGCGGGCGAGGAGGGCGGGGGAGACCCCTGTCTTTCGGCCTTGACTAACCTCCCGGATCGGCTGATACTCAATCAGTTGGCGGCGGAGGGTAGTGGTGCGAGTTGGCGAGGGATCCACGAAGACGACACAGGGTTGAACGAAGGGGCAGCGATCACGTTGGGGGTCTAAATGAACGTCGCAAACAGTGCGGTGAGATCGATGGCCAGAGTGGCTGTGTTCGGGGCGATAACGCTTGGCATAGCCACAGTGGCGTATGCTCAGTACAGCTCCGACTGCACCGGCGACAACGTCAGTGTGGCGAACCCCTGCGTTCCGGGCTCGGGTCCGAAGACTACGGACTGCATTCTGGAATGGCAGCTGACGCCCGTTCCTCCCGTGTCTCAGTCAAGCGGGATCCCGAAGAATACCCTGGTGTGTTACGACGGCGATCCGCGCTGCGATTTTGACGGGGCTATCGACCACAGCTGCACGTTCCATGTGGCAATGTGCATCAACAACGTCGATCCCCGACTACCAAAGTGCACCCCCTCCCAGGTGGAGTACTTTCAGGTGAAAAGTCCGAATCCGGGCAGCCTCAAGCTCACGCAGGCCGATACAGACAACGTCAACGCTCTCGAATACCAGGCGGGTCCGGGTGGGTTCAACCTTCAAGTGGTCCGCAAGAACGGGACGGTGGTATACCCCGCCAGTTCAGTCAACAGTACTCCGAACCTCTGCAGCGCTCCGCTCAATATCGAGGTCCCGCTGGTGGTGTCGCGGAGCGGCCGGGTCAACCCGGGTCGCACCACCTTGAGAGTCGCGGCCAATACAGGAACGGTAACGGACAGCGACACGATCGTGTTGCAGTGCCGCCGAAGCACCTGTGGCGACTGCATCGTCCAAACGGATCATGAAGAATGTGACCCGTGCCTCAGTCCCGGCACTTGCGACCAGGGTTGTCACTGGATTGCCGCTACCGCGACGCCGACGAAGACGCCGACCGGCACGCAGACACCCACCTTGACGGTAACGCCGACCGTTACGCCTAGCTCTACACCAACCGTCACCCTCACCGTGACGGGCACGCCGCCGGCAACCGATACACCGTCTCGAACACCCACCACGACGAATACGCCCACCGATACACCGACGGGTACGCCTAGTGATACGCCCACGGACACGAGGACGCCGACTCTAACGCCCACGGCTACTCCACCGAATACACGGACGTTTACGCCAACGAAACCGTTCACCCCTACGCAGACACCGACCCGAACGCAGACCCCGACGAGAACCCCCACGTTTACCAGGACGCCGACAAGAACGTCCACGTCGACCAGTACGCCGGTCCCCACGCGGCCACCGAAGATTCACATCACTTCGCCGGCTAACGGGACCTTCAACGCGTCGGGGTCGGCCATTGGGGTCACCGGAACGGTCACCGATCCGGTGGCCGGGGAGGTGGTGACAATCAACGGCGCTTCGGTCGTAGTGGCTTCCGACAATACATTCGGGGGGGGATCTAACCCAGTCGTCGTTGCCATCAACCCGACAAAGATCTTCAATCCGATAGAGGCAGACATAACACTGCCCGGACCGACTGTTGCCGCGCGTGACCGCGTCGTCGTGATTCACGGCAACTCCGTGGCCGACGGCGCCTACTCCATGCAAGACGTCGCCCTGCGCATCAACCAGTCCGGCTTCAACACGATCGAAAGCATATTGCCGGCCCTCATCAACGTTAATCCCTCAACCCTGGTGCCGACGGGCACCCAAGTCAGCAGTAGCCCCCCTGCCACAATCACAAATGTATCCATTAGCTCCATCGGCCTCAGTATCGGCACCCAGGCGGGGTACATGACAGGCGACATCACGTTCAACAACCTGGCGGTCACTGTCGATATAGATTTGAGCGGCTATTTACTCGGGCACTGCACCCTCGTGCTGTCAGCGTCAACCACTGATGTCATCGGGGATTACTACCTCAGCCCGCTTGCTTCCAATCCCAGCGACATCGCCGTCACCGAGATCAATCTTCCGCCGATCGTCAACTTCACCAACTGGAACCAGTCGTGGCCCAGCGGTGTGTGCAGCTGGCCGCTTATCGGCGACCTCATTCAGTCGATCGTGGGCAGTCTCGAAGGGACGGTGCATGACGCGTTGGTAAACTACCTCGAAACGCCGGACTCTACAGGGAACCTCCCGATCGCCAGCGCGATGCAGAGCGCCCTCGACGGCATCTCGATCGACGCGGGAATCAGCACAGCGCTGGGGGTGCTCCTCAATACACCCATCAACACCATTCTTCAGCAAGTGGGTTCGCTCACGATGGACTCCAACGGCATCGTCACCCAGCCCAATCCAGCGGCCGGAGCACCCATTTTCACCGCGTCCTATGCGCTGACTGAGCCCTTCCCAACGTTCGGTGGAACCACGCCCGGAGGTCACCCGTACGACATCCTGATCGCCTTAGGGACGTCGACTTTCAACCAGATGCTCAAGGCCTTGGTGGAAGGCGGGCTGCTGAACATGAGTATTACCGAGATCCCCCTCAACGGTCAGACCATTTCACTCACCGCGGACCTGCTGTGCGACCTTGTCGGCGGTGGGTTCTGTAGTTTGGGTACTCTCCCGCTTACCGTCCACATACACCCGACCATCGCACCGGTCCTGAGCGGCAATCTGGGGCCGAATGGCGAGGTGGCAGACCTGTGGATCGCCCAGTTGCTTGTCGATATCCAGGGACCGGATCAGACTGTGTACCTCGAAGTGGCGGCAGACTTGGAGGCCGGACTCAACATGGCTTTCAGCAACGGCGAAGTCGCTCTGGAACTGACAACGAACCCGGCACCCACCTACACGACGGTGATCCTCCAGAACCCCGGCCAAGCGAACGAACAGAGTGTCCAGGCTCTGTTGTCGGTGTTCATGGGTTCCGCAGTATCCACGCTCGGCAGTGCGCTCGGTACGTTCCCGTTACCGCAGTTCATGGGCCTCTCGCTGGAAGGGGTGGAGATCGACAACTTCAATCATTTCATGTCGATCTACGTCAACCTGCAGTAGTAGTTCTTCTGCGTCTTGCCCCGGCCTTGGCGCGCCACACGCTTCAAGGCCGGGGCGAGATGGCGCCATCCGTCAGGAAGGCGAGCGGAGCGGCCCGCCTTTTTTGTTGCGTCACCCCACGTCGCCGCGCACCGGATGCCGGCCGCGCTTCACAGGGCGTACGAGCCGCCCGGCTGCAACTCGATGATTTCGAGGCCGGCGATGTCCTGCGTGAGTGCGCGCAACTCGGCGGGCGTCCCCGTCAACACCGGGAAGGTCGCGTAGTGCATCGGGATGACCCGTTTCCTGCCGAGCAGCCGCACCGCCAGGGCCGCCTCGCGCGGCGACATCGTGTAGAGCCCGCCGATGGGCAGCAGCACGATATGTGGCTGGTACAGCTCACCGATGATCTTCATGTCGCCGAAGACGTTGGTATCGCCGGCGTGGTAAATACGCGTGCCGTTCTCCAGCTCGATGACATAGCCGCACGGCTCGCCGCCGTAGATGACCTTGCCATCGTCCACGATGCCGCACGAGTGATCCGCATGCACCATGGTCACCTTGATGCCGGGTAACGGCTCCGCCGTTCCGCCCTTGTTCATGCCGAGACAGTTCACGACGCCCTTACCTTCGAGCCACGCCGTGGTCTCGTAGACCGCGACGACGGCGGCGGGTTTCAGCTCGGTGGCAATCTGGACCGCATCGCTGATGTGATCGAAGTGGCCGTGGGTGATGAGCATCGCGTCGAGGGCCGTGATGCTTTTCTCGGCATCGGGACACGCCGGGTTGCCCTGCACCCACGGGTCGATGATGAGCGCCTTGCCCTGCGCGCTCTGCAGGCGGAAGGTCGAGTGTCCCAGCCAGGTGAGTCGGACTTGTGTGCTAGCCATTGGCGCCCTCCACTGCGTGTGCCCCGCTCTCCCGACCGGCCGTGGGCCGAGCGGGCCGCTGATACAGCCCGACGTAGCGGGCGATCATCAGATACTTCTTGAACAAACGGTTGGTTTCTTCTTCGTACTCGCTGACGGTGTGGCGATCGACCGGATCGAAGAAGCAGGTGGGATCTTCTTGCATGACGTCGCCGGTGTGGAAGTAGGCCATCGCTCGGCAGCCGCCGCAGGTGTACTGATAGCGGCAGCGGCCACAACGGCCCTTGAGCTGACCGCGGTCGAGCACCGTGCGGAACAATTCACTTTCTGTGACTAACTGATCCAGCGGTTTCTCGCGGACGTTGCCGGCGGAGAGCTCGTCGAGCAACACCGGGCACACGGAGACGTCGCCTTCGGCATTCAAGGTCAGCCACGTGCCGACCCAGCAGCCGATCGGCGGATTGTGCGGCACCGTGCCGTTGCGCACCCCGCCCGAAACCTGTTCGTGCAACTCGGGGGACAGGAAGAACGGCGTGTAGCTGACGTAGCCGTTGACGTGGCGGCGCAGCGCGGGATGAAACCGGTTCTTCAAATCCTCTCGGTCGAAGGCCTGCTCCTTGAAGTAGTCGCAACCCGACCCGCGCGCCACCAGCGGCGAACGGTTGTACGAGATGCGGCGGTCGACCAGGTACTGCACGGTCCGCTCGAAGGCATCGGTGTTGTGCTTGCCGATCGTGATGATGATGTGGCGGTCGATCTTGAGCTCTTCACAGAGCTCGATCACCTCGAGCGTGCGCTCCGGGGTGGCATCGCGGCTCCACGCATTTGCCTCGTCGAGCGAGTTCAGACCGAGGGCGATCGTGACCCTGCCACCGGTGACGTCCTTGATTGCCTGAAGCCGTTCGCGGGTGAGCAGCTCGCCGTTGCTGCACAGCTTGCACTGGTAGCCGAGCTCCACCGTCAGGCGGAACAGGTCGAAGGCGTCCTGGCGCAGCAGGAACTCACCACCGCTCCAGCCAATGGCCAGCACCCCGAGGCGCTTCGCCGGAATCAGCACACGATCGCGAATCTCTTCGAAGGTGAGCTCGCGTTGCCGGCTGACGCGCACCGTTTGCGCGTCGTTGCTGCTGGACATGCACATCCGGCACTGCAAGTTGCACAACCGCGTCGCCTCAAAGTAAACCGCCGGGAAACGGTACGACATCCATTTTACATTTACCGAACTCCTCGGCCAACGGCAACCCTGACGGTGTCTGCTCACGGGGGCATCGCCTACAACCCAATCCGTGCTCATGGGCGTGCTCGTAATCGTAATCGCCGCGAGCGATCGCTGCGTGACATCGGCGACTCGATTACGAGTACGAGCACCGCTTCGCTGAGCACGAATCTTCGCGCCGCGATTCGTGGGAAGAGTAGCGCAGCGGCGCGGGGGTTTTCAGCTGACAAGCGCGCGCGAAAAGCGTAGCCTGACGGCGAAGGGATGAGCGATGAAGAATGTGGTTCGCGCGATCGGTTTTGCCGTAGCCCTTGCCGGCGCCCTGCCAGCGTGGGGTGTTCCCCAAGGAGCGCAACTGGAAGAGGTGTCTCCAGGGGAGGCGGCGGGTTTCAGTTTGCTGGCTGCGGTGACAAATGTCGTCTACTTCCCCGTGCGTCTTGGGCTCACCGCGGTTACGGCGGAGTTGGGAGGTTTGACCGGGTGGATGGTTGGGGGTGATCAACAAGCCGCGCAGGCGGTTTGGAACGTTACCGACGGGCAGGCTTACATCACACCGGCCATATTGGAGGGGCGCGAGGCGCTGCGGTTCGGCCCCTGGCCCAGCACCGACTGACCAAGCTTCAGCCCAACCCTCGTCATCCTGACAACCAAAAGGACGCCAGGCGTGAGGCGCCCGGCTGTGGCGAATTTGCGAGCCGCCTCGCAGGTGGGCTAGGCGGCCGGGCCGGGGAACGGGCGCCCCTTTCATCCGGAACCCCTCGCCGCGCTGGAACGCGCTTTGCTGCCCGTGTGCCTGGGTATGGCCGGGATGCCATGGCAGGGGCACTTGATCAGCAGCATTCTCTACGCAGGCGCACGGTTATCGCCGTAACGCACTGCACAATAGCGCTGGCTGCGGCGGTTGCGGGTGCGGCCTTCCTTGGGCTGGTTTTCCATCTGCATCCGACTGCTTGGCTCATCGTAGCCCTGTGGGGGGCGGCGATGTTTTACACCGGCGCTGTGGTGCTGCGGTGGTCGGCCCGCTGTCTGGCGTCGGCAGCGAGCGTACGGACGCAACCAGCCGTCGAAGAAGTGGCGGCAGCCATGAGCCACGAACTGACTCATCCGCTGATGGCTGTGCGCAGAATGGTAGACGTGCTGCTGGGCCCTGGATCGGAGACTCTATCGGGCGTGCAGCGGGAGTTGCTCGACCAAATTCGCGCCAACACGCAGCAGATGCGCAACCTCGTGAGCGACTTGGTTGACGCCGAGGGGCTCGATCGCGGACGTCCCGCATTCCGTTTCGAGCCTGCCGATATCAATCAGATCGTGCGTCGTATCGTTGTGGCGCAGGCACATCGGGCGGAGGAGAAGCGGATCGGTTTGCTGCTCGACCTCAGTGACCAGCTGCCCTTCGTGGAACTGGACCCGCGCATGGTGGAGCGGCTGGTTGCGAATCTCTTGAGTAACGCGGTGCAGTTCACGGCAGCGGACGGCGCCATCCGCCTCTCAACGCGACAGCGCAGTTTCCGGGTGATCTTGGAGGTCTGGGACAGTGGCCCGGGCGTTCCGCCGGAGTTGCAGGCGACGTTATTCGAGAAGTTCACGCGGCAGAAAGACAGCCCTGGCCTCGGCCTCGGGTTGTACGTGTGCAAGTCCATCGTCGACGCACATCACGGCACGATCGCCATGCGGCGCAGCGGCGGCGGGGTCGCCTTCGTAGCCGAATTGCCGATCGCCCAGCTCGAGAACGCGGCCACGTACGGGGCCAGCACCGAGCCGGCAGCGGCAGTGCACTGGCTAGAACCGGGTGGCGTCGCGGCGCTGGCCCGCGCTCTCCACATTCTGTGAGGTCGCCGCGTTCGGCCTCCTCAGCAATCTTGACGCGGCGCGCGCGGCTGGCAGAGTAGCGCGGGTGTGCGATGTTCGGCACTGAGGAGGACGATCGTATGGCGCGGCGCAGGATGAGCGCGGTGAAGCAGAGAAGGACGCGAGCCGGATTGGCACTCGGACTCGCTGCCCTCGCAACGGTCCTAACCGGCCACGTGGCCCTTGCCTTCGATCTCGATGCGGTGACGGCGCAGGCGGCGCAGCTCGCACAGGAACTCTTCCAGCCGCCACGAGGGCAGGTGCCGGACTGGCTGCTCAACATCAATTACGATCAGTGGCGCGACATCCGCTTCCGGCCGCAGCGTGCGCTCTGGCGCGACGCGCAGCTGCCGTTTCAGGTGCAGTTCTTTCACCCGGGCCTGTACTACGACCGTACCGTCGCCATCAACGTCATCGACGGCGGCACCGTGCGGCCCGTGGAGTTTTCACGTGATCAGTTCGACTACGGCAAGAACAAGTTCGCCGGCAAGATCCCGCGTCATCTCGGCTACGCCGGCTTTCGCATCCACTACCCGCTCAACCGGCCGGATTACTTGGACGAGCTGATCGTCTTCGTCGGCGCGAGTTACTTCCGCGCCCTCGCGCGGCACCAGGTGTACGGGTTGTCGTCGCGCGGCGTGGCCATCGACACGATCGCCTCGACCCCCGAGGAGTTTCCCTCCTTCCGCGAGTTCTGGCTGGTTCGCCCAGCCCGTGATGCCAAAGAACTCGTCGTGTATGCGCTCCTCGACGGCCCGAGTGTCACGGGCGCTTATCGCTTCACGATCGAACCGGGCGACCAAACCGTCGTGCACGTTGACGCCCGCGTCTTCCTGCGCCGCCAGGTTGAAACGCTCGGCATCGCGCCGCTCACCAGCATGTTTTTCCACGGCGAGAACACGCTGCAGCCGCCGGTCGATTTTCGTCCCGAGGTGCATGATTCCGACGGGCTGCTGCTGAGCTTCAGTACGGGCGAATGGCTGTGGCGCCCGCTGGACAACCCGCCCACGCTGCAAGTCAACCTGTTGCAGATGCAGAACCCGCGCGGCTTCGGCTTGATCCAACGCGATCGCAGCTTCGAGCATCACCAGGACTTGGAGACGCACAGCGAACTTCGCCCCAGTGTGTGGATCAGCACGCACGGTGACTGGGGCGATGGGGCGGTGGAACTGGTCGAGATCCCGACGAACACGGATATCCGCGACAACATCGTCGCGTATTGGGTCCCCAAACAGCAGCCGCAGCCGGGCGAGGCCGCCGCCTTCTCCTACACGATGTACTGGTACGGCGACGACCCAAGCCGGCCGCCTGGTGGCCGTGTCGTTGCCACGCGGCGCGATTGGGGCACGGTGGAGAACGCCCACCGCTTCGTGCTGGATTTCAACGGTGATGAGTTACGTGCGTTGCCGCCCGATCAGGCACCGCAAGGAGTGCTGACCATTGCCGGTGGCGATGCGGTGGGCGAGGTGCTCGACCAGCATGTGGTCAAGAACACGGTCACCGGCGGCTGGCGCTTTTCCTTTGAGATTCGGCCCAAGAAGTGGGTGCCCATCGAGCTGCGGGCCTTCCTGCAACGCGGCGGCCGCGTGCTCACCGAAACTTGGTCGTACGCGCTCCTGCCGTGAGGCCGAAGGGCCTGGAGCTGCGCCGTCGCGATGTTCAGTCACCGGCGTTGCGTGGCGGCTGGCGAAAGGCAATAACGCCCTGTGGCAGGAGAAGGACCATGCACTGCTTTTTCGATCCGACATCGGTGGCCATCATCGGCGCCAGCCGCGACCCGAGACGGGGCGGGCACCAGATTCTGACAAACGTCAAGACCGGATTCCCGGGCAGCATCTACCCCGTCAATCCACTGTGCGACGAGATCGATGGGCTGCGCTGCTACCACTCTGTTCTGGACATCCCCGGGCCCGTGGATCTCGCCATCGTCTACGTCCCGGCGCGGCTTGTGCCGGGGGTCGTGCGCGACTGCGCGCAGCACGGCGTTCCGGGCGTCATCATCGAGTCCGCCGGCTTCGCCGAGACCGGCGGCGAAGGCACGGCCCGGCAGGACGAGCTGAAACACATCGCCGCGGAGACGGGCATCCGCCTCTGGGGCCCCAACTGCATGGGGCTCGTCGACATGGTGAAGCGCTACGTGTTTTCGTTCGTGATGGGGAGCATCTGGGACGCGGAAGCCCGCGTCGGAGACGTATCACTCATTGTGCAGAGCGGGTTTTTGGCCGCCGGCTTCCTCGTGGATATCATGAGTCACCAAGGCGTAGGCATCAGCAAGGCCTGCTCGATCGGCAACAAAGTCGACGTGGACGAGTGCGACCTGCTGGAATGGCTCCTCGACGACCCACACACGAAGGCGATCGGCCTGTACCTCGAGTCAGTCGCCGACGGCAGGCGCTTCATGAATCTCTGCCGGCGCTCGCGCAAGCCCATCGTCGTCCTCAAAGGCGGCAAGAGCGCCGGGGGCGCCGAAGCGGCGATGAGTCACACTGCCAGCCTGGCCGGACACGGCGGGGTGGTGAGCGGGGCGCTGGCGCAGTTGGGCGTGGTGGAAGCGCACGACTTCGCGCAGATGTTCGACCTCTGCCGCGTACTGGCGCGCTTTCCCGAGCCGCCGAAAACCAACGGCCGCCGTGTCGCGATCGTCACGGCCAGCGGAGGCGCAGGCATCGTGTCGGCGGACTTCCTGGACGAGGTCGGCCTCGAGCTGGCCGAGTTGTCCGAGACGACACGGAAAGCGCTGGCGCGAGTCTATCCGGACTGGATGCCGGTTGCCAACCCGGTCGACTTGTTTCCCGCGGTCGATTTGAACGGACCCCAGGCGTATGGCGTTGCCTTGGAGACTTTGTGCGCCGATCCAGACGTCGATGCCGTCTTGTTCCACCTCTTCGGCTTCCGCCGTGAAGGCGATTGGTTTCCCGTCCTGGCGGAAATGATCCGCCGGGCGGGGAAGCCGGTGATCGGATGGCTGATCGGCCGGCGTGACGTGCTCGAACACGCGCAGCGACGCGCCGCCGAAGAAGGCATCCCCCTCTTTCGAGAGTTGTACAGGGCGACGGAGTGCCTCGCGGCGGTTGTGAAGCAACGCGCGTGGGGCACCGACGGCGAGCCTGCGGCGCGCCAGGCGCGCGATGTCCCCGCCGCAGTAACGATGATGCTTGAGGATGTCCACGGCGTGCTGGACGAGCATCTGTCGAAGCGCATCCTGGCCGCGACGGGCGTCCCCGTAGTGGAGGAAAAGCTGGTCGTGTCGCGAGGCGAAGCCGAGGCCGCCGCCGCCGAGCTGGGGTTTCCCGTGGTCATGAAGGGCCTCAGCCCGGGCAAAATTCACAAGACCGAGCTGGGGCTGGTGCGCCTGGGAATTGCCTCGCAGGATGCCGCGGCCGATCAATTCCACAGCCTCATGGACGCGATGAGCGGAACCGGCGCGGTGCTCGTGCAACGACAGGTCAAGGCAGAGCTGGAGTTGATTGTCGGCATGATCCGGGATCCGCAGTTCGGACCCTGCGTGATGCTCGGGCTGGGGGGCGTGATGGCCGAGGTGTTCCGTGAGACCGTATTCGCGGTGGCGCCGTTGACCCGCGCCGAGGCCCTGCGGCTGATCGCACGCCTTGGGGCGCAGCAACTGCTCGACGGTTTCCGCGGCGCACCGGCGGTGGACCGAGACGCATTGGCGCGCATCCTGATGAAGGTCGGTGACTTCGGTTGCGCCTGCCCGTCGGTGCGCGAGATCGACATCAACCCCGTCCTCGTGAGCCACGGCGCGCCCGTGGCTGTAGACGCAACGGTCATCGTGAACGCCTGACGCCCCTATGATGAGTCACATCGCGTTACGCGGTCACCTCGTGCTGGTCGGTCGCCAGCTGTGGCGCAATCCGCGCCGCACGGTCCTCACCTTCGTCGGCCTCCTGATCGCCTTCTTTCTCTACACGTCCTTGGAAAGCGTGTTGGGTACGCTGCGCGCGGTATTGGCGCACAGCACGAGCGAGACCGTCATCTTCCTCAGGCCGCGCAGCGCGATGAATTTCCTCACGGCGGAGCTGCCGAAACGCTACACCGAGGAAGTGCGCGAGACGGACGGGGTGGCGGCCGCCACCCCGATGCGCTTCTACTTCGCGAAGGGCCGCAGCGAAGGCAGCTTCGTGATGGCGGTCGCCGTCGATATGGATCAATACATGCGCGTCTACCGGCCGAAGAGCCTCAGCGACGACGCGTTGCGCGCCATGGCTGCCGAGCCGAACGGCGCCGTGGTGGGCCGGCGGGTGCTCCGCCCCAATCAGTGGCGTGTTGGGGACCGCGTCGTGCTCAGCTCCCTTACCGGCGCACCTCCACTCGACGTGCACATCGTGGGCGACATCGATGGCGAGGACCGGCTTGGGGGCGTGGTGATCGTAAACATCGCCTACTTCGAGAAGCTGCTCGGCCGCGAGGGGTGGACGACGTTCATTCAGGCGCGCGTCGCGCGCCCCGAGCTTGCCGCGAGTGTGGCGCGAGCACTCGATGCGCGTTTCGCGAGCTTCTCGGTACCGACGGAGACGACGACCGAGAAGGCACACATGGCCACCTTCGTGGCGGGCTTCAGCGAAGTGCTGGGGGCGCTCCAAGCCATCGGCATGATCACGCTGGCGGTCACCTTGTTGGTCGTTGCCAACGCGGTGGCGATGAGCGTGCGGGAACGGACGGTGGAGATCGGCACGCTGCGCGCCCTCGGTTTCGGACGCGGACACCTCATCGGGCTGGTAGTCAGCGAGTCGGTGGTGATGTCGTTTCTCGGCGGCATCGCCGGGGCAGTGGCGGCCTATGTGCTCTTCGCCTCCGGCCTCATCGAGCTGCCCGGCGGCACGGGCGTGAGCATCAGCACCGACGTGTCGGTTTTGATGCGCGCCGCCGCGCTGGCGATTCCCCTCGGTGCGATTGCCGGTTTGCAACCGGCGTGGAGTGCGGTGCGCGTCCCGATCAGCGATGCGTTGCGCCACGCGGATTGACCGATGCAGCTCTCCCTGGTGTTCGCCTACTCCTGGCGTAACATGCTGGTGCGCAAACTCAGCACGGCGGTGACGTTGCTGGCGGTGGCGGCGGCGGCGCTGGTGTTCATCGTCATGTCGGCCACGGCCGCGGGGATTCGCAACGTCGCCGCAAACACCGGCGCGCCGGAGAACGTGATCGTGATGTCGAAAGGCGCGACCAGCATCGAGGCGTCGCTGCTCGACCGCGGCACGTTGTCCAGCCTGCGTGAGGTGCCTTCCGTCGCCCGCGACAGCACCGGTGAGCGCCTGCTGAGCGCCGAGCTGCTGATCCAGCAGTCCGTCCCGCGCAAGGGAGTGGCGCAAGGCGACGCGCGGTTCGTAACCGTGCGCGGAGTCACTGCGAGTGCCTTCGTCGTCCACCCGGGAGTGCGGGTCACGGCAGGCCGTCTGCCGCGCGAGCCCGGCGAACTGATAGCCGGACGGCTGGTCCCGGCCACCCTCGGTCATGTCGGGCTGGGGGACGAGCTCGTCTACGGCGGGCGCCGCCATCGGATCGTTGGCATCTTCGCCGCAAGCGGGCAGGTGTTCGAGGGCGAGCTCTGGGCCGATCTCGACGACTTGCGCGACGAGAGCAACCGCCGAGGCGCATCGGCGGCGGTCCTGCGCGCCGCCGACGCGGCGCACGTCCGGCAGCTGGTTGCGGATCTGGAGGAATCGCGGGTGGTGCGCGTCGAGGCCAAGCCCGAGCCGGCTTACTACGCCAACATTCGTGCCGCCTCGGCGGCGTTCATCTACCTGGCGAACGTGATCGCCGTAATCATGGGAGCCGGGGCCGTGGTGGCAGGTATGAACGTCATGTATGCGGCGATGAGCCGGCGCGTGCGCGAGATGGGCACACTGCGGGCATTAGGGTTCGGAAGGTACATGGTCGGAGGCCTCGTCCTGCTTGAAAGCGTGCTTGTCGCGGCGCTCGGCGGGCTGCTCGGAGCCGCTCTCGGTTTGGCGTTTGACGGTTATGCGCTCAACCTCCTCAACCTCTCATTCCAACTCGACGTCAGCCCGACGACTCTGGCCGAGGCGGCTGCCCTGGCAATCATGATTGGGCTGGCCGGCGGCTGGCTGCCGGCGCGCGCGGCGGCGCGGCTCGATATCGTTCAGGCGTTACGGCACACGTGAGGCGGTGTGCGGTCCTGCGCCGGCGCAACGTGCGACGTAGGTTTCCTCGTCGGGGTCAACGCTCACCCTGAACTACTGTATTCGAGAGTCTTTGCACGGCACGACGAAACTGGCGAGGCATGGCCTCGCCACTCCAGAGTTTTTTTAGCGAGGCCATGCCTCGCTTGGGTTGCGGGCGGTAGCCCGCGCTGAGGCTCTCGAATTCGCCTGTCCCGTACGCTAGACGAAAGGGGTGATGTCATCGACCGATCGCATTGCGGCGCTGCGCGTGGCGCTCGCCGAGCGCATCCTTGTCCTCGACGGCGCAATGGGCACGGCCATCCAGGCGTACAACTTAACCGCCGACGATTTCGGCGGAGCGAGCCTCGATGGCTGTAACGAGCATCTCGTGCTGACCCGCCCGGAGGTGATTGAGCAGATCCATCGCGACTATCTGGATGCTGGCGCCGATATCATCGAAACGGACACGTTCGGCGGCATGCGCATCGTGCTCGCGGAGTACGGGCTGCAAGACCAGGTGCACGAAATCAACCTGACTGCGGCAGGGTTGGCGCGTGCGGCGGCGGACGCAGCTTCGACACCGCACCGCCTGCGTTTCGTTGCCGGCTCGATGGGCCCGGGGACGAAGACGATCTCGGTGACCGGCGGGGTCACGTTCGATCAAGTCCGCACCGCGTATACGGATCAAACGCTGGGCTTGGTCGAAGGTGGGGTCGACGTCCTGTTTCTCGAGACGCAGCAAGACACGCTCAACGTCAAAGCCGCGTTGCTGGGTATCGACGATGCGTTCGCACGGTTGCGCCGCAGCGTTCCGGTGGTGCTGTCGGTCTCCATTGAAACGATGGGCACGATGCTCGCCGGGCAGTCGATTGAAGCGCTCTACGTGTCGCTGGCACACCGCGACCTGTTCGCCATCGGCATGAACTGCGCCACCGGCCCCGACTTCATGACCGACCACTTGCGCACGCTGGCGGAGATTTCGCGCTTCCCGATTTCGGTCTTCCCGAACGCGGGCTTGCCGGATGAAGAAGGGCGTTACAACGAGTTGCCGGCGATGCTGGCGAAGAAGGTCGAGCGCTTCTGCACCGCGGGTTGGGTGAACATCATCGGCGGTTGCTGCGGCACGACGGCGGAACACATCCGGTTGCTGGCCGCGGTGGCGGCGCGTCACCAGCCGCGCTGCCCGGTGGCCGCGCGCCGTTGCGCGGTGTCCGGAATCGAGTCGTTGGTGATCGATCAGGACACGCGCCCGGTGCTCGTCGGCGAACGCGCCAACGTGCTGGGCAGCCGCGCGTTCAGAGAGCTGATTGCCAAGGGAGAGATAGATCAGGCCGCCGAGGTGGGCCGCGCCCAAGTACGCAAGGGTGCGCAGGTGCTCGATGTCTGCCTGCAGGATCCGGATCGCAACGAAGTCGCCGACGTGACGGCGTTCCTCGAGACGCTGGTGAAGAAGGTCAAGGTGCCGATCATGATCGACTCCACCGACGCGGCGGTCATCGAGCAGGCCCTCAAGCGTACCCAGGGAAAGTCGATCATCAACTCCATCAACCTCGAGGACGGCGAAGAACGCTTTCAAAAGGTGGTGCCGCTGGCGCGCCAGTACGGCGCCGCGCTCGTGGTCGGCTGCATCGACGAGGACAAGCAGCAGGCGCAAGCGATCACCCGCGAACGCAAGCTGCAGATCGCGCAGCGTTCGTACGAGCTGCTGACCGAGAAATACGAGGTCCCGCCCGAAGACATCATCGTCGACGCGCTGGTATTCCCCATCGGCACCGGCGATAAGAATTACATCGGCGCGGGCGTCGAGACGATCGAAGGCATCCGCCTCATCAAGCAAGCGTTCCCGCGGTGCAAGACCCTCCTCGGCGTGTCCAACGTGTCATTCGGCTTGCCCGCCGCGGGACGCGAACTGCTCAACTCCGTGTTCCTGTACCATTGTGTGCAAGCGGGCCTCGACATGGCCATCGTCAACTCAGAGAAGTTGGAGCGCTATCCATCCATTCCGGAGGAGGAACGGCGCCTCGCCGAAGATCTCATCTGGTGGCGCGGCGACGACCCGATTGCTGCCTTCAGTGCGCACTTCCGTGTGAAGGTGCCGAAGCCGACGGTCGAGCAGCGGCGCGATCTGCCGCTCGACCAGCGTCTGGCGCGGTACATTCTCGAGGGCTCGAAGGATGGGTTGCTCGCCGATCTCGATGAAGCGCTACGCGACCGCAAGCCCCTGGAGATCATCAACGGCCCGTTGATGGCCGGCATGGATGAGGTCGGCCGGCTCTTCGGCGCCAACGAAATGATCGTCGCCGAGGTGCTGCAGTCCGCCGAAGCCATGAAGGCGGCCGTGGCGCATCTCGAGCCGCATATGGAAAAGGCGGACAGCGCCACAAAGGGCCGCGTCGTGCTCGCCACGGTGAAGGGCGACGTGCACGATATCGGCAAGAATCTCGTCGACATCATTTTGAGCAACAACGGCTTCACGATCATCAACCTGGGAATCAAAGTCCCGCCGGAGGAACTGATCAGTGCCTATCGCCAGCACACACCGGACGCGATCGGTCTGTCCGGGCTGCTGGTGAAGTCGGCGCAGATGATGGTGGTCACCGCACAGGACTTGAAAGCAGCGGGGGTGAGCTGCCCGCTCCTGGTCGGCGGCGCGGCGCTTTCGAACCGCTTCACGCGTTTGAAGATCGCGCCCGAGTACGACGGGGTCGTGGCGTATGCGAAGGACGCGATGACCGGCTTGGACCTCGCCAATCAGTTGATTGACGGCGCGAAGCGTGCCGCGTTGGTTGCCAAGCTGGAGCAGGACACGCGGCAACTGCAGGCCGCCGGTCCGAAGCGACCGCCGGCGGAAGACGGCGCTGCGCTGCCGCGGAGGTCCGGCGTGCAACCGGTTCGCGAGGTGCCGACACCGCCGGATTTACGGCTGCACGTGCTGCGCGACTACGACCTCGACGCCATCTTCCGTTACATCAACCCGGCAATGCTGTACACGCGCCATCTCGGCTTCAAAGGCAAGTTCGACGAGGCGCTGGCCGCGGACAATCCGAAGGCGAAGGAGCTGCACGCGCAGGTCGCGGCGGTGGAGGCCGTCATGGCGGCGCGTCCGGACATCACCGCCAACGCCGTGTACCGCTTCTTCCCGGCGCACGCTGATGGCGACAAGCTGCTGATCTACAGCAGCGACGGTCGCAGCGTGATCGAGACCTTCCACTTCGGCCGGCAATCCGCCCCACCGCACCTGTGTCTCAGTGATTTCGTCTCACCTGCGGATGCGGCGCAACCGGATTACGTGTGCCTGCTGGCCACCAGCATCGGGCCCGGTGTGCGCGAACTGGCCGACCAGTGGAAGCGACGGGGCGAGTACTTGAAGTCGCATATCCTCCAGGTTTTGGCGCTCGAAGGCGCGGAGGCTTTCGCGGAACTGGTGCATCAGAAGATTCGCGAGATGTGGAGCTTCAGCGATCCACCAGGCACGACGACGGCAGACCTGTTCAAAGCCAAGTACCGCGGGGTGCGCGTCTCGTTCGGCTATCCGGCCTGCCCGCGGCTGGAGGACCAGGAACAGCTGTTTCGCCTGCTCGAGGTGACGAGGAATATCGGCGTCCAGCTTACCGAGGGATTCATGATGGAACCGGAAGGTTCAGTGACAGCGCTGGTCTTCCATCACCCCGAGGCGAAATACTTCAACCTCTCACCGGAAGACACCGAGCGCTTGGAGCGCGAAATCAATCGCGAAAGCGCGGCAGGTGCCCAGCGCTGCGATCAGAATACGTCACGAGATCAGGTTCCTTTCCCCCGGAGCAGGTAAGGGGACTCGACTGCCGGCCCGGAGCAGCCTTGGTCAGAGCGTCGCACGATCCAAATGGCAAAAATTCATGCTGGTCGGAAGCTTCGCAGATCGCGTATGCCGAAAATCTGGGCTTCTCCACACTTTTTCGTTCCCGATCCCTCCGGAACAGGTGTGATGTGAACGGAAAATCCTTTGCTTCCGAAAGAAGGCTCTTCTCCACGAGTTGCGCGACGTCGCCGTAGGGCGAATCGTGTTCCTCTAGGCGCGAATTCATTCCCCGGGTGCTTTTGCTTGCGCAGAGGCGCGAGACTTTCACCGGTAGTGGGTGTATAGGTCGGCGCCATGCACCGGGAACGTGAACTATCGGCAACCGCAGGAGTCATACTCGCGTCAGCAACGTTCGCCGCCGTCGGCGGCTGCCTGACAGTTCCCGCTACTCTGCTGCCGGTGCTGGTGGATGCGTTCGGAATCCGGCTGGTCGAAGCCGGGTCAATGTTCGCCTTGCTGGCGACGGCGTACCTGCTGTCGGTGGCCTCGGCCGGGCGTGTCATCGAGCGCTGTGGGATGCGCGCCGTCCTCAGCATCGGGATGCTGGGATTCGCGGCTGGTTTCGCCGGCTTCGGACGGGTGTCCACGTGGTGGGGCGGCGCCACGATGATGTTCATCTCCGGCCTCGGCTTCGGCGTCGTGGAAGTGGCGCTGAACACGTTGCTCATCACCGTCGGCGGTGCGCGGCGCGCCAATCTACTCAACCTCGCCCAGTTCTTCTTCGCCGTGGGCGCGTTCATCGGACCGGCAGTGGCGGCGCGGGTGGTTGCTGGAGGGGTGTCCTGGCGCGCGGTGTTCGGAGTGGCGGGCGGGCTTACCGCATCGATCGCACTGGCTTGGGCGCTGCGGCCGATCCGCCGCGCGGCGCCTGTCGACGAGAGCCCGGCGCAGGCGAAGACAACGCCACTCCGTTCGAAACTGACCGTCGTAATGGCGCTGATGCTCGCTGCGTACGTCGGTGCGGAGATGGGCATCGGCGGCTGGTTGTCCAAGTACATGGTTCAGGTCCGGGGTGTCGACCTGAGCTACGCGGGCACGACGGTGTCGCTGTACTGGATGGGGTTGGCGGCGGGCCGGCTCATTCTGAGCGCCACGTCGCAACACTTCAACGAGGAGCGCCTCATCCTTGGTTTGACGATCTGGGCGGCGGCCGTGTTTGCCTTCGGGCTTGTCACTCAGCACCCGGCGCTGGCGGTGGCGGCGTTTGCAGTGACGGGGCTCGGATTTTCGGGGATCTTCCCCGGCGTCATCGCCCTGGCCGGCAGGTATCATCCACAGAACGTTGCCGGTATCACCAGTGTAGTGGTTACCGGCGCAGGGCTCGGGGGCATCATTATTCCCTGGGTGATGTCGGCGGTCGCCGACGGCTTCGGCCTGGTCGCCGGGATGGGTTTCTACCTGATGATATGTGGACTGATGATCGTGCTGGCGGTCGCGATCAATGCGCTCAGGCCGGCAACGAGCGACAGGGGCGGCGTAATCGAGTGAGCGGCACTCGAAACCAATGCCATGCCGTGCAGGGAGCGACGTATCCATAGCTGCTGCCCAGCCGCCGGACCGCGTTCGTATGCCGTGATCAGCTTCTTCTCCTCGTCATCCTGGAAGTCGCGCTTTTTCAATCAGGCTCTCCCTTTGTGCGTTTTCTGGTCGCTTTTCGGCTCGGATACACCGAGCCCCGACCCAGCAGCCGCGGCAGCAGGTCACGCCCGGGATCGTGCTCGCGCTTCGCCAGCAGGAAGCGAATGCCGGCCTCCACCGCGTGCCGCACGGTCTCTCGCAGCTCCCAGCAGGCCGCCTTGTCGTTATCCGCACCCTTGTATTTGTGGGTGTCGATTGGCCGTCCGAAATGGAAGTAAAACCGCTCGGGCCGCGGCCAGGGGTGGGCCCAATGCCTTTGACGATCGGCAGCAGCGCGTCGGTCCAAAACCCTAGCCGGCCGAGCACTTCCTGCAGCGGCGCCGGCACCAGGTCGTTGGCATCAAGCACGATGTCCCACGCCTCTTCGGCGCCGACGGCCGCGAACGGGATGATCGGATAGCGGTGCTGGATTGCCATGCGTGCGAACCCAACGCGTTCGCCCCAGATCAATTTGTACTTTTCCCCTTTGCGTTTGAACACCTCGCGCGCGCCGCCGGGAAACACGAGAATGGATTCGCGCGCCGCCATCAACCGGGCGCAGTTCTCGCGCGTGCCATCGACGACGCCGTACCTGCTGAGCAGGCGGCGCCACAGCGGAATCCTGAAGTGTATGTGATCCCCGAGCGCTCTCAGTGTGATGTCGCGCTTCGTGTAGAGCTCGAGGAACATGATGGCGGCATCGAAGATCCCGAACAGTGTGTGATTGCCGACAAACAGCCCCGGCCCGCCGCGCGGGACATTCACTAATCCGTACGAGACCGGCCTGCTGAGCAGCTGCAACGGCTTGAGGAGGATACGCAATTCCCGCAGGTCCGCGGCGGAGGGCCGGCCGTGACGTTGCAGGCGTGGCCGCTGGACGGCGTTTCCGTTTCTCGTAGGTTGCATGTGCCCCACGGACATGCGTCGTCTTGCGCCCGGAGTCAAGCCGCGCGCTGGGTTTGACAGAAGGGCCGAAGCGTCGCACAAGAGCGCATGAGCGTTAACGCCAAACTAGCGTCGGCGGTGAACGTCACGGAGCGAGCGAATCAGCGCAACGCCCTCCTCGCCGGTTTTCTGGGTTGGACCTTGGATGCGTTTGACTTCTTCGTGCTGGTCATGGTGCTGGATGCGGTGGCCAAGGAGTTCGGCCGCACGCGGCCGGAGATCGCACTGACCTTGACGGCCAGCCTGGCCATGCGGCCCTTCGGGGCCATTCTCTTCGGCATCATGGCCGATCGGTACGGCCGCCGCGTGCCGCTCATTCTCGACATCATCTTCTACTCCATCATCGAGGTCCTTTCGGGGCTGGCGCCGAATTACACGGTCTTCTTCATCCTGCGACTATTGTTCGGGATTGGCATGGGCGGCGAGTGGGGTGTCGGGGCCTCGCTGGTGATGGAATCCGTACCGGCGAAGTGGCGCGGTCTAATGTCCGGCCTGCTGCAAGAGGGGTATGCGCTCGGCTACCTGCTCGCCGCCATCGTGTACTTCACGGTCTTCCCGCACTACGGCTGGCGGGTGATCTTTTTCATCGGCGGCCTGCCGGCGCTCCTCTCACTCTTTGTGAGGGCGCGGGTGAAGGAGTCGGAGGCCTGGCACGAGCACAAGACGGCGGACTGGATCGCGTACCGCCGCGCCATCGCCGCGAACTGGCGCCTGTTCGTCTACCTGGTGTTGCTGATGACGATGATGAACCTGATCTCGCACGGCACCCAGGACATGTACCCCACCTTTTTGCAGCTGCAGCGGCAGTTCACGCCACAGCAGACGGCGGGCATCACCATCATTTCGATGCTCGGTGCGTTTGCCGGGGGACTGCTCTTCGGTTTCGTTTCCGATCGGCGTGGCCGGCGCGGGGCGATGGTGACGGCAGCGCTGTGCGGAGCGCTCCTCGTTCCCCTGTGGGTGTTTGCACCCACCACGGCGCTCATCGTGGTGGGCGCCTTCGCGATGCAGTTCATGGTGCAAGGCGCGTGGGGCGTCATTCCGGCGCACATCAACGAGCTGTCGCCGGGACCGCTGCGCGGGTTCTTCCCGGGCTTCGCGTATCAGCTCGGTGTGCTGTTGGCCTCCAGCATCACGTACATCGAAGCGATACTGGGCGAGCACTTCACCTATGCTCAGGCGATGGGGATCCTGGCCGCGGCCATGTTGCTGCTGGCGGCGGTGGTGATCGCCGTCGGCCCCGAGGCCAAGGGAGTATCGTTCAGAAAGTCTGCGTGACAGTAAGCCCCCCTCGCGCCTTGGCCTCACGGGTGGCTCCGCTTCTCGATCGCCGCCCGGAGGGCTGGCTCTAACATCACGGCGTGTGACACACCCACGGTTGCGAACACGCGCTCGTGCTCAGCCAGCGCAGCGAGCAGGCGGCCGAGCATATACTCGTCGCGCCGACGATTCGACCAGCGCGCGATCCGCTGCGTCGGTAGATCGTCGTACCTCGGATCTGTCTCGATCGCGGTCACCCGCCGCGGCGCCAACGGACGCCCGAGCACGCGCCGGTGCTCGGCCTCAATCAGCGGCCAGTCGATCGTTGCCAACTCCAGCGCCGGCGCGATGTGTGCGAAGAATTCTGCGAAGTACCCGTCGAAATCCATGCGCGCCGTCTTGCGGTTGAACGACGCCAACTGGCGCACCACC
This sequence comes from uncultured delta proteobacterium, assembly GCA_963729835.1. Lineage (GTDB taxonomy): Bacteria > Desulfobacterota > Binatia > HRBIN30 > HRBIN30 > CAVSQF01. The sequence continues at coordinate 97,199 of CAVSQF010000051.1, read as the reverse complement.
AGAAACACGAGCGCCTCGCTCGGTCCGATCGCGCGCCGCAGCAGTCGCGCTTCCTTCGCCAGCGGGATGTCCATGCTCCCCGTGTCGATACCGATGCGTGCAGCGAGGTGCCGAATCAGGCCGGCCTCGCCGTGCCTGCGGATCGCGATCTCGCGATCGGTCTCGACGGCCGGTGGCGTCCCCTCGTGCAGCGCGAACCCCGGTGCGAGCTGCACGAAAGCTGCCTCGATTTGATCGAACATGGGATCCGCCGGATCAGAGCTGTGACGCCCGCCAAAGAGCAGCAGCCGCGAACGGTCGCCAGCCACGTCGACGACGTAGGGAGTAGCGTGCCGGATCGCGGCGTACTCGGCGAAGCTCAAGATGTGGCGGGACGGCGGCATGGCGATAGGTGAAACCAGGACGTAGGCCGGAACAGTCGGATACTGCGCCGTGATCGGCGCACCGGTCTCACACCTTCTTGCGCTTCTTGCCGATGTAATCGACCAGCAGGTATTCGCCCAGGCGATCGGGGCGCGTGTACAACGCCCGCCCTTTGTTGATGCGGGTCATGCGCTCGACGAAGGCGCGCAGGCTGGCACTGTCGTCGAGCATGAACGTGTTGATCACGATGCCTCGGCGCGTGACGCGCTCGACTTCTCTCAGCGTCTCCTGCGCAGCGCGCATACTGATGCCGCCGAAGGACAGCGGCCATTCGCAGTAGAGGCGCCCGCGGGAGAAGTACGCCGTCGGTTGGCCGTCGGTGATGACGATGATGTGCTGGTTGCGGCTCGGATGGCGGCTCAGCAGATCGCCGGCGAGGCGCAGCCCGTCCTGCAAATTGGTGAACGGGTCCCCCATGTTCCAGCTGGCTTCGGGGAGATCGCGGATCTTGAGCTCCACGGCGCGCGTGAAGAAGCCGACGATCGCGAAGTAGTCACGCGGATAGCGCGCGCGGATCAACGCCTCCATCGCCAGCGCCACCCGCTTGGCGGCGGCGAAGCGGCCTTCCCAGCTCATCGACCAACTCATGTCGAGCAGCAGGACCGTCGACGTGCTGGTGGTGTGGCTGGTGTCGTACACCTCGAAATCATCCGGTCGTATTTCCAGCGGCAGGCCGGCTTTGCGCTGCAGCGCCTTTTTCAACGTCCGCACCAGGTCGAGATGCAATGGATCGCCATGCTGATACGGGTGCGTCGCGTCCGGGCGCGGCTCATCGAACCCGCGGTGGTCGATCTGATGGCCGCCGGGACGATCGCGCAGCAGGCCTTGGTAGATGTCGCGCAAGGCCAGCTGGCCCAGCTTGCGCACGCCCTTCGGCGACAAGTTGACGCGCCCCTCTTTGCCGGTGAGGTACCCGGCCTGTGTCAGCACCAACACCATCTGCTGCAAGTTGCCGACATCGCGCCGCGCCTGCTGCCCCAACAACGTGCCCAGTGCGTCGAGATCGAGGCGCTCGAAGTCGCCGGCCAAGAGATCGGTTTCGAGCTGCTTGAGCCGCTCGATTTCCTGCATCAGGTCGAGCGTGTCCTCGTACCCGAGTGATTGCGGGCCATGAAAGAGATCGCCGTAGCGCTCCTGGAACTCTTCCACGTTCCGAATGTTCTGCAGCTCTTCGAGGAGCTGCGCGAACTCGGCGCGTGCCTGGTCGTCCTCGAATTCGTACTCTTTGAGGCGCTCGATGGCCTCGGAGAGGCGCTGCGGCAGGCAGTCGAGGAAGTCCAGCTTCGCCTGCAGGCGCGGATTCGCGGCCCGCTTTTCCTCGAGCGTGTCGCGTTCGAGATCGAGCAGGTCCTGCAGTCGCTGACGCAGCTCATCGAGGGCATGGTCGACATTCACGGCGCGATAGCGTTGCCGCAGCTGCTCGCGCACCTGTTCGAGGAAATCGTCGAGCCCGAGCACGCGCATGCCGTCCCATTCGGCTCCTTGGCGCATGAGCCAGTCGAGGGCCTCCTGGACGTCGTCGGTGTACGCGAGGTACTCGGAGAGCTTCTCGAACACCCGATCGGCGTCGAGGCGCACGCTCTGCGTGCCGTCCCACTGTGTGTAGCGGATGCGGATTGGCATTTGGCTTATGGCCGGAGCGGCGTATGGCCTATAGCGTATGGCATATGGCCGGAAATAACACTCACTGTTTGTAAGCATCTGGCCATAGGCGATATGCCATAAGCCATAAGCCAACTCACGCCCGAAAGGTGCACCGGCCGCCTTCCTGCTGTTTATTCAGCTTCTTGTGCAAGTGGAGGCCTTCGAGAATGAGCTCGCTGGCAGCCGCGATGAACCCCGGGCTCTCCACCCCACCGAGGATGCGGATCGCTTCACGCAATCCCGGGATTCCACGCACGCCCTCAAGGTATTCCTCGGCGCGCATCATCTCCGACACCTCGACACCCCACCCTTTCTCGAAATACGCAATCACCTCGTGCAGGCTGTCGGCCTGCAGCAGTCTATCGAAGACCTTGAGCACGGCACGGTTCACCAGCCGCTCGATGAGGCCGTCGCCTTTCTTCTCTTCGCCGGCGTACTCCAACTCGATCTTCCCCGCCGTCGACGCGACCAAGGCGTGCAGATCGGTGATGCGCGGAACGATCTCCCGCTCCCCGAGGCGCACCGCCCGCTTCTCCGCGTTGCTGATCAGGCTCTCGTAATTGTTGATCGTCACGCGCACGCTGACACCCGATGCTTGGTTGATCTCGTTGCAGGCGCGCGCTTCGAACGTCAGCTGCGCGACGATTTCCTTCATGAACCCAGGCACACCGAGTGACCGATCAAACCGGTCCAGGTTTGGCACCTCCTGTTCCATGATGGCAATCTCGTCGTCCAAGACCTGGGGGTAGTGGGTGCGAATCTGGGCATCGAAGCGGTCCTTGAGCGGCGTGATGATCCGCCCGCGGCTGGTGTAATCCTCAGGGTTGGCGCTGGCGACGATGACGAGGTCGAGAGGCAGGCGGATTTTGTATCCCTTGATTTGGACGTCCTTCTCTTCCATCAAGTTGAACAGTGCCACCTGGAGTTTCTCGGTGAGATCGGGCAGCTCGTTGATGGCGAATATGCCGCGGTTGGTGCGCGGGATGAGACCGTAGTGAATGGTCTCTTCATCAGCGAGGTAGCGCCCTTCGGCCACTTTGACGGGATCGATTTCGCCGATGAGGTCGGCCATCGAGACGTCCGGTGTGGCCAGCTTCTCGCCGTAGCGGAGGTCCGGCCTGATCCAGCTCACCGCGAGCGCGTCACCTTCCTCAACCACTCGGCGCCGGCATTCGGCACAGATCGGGCGCAACGGATCATCGTTGATCGCGCATCCACGGACGATGGGAACGGCGTCATCCAGTAACGCCGTCAGGCCGCGAATGATGCGCGACTTGGCCTGACCGCGTTCGCCGAGGAACACCATGTGGTGGCCGGCGAGAATGGCGTTCTCGACTTCCGGCACGACCGTATCGTCGAATCCGATGATGCCGGGCAGAATGCGCTCGCCACTTGAAAGTTTTCCGAGCAGATTGCGCCGCATTTCCTCGCGCACCGGCAGGACCTGGTATCCGCTACGCTTGAGTTCCCCGAGCGTTGTGGCTCGCTGCATGAAGTTCCTTTCCGTCTCTGCTTGCGTCGTCAAAAGATTATATGGGCATGCTCTCTGGCGGGCAACTCACATCTGGCCTCGGTAGGGATTCCCCCGGAGTCCCTTGCTCGCGGCGCTCACTCGGCCGGGCTCGCGAACCACGGCAGCAGGCGTTCGTACACCACCTCGAGGTGTTCGGGAACGACGCGGACATCGGCGAGCACGGTCATGAAATTGGTGTCGCCGACCCAGCGCGGCACCAGGTGCCAGTGCAAGTGATCCGCAACGCCGGCGCCGGCGGCCGCCCCGAGGTTGAGGCCGACGTTGAGGCCTTCCGCATGAAACTGGTCGAGGAGAATGGTGGCGGCTTGCTGGACGACATCCATAACCGCGTGCAGCTCCGCAGTTGATAACCCACCCAGCTGGGCCGTATGCGAGCGCGGCGCGACGAGCAGATGCCCGTTGGTGTACGGGAAGCGGTTCAACATCACCACGGCGGGGGACTGCGCCAGCACGAGGTTGTCGCGTCGGTCCTGGGTATCACGGCCGAAACACAGAAAGCAGCCCGGTGGCTTTGGCCCACCGATGTAGGCCATGCGCCACGGCGCCCAAAGGGCTTGCATAGAGGCGCAACTCAGTCGACGTCGGAATCGGGGTCGAGCGGCTTCCCGTCGACCCGCAGCTTGAGCTCCTTGCCGACTTTGAAGAACGGGACGCGTTTAGCGGGCACGGAGACGATGCGGCCGGTCTTCGGGTTGCGGCCCTCGCGCGCTTGGCGTTGTTTCACAATGAAACTGCCGAGGCCGCGAATTTCTATCCGCGTGCCGCCACGCAGGGCGTCGGCCATGCTGCCGAAGACCGCGTTCACGATGACTTCCGCGTCCCGTCGGGAATAGCGCGGGTGCAGCCGGACTACCTCCTCAATGAGATCGCGTTTAGTCATACGCGTCTACTCCCTCTTGGTTTTGGAGACCTCTTGTTTGGCGTTGCTGCGGCGCTCGCCCTCCTCGCGGTCGAGCCGCAGCTCCTCATTCAGAATGTCTTCGAAAGAGAAGCGCGCCCCCTCCCGTTCGCGCTGCAGATACGATTCCATTTCCTCACGCTCTTCGGTGCGACGCAACGCCTTGATGCTGAGCCCGATGCGCCGCTCCTTCGGATCGACGTGCGAGACCTCGGCTTCCACGACCTGCCCAGGCTGGAACAGCACCTGCGGTTTGTCGACGCGCTCGCTACTGAGCTGCGAAACGTGGATGAGCCCTTCCACCCCTTCCTCCAGCTCGATGAAGACGCCGAAGTCAGTGACCGTCGTGACCGTTCCCTTGGCGCGGCTGCCGACCGGGTAGCGTTGCGCCATCGTCGCCCACGGGTCTTGCGTCAGCTGCTTGATCCCGAGCGCAATGCGTTCGTTCTGCGCGTCGATATCGAGGATGACCGCCTCGATCACGTCGCCGCGCTTGTACAGCTCGGACGGATGCTTGATCTTGCGCGTCCAATGCACGTCGGAGATATGGACCAGGCCATCGATGCCTTCATCGACCCCGACGAACAACCCGAAGTCGGCGATATGCTTCACCGGTCCACTAACCCGGCTTCCCACCGGATGGTTGATGCGGACCAACTCCCACGGATTCGGTGCCGCCTGTTTCAATCCCAGTGCGATGCGCCGGTTCGCCGAGTCGACATCGAGCACCACCACGTCGACTTCCTGACCCACATCGAGGAGCTTCGAGGGGTGCGTGATGCGTTTGGTCCACGACATCTCGGAGATGTGGATCAACCCTTCGACGCCGGGTTCCAGCTCGACGAAGGCGCCGTAGTCGGCCAAACTGACCACCTTGCCGTGCACGCGCGCCCCCACCGGGTAACAGGTGCTCACGCTCGCCCACGGATCGGGCATGATTTGCTTCATGCCCAGCGACACCCGACCGCGCCCGGCATCATATTTCAGCACGACGACTTTCACGCGTTGTCCGACTTCGACGACGTCGGACGGTCGTGCCACGCGGCCCCAGGACATGTCGGTCACGTGCAACAAGCCGTCGAGTCCACCCAAGTCGACAAAGGCGCCGTACTCGGTGATGTTCTTCACGATGCCTTCCAGGATCACCCCTTCTTCGAGGACCTTGAGGGTTTCCTCCTTCAGCGCCTCGCGCTCGCGTTCGAGCACCGCCCGGCGCGACACCACGACGTTGCCGCGGGCACGGTTGAACTTCAGCACGGCGAAGCGCGCCCGTTGTCCGATGAAGCGGTCGAGATTCCGTACGGGCCGCAGGTCCGCGTGCGAGCCCGGCAGAAAGGCCGGTACGCCGACGTCAACTTTGAGGCCACCCTTCACTGTGCCAGTCACCGTGCCTTCGATCGCCCCGTCGCGCTGAAATGCCTCCTCGATATCCCGCCAGACCTTGAACTGCTCCGCCTTCGCACGCGACAACTGCACGCCGCCGTGCTCGCTGTCCGTGCCGTCGAAGTAGACCTCGATTTCGTCGCCGGGTTGTACGTCGATGTTGCCGTTACGGTCGAGGAACTCGTTGATCGGAATTTGCCCTTCGGATTTGAAACCGATGTCGACGGTGACGAAGTCACGCGAGACATGGACGACGCGACCGAGAACGACTTCACCGGGGCGCACGGCGCGCATACTTTGTTCGAACATCGCGCCAAAGTCGTTTTCGCCGCCCGGTGCGGCCGCGTTGGTTGGTTGATTCATGTGGATTGTACCCCCTGGGGATGAGCTCGGGCTTTTCATACCGCCCCTAAGTGTGGCTTGCAAGCGCTGCGCAACGTGTCGCCACGATTGCTGCCAGCGCCGCCACCACCTCGTCTATCGTTTTGTCCGTGGTATCCACCACGACCGCGTCGGCCGCGGGCCGGAGCGGTGAATGGGCGCGGCCACGGTCACGCGCGTCGCGCTCGGCAATCTCTTGTGCCATGCGGTCGATGTCCGCCGGCGTCGCCCCTGCGCGCAACTCCGCGTTGCGCCGCCGCGCGCGTTCGGCGGCTGCGGCGTCGAGAAAGATCTTCACCGGCGCGTCGGGGAAGACCACGGTGCCGATATCTCGGCCTTCCATCACGACCCCCCCTCCAGCGCCCATGTGCCGCTGCTTGGCGACCAACCGTTCGCGCACCGCCGGCACGGCCGACACTTTCGAGGCGAGCTGCGCGGCGGCCGGCGTGCGGATGCGATCGGTGAGGTCCTGGCCGTTGGCGCACGCCTGCACCGAGCCGCTGTTCTCAGTGAATTCGATTGTTGTTTCATTGCACAAATCGGCGAGCGCCTGGCCGTCGGCAGGATCGATGCCGCGCTCGGCCGCCAATACACCGATCACTCGGTACATGGCGCCCGTATCAACGTAGCGATAACCAAGGCGCTCCGCCAGCCGTTTGCTCACGGTACTTTTTCCCGCCCCCGCCGGTCCGTCGATGGCAATCACCACGCGGCTCATCGGCGCAGTTCCTCGAGTCGTGTGAAAAAGTCGGGAAAGGTCTTGCGGACGCAGTCGGGGTCGCGAATACCGATCCCGCCGACCCGCAAGCCCAGCAGCGCGAAGCTCATGGCAATGCGGTGATCGTCGTACGTGTCCACGATCCCCGCCCGGATTTCCGAGGGCGTGATGACTAAGCCGTCATTGAGCTCGCGCACGCTCACCCCGAGGCGCGCCAACTCGGTGGCGACGGCGTGCAGCCGGTCGCTTTCCTGCAGTCGCACATGAGCGATGTTCCGAACGGCGACCGGACGCCGGGCAAATGGAGCCAGGGTCGCCAGCGTCGGCGCGGTGTCCGAGATCGCGTTCATGTCCGCTTCGATTCCATCCAACTCTGCGCCGCCGGAGACCTCGACGAAGTCCGCGCCGCGGATCACCGTCGCCCCCATCTGCTCGAGCACGTCGACGAATCGGAGGTCACCTTGGAGTGAGTCGCGCCCCAGCCCGGGGACACGCACGCGGCCGCCGCACAGCGCCGCCGCGGCGAGAAAATAATGAGCGCTCGAGGCGTCGGGCTCCACCGCGTATGGGCGCGCCGCATAGTGCTGCGGCGAGACGAGGAAGTCGCGGTAGCCGTCGCGCGCTACCTCGACGCCGAAGGCCTGCATCACACCGAGTGACATGTCGACATACGGCTGGGCGACGAGCGGGCCGCGCACGGCGATTTCTACCGGGGCGCGCGCGTACGGGGCCGCCAGCAGCAGCGCAGACAGGAACTGGCTGCTCTTGGCGCCCGCGACCCGCGTCACGCCGCCGGCGAGGCCGGCCGCCGTGATGACGACGGGCGGACACCCGCCCTGCAGCTCGCAGCGGACCTGCGCCCCCAGCTGTGCCAGGGCATCGAGCAGGTCTTGGATCGGACGCTGGCGCATGCGCGCGCTCCCGTCGATGCGGAACTGGCCGTGGCCGAGGCAGAGGGCGCTGACCAGGAACCGCATCGTGGTCCCGGCGTTGCCGACGTAGATCTCGGCGGCGGGCGCGGGAATGCGCCCGCCGCCGCCGTGCACCACGATGCGGCGGGCGGCGAGGTTCGCTTCGACGGGAATGCCGAGGCGGCGCCACGCGGCGGCCATGTAATCGGTATCCTCGCTGAACAGCGCGCCGTCGAGTGTCGACTCGCCGTCGGCGAGCGCCGCGATCACCAGCGCGCGGTTCGTCAGACTCTTCGAGCCCGGCACGCGGATCTCGCAGTCGGGCGGACGCGCCAACGGTTCGATCATGTGGACGGCGTCAGTCACGCCCAGACACCTGCTCGTTCCACTGTCGCCGTGCCGCTTGCGCCCGCGTCAGTTCCTGCCGGATCTTTTCGGCATCACCCCCGGCAATGGCCTGCCGCAGGGTCTCCAACGCCGTGATGAACCGGCGAACGACCTCATCCACATGCGCCGCATTGGCCAGAAAGATGTCCGTCCACATCTCCACCGAGCTGGCGGCCACCCGCGTCAGGTCGCGGAAACTCGGGCCGGCAAACTGGGCGCACGTCGCATCGGCATCGAGCAGCGCGGCGACCGCGCTGAATGCCAGCGCATGCGGCAGGTGACTGACCCACGCCAGGATCGCGTCGTGTTGCTCGGCGTCCAGCACGTCGACCCGCATGCCGACGCCTTCCCAGAGGGCGCGCACCTTGTGCACCGCGGCGACCGGGGCGCGTGCACCGGGAGTGATGATACAGCGCTGCCCACGAAAAAGCTCGGCAAAAGCCGCCGCCGCGCCGGTGTGCTCCGTGCCGGCGATCGGATGGCCGCCGACCACCGCGATACCCGCCGGCAGGCAGGACTCCAGCTCGCGCAACACCGCTGCTTTCACGCTGCCGACATCACTGACTACGGCGCCGGGCCGCAGCGCCGGGGCGCAGGCGCGCGCCACGGCGCCGATGGCGCGCACCGGCACGCACACCAGCAAGAGGTCGGCGTCCCGCGCGGCGAGCAGCGGATCGAAGCTGTAGCGATCGATGATCCCGCGCTCTCGGGCGAGGCGCAGATTGGCTTCCGTGCGGCCGTAGCCAACCACCTCGGTGATCAGTCCCGCGGCGCGCGCCGCCAGCGCCAGCGAGCCGCCGATGAGACCGACGCCAGCAATCGTCACTCGCTCAAAAAGCGGCGGCACTCATCCCTCCTCCACGCAACACGTCCTCGAGGGCGGTGATCAACCGGGCGTTCTCCGCGGCGGTGCCGACCGTCACCCGCACGTGCTCGGGAAACCCGTAGACGCCCAGCGGGCGAACAATTACCCCTTGACGCAACAGCGCCTCGTACACGCGCGCGCCGTTGCCCACGCGGATCATCAGGAAATTCGCCCAGCTGGGAACGTATGCGAGCTGCAAGCGGGCGCACTGCTCGCGCAGGAACGCCATACCTTCCCGGTTGCACTGCAGGGTGCGGCGCACGTGCGCCTCGTCGTCGAGCGCCGCCAGCGCGGCAACCTGCGCAACGCTGCTGACGTTGAACGGCTGGCGCACGCGATTCATCAGGTCGATCAGCGCCGGGTGCGCGATGCCGAAACCGATGCGCAGACCCGCCAACCCATAGATCTTGGAGAAGGTGCGCAACGTGATCAGGCGGCCGCCGGCGCCCTGGGCGGCCAGCGAGTCCGGATACGCGGGATCCTCGACGAACTCGGCGTAGGCTTCATCCATGACGACAATCACGTGTGCCGGCAAGGCAGCGAGGAAATCTTCCCACTCCCGCCGGAAGAAGATGGTGCCGGTCGGATTGCTCGGATTGGCGAGAAACACCAGCCGAGTCGCGGGCGTGATGGCGTCGAGCATGCCTTCCAGGTCGTGCGTGTACTGCCGCAGGGGCACGAGACGCGCCTGGCCGCCGGCGGCCTGCACGATCAGCTTGAACACGATGAAGGCCTGATCGGCGATGACCGCCGCGTCGCCGCGCTGCATGAACGTGCGCACGGCCAGCTCAATGATCTCGTTGGAGCCGTTGCCGAAGATCAGCGCATCCGGTGAGACGCCATACTTGTTTGCCACCGCACGCTTCAGGTAGTAGCAGTCGCCGTCCGGATAGCGGTGCAGGCCGTCGAGCGCCGCCGCGACCGCCGCCACCGCTTTCGGGGAGGGGCCGAGCGGATTCTCGTTCGACGCCAACTTGATGGACCCAAAGATGCCGTACTCGCGTTCCAGCTCCTCGATCGGCTTGCCCGGCGGGTAGGGTACCAGGCTGCGGACCCAGGGGGGTATAGTGATATTACGGAACATGTAGTGGTGCCACTCGCTCAGACGGGGGGCGGCGCGGCGGGGTAGGACCCGAGCACCTTGAGCAGCAAGCACCGCGGCTTGAGGGCGGCGAGAGCACGCGCAACCGGGGGTTCCTCCACGTGCCCGACGAGATCGAGGAAGAACAGGTATTCCCACGCCCGCTCCTTCATTGGTCGCGAGGCGATCGTACTGATGCTCACGCCGTTGTCGGCAAACGGCTTGAGGACGCGATGCAGTGCGCCGGCCTGGTGCGGCACCGACATCAACAGCGAGGTCTTGTCGTCCCCGCTGGGGTGCCCGGTGCCGTCACGGCCGATGACCAAGAAGCGCGTGCAGTTGTGGGCCTGATCCTGGATGTTGGCCGCGACGATCCTCAACTGGTAGTGCTCGGCCGCTGCCCGCCCGGCGATGGCGGCGACCCGCACGTCCTGGCGGGCCATCTCTGCGGCCTGGGCGTTGCTCGCCGCCTCGATCTGCGGCACGCCGGGAAGGTGCTCGGCAAGCCAGCCGCGGCATTGTCCGAACGACTGGGCGTGCGAGACGACCCGTTTGATACCGTCCGTGTGACCGCGGCGCGACATCAGACATTGCTCGATGCGCAGAAGGAGCTCGGCTTTGATGGACAGTGGCGAGCCGACGAAACGGTCGAGCGTCGCGGCCACCATACCCTCAACCGAGTTTTCCACCGGGACGATGCCGTAGTCGGTGCGCCGGTGCTCGACCTCGTCGAACACATTGGCGATGGAGCTGACCGGCACCAACCGGCTACGAGCGCCGAACTGGGCGCGCGCCGCCTGATGCGAGAAGGTGCCGAGCGGCCCGAGACAGGCGATCCGCAGTTCTTTCTCGAGCGCCAAGCAGGCCGAGATGATTTCCCGAAAGATTTGGGCGGATGCCCTCCGCATTGAGCGGGCCTGGGTTGTGTGTCAGCAGGCGTTCCAGGATGCGCTTCTCGCGGCCGGGCGTGTAGACGCTCGCCCGCGCGTGATGCTTGCGCTGGCCGATCTCTACTGCCAGCCGGGCGCGCTCATTGAGCAGCGCCAGCAGCCGGTCGTCGATGCGGTCAATATGGGCGCGCAGGACATCAATCGATTTCGCACGCGGCAAGGGGCTCCCCCGAAAATCCTGGCACGAACAGTCGCGGGCCGACGCAGCGGGATGTCACAGGAATCAGACCAGATCCGTGCATGGATTAAAATTGGCCGCAGGTCTGGTAGCGCAACGGTCCGGGAATTGCAACACCACCCGCGGCGCCGCTGCGGGTGGGGTGTGAGCGAACTGGGATGCTCGCCAGCGATGCATCCACGCTTGACCTGCCAGTCCCTTCACGGACTACAATATAGCCAGAAGCATGTGTCCGGCTGTTGATACAGCCGCAGAAAGGAGACTCTTGATGAGCACTCGATTTGTTGCTCTTGGCGTCGCGGTGCTGCTCTGGAGCGCCGCGGTGTGTCAGGCGGCTGGCGGTGATACCATCGTGTCCGGCCCGCAAGCCGATGCTGTCACGGTGAAGGACATGCACGCAGACAACGGTGTGGTTGCCGGTGTGCTGGTCAACAATTCGCGTCAGGTGGTGCGCGACGTGAAGCTGCTGATCCGCAACGCGTGGCTGTGGAACAACGAGCGCCAGCCCGGAGCGGTCAGCCCGGGAAGCGCCGCGTTCTTTACGGTTCGCGGCGACATACCGCCGGGCGGGAGCCTGCCGTTCACGTATCGAACGTCTGCGCTGCCGCAGCGCTCTGACGGGCGCTTCATCACGTCCGCGGAGGTCGTGGAATTCACCCAGGTTGGGAGCTAGCTGGATAGTTTCAGCCTCTTACTCGGGCTTTGCCAGCAGCTTCCCGATCTCGTCGCGCACGATTGTGGCGCTGTTCCGCTCCGTGTCGCGGGCGGCGCGTCGTAGGCGCGCTTGAGTTTCACCATCGCAGCGCCCGACGACGGGCGGCGGTCACGCGGCGTTTGATGCGGCGGGAGACGAGCCCGGCAGCCCGCCGATCTCGTCCGGAAGCTTCTTCAGCTCCCGCGCCAGATGGTCGAGTTGCTTGCAGGTGTCGCGCATGTACTCGTACAGATGCTTGTGCAGCAGGGCGAAGGTGATCGCATCGCGTAGCGCCCGCGGTCGCCGCAATGCCGTTTCGATCATCAACGAGATGGTCATCCACGCCCGGCGTGGCGAGGCGCGCAGGATACAGGTCCAGAACACGCGCAGGAGAATCATCAGGTCCTGCCCACTCGCCAGCAGGCGGGTGCGCATCTGGGTCCCCTTGTTGAGAATCAACTGCATCGTGCGCCGGCGGTAATTGCGGTAGCTGTACAAGCGTTCGAGCAGGTGCTTGTACCCCTCGTACAGCTCCAGTCGCGACATGCGCTCGGGAATGATGTTGGTGAAGACGAACTGGTCGCCGACCGACTCGGCGATCAGCCGCCCGGCCTGCTTGAGGCGCAGGTACAAGGGGGTCTTGGGCATGGCGTTCAGCATGCCGGTCATCGACACCGGGATGCGGGCCTCTTGGATGAAGCGGAACTGCTCGTCAAAGATGGAGGCGTCATCGCTGTCGAACCCGACGATCATCCCAGCCATCACCTCCATGCCGGCGCGCTGGATCCGATGCACGGAATCGAGGATACTCCCCCGCAGGTTCTGCGTCTTCTTGGTCTCCTGCAGGCTGGCGGCGCGCGGCGACTCGATGCCCACAAAGATGGTGGTGAAATTCGCCTCCCGCATCAGCTGCAACAGCTCGTCGTCTTGTGCGAGGTTCAAGGTCACCTCGGTCATGAACTCAATCGGGTAGCCATTCGCCTGTTGCCAATCGGCGAGCGCCCGCAGCAGCTCTTTCGCCTCTTTCTTGTTGCCGATGAAGTTGTCGTCGACGACGAAAATGTTGCGCAGCCCGAGCCGATGGATCGCCTGGACTTCGTCCATGACCTGCGCCACGGTCTTGGTGCGCGGCCGGCGGCCGTACATCACGATGATGTCGCAGAACTCGCAGCTGAACGGGCAGCCGCGCGCGAACTGAATCGTCATGGTGCGATACCGATCGATCTTGAGGAGATCGAACCGCGGCAGCGCGGAGTCCTGCATGCTGGGCTTCTCGACCTGCCGGTACTCGGATTGCCACTGACCGCAGGCGTAGTCCTTCAGAAAGCGCGGCCAGGTGTATTCCGCCTCGTCCACGAACACGACGTCGACCTTGTCGCGCAGCTGCTCCGGGCAGAGCGAAGCAAATGGACCACCGGCGACGACGAACTTGCCGCGCCGGCGGAACTCCGCTGCCAGCTCGAAGATCCGCTGGCTATGGACAACGTATCCGGTCAACCCGATGATATCGGCATCGGTGTCGAAATCGACCCGTTCGACGTTCTCATCGCACAGCACCACCTCGTGCTCGCGCGGCGTCATACCGGCGACGGTCGGCAGCGACAAGTTCGGAAACACGCATTTCTTCTTCAGGCTGCGGAGAATGCGATCAAACGTCCAGAACGATTCCGGATTCTTCGGTGCAACGAGATAAATTTTCATCGTTCCCCCCGCCTTGCAATGCGGGTGTGGGTAACTCCTGACTCCCCGGCGCCGCCCTCGCGCGCGCCGTCTCCATCCTTGATACGGTTTCTTTCTAGTTGAGTTCGACGCCCATGGCTAGAGGGGCGCAGAAGTTTGGCGCAGCCGAGGTGAATCTCTGCGTGTGGCGCACGCCGCGCAGGCCAGGTTCGGGACCGCGCTTGGAGGGCAGCCGGAAAATCTCGCACCGGATTGTGGGCCGTGCCAGATCGCCCCCCTTCGAGACTGCGTGTGAACATATCGAACCCGTGCTCGACCGGCTGGCGCGCGACGGCACCACAGCACTGGCACAGATTGGTGGCGTGAAAAGTGGTGTGAGTGGCGTGAAAAACAGTGTCAATTTGAATGCAGTCAGTTGCAATCCGGTGTTGGGGGAGGTAGGAAAATCACGCTGCTTTCGCTTGGGGAGGTGGCCGAGTGGTGCTTGACACTGCCCTGGGGGTCCATACGATTGATTTGACGAGCGGACGGCAGTACACGCAGTCGCGACGGGGAGGGGTGTAAATGTTACGACGGATCATCGTTGCCGCGTTGCTGGGGCTCTGCTCGTTCTTTCTGGTTGTCCGCACATCGATCGGCGCGTTGCTCTCGGATTCAATCAGCGTCTCCGGTGACAGCATCTCGCGGGGCTTCAACGCCAACGCTGCGGCGTGCAACTACACCGACAACGTCACCCGCACCTGGGCCACCGGCGAAAGCCACGGTACGAGCTTTTGCAGCGCCGGGGCCGAAGGTACGTTCTCCCACGCCGAGCGCCTTGACTGTGCAAAGGGGGACTTCATCACCAACTTCAACGACGCCCAGGACGGCGCCACCATGGGAGACGACTTCCGCACCCAGTCGGCCACCATCTACTCGCACCTCTCCGCCGCGCCCGCACCGCGTTACGCACTCGTGCTCATGGGCCACGACGACGCCTGCGGCACCCACTTCCTCACCAAGACCGGCAACAGCTGCAGCGGTGACCAGGATCCCAACAACTACTGCCGCACCACCAACGAGGCTTTCGAGCGTGAGTTCCGCGCCGGACTCGATCAGCTCATCCAGATCGCCGACGCCCGGATCCTCGTCCTGGCAACGGTCCGTGTCTCCGAGTTGTGCAACCTCAGCGCCAAGGGCGCGTGTGGCGTGGGTACCGGCTTCACATGTTCGGAGCTGTGGCATGAGTCCGACGTAACCTGTGCGTCGCTGACCACCGACTGTTCCGAACAGCGCATCATCGACATGTATAATACGCTGCTCGGCTACAACGAGATCCTGGCGCGTGTCACCGCAGAGTACGCGGCCATCCCAGCGGGCGGCAGCTCGGCCACCGGCGCGGTCAAAGCGGCCGACGTCGCACTCAAGTACACACAGGGCAGCTTCTTCATGGACTTCCAGAGCAACGACCTATCGTGCTGCGACTGCTTCCACCCGGCGGATCAAGGCCAGGCGAAGCTGGCGCAGTTCGCCTGGGATGGTTTGCAATGCAGCCCGAGCACACCGTGCTGCGCCACCTCAGGCGATCCGCTCACCGATGCAACATGCGCGGCGCTGGACACCACCAGCTTCTACCCCGGCGGCTTCTGGCCGGGCAACGTCGCCTGCGGCAACGGCATCCTCGATCCGGGCGAGCAGTGCGATGACGGAAATGTGATCGCTGGTGACGGCTGCTCAGCAAACTGTACCATTGAGTCGGGCTTCTCCTGCACCGGGCAACCTTCAGTTTGCACCCCTTTCACACCGACGGCGCCAGGCGGGACACCGATGAGCACGCCGACGGCCACCGCAACTCCGACCAGCACGCTCACGGCTACGCCCACGAACACCGCAACCGCGTCCCCAACCGCAACCCCGACGCAGACACCGACGAGCACATCACCGCCCGGATTGATCCCAGGCCAGGGAAAGAATGCTTGCATGCTGGAGTGGTTCACGGAACCGGCGACAGTCGTTGGGCGTAACGGGCTCCCCAGCCGCCAACTCACGTGTACGGACGACGACCCGGCCTGCGACTTCGGCGCGACCACGGGCGACCACGCCTGCACGTTCCACGTCGCCATGTGCTTGAACGTTGTGGATACCCGATTGCGCTGCACTCCGAGCGACGTGGCGCGGGTGCAGTTCCTCAGTCCGAAGGAGGCGAACCCGACGGGCACCTGGGCACCGCTAAGCCGCGACGCGCTGGAGAACGCGCTGACGATCATCGGCGGGACGGTTCGCGGGCTCTGTGCGAACAGGGGGCCGCACAAGGGGCAACTCTGCACGGCCAATTCCGATTGTGACTCAACTGGGGGCAGCGGAGACGGTGTGTGTAAGGGTCGCTTCGTCGAGTTCACACCGCCGCTCAACACGGACAACACCTGTACGGCCTTCGTGGCAATTCAGGTGCCGCTGAAGCAAACGACGACGGGCTTCAAGGCGGCACGCGCGATGCTGAGCGTGAATGTGATTTCCGATCCGGTTGCTAGGGAACAAGGGCACAACTCGCTCACGCTGACCTGCAAGCCGCATCCGTAGCGAGCAGCAGCCACAGCACCCGCCGCGCGCTGTCGCGCAGGTCCTGCCCCAGCGAGTATTTGTGGTAGCGGGAAAAATTGCGCACCACCTGTTCCAGATACAGACAGAGATCATAGGCGCGCTTGTAGACCTGTCCTGAGCAGCGCGTATCGAAGGATCGGCAAGTGCTCGGCTTGTGCCATCGCAAAAAAGAAATCCCAGCGGTGGCTCACGCCGCCGCTGAAATCAAATGGTCAATGGTCGAACGACCAAATGGCCGATCACAAGCCGCCGCGAACAGCGCGAACGTAGTAGCTGAGCGTCTTGTAGTTGCTGTCGTCGACGATCCCACTGATGAAGCTCACGCCCCACGCGCGGTTCGGATCGGGAACGTAGCTCGTAGCGGACCAGTAGAGGCTGGACTGCGTGTTGCTAGCGTCAAAGGCAACACAGGGGTTCGAGCCGCATTGGCACCTGGCTCCCCGAAATTCTCCCGTGCACGGGAAATCCAACACGATGGTCTGCAACTCCGCCAGCGTCGGCAACCGCCACCCGTTCGCCCCGGCAAAGCCCGGCGTGTTGAGACCGGCCGTCAGAAAGGTGGTGAACGCCGTGCCATCCTCATTATTCAACCCCGTGCTCCACGTATACCAATTCCCCTTGTCCTGTACGCTACCGTCGGTGGTCTTCTTCTCCCACACCAGCGCAGTCAGATTGTCCGTCTCCGTGGTGCCGTTGTCGCTGAAGCGGTTCGCCGACCCGAGCGCACACGTACTCGTCGCTAACGACGCCTTCGATTGGAACGCCGTCCAGTTCTTGAAATACGCGTGCCGACACTTGCCAAACGCTGCGGACTCAACGCTCCAACCGGAATAGACTCCCTTCGCATCCTTGGCGACCACCGCGTCCACGCAGGACACGTATTTTGCCCACGCCGTGATGCGCGCGCTGTCGCACTGCTCCTGCGCCGTCGGTGTCGCCAGTGCCACCCCCGTCCACAGCAGCATGGCGCACGTCCCGATCGCCAAACTCACTTTTCTCATGACGCTCCTCCTTTCAGCGCGGATTTTCGCTTAGGAAGACTGCCAAAGCAAACTCAAACGCTGTGATGGGCTGTCGCGGAGTGTGCCCCCAGCCTTCGCTACTCGCCACGGTCGCGTCAATTTCCCGTGTCGATGGTCTTCACCACCGATACCAGTGGCGGGAAGCTGCCTGAGCGCAGCACATGGGATTTTGGCGAGGGACACCGGCCGGCTGTGGAGCGGGCCGACGATTCATGGGATTTTGAAGCGCGGCGGCTAGTCCGGAAAGCGGCGGACGGGCAGAAAAAGCCCGCCCGCCAGAACTCCAGACGTACCGCAAATTATGGAAGTTTCCACGCGCGATGTGGAAACACACGTTCGGGCGCTCAGAGCGTGGCTTGACCGATCCCCAAGTGGATCAACTTGATCCCCGACCCCGTGCACAGACCCAAAACGTTGGCGAGGTCTTCTGACGTGATTGCAAAGAGCGACGGCGTCGCCGTGCCGGCAAACGCGTTGGTCACACCCGATGCTAGCGCCCCGCCCGCCGAGAGATAGAGGTACTCGGCAGCACCTGATCCAAGTGGGGTGTCACTGGTATCTTCGAACGAGGCTACTAGACCCCCGGAGACCGATGATCCTGGTGTCACGATGGTCGTCTTGGAGTCGAGCTTCTGCCCTTTCGCCGTCTTCCACGTGAAGACGAGGTTGCCCGTTACCGTTCCCAGCGACGTCAGGGAGAGGCAGGTTGCGCTTATTGCTGACGTTTTGATCTTCGCAACGAGGGTGCCGGACAGAATGGTTGGCTCCGACGGCGTGGCCCCCGAAGACGTACAGCCGCCCAGCGTCGCCTTCAGCGTGAGCGTTGCGGGCACCGGTGTCGCCGGCGGAGTAAGCGTGAGTACCGGTTTGACGGCTGCCGTTCCGTAGATCGTATTGCACGTGATGGTTGCCGCCTGCGTGTTGTACAACGTCGTCTGCGCCCCACCGATCGCGGGGACAACCACCGGCAGCAGAGCTGCCACTCCGATGAAAATACTCCTGCGCATCATAGATCCTCCCTTTCCTGCCGGGACCTTCCGGGACCTTAAATTTTAGTCGCCACCCCATCCCCGGCGTTTACGCGTCTTCTTCCGTATCGCACCCAGTAACGGTCTGTCAACGTAGAATTTCACGTATGCATCGGCCACCGGCCCATCACCCGTAAGCCGGCGCGCGGCTGGGATGAAGAGGCGACACAACTGCCTTCCCGAGCGGTCACCTTGACAGCGTATGATAACGAAGAGGGTTTGATCCGCTGTCCGGCCCAACGAACGTGTCGAAGGGTTGCTAACGGTTTCGAAATGCGCGAAAAGTATTGATCTCTCGCTTGGAGAGGTGGCCGAGTGGTCGAAGGCGCACGCCTGCTAAGCGTGTGTGGGGCTAATACTCCACCGAGGGTTCGAATCCCTCCCTCTCCGTTTCCCAGTCCGCGATGCTTTGGGCCGCCGAGAGACTCGCTCGAAATCCCCGCGTGTGGCGGCTCTTCCCGCTAAGGAACGGAACCAGAGAACGCCACGACGCGGCGCCACCGGCGCCACAGCCCCAGAAAGTCTCTGCTCGCCCTTTCGGTGGTTCACTCTTGCGAAACGGCGAGGTGTGGGTCCCGAAAATTCGCGTGCGCCTCGCCAGGGTCCCATATGCGGGAAGTGACAGTTTTTGTCACCACCGGGAACGGCGAGAGATTCAAAGGCGCGGATGGGGTTTTGGCGAGGTGGTCCAAACAGCGAAGGGCCACGGGAAAACCCGCGGCCCTTCGCGTCACAACCACGCTACGACTGGTGTGATCGGCTTAGTGAGAACACCCAGGCGTTGGCGTCGGTCCGGAACTGCAATATTGGTGACAGTACAGACCATCGTCGTCGTCATCTTCGGAGTTCAGATCCCGTGAGCCGTAGTTGCTACCAGACAACGACTGAATGTCGCTCCCCCAGAAGGAGTGGATTTCCCAAGCGCATGGGGGCTTGTGCACCGTCATCGTCACGCAGTTGTTGGGCCCGATAACCGCTTGGTGGCATTCGTACTCCTCCCCGTTACCACTGCTGGAGCTGAACTTCTCATAACTGGCTATGCCGACCAGATAGTGGCAGTGCGAGTCGTTATTCTTGAACGTAGTCGTGCAAGAGTTCGACCCGGTCGTTGTGAACGCGCTCAGGGTGCCCTGCGAAGGTGTATCTGAACAGCCCCTGTCGGGCGTGTACGAGGGCTTGGGTGCGCATGACGGCTTGGGTGCGCACGTCTCGCTCATGGTCGGTGTTGCCGTCTGGCTCGGGGTGTTCGTCGGCGAGTTGATTGCGGTGTGGGTCGCCGTCCTGGTCGGGGTATTGGTCGCTGTCGGAGTTTTAGTCGAGGTGTTCGTTACGGTGTTGGTTGCGGTCTTCGTCGGTGTCACCGTCGGGGTGTTTGTTGGGGTTGCCGTCGGCGTATCAGTTGGGGTGTCAGTCGGCGTATTCGTCGGTGTGGCAGTAGGTGCGGGTAAGAACAGTTTGGTACTCCCTTGAGCCCCTGCGGTCGCACAGGTTCCGCTGGTCCCACACGCCTGCAGGTCGTTGGGACCGGTGGCCCCACGGGTAAAAAACGCGCCGTTGCCGGCCACTGGTTGACTGGCAGTCGAATTGATCGTTGCCAGAAATTCATTGCCAGCGGCCGCGATCGAAATGCCACCGGCACACATGGCGATCAGCACCGTGTTGCCGGTAACATCCACCGGATCTAACGCGCACGAACACACGCCCGTTGCCAAATTCGAGCAGCCAGTGAACGTCAACACTCCGCTCAACGGCTGGGTGCAGGCGCTGTCGGTACACGCCAGCTCCACACGCACGCCAGTGCCCCCAGAGCCCGTCGGCGCGCACACCGTATTTGGACTGACGGTGCAGTCGCTGTCCTGACTGCAGGTCGTCACCGAGCAGCTGACCGCTGCCGTCGACGTGCAACACGTGCCTTGGCTCGTCAAGGTCGCTGCGACCGCGCCAGTACCGTCGGCACCGGTGTTGGCCGACGTATTGTTGATGCGGATCATCTCTTGGACTGAGTTTCCCGGACTCAGAATGGAGCTACTAGGTAATATTGATATCGATCCGCTGGCCTGGACGGCATCTGCGCGTCGTCCCAGCAATCCGAGGCAGAGTAGCAACACGATGCGCACACCGCGTCCAACTATGAGGGAAATATCCAGTCGCTCAGTCATTGAGTTCCTCCTTCAAACAATTTCTCTGCCTCTACCGACGAAGCACAATATCGCGGGGCTTACGCTCCACGTGAAGGCCGCAACCGACTGACCGAAGGTGAGGGATCGTCGTACCCCCAGGTCGTGGCCGTAGACGTTATCAGAAACGGTAGAGAGGGACGCAGCTTGCGTGCCAGCCACGAGGCGTTGCTGGGCACAAGCGGATATGAGGTACCGCCAACTCCTGCGAGCGCGGGGAGCACGTCTTTTACAAGCCGCCGTGCAAGTTTTACAAATGCTCCGTTTTAACCTGGACTATCTACCGTAGATAATGTCCGTCTCGGATTTTGGGGGACGGTCGAAGTTCCGGGAACGCGCGCTACTGAACCTTATAACACGCGGAAATCCTTGTGCCACAAGGGCTTCGCGAGGAACGATTGTCATTCGCCGGTCGGTAATTGACAGGGGAAACGTCGCACAGGAGTCCTTTCACCACAGCCCGACGCCGGCTCAATCGGCCGGCCCCGCCAGAACTTCGAAATCGGTAACGGGGTGGATCTGAACTTATCCCCTCCGCGTGCGTTGGCGAAGGGCGCGGCGCTCTTGGGCGGGCGGACCGTCGGCGTTGTAACGGACTCCATTGGAGCGCTTCGGCGTGGCCGTGTGGCTAATCGGTTTGCCTCGCCAATATTCCATTCGCCGCGTCGTGGAGCCGAAAATCGCGGCTTTGCACTACAAGAGGCCGCTGTCCCTTCCGAAAACTACATACGTGGCTGACTGGCGAGCAGTTCCCCTTCGGCGTGTAACTGCGCCATAGTCGATCGATGGTAACTGCTCTGATCGCCCTCCTCAGTGGAGTCCGGGACCTCGTTCGCCGGCGGGCCGACCTGGAAGCCGAGCTCCCCGCACTCCGCCACCAGGTCCTGGTTCTTCAACGACAGCATGGGCGGCGCCAAGTCCAGTGGCGCCCAGCCGATCGCGTCTCTCAACTCTCGATACTCGTTTGCTCCGCCGAGAGGGCGGCAAGGAACGCCGTCCACCCCTTGCACGTCGTTTCCTGAAAACCAGGGCCGAAGCAGACTTGCGCCTCGGTGAGTTTGACGTTTTACCCTCCATTCATGGGTTACCACGCCTTCATGGGTTGCCGGTTATTGATGAGGATGCCACCGGCCACTCAGAGACGGGTTCGCCTCAGATTGCCCTCTCCGTTTCAAATGCGGTCGATAGTCGAGCATAGTCGGAAGGCCCCGCACCACCGCCCACTGGGCTTCACCGCAAGGCCTTGCGGAGCCGCTCCATTGCTTCTCGGAGCCGGTCGTCGGGAACCGTCAGTGAGAAGCGAACGAAACCGTCGCCGTACTCGCCGTACGCCGTTCCGGCGGCAACCACAATGTGCGCCTCCTCGAACAGCATCGTAGCGAATTCAATGCTGGACATGCCGTGCGGCGTGGGCACCCACAGGTAGAACGTTCCCCGCCCTGGTTGGAACGAGATGCCGGCTTCCTTCAGCGTCTGCAGGACGAGTCTGCGACGCCGCGCATAGATGCCCAGCATCTGGCCGATATTCCCAGCGCAGCCTGACAGCGCGGCGATGCCGGCGAACTGAATGGCGTTGAACACGCCGGAGTCGGTGTTCTCTTTTACCTGCGAGAGTGCAGCGATCAGGTCCCGGTTGCCGACGGCCATGCCCAACCGCCATCCGGTCATATTGAACGGCTTGGACAACGAATTGAGCTCGATGCCGACCCCCTTCGCACCCGGCGTCGACAGGAAACTCAGCGGCCGCTCGCCGTCGAACACCACCTCGATGTACGGGTTGTCGTAACAGACCGCGACGTCGTATTGGCGGGCGAAGTCGACGAGATCACGGAGGAACGCTGCGGTTGCGGTGGCGCCGGTCGGGTTGTTGGGATAATTCAAAAACAGCGCGCTCGCCCGCCGCGCCACCTCACTGGGGATATCGGCCAGGACGGGCAAATACCCGTTCTCTGGGCGAATCGGTACGTTCACAGGCTCCCCGCCGGCCATCAGGATGCTAGCGCGGTACGCCGGATAGCCGGGATCCGTCATGAGCACAGGCTCGCCGGGGTTTACCCGAGCCAGCACGAAGTGATGGCACCCCTCCTTGGATCCGATCAGGGCGAGGACTTCGGTGGCGGGATCCAACTCGACCCCATACCGCTCCGCATACCACTTGGCCACCGCCTGCCGGAATGCCAGCATGCCTTTCTCTTCGTCGGTCGGATACCGGTGATTGGCGGGGTCGCGTGCCGCCCGCGTCAGCTCATCGATGACGGGTTGTGGCGTCGGCTCCACCGGGTCACCGATCGCCAAGCTGATGACATCGACCCCGGCGGCGCGCGCCCGCGCGATCTTATTTCTCAATTCCATGAACAAATACGGGGGAATGCGTTTCAATCGATCGGCAACTTGCATCGTGTCCTCCGTGACGGTGATGGTGTGCGGTGGACAATCCTCCCCGCCGCACCCACACTCTGGCAGCGCAAATCGCGCCGGGCAAGGTCCGAGGCTATCGCTTCTTTTCAACGCCCGATCAACTGATGGCCGACTTCAATGCTGACATCGCGAGGTGGAATGATGAACATGGTCGTTCTTGAGGTTCGGTCTCTGGCCGGTTGGCGTGAGCGTGCTCGGAGAGGTATAGTGCCGCGGCCTGGCTGCGATCGCACCCGGCGCCATCTGCCCGAGAGGGGAACGCACGGATGCAAAGAGGAGGGATCTATGGCGTTTGAGGATATCTTGTACGAGAAGAAGGATGGCATTGCGAAGGTCATTATCAACCGGCCGGAGGTCATGAACGCCTTTCGGGCGCAGACGGTGCACGAGATGATCCAAGCGTTCCAGGACGCGTGGGATGACGCGGAGATCGGCGTGGCGGTGCTGACCGGGGCCGGCGACAAGGCTTTCTGCACCGGTGGCGACCAGAAGTCGAAGAAAGACGGCAGCTACGGTTTCCACGGCGGTGAGATCTCGCACGTGCATGGGGTCATCCGTCACATGCCCAAGCCGGTGATCGCGGCCGTCAACGGCTACGCCATCGGCGGCGGACACGTTCTCCACGTGATATGCGACCTTTCGATCGCCTCGGAGAAGGCCATCTTCGGCCAGGTCGGCCCGAAGGTCGGCAGCGTCGACCCGGGCTACGGCACCGCGTATCTCGCCCGCGTGGTCGGCGAAAAGAAGGCGCGGGAAATTTGGTATCTGTGTCGCAGGTACAATGCGCAAGAGGCCTTGGCCATGGGGCTGGTCAACAAGGTCGTCCCGCACGACAAGCTCGCGGAGGAGGTAGACGCCTGGTGCAAGGAGATCCTGAGCATGAGCCCGACGGCGCTACGCATCGCCAAGACCTCGTTTAATGCCGACTCCGACAACATCTACGGGATCGAAGAAGTCGGCTACGCTGCGCTCGATCTGTACTGGAACACGGAGGAGTCGCTCGAAGGCGGCAGGGCGTTCGTCGAGAAGCGGCCGCCAGCGTTCCGGAAGCTCAAGGGCGTCTGGAATATGTAGAGGGGCGCGGTGCTTCGCCCCCAAGACAGCACGCCCCGCATAGGCCTTCGCTGCCGTGCATCGGGATGTTGGTGAGAAGTTGGGAGAAGTTGTAAATTCGGCATAGACGCGATAAGAAGGCATTCCTGAGTACTGAGCGGTGCGCGGGCGCCGTGGTTGAGTTGCAGGGCCCTGGTGATTTCGGCACAGCCGGAGGCCATTGTCTGACTGTGCCGGGTTGGGGGAAGGTCGAGGGAGGCATGCCCCATCGGGCATTTATCGGGATCGGGTCGAATCTGGGTGACCGGAAGGCCAATTTTCTAGAGGCTATTGAGCGCGTTCAGAAACTACCTGGAACCCGCATCGTCAAGCAATCATCGTTGTACGAGAGCGAGCCACACGGCGACGCCAAAACCTGGTTTGTAAACGCCGCGATCGAAATCGAAACGGACTGCTCCGCCGACGAGTTGCTCAAACGCCTCAAAGCCATCGAGACGGCGATGGGCCGCAAGCGCGTACGCGGCAAGCGCTGGGGCTCGCGCATCATCGACCTGGACATCCTTTTCTTCGACAGCGAGATCATCGACAAGCGATCCCTGAAAGTGCCGCACCCCGAGCTGGCAAAGCGCCGTTTTGTCCTCGCCCCGCTCTCCGAGCTGGCGCCGCAGATGATTCACCCGAAGCTCACCATGTCGATTTCCGAGCTGCTGGCCAACGTGAAAGACACCAAGAAGATTCAGCTGCTCCGGGCGTAGCGGCGCGATAGGCGAGACGCCGGTACTCCTCGGTCCGGTCGCGAACACAGTGGAGGAGCGAGGTCTTTCATTCCGGCCTCGAAATGAGTCAATTGGTTCATTTCCCAGCGTCGGGCGGCCCGAAATGCGTCATTTGATTCATTCTTTCATTTCGGTTGATTCATTTTCCCAATCAGCGCATCGATCCGCTCCAGCAAAAGGAACTCAGGAATACGGCGGCTGGTAAGCAACGACCGCAGGATGGGTTGGACGGCACAGAAATCGACCATGGCGAGAATCGTCTCCGCGCCGTTCGCGTCGCGCTGACGAAGGCGCTCCAGCGCACGCACGACCAGATCGAGGTAGGCCACCAGATGCGGAGCCGCTTCCGCGTCCTGCCATTCCCTCAGCAAGAGGCGGGTTGCGGCCTGACACACGTCGCCGACCATGAGCGGCTCGCTGGCCGTCGGATCAGGTGTGAGCGGCCAGAGGAGTTCAGCGGGTCCCTCGGCGGTCCGATCAAGCATCCAAGAGGCAAACTCGGCAGGCAAGGCACCAGCAACCTCGTCCGACAACAAGAGCCGCGGTCCCTTCACGCCGGACTTCTCCAACTGAACGGCTCGCACGACCGCTTCACCAACCAAGTTGGCGCTGGCCGTTTCGGGAAAGAGCGGGCCGATTTCTCGGGCATCGCCCAAGGTGATCGCCCCGCGCAGTAGCACGGCATCGTCGGCGTGGCTGTTGTAGAAGGCCAAGTTGAAGAAGATCTCAGCGGCGGCACAAGCCTCTATCGGGTCATCGGCGACCAGGAAGATCGAATCGGTCAGGCCGTAACGACGGCGCCAACCCGGTGCTTGGAGATACCGGGCAATACTGCTCTGCGTGGAAAAGATGCTAGCTAGTGTACTGTCTCAGAATTGACTTTACATGGATGCAGTGGGTGCCCTTCGATACGCCGCCAAAGGAGGGCGGCTACTCAGGACGAACGGTTTTGTCGCCATATTGCAGGGCTTTTCCCCGTTTACCCCGAGTAGGCCCCGTCTTTTCAGGGGCCGTATCGAGGGGCGCTGCTGTGATAGACATCTGTGTAAATGCATTTCTGATACACTACACTAGCAAGATCGCTCAGGGCATCGACGGCGGACGTCGCGCTGGCAGCCCGACTGAGGGCGGAAAAGCCGAGGACATCCGCGAAGAACACAACTGCCATGTGTTGACCATCATGACCTAACAGACTATTTTGGTCAAGACGACAGAGGTAGCAAGATGAAGCAAGTTGCGCTTTCAGAGGCCAAGGCCAAACTTTCCGAGCTGGTAGACGAGGTCCGCAGGTCTCGCGGGTCCATCGTCATCCAGCGGCGCAGCAACCCGGTTGCGGTGCTGGTGGAGATGGACCGGTTTCGCCGGCTCGAGGAAATAGAAGACCGGGTAACGAGTCTGCAGCTCCGGGAGGCGCTCAAGGGCCGCAAGACCCCGCTGCGCAAGGTTCTGAGTGAGCTCGGCGAGATATAGCGTTCTCGTGTCGGACCAGGTGAAGGCGGTTCTCCAGGAGCTTCACCAGAGCGACCGAGCGAAGTGCCGAATGCTGGCGCTGTTGCTCCTGCGCTTGGAGAAGGACCCGAAGCCGGAGGGCAGTCGCGAGCTGCGCCCGGATGGCGAGCCGAGTCCGGGCGAGCGCGAGTGGGAGCACGGCGAGTTCAAGATCGCCTATCGACTCGACGAGAGGAGACGCGTCGTTGAAATTGGCACGATGGAGCCGACGCCCAAAAGCGGCGCGGCTCATTCTGAGCGTCCGGCATCCTCAGAGCCGCCACTGGGAGCACGCCTGCGATGAGCAATTCCAAGGCTAAGGAGCGCGGTAATCTTCTGGAGGATGTGGTTGCCGCTCTACACGAGTTCCCGGGCATAGAAATACAGAAGCGCGTGTTGCTGCCAGTTATCGATTCGAGCTCGGGGCGAAAGCGCGAGATCGACGTCCT
The DNA here is from genome assembly GCA_963729835.1 of uncultured delta proteobacterium. Taxonomy (GTDB): domain Bacteria; phylum Desulfobacterota; class Binatia; order HRBIN30; family HRBIN30; genus CAVSQF01. Next base: position 70,481 of record CAVSQF010000051.1, on the reverse strand, counting down.
ATTGTTGCAGCATGTCGCTGGTTATCCCGTGCGGATCGCCATCGAATGCAAAAACGAAAAAGACCAGGTCGGAAGCCAGCACATAGACGAGTTCGTCGGAAAGCTTAGTGACGTAGGAATTCCGCCGTGCCACGGCGTCTTTGTGTCTCCCATAGGGTATACCGGCCCTGCTTTGGAGCGTGCCACCAAAGCGGGGATAAGAACCTTGCAGCTCGACGGACTAAGGAGCCGTAAATAAATAAAGGTAGCAAGTAGACTATATCGATTGGAGCTGGATGGAAGATCTTATGCTCCAAAATCATACTCGCTTCTGGCCCAAGTTGCTACCTTTATTTGTTGCCGCCGCCTAACCCCAGATCGACTGGGGGCGGTGCTGAACGATGCGCTGCAGGCGTTTACTTACCTGGTCGCGACGATCTATCAGTACGACCGGTTTGAAGACGTTCCGGACGGAGAGCTGACCCCTCAGCCTCACGAGGAATTGCCCCCACAGTTCGGCGTCGGCCTTCCCGCTGTAAACAGCTACGTCTGGCGTAAATGGATTGCCGGAGCGCTTCCGCAATCGGTCGGTAAGCATTCTCTGTTCCTGAGGCTCCCACCGGAGTTTCGCTTCGCCCCGAACGAACCCGTTTTCCGGCGCGGTCTCGTAATTGTTACCGTGCTTGTCAGTGCCTACGTTGCTCGGATGCCCGGAACCGCCAAGCACTTCACCTTGAAGAACGCGTCAACATCGGAGGTAGAAAAGATCCGAATCGAAGCAGCCTTCGAATTTCCGAAGGGTGCTCTTGAACTCGAAGCGATCGAGAGCGAAGCAGAACTCAACCGGTACTACGAGTCTCTCCGGGGTCGACACGTCTTGGCGGGTACGGTCCGTGTCCCGAGGGTTATCGCTGGCAACGTGTTCTGGCCGCCGTCACGCGAGGCGCTAGAGCGAATCCAGGAACTGCGTCGCCAAGGTGAGGAAATCACCTTTGCGGAGGTTGAGGGCAGGGACCTGTCGAAGGCTTGGGAAGTTTTCTCGATCCGCGATGGCCTTCCCGCCAAGAAGTTCAGCGGCGGACTTCTGAAACAGCACGTGCGGTCGGCTCGCGAGTCGGCGACAGGGGCGCTGGGCAAGATCGTTGACAAAGGTGCGAAGGGTCTTCGCCAAGCCGGACAGTTCGCAGGGAGAGTATATAGCCCGACCGCGGGCGCGCCGGCCGTTGGCGAACACGCTGATGATCTCAAGGCGTCGAGCGGCCGACTTCTGAAGCGAAGCCTGCGGTCGGCTCGCGAGTCGGTGACGGGGGCGGTGGGCAAGGTCGCTGACAAAGGCGCGAGGCGTCTTCGCCAAGCCGGGCAGTTGATCCAGAAAGCGTACAGCACGACCGCGGGTGGCGCGCAGCTTGTAATAGAATACGCTGACGATTTCTACTCCCGGACCCTTGGGGAGGACGAGCGGCAAATCATCAAACACTGCCCGGTTGTTCACCAAGTCCTCGATCTTCAGCCCTCGCTCGATGCGGACCCGGAGGTCTTTACCAGTCTCTACAACGTCCGCGTACGACCGGTGCTTGCCGCAGCAGCCCTGGGCGGGGTTGGCAGCGCAACTCTTGCGTTCGACGAAGTTCTCTCCCGTGTGACGCGCCGCGTTTTTGACCAACATCGTCTCGTCGGTGGCTGGGCCGCTCGCGAGATAGCCGCGTATGTCGGTGGCGCGAAAGCCGATGCAGTCAACGCCTACATGGACACCGTGCCCGGGGCGAGTGTGCGGGGCGGCGGGTGGGTTCATCGGATACAACATGGCCACGACATGGCGGCCGTTGTCGAAGTGACTCGCGAATACGGGACTGGTGGAGCAGTTCAGGCGCTCTACCACGTACTGGGGCGCGACTTCTTTACGCCGGCAGGTATCCCGATTCTCCCAGCCGGGAGTGACCAGTCATACGAGTTCCTTACGAATCTTGGTCTTGGAAAACGGGCCGCCGCCGCCCTGCTGTCGGTGAATTTCGTTGAGGTTCTTGGCGGCGTGATGACCGCACTCGCCGTGATACGTCTTTGGCGCCTCGCAAGGTCTCTCCACAGCGATCTGAGGGTTCGGGATCTCGTGGAGCGAGCAGCTGGGGCCGCCGAGGATAGCGACTTCATTACGGCAACGGCGCTGCTGCACGAAGCGCTGTCGCTCCGTGCCCGCGACGGAACACTCGCGTTGGCGCTCGGTACCGTCAACCTCCGCGCTGACAACAGGCTGAATGCCCATTTCGCATTTCGTGATGCGACGGCGTGGATGGCCGCGGAGGAGCCCGTACTGGAGCTAGGCGGCGCAGGGATCAGTCTGCGGGGAATCGCGGCGGGCATGGCATTGGCCACGAGCGACGCACTGGTTCGCTCGGAGCAATACGCCTCCCACTGGATGGATTACGTACGGGAGCTGACCCGCACCGGGGTCACTGCGTTCGAGTGCGTTGCAGGACGACTGGTCGACCGCAAACTCATCCGCCGGATTCCTCGGACAAACGTCTTTCCGCCGCGTCTGCTTTCGGCGGCACTCAATTACTACCTGGCCGGTCGTTTGGCCGGTGCCGCGATGATCGTGCCGGACCGAGAGATCATCCTATCCCGGGCCTGCGCGAAAGCGGATGCTGCGCTTGCCGGCCTGGCAAAGCGAATCGCGGATTCCGAGCTGCTGAACACGATCGCGCTTCTGCGGCGCATCGCGACAGTTGAGCTTCAGCCGATCACCTCGGTCGTGTCGGCAACGTGACGTGACGGGGATTTTCCGATGGAGACAACAGAAGAAAAGATCAAGCGCTTCGGCGCACATTTTGGCGAGCACTTGGACAAAGTGAGCAGGCTGGGATCTTGCGGCGGCGACCTCTACGCAAGGCTACTGATCACTGTCATGCTGGATACGTTCTCAAAGGTTGCGTTCCCTTCTGAGGACCAGGTCGGGAAGCGCTACGTCGACTTCGTTGTTTCTTTCTCCGATTGGCAGGACGCGGGGCGGGTCAGTTTGCTCCATCTCGCTCGAGCGGTGTCTCTTGACCTCGGTGCGCATCTGAAGACAGCACGCAGTTGGGTGGAAGTGGAACTGAAGAAGCGGTTGCCTGTCGAGTGCCGACCGGGGGCGGGCCGCCATCCGAGCGAGGTAGAGGTCCCGATATCTGTAGACCCGGAGCTAGCCGATGTTGAGGACCCGTGTGTCTGGCCTAGGGACACCAAGGGTGGCCCCCTCAAAGCTTGTGGCATCACCGCGCCCGCGGACGTTCGGCACGCCGTGCTGCTATACAGGTACCGCAACACGCTCGCGCACGAGTTTCGCACCCCTGGCGGAGGCTGGGACATCCGCTTATCTGGCTCCCCGTTCTACCAGCGCGTAACCACGGAACTCCCCACGTCCGCTCCGCCTCAGGAACGCTGGGAGCTCGTTTATCCGCTGGGATTCCTTGACCAAATAGCTCGGTCCTCACTTCGCAACCTTGTTGCTCGACTGCTGGTAGAGGGGCGGAGTCCGTTCGCTGCGATTACTGGGGGCACATACTGGATTCCGAAGCTAAATTGAGACGCGGCCTACGCGGCCTTGGACCCGACTCGCCGCCACCGCCGCATCGTGCTGGCCGGCCACGCGCACGCCGTTAGGCTGAAACGACTGACAGAAGGGCCATCATGCCGGATCGAGACGTCAAGTCGATTCAGAGAGCTGATTTTCTACCAGTACGCGAAGATCGTTGCAAAGCGAGCCTTGAGCGGTGGGAGCGCCGCAGAGGCGAAGCGAGTGCACTACGGATTCGTCAAGAACACGTTCCGGCAACTCTCCAACGGCACGAAGAGGTGGTCAGACATCACCCGCGAGGATTGGCAGTTTGTGGAGTCCGAGCGGGCGTGCGCCTACTGCGGCGCGGAGGGCCGGCTTCACCGTGAGCACATCGTCCCTCGATCGCTTCGGATCAAGCGTGAATGCGCCATCTGCGATGCACGGCAAGGTATCCACAACCAGGTGTGGGCATGCTCGGAATGTAACAGGCTAAAAGCGACGAACGGTCTCTACAAGTTCTACCAATTGCGGTTCCCGGGCAATCGCAAGTTCTACGACGACATTCCGACTCTGGTGGAGAAGAAGTACCTGAAGACTATGTTCAACTGCCACGAGTGTGCGGGAACACTAGACAGCTCCGATCCGGACGGCGACGGCGTCATTTCGGTGGCAGACATCGACTTTATCATCCATGGTGTCGGACGTTCAGCCTAACAAATAGCGGCTGGAGAGGCCGAGCGCGCCACGACGCCCGCGTCGCGCACGACGGTAAATGCCGAGCGCGTTGCGCCTCCCGCCCCGATCATGGCGCGCGTGTCACACCACCACGTTTCCGCCGCGGCGCCGCCTTACGGCCGTCGCCGCGCGTTTGCTCACAACTAGCGTCCCGGGCTAAAAGCCCTGTAACGTTAGGCGGCCGAAGGAGAAACCAGAATGGCACGCGCGGACCACATCTTTGTTCACCGACTCGGGTATACGCATCACGGAATCGACGCCGGAGACGGAACCGTCATCCACTACACCGGTGAGGTAGGCCAGAAAGCAAATGCCGCCGTCCGCCAGACGCCGATCGAGGAGTTTACCAAAGGGCGTCCGATCCACGTTCGACCCTACGGGAGTTCCGATCCGCCAGACGTGACAATCCAGCGTGCCACCAGCCGGGTCGGGGAGGGTACGTATCACCTCGTCTTCAATAACTGCGAGCATTTCGCCACGTGGTGCAAGACCGGCCGGCAGAAGAGCGAGCAAGTAAAGGACGTCACGGCCGTTACAGGGGGTGCTGTCGGCACCGGTAGTGCCGTCGCGGCGGGGCTAGGTACCGTGAGTGCCACCGGTGCCGCGGCAGGCCTCAGCGGCTCGGGCATAATGTCTGGCTTGGCAACGGTCGGTGGAGCTGTCGGCGGCGGTGCCGTGGCGGGAATCGTCGTCGTTGGAACAGCGCCCGCCGCACTAACCACCGGCGCCATGATGTACGTGTTAAAAGATGACCGTATCCTCCATGAAAGTGAGCGAGAAGCACGTCGGGCCGGCCGCGTGGGTACGGTAGCCGGCGCTGTGGGCGGAGGCGTGGCATCCGTCGGTGCGGTTGCCGCCGCGGGAACAGTGAGCGGCCTTAGTGCGGCCGGCATTTCTTCCGGGCTTGCCGCGGTTGGCGCTACCGTTGGTGGAGGGATGGCCGCTGGCGTTGCGGTTACGGCGGCAGCACCTGCCGTTGCTGCTGCTGCGATCGGTTATGGATCTTATCGGGCGTGGAGGTGGTGGCGTCGCACCCGTCAGCCGGCAGCGGCTGCCGTTGACAAGTAGCCCTTCGGAGAGGTTGATCGCGCCAGGGCCCCGGCGTCGAGCACGACGGTCGGCGCACGAGCACCTCCCCAACGTGCAGTTGAACTGTTCCCAAGTCAGCCCATCGTCCGCCCTGTCGATCTCCGCCCGGCGCTTGCGCATCCACGCGACCGCATCGAGCCCTTCTTCATATTCAGACGTCCTGATCTCGGGGGTTTTTCCAAGACCCTGAGTTCTCCGCGCTGAGGGCGACCGCTTTTCTCATGACAAGGCCGGTCGCATACGCTTTAATCTGAGACATGACTGCGCCTCGAATCCAGTGGTTAGCGTTAGCGCTCCTCGCCCTCGTTGCGCGCCCCGTGCTTGGTATCCCCAGCATGCTTGTGTGGACCGCAACGCCGCTGCAGAAGATCAAAGCAACCGACGCCCCGGGCAGTAATACCAGCGTCGCCATCAAGGCGGCGCGCAACGAATATGAGTCGTTCCAAATCATTGTCACCGCCCAAGGTGGGGTGGTTTCGATCGTCGACGCCACGATCTCTGATTTCAGCGATAGCAACGGTAATGGCATTCCCAAGGAGCAGGTCACCATCTACCGCGAAGGCTTCCTGAACATCCGCCGCATCTCGGATATCCGTGGCACCAAGGGCCTGTGGCCGGACATACTCTATCCGAAAGTGGACCCCTACTTCGGAGAGGTCCGCAAGGCGTTCCCCGTCCGCGTCCTGCGCAAACGGAACCAGCCGCTCTGGTTCGATGTGTATGTGCCACGCGGCACGCCGGCCGGTACCTACACGGCAACGGTTTCGATCACCAGCAAAGTCGGCATAGCAACTGTGCCGGTGACGCTGACCGTCTGGAACTTCACCCTGCCCGCGAAGCAAACCCTGGAGAGTGTCATCGGCTTCGACGAGTTCGAGGCGATGCGCGAGCACGATCCACGCCACCGCTTCGACTATGACTACGCCCGTATCCTTCCCGAGCTCACCGGGCCGTATCTGGTTGCGCACGTCCGCAATCGGATCGGCATCGACTACGACTCGCAGGACGGGACCGATTCGGCATTTTCATCTTGGATCCATCCGCCGACCTTTGATTGGACACAGTTCGACGCCACCGTCGGCGCGGCGCTTGATGGCACCTTGTTCGGGGCAAACGGCAATCAACTGCGCAACATCACCCTGCCGGACATCGATCCGGCCGGCACGAACGATTTCTGGAACGACACGGAGAAGAAACAGATCTGGAGCGCCTTTGCCGACCACTTCACCGCCCACGGCTGGTTCGATCGCCTCGTCGATTACCCCGGCATGGCAGACGAGCCCGACGTCACCACGTTCCCGGACATCCAAGCGCATGCAAACCTGTTGCACCAGGCGAATCCCGCGCTCCGCCTCATCTCGACGACGGCGATCAAGTTGCCCAACGACGCCACACCGGACAACATCTATGATCAAATCGATTCACCGCTCATTGGGTTCCTCAACGTGTGGGTGCCAATCGTGGAATTCTTTGCCGTGAAGAATCCACTGGTCTGCTCGTCGCCCGACCGCGAAGTGCCGCGCGTGGACTACGACAGCCGCATCACCGCCGGTGACCAAGTATGGCAGTACCAGTCGTGCAACAGCCATGAATGCGGGTCGATCGGCAATGACTGTGTGCTGAACTATCCGACGTACATGGTCGATGTGCCGGCGCTGCACAACCGCATCTTCGAATGGATGTCGTGGCACGAACGTGTAACCGGCGAGCTATACTTCGAATCCAACTACGCGTATCAAGCGCACGTCACGCCGTACCAAACGATCTACTATTTCGGTGGCAACGGCGACGGCACGCTCTTCTATCCGGGCACGCCGTCACGCATCGGCGGCACGCATCACATTCCGATCGAGTCGCTGCGTCTCAAGCAGATTCGCGACGGGATGGAAGACTTCGAATTCATGGCGCTGCTGCGCAGCCTGGGACAGCAAGCGTTCGCGGATGCGCAGGTGAACGCGATCGTCACCAACGTCTACACGTTCAATCAGGACCCCGCCGCGCTGCTGGCGGCTCGTGAGGCTATGGGAGATCTGCTCAGCAGCCTGGCGCCGTAGCCGTGGACGGGAGTGCCATCGGGCTGCTGGCGTCCGATATTTCCTGCAGCTCGATCACGTTGCCGTCGGGGTCGCGGCCGTAAGTGGTCCGTATGCCCACGCCGAGGTCCTGCGGCGGGCAATGGAAGACCATGCCGGCGCCTTTGAGGCGCTGGTACTCGGCATCGAGATCTTTGACGTCGAGGCAGATGTGGGTGATGCCGTGGTCCGAGACCGGCCGCTGCGGATCGCCGCGTCGCGGTGCCGGCGATGCGTACTGGAACAGCTCGATAAAGGCGTTGCCGGCATGCAACAATGCTGCGCGAGCTGACGAGCCCTGCAGCCCGGTGATCTTGTCGGCGGCCTCGGTGCCCGCGGGCCAGGCAAACTCGAACACGACGCGACAGCCCAGGAGGTCGCGGTAGAAGGCCAGTGCACGGTCGAGATCGCCCGTGGAAATCGCGGCATGATGCACTCCTCGAATCATTATCTGCTCTCCTCACTGCGCGCGGCCGTTAGCAATTGTGTGGCGCGCGTCCACTCACCGGAGAAACGATGGATCAGCTTGGGCCAGATGTCGGGCGGCGGCATGTCGAAAACGGTTGCGGCATCCGCATCCGTGACGAACCAGTCGCCGCGACCGATTTCCTGGTCGAGTTGGCCCGGTCCCCAACCGGCGTAACCGGCGTAGGCGCGCACCCGCTCGGTCTTTCCCTTCCTGCGGAGCGCCTGGCGCAGGGTCTTGAGGCGGCCGCTGGCGTACACGTCTCCGAAGATCTGCTCCGAGGACTCGGGGCGTTTGCGTGAACGCACAAGCAGCAGCATGACATTGATGCCGACCGGACCACCGGAAAACAAGCGATCGGTGCGGCCGTGCAGCTCGGCCAAGTCGGGCAGGGCGGTCGCCAGCTGCAGGTCGGTCGGTCGGTTGATGACAATACCCATGGCGCCGCGCGGCTCGTAGCTCAGCAGCAACACCACGGTCTGGGCGAAGTTGGGATCGTGCAGATTCCGGCTGGCGATGAGCAGCTGCCCCTTGGCCGGCGGGATCACCGACTGTGAGCTGCCACGCGGCGTGCCCCCCGGCAGGGTTTTGGAATGACTGATGGCTGTCGTGGGAAGGAAGAGCACACTGAAAAGCAAGCATGTGATCGCGCTCGGCATGGTACGCACATTCTTGCAGATTGGCGGGGCGCTCGAAACAGGCCCTGTCAGAGTGGTCAGCCGACTGGCCGGGGCTTGCATCCCAGAGGCGTTCCCAGAATACAATGCCTGCGTGGCTGCCGCGGTGATCCCCGGGGTGAGCGACTGCCCCTCGCTTGAAGAGCTGGAAGCGCTGCGCGATCGCACGTTGCGCCGGCTGCCTGCTCTCCGGGTGCAGGGAGCCGCACGGGCGCTCCGGTTCATCAACGAAGTGGGTCTGGCAACCCTGTTCGCCACGCGCAGTTTGAATCTTGCCTGCCTGTGGGTGGCGGTGTGCGGTCGCCGCGACCCGCAGTTCCCGCAGCACACGCACCATGATCCCGAAATCGGTCTGGCCTGGGACCTCAAGGACCAGCTGCCGGCCGAAGGCAAGGTATTCTACGCCAAGCTCATCCGCGGCAAGCCGACGTTCGTCGCCACCGACCTGTTCCCAGACGTGTACCGGCTGTTCGGGCCGCGGCGTGATTACGTCCGCGCGTACCGCGAGGGCTTACTGTCGCCGGCGGCCAAAGCCGTCCTCGACGCGTTGCATCGGAAGCGGCCGCAAGAGACCTTCGAGCTGAAGCTAAACACCAACCTGGCCCGGCCGAGCCGGCGCCGGGTGTTCGATGCGGCGATGGCGGAGGTGCAACAGAAGCTCTACGTGGCGATGCGCGAGGTGCGCTACGAGCCGTTCACCTACGTGTGGGACTTGGTGGAAGCGCGCTTTCCCGGTGCCGTTGCCGCCGCGCGTCAGCGCCGGCTGCCGGTTGCCGCCCGCACGGTGGCGCAGCGCTATATCGAAGGCGTGATCTACGCCACCCCGCAGCAACTCTTGGCCGTGCTCGGCCAGCGCGCACTGCTCGACCGGGCGGTTGCCGATCTCCGGCGCGACCGCGTCATCGCCACCGACTGCCGCATCGACGGCTTGCCCGGCACATGGCTCCTGGCCGCGCGCGCCACCCGCGAACGCCTCGTAGCCGCGCGCCGGTTTTGAGCCTCACACCTCCCACTGCAGTGCCGCCGCGAGTGTGTGCCACGCCAACAGGGCGCATTTGATGCGACTGGGAAATTTGCGCGCGCTGGCAAAGGCGGCGAGATCGCCCAGTGAGGGGGCGCCCCTTGCTGTGCCCGTGGTGACGAGTTGACAGAAGCTCTCGCACCGCAGCACTGCGTCCGCCGCAGACAACCCCTGCAGCGCTTCCGTCATCAGCGATGCGGAGGCCATGCAAATCGCACACCCAGCCCCCTGGAAGGTGATGTCCCGCAACACACCCGAGAACACGTCGACGTAGACCGTGACGTGGTCGCCACAAAGCGGATTGTAACTTGTCGCCTGGCATGCCTGACTCCCGAGAACGCGGAAATTCTGTGGTCGTTTGCTGTGCTCGACGATCAGCTCCCGATACAGCTCGTGCAGGCCGGCGCTCACGCGAATACCTGTAGCACCTTTCGGATCCCCGCAACCAACGCGTCGATCTCTGCACGGGTGTTGTACAGGGCCAATGACGCCCGCGCCGTCGCCGCAACGCGGAACCGCTGCATCAGCGGCTGCGCGCAGTGGTGGCCCGCCCGGATCGCAATGCCTTCGTGATCCAACACCGTACCGATATCGTGCGGATGGATGCCATCGATGACGAAGGACACGATGGCCGCCTTGTGTTTGGCCGTTCCGATCAGGCGCACTTGTGGGATTGCCGACAGTCGCTCCGTCGCGTAACGCAGCAGCTCGTGCTCATGGGCGGCGATCGCATCGATCCCGATGGCGCTGACGTAATCGAGCGCCGCGCCCAGGCCCACCGCCCCACTGATGTTCGGGGTCCCAGCTTCGCACTTGTATGGGATCCGGTTGTAGGTCGTACGCTCGAAGCTCACCGAGCTGATCATGTTCCCGCCCGCTTGGTACGGCGCCATTGTTTCCAGGAGCGACGCTCGGGCGTACAGCACGCCGATGCCCGAAGGGCCGTAGAGCTTGTGCCCCGAGAAGGCGTAGAAATCGCAACCCAGGTCCTGCACGTCAATAGGAAGATGCGGCACCGCTTGTGCGCCATCGACGAGAACGGGGACGTTGACGCGATGTGCCATTTCGACCATGAGCCGAATGGGATTGATCGTCCCGAGCGCATTCGACACGTGCACGATGGCCACCAGCTTCGTACGCGGCCCGAGCAGCTTTCCGTATTCCTCCAAGAGGAGCGCGCCGTTGTCATCGATCGGAACGACGCGCAGCAGCGCGCCGCGCTCCTCGCAGACGATCTGCCAGGGGACGATGTTCGAGTGGTGCTCCATCACCGAGATCAGGATCTCATCGCCCGGCTGCAGCCACGCTCGGGCGCCGCTGTGCGCCACCAGGTTGATCGCCTCCGTCGTGCCACGCACGAACACGATCTCCCGATCCTCGCGGGCATTCAGAAAGCGCCGCACCGTCGTGCGGGCATTCTCGTACGCCTGGGTCGCGCGCTCACTGAGGGTGTGCACACCGCTGTGCACGTTCGAGTAATCCTGCGCGTAAAACCGGGCGATCGCATCGATGACCGCGCGCGGCTTCTGGCTCGTGGCGGCGTTATCCAAGTAGACGAGCGGGTGCCCGTGCACCCGTTGCGTCAGGATGGGGAAATCCGCCCGCAGGCGTCCCACGTCGATGGACGAGCCTGCAGCGCTGCAATTCTGCGCGGGATGCGTCACGACCTCAAAGCTCTCATCGTGGCAAGCATATCCATTCATCCCAATATGCTCCATCCCTCCGAGCTGCTATCAGGGCCGTATGGCAGAGGTGATCGTGATTGGAGCGGGAATGGCTGGCGTGACCGCTGCACGAGAGTTGACCCGCGCCGGCGTTTCGGTCTCGGTGGTCGAAGCCGGCGAGCGCCTCGGCGGGCGCATCTACACGATCCGTGACTTCTGCGGGGCGCCGGTCGAAGCCGGGGCGGAGTTCATTCACGGTGTGGGAGCCGAGACCTGGCCGGACGTGCACGCCGCCGGGCTCGCGGTACGACCGTGCCCGAACCGTCGCGACATGATGTTCAACATCGGCCACGGCACCCATTGGCTGCCGTGGATCTTGTTACATCCGGGCGTGTGGCCGACCTTCACCATCCTGCGCGCGGTTGCACGAATACAGCCGCCGGACATGTCGGCGCGCCAGTTCATCGAGCAACGTGGCTACCGTGGCCGTGCTCGGGTCATGGCGGAGATGGTGCTGACGGCGCACCTGCCCGGCAGCATTGACGAGGTCGGCATGCTCGGCCTGCTCGAGGACAACGTGTTGAAGCTCGAGACCGGTTTGAATCATCGTGTGGTCGACGGCTACGACCGTGTTCCGGCGTACATCGGGCGCGACCTCAACGTGCAATTCGGCTTCGTCGTGCAGACGATCGAGTGGGGGGCGTCTGCGGTGACGGTGCGCGCCGCGGATGGTCGCGAGGCCAGTGCGCCCGCGGCGGTGTGTACGTTGCCGGTCGGCGTGCTCAAATCTGGTGCCGTGCGCTTCATTCCCGACCTGCCGGAGAGCAAGCGGCGGGCGCTTCAACACCTGGAGATGGGGCCGGTACTCAAGGTGCTGCTCCATTTCGAGGCGCGCTTCTGGCCGAGACGATTAGCGACACTGGCGTGCGGGGCGGGGCCGATCACGCTCTACTGGCCCGTGTTCTACGGACAAGAAGATGCCCCTGCGGTGCTCACTGCGTACTGCACCGGGCCACGCGCCGCCGCGCTCGCGACAATGGATGAGCGCGCAGCCGTCGCGATCGTCCTCGAGGATTTGCGCCGGCATTTTCCGGAGGCGAGCCCACGGCTGAAGGCGCATCGTCGGATCGATTGGGCCGCCGATCCGTTGGCGTGTGGCGGCTACACATTTGTGCGTCCCGGCGGCATCGGCGCGCGCGCACGGTTGGCCGCACCGGACACCGGCGCGCTGTTTTGGGCGGGGGCGGAAACGGCAACCACAGCCATCGCCGCAGCCGTGCAGGGTGCGTTCACCAGCGGCCTGCGCGCCGCCGGCGAGGTGCGTGCCTTGCAAAAGGCGTAGGCATCTTTTAGCAGAGGGCGCCGATATCGATCAGCAGGCGGTCGATCGCGCTCGGATCCACCGGCTTGGTCAGGTGGTGGTCAAAGCCGGCAGCTTGGGCCCGCCGCTTGTGTTCCTCTTGACCGTACCCGGAGAGCGCCACCAGCACGGCAGGTCGAAAGGCTGGCAGCGCGCGCAAGCGTCGCGCCACCTCGTAGCCGTCCAAGTCGGGCAGGCCGAGGTCGATGAACGCCACATCAGGTACGAAGCTCGCCGCGACTTCGAGCGCGGCGGGGCCGGTGTGCGCCGCACGGATTTCGTGGCCCTGGAGCTGCAGCAACAGGACGAAGCTCTCGGCCGCGTCGACGTTGTCCTCGACCACCAAAATGCGCAAGCGACGGCGCGGTTCGGTGGAGTCAACAGCAGCTGTTCCTGCGGTCACCGCCGTCGGCGTGGGCGCAGCCGGCCAGGTGACGACGAACTCGCTGCCGCAGCCGCGACCGGCGCTGTGCGTCTCGATGCGCCCACCGTGCTGCTCCACCAAATGACGCACGAGCGTCAGCCCGATCCCAAGGCCACCTTCCGTCCGGTCGAGCGACGTTTCGCCCTGCACGAAGAGGTCGAAGATGCGCGGCAGCAGCTCGGGCGCGATGCCCGCACCGGTGTCCCGAACGCGGATGACGGCGGCAACGCCGCGAGCGTCAGCGCCGCTCCGCTCCGTGCTGAGCGTGATCGATCCACCGGGCTCGGTGAACTTCGCGGCATTGTTCAGCAGGTTCAAGAGCACCTGCACCAGCCGCGCCGGATCGGCCTCCACCTCGATGGGTTCGGGCGCGCACGACACGGTGAGCGCCTGTCGCTTGCGGGTGATCAAGGGCCGCGCCGCCTCGACCGCTTGCTGCACCACCGCAGTGAGGTCCACCCGCTCTTTCCGCAGCGAGATCTTGCCGCGCGTGATGCGGGAGACATCGAGCAGATCGTCGACCAGGCGCACCATGTGCGTCACCTGCCGGTCGATGAGATCGCGGGCCTGTTCGAGCCGCGGTTCCGCCGGTCCGATCAACCGTAACAGGTGCACGGCGTTGCGGATCGGTGCCAGCGGGTTGCGCAGCTCGTGTCCGAGCATGGCGAGGAATTCGTCTTTGCGCTGGGCCGCGATCGCCAATTCCTCATTGCGCTGGCGCAATTCGGATTCCAGCCGCATGCGCTCGGTGATGTCGAGGCCCGTGGCAATGATGTATTCGATTTCGTCGGTCGGCCGGACGATGGCCGTGTTGGCCCACGCGATGAGCCGCCGCGAACCGTCCTTGGCCAGCCAATGGTTCTCATGCGTGTTGGGGAAGCCCCCCGCCCGCAACCGGTGCCAGGTTTCGCGGACACCGGGGAGGTCTTCCGGTGGAATCAGGAATTCCCAGAATATCCGGCCCAGCACCTCAGCCTCCCGGTAGCCGGTCAGGCTCTCGCAGGCCCGGTTGAACCGCTTGATCCGCCCCTTGGGGTCGAGCACGACCACCAACGCGCCGGCCGTGTCGAGCACGGCCGCGGTGAAGTCGCGCTCCTCGCGCAGTGCCTCCGCCGCCCGCTCGCGTTCGGCAGCGAGTTGGGCCTGCGTCTCGGCTTTGAGGGCGCGGGATTGGGCGCGATACATCGCTTCGGTGATCCAGGAGATCGCTATGCAGCTGAGGACGAAGGTCGCCAGGCTCATCCAGTCGTCAAAATCTCTGTGCAAAAGTTGCCCCGCCGGCTTGATCCAGAAGTAGTCCGCGAGCAGCGCCGAGAACACCGTGGCCAGCAAGCCCGGCCCCAGTCCGCCGTACAGGGCGGCGAGCATCACTGCGGGATAGCAAGTGATGAAGCTGACGCGCGTCCCCAGCGACGGCAAGAAAACCAGGCGCACGGCGGTGGCCGCCATGGTAATTACGGCGGCAACGCCGTACGGGTGGCGCGTTTCGCCCCGGGCAAATGCGGCTAGTGCATCCGCAAGCCGCGTTCGTCCGAGCCGTGCTCGGCGAGGGGTGCTCCCATCCATGCTGCTAACTGAATGTCTGCCCTTACCTGCCGCAGCCTTCCGTTCTTGTCAACTTACGGAAGCCCCCCGCGGCCCCATGTCCGCAGCGGCGCTAGTGTCCAGCAATCGCGCCGGTTTCGACCGATCGGCGCATACCAATTTGTCCACTCCGGCGCAAGCCGGCTATTCCACGCCGGCTGTTCAATCCGCTTTCCCCAACGTTGCCAACGCGCTATTGCTCTGGCAGGCCGATTTCAGAGACAGGAAATCGCCGCGAGGTGGGCGGCTCGCCCCGAAACGAAAGGACGCACAGGAGGGACGTTCGATGAAGAAGATCTATTTGACGAAGTACAGCCAAAGCCGGTTCGGCAATTTGGGCAACTACCCGATCGAGTCGATGATTCAGGACGCGGGGTCCAAGGATCTCGACGATATCGATCGCAGCGCGGTCGACCACATCGCCATCGCCGGCTTGCTCACGCCCACGCTCAACGACCAGTTACTGATCGCGGGCTTGGTCGCCATGGACCCCGTCTACACCGCCAAGAGCATCAAGGGAGTGGTGAACGCCTGTGACTCCGGCGGGCTGGCCGTGCTCGACTGCGTGACGATGATCCTGGCGGGACAGGCGCACATCGGGCTGGCCGTCGGCATCGAGAAGATGCACCCGCTGGAAGGCAAGCTGGATTCCAAGAAGGTAGGCCAGGCGCTCGGTGGCGCCGCGCACAAGGAGGACCTGTTCCCACCTTTCACGTTTCCACATTCCTTTGCCGTCATCATGGATCGGTACATGCAGGCGTACGGGTATACTGAGGAGGAGTTCGCCGTCATCCCGCCGCAGTTCTATGAGAATGCCTCGTACAACCCGCTGGCACACATGCACAAGCCCAAGGCGCCGGTGACCGTGCAAGCGGTGCTGGAAAGCTATCGGCTCTTCACGGAGCCGCGGCTACCATTGAAGCTCTTCGAATGTTCGCAGATCTCCGACGGCTGGGCGCGCATCCTCGTGTGCGACGATGAGGGCCTCACCAGGCTGGGCATTCCCAAGTCGGCGGCCACTCATTTGGCCGGTTTCGCGCAGGCCACGGACAGCTTGTCGATGGCCTCGCGCGGCGAGAACTTGCTCAAGCCGGTCGGTGCGCGGCGCGCGTTCGCAACGGCCATGGAAATGGCGGGGGCGCGGCCGAAGGATCTGTCGCTGCAGGAGGTGCACGACTGCTTCTCGATCATGGGTCCGATCTCGGTCGAGACCACCGGGCTGGCCGAGCCGGGCAAGGGGCTCCGCTACTTCATGGACGGGCGCGCGCGCCGCGATGGCGAGTGCCCGATCAACACGTCCGGGGGACTCATTGCCAAAGGGCATCCCATCAGCGCCACCGGCGTGGCCATGGTGGGCTGGGCGCACCTGCAGTTGATCGGCAAGGTGCCGCCGCAACTCCAGGTCGCGAACGCACGCTGCGCCTCCACGCTCAACATCGGCGGTCCGATTTGCAGCACGGTCGCGACGGTACAGCGGCCAGCGTGAAGATGGCAAGTTGTTATGTTGCTAGGTTGTTACGTTGTTATGATTGACACATAACGACTAACAACCTAACAACTAACAACCTGTTCTTAGCGCGACGCTCCCGTGTTGCACTGCGCCGCCTTCGTTTCTCCTCCGGCACCGGCGGTTCTCACTCCCCAAAATCAGGGAGTCAATCGTCCGTCGGATGCGCGATTCCACTGTGATGCTATGGTTTACGCAAAGCCTTGCTCCACGGAAGGATCGCTGCGATGACGGACACGGTTCACGAACTCTATGCCTCGCTTGCTGACCGCTGCGCGCTGATGCGCCGCCGCTTGGGCCGTGACCTGACGCTGGCTGAAAAGGTCCTCTTTGCGCATCTCGATCGGCCCGAGACCGCCGATGTGGAACGCGGCAGCGGGTGGATCGACTTGCGGCCCGACCGGGTCGCCATGCAGGACGCTACGGCACAGATGGCGTTGCTGCAGTTCATGCAAGCCGGGCGTAAGCACGTCGCGGTCCCCACGACGGTTCACTGCGACCACCTCATCCGCGCGCGCCTCGGCGCGTCGGCAGACATGCAAGTGGCGCTCAACGAGAATAGCGAAGTGTACCAGTTCCTGAGATCGGCGTCACAGAAGTACGGCATCGGGTTCTGGAACCCGGGCGCCGGCATCATTCATCAAGTTGTGCTGGAGAACTACGCGTTTCCCGGCGGCCTCATGATCGGCACCGACTCGCACACACCGAATGCCGGCGGACTCGGTATGCTGGCGATCGGCGTCGGCGGGGCTGACGCGGCTGACGTCATGGCCGGCCTGCCTTGGAACGTTCGCATGCCCAAACTCGTCGGCGTGCGCCTCACGGGAAGCTTATCGGGTTGGACCGCGCCGAAGGATGTGATTCTCAAGCTCGCGGGCATCATGACGGTGAAGGGCGGCACCGGGAAGATCATCGAGTACTTCGGGCCGGGGACACGTTCGATCAGCTGCACGGGCAAGGCCACGATTACCAACATGGGTGCCGAGCTCGGTGCCACGACCTCGGTGTTCCCGTTCGACGGGCGCATGGCGACCTACTTGCGTGCGACGCGACGCGCCGCGCTTGCCGCATTGGCGGAGCACCACGCGGCGCACCTCGTTGCCGACCCGGCCGTCGAAAAGGATCCGACGAAATTCTACGACGAGGTCATCGAGATCGATCTTTCGCAACTGGAGCCGCACATCGTTGGGCCGCACTCGCCGGATCTGGCGCGGCCGATTTCGCAACTCGCCGCGGACGCCAAGAAGAACGGCTACCCGCTCGACATCCGCGTCTCATTGATCGGGAGCTGCACGAACTCGTCATACGAAGACATCGGGCGCGCCGCTCACGTTGCCGCGCAGGCGCTGCAGCACGGGCTCAAAGCCCGCACGCCGTTCTTGATCACTCCCGGCTCTGATCAGATCCACAACACGGTTGCGCGCGACGGGCAGATGCAGATCCTGGAACAGGTCGGTGGCACGGTGCTCGCCAACGCCTGTGGCCCGTGCATCGGGCAATGGCAACGCGACGACATCAAGAGGGGCGAGCGCAACACGATCGTCACCTCGTTCAACCGCAATTTCCCGGCACGCAACGACGCCAATCCGGAAACCCTGGCGTTCATCGGCAGCCCCGAAATCGTCACCGCGCTGGCGCTCGCCGGCCGGCTCGACTTCAACCCATTGACCGACACGTTACCCGGCCCGAACGGGCAGCCGGTGCGGCTCGCGCCGCCGCAAGCCCCCGAACTCCCGGGGCAGGGTTTCGCTGCGGGCGAGGCCGGTTTCGTCGAACCGCCCGCAGACGGCAGCTCGGTGATCGTTCAGGTAAAGCCTGACAGCGAACGCTTGCAGCTGCTGCAGCCGTTCCCGGCGTGGGATGGCGAAGACTTCGAGCGCCTCGCGCTGCTGCTGAAAGTCAAAGGTAAATGTACGACCGACCACATCTCGCCGGCGGGTCCGTGGCTGCGCTATCGCGGGCATCTCGACAAGATCAGCGACAACCTGTTCACCGGTGCGGTCAACACGTTCACTGGCGAGGCCGGCAAAGGGCGCGATGTGCTGAGCGGTGAGAGCGGCGTATCGTTTTCGAAGATCGCGCGGCACTACAAGGCGGAAGGCCTGGGGTGGGTTGCGATCTGCGATGAGAACTACGGCGAGGGGTCGAGCCGTGAGCACGCCGCGATGGAGCCGCGCTATCTCGGCTGCAAGGCGGTGATCGCCCGCAGCTTCGCGCGCATCCACGAGACGAACCTGAAGAAGCAAGGCGTGCTGCCGCTGGTTTTCGAAAACCCGGCCGACTACGAGAAAGTGCAGGAAACCGACCGCATCAGCATCCGCGGCCTCAAGGACCTGGCGCCGGGCCGGCCGGTCACCGTCGTTTTGCATCACGCCCATGGACAGGAAGAAACCATCCGGTGCCGTCACAGCCTCAGCACCGAGCAGATCGCCTGGTTCAAGGCTGGTGCCGCGCTCAACCTGCTGCGGGAGGAGTGACCGTCGCTGCGGGGCCACCAATCCGGCACTGCGTGCCGTGTAATCGCCCTCAGCTGCCCGCTGCCAGCAGGGCCCGCTCTGCCTCTTCCGGCAGGTCAATAGGTGCAAACACGGACGCCGGGTAGAGATAGCCGTCAGGCTCCGATTTGTCCTCATCGAGGACACGCAGCATGCCGTGCCCCTCCGCTTCCGGGTCCGGCAGCTTGCGGTACACTTTGCCTACGATCAAACTTGCTGGATTCCGCTCGTTGTTGAGGCAGATTACAAAAGCGCTCATCGGATCACTCTCTTGATCTTGAAATCCTTACGTCCCATGCCATGCGCCTCAAACCAGTGTATCTCGGCTTCGTGGATTGTGCCATCGGCGAGTTGCACAGTTGCGGTGCCCTTCATCTTCCGCCAACGGCCCTTTCCGTAAGCTGCGCACCAGCGCGCGGTGGTTGGATTCAGTGGACACTTGATTAACGTTCCAATCCTGCGGTGAGCTGTGGTATTCACGAGCGATGGCCGAATCTTGCAAATTGACGTATGTGTTTCGCCGGCCTCGCTTTCCGATCATCTGCAACATCGATGGAGAACTCGTCACAGGTTCAACCGCGCAGGAGTTCGAGCGCCGCGTGGGCAGAGTTGCGCTCCCATCGGGTAGGGCTTTCAAAATTGTCGACGCAAGCGGCGAGGGGTGGGTCCTGCATACTGAACTCAGCGCGGTCTCACCGCTCACGCTCGACAAATGGTGGACGAAGTCTCGGGTGATCGAGATGTTCAACACGAGTCTGAATGCGCAATGGGCGGCGCTCGAATACCCGCATCGCTCACTCTCCAATCGGCGGCTCGACGCGGTGATTCGCGATATTGTTGAGCTTTTGACGCAGGCCGAACAAGTCGTGCCACGCGCAGCCCACGGAAACATGCGCGCACGTAAACGCTCGGCGTTAGGGCAGGAGCGATCCGGAGAAACCTGTGGTTGAAGATTCGTTCTGCCACCATTGTGGGGCAGAGGTTTCAGGCGACGCTCTCTTGTGCGCGAAGGGTGGACACTCGATCCGCGATGGCCTTCCCGCCGAGAAGTTCAGCGGCGGACTTCTGAAACAGCGCGTGCGGTCGGCTCGCGAGTCGGCGACAGGGGCGCTGGGCAAGATCGTTGACAAAGGTGCGAAGGGTCTTCGCCAAGCCGGACAGTTCACAGGGAGAGCATATAGCCCGACCGCGGGTGGCGCGCAGCTTGTAATAGAATACGCTGACGATTTCTACTCCCGGACCCTTGGGGAAGACGAGCGGCAAATCATCAAACACTGCCCGGTTGTTCACCAAGTCCTCGATCTTCAGCCCTCGCTCGATGCGGACCCAGTACGGTTACGTCGTTGATCAGACGGGCCAGAGGGTTCGGGTCAAACTGGAGGAGTAACTCTACACGGGCGGAACCCGCCGATGCCACCGCGGGCGTGGCAGGGCTGTTTTGCTTGGTTTAATTCAGTCGTCGCACTCGGCGGCTCTGCTGATCACGGGCGGCCACGACCCGCTGGCATTGCCGGACATGACGCGACGAAACTTACGCCTGGACGGCGTCGTAATTGGCGAGGGGAAAGGTGACCTTGCGCTTGATCCGATGGGCTCGCTTGGCAATGGCCTCGAGGCGCTTGTAGACAGGCGCGTCGAAATACTGCTCGCCGCAGCGCGCACAGACCCACGCCGGCACGTGGTCCACGTAAATCGTTTGCCCGCGAAACGCAAAGCGCGCCCGGATCGTTTCCTGACTCACCTCGCCGTCGCAGAATTCACATCGGTCTGCCGCTGTCTTCTTTCTCATTCGTTACCCCTCGACTGCATACGCCGTGATTACCAATAGCACACCGGACAAGAGAAATCGGCACACGACGCGGTACTGTCTGAATCAGACAGTACCCACGACGCGGGTGGAGCGTCCATCACCAGCTTGGCCTGTTACTTCGTAGCGAGCGCCTCGCGGGTCGCCGGTGAAAACATCCGTGATTCATCCACTCAAAATCACGCGCTCAACATCCACGGATTCCAGTTCGTCGTCTCATAATTCATCGATCGCATGAGTGCTGATGCGGTAGCGTTGGTTGAGGACCGCCCGTCGCATCCGCTCCAGTGGCTTCATGGCGACTTATTACCTGAGCCGCCCGCCGGACGCCAAACGGCAACCCCTCGAACGCCGCACCTGCATCGTCCCTGACCCCCAGGGACGCCGCCCTTGCGCCAAGCGGCATCGAACGGGTAGAAGCTCCTTGTGAAGTGCCCGTTCTGCCACGATCTGGAAAACCGCGTCATTGATTCGCGGCTGACGAAGGACGGCGGCATCATTCGCCGGCGCCGCGAGTGCTCGAAGTGCACGCGGCGCTTCACCACCTATGAGCGTGTCGAAGAGATGTTGCCGATGGTGGTCAAGAAAGACGGCCGCCGCGAGGTCTTCGACCGCCAGAAGATCGTGAACGGGCTGAAGCGGGCCTGCGAGAAACGGCCGGTGAGCATCGCCGCGATCGAGCAGGTTGCCGACCACATCGAGCGGGGGCTGCAGGAACGCGGCGAAAAGGAAGTGCCCAGCTCGGTCATCGGCGAGGCGATCATGCGCGAGTTGCACAAGCTCGATAAGGTTGCGTACGTGCGTTTCGCGTCGGTCTACCGGTCCTTCCAGGACGTCGGCGAGTTCATGCGCGAGTTGGAAGATTTGATCAAGGAGCGCCACGGCGGCGCAGCCCGGAAGCGACGCCGCACGGCTGCCAAGTGACTTGACGTTGACCGACGCAGACGACGTCCGCTACATGCGGCTGGCCCTGCGCTTGGGGCGGCGGGGGCTCGGGCGCACCAGGCCGAACCCACCGGTCGGCGCCGTGCTGGTGGTGAACGGCACGGTCGTCGGCCGCGGCTACCACCGGCAGGCGGGCGGGCCGCATGCCGAGATCGAAGCGCTGCGCGCTGCCGGCGGGCGGGCGCGCGGCGCCACCCTGTACGTGACACTGGAGCCGTGCGCGCACCACGGACGCACGCCGCCGTGCACCGACGCCGTCATTGCCGCCGGCGTGCGCCGCGTGGTGATCGGCACGCGCGACCCAAATCCGACGGTGCCCGGCAAAGGGTTGGAACGCCTGGGCGCCGCCGGTATCGTGGTGCGCAGCGGGGTGTTGCAAACCGCCTGCGACGCCCTCATCGCCGCGTTTCGGAAATACGTGACAACCGGATTACCGTTCGTGACCCTCAAGCTGGCGGCCTCACTCGACGGCCGCATTGCCACCGCCGGCGGCGAGTCGCAGTGGATCACCGGCGCAGACAGTCGGCGGTTCGTGCACCGCCTGCGCGCCGAGCACGATGCCGTGCTGGTCGGCGCGGAAACGGTCATGCGGGACGATCCCGAGCTCACCTGCCGCCTGCGCGGCGGCCGCAACCCGATCCGGATCATCCTCGACGGCCGCTTGCGACTGCCGCCCGGGGCGCGGGTACTGACAAACACGCAACCGGCCGCTACCCTGGTGCTCGCGGGCCGCGGGGCATCGGCCGCGAAGGTCCGCAAGATAGAGGCGGGCGGCGCGGAAGTCCTGTGCTTGCCGGATCAGGCGGGGCGGATCGCGATGTCACGGGTGTTGCAGGCTCTGGGCCGGCGCGGGATCACGTCGGTGCTGATCGAAGGCGGCGCCAGCGTGGCGGCCACCGTGGTGGCCGAGCGCATGGTGGACCGGCTGTTGATCTTCTATGCTCCAAAGCTGATCGGCGGTGACGGGCGGCCGATGCTCGGCCCGTTCGGCGTACGGCACCTGCAGCAGGCACCGGAGTTCGGGCGGCTGCAGGTGAAGCGATTTGCGCGGGACGTTTTAGTTGCTACAGAGAGACTGTCAGCGCATGGACCAGCGGACTGAAAAGGCGATCGAGGATATCCGGGCCGGGCGGATGGTGATTCTCACCGACGGCGAGCAAGGCGAGGCACACGTGTGCGCGGCAGCCGAGTTGATCACGCCGGAAGGCGTGAACTTCATGGCCACGCACGCGCGGGGCTTGGTCTGCCTCAGCCTTACGCAGGAGCGCATGCGCGCACTCGGCATTCCATTGCTGGTGCCCGATTCCATCGGCCGACACCCGTTCGGCGCCTCGATCGAGGCGCGCCGCGGTGTCACAACCGGAATTTCCGCCGCCGATCGCGCCACCACTATCCGGGCCGTGATGGCCGACAACGCCAGTCCGGCGGACATCATCATGCCCGGACACGTGTTCCCGGTCATGGCCCGTGACGGTGGCGTGCTGGTGCGGGCGGCAGCCACGGAGGCCTCCGTCGACCTAGTGCGCTTGGCCGGCCTCAAGGCGGCGGCGGTCGTCTGCGCCATCTTGAACGACGCCGGGACCCTCGCCACGCGCTCCGATCTCGAGGCCCTGGCCGGGCGCTTCGACCTCACGATCATCGAGGTCGGCGAGGTCATCGCCTCCCGGCTGTGCAAGGAGTCGCTCGTCCACCGTGTCGCCGATGCGCCGATCACCACGGCGTTGGGTGGCAAGTTCCGCATGGTCGTCTACCGGAACGACGTCGACCCGTACGAGCACATCGCACTCATCAAGGGGCGTATCCGCTCGCGCGATACGGTGCTCGTGCGCATCCACTCCGAGTGTCTCACCGGCGATGTGTTTGGATCACAACATTGTGACTGTGGTGACCAGTTGCACAAAGCCTTGGAGATCATCGACGCCGCCGGTAAAGGCGTGGTGGTCTACATGAATCAGGAAGGGCGGGGCATCGGGCTGGCCAACAAGATCCGCGCCTACGCGCTCCAGGACCAGGGCCGCGACACCGTGGAGGCGAATCTCGAGCTCGGGTTCAAAGATGATGGCCGCGACTACGGGATCACCGCGCAGATACTGCGTGATCTCGGCATCTCGAAGGTTCGTCTGCTCACGAACAATCAGAGGAAGATCGACGGACTCGTTCGCTACGGCATCGACGTGGTTGTGCGCGTGCCGCTCGAGATCCCGCCGCACCAGGGCAACATCCATTACCTGCGCACGAAACAGCAGAAGCTCGGACATCTCTTCAGCGACCTGAAGCTGCTCACCTGATCATGGCAACCATGCACAAAGGTCGACGCGAGGCTGCGCACCTGCGCGTCGGTATCGTCGTATCGCGGTTCAACAGCGTCGTCACCGAGCGCTTGCTGCAAGGGGCGTTGCGGGCGTTGCAGGAATGTGGGGCGGCCGATGACCACATCGATGTCGTTCACGTTCCGGGAGCATTCGAGATCCCGGTCTTCATCGAGTCGCTGGCGAGTGCGGCGAAGTACGATGCGCTGATCTGTTTGGGCGCCATCGTGCGCGGCGAAACGCAGCACCACGACTATTTGGCGCACGCGGTATTCGCTGCGCTGCAGATGCTGCAGATCACGCGGCACGTGCCGATCGCCCTCGGCATTCTCACCACCGAGAACGTCGAGCAGGCGCTGCGGCGCGCCGGGGATGACCCCGGCAATAAGGGATTCGAGGCCGCCATGACTGCGGTCGAGACGGCGAATCTGCTGCGGGAGCTTGGATGACATGGGGGCGCGGCGGAAAGGTCGGGAATTGGCGGTCCAGGCTCTGTACCAAATCGAGCTCACCGGGGAGACCTCGCCGGCGGCGTTGCGGGCGTTTTGGGAGCAGAGCGAAGCCGGCGCCAACGCCAAGGGCTTCGCGGCCGCGCTGGTGGCCGGCGCCTGGCGAGCAGCAGGAACGCATCGACGCGCTGATCCGGTGCAGCAGCGAGCACTGGCGCTTTGAACGGATGTCGCGCGTCGATGTGAACATCTTACGCGTGGCCACGTACGAGCTGCTGCAGGGCGCCGTGCCGCTCAGCGTGGCTATCGATGAAGCCATCGAAATCGCCCGCCGCTTCGGCAGCGAGGAATCGGCGATGTTCGTCAACGGCATTCTCGACCAAGTGGCAACGCAGCTCGGGATCAAGAGCGCCGGGGCCGAGCACGGGGTGCGCGACGATGGATGAGCGCTACGATCCGGCTGCCGTCGAAGCGAAATGGCAGCGGCGGTGGCAGGAGCAGCGGACGAACAGCGTCGACCTCGCCGCCGCGCAGAAACCGTACTACACCCTGATGATGTTTCCGTACCCGTCCGCCGAAGGGTTGCACGTCGGCCACGCCTTCGCCTTCCCCGGCGTGGACATCCACGGGCGTTTTCGCCGCCTGCAAGGCTTCGACGTATTCGAACCCATCGGCTTCGACGCCTTCGGCATTCACTCCGAGAATTACGCGCTGCGCATCGGCAAAAACCCGCGGCAGCTGATCCCCAAGACCATCGCCAACTTCCGCCGCCAGCTCAATCGGCTCGGGTTGATGGTGGATTGGAAGCACGCGGTCGATACGACCTCGCCGGACTATTACCGCTGGACGCAATGGATCTTCGTGCAACTGTACAAGCACGGCCTCGCGGAGCGCAAGAAAGCTCCCGTCAACTGGTGCCCGCGCTGTCAAACCGTGCTCGCCAACGAGCAGGTGATCGACGGCTTCTGTGAACGCCACCTGGGCACCCAGGTCGAGCAGCGTTTGACCGAGCAGTGGTTTTTCAAGATCACGAATTACGCCGAGCGGTTGCTCAAGAATCTCGACTGGATCGATTGGTCCGAGACCACGAAGACCGCGCAGCGCAATTGGATCGGTCGTTCCGAAGGCGCGCACATCAACTTTCCCGTCGCGGCGGAGGCGCAGCGCGCGATTCGCGTCTTCACCACGCGGCCGGACACGGTCTTCGGCGCCACTTACATGGTGCTGGCGCCTGAGCATCCGTGGGTCGAGGAGCTGGCCAGTGACGCGCAGCGCGCTGCGGTCACCGCCTACCGCGAGCGCGTGGCCCAGTTGGACCTCGTCTCGCGCCGCGCCGTGAAGGAGAAGACCGGGGTGTTTACCGGTGCGTTCGCCGTGAACCCGGCCACACAGACGCAGATTCCCATCTGGATTGCGGACTACGTTCTGGCCGAGTATGGCACCGGGGCAATCATGGCGGTGCCGGCACACGACCAGCGCGATTTCGAGTTCGCTCAGGCCTTCGATCTGCCGATCATCCGCGTGATTGCCGCCGCCGGCGAATCCGCCGACACGCCGTTGGCCGCGGCGTACGACGGCCCGGGCCGGTTGGTACACAGCCGGCAGTTCGACGGCATGACCTGGGACGTGGCGAAGACGGCGATCACCGGATGGCTGGCAGAGCGCGGCGCCGGCGAAGCACGAGTGGAGTACCGGCTGCACGACTGGTGCATCTCGCGCCAGCGCTACTGGGGACCGCCAATCCCCATGATTCACTGCGACGCGTGCGGGACAGTACCGGTACCGGAAGCTGCTTTGCCGGTGGTGTTGCCGGATATCGAGGACTTCCGCCCTGACGCCAGCGGCGTTGCGCCGTTGGCCCGGGTGGGCTCGTTCTACCGAGTCGCCTGTCCGCAGTGTGGCCGCATGGCGCGCCGCGAGACCGACGTATCCGATACCTTCCTGGACTCGGCCTGGTATTTTCTCCGCTACCCTTCAACGGATCGAGCGGATGGGATTGTCGACGCGGAGCTGACCCGCAAGTGGCTGCCGGTCGACACCTACATCGGCGGCAACGAGCACGCCGTCCTTCACCTGATGTACTCGCGGTTCATCACCATGGCGCTGCATGACATCGGAGTCGTGCCGTTCGAGGAGCCGTTCAAGAAGTTCCGTGCCCATGGTTTGATCATCAAAGGCGGCGCGAAGATGTCCAAGTCGCGCGGCAACGTCGTCAACCCGGACCACTACCTCGATCAGCACGGTGCCGACGTCTTCAGGATGTACATGATGTTTCTCGGTCCGTACGAGGAAGGCGGCGACTTCCGCGACGAGGGGATCATCGGCATTCGTCGTTTTCTGGACGGCGTGTGGCGCCTGGTGCGCGAGCACGGCGCGCGCACGCCGGCGCTCGCGCCGTTGGCGCCCGCCGCGCTGGTGCGCGCCACCCATCGCGCCATCAAGAAAGTCGAGGAGGATATCGAGAGCCTCCGGTACAACACGGCGATTGCGGCCCTGATGACCTTGCTCAACGACATCCGCCGCCTCGGCCCGCCGGACCGCTGGGTGATCGAGAGCTTGCTCATCATGCTGGCGCCTTTCGCGCCGCACATCAGCGAAGAGCTGTGGGAAGGCCTTGGTAGTGGCACGACCATCTTCACCGCCCGCTGGCCGCGCTTTGATCCCGCCTTGACCGTGGAGGAGAAGGTGACGATCGCCGTGCAAGTGAACGGCAAGGTGCGCGGGCGCATCGAGGTGCCGCGCGATGCCGCGGCAGACGAGATCATCGCCGTGGCGCTGGCCGATGCCGCGGTCAAAGCTTACGTCGGAGACAAGGAAATCCGCCGGCGTGTGGTGGTGCCCGGCCGGTTGGTGAGTCTGGTTGTGTAGCGTGCGCTCCGTTGTAGTAACTCTCTGTGTCATTCTTGCCGGATGTGGCTACCACTTCGCTGGCGATGTGCGCGGCCTCCCGGCGGACGTGCTGTCGATCAGCGTCGGGACGATCAACAACCGCTCACGCGAGCACGGTCTGGAGAAGATGTTTGCCTTCGCCTTCGAGCGGGAGATCCACGAGCGGCGCCAGTTCCGTATGGTCGAGGACCCGGCGGGCGGCGCCGCGGTGCTGAGCGGCACGATTCGTGACATTCGGATTCGTCCGGTCGCCTTCGATGCGAACGATCTGGCCGTGCAGTACGAAATCGCCTTGCTGTTGGATCTCACGCTGACGCGCAAGAGCGACGGTCGAGTGTTGTGGCAGGCGAGAAAGCTGCAGGAGACGGATGAGTACAGTGTCAGTTCAAACGTGGTTGTGACGAGCTCGTCCGAGTTCCAGCAACGCGCTCTGGACCCTGCCGACATCCAGAACCTGAGCAACACACAGCTGGCGGAAACCGAGCGGCGCAGTGCGCTCACCCGCCTGTTACAGCGAGCGGTGCGCGATGTGTACAATCAGATGGTCGAGGGATTTTGACGCAGCCGACGGCCCGGTGCGAGCTGCGCACGGGCAGGGCCCCCGCCGCGGACTCAGGAGGCTTTCAGAGCGGCAACTTGCTGGCCGAGACGACTCACGCGGCGCGCCACATTGTTCTTGTGCAACACGCCTTTCGTTGCCGCCTTGCCAAGCGTCTTCATCACCGTCCGCAATTGCGTCTCAGCCGCGTTCACGTCTTTTCGGGCGATGATCTCGCGGAGTTCGCGCACCGCGTGGCGCACGTGCGTGCCCACGACCTGGTTGCGTGCGGTGCGCTTAACGCTTTGCCGATGCCGTTTGATTGCAGACTTATGACGCTGTGCCAAAGGGGACCCTCCTGTGTACTGCGAGGTGAGGGCTTAGCACACGGGTTATGGGGGGTCAATTCACTGCGTGGCGAGCATTGAGGTGTCCGCGCGTCCTTGGCGGTTCAGCCATGCCGGTTCTGGCCGCCGCTGCGTCATGCGTTTGCCGCTGCGGGGGGATGGCGTAGGCATTTTGCGCTTCACGCAATGGTATAGCCGTTGCTGTAGGCTCTGAGCGTGACAATTAAAGAATCGGAGGCCCAAGGTCGCAAGCAGACCTTCCTGATCTGTCGGTATGTCCTGATTCTGGCGACGGGAGCACTGGCGTTCATTGAGACGGCAAAAGACGTCTCCCCGCTCCCCGTGTGTGTGCTAGTGGCCATCGCCTTGGCCTCCAACGTGGTGTTGAGCCAGGCATCGCCGTTCGCTTTCTTCGACCCTTGGACGCAGGCCCCCGTCCTCGTGTCGGACACCGCCATGATCTCGATTGCCTTGCTGCTCAGCCGGGCCAGCCAGGAATCTTTCTTTTTCTTCTTTTTTGTGCTGATCATGGCCGCCAAGCTCGAGAGCCTGGCAACGCTCGGGGTGTGTGCCGCCTTGATCGGACTTGCCAGCTTCCTAATAGACGACCCGACCGGCGGATGGGCGGCACCGACGTTGATGCGCGTGCCCTTTATGTTCGCGACAGGGATCTTCTTCGGCTACGTGGTGCTGCCGGAACGCACCGGGGGAATGTCGGGCTTCGGCGGTACAGACCCCCCGCGGACACGGTCGCCTTCTCTGAAAGCGCCCGCGGTGAAAGGGCCGGCGCAGCAAGCGTTCGCCGAATCCCTCCGCTGACATCAATTTTCAGACCGTTTGATCTGCCGCTTCACCGCTTCTGATCACCGCCGCGCAGATGTCGGCGACGATGGCCACCAGCTGCGCCGGCTCGATCGGCTTGGGGATGTGCATGTGGAAGCCGGCGGCGAGCACCTTGGCGCCATCCTCGGCGCGTGCGTAGGCGGTGAGTGCGACAGCCGGGATCGCCCCACCCGCATCCGGCTGCAGTGCACGCACTTGACGGATCAACGCGTAGCCGTCTTCACCCGGCATACCGACGTCGGAGATCAACAAGTCGGGCCGCCATTCCCTCAGTATCGCCAGCGCATCAGCAGCCGACGATGAGACCCTGACCTCCGCGCCGCCACTCGTCAGAACCGTGCGGACCGTTTCCAGCGTGTCGACCTCATCGTCGACCACCAGGACGCGCGCGCCGCGCAAACTTCCGGTCCCGCCAGCAAAAGGTGCATCGGCAGCCACGTCGTCGGCCCTTGTCGCGTCCGATTCGGCATGCGGCGCGAGAAGCGGCAGCTCGACCGTGAACGTCGCTCCGTGTCCCGCGCCGAGACTCTCCGCGTACACGCGCCCGCCGTGCAGCCCCACCAGGTGGCGGACGATCGCGAGGCCGAGCCCGAGGCCACCGTGGCTGCGCGTAATGGTGCTGTCCGCCTGCCGAAAGCGGTCGAAAACGTACGGCATGAAATTGGGGTTGATGCCCTGCCCAGTGTCGGTGACGACGATTTGCACGTGCGAAACGAGGCGCTGCAGCAACACGTGCACGCGGCCGCCTTGGGGCGTGAACTTTATCGCGTTCGACAGCAGATTCCAGACGATCTGCTGCAACCGATCGGGATCGCCGGATACGCTCGTGCCGCTCCAGTCGAGAATGGCCTGCAGGGAAATACCCTTGGCGTCTGCGGCGGACCGCACCGAGTCCATTGCGGCTTCGATTATCGGGGCCAACTCGATCCGAGACGGATTCAGCCGCAGTTTCCCCGCGATGACGCGGGAAACGTCCAGCAGGTCTTCGACCAACTGTACCTGCGCTTTCACCGAGCGTTCGACCACCTCGAGCCCACGCTCCATGTCCGCCGGACTCAGCTTGCCACTGCGGAGCAGGCGACTCCACGTCACCAGCGGCGTCAGCGGCGTGCGCAGCTCATGCGACACCACGGCGAGAAACTCGTCCTTGGCGCGGTTCGCTTCCTCGGCACGTTGGCGCTCTGCCTGCGCTTGCGCCAGGAGCGCTTCGCGTTCGCGCTCGGCGCGCTGGCGTTCGCCGATCTCCGCCCGCAATGCGCGGGTGAGCGTGGTGAGCTCAGCCGTCCGTTCCTGGACACGGGCCTCGAGACCTTCCTGCGCACGGCGGAGCACTTCTTCGGCGCGTTTGCGCTCGGTGATGTCCTGCGCCGCGGCGACCACGCGCAGGTACTGACGGCTCGCATCCCAGACCGGCCGGGCCGTTTCGCGCACCCAACGCGTTTCACCACTTTTGGTAATGATACGGAAATCACGTGTATCCGGCGTGCCAGCAAGCAGCCTCTGCACGCGTTGCAGCGTCATATTCCAATCATCGGGATGGACGAACGCCATGCCGCCCCCGCGTGCCTGCATCTCCTCGACGGTGTACCCGGTGATCTGCGTGAGGGCTCCGAGCACCCACTCGATTGCCACCCTTCCGTCGCGCTCAACGCGGAAGGCATAGGCGTAATCGGAGGTGAGGTCGGCGACGACACGGTACCGGCTCTCGGAGTCCGCCAGCTCCTGACGGGTGGCGTGCGTGTCTGCCCGGGCGCGCCCGACTGACGCTGCCCCGCCCGCACCAGATGGCGCCTTACGAGCCATGACCGCCAGATACTACAACGGGGGCCGAGAATCGACCTCCGCCGTTCCGGTGCCCGTGCGTCCTCGATTCTTACCGACCTCCGCAGACCTCCGAGACCTCGCTTGATTCAACAATACCCCTGTGGTAGCGATTGCCCGCGTTTTTTGAGTCCTACCAAGGAGGCATTCCGTGAAAATCCTTGTCACAGTGAAGCGCGTGCCGGATCCAAACGCGGCAATCAAGGTGAAGCCGGACGGCACCGGCATCATCACCGAGAATCTCAAGTACGTCATCAACCCCTTCGACGAAATCGGCATCGAAGAGGCGCTGCGGCTCAAAGAGAAAAGCGGCGGCGCGGAGGTCGTGCTGGTGGGCATCGGGGCAAAAGTGTCCTCCGAGCAGCTGCGCACCGGACTGGCGATGGGCGCCGAGCGCGCCATCCTGGTGCTCGCGGAACAGGAGCTGGATTCGCTGGCCGTGGCCCGCATCCTCCAGAAGATCGTCCAGGATGAAAAGCCAGACCTGCTCCTCATGGGCAAGCAGGCCATCGACGACGATTCCAATCAAACCGGCCAGATGCTCGCGGCCTTGCTCGGTTGGCCACAAGCCACCTTTGCCTCGAAGGCCGAGAGCCTCGAATCGGAGAGCGAGAAGAAAGGCATCCCCGGGATCGTGCTCGAAGGCGGGAAGGCAAAGGTGGTGCGCGAAGTCGATGGCGGTCAGCAGACGGTGCAAGTCCCCCTGCCGGCGATCATCACCGTGGATCTGCGACTGAACACGCCGCGCTACGCATCGCTACCCGGCATCATGAAGGCGCGCAAGAAGGAGCTGAAGGAAGTTCCGGTTGCCAGCCTGGGCGTCGATGTGACACCAAAGACAAAGGTGCTGAAACTGGAACCGCCACCGAAGCGGCAGGGGGGCCGCAAAGTCGCTTCCGTGGAGGAGCTCGTTCAACTGCTGCACACGGAAGCCAAAGTCATCTGATCAGGAGTAGACGATGGGAAACGTTCTTGTATTTGCCGAGCACCAACACCACAAATTTCCGAAGAGCACACAGGTTGCCCTCACTGCCGGCAAGGAAGCCGCCAGCAAAGCCGGTGGGAACTGCTATGCGGCGGTTTTCGGTAAAGGCATTGATGATCTGGCCAATGAGATCGCCGAGTACGGCGTACAGAAGGTCTTCGCGGTAGATGATGCGGCACTGGAGAACTACCTGGCGGATGCCCATGCGGCAGCGCTGGCGCAGTTGGTGAAAGACAAAGGCGTCGACCTCGTTGTGGCAACCGCCACCGCCCTCGGCAAGGACCTGTTGCCACGGGTCGCCGGCCTCCTGGGCGCCGGCATGGCCAGCGAAATCGTTGCCTTCAATGATGACGGAACCTTCCAGCGGCCAATGTATGCCGGGAACGCCAACGCCACCGTCGCCATCGAGGGGACGCCCAAGGTGGTGAGCGTGCGCACCACGGCCTTCGATCCGGCGGCGAAAGGCGCTAAAGGCGACGTCGAGAAGGTGAGCGTCAGCATCGACCCGCCCGCGAAAGTGATGCAGTTTGTCACTTTCAACGAGACCAAATCGGACCGGCCGGTGCTCACCGAAGCGCGTGCCGTGGTCGCGGGCGGTCGGGGGCTGAAGTCAGCGGAGAATTTTAAGACCGTGCTCGAACCGCTGGTCGATACGCTCAGTGCGGCGATGGGCGCCACGCGGGCCGCGGTGGATGCCGGCTTCGTTCCCAATGATCTCCAGATCGGTCAAACCGGCAAGGTGGTGGCGCCAGAGTTGTACATCGGGGCCGGCATCTCCGGGGCAATCCAGCACTTGGCCGGTATGAAGGACTCGAAGGTCATCGTGGCAATCAACAAGGACGAGGAAGCCCCGATCTTTCAGGTGGCCGACTACGGCCTCGTCGCCGATCTCTTCAAAGCGGTGCCGGAGCTGAAGGCAGAAATCGAGAAGCTCAAGCATTGACCGGCCGTGCCCAGCGTTTGTTCGGCGCGGCCACGCCCTGATCGAGGCTCCCGTTCATCGGGGGGCTAATCCCTGAACTGCGGATGCGTCTCGCTCACCTGCATGAGGCGCACCCGCACCTCGGGTGAACCGGGGGGGCCGAGCTGCCCCGAGTACTGGATGAGCAGCTGCGGTTCGCTCACGGTCAGCCAGAGCGTGTAGGTGGGGATGAAAAACGACAGGAACGGACGCACAAAGCCGGGCAGTTTGGGAAACAGGCTCTGCGCGTTGGCCCGCATGCGCACGCGATGGCAGTCAAATTCACCCGCCGGGACGCGCACCGTTTCCTTGCCGTCTAGCCACAGGTCGAATTGCGGCAGCGTGTCGACCAACACGGTGTGAAAGCTGGCCGTCGACTGCGCTCCCAGACCGAGATGGCCGATGACGTATCCGAGCGGCACCTCCAGCGGGTAGGCGTCTACTGGAAACGGCCCGGAAAAAAACGGGAACAGCTCGGGCCCCCACTGCACCTGGCGCCTTGACAGGACTGCCCCGTCTTTGCCGTGCACCGTCTCTTCCCACGACACACAACGTGGAGGTTTATCGGCGGTGAACACGGCGCGGACCAGCCACGTGCTTCCCCGCGTGAAGACGGTATGCGAGGTCACGGTCACAGTGTGTGGCGCGCCGTCGCTGGGCGCCGTCCAACCCCAAGCGGTCGACAAGATGCGTCCACTCTTGGCCTCGGCCAACTCGTACTGCAGCGCCGGCTCCGCCGCCGCGGGTATGGAGTAGGCGATGCAGACGAGGAGAATTAACGTCAAAGTAGTCCGCATGCCTTCAGAGGTCTCCAAGGAGCGGCCTCGATGCATGGTTGCGCAGCAGTCACCATCTCACGGGGCCTCCGGAAGCCACCAGTCCGCCATCGCAAGCTCCACCGCGTCGAAGGGCTCGGCGCGAATGCGTTCCTCCGGCCCGTACACGCCGAGCTCGTACCAATGTCCGTCGACCAGTTTACACACAGACAAACTGCGTGTGTCGGGATCGACGAACCAAAGGTAATTCACGCCCAAGCGGGCGTACAGGCGGCGTTTGATCAACTGATCATGGGCGCGCGTTGATGGCGAGAGGATTTCACAAACCCAATCCGGCACTAGACGGATCGGCTCATTGGCAGGCAATGATGGCACGCGGTCTTTGCGCCACGCGGCGAGGTCGGGGACGACTTCGGGCGCGCTTTCCAGTTCCAGCCCGGGCTCCACCAAGATCCACCATCCGCCCGGCCCGCCGCGGCCGCGTCCAAACGCGCCGTCGAGATCTGCACCCACGCGCACTTCCGCGAACGCATGCTGCGGGCGTGGCCGCGGGAACGTGTACAGCACCCCGTCGATGATCTCCCCAACCACGTTTTCCGGCAGCGCATCCAGATCCGCACGCGTTGCCAGACGCGGCACCCTCGCAGCCGTCGACATGTACCAGATTGTGGCCGCTACGATGCGCCAGTGCAAGGCTTCGCGCCGCCATCCCAGCGCGGGCTTCGGGAGGGTTCCTGCGCGCTTCACTCCGCCAACCCAGCGACGGCAAACGTCCGAATTGTCGCTACTGATGGTGAATTAGTTAGGCTGGTCCTCGACACCGGTCGGACGGGTCGCGGAGCGCGCCAAAGTGGGCCGCCGAGGAGGTAAGTCAACCGCAGGTTTGGCTGACGTTTGCGGAAACCAGCTTATAGGTGTCGCTCACATCAAGCGATTCTCCAGTGGCTGCGTTGTGTGTCTTGCAGAGCGGGAAAATGTGCCAGCTGCGGTCACTGGAGCCGTCCTTCTGGCGCGGCTACGTCACGGACACCAGGCGTCAATCGCCGCCACTAGAGTCGCGCCTCGCGATCGTCAACGGCCGCGGACGGCCAGAATTCCGGCCAACGAGTCCCCTACGCTCTAGCCCGGTGCGGGCTCGGGTTTCAGGGCCGTGCGCTCGCTGGCCGGAGCGGCGGGCTTGCTCACGATCTGCACCGAGGTGGCCTGCGGACCCTTTTCGCCGTCCTCCTGCTCGAAGCGTACCTCCGTCCCGACGGCCAGGCGGCCGAAGTCGTTGTGCAGGACGCTGTTGCGATGAAAATAGATCTCGCGGCCATCCGGTGTTTGCAGGAAGCCCCAGCCTTCATCGCGGAAGAGCTGCATCACGAACGCGTGCGGCTCCTCATGCGTCTTCACATCCTTGCGCTGGCGGTCGACCAGCTCCTGTAGCTGCCGGCGCGCCGCCTTGAACGCGTCGATCACCACCGTGCGCAGCTCATCGTGAATGTCGTTGTCCGTCGGCTCGCGATCCACAACGACTTCATGCCCCGGCGGCACGGTCAGATCGATGCGCACCCGATACGGATTGCCGGCCCGCTGATGCTGCTGCGGCCGCTCGATGGCAACGCGACAGCTGGTGATATGATCGCAGAACTTCTCGAGCTTCGCAGTCTGCCGGCGCACGAGGCTCTCGATGTACGGGGATTTCGCCAGGTGTCGAAAAGTAATCTCCGGTGCGATTTGCATACCGCTATTAAACGGCAACGGCCGGGGGATCTCAATCCCAGATCGTGGGGTACGGTTCAGCAGCCCTCAATGCCGTTTGAAGTACTGCGGCTCGTTGTCCGGCTTCCATTTGATGTTGCAGCCGATGCTCGCCTTCTGGTTCGGTGGGACAGGCCGTCCCTCCAGCACCGCATCCGCCGCGGCGCGGAGATCGGCGCCGGTTATCGGCCGGCCGTTGCTCGGCCGGCTGTCATCGAACTGTCCACGGTACACCAGCCGGCGCTGCCGATCGAAGAGGAAAAAGTCCGGCGTGCACGCCGCGCCATACGCCTTCGCCACGGCCTGCGTCTCGTCGTACAGGTACGGGAACGTGTAGCCGGCCTGGCGAACTTCATCCGCCATGCGCGCCGGACTGTCTTCCGGGTAGTTGGCGACGTCGTTCGAGTTGATCGCCACGATGGCCAAGCCGCGCGCCTGATAGTCGCGGCCGAACTGGGCGAGACCGCTGCGGAGGTGCTTCACAAACGGACAGTGATTGCAGATAAACATGATCAGCAGCGCCGCAGCCTCCTTGAACTGTTTCAGTGATACCACTTTGCCCGTTGTGTCGGGCAGCTCGAAATCGGGTGCCACGGTGTCCAACGGAACCATTGTGGATGGGGTCTCAGCCATGCAAAGCCTCCTACTTGCCCGCCGCCAGTGCCTCCAGCACCTGCCCCGGGTGCGCCTCGGCCTTTGCCACCTTCTTCCAGTGTTTCTTGACCCGGCCGTCGGGACCGATCCACACGGTCGAGCGGATCACGCCTTTCGTCTTCTTGCCGTACATCATCTTCTCGCCGTAGGCGCCGTACTTCTCCATGACCTTGCGGTCGGGATCGGAGAGCAGCGGGAACGGGAGCTTGTATTTCGCGATGAACTTCTGATGCGATGCGGCACCGTCTGCCGAGACCCCGAGCACAACCACGTTGGCCTTCACCAGGTCTTTCCAACCGTCGCGGAAACCGCAGGCCTCTTTGGTGCACCCGGGGGTGTCGTCCTTCGGATAGAAATACAGGATCACATCTTTGCCGGCGAAGTCTTTCAGGGCCACCTGTTTGCCATCCGCGTCCGTTAACCTGAAGTCGGGCGCGGGCTTGCCTTCTTGGATCGCCATGTCGGCCTCCTTGTGAAGAAGAAATGGAAAATGGAAAACGGGAAACCGGAAACTGCGAACGGATCAATTGGCCGGTTTTCCATTTCCGGTTTTCTGTTTTTCATTTTCTTCCTGTTGGTCCGGCTACGCCGGATTACGTTACCCTGCCAGAGAAGCCGATCAAATCAAGAGGGGATGGCCGCATGCCACCGCATACGCGAGCACCGGGCCAGGCCAAGAGCGTTCCTGCTTTTCATTCGAACCCGTCATGCAATTTGCTGACTGAGATCATCTTCTGCGAGCCTACCGAACGGTAGGATGGCTGGCTGATGGACCCCAGGTGGACTCGCCGTGACTTCCTCCGCGCCAGCGGCGCGGCTGCTCTCACGCTCGGGCTGGCGAACCTGGAGTTCGCGTGCCGCTCTTCAGAGCAACCGGCAGTGCTCGGGCCGACGCCCACCCCGCAGTCGGTGCAACCGAGCGTCGCGCAAGTGCACCTGCCCGATTACCGAACCTGGGAGGACGTTTTTCGCCAGAAGTGGACCTGGGACAGTGTCGTGCGCGGCACGCACACCATGACCAACTGTGTATCGGGCTGCGCGTGGGATCTTTTCGTCAAGGACAACATGGTGTGGAAGGAGGAACAGAAATCGCCGTACGCTGCCTCTGCACCGGGGTTGCCCGACTTCAATCCACGCGGCTGTCAGAAAGGCGCGTGTGGCGCGGTGCTGATGTATTCACCGTCGCGTGTGCGTTACCCGTTACGCCGCGTCGGTGAGCGCGGCGCAGGCCGGTGGGAACGTATCTCGTGGGACACGGCGCTGTCGGCAATCGCCGGCGCCATTGTCGACACGCTCGAGAAAGAGGGTCCCGCCTCGGTGTTCTGCGAGCTTGGTCCAAATGTTGGCGCCGGGCCCAACACGGCGGCACCGATCCGTTTCTTCCGTTTGCTCGGCGGGCCGTCAACCGACCCGATGGCGCAGATCGGCGACCTGTCGACCGGTGCGACCATCACGCTCGGCAACGGGCACCCGTGCGGCTCATCCGATGATTGGTGGCGTTCATCCTACGTTGTGATGTGGGCCTTCAACCCCTCGGCCACCCGCATTCCCGACGCGCATTTCTTGTACGAGGCGCGCTACCGCGGCGCCCAGCTGGTTGCGATCTGCCCCGACTTGAACAACAGCGCGATCCGCGCCGATCTGTGGTTGAACCCACGACCCGGTACCGACGCGGCGTTGGCACTCGGCGCCGCGCAGATCATCATCGCCGAGAAGCTCTACAACGCTGCTTACGTAATCGAGCAAACCGATTTGCCGCTCCTGGTCCGCACCGACAATGGACGTTTTCTGCGCGAATCGGATTTCAAGAGCGGCGGTTCGGAGAAGACCTTCTATCTCTGGGATGCGACGCGCGGCGAGCCGGTTCCGGCGCCCGGGAGTGGCGGCTCGAAGGATCTGACCGTCGGCGGCCTCAACGTCGACTTGAATTTCAATGGCAAAGTGAGCGTCAACAGCAAGCCCGTCCTCATCCGCACCGTGTTCTCGCTGCTGCGTGAGCGCTTGGCGCGTGATTACCGGCTCGATCAGGTTGCGGAGATCACCGGGGTGTCGGCAGAGACTCTCCGGCGATTTGCGCGTGGGTTTGCCAAAGCTCCGGCCGCCTTGATCCTGTCGCAATGGGGCCAGTGCAAGTTCCTGCACGGCGACCTCGCACAACGTTCGCAGATCCTGTTGGCGTCGCTCACCGGCAACCTCGGGCGCGCCGGTGGCGGCTGGCGGGCGGGCGGTTTCTTCGCTCCGGAAGGCTTCGCCATACTCGGCATTCAGGAACAACTCGGTTTGGTGGACTTGGCCAAGTTTGCCGCCAAAAACTACATGAACCCGGAAGAGACCGAACACTTCTTCGCACGCTACTTCGTGCCCGGAACGATCTGGCATCAAGTGCACGCCGGCCTGGATGCGGTATCGGGCGACCCACGGCACGGCGACACGAGCACGCCACGTCCGGCCAGCACGTACCTCAAGGAAGCGGTGAGCAAGAAATGGTTCCCGGTGTTCCCGGAGCCCGGGCGATCACCGCAGGTGATGATTTCGATCTTCGGCAGTATCTTGCGCCACCTGCGCAACAACACGCAGGTGCTGCAGACGCTGTGGCCGAAGGTGAAGCTCATCGTCGACGTGAACTTCCGCGTCAGCGAGACCGGGCGCTGGGCGGACATCATTTTGCCGGCCGCGTACTGGTACGAGAAGGCGGATCTCAAGTATCTCATCTCATTCATTCCGTACCTGCATCTGGGGGACCGAGCCACACCACCGCTCGGCGAAGCCAAACCCGAATGGGAGATCTTCGCCCTGCTTGCCAAGGCGGTTGCGGATGAGGCGGGCAAGCGCAACCTGCGTCCGTACAAGGACATCGCGGAGATCGAGCGTGACGCGAAGGACTTGTATGGGGCCTTCACCGACCGCGGCCGCTTTGGTCCGGGAGATGAGGATAAGGCCCTGCAGTTCGTCCTGGATTACTCCTCGGTCAGCAAGAAGGTGTCGCTGGAGGATATGCGCCGTGCGGGCGCGGTGCGCTTCCGCGGCACGGGTCCGCCGGGCGGCATGGCGGGCTATTACAGCGACTATTCGGAGGACGAGCCGCTGGTGCCGCACCGCTGGTTCACCGAGAAGAAGCAGCGCTGGCCCACGCTAACCGGCCGCCAGCAGTTTTACGTTGACCACCCATGGTTCCTCGAATGCGGCGAGGCGCTGCCGACCTACAAGCCGCCACCGAAGGCGGGTGGGAATTATCCGCTTGTCCTTGGCGGCGGACACACGCGTTGGAGCATCCACGCGACGTGGCGTGATCAGCGGCCGTTGCTGCGCCTGCAGCGTGGCGAACCGGTGGTGTACATCAACGACCGTGACGCCGCGGCGCGCGGCATCAACGATCACGACTTCGTGCGGATGCGCAACGACCTCGGCGCGGTCGTCCTGCGCGCCAAGGTCGCGCGCTACCTGCCTCCGGGGCAGGTGATCGTGTATCACGCGTGGGAGCCGTATCAGTTCCAGGATGGCCGCAGCGATCACGCCATCATTCCCAGCCCGTACAAGCCCACGGCGCTGGTGGGCGACTACGGCCATCTGCGCTGGGACTACGCGCATTGGGAGCCGAACCAGATCGATCGCGACACGCGCGTGGAAGTCGAGCGGGTGTGAGGGCGCGCTGCTCGGTGCGGCATGCTACGTGCTGGAAGACGCCTCCGGTTCGTCTTTCACAACCAGTGAGTAAACCAGCAGGACCAGCATCCCCGTCGTGATGCACGAGTCGGCGACGTTGAACGCCGGCCAGTGATAGCCGCGCCAGTGCACGTCCAGGAAGTCGGTCACCTCGCCGGAGATCATCCGATCCACGAGGTTGCCGAGGGCCCCGCCGAGGATGGCACCGAGGGCGAACAGCAAGAGCCGCCGTCCAGGCTCGACGCGGCGGACGAAGAACAACAACGCGCCGACGGCGGCGGCGGAGACGAGCAGGAAGAAGGGCAGGCGCAGCGCCCGGCTGGTGCCCGCGAGCAGCCCGAAGGCGCCGCCCGAGTTGCGCACATAGGTGATGTGGAACAGCGAGTCGATCACGGCAACCGAGTCGTAGAGGCCGATGCTGTGGCGGATGTACCACTTCGTGATCTGATCGAGCACCACCACCAGCGCCGCGATGCTCAAGACGAACACGTACTTCTTCATGCGGCTGCCGCCGTCATCACCCGCACACAGCGTGCGCACAGGCCCGGATGGCCGGCGGCGCGGCCCACCGCTTCACTGTAATTCCAACAGCGCTCGCACTTCCTGCCACGGGCGCGCTCGACGCGCACGCGCATCTCGGGAAGCAGCGGACTGGCGTACTGTTCGGGGAGTTCGCCGGCGAGGTGCACCTGCGAGACGATGAACAGCGCCGGCAACTCGGCTGGCATACTGCTGCAGCAACGGCCGCATCCATCGGCTCGCCGCCAACTGCACCCGCGCATCCAGTGAATGCCCGATGACCTCGCCTGACGCGCCTCTTCGAGCGCTTTGGTCACGGCGCTGCGCGCGCTCAGCAGCCGCTCCCATGTCGCGGCCAGCGCGTCGTCCATGTGCGGTCGCCTCAGGGAATCCCGCGAGCAAGACGCTCGCGGCGCGTTCGCCGCCCGGGAGATGGCGCCCAGATCTCGTCGGCGGTGAAGGACAGGATCGGCGCCATGATGCCGGACGAGCGCCCCGAGGATTTCCCACAGCGTCGTCTGCGCCGCACGGCGCCCGCGTTCGCCAGCGCCCGAGCAGTACAGGCGATCCTTGACGATGTCGAGGTACAGGGCGCTCAGATCGACGGCGCAGAAATTGACGAGTTGCTGCACGACGTGATGGAAGGTGAAGCCGTCGTACGCCTTGCGCGCCCGCGCCACGAGCTCGGCGGTGCGATGCAGAATCCAGCGATCGAGATCCGGCAGCTCGCCATGCGCGACACGGTGACCGGCAGGATCGAAGTCGTACAGATTGCCGAGCAGGAAGCGGCAGGTGTTGCGGATCTTGCGGTACGATTCGAGGAGCGGATTGATGAGGCCCTTCGAGAAGCAGGTGTCCGCCGTGTAATCCACCGAGGCGAACAGCAGCCGCAAGATCTCCGCGCCGTGCGTCTTGATCACCTCGTCGGGGGCAATGACGTTGCCCAGCGATTTCGACATCTTCCTCGCCGCCTCGTCGAGGATCAAGCCGTGCGTCAGCACGGCGCGGTAGGGCGCCGTGCCGCATGTCGCCACCGACGTGATCAGCGACACCTGAAACCAGCCGCGATGCTGATCCACGGCTTCCACGTACAGGTCGGCGGGCCAACTCGAGATCGGCACGTTGGCGCAACACCGCGGCGTGCGAGCAGCCGGCATCGAACCAGACGTCGAGGATGTTCTCATCCTTGTCGAAATCCGCACCGCCACACTCGCAGCGGAATCCATCCGGGAGCAACTCGCGGCTCGACAGCTCGTACCACGCGTCCGACCCGTGCTGCGCGAAGACCTCCTCGACGTGCCGGATGACCGCCGGCGTGAAGATGAACCGCGCGCACGCATTGCAGCGGAAGGCCGGAATGGGCACCCCCCAGGCGCGCTGGCGCGACAAGCACCAATCCGGGCGCGTCTCCATCATGTGAAAGATGCGATCGTGGCCCCAACCGGGCACCCACGTCACCTGCTCGATGGCGCGCAGCGCCTGCGCGCGCAGCTCGGCATGATCGACGCGCAAAAACCATTGCTCGGTGGCACGGAAGATCAGTGGGGTCTTGCACCGCCAGCAGTGCGGATAGGCGTGCTGCACGCGTTCCACGCGCACGAGCGCGCCACGCCGCCGCAGCTCATCGACAATCGCGTCGTTGGCCTCGAACACGCGGCGCCCGGCATATGCCCCGGCCTCGGCGGTGAAGCGGCCGCTGGCGTCCACCGGCGTCAGCACCGGGAGGCCGTACTTCTGCCCCACGGCAAAATCCTCGTAGCCGTGGCCCGGGGCCGTGTGTACGCAACCGGTGCCGACGTCGGCAGTCACGTGGGATTCGAAGACCAACCGAGCCGGCCGGTCGACGAAGGGATGCCGAAACACGTCACGGCCATCGAGCGCCGCGAGATCCACCGGAATGCGCCGCCCGTTCTCGCTGGCGCTGATCGTGGCGAGGAACGCGTCGGCAAGCCGCGCGGCGACGATGTAATAGGAATCGCCAACCGCTACCGCGACGTAATCGAGGTGCGGGTTGAGGCACACCGCGAGGTTCGCCGGCAAGGTCCACGGCGTTGTCGTCCAAATCACCGTGGCCAGATTCCGGGCATGTCGCGACAACTCCTCCGCATCAGCGCTATCGATGGCGATCGCCCGCGCTTCTTCCGCCGATCCGCTGAACGGGAACTTGACGTAAATAGATGGCGAGGTGTGGTCGCTGTACTCCACCTCGGCTTCGGCCAACGCTGTGGCGCAGACCGGGCACCAATGCACGGGGCGCAAGCCCCGGTAGACGAACCCGCCTTCGACCAATTCCCGAAAGACCTTGATGATGGAGGACTCGTACTCCGGCGCCATGGTGAGATAGGGCCGCTCCCAATCGCCGAGGACACCCAAGCGCCAGAACTCTTCGCGTTGCACCCGGAGGTATTTCTCGGCGTACGCGCGGCAGCGGCGGCGCACATCGAGCTGCGTCAGCGCGCTGAGTTTGCCGCCGAGTTCCTTCACCACCTGGTGCTCGATGGGCATGCCGTGGCAATCCCAGCCGGGCACGTAGGGCGTGTGGAACCCGGCCATCGCCTTCGACTTCACCACGATGTCCTTGATGATCTTGTTCAGGGCGGTGCCCAGGTGCACGTGGCCGTTGGCGTACGGCGGCCCGTCGTGCAGCACGTAATTCGGCTTGCCGGCGTTGGCCGCCAGCAACTGCCGGTACAAATCGATGTCTTTCCAACGTGCCAGGATCGCCGGCTCGCGTGCCGGGAGGTTGGCGCGCATCGGAAAGTCGGTTCGTGGCAAGTTGAGGGTGTCTTTGTAATCCATTGCGGACGGCCGCCGATCATTCACGGGTTTCGATCTCATAGCAACCCCAGGTGGTCTATTCAAATTTCAGGGCTGCAAGAGCAACCCACCTCCCTCAACCGCTTGCGCCCGGAGAAGATCGACGCAACAATCCGTCCCATGCCTGGAGCTTGCGAAGTGCCCGAAGCGGTGCGCCAGGGTGTGGCGCGCCGGATCCATCTCATTGCGATCTGCGGCGTCGGTATGGCAGCGTTGGCTGGGATGCTCAAGCAGCGCGGCTACGACGTCTCCGGCTCGGATGAAAACGTCTACCCGCCGATGAGCACGCTGTTGGAGCGGCTGGGGATCACCATCCGCCCTGGGTTTGGCGCTGCGAACCTCGCCGATCGCCCCGATCTCGTCGTCGTCGGCAACAAGGTCTCGCGTACCAACCCGGAGGTGGAGGCGCTGCTGCGGGGCGGGTTGCCGTACGTCTCATTTCCGCAGGCGCTCGCGGAGCTGTTTCTCGCGGGCCGGCGGTCGATCGTGATCGCGGGGACGCACGGGAAGACGACGTCAACGGCCCTACTCGCCTGGGTTTTGGAGCAAGCGGGACGCGATCCGAGCATGATGGTGGGCGGCGAGGCATTGGACTTCGGCGGGAATTACAAGCTCGGCGCTGGGGAGCTCTTCGTCGTGGAAGGCGACGAGTACGACACCGCATTCTTCGACAAGGGGCCCAAGTTCCTGCATTACCGGCCGCAGGCGGTTTTGCTGACGGCGGTGGAGTTCGATCACGCCGACATCTATCGCGACCTGGCGCATGTGCAGGAAGCCTTCCGCCTGCTGATGGATCTGCTGCCGGCGGCGGCGCCGTTCGTGGTCGCGGCGGACTTCCCGCACGCCCTGGAAGTGGCCGCAGCGCACTCACGCGTTGTGACTTTCGGGCTCGGCGCCGCCGAATGGCAGGCGACGCACCTGAGGGATGCGGACGGGTACACCTGCTTCGACATCAGTCATCGTGGGGTGCTCCAGTGCACGGCGCGCGTCCGGCAGCCTGGGGCGATCAATGCGCGCAACGCCTTGGGGGTGTTCGTCATGGCTCGGGAACTGGGGCTCGGTGCGGGCGAGATTCTTCCGGGCCTGGCGAGCTTTCGCGGCGTGGCGCGGCGGCAGGAGCACGTCGGGGACTTCCACGGCATCACGGTGATCGATGATTTCGCCCACCATCCGACCGCCGTCGCCGGTGCCATTGCGGCGCTGCGCCTGCGCTACCCGCGCCGACGCCTCTGGGCGGTCTTCGAGCCCCGCTCCAACACGAGTCGGCGCAAGGTCTTTCAGCACCAGTACGTGGCGGCGTTTGCGCAGGCCGACGAGGTGGTCATCGGCGGCGTGTTTCAGAAGCAGACCGACGTCATCACAGCAGCGGACTCATTCTCACTGGAGCAGTTGACCGGCGATCTGGGCGCGCGCGGGCTGCACGCCCGGGCGATTGCCGATCCCGAGGATATCGCGGCGGCGTTGGCCAGGGAGTGCCGTGCCGGGGACGTCATTCTGCTCATGTCGAACGGCAGCTTCGGCGGACTGCGACAGAAGCTGACGGCCACGTTGGCGGCGCGCGATTAGTAGCATGATTCCAAATGTCCGTAGCAATGTGCCGGGCGGGCGTCCTTCGAGACGGCCGCTGAAAAGACGCGGCCTCCTCAGGACGAGCGGTTCTAGTCTCATTGCTACGTTAATTTGGAATCGATCTAGTCAGGTGCGCACGGTCGGATGGGTGCGGGGAGCGGGCGCTTGAGCCCGAGGCTTTTC
This sequence comes from uncultured delta proteobacterium, assembly GCA_963729835.1. Taxonomy (GTDB): domain Bacteria; phylum Desulfobacterota; class Binatia; order HRBIN30; family HRBIN30; genus CAVSQF01. The sequence continues at coordinate 26,055 of CAVSQF010000051.1, read as the reverse complement.
AGCCCGAGGCTTTTCAGCATGCGGCCGAAGTTGCTGCGCGACATGCCGAGCAGGCGAGCCGCCGCTGCCTGATTGCCACCGGTTTGCGCCAGCGCTTCCTGGACGCGTTGGACCTTCTGTTCGCGCAGCGTCTTCTCGAGGCTCCGACCGGCTTGGGGGCTCGCAAGATCGGAGAGGTGCTCCGGTCGGATCGTCTGCGCATTGCAGAGCAGGACGGCGCGTTCCACCACGTGTTGCAGCTCGCGCACGTTGCCGGGCCAGCTGTAGCTGCCGAGGGCGCTGATCGCATCGGGGGCAAAGCCCTTGATCGCCTTCTGATATGTGTCGGCGGCGCGTCCCAGGAAGAAGCTGGCGAGCATCGGCACGTCTTCAGGCCGTGCGCGCAACGGCGGGACATGAATCGAAACGGCTGCCAAGCGATAGTACAGATCCTCGCGAAACAGCCCGTTGCGCATGGCGGCCTGCAGATCGCGGTTGGTGGCCGCCACGACGCGCAGATCGAGCTTGCGGACTCTGGGGCTGCCGATCCGCTGCACCTCATGGGTTTCCAGTACCCGCAGCAGCTTGACCTGCAACTCCGGTGTGAGGTCGGCCACCTCATCCAGGAAAATCGTGCCGCCGTGGGCGAGCTCGAATCTTCCGGAGCGGGCCTCGACGGCGTCGGTAAACGCGCCGCGCTCGTGGCCGAACAGCTCGGCCTCGGCCAAGTTCGGTGGGATGGCCGGGCAGTTGACACTGATCAGCGGCCCGGTACACCGCGGGCTCAGGTCATGGATGGCACGCGCAATCAGTTCCTTGCCAGTGCCGGTCTCGCCGGTGATCAGCACGGAGGTGTTCGTCGGCGCCGCCTTCTCCACGATCCTCAGCGCTTCTTGCAAGGCCTGACTCGATCCGATGATGTCTTTGAAGGGGGCGACGGAGCACACCTCGGCGCGCAACACATGGCTCTCGGCATCGATCCTTTTCTGCAGCTCTTCGACGGCGGCTTTCTGGTCTTCAATCTGTTGTGCGAGTGCAGCGTTCTGGAGTGCCAGGGCAAACTGGCTGGCCACCATCGTCAGCAGGGTGACATCCGCGTCATCGATCGCGCCCCCGGCGTGCTTCGGGCCCAACGCAATCAAACCGCGCCACGTGCCATTGGTACGCGCCGGCAGGTACGCCTCCCAGCGCAAGGTCTCGGGCAGGCTCACTTCATGGCCGTTGGCGCTCGACAGCGGCACGATGACCACGGCCTGATCAGCGGTACAGAGATGGCGCAGGGCATGGCCATTGACGAGCAATGGAGCGTTGATGTTTCCCACCGAGCACGCACGCTTCAAGCAGCCAGGTTTGGCGGTGTGGCAGTACAGAGCGACACCGCCGAGGCCGAGGCCATCCATGAGCGTCGTGGTGAAACGCTCGTAGAGGCCATCGCTCGCCGAGAGTCTCGCGACATCGGCGCAGAGCTGCCGAATCGCCTCACGGGCCTCGCGGCGTGCCGGCAACAGCGAATTTTCCGCCTCATGCTCGCGCTGAGTGTGCAGGCGCGCGAACAGTACAACGTTGGAGACGGCTACCATTAGCAGGCAGCCGATCACCGCAGCACTTGCATCGAGTGGCATATGCTGTGACCAAATCACCACTGCCGTGACCGGCAGTACCACTGCCACTGTCGAGCATATTGCAACTGATATTGTACGCCAGGTAGTCAAAACGCCGGCAATTCTCTAAACGAGTGGCCTAAGAAGTCAAGAGATTCACACATGAATAAATGCCATCGAAGACATAACCGAGCCGATGGGCGAGTTACGACGCAGGAAGCACCGATTTCCTTGTGCGTAGTCGGACGGATGCGGTGCTCCAAACGCCTGGCGATCCGCCCGTCCACGCCCCCGCCTTTCGTGGATAGTAGCGGCGAAGCACATTTCAGGCTATCCTGACTCCTGGCGGGGGCTGCAGAGTCATTCGCAAAAAGCAGTTGCGTTCTTGACAACGGCAGCGAAAGGTAGATAAGAGATAAAGGTAACGCTGTGCATACGACACGGAGGGACCATGCTAACACTGGTTGAGGATCGGTTTTCCGGGCGTCTACTCTTGAGTACTTTTCTCACGGTGTGTCTCGCACTGGCGCTAGCGCGCCCGGCGAGCGCGGTCCAGGCTAGCGGCTCGGTCGCAGTGATTCCGAACCCGTCCGTGGTGAGGCGTGGGAGCGCTGTGCAGGAAGCTGTGCGGATTCGCAATACCGCGAGTGACACTGGTGCAGACGGGAGCGCAGCTGTTGCTGCGACCCTGCACGGCAGCACGCTGGTGACGCTGGCATGCGCTGACAGCGACTGCAAGACGCCACTGCCGGGCGCTTTGACATTTGCCAGCTGCGCGATTCTCGATGCTGGCGTGTGCAGCTGCGGGCTGGATCCCGCCGACACCACCAAAAACACGGTGAAGATCACGACGTGCCCCGCGGGGGTGGCGCTGGGCGCCGCGGGCTCCAAGAACTTGGTCTCCATCACGGTAACGGCCTCCACCGCGCCTGCTGGCGGAAAGCTGTTCACACGCGCCGCGACCGGTGCGAATGCGCTCCAAGCGTGCTCCTCGGCAAAACCGACCATCTGCGCCACGGCCGGCAGCCAGGCAAGCGCCTTGGTCTCATTTTCCGAAGGGAAGTGAGCACCGAACCGATAGTAACCCATGAACCCGTAGCCAGTGTCTCAGGCTCTGAGGAGATCTCAATGAACAAACAGACGCGCATCTCTTTGATGGCCCGATGGGGTATTCGGATTGCCGTTTTGGTGTGCCTTGGATTCCTGGGGCGACGGGCAGATGCCGTCCAAGCCAGCGGCTCGATATCGGTGCTCCCTGACAACTCTATACTGAGCCCGGGAAGCGCGCTCCAAGAGACGATCCGCATCAATAATACGTCGGCTAACACCGGCAGCGACGGCACCGCAGCGGTGCCCGCGACGTTGACGAGCAAAAGTACGTGCTGCACGTCGGTGCTGGCCACCAGTTGCTCGGCACAGATCTGCACTCAGGGCAGCGACTGTACCACGAGCCCCAATATGGTTTGCGCGACGGGCGTGCAAGGCACCGGGGTGCGTGTGAACCTGGTGTGTACGGACAGCAACTGCGCCCACCCGTTGAGCGGAATCCTGACGTTTACGGGCTGCTCAATCTTGGCGGCGGGAGTGTGTTCCTGCGCGCTGGATCCCTTGGATCCTACCGACAACACCGTTTTGATCGCGATGTGCCCCGGGGGGGCATCGATCGGGGCTGCGAGCACTCTGAGCTTGGCGACCATAAGTTCCATTGCGAGTCAACCAGTGCCCGGTAATGGGGCGTTCTTCACACGTGGGGTAACGGGTTCCAGCGATCTGAAGGCGTGCTCTCCGAGCGGGCTCTGCGCCACGGCAAGTGCGCAGGGAAGCACCAAACTGTTCGTGCCGGCACCCACTTCAACACCAACCAATACCCCCACGCAGACACCGACCAGCACCCCAACGAATACGCCGACAGATACGCCCACGGCCACGCCAACGCAGACACCTACAGCCACCCCGACCAACACCCCCACGAGTACTCCGACTGATACGCCGACAAACACGCCCACGGCGACGCCGACGCAGACACCAACGGCCACCCCGACCAACACCCCCACGATTACCCCGACTGATACGCCGACAAACACGTCCACGGCGACGCTGACGCCAACAGCTACACCAACCAACACCTCAACGAATACGCCGACGAGTACCCCGACTCTGACTGCCACATCGACTTCAACCAGCACACCGACCATCACCCCGACAGCTATACCGACAAGCACGCCAACATCGACCACCACGCCTCACTGTTACACTGGGGTTGATGCCGACATCGTTGTCATGCTGGATCGCACGGGCAGCATGAGCTCCAGCGACCTGGCGGACGAGGACACGGCCGCCAAGGCGCTGTTGAGCTACTTCGCGGCGAGCTCGCCGGCGCCGCGCATTGGCATCGGTAAGTTCGGTACTAGCGCCGGTGCTAACGCCACCGCGTCGGCGGCGTCCATTGTTCAGGGCATGACCAACAGCCTCTCTCCGCCCCCTTACGGCAGCAGCAGTCCGGCAAGCGGTCTCTACGCCGCCGCCGATACGGCGACCACCGCCGGCAGCGGCACCATCTACACCAATTTGCAGTCTGCTGTGAACGTCGGCCAGGCCGAGTTGGTTGGGCCAGACGGTGCCTCCACGCATAAGGTGCTGATTTTGATGTCCGATGGTGACCCCAACGAGCCCACCGGAGGGTGTACGACGGCGTGCTCGGCTGATATCACGCTGGCACTCGATGCCGCTGATACCGTCAAGCTGGCGGGCACCGAGTTCTTCACCGTCCATTACGGCAGTAACCCAACCGGCCTAGCCGGCCCCGAGTTGCTGGCGGCGATGGCGACGGGTACCGTGCCCGCAAGCACTTTGCCCGCACCGTACAACAGCCAGGGCCACCAGCCCGGTGCGTCGCCAGCCGGCGACGTCCATTTCTACGACGCGCCCACCTCGGCGGCCTTGGCGGGCATCTTCGTGGAGATCAGCGAGACGATCTGCGTGACGCCGACGCCGTCTGGGCCGACGAACACACCCACCATCACCCCGACGCCGACCATCGCGCCGACACAAACGAACACGCCGGTGCCGACGAACACGCTGACGCAGACCCCGACACTCACTCGGACGCCAACGCGGACCCCGACAAGTGCGCCGACAAGTACGCGCACCCCGACACCGACGATCACGCGGACGCCGACGATCACGCAGACGCCAACGCGGACTCGGACGCCGACGCGGACCCTGACAAGTGCGCCGACACGGACCCCGACGCGGACCCCGACGTCCACGCGTACACCGACGTAGACGCCAACACGCACTCCGACCAACACGCCGACGGTGACCCCGACGCCGTCGGCGACGAGCCCGGACGGTACGCCGACGGCCACGATCACGGCTGCGCAACGTCAACGAACTGCACGGCGACGATCTCTTGGCACCCCGCGGCAGGCCTGCCAACAACACCGTCATCGTGGCAATCGGCGGGTTTACACAGACCGGCTTGCCGACTTCCTTTTGATATAGTTGGTAATGAGGGGGGCGAACGTACGCCGCTCTTACGGCCCGAACAGACTCACAATGCTGATCGTTCCTGGAAAATCCGCCAAGTAGACCTGCGTCCCGTCGGCCGCGATTGCGGCTTCGTTGCCGACCGTGTGCACCACCGTGAGAAGGACCGGGGTGGTTCCACTGGCATCGTAGATTTGCAGGCCCGTATTGTCGCCTGCTTCGTACGCCTCATTGTTCACGCCCAGCGCGACGGCCTGGCCTGTGCCTGGGGGGCCTGTGATCGCCGAACCCAAGATGCCAGGCTCGGTCGGCATCGAGAGGTCCAGAAGATCCAAATAATCGTTGTTCTCATCGCCGGATACGAGAGCGGCGCGCGGGCCGTTGACGGCGATGCGGAAGCTGGCGCGCGACGGCGTCAGGACGCCGACCAACGCGGGCTGGGCGGGATTGCTGACGTCGATCACCTGCAGGGAGCCGTTGTCGAGGAGGTATGCAAAGCTCCCCGCAACACCGACGTCAATCTGCCAGCCACTCAGGCTCAGGCTGCCGGCGAGCGTGGGCACCTGCGGGTTGCTGATATCCACGATCTGGAGATGGCCGGAGCCGGCCGCCACGTAAGCGAATGTGGCCGTACTGTCGAGTGCCACCGCTTGGGCGACCCCGGGCAGCGGGAAGGTCCCGAGGACGACAGGCGCTGCGGGGACCGTGAGATCCACCAGCGAGATGCCGGCAGTCCCTAAGGCAGCGACCGCCATCGTGCCCGTATTGGTAAAGGCCACCCCCGAAGGATTGTTGCCGAGGACACTCGTCGGGAGCTTGCCCACGACCACCGGGTGCGCCGGAATGCTCACGTCGAGCACCTCCAGCAGCAGCGTGCTGGTCAGTGTGTCGTCTCCGATGACCATGGCCACAGTACCGTTGCCGGCGATGCTCTGTGGGACAAAGGTCTCTGTCAGGCTGCCGAGCAGCACCGGCGTGGTTGTGGACACGTCATAGGTCTGCAGGCCGGCGCTGTTGGCCGCCACATACGCCGTGTTGCTCTCGATGGCGACACCCTGGCCTATGCCCAAATTGCCCAGTACGACCGAGCCGGTGAGCACCAGAGTTGCCGGATTGGAACAATCGATGAGGTCCAGGTAGTCATAGCTCGAGTCATTCGATAAGAGAGCGGCGCGCGAGCCGTTGACGGCAAGATGGAAACCGCTCCGTGGCAGCACGAGGCTGGCGACCACCGTCGGCGCGGCAGGATTGCTGACATTGATCACCCGCAAAGTCGCGCTGTCGAGAAGGTAGGCCAGGCTGCCCGCGACACCGACGTCAATCTGCCAGTTGCTCATACTCAGGCTGCCCGCCAACGCCGGCGCCTGCGGGTTGCTCAGATTGACAATCTGCAGATGGCCGGAGCCTGCGGCCACGTATGCGAGCGTTCCGGTGCTGTCGAGGGCCACCGCGTAGCTGATTCCGGTTGGGGTATAAGTGCTGAGCACCGTCGGGTTGGCGGGCGTGGACAGATCCACCACCCACAGGCCCGACGCCCCCATGGCGGTTACTGCCAGGGTCGCGCTGCTGTTCAGCGCCACCCCCAAAAAGCCCATACCCGTGCGCACCCGGATGGTCGTGGACAACTCGCCCACCACCGTGGGTTGCGTGCTGTTGGTCAGATCGAGCACCCACAGATGGGCGAGCCCGGCCGACGTTTTCCCGCCCACCACGGCCAGCGTACCCTGCACCGCCACAGCCTGGCCAAAGAACGGTACGTTGGCCGAGCCCAAGAGTATGGGCGCACTCGGCGCCCCGACATTGGCGACCGACAGACCGAACGCGTCCGAGGCCACCCACGCTGTTCCGTTTGTCACCGCGACGTTCAGCGCATCATCAACCCCGGGGATGAAACCAACCAGCTTGGGGTTCAAGATGGCCGTAGTCGGGGTGCTCGTGGGGGTGCTTGTGATAGAGCTGCTCGGCGTCAGGGTCGGCGTCGCCACGGGAGCAGTCGACGTGTAGGTGGGGGTGTTGGTGGAAGTACGGGTTGTCGTCTGGCTCCATGTCGCCGTTGGGGAATCCGTACAGGTGCCCGTCGGCGTTGCCGTGCCGGTCGGAGCCGGCGTTGGCGGCACCAAGAGCGCATCGATGCGCGCCGCAATGTCCGCGTCCGGCGGAATCGTCGGATCAAGCAGCCTAAAACTTCCTGGCACCGGACCCAGACCGAGCAGGTAACGGGCGATGTAGACAATGTCAGTGGCACCGTCGACGTGTCCATTCATGTCCACATCGAGGGAGTTTCCCAACGCGTCGATGCTCGCCGCAATGGTCGAGTCCGGTGGAATCGCAGGAGACACGAGCCGGAAGCTCGACGGCACTGGCAGTAGGCCAAGCAGATGCCGTTCGATGTAGACAATATCGGTGGCGACGCTGACAACGCCGTCACCGTCCACATCTAGCGGTACCGCGACGGCGCGGCCTGGGCTCAGGCAATAGACCGTGCCTACAAGTACCAGCACGAACAATTTGCGAGTCGAAGACTTCAGAGCCCACCACGCAGCAGCGAGATTCGACCAGCTACCCCCAAGGATGTCAAGGGTTTTTTTTGCCCTGAACAGTTTGATGCTGCGCGCCGTTATCGGAAGAGCCGACTGGCATGCGTTCTTTCGATAGGGGCTCGCTCATGGGGCAAATAGGTTCACGACGTTGATGGTTCCCGGAAAATCCGCCAGGCAGACCTGCGTCTCATCGGCCATAACGGCAAACTCAGACCCAACTGTGCGCACCGTCGTAAGGAGCACCGGCGTGTTGGCGCTGGCATCGTAGACCTGCAGACCCATACTGTTGGCTGCGACATACGCCTGGTTGTCCATACCGAGCGCGACGCCCCTGCCCGTGCCGGGGACGCCCACTATCGCGGACCCCACAAGCACGGGCGCGGCTGGCGTTGAGAGGTCGAGAAGATCGAGATAGTCATTGCTTGCGTCGCCGGACAGCAGAGCGCCACGTGAGCCGTTCACCGCGAGGTGGAAGCCAGCCCGCGGCAGCACGAGGGAGCCGGCCAGCACGGGCTGGGCGGGATTACTGACGTTCACTACCTGCAGGGTACAGTTATCGAGAAGGTACGCCCAGCTGCCCGCGATGCCGACGTCAATCTGCCACCCACTCATGCTCAGGCTGCCGGCCAGCGTGGGCGTCTGTGGATTGCTGATATTGATGATCTGTAGATGGCCTGATGCATCCGCCACGTAGGCAAGGGTAGCCGTGTTGTTGAGTACCACCGCTTCGGCCAAGCCTGGGAGAGGATAGGTTCCAAGCAGGCTGGGCGCCGCAGGGGTCGTGAGATCCACCAGCCAAATGCCGGCAGTTCCCAAGGCTGCTACCGCCATGGTCCCCGTGCTGGTGAAAGCCACCGCCGACGGATTGGTGCCGAGGATACTCGTCGCAAGCTCGCCGACCACGACTGGGTGCGCCGGAACGCTCAGGTCCAGCGCCTTGAGCAGTAGCGTGCTCGTCGGGGTGTCATTCCCGATAACCATGCCGAGGGTGCCGCTCGCGCCGACGCTCTGGGGGACAAAAGTGTCCGTCAGGGTGAACAGCGCTGCCGGCGTGGCCGTGCTCACGTCGTAGATCTGTAAGCCTATCGAGTTGGCCGCCACGTACGCCTTGTTGGTGTCGAGCGCGACACCCTTAGCTGTGCCTGCCGCGGCCAGTACCGCCGACCCGGCAACCACCGGAGCCGTGGGAATGGAGAGATCAATGAGGTCCAGATAGTTGTAGTTCGCGTCGGTCGACAGCAGGGCGGCGTGCGTGCCATTGACGGCGAGACGGAAGCTGGCTCGTGGCAACAGGCAAGTCGTCACCAGCGTCGGCGCGGCGGGATTGCTGACGTTGATTACCTGCAAGCTGCCGCTTTGATTGAGAAGGTAAACCAGGTTGCCCGCGGCGCTCACATCGACCTGCCAACCCGCTGCATTCAGGCTGCCCGCCAATGTGGGAGCCCGCGGGTTGCTGAAATTAACGATCTGCAGGTGCCCGGAGCCCGCGGCCACATATGCCAGCGTCCCCGTGCTGTCGAGCGCCACCGCGTAACTGATTCCGGTTGGGGTATAGGTGCCGAGCACGGTCGGGTTGCTAGGCGTGGACAGATCCACCACCCACACGCCCGACGCTCCCATGGCAGCCACCGCCAGGGTCGCACTGCTGTTGAGCGCCACCCCCAAGAAGCCCGTGCCGCTGCGCACCGTGATGGTTGTAGACAACTCGCCCACCACGGTGGGCTGCGTGCTGTTGGTCAAGTCGACGACCCACAGATGCGCGAGCCCAGCCGGGGTTTGCCCGGTCACCACGGCCAGCGTGCCCCGCACCGCCACATTCTGGCCAAAGAACGGCACATTGGCCGAGCCGGCGACCGCGGGTGCACTTGGCGGCGTGACATTGACCCCGGACAGACCGAAGGCATCGGAGGCCACCCATGCCATGCCGTTCCCCAGCGCGACATTCAGCGCATCGCCCACCCCGGGGACGAAGCCGACGAGCTCGGGGTTGAATTCGACCGCTACTGACGTCGGCGTTGCCGTAGCAGTAGGTGTGCGGCTGGGGGTGGCGTTGTAGGTGGCGGTCGGAGAGCTTGTGAGGAGCGCCGTCGGGGTATTCGTCGGCGAGCTCGGCGGGGTCGGGGTTGGCGTTGGCTTCAAGGTACTCGTCGGGGTTGACGTAGCCGTATTGACCGGAGTGCTCGTGGGGACACTTGTCGGCGTTCGTGTCGGCGGAATCGTCGGCGTAGGAGTGACGGTACTCGTCGCCGTTGACGTTTGCGTACTGGTCGCGGGGCGAGTGGCCGTGTAAGTGCAAGTCCCGGTCCATGTCTGTGTCGGTGTACTCGTCGGCGTTTGTGTCGGCGGAATGGTCGGGGTTGCGGTCAGTGTATTCGTTGGCGTCTGCGTCGGTGTACCAGTCGGCATCAACGTCCAAGTGCTGGTCGGCGTCGGGGTCCCCGTGTTGGTTGGTGAGCTGGTTAGCGTCAGCGTTGGGGTGATGGTCGGTGTATCACTCGGTGGCGCGGTCCAAGTCGGGGTTCCGGTGGCCGTTGCCGTGGGGGGGGGGCGAGCGTCGGCGTGGCGGTTGGGGTGGTGCCGGCGCACGCTGGTGTCGTGACGATCAGCGGAGGTGTCTGCGCGGACTCATTGCCGGCGTTGTCGACCGCGGAGAGCGTGTAGGAGAACGTGGTCGACGCGGGAAGGCCGATGTCGTATGTGGAGGTTGCGGGTGCCAGCACGAGCTTCAGATAGACGCCGTTGCGATAGAGCTTGTAGCCGCTGAGGCCCGAGCCGCCCGTGTCCGTCGACGCCTTCCAAGCGAAATTGATCTGGCTGCAGCTAAAGGCTTGAGCCATGAATCCGGTCGGCACCGCTGGGAGGATCGTGTCGCCCGCCGAAGTTGCCGTGGGTGAGCTTGCTGCCGTTGCCGTCGGTGTGCTTGCCTGCGTCGGAGTGGGCGTACTGGACGGGGTGCCCGTGGGTGCATCACTCGGAGTTCCGGTTGTTATCTGCGTCGGTGTTACAGTCGGGGTGTTCGTCGGCGTTTGGGTCGGGGTGAAGACGAGGGTCGGCGTGTTGGTTGGAGCGGCGCCGGCGCACGCCGGTGTCGTGACGACCAGCGGGGATGTCTGAGCGGATTCATTGCCGGCGTTGTCGATTGCGGAGAGCGTATAGGAGTACGTAGTCGAGGGGGAAAGGCCGATATTGTACGTGGAGGTTGCTGGCGCCAGGACCAACTTGAGATACACGCCATTGCGATAGAGCATGTAGCCGCTCAGGCCTGAGCCGCCCGTGTCCGTCGACGCTTTCCAGGCAAAATTGATCTGACTGCAGCTGAAGACTTGAGCCATAAACCCGGTCGGGACCGAGGGCGGGATCGTGTCACCCGAAGCGGCATAATTGGTGATCCTCCGCAACCCGGGAGCCGCAGAGACGGCTAGGCCTACGGCAAGGACCAACCCCCAACAAATGGAACGGCGACAGCCTAATGCTTGATTCAGCGGAGTCAGTTTGAAAACCCCCTCATGGGCAGTACCTTCCCCCCCCAGCAGCAAGGAAAAGGCCAAGTGGTCGCTTGTGCCGTATCAGCATCCGGAGTGAAATCATCTAAATTAGAGCTGCCGCCAGCCGGCGCAATTCTGTGCAGCCCGACGCGGTTGTAACGCTCGGAGTCGAAGCGTCAGGTCCAAAACCCGCCATCTCAGAGAGGTCTCGCTGATACGGCTGGAAAGCCCTCTGCATTCCCCTCACCTTCCCACCGACAGCTTGGCAGATGTTGTTTTCCCGACCGCACTAGCTCTTTTTGCGTTTCCTGGTCACCTGCTGTGCGCGCCGCGCGAGCGTAAAACATGCAACGTCCAGTTTCAACTGAAATATTCGAAATCAGCGCCACACGTTTAGCCGCCCAGCAGTCGTCAGCGGACGACCGCGCCTTTGCCAGCTGGCTTTGGCCGTTTATGCCTAGGCTGTAGCTAGGCCGGAACTGCCGGAACTATTGAAACTATAAAACGGATTGACACGTCATGCCGTCTGGGATAGGGATTTATCCATCATGGGCAAAATAGCGCGTAGGCTGTCGGGTAGCCGGTTGGTCGTGAGTTTCGCGGTCCTCTTGCTTATGGGTCTGGGTAGCGCTCGTCGAGGAGAGGCCCAGTCAGCAGGTGGTTCTCTCTCCATAAGTCCGGATCTATCGATCTTGAGCGTTGGAGACACCGTCCATGAAGTGATCCAGGTCACGAACGCCTCGTTCGATAAATCCCCCGGGTTCGGGGACATTCCCGCAACGCTCACTGGAACCACCCTGCTGACGCTGGCGTGTGCCGACAGCGCATGCTCGACCCCATTACCTGGTACATTGACATTCTCCGGCTGCTCAAACAAGGCGACGGGCATCTGCTGTGATGTGGACCTATTCGACGATTTCACCGGCAACACGGTTTTCATCACTATGCCCGGCAGCACGGAACCGGACGGGATCACAGTGTGCCCCGGAACCGGCGGACTGATAATTCCTGCGGGCGGTTCCGTGCAACTCGCGAGCGTGAATTCCTCGGCGACGAGCCCAGTGTTCGGTGACGGGACGTTTTTTTCGGTCGGAGCCACCGGTCCGAACGATCTCACGGCGTGCTCGCTGATTACTCCAGCTGATTGTGCAACCGGGGGAGGAGGGGGAAGCGCCACACTGTCCTTCCCGGAGCCCACCCCGACGCCGACGGACACACCGACCGACACCCCCACTAACACACCGACCGCTACTCCAACAGATACCCCGACGGCAACGCCGACGAATACCCCCACGGCAACCCCAACGCAGACGCCGACAAATACGCCGACCCAGACGCCGACCAACACACCGACGAACACAAACACACCAACAGTGACGCCGACCCAGACGCCGACGAATACGAACACACCCACCCAAACACCGACGAATACCCCCACGGCAACCCCAACGCAGACGCCGACAAATACGCCGACCCAGACGCCGACCAACACACCGACGAACAAACACACCGACGGTGACACCGACCCAGACGCCGACGAATACGAACACGCCCACCCAGACGCCGACGAATACCCCGACGGCAACCCCGACGCAGACGCCGACAAATACGCCGACCCAGACCCCAACGAATACCCCGACGGCGACGCCGACCCGGACACCAACTCAGACGCCGACGAACACGCCGACCAACACGAATACCCCGACGGCGACGCCGACTCGGACTCCAACTCAGACTCCGACGCAGACGCCGACGAATACATTTACGAGAACGCCGACGAATACGCCGACGGCAACCGTGTCGCCTACCCCAACGCCAACACCCACCCCGATGCCGGCTCCGCTGATGTCGCCGTCTTCGACGTTTGGCTTGGCTGTAGCTTTGGGACTGTTGGGCACGCTCAGTCTGTACGGCCTCCGACTGCGCCGGAAGTAGCGGACGCGAACCCGCCGCCTCTCGGAGCACAGCTCCGGAAGACGCCACTCGATCTTTCGCACGTAAGGTGAAGGGTGGTGCCTGCCCAGCGTCAGGGTCAACCCGGGCGGCCACTGCGCGACGTCCGGGCTGACTTCAGGGCGCGGGCGTAAATTTCGATCGCAAGGTTCTCACATTGTGGGTCTAACGAAATGGCTCGTCTCATGGTTGGCATGCCCCTCAGAACCTCCGGAAGCAGGAGTTTTGCAAGTGGCTCAACCCAATACTCGATCATGAGCCGGCACGGACTGCGCGAACGTAGCCGTTGCCGCCGTAATCGTTGATACCCAAGGCGCCGATGTCGAAGTACACGCCCCACGCAAAGTCTGGAAAGTCCTGGACGGTAGTAGACGACCAGTAGAAGTCCGACTGCGTGGGGCCGAAGATTGCGTCGACGCACGGGTTAGCAGTACAAGGTGCCAAGAGAATCGTCTGCAACTCTCCAACCGTCGGCAAGCGCCAGTCGCAGTGCCCCGCGAACCCCCCAGTCTGAGTCACACCGTCCGCACTGACGCAGTTGCCGACCCCGGTTGCACCTCCGTTTAGCGTATTGAGAAAAGTCGTGAATACGTCTCCATCCGGCGCCGTTCCAGAGGCGCTCCAAGTGTAAGAGTTCCCCCAGTCGTGAATGCTCCCATCAGTAGTCTTCTTCTCCCACATCAGGCCGGTCTGCCTGTCCGAAATCGTGCCGTCGCCGTTATCGACGAGTCGTGTCGGACAGAGGGCCGCCACATTAGCCGCAACCACACTGTCCGCCGGAATCGACGAGTCCAGCACCCGGAAACTCGCGGGCACGGGCGGCAGGTTAAGCAACGTGCGCGCCACATAGACGACATCCGTGGCGACATCCGGTGGCGGTCCCGAGTTGTCCACATCGAGCGGACAGGTGGACCCCGCACCGGCACTGCGAACACCAGTCAAGAACATCACGAACGCACCGCCAGTAAGAACTTTGAAGAAAGACACTTTCATGGATTCCCTCCTTGCCGGAATCTGATCATCGAGCAGTGCGACCGTCTATACCAGCCCATTTAGTGCCTTGCATCATAATTCCTGCATGCTCTTTCCCCTGTCCGTGCCCCCGAGCCTCAGGAGGTCAGCAACGCCAACGGCGTCACCGACGTCGCCACGGACATCGTTTACATTGCCCGTCACTTGCTCGGTCTGCCGTCGGTTCCTACAAGCTTCCGCACTCTCGATCCTACGATTCCTCCAGATGGGGAGATTGACGCCAACATAGACGCGTTGTGCCCGGCGAGTTCCTAAACGCGCAGCGGGCTTCGCCCAATCTTCTCTGCGCGTCGTGTTGTTCGGCGCGCGCGGCGGTGCGCCCTGCTTCCCCTGAGCAAGCAGCTGGCATTATTCCCGGCTCCGGTGCACAATCGCCGGCAGTATGACGACACCGCTGACGATTCCTAGCCGAAACGATGCGCTGTGCCGGATGCGGGACGCGGGCTACCGCATCGCGGCCGTACTGCCAATTCACTACCCGCGCGCGCTCTTGCGTGCCTGCGGTTTTCACCCGATCGAAGTCTGGGGGCCGGCGCGCGTGGACTCGCGCGGCGGCGATCTGCGCTTTCAGGCGTATACGTGCGCCATCGTGCGCAATGCCGTCTCGCTGCTGAGTGAAGGGAAGCTGGACGCAGCCGACGCGGTGCTCGTGCCGCACACCTGCGACGCCCTGCAGGGCATGGGCTCGGTGCTGGGCGACTTCGTCAAGCCGCACCAGCGCGTGCTCACGCTGTATCATCCACGCAGCGGGGGACCGGCGGCTCTCGGCTTCCTGGTCGATGAGTTGCAACGGCTCCAGCAGGAGCTGTCGGCACACGGCGGCCGGCAGCCGACGGACGCCAACTGGGAGGAAGCTCTGCGTACCGAGGCGGACGCTGATGCTGCACTGGCGGCGCTGTACCGGGACCGGGCGCGCTTGGCGCTCACGGATCGCGAATTCTACACGCTGGTCCGCGCGCGCGAGTACCTGCCCCCCGATGAGTTCGCGGCGCTAGCGAACGCCTTCCCGCGCGGCGCGCCCGCACGAGGGCGCGGCATCCCACTGATGATCTCCGGCATCGTCTGCGAGCCGATGGAGGTGTTCGACCAGATCAATTCCGTGGGCGGTGGCATCGCGGCCGATGATCTTGCCTGCGGCTACCGCCGCGTGTACCCAGTTGTTGCCGACGGCCCGCCGCTCGAACGCTTGGCACGGGCGCTGCTCGGTGCGCCGCCCGATCCGACGCGCGGGTCGCCGATCGCCGCGCGCGCCGCCGCGCTTACCCAGCGCATGCGCGACAGCTGCGCGAAAGGCCTGCTGGTATACGACGTGAAGTTTTGTGAGCCGGAGCTGTTCGACCTGCCGCGCCTGCGCATGTACCTCGCCGAAGCCGGCTTCCCCATGATACACGTCGAGCACGAGCTGACGCCGCACGTCTCGCAGCAGGCGCTCACCCGTATCGAAGCATTTCTGGAGACCTTGCAATGAACGCCTCCGATCTCCCACACTTCGCGCCGTCGAATCGTCTGTCCTATCTGCTGCAGTACGAGCTGATCGGCCGCACGGTGCTGCGCGTGCAGCGCTGGAACGACGCGCGCAAGCTCGCCGCGTATCGGCCGAAAGCCGACGATCCGCTCGCCCCGCCGCTGCGCTGCGTGACGCAGATAAAGGAGTTGATGTCGCGGCACTACCTCGAAGGACGCTACGCGGCCGGCGTCCGCCCGGTGGCGTGGGTGACCAGCGGCGCGCCCACCGAGATCCTCAAGGCGCTCGGTTTCTTTCTGATCTACCCGGAGAATCATGCCGCGCTGTGCGGCGCGCGGCGCCAGGCCGAAGCGCTCTGTACCGTGGCCGAGAACGCCGGCTACTCGCGCGATCTGTGCTCGTACGGGCGCACCGACATCGGCACCGTCCTCTCCGGCAAGACGCCCGTCGGCCGGCTGCCGCGGCCGGACCTGCTGCTGTGCTGCACCAACATCTGCCAGACGGTGCTCTACTGGTACCGCACCCTGGCTGATTATTTCGGCGTGCCGCTGGTCATCATCGACACGCCGTTCCTCTACGGCGACGCGCAGCCGCACCAGGTGGCCTACGTGCAGCGGCAGCTGGAAGATCTCGTGCCCGTTGCCGAACGTGTGGCGCGCCGCCGCTTCTCGGAGCAGCACTTCAGGGAGGTGGTCCGCCATGCCCGCCGCGGCGCGGAGCTGTGGCTGGAGATCATGGACCGTTCGCAGCACCGGCCGGCGCCGATGACGGCCTTCGACGGCTTCATTCACATGGCGCCGATCGTGGACCTGCGCGGTGAGGCGGTGACCGTGCGCTACTACGAGACGATGCTGGCCGAGTTGGACGAGCGCGTGCGCCAGGGCATCGGTGCGGTGCGCAACGAGCGCTTCCGCGTCCTCTGGGACAACCTGCCGATCTGGTTCCGCATCAACCCCCTGTCGAAGATGCTGGCGCGGCGCGGCGTGAACGTGGTGGCGTCGACCTACACGTACGCGTGGGGTGAGCTGGCGCCGTTGATCGACGAGTCGAAGGGCCTCGAGTCGATGGCGAATGTCTACCTGCATCCGATCCTCAACCGCTCCACCGGCCACAAGCTGCGGGCGATGCAGCGCATGGTACAGGACTTCCACATCGACGGCGTGATCCTGCACTCCGATCGCTCGTGTAAGCCGTACTCCCTGGGACAGATGGATCAGCGCGAGCGCTTGGTGAGCGAGACCGGCGTGCCGGCGTTGCTGCTGGAGGCCGATCACAGCGATCCGCGCTCATACTCGGAGCAGCAGAGCGAGGCGCGCCTGGAGGCGTTCATCGAGACGATGGAAGCGGCGGCGTGAGCGCGGCAGCCTCCACGCCCGTGCTGCTCCTGGTCACATCGGCTTGTAGCTGTGCAGCGAGCTGATGTAATGGGCGCGAGAGAACGCTGACGGGTCGGCGCAGTTGCGTTGGCTCATGCTGCCCTTCATCTGTTGCACTGACTCGTACCCGTGCTTCTCCATCCACCGGCGCATGCCCCGCTCGACCATCGGGATGTGCTCGATGCCGTGCTTCAGCAGGGCCGCACACATCATCGTGACGTCGGCGCCAACCATCAGCATCTTCAACGCGGATTCTGCCTCGTGGATGCCGCTCGTAGCGGCCAGATTGGCGCGCAGGCGCCCGTAGAGGATGCCGATCCACGTCAGCGGCAGACGCAGCGCGTTCGGCGTGCTGAACAACACGCTCGGGTGGACTTCGAGCGTTTCGAGGTCGATGTCGGGCTGATAGAAACGATTGAACAATACCAACGCGTCGGCCCCAGCCTCGTCGAGACGGCGCGCCATACACGCCATGTTGCTGAAGAACGGCCCGAGCTTGAGCGCCACCGGTACCGTGACTACGGACTTCACCGCGACGAGAGTGTCGAGGTATGTCTGCTCGACCTCATCGGCCGCCTGCTCCATATCGGTGGGGATATTGTAGACGTTCAGCTCAATTGCATCGGCACCCGCCTGTTGCATCTGCCGGGCATAGTTGGTCCAGCCGCCGATAGAGGCGCCGTTCAAGCTGGCGATGACTGGAATGTCGACCGCCGCTTTGGCCTTGCGGATGTGCTCCAGGTACTCCTCGGGGCCGAGATGGAACTCGTGCGGCTCCGGGAAATATGTGAGCGCTTCGGCGAAGCTTTCGGTGCCCTCCGTGAGGTGATGGTGTAGTTCGAACCGGTCCTCGATGAGCTGTTCTTCGAACAGCGAGTACAGGACGACGGCGGCCGCTCCCGCGTCCTCCATCCGCTTGATGTTGTCGATCTCTTGAGACAACGGTGACGCTGAGGGTACTAGCGGCGTCCGTAGGGTCATGCCCATGTACGTCGTACTGAGATCCATTTTGCGTGGCTCCTTACTCAATGCTGGCTGCTGAATCGAAAGAACACCGCACTGCTCAGGTCTCCGGCGTTGGTCTGTGCCCCGCGAGATGCTGATACAGCCGCCAGCGCGCATCCACATCTTGCTGGGCTTCTTTCAGTAACCGTTTGGCGTCTTCCGGGTTGCTCTTGGTGAGCATTTTGAACCGGTTTTCCATGTACATGTACTTACTCACCGGGATCTTGGGCTGTCCTGAGTCGAGCTGCAGCGGGTTCTCTCCTTTCTGAGCCCGCTCGGGGTTGTAGCGGTACAACAGCCACTGGCCGGACTCCACTGCCGCTTTCTGGTTTCGCATACCTGTGGTCATGTCGATGCCGTGCGCGATGCAGTGGCTGTACGCGATGATCAACGATGCGCCCGGGTAGGCTTCCGCTTCGAGGAACGACCTGAGGGTGTGCTCATCTTTCGCACCCATGGCCACCCGCGCCACGTAGACCGTGCCATAGCTCATCGCCATTATGCCCAGATCTTTCTTGGGCGCTTGTTTACCACCAGCGGCGAACTTGGCGACGGCGCCGCGCGGCGTGGCCTTCGACATTTGCCCACCGGTGTTCGAGTACACTTCGGTATCCAGCAGCAACACATTGACGTCATACGCGCCGGCGAGCACGTGGTCGAGGCCGCCGTAGCCGATATCGTACCCCCACCCGTCACCGCCGATGATCCAGACGCTCTTCTTCACCAGCATGTCGGCCACCGCGAGCAGCTGCCGTGCCGCGTCGGTATTGATGCCGTGCAGCTTCTCCTTGAGCGCCGCGACGCGCTCCCGCTGCTCGAAGATGTCCGCCTCGTCCTTCTGCGCTGCGGTCAGAATCGCATGCACCAGTTCGTCGCCGACCGTGCTCGCCATCTTCTTGAGCAACTCACCGGCGTATTCCTTCTGTTTGTCGATCGCCAAGCGCATCCCGAGGCCGAACTCGGCATTGTCTTCAAAGAGCGAGTTGGACCACGCGGGGCCGCGGCCCTCGATGTTGTGGGTCCACGGAGTGGTGGGCAGGTTGCCGCCGTAGATGGACGAACAGCCCGTGGCATTGGCGACCAGCATGCGGTCGCCGAACAGCTGGCTCGCCAGTTTGATGTACGGCGTTTCACCACAGCCGGCGCAGGCGCTGGGAAACTCGAACAGCGGCTCCTGCACTTGCTGTTGCCGAATCGTGCCGACCTTGATGCGGCGCCGATCCAACTCCGGTATGGTCAGGAAGAAGTTCCAATTCTCCCGCTCCGCCTCGCGCAGGGGCGGCTGGGGCACCATGTTGATCGCCTTGAGCCGGGTCTGGGTCTTGTTCTTTGCGGGACACATGTCCACACAGATGCCGCAGCCTGTACAGTCCTCGGGCGCCACCTGAATGGTGAGTTTCAACCCTTGCCACTCGCGGTCGCGCGCGTCGCAGGATTTGAAGGTGGGCGGCGCACCCTCGAGGACGTTGGGATCGTAGACCTTGATGCGGATGACGCTGTGTGGGCACACCATGGCACATTTGCCGCATTGGATGCACACCGCATCGTCCCACACCGGAATTTCCTGCGCGATGTTGCGCTTCTCCCACTTGGCGGTGCCGGTCGGATAGCTGCCGTCCACGGGCAGCGCACTGACCGGCAGGCTATCGCCCAACCCGGCGATCATCTTGCCGGTGACCTCCTGCACGAACGCGGGCGCCTCCGGTGCGACCGGGGGCGGGACGGTGATGGCGCTGTCGGCGTGATCCGGCACCCGCACCTCGAACAGGTGCGCCAGTGTGCGGTCAACGGCGGCGAAGTTCATTCGCACGATCTCTTCACCCTTGCTGCCGTAGCTCTTCTCGATGGCGTGCTTGATCGCGGCGATGGCGTCGTCCTTCGGCAGCACGCCGGAGATGGCGAAGAAGCACACCTGCATGACGGTGTTGATGCGTCCGCCCATGCGACTCTCGCGCGCTACCTTGTAACCGTCGATGACGTAGAACTTCAGGTGCTTCTCGATGATCTGCTCCTGGACGCGCCGCGGCAGATGGCCCCACACCTCATCGGGGCCGTAAGTACTGTTCAGCAGGAAGACCCCTCCCGGCACGACGTACTGCAGCATGTCGTAGCGTTCGAGGAACACCCATTGATGGCAGGCGAGGAAGTTGGCCTGGGTGACCTGATAGGTGGAACGGATCGGTTTGGGGCCGAAGCGCAGATGCGAGACGGTAACGGCGCCGGCCTTCTTGGAATCGTACACGAAATAACCTTGAGCGTAATTGTCGGTGTCCTCGCCGATGATCTTGATCGAGTTCTTGTTGGCTCCGACCGTGCCATCGGAACCGAGGCCGTAGAATATGCCACGGATGACGTTATCCGGTTCGACGGAGAAGTTCGGATCGTAGGCGAGGCTGGTGTGAGTGACGTCGTCGTGGATGCCGACGGTGAAGTGGCTCTTCGGCGGGTCGGCAACGAGGTTGTCGAAGACGGCCTTGGCCATCGCCGACGTGAACTCTTTCGACGACAGGCCGTAGCGGCCGCCGACGATCTCGGGAAAGTGGGTCAGGGCACCCCAGCGGTGCTGCCGGCCTTCATGCAACGCGCTGACACAGTCGACGTACAGCGGCTCCCCGGTACTGCCCGGCTCTTTGGTCCGATCGAGCACCGCGATCGCCTTGGTCGTTGGTGGTAACGCTTCGACGAAGCGTTGCATGTCGAAGGGGCGATACAGCCGCACTTTGAGGACGCCGACCTTCTCGCCTTGGCCGGTGAGGTAATCGACGGTCTCGTGCACGGCTTCCGCTCCGGAACCCATGAGGACCACGATTCGTTCGGCGTCCGGCGCGCCATGGTAGTCGAAGAGCCGGTACGCCCGCCCCGTGCGCCGGGCAAACGCATCCATCGCCTTTTGTGTGATGTCAGGACACGCGGCGTAGTACGGATTCACCGTCTCCCGTGCCTGGAAATATACGTCGGGGTTCTGAGCGCTGCCGCGCAGGATGGGATTGTCCGGCGACATCTTGCGCGCCCGATGCTGAAGGACAAGATCCGCATCGATCAGGGCGCGCAGATCGTCGTCCGAGAGCATGTCGATTTTCGAGACCTCGTGCGAGGTGCGAAAGCCATCGAAGAAGTGCAGGAAGGGGATGCGGCTCTCGAGGCTGGCGGCCTGGGCGATGGCGGCAAAATCCATAGCCTCCTGCACCGAGCAGGAACACAGCAAGGCGAAGCCCGTCGCGCGCGTCGCCATGACGTCGCTGTGATCGCCGAAGATGGACAACGCCTGCGCCGCCAGCGACCGCGCGGCGACATGCATGACCATCGGCGTCAGCTCGCCGGCGATCTTGTACATGTTGGGGATCATCAGCAGCAGTCCTTGCGACGCCGTGAAGGTCGTCGTCAGCGCCCCGCTCTGCAGCGCCCCGTGGACGGCACCGGCCGCGCCGCCCTCACTCTGCATCTCAACCACCAGGGGGATGGTGCCCCAGATGTTCGGTTGCCGCTCAGCGCTCCACTGATCCGCCCACTCCCCCATCGGCGACGATGGGGTGATGGGGTAGATGGCAATCACTTCGTTAATACGGTGGGCCACCGACGCCACCGCTTCGTTACCGTCGATTGTCGCAAAGACCCTGCTCATCGGAACATTCATAGTTACTTTTCGGTACCTCCTCCAGTGTGCGCGGCGCTGAAGGGGAAGTCGACGCAGGGAAGATGTCGTTGTGGTCTTGAGAGCCGGATTCCAACCGCGCGCCTTGCGAAACAGAATTTCATTGGTAGTGTGACAAGATTTCTAGCGATTTATGGTACGGATGAATAGCACACTGCGTCGGTTGATGAAGCGGGGCGGAGCACGCAGCGGCTGGCTGACAGTTGCGCTGTTGGTGATCCTGGTGCGCACCGGGCCGGTGGCGGCGCAGACCGTCCTGGACGACTTCGAAGACCTGTCGGGGTGGACTACCAGCGCATCCGAAGGGACGCACGTGTGGGTGACCCCGGATGCGGGCCATACCGGCATGGGAATGCGCATCGGCTTCGACCTCAACGCCGGCGGCGGCTATCTGATGGTCCGCAAGACCTTTTCGCTGCCCCTCCCCGCGAATTACGCGTTCTCATTTTATTTGCGCGGCGAGGGGCTGCAGAACAACTTCGAATTCAAGCTCCTCGATTCGTCGGGAAAGAACGTCTGGTGGCACAAGCAGCGGGACTTCGTCTTCCCCGCGGAGTGGCAACGCATCACCATCAGGAAGTCGCGGATGGAATTCGCCTGGGGGCCATCGAACCGCGAGTTGAAACGCGTCGGGGTGATCGAGTTCGCGCTCTCGGCTCGCGCCGGTGGCAAAGGGACCATCTGGATCGATGATTTGCAATTCGAAGAGCGCGAGCCGGCGGAGCACGACGGCCTCACCCCAACCGTTACCGCCTCCACATCCGTTGCCGGGCACGAGCCGCCGCTGCTATTCGACCACGACCCGCACACGAGCTGGAAAAGCGCGCCGGTCGCCGATCCTCAGGAAGTTGTGATCGACTTGCTCACGAACTGGGAGTACGGAGGGCTGCTCATCGACTGGGAACCCGACGATTATGCCACCGCCTACCAGGTCGAGGTGTCCCATGACGGCACCCACTGGACAACGGCCTACTCCAGCACCGCGGGACACGGCGGGCGCGACTACATCTACATGCCGGACGCGGAATCGCGCTACATCAAGTTTGCTTTGCAACGCAGCAGCCGTGGGCAAGGCTACGGCATCGCCGAGGTGACCGTGGAACCCTTCGAGTTCTCGGCGTCGCCGAACCAGTTCTTCACCGCGATAGCGCGCGACGCCGCGGCCGGCATGTATCCCAAGTACTTCTACGGGAAACAGACGTACTGGACCGTGATCGGCGCGCCCGGCGATGACAAGGAAGCGCTCCTGAACGAAGAGGGGATGCTGGAAGTCGACAAGGGCGCCTTTTCGATCGAGCCCTTCCTGTACGCCAACGGTCAGCTCGTCACTTGGAATACGGCGGACACGGCCCAGGAGCTTGCAGCGGGGTATCTTCCGATCCCTTCAGTGACGTGGACGCACAATAAGTTAACACTGAGCATCACGGCGTTCGCCGGCGGGGAATCCGGGAAATCGACCTTGTACGCGCGCTACCGCATCGACAACCACGGCGCCGAGCACGCGCAGGTGCGCCTCTTCCTCGCCATCCGTCCGTTTCAGGTGAACCCGCCGTGGCAATCCCTCAACATGACCGGCGGGGTGACGACCATCCGTGAGATCCGGGCCGAGGGACGCACGGTATGGGTGAATCGCGACAAGGCGGTGATCTCCCTGACGGCGCCCGACCGCTTTGGTGCCGCAACCTTCGACGAGGGAGCGATCACGGACTTTCTGCGGGAGGGTGGAGTACCACCACAATCCCAAGTGTCGGACGCATTCGGCTTCGCCTCCGGCGCATTCCAGTACACCCTCGAGATCGACCCCGATGCAGCGGAGGAAGTGTATCTCGCCGTCCCCTTCCATGAGCCGTACGCAATGGCGGCCGCCGCCCCGGCTGCGCAAGACGTCGGCGCTGTCGTTGGCCAGCAGCTCGAAGACAGCGAGGCGTATTGGCGGACGGTTCTGGGACGCGTCGAGATCCAGTTGCCGCCGGCCGCCGAGAAGATCGCACAGGCAGTGAAGACCTCGCTCGCCTACATCCTCATCAACCGCGACGGCGTTGCCATCCAACCGGGCTCCCGGAACTATGCGCGCTCGTGGATCCGCGACGGTGCACTGACCTCCGCCGCCCTGCTCGAGATGGGCTGCACGCCGGAGGTGCGTGAATTCATTCGTTGGTTTGCCGGCTATCAGTTCAAAGACGGGAAGATCCCCTGCTGTGTGGATCGTCACGGCGCCGACCCGGTGACGGAAAACGACAGCAACGGTGAATTCATTTATACGGTCGCGGAGTACTATCGGTACACGCATGATGTCGGCTTTGTTCAGGACATGTGGTCACACGTGGTGAGTGCCGTCGACTACCTCGCCGCCTTGCGACGCAAACGGATGACCAGCACCTATCAAGCGCCGGAGAATGCAGCGTTCTACGGTTTGTTGCCGGAGTCCATCAGCCATGAAGGCTACACCGCCAGTCCGGTGCATTCATACTGGGACGACTTCTTTGCGCTGCGGGGGTTCAAGGATGCGGCCGCCCTGGCCCTCGTCGTTGGGGATGAGGCGCGCGCCGCGAGCTTTGCGAGCCTGCGCGATGCGTTTCGGCGCGATCTGTACGCCTCGCTTGCCAAGACGATGGCTGAGCACGGTCTCGATTACATTCCCGGCTCCGTGGAGCTCGGCGATTTCGACGCCACCTCGACGGCGATCGCTGTGGATCCAGGAGGCGAGCGGGCCGGTCTGCCCCAGGCGGCGCTGCAGCACACCTTCGAGCGCTACTACCGCGATTTCGAAAAGCGCCGCGACGGCGATGGGGAGTGGACTGCGTATACCGCCTACGAGCTGCGCAACGTGGGAGCGCTGGTCCGTCTGGGGCAACGCGAGCGCGCGCTCGCGATCCTTACGGCGATCGTCGCGGACCAGCGGCCGCCCGCGTGGAATGAATGGGCGGAGGTGACGTGGCGGGATGCTGGCGCGCCGAATTTCATCGGCGACATGCCCCATACCTGGGTCGGCTCGAGCTTCATTCGTTCGGTGCGCAGCCTGTTCGCCTACGAACGCGAGTCGGACGGCGCGCTCGTCATTGCGGCCGGGCTGCCAAACACGTGGGCCATGGCTGAGTCGGGCGTCGGCGTGAAACGTTTGCCGACTTACTATGGCGTCCTGAGCTACACGCTGCGGAGCGACGGGCCGAACCGCTTGCGCGTCCAGCTGTCTGGAGATCTCACGCTCCCGCCAGGGAAGATCGTGCTCGCTCCTGAACCCCCACTCCTGCAGCCGCTGCGAGCGGCAACGGTGAACGGGCGACCGGTCAGTCCTTCACGGAGGACACAGTAACTATAAGTGAGTTTCCAGCGGACGTGGTCCTGGAGTATGGAACCGCCAACAACGAAGGCAGTGAAGCGGGCGCCCGGAGATGATTTCCAACGCCACCTTTTGAGGCTCCAGGTCGGCGCCGGCATGTGTACCCACCTCGATGGGAAACATAGCCGCGTCCCCGTTGGCCCGCTCAAGGTCGGATCGGTCGCTGCGGAGCGCGCATGTTTGGGCGCAGCCGACGCGGCATCGATTCATTCTGCAATCGCGGCAGCGCCCGGCGGACGGCATTGGGTTCCAGACCCAGCACCTCGCAGATCACGCTGAATGAGAATGCCGATCGGTGTTTACTGCGGACCCACTGTTCTGCTTCCTCACGTAACCTTCCGGGGCGACTGCAATAGTCCCGGATCCCTTCCACCAGCACCGCCAGCATGAGGGCTTTCGTTCCGGTGTAGTGCCCGATGTGCGGTTCGCCGCCGCCGAGCGAGCCGCCCGACAAAATCCGCGCAA
Source organism: uncultured delta proteobacterium (assembly GCA_963729835.1). GTDB lineage: Bacteria > Desulfobacterota > Binatia > HRBIN30 > HRBIN30 > CAVSQF01. Next base: position 673 of record CAVSQF010000051.1, on the reverse strand, counting down.
CGAGATCGTCGCTGTCCATGAGTTACGACTCGAACTGTCAGAACAGGACGAACTCTGGACGACCGGTGCGCGTTTTTCAAGGGACAAAATATCCTGCGCACCGAGAGCCGCGCGAGGCGCACCGGTGCATCCGACGAGCTGGCGTCGGAGTGCCGGTCGGTGTGGTGGTATCCCTGCGTGTCTCAGCGCCCCGGTTCTTCCGACTTGAACCCGATCTTGGCGTGGGTCCCATCACAAAACGGTTTGTCGGCCGAATGACCGCACCGGCAGAGGTAGACCGGGTCCTTCAGCAGCTTGAACTGCCCGTCCTTCGCGTCCACGAGCTGGATCGGTCCTTTCACCTGGAGGGGGCCGTCCTTCAAGGTTTTGATTCGCACGTCCGCCATGGTTCACCTCCCTCACGAAAGATTGTCCCATTGATTCCACAGGCTCGTCCGGATTACGAGCCTACGTGACTCTTGCGGGCCTCGACGATACAATCCATCCCCTCGCCGGAACAGAGCAGCCGCGTGTTGACAAATCCGGCGCTGCGCAACGCCTCCTCGACCTCGGCGAAGGTGTAGGTGTCGCCGCCTGGTGTATTAACCAGCATATTGAGCGCGGAAGGCGTGCCGTCCGGCGGTGCGGTGCGCCATTCGTTCATGATGTGGTCGCGGATGAGCAGCGCGCCGCC
>CAVSQF010000050.1:0-83926 GCA_963729835.1 uncultured delta proteobacterium | reverse complement strand
GACACAGGCCTGGAAGCGCCAACGCCTCGCGGAAGCACACATCGCGGTCCCCGAGGGAGTGACGTTTGCAGCGGTGGACTTTGCGGCCGAATCGCTGCCGAGGGCGCTGCGTACGGCTGGGCTGCGCAGCGAAGAGCCGAGCCTCTTCTCGTGGCTCGGGGTGACGCCGTACCTGGAGCCCGCGACTGTGCTCGCGACCTTGGAGGTGATCGCGCCCTTTGCAGAGAACGGCGGCAGCGTGGTCTTCGACTACAATACTCCGCCGGGGTCGCTGGCGCCGCGCCAGCGGGCTGCGTTCGAGGCGCTGGCCGCACGGGTTGCCGCCGCCGGTGAACCCTTTCGTAGCTTCTTTGAACCGGAGGCCTTGGTCACGGCGATGCGCCGCATGGGCTTCCACGGGATCTGCGACGTGGGCCCCGACGAGCTCAACGCGAGGTTCTTCTCAAATCGGACGGACGGGCTGCGGGTCGGTAGCGTGGGGCACATCCTGACGGCGGTTGGGTAGTCGAGCAGACTCGCTTCACGCGCCTCGCACGCTTCTGGCGAGGTAGATGATGACGGCAATGTTCACCAGCAGCACACCATACCTCACTGCGCCGCCCCGCTCGATGATCTCGTAGAGCTCGACCGGAACGAAGCCGGCTGTTTCCGCGATCGTCAGATATGCCGCCCAGGTCCTCTTGAACAGCAGCCCGACCCCTTCAGCGGCAAACAGTGCCGCGTAGACGACGGTTCCGGCGGCGATAACTTCCAGCTGATGCCCGCCGAGGTCCACGATCTTCGCAAGCAGCATGTGCAGGTAGCGGTTCTCCGGGTCGACGTGCAGGCGCATCGCCCACGCGATCAGCGTGTGTGCCGGGTCTCCAAGCTGCACCAGTTTCAAGAGGGCGGCCAGCGAAGCGAGTAGCACACCGGCCTTGAGCAGCTTGAAGGCGGCGATGAGCTGCAGCGGCTTCCCAGATCGGATGGCCATCTTTCTTTTCTCCTCTACGCAAGAAGGTCGCCGCCACAAATACTGAGCGCTTGGGTCACTGGGTCCATCAGTTGTTCACCCGCTCACGCTGAGGAGGCCCCATCTCCTCAGGGGCCGTCTCGAAGCGTGCCTATTGGGATGACACTGTTTGTGCAAACCCGCCGAAGCTGAGGGTGTATTGAAGCCGGCCGTGGAGTGGGGAATACTTTGAATGGCAATCCCGTTGTCGCGCGGACAACTGACGTCTTCAGGTCCCAGCCACGTAAGGAGCAAACAATGACCCCCCGAAAGATCGCTGTCATCGTCGGAAGTATCCGCAAGGATTCGATCAATCGCAAGCTGGCGCTCGCGCTGATGAAGCTCGCACCGCAGGAGTTTCAGATGGAAATCCTGCGGATCGACGATCTGCCGGTGTTCAACCAGGACCATGATCAGAATCCCCCCGAACCCGTCGTGCGCCTGAAGTCGCAGACCGCCGCGGCGGACAGCGTTGCTGTTTGTCACCCCCGAGCACAACCGCTCGATTCCCACCGCCCTGAAGAACTGCCTCGACTGGGCGTCGCGCCCCTACGGCAAGAATGCATGGGCCGGCAAGCCGGCGGGCATCCTCGGCGCATCGCCCGGCTTCATCGGGACCGCCCTCGCCCAACAGCATCTGCGTAATATCCTGGCCTGTCTGGATGTGCCGACGCTGGGCCAGCCGGAGGTGTTCATCCATTTCACCGAAGGGCTGATCGACGCGGAGGGCAACATCTCCAATGACGGAACGCGGAAGTTTCTGCAGGGCTTTGTGGACCGCTATGCGGCCTGGGTCGGCAAACTCGTAGAGTGAGTCGCGGCAGTAGCCGACACGCACACCGCCCGTCTCATTTCTCTCCTCGCGCGAACGCATCTTGGCCCTTGGACAACTGCTCGCGAACGCGTAAAGAAGGTGGCATGAGCAACGATGACGCAAAAACCATCACGCCGCAGCGAATCGTCACCGGCAGCGACTACGTCACGAGCTTGCGCGGACGCAAACTGACAGTGTACCTGTTCGGTGAATTGGTCGCGGAACCCGTCGATCACCCGATGATTCGTTCCTCGATTAATGCCCTCGCCATGACCTACGATTTGGCGGTGCAGCGACCCGAGTTGGCGACGGCCTTGTCGCCGTTCACCGGCGAGCGCGTCAACCGCTTCCTGCACATCGCCATGCAGGCGGACGATCTCGTGCGGCAAAACAAAATGCAGCGGCGGCTCGGCCAATTGACGGGCACGTGCTTTCAGCGCTGCGTCGGGATGGACGCGCTCAATGCACTCTACTCCACGACCTACGAGATCGATGAGAAACACGGCACACGGTATCATGCGCGGCTCAAGGCGTTTCTGACGCAGATGCAACGGCGCAATTGCGTCATCGGTGGCACCATGACGGATGTGAAGGGCGACCGCAGCAAGTCGCCGCACCAACAAGCCGATCCCGACCTCTACGTCCATGTCAGTCGCCGCACTCCAGATGGCGTGTACATCCGCGGCGCCAAAGCGCACCAGACGGGGTGCATCAATTCGCATTGGCTGATCGTGATGCCGACGTTGCGCTTGGAGCCGGACGACGCTGATTACGCCGTCGTCGGCGCTCTGCCCGTCGATGCCCCAGGCATCACGTACGTGTATGGACGACAGTCGTGCGATACGCGCAGCATGGAGGGGGGCGACATCGACGTCGGCAACGAAAAGTTCAGCGGGCAAGAAGCGCTGGTGATCTTCGACGATGTCTTCATCCCCAACGAGTTGATCTTCATGGATGGGGAAGCTGAATTTGCGGCGATGCTGGTGGAACGCTTCGCCAGCTACCACCGGCGCAGCTACGTGTGCAAGAGCGGAGTGGGCGACGTGCTCATCGGGGCGGCGGCGACGGTGGCCGAATACAACGGCATCGATCGCGCGTCGCACGTTCGCGACAAACTGGTGGAGATGACGCACCTCAACGAGACGATTTACGCGACCGGGATCGCCTCGTCGTATCAGAGCCGCGCCACGAAGTCGGGCGCGTATCTCTGTGACGAGATGTTGGCAAACGTGTGCAAACACCATGTGACTAAACTGCCGTATGAGATGGGCCGTTTGGCCCAGGATCTCGCCGGCGGGGTGGTCGTCACACTGCCGTCCGAACAGGACTACCGGCACGCCGATCTCGGGCCGCTGCTCGACAAGTATCTCAAGGGGCGAGCGGACGTGCCGACGGAGCACCGGGTCCGCATCCTGCGCCTGATTGAGAACATGACGTTGGGGCGCAATGCCGTCGGCTACCTCACCGAGTCGCTGCACGGCGCGGGGTCACCGCAGGCCCAGCGCATTCAAATCTACCGCCACATGCAAATCGCCTTCAGACAGCAGCTGGCCAAACAGTTGGCCGGCATTGAAGTGCCTGAGGCCGTCGCCAACGACCTGGGCGAGATAGCCGACGGCTACTTTGCCCGCGTCTTCGGCACCGCCTGACGAGGCCGAAGCGCCGCGAAGAGGGTAGTGTCCTAGCTTCAATCTGAAACTAGCCTGCTGGTCGATAGTCTACAGTCGAGAGTCGGCTTTCCGCAGGTCTGGCAACGGCATTGGTAGAGATCACCGCCATCAAGACGGCACCCCAATGCTCCGTGCCGGTTTGCGCGCAACTCTCAACTATCGACTCTTGACTGTCGACTGGAAGGGGGGAGAGAACCCGCCGGTAGGGAGAAAATCATTCGTTTTGTACTTTGACGTGTGATATTTTCGCGCGGGTTCGGGGAATCGTTCCGGCCCGGGGGGTGATGAGCGTGGAAATCAGAGTCAGGCGAGTTGCGCCGGCGGCGTTGGTGGCAACACTGCTGTTGGCAAGTGGGCTTCGCGGCATGGCAACTGCCGCATGCAACGACTGGCAGTCGGGCTTCTGGTTGCCGGGCTTCGATGATTCCGTTTACACTGTCGTACAAGTCGGCGGCACTGTGTATGCTGGCGGACGCTTCACCTACGTCAACGGCGTATTGGTGAATCATGTCGCGAAGTGGGACGGAACGAGCTGGACCGGGCTGGGCACAGGGACGAATGACCTCGTACAGGCCCTAACCGTGGACGGAAGCGGCAACCTCTACGCGGGCGGCTGGTTCACCACCGCGGGCGGTGCAGCGGCGAACTACGTAGCGAAGTGGGACGGGAGCAGCTGGACAGCGCTGGGTACGGGGACGAGCAGCCCCGCGGGTCGGCTGGCCGTGGACGGCAGCGGCAACCTCTACGCGGGCGGGTCTTTCACCACCGCAGGGGGTATCGCGGCGCGAGGCGTGGCGAAGTGGAATGGGACCACCTGGGCGGCATTGGGCTGGGGAGTGACCGGCGGCAGCGTGCACGCCCTCGCTGTGGACGGCCGTGGCAACCTCTACGCGGGTGGGGATTTCACCGTCGCGGGTGGCACCCCGGTGAATCACGTTGCCAAATGGAATGGCACGAGCTGGGCAGCGCTGGGCACGGGAGTAAACGGTGGCAGCGTGGAAGCGCTGGCCGTGGACGGCAGCGGCAACCTCTACGCGGGCGGTGGTTTCAGCACCGCAGGGGGCAGCACGGCGAATTACGTGGCGGAGTGGGACGGGACGAACTGGGCAGCGCTGGGCACAGGGACGAATGACCTCGTGCAGGCCCTAACCGTGGACGGCAGCGGCAACCTCTACGCGGGCGGCGTTTTCACCTCTGCCGGAGGTGTCGCGGCGAATTACGTGGCGAAATGGGACGGGACGAACTGGGCAGCGCTGGGCACAGGAATCGACTCCTACGTCTACGCGCTGGCTGTGGACTACAGCGGCAACCTCTACGCTGGCGGCGGTTTCGCCGTCGCCGGAGGCACTGCGGCGAATTACGTGGCGGAGTGGAGCGGAACGAACTGGAACAATCTGGGCCAAATTGCTGGCGGCCTCGGGATGAACGACAGCGTGACTGCCTTGGCCGTGGACGGCAGCGGCAACCTCTACGCGGGCGGCTGGTTCAGGACCGCGGGGGGTACTGCGGCGAATTGCGTGGCGAAGTGGAACGGGACGAGCTGGGCACCGCTAGGCTCGGGAATTGACTACCCATACGTTAGCCCATACGTCCAGGCGCTCGCCGTGGACACTGGCGGCAACCTATACGCCGGCGGGGTTTTCATTGTCGCCGGAGGCACTGCAGCGATTAACGTGGCGAAATGGGACGGGACGAACTGGGCAGCGCTGGGCACAGGAATCGACTCCTACATCTACGCGCTGGCCGTGGACGGCAGCGGCAACCTCTACGCAGGCGGCGGTTTCACCTCCGCCGGAGGTGTTGCGGCGAATTACGTGGCGGAATGGAACGGCACGAATTGGGCTTCGCTTGGCTCGGGAATGAACTCCTCCGTCTACGCGCTGGCCGTGGACGGCAGCGGCAACCTCTACGCCGGCGGCGGTTTCACCTCCGCCGGAGGTGTTGCGGCGAATTACGTGGCGAAATGGAACGGCACGAGCTGGACAGCCCTAGGCTCAGGAATGGACTACTACTCCTGGGGCCCTTACGTCGACGCGTTGGCCGTAGACGGCAGCGGCAACCTCTACGCGGGTGGCAATTTCACCACAGCAGGGGGCATCACGGTTAATGGCGTGGCGAAGTGGGACGGGACGACCTGGGCAGCGCTGGGCTCGGGAATGAATAACATCGTGAACGCCTTGGCCGTCGACGGTAGCGGCAACCTGTACGCGGGCGGGAATTTCACTGTCGCGGGGGGCGCCGCGGCGAATCACGTGGCCAAGTGGAATGGGACGAGCTGGGCAGCGCTGGGCTCCGGAATGCTGGGCTCGGGATTCATGAACGTCGAAGTGAACGCCTTGGCCGAGGATGGCAGCGGCAACCTCTACGCCGGCGGGAGTTTCATCACGGCGGGGGGCAAGGCATCAGAATATTTCGCGGACATCCAGCTGTGCACGCCGACCCCGACCAGCACACCGACGGCAACGCCGACCTACACCGCCACCCCGACGAGCACGCCGACCGAGACAGCGACTCAGACGTGGAGCAACACACCGACGAACACTCCAACCGAAACCCCAACGGCGACCGCAACCGAGACGCCGACAAACACACCAAGCAGCACCCCGACACTCACGCCCACGCCGACCTCGACGCCCACTCAGACACCAACGCAAACAGCGACAGTAACACCCACCACCACCCCGACGAGCACGCCGCCGCCGACCGGCACGCCTACGGCCACGGAGACGGCCACAGCCACCCCGACCGACACCGCAACGCCGACACCGACTCAAACCCCAACCGAGACGTCCGCGCCAACGGTAACCGACACGACGACCCAGACCCCGACCGCAACGCCAACCAACATACCACTGCCGGAACTGATTGCTGGGCTGGGCCGGAATGGTTGTATGCTGGAATGGCATACATATCCCGCCGCCTTGCTGGGGCACAACGGCCTACCCATCCGTCAGCTCACGTGCGCGGACGACAACCCGGCCTGCGACTTCGGCGTAACCACCGGTGACAACGCCTGCACGTTCCACGTCAGCCTCTGCTTGAATGTGAAGGACACTCGGCTGTCCTGTTCTCCAACCGATGTGGCGCAGGTGCAGTCCCTCATTCCCAACGAGGGGAAGCCAAGGGATGCCGCACCAACGGCCAACCGCGACGCGCTGGAGAACGCGCTCTCCGGCATCGGTGGGACGGTGCGCGGGCTCTGCGCCAACGCGGGGCCGCATCGCGGACAGCTGTGCGCCGTCAACGCCGACTGTGATTCCGCACCCGGCAGCGGGAATGGAATGTGCAAGGGGCGCTTCGTCGCGTTCGTGCCGTCGTTGAGCGCGGACAATACGTGTACGGTCTTTGCGCCGATTCAGGTGCCGTTGAAGCAAACGACGACCGGGTTCAGAGGGGCGAGGGCAACGCTGAGCGTCAAGGCACTTTCGGGTCCGTCTGCAGCGCAAAGGGGACGGAACGCGCTGACGCTGATTTGCAAGCCGCGTTCATAAGCGTCTGCCGGCAACGCTTCAATCGCTCCCAACTGAAAGATGCTCCGAGCCGCACGCACGACCCTCGACTTTTGTTCCCTCCTCCGTGATAGTGAACGACTGTATGATGGTGTCCCGACTCCTGCCGGTCGTGCTGGGGAGTCTCGCGTTCATTGCGGTCACCAACGCGACGACTGCCGGCCTGGAAACCGTACCCATTCAGTTGCCGGGAGCCGAACCGTTCAGCGCTGCGCTGCAGAAACGCTTGCACGAACGTGGGGCGAAACCGAGCACTACCAAGCCGCCCACTGTGCACGTCAATCCTGACGGCTCGCCGAAGTACATCAACCGGCTGATCTTCGAATCGAGCCCGTACCTGCAGCAGCACGCGTTCAACCCGGTGAACTGGTATCCGTGGGGCGACGAGGCATTCTCGGCCGCCCGCGGCGCGAACAAACCGATCTTCCTCTCCATCGGCTATTCGACGTGCCACTGGTGTCACGTCATGGAACGCGAGTGCTTCGACGACGAAGCGATTGCCCGGCTTCTCAACGAGCACTTCATTGCGATCAAGCTGGATCGCGAGGAGCGCCCCGATATCGACGCGGTCTACGTCGCCGCCGTGCGGCGCATGACCGGAGGCGGCGGCTGGCCGCTGACGGTGTTCCTGGCGCCCGACGGCAAGCCGTTCTACGGCGGCACGTATTTTCCGCCCGAAGACCGCGACGGTCACCCGGGGCTCCCGAAAGTGCTGCAGTCGTTGACCGAGGCGTGGAACACCAAACGCGAGGAACTGCTGCAGGTGGGCGGTCAGCTTGTCGGCGCACTGGAACAATCCGCCGCGCCGGTGACGGCGGCGAATCTGACCGCCGACACGTTGCGCAAAGGCTTCGCAGAGCTGCAGCAAATGTTTGACGCCAACGACGGCGGGTTCGGGCGCGCGCCCAAGTTTCCCCAGGCGCACACGCTCCAGTTTCTGCTGCGCTACTGGCAGCGCACCGGCGAGGCCGCGGCACGCAAGATGGCTGAGCAGACGCTCGAACACATGGCGCGCGGCGGCATCCAGGATCAGCTGGGTGGCGGGTTCCATCGCTATGCCACCGATGCCAACTGGCAGGTACCGCATTTCGAGAAGATGCTGTACGATCAAGCGATCAATGCGCGGGCCTACCTCGAAGCGTCGCAGGCCACCGGCGCGAAGCGCTACGGTGAAGTCGCACGTGAAACCTTTGCGTATGTCTTGCGCGACCTGACCGCGCCGGACGGCGGCTTTTATGCCGCCGAGGATGCGGACAGCGATGGGGCAGAAGGCCGGTTCTACACGTGGACGCGTGCCGAGATGCTCACCGCGCTCGGCAAAGAGCACGGCGCACTCATGGCCGACTTCTTGGGGGTTTCCGAAGCGGGGGTCTTGCCCGGTGGACGCAGTCCGCTCAGCATTCCCGTGCCGGTCGACGTGTTCGTCAAGCAGCACGACATCACTGGGCGTTCGTTCATGGAGATGCTGAGTGAGACACGGTACGCGCTCCTGGCCGCGCGAAGCCAGCGTTCCCGGCCGGCGCGGGACGAAAAGATCATCACGGCGTGGAACGGATTGATGATTTCGAGCTTGGCATACGGCAGCACGGTACTTGGCGATCCGAAGTATGCGACGGTGGCGGCACGGGCGGCAGATTTCATCTTGACGCACCTGCAACGCGACGGGCGATTGTTGCGCAGCTTCCGCAATGGGCCGAGCGCCGTGCGCGGCTATCTCGACGACTACGCCTTCTTCGTGCTCGGATTGAACGACCTGTACAGCGCGACATTCGATGTCCGCTGGTTGCGTGAAGCCGACCGCCTCGGCCGCGACATGCTCCGTCTGTTTGCGGATGCAAAGACCGGCGGATTACGGTTCGGCGCCACCGACAGCGAGCGATTGATTGCGGACAGGCCGGATGTCGACGATGCCTCGCTGCCGGCGGCCCAGTCGGTTGCGGCACTTGCCCTCTTGCAGCTCGGGCGGCTGACGATGAACCAGGCGTTCGAAAGCCAAGGCCGGGCCTTGTTGAGCGCTTACTCTGACGACGTGGCGAAAGCGCCGACGGCGCACACGGAAATGCTCATGGCGTTGGACTTCGCACTGGGCCCCGTGAAAGAGATCGTCATCGCCGGCCCCGCGGATACCACGGAGACGCAAGCGTTGCTGGTCGAGGTGCGCGGCCACTATCTTCCGCGCTCGGTCATCGCGCTCCATCCGCCGGGGGACCGTGCTCTCGAGTCTCTGGTGCCATTTCTGAAAGAACAGAAGATGGTGAACGGCAAGCCGACGGCGTACGTCTGCGAGAATTACGTGTGCAAGCTTCCGACGAACGATCGACAGCAATTGGCGCAGCTGCTCGCAGGGTTGAATCCGGACGTGGCGAAGCAGAAGAACATGTAGGGTGGGCGTTGCCCACCATGCGGCGTGGATCGGAATGTAGCTACCACGGTGGGCGGTGCTCACCCTACGCTGCTTGTGGCACTGACGCGCGTGTCACTGGGCAGTGGGTCAGTTTGATTTTTCTCCAGCTGAATTTTCGGCGCTGGCCCGAATGAACGGATCTAGGACACTCATGGCGGCACTTAGGACCCCTCGCCATTTTCGCTTGGGCCTTGCCCTATCCGTTGGCTCATCGCTGGCCGTATGTGATAGGTGCATTTCGCCGGAGCGGAAGCGTATCGCGAGATGTGTAAGAGACCTGGATATTGGGGGCGGGTCGCGCAACGTTCGTGGCACGACAGTCGTGAATTACTCGGCCTGTCGCGTTCTACCTGGGAACGGCTACCCATCTCGGTGGTGGTCTTTCTCCTCACGATATGCCTTTTCGGGTGGCTTACCACCGTACAAGAGGCAAGGACGAAAATGACGTGGGTCGTGGCTTCCATGGTGGTGGTTAGCGCAGCGCTCGCGCTGCTCTTCGTGATAAATCTGTTCATCGCCCCAGTGCACATGGAGCAAGACAAGGATGCGGTGATTGCCGAGCGCGATAAAACGATAAATCGGCTCAGTGCTCAGCTTGGTCGTATCTCTGGTAATCCATCATTGGGAACGCCGATCAAGCGCGAGCAGCTATCAAATGAAGCCCGTGAAATGCTGCGCTGGGTTGTGCGGGGCTATTTTGAATGCCAAAGGGACGACCGGTCCGCACCGATTGCGGTTGCAGATACCGGCATGCGCTTCTGCGATCCAAAACGCCCCGAGACAGCGCACCGCTACGTCAGCGCCCTCGATGAAATGGTTCGTATTGGGATTGCATATGAGGACCCGGTTGCAAAGCGGCTTTGGCTAAATGCTGTCGGCTGGACGCTAGTAAAAGAGGAGCTTACGAGTGAGTGGGACAGCTTCCCGTCAGCGGTACGTGACATTACATCAGCGGAGCGAAACCTTTTACAGCGTCTCCAGTGGCGTATGTTCAATGCCCAGCTTGTGGAAGAAGAAACACGCCAGCTTCGCGCTTTCTCCGGCGATCTGCTCCAATGGGGCGATGATGGCCAGCCCCGGCTTTCCTTGCTCAGTGTCAGGTATCTCCACGTCAGGGAAATACTGGATAGGACTGACGTGTCAACCGATCAAGTCGTCAAGCTGATCTAACCGTGAGTAGTGCAAGAGGTGCACGCCAGACGTGGCCGCTAATTGCTCTGCTGCCTTTGTGTACAGCGCATTCGACACAACGCACGCTGCCGTGCCTTCGTGGAAGTGTCTCGCGGCCAGCGCCTCCCGTACCGCTGCGTTCCCCACAGGGGAACTATATTTTTTGCATTGCACCACGACCCGATGGGCTTCTCTCTCCGCGATGAGATCCCCTCCCTGGTCGCCGCTTTTACCGACAAGCCTGACCGTCCAGCCGTACTTTGTCAGCTCTTCCGCGCAAAACTGCTCGAAGTCCGCACCGGACATTCCCTCATCAAAGGCCGTTCCACCTGTGCTTTCTTGGAGCATTGCCTCCACCACGCAGTCGTGAACGCACGTCACTGCAACGTCTCGATGCTTTCGCGTGATCCAATAATGCATGCTGTCCAGGTACTGCATGCCATAATCCCCAGGGTCGTATTCTTCTGCCAACACTCGATCTACGAAGTACTCCAGTTCGCGATACCAGTCTTCCACCACTGGTCGCCCATACGCATCCGGATGTACCGTCTGCCGGTGCTTTCGCATCAACACGGTTAGATGCTTCTGGGTGTGCTTCCTCACGTCCTGCCGAACCAGCTTTCTTTCTGCTTCTTCTGTCCGCGCTTGCTTTTCGGCAAACTGTTTCTGCGCTTTCTCCCTTTCTTGCCAGTCATCGACCGATTTGTTCCATGACCGGTCTTCCTTCTGCTTATCGTTCAGCTTTCCTATCCCGTAAATCACGGCTGCCAATATGAGCGCGATCACAAGCCAGTATTCCATTGCCCAGCTCCTTCCTGCGCCTTCATGACGGGCATGGTTTCCTCCATCGTGGCGGTGCTTGTCAAGCCCGCGAATACGTACTCTCGATTACCTTCGGCTTGCGTCCCACCTTCTTGTGCGGCTGGCGCGATTCCCATTCCTCCAGTACCGCAACCATGTCCGCTAGTGTCCAGAGATAATCGGTCACGGCCTTTTCCTTGCCGTCCGGCCCGATCATCTTGGCTTCCATCGCCGGGGTAACCCGCAGCGTCTGGTGAACGCGCACGAAGTTATAGTGCATGAAGTAGATTGAGATGGCGTGCATGTGGTTCTGAACCTTCTTCGAAAACGCATTGGTCAGCCGCGTGAACCGGCGCATGCCCATTCTCATGCTGAGATTCTGGCGTTCTACATAGGACGTTGAAATGTGCTCCGGGTCTGGGTCGCCGAGGATCTTGCGGTCTTCGCACCCGATGCATTTAGCTGGCGAGTAGCGATGTTCCGGCTCGTTCGGGTCTTTGCCGTAGAGCTTCACCAACATCGCGTAATCGATGCCGAGGTAGCCGAAGCTGCTCTCGACGGCATCAAGGTAGGCATGGTGCCCGTCCGTGGTCAGCTGCACGCGGCTTGCGAGTCGGCTTGCTAGGTCTTCGATGAACTCATAGGCCGCGCCGGCATCGCGGCTCTCGGAGAGATACCAAGACGGCACGAGCTTTGTGTCGGCGTCGATCGCTGTCCACGTCCAGGCGTCGCCCACACCAAACGCCCTGAGCCCTTTACGAACGGCGGTCTTCTGTTTCATCGCAACGAAACTCCACGTCTCATCGGCTTGGATACGCCGGCACTTCAGGTTGCGGAATGCCTTGTCTTGGTATTCTCGGAAGGCAGTTCCGGCACTCACCAAGAGCTTGATGACCGTGTTCTTGCTTACGCCAGCCATTCGGCATATGGAGCGGACCGATGTGCCTTCTGCCATCATTCCGAGGATTTGTGCGCGCCGCGTTGCATCGAGCTTGTTCATGCTGGAATCATAGCACTCGAAGCATGCGCGGTCAAGTATATGGGTCAGTTTATTGTGCGTTTTCTTGTGGTCTGCGATTGACTCCTTTCTGGAATTGACTTATATGTCAATAGCCGATGAAATCAAGGTGCTCTGTGGCGATGGTCGGCTACTCAAACGCGCACGAAACGCCCCGAGAGGGCCAGCGCTCCGCTCCGTCTATATCTCGACACTTCGCATTGAAGGTTATCCATCGATTGTGGAAAAGCTCAGCGACACCAGGAGCAGCACGCAAACAAGGGAAAGATGGTCGCAGGCTACCGCCTACTTGGACGCATTTATTGAACGATCTTCAATCACAATCCCGCCGAATTCAAGGCGGGCGGGCTACGCATTCATGTCTCGACTTGACCCGCCACCTCAAGAGGTGTGGGACATCCGATGTTTTGGACCAAAGCCGGGACTTCGAATTTTTGGGCGTTTTGCGGATAAGGACGTGTTCATTGCACTCACTTGGAACTATCGAGAGGACCTTCCATCTGACGTTGAGTATGCGAAGGCCGGTGACCGGGCAATACGGCAATGGAGCAGGCTCTTTGCCTCTTTCTTTGTAGGAAACTACCCCGATGACTACATCACAGGCGCAGTTCTTAGCACCGATCCTTAGCGGCGAGCCCATTCCAGAAGAGACGCTCGTGTATTTTCGCACACGCCTACGTCTGAGGCTCCAGGAATTCATTCTCCGTGAATTTGCGCGGCAGCAAACGCGAACACGGGAAACGGGGGGGCGGTTCACGAGAGCGGACTTGGCGCGACGTATTCATCGAAAGCCAGAATTGGTAACTCGCTGGCTCGGTCACGCATGCAATCTAGAAACTGATACCCTCAGTGATCTCTTACTTGGCATGGCCGCTGAACCGGATTTTGCCGCCGCCTACTTGGCGGACGTAATTGGCGAACGGGAGGAAGCATCTCGCGAAGCTGCGAGGTACAACGCGATTGATCCCCTGGATCTCCCATTCAGCGTTGAACCATTTCCGCCTGTTTAAGGCACAGGGGCGATTATCCATGCCAAGACTCTTAGCTTGCGTATTGTGTGAGAAGGTGATTACCGATCGCCTTGAGGATCTTTCGTCACTCATTACTGTACTTGAGTCCGTTACTGTAAATGTTCCAGACACTCTCAACAAAATCCCGGATACCTTATTGATCCCTATGCGGTGGGCTTTGTTCATGATCTGGATGAGGGAGAAAGCTGACACTGCTGAGCACTACGAAGTGATGGTGCATGTCGTCTCGCCTTCCGGGCGCGAGACCCATCTAGCTTTTATAGAACCGCTTGATTTTCTACCGAATAAATCTGGCCAGCGGGTAGTTGGTCGATCACGAGCATTCCCTGCGGCGGAACAGGGATATTACACCATCAGAGCAGCTGTTCGAGAAAAGGGTGCCGTAAATTGGGATGAGCGAGGCACTTGGCCATTCTTCGTAACGCACAAGACGGTAGAAGCAACGACGCCACTGACAGCACTTGCGCCAACTTCACAGGTAGCTTACAGGTCGAGCCAGCCAGCGAGACGGAAGCAGACTAAGAAGCGGTAGTGTGCCACCGCGTACGAGCGGCTTTTTGGGCGATGGCCCGCCGTTTGGTTGCGCTAAGAGACTGCGCCCGTGCTTTGCCGCCCTTCTGGCCCCCCAGCCTGCCAAGCTCGACCGCAGCCGGATTCCGCTTGTCCTCAACCACGTCCTCAATCTGCCCTGTGGCGATATCGCCAATGAGCTTGGCGAGCTGAATCGGGTCGCGCGGGCGTTTGCGATGGACAATGGCCATGCTGGAAGTATCGCACGGCGCCGTGCGGAATGCACCGGGATCTCAATCCGAGCCCGAATCAAACTGACCCACTACCTGTCACTGCCACCCGTTGGCGTAACGCGCGCAACCTGATATCCGGCTGCCATGCCCAACGTCAAAGCCAACGGGATAACCATCGAGTACGAGGAGTTCGGCGAGCGCAACGGACAGCCGCTGCTGCTCATCATGGGACTGGGAGCCCAGATGATCTTGTGGCACGAGGAGTTCTGTGAGCAACTCGCGGCGCGCGGACACCGTGTCATCCGTTTCGACAACCGGGATGTCGGCAAGTCGTCCTGGTTCGGTCACCTCGGCGTTCCCGATGTGCTGGCAGCGGTCGACGCGGCGCTGGCGCGGCAGCCGATCGATGCGCCGTACTTGATCCGCGACATGGCTGCAGACGCTGCGGGTTTGCTGGGCGCGTTGCACATCGACAAAGCCCACATCGTGGGCGCCTCGATGGGCGGCATGATCGCGCAGGGCGTGGCGATCCATTTCCCGGCACGGGTGCTGAGCCTGACCTCGATCATGTCCACGACCGGCGACCCGGACCTGCCGCTGCCGCAGCCCGATGCCATGAGCATCCTCCTCTCCCGGCAGCCCACCACCCGCGCCGAGATGATCGAGCGCGGCGTGACCATGTTCCGCATTATCGGCAGTCCCGGCTTTCCGTTCGACGAACCCTTCATCCGCGAGCGCGCGGCACTCTCCTGGGACCGGGGCTTCAACCCGAACGGCTTGGCGCGCCAGCTGGTGGCGATTCTCGCCTCCGGCAACCGCAAGGAAGCGTTGCAGGCGGTGCGTGTACCGGCCCTCGTCATCCACGGTAAGGACGATCCGCTCGTGCCGTTCGCCGCCGGGGAAGACACGGCAGCCGCCATTCCCGGTGCCGAGTTGCTGGCCATCGACGGCATGGGACACGATCTGCCGCGCCCCCTCTGGCCGCGGTTCGTCGACGCGATCAGCACCATCACGGCGCGGGCGTGAGCCGTTTACGCTGATTATTCGTGTTCGTGCACGTGCTCGTAATCGCCATCGACCGAACCGTCGCGGTGTGGGATCGGCGGATCGAATTACGAGTACGAGCACCGCTTGGCTGAGCACGAGCACGAAGATCTTGGCATCACGTCAAGACTCCGCAGTGCGGATTTCACCCGCAACCCAAATCGGAAGCAGCCCTGGGGCCGGCGTGCCCTCACGCCGTGTCGGTGCTCCGGCTGGCGCGGGCTGAGGGCAGCCCGGCTCCAGAAATCTCTGCGCGCCACGACGACTTTCGGGTTGCGTCTCAGCTCCCAACCTGCTGCGTCGTCTTGAAATGCAGCTTCGCCACCTTGCCCAAAGCGTCACATCCGTGTTTTTCCACATAGCGGCGGCCCGCCACGAGCACGGGGGGTCCCGCTCCTTTGTGTAGATCGACGCCGACGGACTTGCTCAGCAACTGCAAACGGTGGATGAACTCACCGCGTGCGATGATGGACGCGGCCGCCACGGCAAGGTCATCCTCGGCGCGCGGCCGCTGCACCAGCTCTACACGCTTGCCCTTTTCCATGAGCGCGTTCAGCAGAAACCGCTCGTCGCCGAATTGGTCCGACACGACGCGCCGGCAGTCCACGTGCTGGAGCAGATTCTCGATGACGCGGGCATGTGCCCATGCCAGCAAGCGGTTGAGGTTGCGGATCTTGGCGTACATTTCGTTGTAACGCTCAGGCCCGACCGCCACGACGTTCACCGGGCAGGTGCGGCGGATCTCACCGCTCATTTCGGCGATACGCTTGTCGGAGAGCGTCTTGCTGTCGCGCACGCCGACTTGACGCAACAGCACCGCCGTCGCGGTCGTTACGTAGACGCCGGCGACCACGAGAGGCCCAAAGTAATCGCCTTTGCCTGCTTCATCCGTGCCGATCCACCCGCCGGGAGTATCAGGCGGGGTGATCTCGAACGGCGGCGCCGCCTTCACCAGAAAGCCGCCGGACGAAAGAAGCCAGAAGCACGCGCCCGCGGGCGGCGCCCGTAGGGAGAGTAAATGCGCTTGCCTTCCAGCTGCGCCCGGCCGAGAATCGTCCACAGCTTGTTGCGCGCCCCCCACAGGTGCTCGGGGGTGGCGACGATGAGGTCTATCGGTACCGGGAGGCCGAAGAGATGCGCCTGGATCGTGCGGGCAAGCTCACGCGTGTCGTACTCTCCGGACTTGACGACGAGCAGATCGTAATCGCTCCCCGGGCGCATCTGGCCACGGGCCCCAGAGCCGAACAGAATGATCTGCTCGGGCGCCGCCACCGCCACAATGCGGCGCACGATCTCGTTCAGCAGATCTCTGTTCGCAATGGTACCCCGCTGTGCCAGCCGGGGGCGCCCAAACCAGGGTCTCATTCTGCTCGTCCTCCCGATCGCGCCTCAATACGCACAACAAACTGGCAATGCGCCTAGCACACTCCACGGCGATTTGTCCATAAAGAATTGAGCGAAAATGTTCGCAGCAATCCGGGCCCTTTTTCGGGCCGCACAGCAGAGCGCAGATCGATCCGACCGTACCGTTGTCCCTGCACGTGCAGGCGATCTGTGAAGCGACACTCGGGCGGCGGCGCGGCACCGGCGTGCTCGAGCCGCTCGTCATCGGGCAGCGCGCGCCCTCGGGCTTTACGGGCTTGTTGGATTTCGCGCCGTGAGGCGGGCGGCGGCTTCCGCCTGCCGGTCGCGCTTCGAGACCCCGGGGCTGCCCAGAAGGTAGAACCGCCACGCCAGCTCGGCGCCGCGCCGGATACCGACCCGCCGCGCGCGCACCAGGCGCTCCCCGGCCCGGCGCCGGCCGGGTGCGATCCACAGATCCGGGTCCGTGACCAGATCGCGACCGTTGTCGCGCCGCGTCAGATGCAGCGCGCGGCAGACCAGCCCGGGACCCGCGGCGTGGTCGATGCCGTCGACGCCGCGGATCAACACCGCGCCGGGCTTGCCATCACTCTCAGTGACGACGTTGAAGCAGTGGTACATTCCATACGTGAAGTAGACGTACGCGAAGCCGCCAGGCCCGAACATGATGCGGTTGCGCGGCGTGCGTTTGCCGTGTGCCGCGTGCGACGCGGGATCGTCGGTATACACCTCGACCTCGACAATGCGTCCACGTACCAGGTTCCCGTCGACTCGGTGGCAGATCGTACAACCCAACAGTCGGCGCGCCACCAGAAACGTGGACCGCACATAATCCCTCTGCTGCAGCCGCTCGTCATCCGCAGCATCGGCACTGGGCTGCAACAGCTCCCCCATGAGCCTCGAACGAAATCAGCTCTCAGAGCCCCACGGGACGCGGTCCCCGGGCGCCGAACCGCTGGCGCACGGGCCGTCCCTCGCCCCAACGACCCGGAATGGAGGTGCCGCACGCCGTGCACCGACCGTTGTCCAGGCGGACGGCACGAATGCGGTACCCGCTACGCTCCACCACCGCGGCGCGGCAGTTCGGGCAGTAGGTATTCTCACAGCCGCCGACATACCCGGGAAGGTTGCCGGCGTACACGTACCGCAACCCCGCCGCCCGGCCGTTCGCTACAGCCCGCAGGAGTGTCTCCGCGGTCGTGAAGTCACGATCGGTCATCTTGTAGTCCGGATGGAAAGCGGTGACATGCCAGGGAATATCGACCGACACGGCGGCGAGGAATTGGGCGATCTGGGCCAACTCCGCGTCGGTGTCGTTGAAGCCGGGCGCCACGAGCGTGACCACCTCCACCCAGAAACCCATTTCCACCAGGCGCCGGATGGTATGCTGCACCGTTTCCAATACGCCACCCAACTTGCGGTATTGCTTGTCGTTGAACCCCTTCAGGTCGACTTTGTAGAGATCCACCCACGGGCGCAGGTACCGCAACACCTCCGGCGTGGCGTTGCCGTTGGAAACGTAGGCCGTCATCAAGCCGGCCGCTCTCGCCAGCTTGAACACCTCCACCGCCCACTCACTAGTGATCAGCGGCTCGTTGTAGGTGCTGGTGACGATCTCGGCGCCGTGCTCGAGGGCCAGATGCACGATCCGCTCAGCCGAGCACGGTTGCGGCGCACCGCCGGCGACCGGGTCGCGCAGCGCCTGCGAGGTGAGCCAGTTCTGGCAATAGCCGCAGTGGTAATCGCATCCCAGCATCCCGAAGCTCAGAGCCAGGGCTCCCGGACGGGCGTGGAAAAATGGCTTTTTCTCGACGGGATCGCACTGCAGAGCGGCCACATAGCCACGGGGCACGCGCAGCACGCCGCCGGCATTGAAGCGGACCTGGCAAATCCCGCGCTTGCCGGCCGGGAGAAAGCAACGGTGCCCGCAAGCGACGCAGCGCAACGCATCGTCCGCCAGGGACTCGTACAATTCGCCGGGCGCGGTATGCAGCGCCAGAATATCCGCTAACGAGCGCTCTGCCCCGGAAACCTTCGGCATGCCCTATAAAGATAGGCCCGACATCGGAGCACCGCAACCAGCGCGCATGCTGGTTGAGCGGCCCAGCAGTCGGCCCCGCTTCCGGCTGATCAGGGACGCCCGGCCAGCTGGAGCTTCGCCCTACGTGCGACATTCCAACGTTACGGTGACATATCTCCCGGGTCCCTCTCCCTCCGGGAGAAGGTCAGGATGAGGGGATTAGAAGTTGGACGAAGTCACCTTTTGCTATGGTGGCCTTCGGCGGTGTCTGATCCCCTCACCTGGCCTCCCGGTGGGAGAGGAACCTGTATCATCGCAATTCGCAACGGCGCACTAACTAACTGTGACTTCAATACGGCGCGGCTTCGCCCGTGCCGCCTTGGGCAGTTCGAGCTGGAGCACGCCGTTGTTCATGCGGCCCTTGATGTGCTCGGTGTCGACGTCCGCCGAGAGGCTGAAGCGGCGGAAGTAGTTGCCGACGTTGTATTCGGTGTAGACTGGGGTGAGGTTCTCGTAGTCGTCCAACGACACCCGCCCTTCAATCGTCAACACGCCTTCGTCCAGCCTGACCTCGACCGATTTGTCATCGACGCCGGGCATGTCTGCCCACAGGCAAAGGCCGTCGGGGGTCTCACAGATGTCCACTTGCGGGACGAACGTGCGCCCGGCCCGCGTTTGCTCCTCGCCGGCCACCTCCTGCTTTTGGGGGGCTGCGACCTCTTGCTTTGTCATGGTTTGATCACCTCCTGTCCGGTTACGCCGCCTTCACGGTGATCTGACGGGGTTTCGCCTCTTCTTTCTTCGGCACCCGAACCGTCAGGATCCCGTGCTTGCAGGCCGCCTCGGCACGACTCAAATCGAGACTTTCCGGGAGTTGGAGAGAGCGGGAAAACTCGCCCATGTCGCGCTCGCGGCGGTGAAAGCTCGCGTCGCCCGACTGTCCGTCCTCGCGCTTTCCAGAAATCGTCAAGGTGCGGCCTTCGGTGTCAATCCGCAGCTGGTCCGGGGCCACACCCGGAATCTCCAAGCGGACGACGTAGCCCTCCTTATCACTGAAGATGTTCACCGGCGGAAAGACGCCGCGGCCGGAAAGGCCGAGGTCTACTCCTCGCGGGTTTTCGAAGAACCGATCGAGCTCCTGTTGGAGGGCTATCAAGTCTCGCATCGGGTCCAAAGCTGAAGAGAATCGGAACACTGCCATGTCTTTCTCCTTTAGGTTGATATGTCTGCACGTGCTGTTTGACCGTAAGCTAAGCGCGCTTGGCAGGTTGTCAAGGCGCACGGGCGGAGATTTCCGGCGCGCCGGGCAGGCTCGGACCGGCGCGGCCAGGGCGGCCTGAGACATCCTCGCACCCCGGATTCCCGAGGGCCGCCGAGACGCGTATACTTAAGTCCCATGGTAGGGAGAGACACGCACCCATTGGTCCTGATCGTGGATGACACGGCGGACGCGCGAGACGCGATGAAGGCGCTCCTGGAGTTGAAGGGGTACCCGGTGGCGACAGCCGCGGACGGACAAGAAGCTCTGGATGAGCTGCGTCATGGGCTGGACCCTGCCCTCATTCTTCTCGACTTGATGATGCCGAGAATTGACGGCTTTCGCTTCCGCAAGGAACAGCTCTTGGATCCGCGGCTTGCGAGGATTCCGGTCATCGTCTTCTCTGGGCACCCCGAAGCGCAGAATTATGCCGAGGTGCTTGGAGCCGCCGCGTGCTTTCAGAAACCGGTCGACGTAGATCGCCTTCTGAGCCTCGTGGAGCACTGCACGCATTCCGAGGCGGCGGCGCGATCTTAAGGCAGCGACGCCTTGGTGCGCCGCACCGGCGAAGTGCGCCGTTTCCGCCGCGCCAGGGCCGGAAGTCTGTCAATCAAGGCTTCGATCTCGGCGGTGGGATCTCCCGATGCGGCTTTGATGACGTCGCCGCCCTCTTGCAGCGCGATTTCTGCCAGGATGCGCCCCGAGACGACCGAGCGCGGCGCCGCGGTCGTGATGTCCGCCGTCGTAGCAGCCGCATCCCGGTGTTTGATGAGCAGCCAGGTCCGCCCCGAGGAATCGGCCCCGCGCCAGCCACGCGTGCGCACCAACGCCCAGCCACCCGACAGCTTTTCACCGTGCAACGTGAACTTCAGCTCGCCGCACTGCACGGCTGCGCCGACATCGGGGACGTCCGGGGTATAGGTTCCGCGGTCCCAAATCATGACGGTGCCCGCCCCGTACTCTCCCTCCGGGATGATTCCCTCGAACGCGGCGTATTCGAGCGGATGGTCTTCGACCGCCATGGCGAGCCGCTTGACGGAGGGGTCGAGCGACGGCCCTTTCGGCACCGCCCACGAGAGCAGCACGCCGTTCCACTCGAGACGGAGGTCGTAGTGCAGATGCCCGGCGCGGTGCTTCTGGACGACGAACGTCAGTGCTTTGCGCCGTCGCGGCAGCGCTTTGCGCTCGGCAGGCGGTTCAGGCGTAACACCGAATCGCCGCTTGCGGTGGTATTCCTCGAGTGCCACGGTCCTCGCCTCCCTCACGCCCGCAGTTATCGCGGGGCGAACTTCGGGAGCGTGACCTCATTCGTGATGTCCTCGAACACCACGCGCACCGGCATGCCGATGCGAATCTGATCGGGTCGCACACCGACCAGGTTGGAGGTCAGCTTCGCGCCTTCGGCCAGCTTGATCATCACGACGGCGTACGGCACTTCGTCGGCAAAGCCCGGATGGTACACCTGGTGCATCACGTTGTAGCTGAACACCTCTCCCGCGCCGCTTACCGGCGCCCACTCGGACGCGCGCGAAAGGCAATTCGAACAGATCTCGCGCGCCGGAAAGCGATGTGTCCCACACTGCGTGCAGCGCTGGACGACGAGCTGATGCCGCCTGGCCGCTTCGAAGAATGGGTGCATGTCCGGCGTGATGGCCGGAACGGGTTTCGTGTACGCCTTCGCGTTGGTCATCTCAATTCACGATCCCGGCTCATTGGAAAGGATCAGCGTCGAGTGGGTCGACAAGATCCCGCCATTCCCGCTTACCAGCGCGACGCGCGCGCCCGGCACTTGACGTTGCCCGCCTGCGCCGCGCAGCTGGATCACCGCTTCGGAAACCGGCGTCATGCCCCACATGTAGAACGACGAGAGCTGGCCGCCCCCGGTGTTCACCGGCAGTGTTCCGGTCGGTGCCGTTCGCCCCTCGGCGACGAATGGTCCCCCTTCGCCTTTCTTGCAGAAGCCGTAGTCTTCGAGGCACACGAGCACGGTGAACGTGTAGCAATCGTACAGTTCGACGACGTTGATATCACTAAGAGTGATGCCCGCCATTGCCAATGCGCAGCGCTTCGCCAGCACGGCGCCGGAGGTCAGCGTTTCGGATGGATCACCGCCGGGATGCCCCTGGCCCATCCCCCAGATGTACACCGGCGTCTGGCGGAGATCGCGCGCCCGGGCGGCTGAGGTGACGATCACCGCCAGCCCACCGTTGGACACCAGGCAGCAATCGAAGAGGTGGAACGGCTCCACGACCCAGCGCGAACGGTGGTAGTCTTCGATGGTCATCGGCGTGTCGAAGAACTGCGCTGCCGGATTGCGATTGGCCCACTGCCGCTGTGCGACCGCGATGGCGCCAAGGTGATCGTTCGTCGTGCCGTACAGATGCATGTGGCGGCGCGCCACCATGGCGTACATGGCGTTGATCCCGAACTGCCCGTAAGCGGCATCGAGCCCGCGGGCGAAGGCATAGGCGCCTGCGGAGCCGCCATCGGATTTCGCTCCCGTTGTCGGCCGCGGCGGCTTCAGTGGCGCGTCGGAGAAGACGCACGCCACCGTGGTGCAGAGTCCTGCATCGATGGCCTCGGCGGCCTGCTGGATCATCGCGCCCGCTGTAGCTCCCCCAGCGTGCATGGTGGCGGAAAGTGTAAGGTTGCGCAGGCCCATCGCCTGCTGCAGCTGGAACGAACCCATACCGCCATCCATCCAGCTCAGGCCGGGATTGAGCAGCAGGCCGTCGAGGTCGGTGCGCGTCAGCCGCGCATCCTCGAGCGCCAACCGCACGGCCTCGACCGCGAAACCCATGTGATTGTAGTCGAACACCTTCCCCTGCTTGGTGATCCCGAGTCCGACGATCGCCGCCTTACCCTTCAAGCCCATTGTCTTGTCCTGCGTCCCGCGTCAGTGCCACGATCGTTGTTGCACGATTCGGGTCCAGAATGAAGTCGCCACCGTGCCTGGCGCCACGCATACGGGTTCCCAGGCGTGCGGTGAGATATCTGCTCGACACGGCCCCATGAATCAACGCGCCCGCGCAGCCAGTCGGTGTTGTCAGGTTGTTACGTTGCTAGTTGTTAGGAAATTAACGTAACAACTAACAACATAGCAACGAGCAACTGGCGTTCACGGTGAGGTGCTGATACCCCAGCGCTTCAGTCGAGCAGCGCTTCGCCGAAGGCCTTGCCCTTCAGGTCGCCGAGCATGGTGATCGCCGTCGCCTCGGGACGCAGCAGCTGCTGGGCCAGGGTGATGATCTCGTTGTTCGTGGTGGCGTCGATGCGGGTGGCGACTTCTTGCGGCGCGATGTCCTGCCCGAAGTAGATCTCGTTTTTCGCGATGCGGCTCATGCGGTTGTCGCTGGTCTCGAGTCCCAGGAGCAAGTTGCCTTTCAGCTGGTTTTTGACGCGCGCCAACTCGTCCGCCCGCAAGCCGTCGCGCTTCAGCGCCCGCAACTCGGCCAGGATGATGGCGACGACCTCTTCGATCCACTCCGTGCTGGTGCCGACGTAGATGCCAACGTAGCCGGCATCGAAGTAAGAGGAGAGAAACGAGTACACGGAATATGCCCGCCCGCGTTTCTCACGGATTTCCTGGAACAGCCGCGAGCTCATGCCGCCGCCGAGCGCGGTGTTGAGCAGGAACGCCGCGTAGCGCTCCTCCGCCGACTGCGCGATACCGGGTGTGCCCAAACACAGGTGCATTTGTTCGAGTGATTTTTCGACACAGCAGACACCACGGCGCGCCACCGGCGGTTGTCCGTTGACGTTGGCAGCGCGGCCGCTGAGGGGGCCGAACTCGCGGGCGGCCCACTCGACCATGTCCGCGTGCGCCAAGCTGCCGGCCGCGGCGATGATCAAGCGGTCGGGGCGGTAGCGCGCCGCGACGAAGTCCAGAAAATTGCCTTGTTGGAAGGCCTGCACAGTCTCGCTGCGGCCGCACACCGGAAAGCTCAGCGGGTGGTCGGGCCAGAACCGTAGATTGAACAGGTCATGGACGTAATCGTCCGGCGTGTCTTCGACCTGCGAGATCTCTTGCAGCACGACCGTGCGCTCGCGCTCGATCTCCTCGGGATCGAAGTTCGAGTGCAGGAAGATGTCGGCGAGGATGTCCTGGGCGACCGGCAAGTGCTCGGCGAGCACTTTGGCGTAGTAGCAGGTGTATTCCTTGCCGGTGAAGGCATTGAGCACCCCGCCGATCGCATCGACCTCCTGCGCGATCTGCGCCGCCGTGCGGCGCTCGGTGCCTTTGAAGAACAGATGTTCCAAGTAGTGCGAGATGCCCGCTTCCTCCCGCCGCTCGTAGCGCGACCCGTTCTTCACCCAGATCCCCACTGTGATCGACGGGACCCCGGGCATGGATTCGGTGATGACACGCACCCCGTTATCGAGGCGCGAGCGCGATACGTCGAGGGGCTGTGTGTGCATAGCGGTCTGCGTAGCAGAGGCTCAGGACCGTGCAGCCCGTTCCTCTTGCGTTACCTCTTTGCGGCTCAGGCGTATTTTGCCCTGTTTGTCGACTTCCAGCACCTTCACCGTGACCTCGTCACCTTCCTTCAAGACATCCGTGACGCGGTTCACGCGGCCGGGGCCGATCTGCGAGATGTGCAGCAAGCCGTCGGTGTTCGGCAGGATCTCGACGAACGCCCCGAAGTCGACGATCTTCTTCACGATGCCCTTGTAGATCTTGCCGACCTCGGGCTCCGCGGTGATGCCTTGGATCAGGCTGATCGCGCGTTGCATGGCAAGGCCCTCGCTGGAGGCGATGAGCACCGTGCCGTCGTCCTCGACGTCGATCTTGACCCCGGTCTCCTCGATGATGCTGCGGATGACCTTGCCACCCGGGCCGATCACGTCACGGATCTTGTCGGGGCGAATCTTCAGGGTGACGATGCGGGGTGCGTGTGCCGACATCTCCGGACGCGGTCCGGCGATAGTGGCGGCCATGGCCTTGAGGATGTGCAGGCGTCCGTCGCGGGCTTGGTACAAGGCCTGCTGCATGATCTCGCGCGTCACCCGGCCGATCTTGATGTCCATCTGCAGGGCGGTAATGCCCTCGGCGGTTCCGGCCACCTTGAAATCCATGTCGCCGAGATGGTCTTCATCACCAAGGATATCGGACAGGATGCGGACCTGTTCGCCTTCTTTGATGAGGCCCATGGCGATACCGGCCACCGACGCTTTGATCGGCACGCCGGCATCCATCAGCGACAGCGCGCCGCCACACACCGTGGCCATCGATGAGGAGCCATTCGATTCGAGGATTTCCGAGACGACGCGGATGGTGTACGGGAATTCCTCTTCGCTGGGGAGGACCGCCTGGAGGGCGCGCTCGGCGAGTGCGCCGTGACCGATCTCGCGCCGGCCGGGGCTGCGCAAGAACTTGACCTCGCCGACACTGAACGGTGGGAAATTGTAGTGCAGCATGAATTTCTTGTAGTGCTCGCCGATCAGCGCATCGATCTTCTGCTCGTCGGAGGAGGTCCCGAGCGTGGCCACTGCCAGGGCCTGGGTTTCGCCGCGGGTAAACACCGCGGAGCCGTGGGTGCGGGGCAAGACGCCGATCTCGCAGCTGATCGGCCGGATCTCCTGCAAGCCGCGCCCGTCGACGCGACGCCCCGCGCTGATGATGGCGCCGCGCATGACCCGGCGCGTCACCTCTTCCAGCATGGCACGCAGGACCTTCTCCTGGTCGGGGAACTCGGGGGTCAGCGCCTGCAAGACCTCTGCCTCAGCCTCGTGCGTTGCGGCGGCGCGCTCGTGCTTGCCGGCGACTTGAAACGCCGCCTCGATACGCGGTCGCAGTTGCGCCTCGACGCGCGCAAACAGCGCCGCGTTGAAAGCCGGCGGCGTGACGGGACGCTTCGGCCTGCCGAGTGCGCGTTGCAGCTCGTCTTGCAGGTCGAGCAACTTCTGCAACTCCGTGTGCGCCAGGAACAGCGCGTCGAGCATCACCTCTTCCGACACCATTTTGGCGCCGCCCTCAACCATGACGATGCCTTCGCGGTTACCCGCAACGGTGAGGTTCAGTTCGAGCTGCTCGATCTGCGTCTGCGTTGGATTGACGATGAGCTGGCCGTCCAGCCGGCCGATGCGCACCGCAGCGATCGGACCGTTGAAGGGAATGTCCGATACGTGTAACGCGGCGGAGGCGCCGGTCATGGCCACCACGTCGGGATCGTTCTCGCGATCGTGGGACAGCACGGTGGCGATGACCTGCGTCTCGGAGCAGAAGCCATCGGGAAACGACGGGCGGATGGGCCGGTCGATGAGCCGGGAGGTGAGGACTTCCTTTTCCGAGGGGCGGCCCTCGCGTTTGAAGAAGCCGCCGGGGATCTTGCCGGCGGCGAACGTGCGTTCCTGGTAGTCACACGTCAGAGGGAAAAAATCCACGCCTTCGCGCCCCTGGTTTTCCGCCACAGCGGTGACTAACACCACGGTCTCCCCATAGGTCACCAAGGCAGCCCCATCCGCCTGTTTCGCCAGACGGCCCACCTCGATGGCAAACGGGCGCCCATGAAATTCACTTTCAACTTTCTTGTACATTCACAACCTCCCGGACACCGCAAGGTCCTAAGCCTCAGGCTCTCAGCCGCGGGCTTTCTGATGGGAGGGAAAGACGCTCAAGGGAATTGAGCCGGTTGCTTCGCTATTTCCGGATCCCCAATCGATCGATCACGCGCTTGTAGCGGTCGAACTCGCCGCGTTTCAAATAGTCCAGCAACCGGCGTCGTTGCCCGACGAGCCTCAGGAGCCCGCGACGCGAGTGGTGGTCTTTCTTGTGGACTTTGAAATGCTCGGTGAGATATTCGATTCGCGAACTGAGCAGCGCGATCTGCACCTCGGGAGAGCCCGTATCAGTTGCGTGAAGCTGGTATTGCCCGATCAGCTCCTTCGTCCGTTCGGGAGCTATCCCCATCTTTCCTCCATATTTATGTTCGGCAACTGCTTAACATGGCGGCAGTACCGGTTCAAGGGACCGGCCAAGAGGGCTCCGAGCCGTTCCATATGCTTCTTGGACCTCTCCCAATACGCCGTTTGCCGGCCGTAGTATCCCTTGCCACTGTTCATTCGTCACTGAAGTAAATCCAGACGCCTATGAACAAGACCATCGGCGCCCGCTGCACGAGGAACTGTTCCATGGGGCGCCTTCTACTTCAAACCCCGTTCCGAATCAAAATGCACCACTACCGCCATTGGGGGAGCTTGACGATCCGTAACCCACTGGCATAGATTGAGTTATTTATGCCAACTCCCCTTGAACAGTGGGTCGACGAAGTCGAGCGGATCACACGCCCCAGGGACGTCTACTGGTGCGACGGGTCCGACGCCGAATACCAACGCCTGATTCAGCAAATGCTGGCTAGCGGCACGCTCCTGGAGTTGAATCAGAAGGAGTATCCGGGCTGCTATCTGCACCGCGGTGATCCGACTGACGTGGCGCGCACCGAGCACCTCACGTTCATCTGCACGACGAACAAGGACGATGCGGGGCCCAACAATAACTGGATGGCGCCGGCCGAGGCCAAGGAGAAAGTCGGCGCCCTGTTTGCCGGGTCGATGCAAGGCCGCACCATGTACGTGGTGCCGTACATCATGGGACCGGTTTCCTCACCGCACAGCCAGATCGGGGTGGAGATCACTGATAGTCCGTATGTGGTAGTCAACATGCGGATCATGACCCGCATGGGCAAGGTGGCGCTGGATCGGCTCGGTGCCTCGGACAACTACGTGAAGGGGATGCACTCGCTCGGCGATCTCAGCCCGGACCGCCGCTACATCATGCATTTCCCGGAAGAGCGCGTGATCTGGTCGGTCGGCACGGGATA
The DNA here is from genome assembly GCA_963729835.1 of uncultured delta proteobacterium. Taxonomy (GTDB): domain Bacteria; phylum Desulfobacterota; class Binatia; order HRBIN30; family HRBIN30; genus CAVSQF01. The sequence continues at coordinate 56,271 of CAVSQF010000050.1, read as the reverse complement.
CGGCGGCAACGTCTTGCTCGGGAAGAAGTGCTTCGCCCTGCGCATCGGCAGCTACATGGGCCGCCAGGAGGGGTGGCTGGCCGAGCACATGCTGATCGCTGGCATCGAGGAGCCAAGTGGCCGTACGACCTACATCGCGGCGGCCTTCCCCAGTGCGTGCGGGAAGACCAACCTGGCGATGCTCGTGCCGCCCGACAGCCAAAAGGGCTACAAGGTCTGGACGGTGGGCGAAGACATTGCCTGGATGCACGTGGGCTCCGACGGCCGCCTCTGGGGGATCAATCCGGAAGCGGGATTCTTCGGCGTGGCACCCGGCACCAACCGGCACACCAATCCGAATGTCATCGCGACGATCAACCGGAACTCACTGTTCACGAATGTCGCGCTGACCCCGCGGGGAACGCCTTACTGGGAAGGGCTGGACGGCGCGCCGCCCGCCGAAGCCCTCGACTGGCAAGGCAAGCCATGGAACCCGAGCAATGGTACCAAAGCGGCGCACCCGAACTCGCGGTTCACCACACCGGCCAAACAGTGCCCTTGCATGTCACCCAAATGGGAAGATCCAGCGGGCGTGCCGATCTCGGCGATCCTGTTTGGTGGCCGTCGCGCCACGTTGGTTCCGCTCGTCTCCCAAGCCCGCAGCTGGCAGCACGGTGTCTTCCTCGGCGCCACCATGGCGTCCGAGACCACCGCCGCGGCAACCGGGGCCGTCGGTGTCGTGCGCCAGGATCCGATGGCCATGCTGCCGTTCTGCGGCTACAATATGGGTGACTACTTCGGTCATTGGCTGCAGATGGGCACCCGCTTGAAGCAAGCGCCGTTGATCTTCGGGGTGAACTGGTTCCGCACCGGCCCGGAAGGCAGGTTACTGTGGCCGGGGTACGGCGAGAACCTGCGCGTCTTGCGCTGGGTGATCGCGCGGGTACACGGGGAAGCCGAGGCAGAAGAGACGCCGCTCGGCTACCTGCCGCACCCGCAGGACATCGATGCCAGCGGCATCAAGGTATCACAGGCAGTGCTGAAGGATCTGCTCGCCGTCGACCGTGACGGGTGGCTCAAGACGGCGGAGAGTCAGCGGGAGTTCTTCCTGAAGTTCGGCGACCGCCTGCCGCGCGAGATCTGGCACGAGAACGAGGCGCTGACGCGGCGGCTGCAGGGGTAGAAGTCCCTGAGGCTAACCCAGGCTAACCCCGGCTAACCCGCGGCGGAGCTGTCCTCAGGCGCTCTGAGCTGTGATACATTACTCGCTCCATGACATCTCGGCTCTCCAGTCCGCCTGCAGCACCTCAACCATTTCCGGAACGTCCGCTGTCGATCGCCAGCCGGCATCCGGTGCCCTCTCACGTTGCCCCATACCAGACGAACGGAGTCGGTTACAGCACACATCTCGCCAACTTGGGTCAACTTGGGCTCACCGGTTCAATGGGTTGCATCCGGGCATCGTTCAGCGGGAGAACACCGACCAACGCTGCAGGGCGACCGCCGCTGGTGCGACATTCGCGACGAGGTTATTTCGCGCGGGGTCACCTACCGCATACCAAGCTCGTGGGTTAAGCCGGCCGGGCTGTTTTATGCAGACTGGCCATCGCGCCGGGACTGTGGTCAGATAGGGGCTGAGCAGTAGGACAGGCATGATGCCTGTCCTACTTGCGACGATGCAGGGCCAATGACAGAGATCAATATTGCAGTGGTGCCGGTGGCAGGATTGGGAACGCGGCTTTTGCCGGCAACGAAGTCCCAGCCCAAAGAGATGCTGCCGGTCGGACGGAAACCGGTGGTTCAATACGTGGTCGAAGAACTGACGCGCATGGACATGAAGCGCGTTTTGTTCGTCACCGGCCCCGGCAAGACCTCGATCGAGAACCATTTTGACTTGAATGAGGAACTCGTTCAGGAGCTGCGCGAGAGCGGGAAGGAGGAATTGCTCGAGGAACTCGAATTCGAACGGGCGCCGCTGCAGTTATTCTACACGCGCCAGCGTGAGTTGCTGGGCGTGGGCCATGCCATCCAGTGTGCGGAGCCGTTTGTTGGGAATGAACCATTTGTCGCCGCGCTGGGGGACTCAATCATCGGCATGAACGCCAAAAGCGATATCGTGCGGCGCATGATCCGCTGCTTCAGCGAGCGGCAAGCCTCGGCCGTGATCGCGTTCGAGAAGGTGCCCCTGGAGGAAGTCTCCCGGTACGGTATCGCCAGGCCGAAGCAGGAGGGGGACATTTTCGAAATCGAAGACCTGGTCGAGAAGCCCTCGCGGCACGAAGCCGCCAGCAATCTCGCGATCGCCGCGCGTTACGTGTTCGCGCCGGCAATTTTTGAGGCGCTCAAACGCACGCCACCGGGCAAAGGCGGTGAGATACAGATCACGGACGCGATTCGCCTGATGATGAAGGACGGCGGCAAGGTGTATGGCGTTTGTCTGCGGGCGGACGAACGGCGGTATGACATCGGCAATTTCCAGGCTTACTTCCGGGCCTTCGTGGAGTTTGCGTTGGAAGATGAGAAACAGGGACCCGCGTTGCGAAAACACCTCGAGGCACTGCTTGATCATCATTCGTAAATGCGCCTACGCCCGGGCCGGGCTCCTGGGCAATCCCTCCGACGGGTACAATGGCCGGACCATTTCCGTCATCATCCGTAACTTTCGGGCGGAAGTCGTGCTGTATGAATGGGATTCGCTGGACATCGTGCTTTCCGCGAACGACCGTGCCCATTTCCGGTCTATCCACGACCTGGTTCGGGATGTGGAATTGCACGGCTACTACGGCGGCATCCGGCTCATCAAGGCGACGATCAAGCGGTTTGTTGAGCACTGTCAGGCTCAAAACCTGAAGCTGCACGAGCGGAATTTCTCGATTCGCTACGACACGAACATTCCGCAGCAAGTGGGCATGGCCGGTTCCAGCGCCATTATCGTCGCCACGCTGCGCTGCCTCATGGAATTCTACGGAATCCAAATTCCTATCGAAGCGCAGCCTTCGTTTGTGTTGTCGGTCGAAAAGGAGAAGTTGGGGATCATGGCCGGCCTGCAAGACCGCGTCATCCAGGTCTACGAAGGGGTCGTTTACATGGACTTTGACCCGGCGCTGGAATACCTCGTGGACGGCTTGAAGTGTTACCTGTACGAACCGATGTCACCGGGCCTCCTGCCGCCTTTGTATCTTGCCTATCACAACTCGCTCAGCGAACCGACGGAAGTGGTGCATAACGACATCCGCGGGCGCTTCAACCGGGGCGAACCAAAAGTGGTCGAGGCCATGAAGAAGTTGGCCGAGATCACCAGGCTGGGACGCGAAGCGCTGCTGACGCACGACCGACTACGCCTGGCTGGACTCATGGATGACAATTGTGATGTCCGGCGCAGCATTTACAACCTGCCGCCATGGCAGATGCGCATGGTTGAGGTTGCCCGCCAGTGCGGCGCGAGCGCGAATTTCGCCGGCTCAGGCGGGGCGGTGATTGGCACCTACCAAGGCGAAACGATGTACGGCGATTTGTGCTCGAGGATGGCAAGCATCGGCTCCCGCGTGCTCAAACCGCAGACGGAATGACCGGAGCCAACGCCGAGAACCTCGGAACGGACCGTTACCGGTGGGGCGTTTGTGCGCTGCTTTTTTTCGCCACCACCATTAACTACATCGACCGGCAGATCCTCTCGTTGCTCAAGGAAATGCTGGACCAGCGAATCGGTTGGACCAACGAGCAGTTCGGCTGGGTGAACTCTGCGTTTCAATTGGCCTATGGAGTTGGGCTGGTCGGGTTCGGCTGGTTCGTGGATCGCTTTGGGGCCAGGATCGGCTACGCGGTTTCTATCGCCGCGTGGAGCGTGGCCGCGGCAGCCCACGGGTTGGCGGGGAGTTTCAGCGGCTTCATCAGCGCGCGGGCAGCGCTGGGTTTGGGGGAAGCCGGCAACTTCCCTGCGGCGATCAAAGCCGTGGCCCTCTGGTTTTCGCCTCAGGAGCGGGCTTTGGCCACGAGCCTCTTTAACGCGGGCACGAATATCGGCGCACTGATTGCCCCGGCCATCGTGCCGTGGATGGCCTTCCGGTGGGGATGGCAATCCCCGTTTGTGGCTGCGGGAGCCGCCGGATTGGTCTGGCTTGGGTTCTGGCTTTGGCTGTATGAATCACCCGAGAAACGAGGGCGACTGGAGCTGCGGAGCGCCGAGCCGTTCGAGCCCGCAGCGAGTGAGGAGCCGGAAGCGGCAGAATGGAAGGTGCCGTGGGTGCAGTTGCTGGGATACCGCCAGACCTGGTCGTTCATCGTCGCGAAGTTTCTCACCGATCCGGTCTGGTGGTTTTTTCTCATTTGGTTACCGGATTTTTTCCGCCAGACTCGCGGGCTGGAGATCAAACGGAGCTGGATTCACCTGGTTACCATCTACGGAATTATCACCGTGCTGAGCATCGGCGGCGGCTGGGTCACCGGTTTTCTGGCCGGCCGAGGATGGACAGTGACACGCGCGCGCAAGACCGGGATGTTTTGCTTCGCGCTTTGTGTGGTGCCGATCCTGGCGGTGACCAGGGTTAGCGACTGGACCGCAGTGTTGCTGATTGGGCTGGCGGGGGCGGCGCACCAGGCCTGGTCCGCAAACCTCTATACCACCGTCTCCGACATGTTTCCGAAGGCGGCAGTGGCTTCGGTGATTGGCCTGGGCGGCATGGCAGGCTCAGCCGGCGGCTTTATTTTTCCGATCCTCACCGGGAAGTTGTTGGACTATTTTGGCCGCCTGCACAACGTCACGGCCGGATATCGGATCCTGTTCGGGGTCTGCTCGGCCATTTACCTGCTGGCGTTTCTGCTCAACCACCTCTGCGCTCCGCGCTTCGAGCCGCTGCCACGAACACGCGCGGGTTCTCCGTGCTGACGCCTGGGGCATCCCGCCCCCACAAGACAAGATGAGCCGGGTTCTCTGCACAGCGAAAATGGGAGGTGGAACATGAATGCGAAAGGATTGGAGAGGAAGCCTTGGTTAGGCCCACGGCATAATTCTAACCGCTTCCTTTGAGCTGCAACGCCAGCTTTCGCTGAACGGCGGCCACAACAACCCCCGCCGCCGCCTCGACGGTCAACTCGGCGGTGTTGATGATTACATCGTAGTTTAACGGGTCACGCGAATCCTGACCGAAGTGCCGACGGGTCAACCTTGCTCGCTCGCGGTCCGATCCCTCGACCTCGACTCGCGCAGCCTTCAAACTCATACTTCCCTCGGTGGCGATCCGCCGGACCCGCACCTCAATTGGGGCAACCATCCGCACCCGCAAACCGAACCGGCTGGGCAAAACGTATTGTGCACCCCGACCGACAATGACCACGTCTCCCTGATGACCTAGCGTGAGAAGAATTTCCTGCAAAGTGGCCAGATAACCGGCTGTGCCAACGGGCTGAGGGCGCAGGAACCGGTCAACGGCATCGCGGATCGTCGCCCGGTCACGCTCATCCAGACTCTCGATCAATTCACGACGCACGTTTGCCCTCTGGGCGACGGCATCCACGATTTCCTTGTTGAACACCTGCCAGCCGAAGCGCTCTCCGGCCAGTTGACCAACAGCACTCCCACCGGCGCCCTTTTCACGAGAAATGAGCAAATAGGGACCGAAGGACAACTTACCCTCCTTGCCCCGCCCCGCCCGCTGCTCGCGTTCTGCCCGGATATCGTAGGCCCGGTAAAGGGCAATCTGTTTTCTGACAAAATCTTCAACATCAATCATAACACTTTTCTCCTGCCGGACTCAGGTCCGCCGGTGAACTGAATCAGCACAAGATTTCTAAATGGCGCTATACTCTCTTTGATGTCAAGAGGATACCACTTCAGCCGAAAGTCTTAAGAAAGTTAGAGTCTTCCGCGGCGGAGCGAACGATGTCTTCCGCCACTCGGCCCAGTCCCGCAAGGCCGCCCTCACAGCCTGTCTACCGTGCCGGCACAGGCAGGCTGTGGTCCGCCGGGCTGTCCATGCCGCGGCCACCGTCCCTGCTCAGCGATATCACTTCGTTTCCTTTGTTAGGCGCTGCGTCGTTTCTCCAACGCGCCGACGCGACGCTCGATTTTGCGGATACGAGCATCCGTTTTGCCGCGTTGATCGATTGCCACTTTCACACCGCGCGCCAGCATGACCATCTGCTCCGCCAGATCTCGCAGCGTACTTTCGATGGCCTCGAACCGAGCAAAGCTCTGCTCCCGAAACTCGCGCTGCTCTTCCCGAAGACCGTGAATCTCTTCGCGGATGTCCCGCAGGATTCGCACCGTAAGATCGGTCGGTTTCATGCCCCTGACTAATACCCGAGCCCGGGCAGCTGGTCCAGAGCGAATAATTTGGCCATCAACCCGCCGGCTCGGCGGGCGGCCCGGGCGCTTCGTCGAACGAGAGCACCGCGAGGACACGGTCGGCGCGCTGCAGGAAATCGAGCGCCAGCTCGGCGTCGGTGCGCACCAGCCCGCCGCCGGCGATGCGCGCGTTGAGCGCCCGCAGCATCGCGAACAAGCGTCCGCGCGCCTGCGGCACCGAGAGGTCCTCGCGCAGCGCATCCCAGAAACCGGCGTCGGCTTCAGCGATCAGGCCGTCCACCTCAGAGTGCGGCTCCCCGTCCGCGCGCACCTGGCGCAGAGTGGCGCAGAGCCGGTTCAGGCGTGCGAGCTCCCGGCAGGCAGCGTCGAGCCCGTCAAAGGAAAACTCCAGCGGGTGGCGGTAGTGCACACCGAGAAGGTAATAGCGCACCTGGCTGCCGGTGTAGCCCCTTCCCAGCAGGTCCCGCAGCGTCAGCGCGCTGCCCGTCGAGCGGGACATCTTCTTACCTTCACGCAGCACCAGGCCGGCGTGCAGCCACACCCGCGCCAGCGGGCGTCCCGTCAGCGCCTGGCAGATGGCGTTCTCGTTCTCGTTGTGGGGGAAGACCAGGTCATTCCCGCTGGTATGGATGTCGAACTCGTCCCCCAGGTAGCGCATCGCCATGGCTGCGCACTCGATGTGCCAGCCGGGCCGGACATTTCCCCACTCTGTGTGATAGGTGATGCGGCGCCGCATCTCGCCGAGGTCGCTGCGCCGCATCAGCGTGAAATCGTGAGCGTCGTCCTTGTCGTAGTAGTCCATGTCGACGGTCGCGCCGGTGCGGATCTTGCTGCGGTCGACGCCGGACAGACGCCCGTAGTCGGGGAAGCGGCTGATGTCGAAGTACACCGACCGCTGCCGCTCGTAGGCGAAGCCCGCTTGCACCAGCCGCTGAGCGAGGTGCACCATGTCGTCGACGTGCTCGGTGGCGCGCGGGCAGTGGTCGGCGGGAAACATGCGCAGCGCCGCGACGTCGTCGAAGAACTCGCGCGCGTACTGGCCGGTGAGCTCGGCGAGCGACACCCCGCGCCGCGCCGACTCCGCAATGGTCTTGTCGTCGATGTCCGTGAGGTTGACGACGTGGCGCACCTGGTAACCCTCGTGGGCGAGCAGGCGCTTCAGGATGTCGACCGCAAGCAGGCGCCGGATGAGGCCCAGGTGCGCGAACGCGTGCAGCGTTGGCCCGCAGGTGTAGATGCCGACGCGCCCCGGAACGAGCGGGCGCAGCAGGCACTTCTTCCGCGTGAGGGTATCGTGCAGTCTCAGCACCCGCCAACCTCGAAGAGCGACGTCGACAGGTAGCGTTCGCCCGAGTCCGGGAGGATCACAACGATGATGCCCTCCTCCAGACGCGCCGCCAGCCGCAGGCCCGCGCACAGCGCCGCCCCAGAGCTCATGCCGACGAGCAGCCCCTCGGCACGGGCGGCTCGCCGCGCGGTCTCGAAGGCGTCTTCGTCAGAAATGTTGACCTTCTCGTCGACCAGGCGGCGGTCGAAGATGCTCGGCACGTAGGCCTCCTTCAAGCTCTTCAGCCCTTGGATGCGGTGGCCGAGGTACGGCTCCACGGCGGTGACGTGCACTGCGGGGTTATACTCCTTCAGGCGGCGTGAGCAGCCGACGACCGTCCCGGTGGTGCCCAGCGCCGCGACGAAGTGGGTGACGCGACCGCCGGTCTGCTCCCAGATTTCCGGCGCCGTGCCGCGGTAGTGCGCCAGCGGGTTCGCGGGGTTGTTGTACTGGTCGACGAGGCAGTAGCGATCCGCCTCGCGTTCGGCCAGCTCGTAGGCGCGCTCGATGGCCCCGTCCGTGCCGAGCCGTCCGTCGGTGAGCAGGAACTCGGCGCCGTACGCCGCGAGGATCTTGCGCCGCTCGACCGAGACCGCCTCGGACATGGTGAGCAGCAGCCGGTAGTTCTTGATGGCGGCGACGAACGCCAGCCCGATCCCGGTGTTGCCGCTGGTCGCTTCGAGCAGGATGCGGCCGGGCACCAGTGCGCCCGATCGCTCCGCCTCCTCGATCATGGAGAGCGCGATGCGGTCCTTCACCGACCCGCCCGGGTTGTAGCTTTCGAGCTTGGCCCACATCTCGACGCCAATGGGGGGCGGCCGGTCGGTCCCCCGGACCACCAGGTTCCGGATGGGTACCATAGGCGTGTGGCCGATCAGCTCGAGCGGGCTCTGGTGATGTGGGGCGTGGCACATCGTTGCGCGTGCGACGATAGCCGATCGACCCGCGAATGCAAAGACGCCGCGGAGGGTCACATCTGCGGCTGCAACTCGCGGCGCGCCCGCCGCAGATCGCCGAGAGCAATGCCTGCCAGAGGCAACGCGATCAGCCCCTGCGCCACCAGCGACAGCAACTGGATGGCGTTGAGGACGAGACCGTACGCCAGCGCCGCGGCCTGATCCACACCGAACAGCGCCAGCGCCAACACGCAGGCGTATTGGTACGTACCGACCATCCCCGGCGCGTTCGGCAGCGCCGTGCCGAAACCGATGAAGATGAACACGATCAGCGCGGCGCTGAACGGGACATGGAAATCAAAGGCGCGGATGATGACGTAGCTCGACAGAATCGGCAGGAACCAGAGCGTCACGGAGACCACAAACACCGTGACCAAGAGCCTTCGGTTCGGAAGGATTTGCATCCCGTCCAGCAAGGCGCGCAGCACGCGTTTGAGGCCGGCGCCGAAGCCCTCAGGCAGGAATCGCACGATCCAACGGTCGAAGAACGCTTCCCCTTTCCACCACAGCAACCCGACCAGTCCGGCGAGCACCGCTGCACCGGCCGCCGGAAATATCGCGCCGCGACGTACCCACGGCGGCAGGTTCGTCGTCGTCAGCAACCCAACGAGGATGTAGAAGAGGATGACCACCGAGTCCATCGTTTTCTCGATCACCAGGTTCCCGACCACGTTGGAGAAGCTGACGCACGAACGGCGCGACAGCAGCCACGGCCGCACGAACTCTCCCAATCGCACCGGCAGCAGGTTGATCGCCATGTAGGCGACGCTCGTCACCACCCACAGCCGGCCCAACCCAATGCGTTCGAGCGGCAGCAACTCGAGCCGCCAGCGCCAGGCGCGGAAGACTTGCAAGGTGAGGCTGATCGCGAACGTGGGGATCAGCCAGCGCAGATCAAACCGCTCGATCGCCACGCCCAGCTCGCGCAACGGCACATGCCGGAACGCCAGGTACAGACAACTGCCAGCGACCACGAGGCTGAGAAAGAGATTGATTGCGAGCCGCCGGTTCATGCGGCGCCCATTGTGGCCGAGCAGCGGCAGCGCCGCAATCCGGACTCTTGACTTTCCAGCGTACCCGGCATACAGGTCGACCCACGATCAGGTCCCAACGAGGGCCAAGAGGGAAGGGGGTGTGAAGCCCCCGCTGCCCCGCAACTGTGTGGGGGAACAAACGCTGCAATACGACCACTGTCCGGCGGGGCCGGACGGGAAGGTGCGGCGTGCGGATGATCCCCGAGCCAGGAGACCTGCCTGATCGAATGAGCCGACAGGCCCGCGCATGCGGGTGCTGCTCCGGAGGGGAGCAGGGATCGGTCAGGACGCGATCCCGTGAACGCCTCGATCCTCCGGAGGGTCGGGGCGTAATGTTATGCGGCGACGGGACGCGACAGAAAATCCTTTCCAACCCACCGCGGACGGTGACGAGCACCGGCCTTGGGCCTCCTCCCTGACCCTCCTCCGTGCCAGAAGCGGCACGGAGGAGGGGACCTGGAGGTGGTGGTCATGCATTCAACACGGTGCGCGTGAATCCGTGCCGTCCGTGGTTCCTTACCATATCCCGCACATGGGTCCCCTCCTCTGCGCCATCACTTGGCGCGGAGGAGGGTCAGGGTGGAGGCCACAAGCCGGCTTCATGGAACAGTACGTTCATCATCACAGCCTGTGTGTCTCGGCTCGCTCATCATCGCAATGGGAAGGGGGAGAAAATGAAAAGGACACTCTACACGGCCATTATTCTCGGCGTGCTCATGCAGACGGCGGTCAGCGTTGCCGCGGAGGACGCCGGCCCGGTGAGTCTCGCTCCAGTGGTGGTGACGGCGACACGCTTCGCCGCGCCGCTGGATACCGTGACCACTTCGGTGTCCGCAGTGACCGAAGACGACATCGCCAACCGACAGGCATCAACGGTGGTCGACGCACTGCGTGACGTGCCGGGTGTCGATGTCTCGCAGTCGGGTTCGACGGGCTCGGCGGCGAGCGTGTTCATTCGCGGCGCGAACTCCGATCAGTCGCTCATCTTGTTCGACGGCGTGGAAGTCAACAGTCCGACCTTGGGAGGCTTCAACTTCGGTAACATCACGACGGATGATGTCGGCCAAATTGAAGTGTTGCGCGGTGCCGGTGGCACCTTGTATGGGTCAGAGGCAATCGGCGGGGTGGTCAATGTGATCACCAAGAAAGGCGAGGGCGCGCCACACTTCACACTGAGCAGCGCCGGCGGCAACATCGGTACCAGCTCGCAACTGGCAAGCCTTTCTGGCCAAAGCGGTGTCGTCGCCTATTCCGCCTCGTTGGGGTATCTCACCACTGCCGGTTTCCGACCGGTCAACGACGATTTCTCCAACCTGACCAGCGCCCTACGCCTTGACGTGACGCCGGTCGAACACGGCACGCTACGGGGCTTCTGGCGCTCGGCCAACTCGAGCCTGGGCCTGGCGAACAACGACATCGCAAACGGCATAGGCAACCCGCAGTTCCTCGACCCCAATGCGCGCGAGCGCGACGAGCTGTATCTCGGCAAGCTCGAATGGGAGCACACCGTCTTCGGAGACTTGACCTATCGCGTCGCCGGCGCATATGCGCGCACGGTCAATGTGTACTCCGACCAGGCGAACGCCCAGGAAGCGGCGCTCGGTGCCGTACCGTCGTACACACGCGTTCCCAGCGAGACCCTGATCGGCGAGACCCAGGTGAACTATGCGGAGAGCACGGTCGGCCTCAGCACGGTGGGGTTCGAGTTCAAAGAGCAGGATGGCACCGTGAAATCCATTTTCGCCGGCAGTCCGACGCGTTTCTCGCACTCCCGCGGCAACTACGCCGGGTATGTGCAGCAGCAGGTCTTCTTGCTTGACAACAACCTCACCGGCATCGGCGGTTTCCGCGTGGACGGCAACGAGGATTTCGGCCGTGAGGTCAGCGCATCCTGGTCCACCGGGTATGTGCAGGATTGGCACAGCAACGGGCGCTGGCGCACGCACGTCAAGGGCGGTTACGCCGAAGGCTTCAAAGCCCCCACGTTCAATCAGCTCTTCTATCCCTACTTTGGCAATCCAAACCTCGATCCGGAGATTTCCAGTGAATACGACGGCGGGGTGGGCCAGCATCTGGGGTTCTCATGGCTGTCGGTCGAAGGGACGTACTTCACCCGCCGCACCAAGAATTTGATCCAGTCGGCGCAAACCACGCAGCATACCTCGGTGACCGCCAACGCCAGCCGCGCTGAGGTAAGCGGCCCGGAAGCCACGCTCAACGTGGGACCCTTCTACGGCGCGACGTTGCGCGGCACCTACACGTACCTCGATTGGGACATCGTCGAGCGGCCGGGGTTCACTTTGCCAGCGGCAGCGAAGACCTTGGAGCGACGGCCGCACAATCGCATGGGCGCGACGCTCCGCTACGAACGCGAACACCTGGTGCAAGCGGCAGACCATTTTGATGCTAATGTGAACGTAGTTTTCGTCGGCGAGCGTCATGACCTCGACCCGTTCTCCCAACCGATCCCATTTCAAGACATCAACAATCAGCCTGCGTACACGCGCGTGGACCTGGCGCTGCGTTACGACATGCCGATGCCGGGGTATGAGGCGCACCGCATTGGCGCCTTCGCGCGCCTGCAGAACCTCTTCGATCGCAACTACGAAGAGGTGCGCCGCTTCCCGGCGCCACCGCTCAACGTGCTCGCTGGCGCACAGGTGACATTCTGAAAAGGAGAAGCGTGCGGCGTGACACGTGAACGGACATTGCTAGTCCTCGCCTTGGCCATCGTCTTGGCGCGCTGCGTCGGCGCCGCGGAGGTCGAGCGCATCATCTCGCTGGCGCCGTCGGTGACCGAGACGGTGTTCGCGCTCGGGATGGGGGATCGGCTCGTCGGGGTGTCGGTGTATTGCGATTACCCGCCAGCGGCGACCAAGATCGACCGCGTGGGGAACTTCCTGACCCCGAACATCGAAGCGATCCTGGCCAAGCGCCCCGATATCATCATCGCCGTGCCGACGCCCGGCAACCGCGGCTCGGTGGAAGCGCTGCAGCGCCTGGGTCTCCACGTGCTCATTGTGGATCCCCGAACGCTCGCTGAGACCGAGGAATCACTGGTAGTGATTGGCCGTGCCATCGGCCGTGAGGCGGACGCGCGCGCGTTGGTCGCGCGCATCGAGGAGCGCATGGCGGCGGTGCGTAACCAACTGGCCGGCGTGCCGGAGCGCCGGGTGCTGATGGTGGTCGGCCATACCCCGCTGATTGCGGCGGGGACCGGCACCTTTCAGGACGAGTTCATCCGCATGGCGCGCGGCATCAATCTCGCCGCGGGCGTCGGCGGGGCGTGGCCGCACCTGAGCATTGAGTTTGCCATCGCGCAGGGCCCCGAGGTGATCATCGACACGTCGATGGGCAACGAGGAGCGCACCGGTACGGAAGGGATGGTGGAGTTCTGGAACGCATTCCCAACCATTCCGGCGGTCCAAGCGCACCGGGTGTTGGGCTACAAGGCCTACCAGCTCCTGCGACCGGGGCCGCGCCTGCCCGAGGCCTTCGAGGCGATCGCCCGCGCCATTCATCCGGAGCGGTTTGAAGGGCCGTGTGAGGTCGAAGGTCATTGAGTAACTTGATGGAAACTAAGTACTGCATCGCACAATTACGATGACGTATTTCCCGGGTTCCTTCTCCCTCCGGGAGAAGGTCAGGATGAGGGGATTGGATGTCGGACGAAGTCACCTTATTGTAGGTCGCACGGTAAGTGTCGTTGACTGGGTAGCGCTCGATGAAGATGGTGGCCTTCGGCAGTATTTGATCCCCTCACCTAACCTCTCCCGGAGGGAGAGGAACCTGAATTCGACATGTCACTCCCTATGCCTTCCCACCTGACCAAACGCCGCTTCGTAGCCGTCAACGCCGTTCTCCTGGTGGCGCTGCTCGTCACCATCGCGCTGGCTGCGCTAATCGGCAGTGTGCACGTGGATCTCGCACGGGCGTTGAACGCGGCGCTGCCGAACAACACGGACCGCCTCATTCTCTTCGACACGCGGCTGCCGCGCCTGCTGCTCGCCGCCGTCGTCGGGGCAGCGCTGGCGACGGCGGGCGCCAGCCTGCAAGGTCTGCTGCGCAACCCACTCGCCGAGCCGCATCTGATCGGCATCTCCGGCGGAGCGGCGCTGGGCGCCGTGCTCGGGGTGGTCATCGGCGGCCCGCGCGTTACGCAGACTGTCTGGGCCCTGCCGCTGGCGGCCGTCGGCGGTGCACTGGTATCACTACTTGTGATTTACCGGCTGGCGCTGATCCACGGCCGCCTGCAGCCGTATGTCTTGCTGCTGGCGGGCGTGGTGTACAACGCCTTCGCCGGGGCGCTCATCCTGTTCGTCAACGCCATCGCCGACGTGTACCAGACGCACGGAATTCTTTTCTGGCTCATGGGCAGTGTCGCCACGCAGAGTTACCCTCTGGTCATAATGGTCGGTTTGTATACGGCGGCCGGAGCCGGATGCCTGCTGGCGCAGGCGCGGCAGCTGAACGTCTTGAGCCTCGGGGAGGAGGGGGCGCTGCAGCTCGGGGTGGACGTCGAGCGGACGCGGCGGGTGGTCTTCGTAGCTGCCTCGCTGCTGGTCGGGGCCGTCGTGTCGGTGAGCGGTATGATCGGCTTCGTGGGTCTGATCGTGCCGCACATCATGCGGCTCATCCTCGGGGCAGACCACCGCCTGCTGTTGCCGGCGTCGTTGCTGGCCGGTGCCATCGCCCTGGTGTGGGCTGACACGGTGGCGCGTAGCGCGCTGGGCGCGGTGGAGATCCCGGTCGGTGTCGTGACCGCACTGTGCGGCGGCCCCTTCTTCGTGTACCTGCTCAAGCGCGAGGGGAGGAAGCTCTTTGACTGAGGGCTGCGCCCGGCGTCTGTGCGGCGGGTCCGCTCCCGTTGGTCGCTTCAAGGGGCTAAATGGGTACGACTGAGTCAGCAATCGAGGCGCGCGGCCTGTGCTTCAGTTACGGCCGCGAGCCGGTCATTGCAGACGTTTCGCTTGCGTGCTCGGTGGGCGAGCTGGTGGGCATCATCGGCCCGAACGGATCGGGGAAGTCGACATTGCTGCGCTTGCTGAGCGGTGTCCTGCGTCCCGCCGGCGGCGAGGTGCGCGTGCGCGCGCGGCCCCTCCGTGACTACCCGCGGCGCGAGTTGGCGCAGACGGTGGCGGTTGTTCCGCAGGACACGATGATCGAATTCCCCTTTTCGGTCACCGAAGTCGTGCTCATGGGCCGGGCGCCGCATCTCGGTGGCTTCGCATTCGAAGGCGATCGGGATCTGCAGGTGGCGCGCGACGCGATGCAGCGCACGGGCGTGTTGCACCTGGCGGGTCGATCCGTGCTCGAGCTGAGCGGCGGCGAACGCCAGCGCGTGATCCTGGCGCGTGCGCTCGCGCAAGAGGCGCGCATCCTCTTGTTTGACGAGCCCACCGCTTTTCTCGACATTCGCCACGAGGTGGAGATCTACGATCTGCTGCAGGACCTGCAGCGGGAGGAGAAGAGCATCATCACCATCCTGCACGACCTCAACCTCGCGGCGTTGTACTGCGACCGCATCGCGCTCCTCAAGGCCGGTCGGCTGGTGCGCGTCGGGCCCCCGTCTGAAGTCATCACCTACGCAGCGCTGAAGGAAGTGTACGAGACCGAGGTGTACATCGACATCAACGACGTGACCGGCACGGTCAACGTCCTGCCGTTGAGCCGCAAGTTCCGCGAGCGGTTGCGGCAGCGCTGAGCCGCCGCCCTCACTCCTCCGGCGCATGCCCCAGCGCCAGGCCGGCTTGGTAGACGTCGCGGCGCGACAGGCCGTGCTCGCGGGACAGCGTGCGGGCGATCTCTTTGAGGCCGAGGCCTTCGCCGCGCAGGCGCTCGATCGCGGCGCTGAGATCCTCGGCCGATTCTTGCCGTGCCCCGGCTGCGGCGCCGCCAATGACCAGCGTGATCTCGCCTTGCAAAATCTGATCTTTTAGCCGCGCCAGAATGTCACTCGCTGTGCCACGCACGGTCTCCTCGAACATTTTCGTCAACTCGCGGATGACCACGATCCGCCGATCGCCGAGCGTTGCGAACAAGTCCTGCAAACAGGCTGCGAGACGCCGCGCCGCTTCGTAGACCACGATCGTGCGCTCCTCCCGCAGCAGCGCCGCAAAGAACTTCTGACGCGCCCCTTGCCGGGACGGCACGAAGCCTTCGAACACGAATCGATCCGTCGGCAACCCGCTGACACTGAGCGCCGCCGCCACCGCCGACGGACCCGGCACGGCTTCCACGCGCACGCCGGCAGCGATCGCCGCACAGACCAGATGATACCCGGGATCGGCGATGCCGGGTGTGCCGGCGTCGGAGATCAGCGCGATGCTCTTGCCGTGCTTGAGCTCCTCCAGCAACTGCGGTGCTTTGTGCCGCTCGATCTGGTCGTAGTAGCTGGTGAGCGGCGTGCTGATCTGGTGATGTGCCAGAAGCTTGCGGCTGTGCCGCGTATCCTCGGCGGCGATCAGCGCTACCTCTTTCAGCACGCGCAGCGCCCGCAAGGTGATGTCCTCGAGATTTCCGAGCGGCGTGGCGACAACGTACAGCGTACCGGGTTGCATTGAACGACCCCCCTATAGGTCAGCCACTCAATCCGTCGTCACCGACGGCACGTGCGACGTGCGTTCGATGATCTCCTGCTTGATCTCCGGCGACAGGTCGTCGAAGTATGCCGAGTAGCCGGACACGCGCACCAGCAAGCCCGGATAGCGTCCGGGATGATCGCGCGCCTCGATGAGCATCTGCGGATCCAGGACGTTCACCTGCATCTGCATGCAGCCAGCCGCGAAGCCGCCGTCGATCAACGCCCGGAGGCGGCGCGACCCCTGGGCGCCGGAAACCACCCACGGGTCGAGCTTGAGGTTGAAGTTCACACCGTTGCGCCCCAGGTACAGCGGCAAGCCGGCCACGGACCGTAACGCCGCCGTAGGCCCCAAGCGGTCGACGCCGTTTGTCGGCGAGAGTCCGGACGAAAACGGCGCGCCGGCCAGACGGCCGCTCGGCAGGGCGCCGACGATCTCGCCGAACGCCTGATGCGCCGTGACCGAGTAGAACCCGGCGGCGTACTCGCCACCGCGGGTGTTCAGCTGCCCAGCGAGACACGCGCTGAACAGCTCCATCGCGCGGGCGACGAAGCCATCGGCGAACGGATCATCGTTGCCGTACTTCGGCGCCTTGCGCAAACGCGCCCGCAGCACATCGTGCCCCGCAAACCCCTCCCGGCAGGCGCGCACGATCTCGGCCATCGTTGCCCGGTGCGCCCGAAACACCACGTCCTCGATCGCCGCCAGGCTGTCGCCGACCTCGACCACCCCGACCCCTTGCACTCCACTACCGTTGTATATCGCACCACCAATCGTGACGTCCCGTGCGGACGCCACGCACCCGTCGATCAGCATCGAGGTCAGTGGCGTCGGGTGCCAGCGCGCGTTGGCTTGCTCGATCATCCGCAGCTCGGCGAACAAGCGGGTGAGCGCGCACTGCAGTTGCGTGCGGAACAACTCGATCAGCTCCTCGATGGACCGGCACGCTTCAGCGGGTGCAGTGGACGGGCCGATGCGCCGCCACTGCCCAAAGCGCCGCCCGCGGTTCAATGCCAACTCCAAGCACAGTGGCACGTTGAACAGCGCCGCGTCCGTGGACAGGAAGCTCTTGCCGGCGGCGACCGGCTCGACGCAGCCGACGGTGGCATAGTCGCGCGCGTCCTCCTCGGATATGCCACGCGCCCGCAGCAGCGGGACGATGACCGCGTCGTTGTAGAGCGCCGGCGACACCGCCCCGGCGCCGAGCGCTGCGGCGATGCGCGCGCGGTACGCCGGCGGGCTGTCGCGGTGAATGCGCGCGTGGTAGTTCGGCTGCCGCGTGCGCAGCTGATCCATGAGCTCCAGGAACAGATAGGTCAGCTCGTTCGTTGCATCGCGACCGTGCCGGTCTACACCCCCGACCACAACCACCTGGCCGTTGAACAGACCGCCGTGGAAGCGCGTCGCCCGATCCGAGAACACGGGCACGATCTCACACAGCTTGATCGCGTAACAACCGAGCAGCTCGAAGGCCATCTCCCGGTCGAGCCGTCCGTCGAGCACGTCGCGCTCGTAGTACGGCCACAGGACCTGGTCGAGCCGCCCGGGCGAGACCGAGTTATCGAGCGACTCCAGGTTGAGGGCGATCTGCGCGAAGACGAGCACCTGCAACGCTTCGTGGAACGTGCGTGCCGGAAAGCGCGGCACCCGCGTACACACCGCCGCGATCTCCTCCATCTCGAACCGTCGTATCTCGTCGGGCTCGTTGCGGGCCTGCCGTTCCGCCGCCCGGCGGTAGCCGTCGGCGA
The DNA here is from genome assembly GCA_963729835.1 of uncultured delta proteobacterium. GTDB lineage: Bacteria > Desulfobacterota > Binatia > HRBIN30 > HRBIN30 > CAVSQF01. The sequence continues at coordinate 38,342 of CAVSQF010000050.1, read as the reverse complement.
AGGCATCGAGGCCGTCGCAGACGATCTGCACGGCGCGCAAGAACTGGGCGGCGGGCGACGCCGGCGCTTCCTTTTCGAGCCGCGCCACCGCCTGCTGGCGAAACCCCTCCGTGCCGTGGGCGAGCAGCGCTCCATAGTTCGGGACGAAGTGCGAGATCCCTCCCGTTTCGTTGATGAGATGGAAGACCGGACTCAACTGCTCGGTCACGAACCGGAGCGCTCTGGTGACCGGCCGCAGGCGCATCGCCATGAAACGCGTCAGCCAAAACGGCAGGACTTCGAGCAGGAGCTGACGGCGCGCAATCGGCGAGACGGCGAACGGATTCACGCGCCGGCGCTCGAAGCGGAAGAGATCCTCGAGCATGGCGACGCCGTGCAACTCGGGGTACAGCTCGCCGCCGACACGGTGCGGCGTGAAGCAGCCGACGAGCAGCTCGTGCGGGCGGATGCACACTTCTTTGTGACGCAGCACTTCCGCCAGTGCCTCCGCTTTCTGCACCAGCATGGGTTTGCTGCGGTTGGCGCGATCGCTGAAGTAACGCGTAACCAACACGGCGCGCTCCGCCGACAGCGCGAGCGGCGCGGCGCGCACCTCGTCGTGCAGTGCCCGCACCCGTTCGCTCAGCTGCGGGGTGGTGAGCGGCTCATCAACCTTCGGGACAGCGGATTGCGTCATGTCGTCACCTCCTGCCTTTCACGGTCGAGCCATGCAAGCGTACTGAGGTCCCACCACAGATCTTTTAGCACGTTTCCGGCTCCGTGTCGGGACTCTTTCCGCTGCGCGCGCCGTGGAAACAGCACGCGACCAGTCCGGTTTTCCTGCCCCATATCCATGACGAAACGCCGCGTTCCGTGGTAAAAGGCCCGCATTATGCGCATGCGTACCCTCGTCGTTTGCGTATCCGTCCTTTTTCTGATTGCGTGTGGTGAAGAAGAGCCCTGGTTCAACTCCGTGCCGCCACCCACCAAAAGTCCCAGCACACAGATCACTGTCAGTGAGACCGGCGGCGTGTCGCTGCAGGTCGGCGGGCGGTCGATTTTCGCGACCTCCGACAAAGCCGGGCCGGCCGTGCGCCGCTTTACGGACACCTATCAGTACTTCGGTGGCCTGTGGGATTTTGCGCGCCAGGACGAACAGGTGACGCCGCTAAACCGGTTCGTGGGCGCGCGCGAAACCAGTGCCGGCAGCTTCAGCCCGTACGACGGCCTGCCCACCGTCGTGCCCGCGTTGTTGAACCTCGGCCTGTCCGGCGTGCCGTACGCGACCCACGATATCGGCGGGTTCAGCAGCTTGACGACACCGCCGCGCACCAAAGAGCTGTTCCTCCGCTGGACCGAGCTGGGCGCGTTCACGCCGATCATGCGCACCCACGAGGGCGACAAGAAGGACCAGAACTGGCAGTGGGACAGCGATGCGGAGACCATCGCCCACCTGCGTCACTTCGCGCTGATCCATGAAGCGCTCGGCCCTGAGTTCAAAGCGCTGGCGCGGGCGGCGGCGCAGACCTCGGCGCCCATCCTGCGTCACCTCATGCTCGTCTTTCCCGACGACCTTCAGAGCCGCGGGATCAGTGATGAGTTCATGATCGGCGAGTCGCTGCTGGTTGCGCCGGTGCTGGAACAGGGAGCCGTCACGCGGCGGCTCTATTTGCCTCCGGCGGTGTGGTACGACGTCTGGTCCGGCCGGCGTTACGACGGGGGGACGACCAACGAAGTGGACGCCCCGATCGGCCGGCCGCCGGTGTTTGCGCGCCGTGCCGATCGCACCGATTTGCGGGCCATTCCGTAGACCGCGTTGTCCCGCTGCTGTTGTCAGAACGATCCGATGGCAAAGAAGACACCGCTCGAGAAGGGGCCGCGCGACGGCTATTGGGAGAAGCGCATCCGCTCGACGGCCTTCAAACGAGAGCTTGACGGCGGTGGTCGAGCAGGAGATCGCCTGGGTGTCCGGACAGCGGGTCAAGGACGTTGTCGATGCAGACCTCGTTCGCAGCGTGATCCAAGACTGGGACGCGACGATGATCGACCGCGAATTCCTCGCGGATCTTTTCCTCGAGGGAAACCGCACGGTCGCACGCACGCTGCGGAGACGCGGCAAGTCACTTTTCGGGTTGCTCGACACCGAGCTGGTTACGGGCATCGAGGCGCTGCTCGACGAGGACATGCTGCTGTCGCGCCACGCCGAAGACTTCGCCGAGAAGATCATGCGGCAAGAGTTCGTCCGCGGGCTGTTCACCGACATCATCTTCACCTCCATCGTCTCCTTCTACGAAAAGGTGAATCCTTTCTTCGGCGCGATCGCCATGCGCGCCCTCGAAGATCAGATCAAGGGCTTTATCCGCCTGTTCATGCCGATGATTCAACGCCAAGCGACGGCGTTTGCGATCAACAAGGCGAACCAACGCATCCTGGTCGACTTCACCCGCTCGATCATCCGGCTGCTGCTCGATGAACCGCTGGAGCATTACGCCGCGATGATTTCATCCGGGCAGCGGAAGAAAGCGGCCACAGTCGTGCGCCAGGCCGTTGACGACGCCAAGCTCGGCGCGCTCGTGCGGACGGTGGCTTTGGCGCTCTGGGACGATTTTTACGCGCGCGTCGGGGACAAGCGAGTCGGCGACCTGCTCCGCCTCGAAGAGCACACCGGTTGGTTGGCCGCGCGCAGCGTCGAGGTCATCCTGCCGGTGCTGTCACGGCCGCACCTGATTCGATTCATGGCGGTCGAGAGCGCACGAGCCGCGGCAGAGTCGAAAATGAGGTGAACATGGCAGAGACGACGGGCGGCGCCATCATCGCCGGGATGCTGCAGCAGGAAGGTGTCGAGAAACTCTTCGGCATCGTCGACGGGACGTACACGCAGCTGTTCGCGCATTGCGTCGAGGTCGGGATGGAGATGATCTCGCCGCGGCACGAAGCGGTGGCCGCACACATGGCCGGCGCCTACGCCCGGCTCACCGGGAAGCTGGGCGTGTGTATCGCCAGCAACGGGCCGGGTGTCGCCAACATGCTCGCCGGGGTGGCGGTCGAGAACGGCGAGGGGAATCGCGTCCTGCTGATCACTTCGTCGCGGCGCACCGGCATCACCTACCCGGATCGCGGCGGCGCATACCAGTGCTTCGACCACGTCGGCGTCATCCGCGCCATGTCGAAGTGGTCGTACACCGTCCCGTCGTTCGAGCGCATCCCCGAATTACTGCGGCAGGCGCTGCGCATGTGCTACACGGGCCGCCCCGGGGTCGTGCACCTCGACGTGCCGGAAAACCTGATCAATGGGGTGTGCACCGCTGTCGCACCGCTGGCGCCGCAGCGCTACCGGCGGGTTGAGCCCGTTGTGCCGTCTGCCGCACTCGTGGAGCGGGCCGCCGAACTGCTGGTGAGCACCGAGCTGCCGATCATCCACGCGGGCGGCGGGGTCATCCACGCGCAGGCATTCTCAGAGCTGGCCCGTGCCGCTGAGCTGCTGCACGCGCCGGTGACCACATCGTGGAGCGCGCGCGGCGCGTTGCCGGAGACCTCGCAGCTGGCCTGGCCCATGATCTACATCCAGGCCTGCAATCATCTGCGCAACGTGGCGGATGTCGTGCTCTGTCTCGGCTCCGAGGTCGGCGAAACGGATTGGTGGGGCAAGGCTCCGTACTGGGCGCCGCCCGACAAGCAAAAGCTCATTCAGGTGGACATCGATGACAGCCGACTCGGCCGCAACCGTCCCGCCGAGATCGCCATCCTCGGCGATGTGAAGCTCTTCCTCCAATCGCTCATCTCCAGGGTCGAAGCAATGAGCGGACGCATACCGTTGGCCGCGCGCCGCGCCGCGGTGGCCACGCTCGCCGAAGAAAAAGCGGCGGAGCGCGCCAACCTCGACGCGGTGCTGGCCAACCGCGATGCCCCGATGATCACGGGCCACGTGGCAGCGGTGTGCCGTACGGTCTTCGATGATGACGCCGTCGTTGTCTTCGACGGCGGCAACACGGCCGTGTGGGGCAACTACTTCACCGAGTTGCGCGTGCCCAACACCCAACTGTCCACGAGTCATTTCGGTCACCTCGGTGCCGGCGTCGGTCAGGCGTTGGGCGCAGCGGTGGCGCGGCCGGACAAGCAAGTGTACTGCCTGATCGGCGACGGGGCGATGGGCTTCAACATGCAGGAGATCGAAACCGCCGTGCGCCACCGGCTGAAGCCGATCTTCCTCGTCTGCTGCGACCGCCAATGGGGCATGGTCAAGATCAATCAGATGGTCGCCCTGGAGCCGTTCCGCAACATGTTCGCGACGGCGCTGGGCCCCGATCACAGCCGCACGATCAACACCGACCTAGGAGAGATCGCGTGGGACCACCTGGCCGACGCGATGGGCGCGTACGGTGAGCGGGTCTCGGCGCCGGCCGATCTCGAGCCGGCGCTGCGTCGGTGCCTGGCGGAGAACCGGTGCGCGGTGATCCACGTCGACGTGGATCCCGTCGCGCACCTGTTCGCGCCGGGGTTGCAGCACTTTAAGGCGATGCACCAGGAACCGGCAGGTGTGACGTAATCAATGAACAATGGAAAACGGAAAACCAGGCACCAGCACATTGGCCGGTTTCTCATCTCCGGTTTCCTGTTTCCGGTTTCTTTCGGCGAGGCTTCGTCGCCTCCACCCGTGCATTGTGGTCGGTGTGGCTCGGCTGCAGGCCGGCAACAGATCTGACCATTGACAGATGGCTATGATCAGATATGGAAGGCCTATGACTCACCGCATTGCCGTCTCGGAACTCAAGACGCACTGCCTACGCCTCGTTGACCAGGTCGCGCGCGAGCGGCGTGAGCTGATCGTTACCAAGCGTGGCAAACCCATTGCCCGGATTGTGCCGCTGGGGGCAGTGGGCCCGAATGAGGCACTCACACGCCTGCGCGGCACACTGATCGGTGGAGACCACGTGGAGGACTTTGATACGGATTCAGTTTGGGAGGCAGGGCGGCGTTGACCGGCTTGGTCCTCGACACACACGCGTGGGTCTGGTGGGTCAGCCGCCCCGAACGGCTCTCGCGCCGCCAACGTGGCAGCATCGAGCGGACGCTGCGGCGCTCCGATGCGGCTGTGCTGATCTCGATTATCTCATGCTGGGAGGTAGCGCTGCTCGCCCAGCATGGCCGCTTCCGGTTCACGATCCCCGCCGAGACGTGGCTCGAGCAGGCGACGACGATTCCCGGCATTCAGCTTGTGCCGCTCTCATTGCCGATCATCGTCACCGCTGCACGGCTGACGGCGCTGCGCGATCCCGCCGACATGTTGATCGTCGCCACGGCGCAACACCATGGCGCTCGCCTGGTCACCAGTGACACGCGAATCCGCGAGACCGATCTGATTCCGATCGTCTCGTGAGCAGCGAAAAGCGATGCACCAGGAACCGGCGGGCGCGACGTAATCAATGAACAATGGAAAATGGAGAATGAAAGACTGGACGCCGGCAAATTAGCCGGTTTTTCATCTCCGGTTTCCTGTTTCCGGTTTCACATTCAAAACCACGTCACCCGGAGCGGCCCTAAACCAGAGAGGCGGGAGGGGAGCTTCGCAGCGCGCTATCGACGCGATACGCATGCACGGCGCGCCATTCCGCTTCGGGCACGGCTGGGGTCACGTTCCTCAATCCTCATATCCGACTCTTCCGACCAACGTCCCTCTTGCCTGCCGACATGATTCCGTCCCTCTTGCCTGCCGACATGATTCCGATCGTCTCGTGAGCAGCGATGGACTCTTTAGGCCGGATGCCCGGCGCCAGCTTTACCGCCGCCGAATTGACCGAATTGGCGCAACGTCCCGAGAGCCGTCCCGCTTCTCAGGCGCAAACCAGAGCCCCTTAACATTCGTGTCCTGGTAACTGATAGTGATACCAGCGACTTGTTGATTCGTTGGCACGAACTTGAGCGAAAAGCCAAGCTGACCTTGAATACGTGAGAATCCGGTTTATCAAGAATAACTCTTGAGCCAGGCGTACCAGGGATCAGGGACTACGCGTCAGCTGGTTGCAGGTCGCCGACTCCTAGGACGCTTTTGGGAATTCGGTAAGATGTTTTTTAAGACCTTTGTTCTGGGGCATATTGGTGAGGGCGGTGATCGCTTTGTCTGTCGCGGCACCCTCTTTGTTGGCGAGGTAGATAGGTCGTGACGATGGGGCCGGTGTGTCGGCATTGAGTGTTAGAACCATCGCCGCGACATCACCCGCTGGTAGCCAGTCGGCTGTTCCTTCGCAGATGAGGTAGACGTGATACGGAACCGGCAAGCCGTCCTGATCTTTTGTATCGCCCCAAAATGTAACGATCTTTGTCATGGCCATGTCGGTCATGCTAGCAAGACCGGCAAAGGAAGTCACTCGATGCGCATGGGGTGCAAGCCGAAAGTGGGGAGGTGCCCAGCGCGAGTCGCCGGAGTAATCGGCGTCTTTGTCAGGGTCCACGTTCGGCAGGAATTTACATTTCCGAAACACCATCCGGTGTTTCCGGGGCGGTGCGGACGGAGAGAGCGTGCGCGCGCTCAACGCGGGAGTAGCTCGCTCACGCTGTACCCCGTGGCGGCAAGCACCCGTTCCCCGGCCCTGACGCCCCGCAGCACACTCTGCTTGGAGACCGACAAAGCCGCGGCAGTGGCGGTGAGCGAGAGCCCGTACTGCGTAACGCCGAGATGGCAGACGAGCGCCCGGGCGGCGACGGCAGGGCGCCGCAGGCTGCGGCTGCGGATCTCGGCCGCGGCGACCCGGCAGCGCAGCGCGGCGCGCTGGCACAGTTGCTCTACGATGAGGTGAGCGTCCGGGCGGTGCGCGCCGGGCAGGGGTGGCGGTGCGGTGGCGAGCACGTGTTCGACGAAGGCGCTGCTGCCGAGGACGCGCTCATCAAACCTCCAGCGCTCACGACCGGAGCGCAGCGGCGCCAGGCGCTGCCAGCCGCCGGCACTACGGCGCAAGCCACCACCGTCGAGATCGGTCGGGACCTCCGCCGACAGGCCTGCGGCGATGAAATCGCGGTAGGCGCGCCGCGGCCGGCGCGGGGTTCGGCTGAAACAGTCGAGCACCATCGCGGCGTCCTGAGCCGGATAGGTGCGCTCGCCCATGAGTACTGCATGGCCGCTCCAGGGATAGCGGGCCAGTGCTTGCACCGAAGGGACCAGGTGGGCGCGCACGGGATTGAGATGGATGTAGCGGACCACTCGAGCAGATACGGCTCCGCTTCGACCAGGATCGACTTGAAGCGGTTCTGGAAGAGGTGACCGGCGCGGCGGTGACGGCGGTTGAAGGTCCCGGCGTAGCCGCCCAGCAGGCGGCGCATGACGGTGGAGAGCGGAGTGGTCCCGGTGCGGAGCAGCAGGTGGAAGTGGTTGGGGATGAGGCACCAGGCGAGCAGGCCGGTGTGGGTCAGCGCCAGGATGCGCGCCAGGCGATCGAGGAAATCCTGACGATCGGCATCGTGCGCGAAGATCTTGCGCCGCTCAATGCCCCGGGCAATGACGTGATGCAGGGCACCGGGCGCGTCCAGACGCGGTCCCCGTGGCATACAGGCATGATGTATACTTGTAGAGTGTGTCAGTCAAGGAGTATAGCATATGGTATGTGCATCATCTCGGAACACTCGGAACTACGAGTTTGTGAAATAATCGTGATTTGAAGGTTACTCTCTGTGCCGCGCCGGATTGCCGAGCGGCCCGACTGGGTGTGACCACCTGGGCGTTCCGGTCAGCCAGTGCTCTGCGGTGGTCCACGGGCAGTGCTGACCGTCCCTTTCTGGGCCACTTTGTGTGCCGTTGCTCTTTTCACGTCCCTCTTCCTCAACTACTCCAAAGCTGCGGGGCGAGTGCCACCCAGCGCATGATGTTGTACGCCAACGCATTCCACAGCAGTACACACAACGCTTTACGTTTTCCGCGCACCAGGAGCCGATCCAGGCTGCGCCAGGTCCGCAAGTCGGCGTTCACCGTCTCGGCCGTAGCTGCACGCTCGCGATAAATGAGCTTCCCCGCCGCACTCGCCATGCGCTGCTTCCACGCCTGCACCGCCGCCGAATCGCCCGGCTTGTCGGCATACGGATCGGCCGTCCCGCGCCGTTCGGGCACCGGCGCAAACACCGTCACCCCCTCCTCCGTAATGCTGTTCACCACCTCCTTGGAGACGAAGCCGCCGTCGAGCAACAGCTCCGCGGGCGTCTGCTCGCTGCGCTCTTCGATCTGTTCGAGCATGGGCTCGGCTTGCGCGTGGTCGGTCCCGTCTTCGGTAACCGCCACGCCAACGATGACGCGGCTCTCCGTGTCGGTGGCCATCTGTGTGTTGTAGGCCGGCCGAAATCCGCCATCGCCCATCTTCATCTTGCGTGCCTCGGGATCGGTAGTCGAGGTGCGTGGCTCCCCTTTGGCCTTGTGCCCACCGCTCGCCTGGCCTCGTTGCTCCTCCAGCTTTGCTAACTCGCCCAGCGCCTGTTGCAACCGCTCGGCCCGCTCGCGAGCGGCGCGCTGTTGCGCCGCCGCCTTGCGGGCATTGGCGACCATGACCACATTCTGCTCGCCCTGCTGCTTGACCGCTGCAACGTGCTCCTGGGCCACCGCCAAGAATTCCTCCAGTCGCTGGCGACGACGAAACGAGCTGGCCCCAGCGCTGGCGCGCACCCGCATGCCATCCTGGGCCACGCGCTTGAGGCTCACCAGGCCCTGCTGCAGCAACACCGCCAACAGCTGCGTAAACAGCTCGTCCAGCGCCGCCTCGTGAGCGGTGCGAAAGTCGCTCAGCGTGTGGTAGTTCATCGCCACGCCGCCGCGCAGCCACCGATACGCGTCATGCTGCTCACACAAGCGCTCCAGCTCATGCGCGCTGCCGATCCCCTCGCAGGTCGCGTACAGCCACAACGCTACCAAGATCTTCGGATCCGTGGTGGGGCGCCCGGCGCAACTGCCCCGGGCCTTGATCGGTTCGTAAAACCGCGTCAGATCCAGCCGCTCCACCGCCGCCCAGATCGTTCGGGCACGGTGCCCCGGCTGTAGTAACGACTCCAGGTCCTGCGGGCGCAACTCGATTTGACTACGGTTGGCCACCACCAGCCGCGGGGCCGCCTGCTGCTGCTCGGCGGCTTGCGCCCACCGCTTCGCTGCCCGCCTCGCCTCCACTACCTCAGCAGCTTCCCCGTCCTCCAGCAATGCCACCTGCTCCATCCAGCCCCTCCACCACGCTCTGCTGCATGGTGTATATCACATTTTGTGCTGCGGTGGGGATTATTTCACAAACTCTACGTCCCCGGGGCCCTTTGCCAGACGCCCGTATATACGGCGGTTTAAAGCGGGACGTCTTGGCCAAGCGGTGGCCGTATGATTTACCGGTGCTGCACCAAGGAGGTCGCGCGATGTATCAGCCGTACTACGATGACAAATCCTCGAGCCTCTATTTCGCTGACGACACGCACGGCGCACTGGCTCCGTTCCAAGGCAAGATCAACGCATTTTTTTGCGGCGCGTTGCAGCATCCCCAGCTTATGGCGCGGATTCTCGGTTATCCGCCACCCTTTGCGCCGGCCCTGACCTTCGGCTTTCGTCGCGCTAATGAAACTATCGCCGGGCAGTCCATTCCCTTTATGCTACCAGATGAAAATCCGCTGCGGGTTCTCAGCGGGACAGTTTTTCTGGATCTCAAAAAAAAGGACCTCTGGCCCATTGAAAAACTTGAGTTGCGAGAGGCGTTACGTAAACGCATTGAACTCGAGGTACTCGTTGGCGAGCGCTCGTTAAAAGCGATCTCGTATGTCAAACGCTAAAGGAACGAACATGAAACTCTTTTCCTACGCTACGAAAATATGTCTCCTCTGCACTACGGGTTGTTGTGCCACGACTACGGGTTTGCACCCGTGCGCGCAAGTTTCTCAATCGCGGCGTCGGACTCCTCGGGCGTGAAGAATTCCCCACGTTCGATTTGTGCCTGTGCTTCGACGAGCGACCGGCGAAGGGCGATGCGTTCATGCTGGGAGACAATGGCTTTGCGGATCGCTTCATCAACGTCCGCAAACTCGCCGGCGCGAACGTCTTCCTCAACGGTTTCTCGGAGGTCGGCCGGAAGTGCTTCGATGATGGCTCTCTGGGGCATTGGGTTCAGTGTTGCACCGCGTACGCTTTCCGTGTGCCTGGCTTTGGTTGTCTTTGCCTTACCCATACACAATGAGTGTAGCGTGGACCGGTCGGCGGTGTCCACCGCCGACGCTGTGCCCATCGCGCTTGCAAGGGCAGGCCGTAGCCAATGCCAGTAAGTTAAGGACCGTCCCAGGGTGGCGGGCACCCTTCGAGACGGCCGCTGAGAAAATGCGGCCTCCTCAGGGTGAGCGGTAACTGGTTTTGCTGCAATCCTTTTCCCGCTCATCCTGAGGAGGCGCCGTCTTTCCAGGCGCCGTCTCGAAGGATGCGATCTTGGCCAGACGCCGCTTAAGTTACTGCCATTGGGCCGTAGGCCGAAAAAGGGAAGGCGTCGGCAGGTTGCGCCCAGCGTGTCGTAGACTTTCCTTGTCCCTCGTTTTACGTTGAAGGCCATGACTCCGCCCGATGGGCCTTACCGTTCCGTCTTCGTCACCGGTGCCGGTGGGTATATCGGCCGCCAGCTGATCGAGCATCTGGCTGCGGACCGCCGCGGACTCGAAACGATCGTCGCCACCGACGTCCGTCTCCCGGCACCGGAGCACCGCGCCCCTGGCGTCGTGTACAAAGTCGCGGATGTCCGCTCGCCGGAGTTGGCCGAGACCCTGCGGCGCTACGCGGTGGACCTCGTGGTGCACCTCGCGGCGATCGTCACGCCCGGGCGAGCAGCGAACCGGCAACTCGAGTACGAGGTCGACGTCCTGGGCACCCGCAACGTTTTGGAGGCCTGCTTGGCGGCGGGTGTACGCAAGCTCATCTACACGAGCAGCGGCGCCGCTTACGGGTATCACGCGGACAACCCGCCGTGGCTCGATGAAGCCGATGCGCTGCGCGGCAACCCCGAGTTTGCGTACGCCGATCATAAACGCCAGGTCGAAGAGACCCTCGCACAGTGGCGGCGCGCGCATCCGGAGTTGCGGCAACTCATCTTTCGCCCCGGCACGATCCTCGGCGCGCGCGCCGCCAACCAGATCACCGCGCTCTTCGACAAGCGCTACGTCCTCGGTCTCGGCGGCACCGACAGCCCGTTCGTCATCATCTGGGACCAGGACGTCGTCGGGGCGATCGTCAAAGGCATCCACGAGGGCGGCACCGGCATCTTCAATCTGGCGGGCGACGGCGTACTCACGCTGAGTGAGATGGCACACATGCTGCGCAAGCCGTTCGTCGCCTTGCCGGTGGGGCTGGTGACCGCGGCGTTGTGGCTCCTCAAACGCTTGCGGCTGACGCAGTACGGGCCGGAGCAGGTCAACTTCCTGCGCTATCGCCCGGTGCTCAGCAACCGGCGACTCAAGGAGGAGTTCGGCTACGTCCCGCGCAAGACCACCCGCGAGGTCTTCGCGTTCTTCCTGCAGGCGCGGCGCGTGAAGGGAAGCAACCAGCCGCGATGAGCCGCCGCGGCTGCGATGCTGGTAGTCTCCCGCGAACCCTCGCTACGCTGCGGGCCTCGGCGCACCCGATCAATGCGCAGGGGTGCGATTCTTTGTAGACAGAATAGGGATTTTGTACGAGAACGTACTCTCGCACGGAGGGACCATTGATGGCCTTGCTCTTGATCTCACGGGGCTCTTTCTCGGGTGGTGTGCTGATCAGCCAATGTCTTTCCCAGACGGCGGGGTGGAAGTGCCTGACCCGGGAGGATCTGATTGCTGCGGTGAATAAAACTCACTCGGAGCTGGCCGACAGAGTCATCGCGAGCATCCCGAAAGCGGTGCAAGATTACGGAAAATTCAGCGCCCTGCGGCGCCCCTACAAGATCCTGACGCAACTGGCCCTGCTCGAGTATGTCCTCCACGGGGATGTCGCCTATTTCGGCTATTCCGGACATCTCCTGCTGCCCGGCATCCCCCATGCCGTCAGAGTCCGCATCCTCGCGCCCGTGGAACGACGGGTGCGACTGCTGCGGGACCGGGAGAACCTCACAGACGAGGAAGCGCGCGAATACATCCGCCAAGTCGATGAAGAACGTAGCCGTTGGACCCGCTTCATGTACGGCAAGAACCTTCGAGACCCGGAGCTTTTTGATCTCTGCATCAACCTGGAGCGTGTCTCCTTCGCTACGGCCTGTTCCATGCTTCAACACATCGCGCGGCAAGAAGAGTTCAAGGCAACGCCCGAGTCCTTGGTTGTCGTTCAGAACCGCTACCTGGAGGCGCGCATTCTCGCGGCCCTCGTTACCAACCCGCCAACCGCCGAGCTGGAAGTGAGCGCCAGGGTGCAAGACGGCCACGTTGCCTTGGAGGGGCCTTACCTCGATGCGTCTGAGCGCTCGGCCGTCCTGGATATCGCGCGGGCCGTACCGGGCGTGGTGGAAGTCCAGTATCGGGAAGGGTACGCCCCACCGTTCGACATGATGTCCTAGAGGAGGTTGGAATGGAAGAAGGGAGACTCGACGCACGACAACTGGAAGTCCTCGAAGCCATCCGCGCATGGCTCGAAAGGGCGACTGGTTATGAGCAGAAAGAGGTTGAACTCATCGAGGAGCAGAACGCACTGGCTCGGCACCGCACAGACGCCACGTCCAATCTTCTGCAGTTCTCTTCGGCGACGGCAAAGTACTCGGAAGACCAGACCGCCATGGCTCGGGAGAGAACCTCCCTCACGCGTGCGCAGACGCGGCTCTCGACCCGCAGCACCGAGCTGGCCCATATCCGCACCGAGCTCGGCCACGAACGCACCGCTTTGGCCCGAGACCGGACTGAGTTTGCGCTCCATCGGACCGAGCTGGCGCGTCAACGGACGAAGCTTGCCGTTACGAGAACCGACCTGGCGAGACTGAGAAACGCGCTGGCGGAACAGCGAAATGTGCTTTCGCAGCGGCGGACGGATTTGGCCCAGGAAAGAAATGATCTGGCGACCGACCGGACCGTGAAGGCCGTGACTCGGACGCGCCTGTCGCTGCAGCGGACCGAGCTCGCCAGGGGCAGAACCCATTTAGCCATCATCCGCACCGGCCTGGCGTTCTTGGCTATCGGCCTGACGCTCTTCCGCTACTTTGGAGTCTCCCAGTGGAGCGTTTTCGACGGCGCACTGGTGCTGCTGAGTGTCGTCCTGGTGGTCTACGGCGGAAGGGGCTACCGGCGCGTGCACCTCAACGACCGGCGCTTGGGCGAATTGCTGGCGGCAGATAGTGGACTTCGGGATGTGCTGTGATTTGGGCGCGCCGATTTGCTAGGTGTTACTGCTCGGAATTAGAATGTATTTTCTGGGTTCCTTCTCCCTCCGGGAGAAGGTCAGGATGAGGGGATTGGATATTGGACGAAAGTCACCTTATTGGTTAATTGGTTAGTGCGAGATGAAAAATGGTGGCCTTCGGCAGTATCTAATCCCCTCACCTCGCCTCTCCCGGAGGGAGAGGAACCTGAATTCGATACGTCGCCGTAATTGCGGTTGGCGGTACTAAAGAAACCGCCATCGAGTGAGGTTTTCGTCATGCCTATCTACGAGTATCGATGCCGGAAATGTGGCAAGCGCTTTTCGGTGTTGACGCTGCGGGTCTCCGAGACCGTGGCGCCGTGCTGCGATACGTGCGGCAGTACCGCCGCCGATCGCCTCATGTCACGCTTCGCTACGCCGAAGTCGGAGGAAGCGCGCATGGAATCGCTGGCCGACCCGAGCAACCTCGGTGGGCTCGATGAGAAGGATCCGAAGAGCGTTGCCCGCTGGATGCGCAAGATGGGCAAGGAGATGGGCGAAGACCTGAGCGGCGAGGACGTCGATCAGATGGTCGATGAGATCGAGGCCGGCGAGGGGAACGGCGATGCAGATGGTGGCGGCGGGGAGGAGGTTGATGGGTAAACGGAAAATGAAAAATGGAAAATGTTGGACGAGATCCTTCCCCCCTTGCTTTACGTTTTCTCGATTGTCACCACCGCCGTCGCCGCGATGGCTTCACCGCGTCCGACCGCATCCAACCCTTCGTTCGTCTTCGCCTTGATGCTCACCTGATCTGGCGCAACCCCGGCGAGGTCGGCCACGCGGGCACGCATCAGGGGGCGGTGCGGCGCCAGCTTCGGCTGTTCTGCACAGATGGTGACGTCGATGTTTTCCACCCGCCACCCCTGCTGGCGCATGCGTATCACCACCTGCTGCAGCAGCTCCGAGCTGGCGATGCCGCGGTAGCGCGGGTCGGCGTCGGGAAAGTGCTCGCCGATATCCCCCGCCGCCAGCGCGCCCAGGATGGCGTCGCAGAGGGCGTGCAGGACGACGTCACCATCAGAATGGCCGAGCAACCCCCGGGAATGCGGAATCTCGACCCCGCCGAGATATAGTGGCCGCCCGTCAATGAGACGGTGTACATCGTATCCGTGACCGACGCGTATGGACATGATCCGTCAACGTAGGACGCAGCACTGCCCGTGGCTTGACTGATGGGCGGCTTTCTGGGAGGCATGGCGTAACATGAGCAAAGCCAAGATCATCGCTGTCGTCGTCGTCATCACCATCATCGTCATTGTCTTTCTCCAGAATGACCAATCGGTGCAATTCAAGTTCCTCTTCCTCGATCCGGTCTACGTCCCGAAGACGATCCTGATCTTGGGGTCCGCCCTGTTAGGATCGATCGCGACGTTGATCATCCAGTTCGTCTGGCGGCACCGCCGGCCGCCATCTCAAGTACTGTCCGAGTAGCACGCCTCCCGTTTCTTAAAATGGCGGTGTCGCCGCGTCTTCGGCTTCTAGCAGGACGACGCGCACGGTGCTCCCGGCCTCGATGACGCCGACCTCCGGTGGCGCGACGATCAAACCTTGCCCCAGCGACAGCGAGCGCAGCACGCCGGAGCTCTGTGAACCTGTTGGACGGACGCGGTACGCTCCGGGTTCGCCCTCGACCACACAGCGCACGAACTCGGTCAAACCGGCGGTGGTGTGGATCTCGGCATCGGCGCGCGCCGCGATCGTCGGCCAGTGCAGCCGTTCCAATCCCTGCATCGCCCGCAACGCCGGCCGCACGTACAGATAGAAACACACCAGCGACGACACCGGATTGCCCGGCAGGCCGAAGACCGGGACGCCGTGGCGCAGCCCGAACGTCAGCGGTTTGCCCGGCTTCTGCGCCACCTTCCAGAACCGTTCGACCACACCCAGTTCCGCCAAGGCCTGCCGGACCACATCGAACGTGCCCATCGACACGCCGCCCGTCGACAGCACCATGTCGGCGCCGAACGCGTCGCGAAATGCGGCGCACGTCGCTGCCGGCTCGTCGCGCACGATACCGAGCATCCGCGCCATGCCGCCCGCCTCTTCGACGGCAGCGGCGAGGGTGTACGCGTTGCTGTTCACGATTTGGCCCGGCCCGATCGGCTGCCCGAGTTCCACCAACTCATCCCCGGTCGCCACAATGCTCACCACCGGACGCCGGTGCACGCGCACGACCGCAATACCGAGCGATGCGAGCAGCCCAATGTCTGCCGCCCGCAGCTCGCGGCCCGCGGTCAAGATGAGATCGCCCGGCTGCATGTCCTCGCCTGGATGGCGCACCGAGGTGCCCGCCGGCACCGCGGTGAAGATCCGTACTTCGCCGCCTTGTCCTTGCGTGTCCTCGAGACGCACCACGGCATCGGCCCCCGCGGGCATGAGCGAGCCGGTCATGATGTTGGTGGCGGTGCCCGGCACAACCGTGTGTTGCGGGACGGCACCGGCAGCGACGGTTTCCAGAATCTGCATTGTGACAGGTTGTTGCGCCGTC
This sequence comes from uncultured delta proteobacterium, assembly GCA_963729835.1. Taxonomy (GTDB): domain Bacteria; phylum Desulfobacterota; class Binatia; order HRBIN30; family HRBIN30; genus CAVSQF01. Next base: position 22,533 of record CAVSQF010000050.1, on the reverse strand, counting down.
GCCTGTGCGACATCGGCGGCGCGTACCGCGTAGCCATCCATCGCGGCATTGCGGAACGGCGGCACCGCGCGCGGCGCACGGATGGATTCTGCCAGAACGCGCCGCGGCGCAACGCGTAGACCCACGCACTCCGTGCCGAGCGGAGCGACATTCTCCAGAACTGTGTCGAGAGCGGCACGCACGCTGATCATTGGAAGGCAACAGCTAACGCGAGCGCCAGACGATTGTCAACGCCGCCGCACCGAAGGGTAGTGTCCTAGCATACTACCCACCGAAGGGTTGACCGACCCAGACTCGTTCGGTTATTTGATGGCACGGAGCAGCGCGGTGCCCCGGATATCGGAGTTTTTCGGGATTGTGATCTACATGTACTGGTTCGATCAGCAAAAGCACAAGACCCCGCACTTTCATGCGCGCTTTGCGGGAGAGGAAGCCGTGTTTGACCTCAATGGGCGGTGCCTTGAGGGAGATATCGGTGCGCGGGCCGCGCGGCTCGTCGAAGAGTGGTGCCGCGAACGCGCCGACGAGTTGCCCGCTGCGTGGGCCGCCGCCGCCGCGGGGAAGGACATCCCATGGGTTGCGCCACTCCGTTGATCCGCACAGTTACCACGCCCGCGTATGGGCGGGTCATGATCGAGGCGAGTGACGGCAATCGCTACAGTGCCGATCTCTCCTCGTTCCGGCCAGTGTCTTGCTACCCACCCGACGCCGCGGCCTGGTCGCGTGTGTCCATCGACAGCTACGGCCTGGCACTGGTGTGGGCCTGCCGCTTCGAGGTTCACGCGGAGCAGATCGTCGGGCTCGCCGACAAGGTCGAACGCGTTGAAGCCGCTGCGTAGCGTCCGACGGGCAGGCTGTCGGCAAGTCCCAAGACAGCAACGCGGCGTTCGCGCCGTAATGGGTCTGTGTTAGGATTTGCCCGTGCTCTACACCCGAACTGCACACAACAGAGCGCCGCGGCGGACCCGCACGGCGGAGTCGAGCCCCGACCTCCTGGGCAATGTCCTCGCCAGCCTGGCGGATGCTGTGATCATCACAGATGGTGAGGACCGCGTCATGCTGTTCAATCAGGCTGCCGAGGAGCTCACCGGTCTTCCCGCGGCGCAGGTGTTGGGACGACAGTGCGCGGACGTGTTCGGCGACACCCCGATCATCGGGACGATCGTCCGGCGGACGCGGACCTCCGGGCAAACGCAATCCTGCGGCGAGGAGACCTTGATCATCGCCCGTCACACGGTTCCGGTGCGCCTCAGCTGTTCCCCCATTTGGGGCGGCGCGGGCGAGGTTCAAGGCACCGCGCTGGTCGTCCAGGACCTCAGCTACCAGAAGAAGCTCGAGGATGAAGCCCGCCGGAACGAAACGCTGGTGCGCCTAGGAGGTTTGGTGGCCGGCCTGGCACACGAGGTGAAGAATCCCTTGGGTGGCATCAAGGGGGCGGCGCAGCTGCTCGCGAAACGTTTCCCGCATGAGCCGGAGATCGGTGAGTACACCGGGGTCATGATCCGTGAAATCGATCGGCTCAGCCGGCTGGTGGAGCAGCTGTTGACGCTGGGAGCGATGCCCGCCCCCACTCTGGTGGCGATCAATGTCCACAAGATCCTGCACGAAGTGCTCGCGTTGCTCGCGCCGGAGCTGCAGGCCAAGCGCATCAGCGTGCGCCTGGAGATCGATCCCAGCCTGCCCGAGGTGCGCGGTGAAGAGGCGCAGCTGACGCACGTGTTTTTGAATCTGGTGAAAAATGCGTTAGAAGCGATGCCGGAGCGGGGGACCCTGACGATGACGACGCGCATGGAGACCGACTTTTATATCCGCCGCACCGCGGCCCCGGGGAAGTTTTTGCGGGTGGAGCTCGCGGATACGGGGCCGGGGTTTCCGCCGGACAGTCTCGACCGCGTGTTCGAGCCGTTCTTCACGACCAAGCCGCGGGGCACCGGGCTGGGGCTGGCCATCTGCGAGCGGACCGTGGCGGCGTACGGCGGTGACATCAAGATCGAGAATCGTTACGGCGGCGGCGCGCGCGTGACCGTCGTGCTGCCAACCGTGTGAATATGACCACGCTGACCGGGCGCATCCTCATCGCCGACGACGAGGAGTCGATCCGTTGGGTCCTCGCGACGGCCCTCGCCGGCGAAGGCCATACGATCGAGCAAGTCACAGACGGTGATGCCGCCTTGGAGCGGCTGGCACGCGACCAGTTCGATCTGGCGCTCATCGATATCAAGATGCCCGGGGTGGACGGCTTGTCGCTGCTGTCGAAGGCGCGCGACGCGCAACTGACGACGCCGATCGTCATCATCACCGCGCAGAACACGATGGCCAACGCCATCGAGGCGATGAAGCGCGGCGCCTACGATTACGTCACCAAGCCGTTCGACGTCGAAGAGGTACGGCTGCTGGTGCAGCGGGCGCTCGAAATGCGCCGGCAAGCGGCCGAGCTGACGCGCCTCGAGCAGCAAACGCGGCGCCGCTTCGAGCTCGGCGTCGAGATCATCGGCACGACGCCGGCCATGCAGGAGATCTTCAAGACCATCGGGCGCGTTGCGTACAGCGATGCCACGGTGCTCATCCAAGGCGAAAGCGGGACGGGCAAGGAGCTGATCGCCCGCGCCATCCATTCGCACTCGCCGCGCTGGAGCGGCCCGTTCGTCGCCCTCAACTGCTCGGCGGTGCCGCGCGATTTGTTGGAGAGCGAGCTGTTCGGCCATGAGCGGGGCTCCTTCACCGGCGCCACCGAGCAGCGCCCGGGCATGTTCGAAGTCGCCTCGGGTGGCACGTTGTTCCTCGATGAAGTCGGCGACATGCCGCTGGAGCTGCAAGCCAAGCTGCTGCGCGTGCTGCAGGAAAAGGAGCTGACGCGGGTCGGGGGGCGCGCGGCCATCAAGGTCGATTGCCGGATCATCGCCGCCACCAATCAGGACCTCGACCGCGCGGTGGCGCAGGGACGCTTTCGCGACGACCTCTATTTTCGGCTCAAAGTGGTGCCGATCGTGGTGCCGCCGCTGCGCCAACGGCGCGGCGACATTCCCGACCTGGTGGCCTACTTCATCGACAAGATCAACCGCGAGATGGGCACGCACATCACCGGCGTATCACCGGAGGCACGCGCCACCCTGAACGCCCACGACTGGCCCGGCAACGTGCGCGAGCTGGAAAACACCTTGGTGCGGGCCGCCGTCCTCGCGCCCGGGCCCGCGCTGATGCCCCACGACCTGGCGCTCGCCACGCGCGCTACGAGCGCACCCGCCTATGACGACCTGTCACTAGAAGACATCGTGCGTCTCAAATTGAAGGAGTATTTCCGCCAAACAGGCGATGTCGAGCTTACCGATTTGTACACCCTCATCATGGAACGCGTCGAGCGCCCACTGATCGAGCTGGCGTTGGAGCGCACACACGGCAACCAACTCAAGGCAGCAGCGATCCTCGGCATCAATCGCAATACCCTGCACAAGAAGCTCACCGAACTCAAGATCACGCCAAAGAGGCGGGAAGAATAGGGTTCGCCTTGAACCCCTCGAACCCTCGAACCCTCGAACCCTCGAACCCGCTCTTCCGTTCCCCCTTGTACCCCATCGCCGACACGCTCGGTGACCCGGTGCTGTCGTACGTGGAGGTGGCACGCGCCATTCTGGAGGGCGGCGCACCGCTCCTGCAGCTGCGCGTGAAAGATCAACCAACTCGGCGGTTCGTGGAGATCGGCCGCGCAGTGAAGGCGCTGGCCGACCGGGCGCATGCCCAGCTGATCATCAACGATCGCGCCGATATCGCCAAGCTGGTCGATGCCGCGGGCGTGCACCTCGGGCAGGAGGACCTGCCGGCCGCGGCAGCCAGGGAGATCCTCGGCCCGGCGAAGGTCATCGGCGTGTCCACGCACAACCTGGCACAAGCGGAAGCGGTCGCGCGCGAAGGTGTCGCCGACTACATCGGCTTCGGTCCGATTTACCCGACCACCAGCAAAGATCGCCCCGATCCGGTGCAAGGGTTGGAGGGGTTACGGGCAGTGCGCCGTCAGATCACCCTGCCGATCGTTGCCATCGGCGGCATCACGGCGGCAACGATGCCGGACGTACTAGCGGCCGGCGCAGATGCTGTCGCGATGATCGGCGAGATCGTCCGCGCGCCGGACGTCGCGGCACGAGTCCGCTCATTGCTTCGGAAGGCAAGAACTCAATGAATCGCGGCACGTCGACGTGCGTCGCCACCTCGAAATCTGCTGCGGTCGTGTCTTCCAACAATTGGAATACGCCGTCGACGCCTCACAGCCCGCGCGCGCCCGCATTCGCGATCACCCGGCAGGGGCGTGGAGCCTTGACTTGCGCAAGGCGGCCGGCCGGTGAACCGAGGAGTGACTCTCCGCCAGGAATACCGCGCAACAGGCCAGCAACAACAAGCCCATTGCACTCAGCACGTACACCGTCCACGCAGGAGCCGCAACGCCGGCGAACGCCATGCCGGCGGTATGCACCCACCAGCCGGAGACGTTCAGGGACACGGTCCACTCCTTTTCATGACCAAGCTCCAAGGTGATGGTACGAGCGCGCTGCGGCACGGACAATCGGCAGGAAGGTTCATTTTTCTGGTGCCGCAGGCACCGGTACCGCCGTTTGGCGCTGTTGGTACGAACAGGCTATTCTCGGGTTCGGCGCGGTATGTTGTAAGCGCCGGAGGATGAACGTGGCGCGCGAACGGATTCGCGTTCTGATTGTCGACGACCACCCGCTCTTCCGCGAGGGGCTGCGGCAATGTCTCGAAGCCCGCAAAGAGCTGCGCGTGGTCGCCGCGGTCGGCGGCGGCGACGAGTTGTGGAAGGCCATCCGCGTGCACGGGCGGCCCCATATCGTGCTCATGGACGTGGAGATGCCCGGCCAGAGCGGGATCGAGTTGACGCAGGCGTTGCGCGAGAAACATCCGGACGTGCGCGTCCTCATGTTGACGGCGTTCTCGGATACCGAGCGCGTCGTGTCGGCACTGAAGGCCGGTGCGGTCGGCTATCTGCTCAAAAATGCGTCGCCGGAGGAGATTCGCAGCGCCGTCGAGCAGGCCGCGGCAGGAGAGCCGATGCTGTCGGGCGAAATCGCCGGTCGCGTGCTGCGCGAGTTCGAGCGTGAGCGTGCCGAAGAGCGCTACCGCGAGCAGCTGGCGGGCCTCACGCCGCGCGAAGAAGAGATCCTCAAGCTGCTGGCTACCGGCGAGTCGAACCGCGAAATCGGCAAACGCTTGTTCATCAGCGAGCAGACGGTCAAGAACCACGTCGCCAGTATCTTTCGCAAGCTGCAGGTGAACGACCGCACGAAGGCCGCTCTGCTGGCAGTCAAACTGGGCCTGGGCGGCGAGACGTCGTCATGAGCCCCGTGTGGCGTGCGCTGGTGCGCGCCGTCGTGATCACCGCCGGCGCCAGCGTCACACTCGCCAGCCTCATGGCCTTCCGTGTGGCGGATTGGCCGATCTACCTGGCCTTTGTCCTCACCTCTATTGTGCTGTTCCTTCCGTACGTGGAGGTCCTGCCGCGTTTGACCTTGCCAATTCCCGAGATGGCGGTGACCATCGGCTTCCTCTACATCGGCGGGCTGCCAATCATCCTCTTGCGCAATCTGGCGCCGTTGGTGACGCGGGCGGCGGGCCGCGTCCTGCCGGAGCGCTGGCGCGACCGGGTGCCGCAGCTGCGTGCGGACGCGGCGCGCCGCGAGCTGTTTGCGGTGGGGTGGAATGCCGCCTCGATCAACGCCGGCATCTTGGCCGAATGGTCCACGTTCATCCTCGGGCTGGGCGTCCGCTGGTGGGTCGTCTCGATGCTCGTTCCTGGGGGCGCCCCGGCCACGCATGCCGGCGCCATAGCGGTTGCAGAAGTGGCGGGCTACGCCTGTTGGGGATTACTTTCGGTCCTGCCCATCTACACGAACGGTCCACTCTTGGCGCTGTCGTCGGAAGGGCGGTTGCGCACGGCGCTGGCAGACATTGGGCTCATCGTCGTGCTGGCGCTGACGCCGTTTGTCTTTCTCATTTCTTACGGATTCCGCGCCCATGGCTTGCCGGGCGCGACCGCGTGGGCATTGTCTGCGCTCGGTCTCCACTTCATGCTCAAGCGGCTGACCGATCGCCGCCTCACCGTCGAGGAGCAAAACCGCCGCCTGGCCGCACTGAATCGCGAGCTCGAGCATCGCGAGCGCCTGTCGGCCATCGGCAAGATGTCCTCGGTGGTATCGCATCAGATCTTGCAGCAACTGGGCGTGATGGGAATCTACGCGGACCTGATTCGCAACGCGGATGCCGGCACCGATCCGGCCGGAGCGCTGGCGCACGTCCGCGAAAATGCGGCGGCCATTGAAGGCGCGCTGCACGACGTCAACCGCGTGCTGACCGACTTACTCGTGTTCAGCAAAGACCTGCGTTTGAACCTCTACGAGCATCCGCTCCAGCGCGTGGTGGACGAATGCCTCGAAGAGTGCCGTGCCGAGGCGCGGGGACGCGGCGTTACGCTGCGTGCAGAAGCCGCCGCGGACATCACCATCATCATCGACAAGCTGAAGATGAAGCAGGCCATCGGGAACGTCGTGCGCAATGCCGTCGACGCCTCGCCGGCGGGCAGCGAGGTCGTCATCCATGCCGCCCGGCACGACGGCTACGTGCAGATCGCCGTGTCGGACCACGGCGCGGGCATTCCGGAGCAAGACCGGGAAGCCGTCTTCGCGCCGTTCTTCACCACCAAAGAACACGGCACCGGGCTCGGGCTGGCGATCGCACGCCAGTTCACCGAAGCACACGGCGGCCGGCTGTGGGCCGAGGGGAGCAGTAGCGGATGCGGTGCGACGTTCGTGTTCCAACTGCCGCTCCAGGTGGCGCGCGAGTGAGGACGCACGTTGTCTCAGTTATGCGCCGCGTGCTAGTTCGTTGGCCTGACGGGAGGCCAGGCATGGATGCGTTCAAAGATCGCGTAGCAGTCATCACCGGCGGGGCGGGCGGCATTGGCATGGCGATGGCCGCGGCGTTTGCCGCGCGGGGGGCGCGGCTGGTGCTAGCCGATCTGGACGAGACGGCCCTCGCGCGTGCCACCGAGACGCTGGCGAGCGCGGGCGCGACCGTTGTCGGTGTCCGGACGGATGTCACCGAGAGTGACAGTACCCATGCGCTGGCGGATGCCGCGGTGCGCCGGTTCGGGGCGGTCCACATCGTGTGCAACAATGCCGGCGTCGTCATCTTCGGCGAGATGAGTCAGGCAACGCATCGGGACTGGCAGTTCGCGATGGCCGTGAATTTCTGGGGTGTCGTGCACGGCGTCGAAACGTTCGTGCCGTTGCTCATTCAGCAAGGCGGCGGCGGACACGTGGTCAATACGGCGTCCATGTCCGGCCTGGTGGGGATGCAGTGGCTCGGGATCTACTCGGCGTCGAAGTTCGCGGTGGTCGGCCTCAGCGAAGCCTTGCATCGCGAGCTGAAACCGCACGGGATCGGGGTCAGCGTGCTCTGCCCCATGATCGTGGCGACGAACATCAACGAGAACTCGGTCCGCATGCGCCCGCCGCCGCTGCGGAACGCAGGCGAGCAACTCATTCTGCCCTCGGCCGCCGAGATGAAAGGTGGCACGATCACGGTGGAGGAAGTGGCGCGCCGGGTGGTGCGCGGAATCGAACGCAATGATCTCTATATTCTCACGCACACGGAGCAGCGCCATTTCCTGCGGCGCCGTGCCGCCAAGCTGGACGCGATGTTCGAGCCGGGCGTGTGGTAGGTGGCGTACCGTGGCCGCAGTCCTGACGTTACCCGCCCTGAAACGCCGGCTCGCCGCCGTGCGCCGCAAGGGGCAACGGATCGTGTTCACGAACGGGTGCTTCGACCTGATCCATCCCGGGCACGTGCGCTACCTGCGCGCCGCCAAGCAACTCGGTGACGTATTGGTGGTGGCCCTCAACAGCGACGCCTCCGTGCGCCGTCTGAAGGGGCCGGCGCGGCCGCTCGTACACCAACGGGGCCGCTGCGAAGTGATCGCCGCGCTCGACATGGTCGACTACGTTACGGTTTTCGGGGAAGACACCCCGTACAAGCTGATCCAGCAGCTCCAGCCCGATGTCTTGGTCAAAGGCGGCGACTGGAAGCCCGAGCAGATCGTTGGCGCCGACGTCGTGCGGGCGCGCGGTGGAATCGTCCGCGCGCTGCGGTTTGTGCGCGGGTACTCGACGACCCGATTGGTGGAGAGGATCGGTGAGAAAGGTTCGTCGCGGTCCCTTTCCCGGCGGTTCGCGTAAAGCCTGCACATCCGCTAAGAGGGAGAGCCATGTACATTCCGTTCTTCACGACGTGCCGCGTCCCGGAGTCTCTTGAGCCGGTCACCTCGATCCGCCGTGGAGCGGAGGTGAAGCCGCGGGAGGTAGGGGTGCAGCCGGATGCGGTGAAATGTATCTGGCACGCGGTCGAGCAGCTGTACCAAAGCGGCATTCACCCGGCCATCCAACTGTGCGTGCGGCGTCGCGGCCAGATCCTGATCGATCGGGCGATCGGCCATGCGGCGGGCAACGGACCAGCGGATCCCGAGGATGCCAAGAAGGTGCTGGCCACCCCGGATACGCCGTTCACCATATTCTCTGCCTCGAAGGCCGTCACGGCGATGGTCATTCATCTGCTCGACCAACGCCACCTGCTGCATCTCGACGACGCGGTCTGCGAATACATCCCGGAGTTCGGTGTCCACAAGAAACAGTGGATCACCATCCGTCATATCCTCACCCACCGCGCCGGCATTCCGAATTTGCCGCCGGATGTCATGGATCTCGGCCTATTGCATGAGCCCGCGGAGATCTTGCGGATTCTGTGCGCGTCACAGCCCACCTCACGGCCGGGCCGCCGGCTGGCGTATCACGCGATCACCGGCGGCTTCGTGCTCGCCGAGGTCGTGCGGCGTGTCACCGGCAAGGACATTCGCACGGTCTTGGATGAGGAAATCCGCCGGCCCTTGGGGTTCCGCTGGATGAACTACGGCGTGCAACGCCGCGACGTGCGCCGCGTGGCGCTCAATTACTTCACCGGCCCGCCGCCGTTGCCGCCGATCTCCACGCTCCTGCACCGCGCTTTGGGCGTCGACTTCTATGCGGCGACGGAGCTGTCGAACGACCCGCGCTTTCTCACCGCCGTGGTCCCTTCGGGCAACGTGGTTACCACCGCTGAGGAACTGAGCCGGTTCTATCAATTGCTGCTCAACGGCGGCGAGGTCGATGGCGTGCGCATCTTCGAGCCGCGCACGATTCAGCGTGCGACGTCGGAGCAGTCGTATATTCGAGTTCGATTTCAGTCTCGGGTTCCCGTTCCGCTACGGCATGGGGTTCATGCTGGGCGCCAGGTGGGTCAGTTTGTATGGGCCGGACACGCAGTACCGCGTACGGGCACCTCGGCTTCACCAACATCGTCTCGTGGGCGGACCGCGCGCGTCAGGTGGCGGCGACGATCATGACCAGCGGCAAGCCGGCATTCTACCCGCAACTTTACTACGCGTACAACATCGTGCGGTACATTGCGTCGGCATGTTCGAAAATCCCACAGCGGTCGACGACCGCTACGCCGCGCCGCGCGCCGCGGAAGAAGCGGGCGCCCAAACCCGAGTTGCCGCCGGCGCCGGCTCGGATTTCCAGCTCGGCGTAGCACCCTGCCTTGATTCTAGCCTACCCGACGTGTTGAATCAGATGGTTTGCCGAGGGAGATGCCCATGCTGTTGAATCCGAAAAAGCCTGACCGCGAGTATCCCGATGAACGCTCGCGGGAGATCATGGTCAAGACGATCAATTTCTTCGAGACCAAGGGGAAACAGAAGCTCAAGGATGACGACCGCGAACGCGTGTGGTACGCGGATTTCCTCGACTTCGTGAAACGCGAGCGCATTTTCGCGACGCTGCTGACTCCCGCCGGCTACGGCGCGCGGGACGCACGCTGGGATACCTGGCGCATCTGCGAGTTCAACGAGATCCTCGGTTTCTACGGCCTTGCCTACTGGTACACCTGGCAGGTGTCGGTGCTCGGCCTCGGGCCGATCTGGATGAGTCGCAACGAGCCGCTCAAGCGCCGAGCGGCGCGCTTGCTCGAAGACGGGGCAATCTTCGGGCTCGGCCTTTCGGAGCGCGCGCACGGCGCCGACCTGTACTCCACCGAGATGCAACTCGTCCCTGCGGGGGAAGGCACCTACACGGCGCGCGGCGACAAGTACTACATCGGCAACGCCAACAAGGCGGCCCTGGTGTCCGTCTTCGGCAAGCTGGGCAGCTCCGGCGAGTACGTGTTCTTCGCCGCCGACTCGCAGCACGAGAAGTTCGACTGCATCCGCAACGTCTGCAACAGCCAGTCGTATGTCGCCCAGTTCGAGCTCCACGATTATCCAGTCACAGAGAGTGATCTACTCTCGAAAGGCCCGGACGCGTGGAACGCCGCCCTCAACACGGTCAACATCGGCAAGTTCAATCTGGGCTGGGCGTCGATCGGCATTTGCACCCACGCCTTCTACGAAGCCATCAATCACGCCGCCGGCCGCCATCTGTACGGCATGACCGTGACCGATTTCCCGCACGTGAAGCAGCTGTTCACTGATGCCTACGCGCGGCTGCTGGCCATGAAGCTGGTGGCGCTGCGCGCCGCGGATTACATGCGCTCCGCCTCGCCTACGGACCGGCGCTATCTGCTGTACAATCCGGTCGTGAAGATGAAGGTGACGACGCAGGGCGAGGACGTCGTCAATCACCTGTGGGACGTGATCGCGGCGAAGGGCTTCGAGCGCGACATGTACTTCGAGATGGCCGCCCGCGACATCCGCTGCTTGCCGAAGCTCGAAGGCACGGTGCACGTGAACATCGCGCTGATCGTGAAGTTCCTGCAGAACTATTTCTTCAACCCGGCCGATTATCCGCCCGTGCCGAAGCGTAGCGACGCTGCGAACGACGACTTCCTGTTCGACCAAGGACCGACCAAGGGTCTCGGCCAGATCCGGTTCCACGACTACCAACCCGTGTTCGACAGCTACGACCTGCCCAACGTGAACGTGTTCAAGGAACAGGTCGCGGTCTTCAAGGAGTGTATGGCGGTCGCCACGCCGAGCGATACGCAGCGCAAGGACATCGATTTTCTGATGGCGATCGGCGAGATCTTCGTGCTGGTCGTCTACGCGCAGCTCGTGCTGGAGAACGCCACAATTTACAAGATCGAGCACGACGTGGTCGACCAGATCTTCGATGTGCTGGTGCGTGACCTGTCGCGCTTCGCCCTCCAGCTGCACGCCAAACCCAGCAGCACGCCGCCGCAGATGGACTACTGCCTCAAGATGATCCGCAAGCCGGTGGTGGACGAGGCACGCTACCAGCGGGTCTGGACGAACCACGTCTACGCGCTACGCGGCGCCTACGAGATGAATCCGTAGCGCCGCGAGCGGTTCTATTTCGCCGGCGCTATAGCACGGCCGAGATGCCTTTGTCAGCGTCGTGTACCTTACGACCCGACTTGCCACCGGGCGGGAACGCCGGCGTGCGCGGGCACCACGAAGCGGACGATATCTTCGTCCAGCGTCGACGCGGTGGCGGTTCCATTTACCGTCACGCGCACCGCAGGCGTGCTCTGTAAGCCGCTCGGCAGCGCGACTTCCATGACCAGCGGTCCGTCGGCGGAGGCGACGACCTGGCCTTCGATCAGTGACGGCGTGCTGTGCACACGCAACCGCGGCCACTCGACGGTGAACGTTTCGGTCGGCAGGCGCGGCGTGATCCGCATGCCATCGCGCGTGCCCGCAACGCCGACGATCTCCATCAGCGCGCGTAACGGACCCGTGTGCATGTGCGAGTTGAGCGCCGGGTAGTCGGTGAGGGCAGTCACCACATTTGCGTCAGCCTCACCAGGGCGCGCGTTGTCCGGGCCGTTGAACGAATCCGGACCGGTCCAGATGCCGTACCACAGATCCGGGTACAGGTCGGCGTGCGCGGCCAGCGTGTTGCGGATGAAGCTGCTCCACGCCTCGCTGCCATCGCGCCTGGCGTATGCGCCCGTCAGCCACGCGTTGGCCACCGGCCAAATGCCGCCGACCAGCGGCCGGTCGGGTCCACCCACGCCGCTGCCGGAGCCGATCTGCACATTGCTCACCGCGCCGATGGCGGTCTCGAGGAGGGCTTGGACCATGCCGAGCGCGAGATCCCGCCGCGTGGCGTCGATGATCCCGGCGAGCACCGGAAAGACCTGCGGCTCGAGGAAGAAGATCTGCGGAGCCAGCGGGTCCCCGCTGTCGACGAACCCACGATAGAAGTACTGCCCCTCCCACGCGCGGTTGAGCAGCGCGTCCCCCTGCGATGCGGCGAGGGCACGCAGGTTGCTCGCCAGCGCTGCGTCGCGCGCCTCGATCACATCGGCGGCCAGCGGAAATCCGTAGATCACGGCGCCGGCGTTGTACGTCGACGACGTGCCCGTCGGGGTGGCGGGCTCCGTTGCCAGCTCGGTGATCCCGTCGGCGTAGTCACCGGTGCCCATGGCCAGGACCCCCCGCGCGCCGAACCCGAGCGTCTCGGTGCCGTATTGCAGCGCCCGCCGCACGTGCTCGACGACGTCGCCGCTCCGCACCGCCGCACGCGGCCAGAAAGAAATCGGCTGTGTCAGGAAGTCACTGTCCCGCGTCAGGGCGACGTAGCGGCCAATTGCCGACGGCAGGAAGTAGTAGGCATCACTGCGCTGGGTGTAGATGAGCACGTCGGTGACGTTGCCCACCCCCGTGGTGGCGTAGGGAAACCGCCAGGGCGTCCGCTGCGTCCCACCTTGCTGGGTGGCGAGCGCGTATGCCAGCGTGCCATGGGCAATCTGTGGATCGATCAAAACCAGTGCCTCAGCGAACAGCGCCAGATCGCCCATGGCGCCGTCGATACCGTGGATGTACTTGTAGGCGCCTCCTTGCCCGAGGAACCGCACACCGCGGTATTCGTCGAAGGTCGTGTTGGCGATCGCGTTGTACGCCGCCCACGCGATCTCCCGCTGCACCACACCCGCATCTTGCAGCCCGGGGAACGCGGCCCAGACCAGGCGGCTCCGCCAGGCATCCGCGGTCTGTTGCTGGAGGGCGTCGCCCCGTGCCCGCAGCTCGGCGACGGCGGCTTCCGCGGTGGTATTGGCCGGCGCATAGCCGAAGGCAAAGCGGCGCGTCACCGACGCGTGCGCGGGCAGCTCGACGGGCACGCGCACCGCCACGATCGCATGCTGCCCATCGCCGTCGAGATCGATCGCGCGCGACGACGCGTCGCCGGGACGCGCGGCGGCTTCCGGCGGCGTGCGCGCCGGGCCGTCCCACAACTCACTGTCAGTGAGCCAGACGGCGTCCGGAGCCGGCCCGTCGTCGAGCACCGCGAAATAGATGGGATCGGGGAAGTAGTCGATGTTGGAGACGTCGAGCCGATCGTGGATCGTGGCGGGCAGGGCTTTCGCCGCGGTCTCGACCACGCCCAGGCGCTCGTCGGCACTCCACCGAACGCGCTGGGTGAACTGCGCCATGAAGGCGCGCCGGCGGCGGTCGATATCCTCACTGATGCCCGGCAACCCCAGATCGCTGGTTAGCAGCTCGAGGGTGATCTCGTGAATATTGATGTCCCAGAACTCGACCAGCTCGTAGTGCAGCGGTCCGTCGGTGGGGTTCTCCACGGCGACGTCTGCCGCCAGGGCGCGGGCGTCGGCGTCGGGCGCAAACACCCGGCGTCGCACCGTGATGTCGCTGTCGCGCGTCACCGTCTCGAAATACCCTACACCGAAACGGCGCGTTTGCATCTGCGTGGCACCGTTGACCGGAAGGTCCTCGAAGCGCGTCGAGCGGACGGATGACGGCTTCCCGTCTCGGACGGTCGTGTAGTAGTTGAACCCGCCACCAAGCTGCAGCGGGTAGTCGGGGTTCTGCGGGTCGGTCCAGGTATCAACGCGATTGATCCACTTGTGCCCGCGATCCTGCGAGTAGATCTCCACTCCGCCAGAGGCATGTGCCATGGCGACCAGGCCGCGGCCGTTGCCAATCAGATGGATCGGGTCGTGCAGGGAAGTCGTGCGCGGCGAGTAGGCGTGCGCCGCCGGATCGCAGCGCTCCTCCACCGTGAAGTCGTAGGCCGGAAGTCCAACCGCATCGCCCGTCCACTGCCCGAGATGCCCAGAGCCGCGCAGGCAACGCACGAGCGTCTCCGGTTGATCGGCATCGACGTCGGCGCACGCCGACGTGTCCGCGCGCACCGGCGTGACGAAGCCTTCGCAATCGAACCGCGGCACGCTTGTCGGCGTCGCCGTCGGGACTGCGGTCGGTGTGGCCACCGGCCCGGATTCGTCGCCGCACCCTGCCAACGCCCAGGTGAGCAGCACGACAAACGCAACCGTAGCCGGCCTTTCCAAGGGCCTAGTTCGGAATGTCATGCTTCCTCCGTACCGGCAAGGTGTGGTGTTCGCTCCCCCCACCTTCGCTATCCATATCCGCAACGCAAGCCAAATGCCAAGACGTGTTCCATTTGAATCCCAAGCCGAGACGCGTCTCCAATACCGTCGTGTTTTCTTGACAGGTGACATTCCCTAGGTGCACTATGATCGTGAGCTGTTGCATGCTCGCAAATACGAGTGAATTCCCAATGCAGTCACTTTGGAGTGACATTTGAAGGGGGCCGCGGCGTAGTGTTCAGTTGTCAGTGTCCTGTCTGCCGTGGTGGTACATCGGTTGCACGGACGAAGCAGAGAGTCGTGCGGTGTTAGCGAAACTCGAAAGCTTCATAGAGGATTCGATGGGCCGGCGCCTGGCGTTCGGCATGATCACCATGCTGCTCGTGGTCTTGGCCATCGCAACGGTTCTTTTGGTCCGTTCCGAACGGGGTGAGATGGAGGAAATCCTGCTGGAGAAGGGCAAGACCGCGTTGAGAATCACCAGCCCGTGGCTCGTGCGTTTTGCGCTCACCGACCCGCGGGTTGTTGTTGATGAGCTCCAGCCGGTGCTGGAGGATCGAGATTTTGAGTATGCCTACGTCTTTGATGACACGCACGTGTTGGCGAGCGCCAGCGATCCCGGGACGCCGGAAGGTCCACATGCGCCGTTGCCGCGCCTCAGTGAGCTGCATCCGGGCCGGCCGACGGAACGCATCCTGAAAAACTACATCGAGATCCTCACACCGGTTATCGTCGATGGGAAGGCAATCGCCGGGGTAGGGCTCGGCATCTCGCAGGACTTGCTTGCGCGGCAGGCGCGGCGCATCCGCGTGCGACTTCTGCTGGTGACCGCAGGGTTAATGGCCACCGCCCTGGCGTTCATCTACTGGTGGACGCGGAAGACAGTGGCGCCACTGCTGCAGCTCACGCGCGGGGCGGAGCGGTTCTCCGGCGGCGATCTCGCGGTGCGGGTGCCGGTCACCGGTCGTGATGAGGTGGGCACGCTCTCGTCCACCTTCAACCATCTTGCCGAATCGCTGCAGCGGACGATCCAGGAGAAGGATCGGGCGCTGGCAGAAACCAAGCGGCTGTATCGGAACTTGAAGATTGCGCGTGCCCGCCTGAGCCAGGCGGAGCGATTGAGTGCCGTCGGCATGCTGGCTGCCGGCGTGTCGCACGAGTTGAATAACCCCCTCGGGATCATCTTGTCCACGGCCGGCAACCTGCGTGAAGCCATGGGCGCGGGCAGCGCCTGGGCGGAGGACATCGGCATCATCGAGGCGGAAACGCAGCGCTGCCGGCGCATCATCCAGGGCCTCCTCAACTTCGCCGCCAGCGGCGAGAGTCATCCGAGCGAGGTCGATTTGAACGCCCTGCTGCGCGAGACCTTCGTGCTGGCGATCCGTGACGCCCGCGCGCACGCGCTCGCCGCCGAATGGGTATTGGATGCGCATTTGCCCAAGCTGTGGGCGGACGTGCGGCAACTGCAACAGGTGTTTTTGAACCTCTTGATGAATGCCGCTGACGCAATGGAGGGGGACGGTGTGGTCGGCATCCGCACGGCGGAGTCCATCGAGGGTGGGGCCCGCAAGATAGTCATTGAATTTGCCGATCACGGCTGCGGCATCGATGCAGCGGATCTGGATCGCATCTTCGACCCCTTCTACACGACCAAGAAAGGGGGCGCTGGGTTCGGGCTCGGCCTCGCGGTGAGCTATGGGATCATCGTCGCCCACGGCGGCGAGATCACCGTGGCTTCCCAGGTCGGCCGCGGCAGCGCGTTTACGATCAGCCTGCCGCTGCGGCCCGAGCAGGCGGCGCTCGAGAGCGCCGGCGCCGTGACGTGACATGCACTACTCGATGCTGCTCGTGGATGATGAGGCGAACTTGTGCCGGTCGCTCGGCCGCGCGCTGCAACGCGACGGCCTCGCGGTGGACGCCTTCTCCGACCCGGCGGCGGCGGTGGAAGCGCTCGGGCGCAGCGCCTACGCCCTGGCATTGGTCGACCTGCTCATGCCGGGGATGAACGGCTTGGATTTCCTGCGCGACGTCCGGCGCCTCAGCCCGGACACACTGGTTGTGATCATGACGGCGTACGCCACGATTCAAACGGCCGTGGAGGCGATGCGCTCGGGCGCCTTCGACTACTTGCAAAAGCCGTTTACGAACGAGGAGGCACGCCAGCACGTCGAGCGCGCCTTGCAGCACTACCAGCTCCAGCAGGAGAACCGCAACCTGCGCGACCAACTCGTGAGCCGCTACGGCCCGAGCAACATCATCGGCGTCAGCAGCGCGATGCAGGAGGTCTTCCGGGTGGTCGAGCGCGTCGCCAACTCGAGCGCCACGGTGCTGATCACGGGCGAGAGTGGCACTGGAAAGGAGCTCATCGCGCGCGCTTTACACACGCAATCGGCGCGCAGTGCCGGGCCCTTCGTCGCCATCAACTGCGGCGCGATTCCCTCAGAGCTGCTCGAGAGCGAGCTGTTCGGTTATGAAAAAGGGGCGTTTACGGGCGCCCACAGCATGAAGCGGGGATTGGTCGAGCAGGCCGACGGCGGCACGCTGTTTCTCGACGAGATCAGTGATCTGTTGCCGCGGCTGCAGGTCAAGCTCTTGCGCGTCCTGCAGGAGCGCGAGCTGCAGCACCTAGGCGGCGACCGCACCATCAAAGTGGATGTGCGCGTGGTCGCGGCCACCAACGCGGACCTCACGGAACGGATCCGCACCGGCGACTTCCGTTCCGACCTCTACTATCGGCTCAACGTCGTCTCGTTGCGCATTCCCGCGTTGCGCGAGCGCTTGGACGACATCCTCCCACTCGCCCATCACTTCCTGCGCAAGCACGACCCGAGCGGCCGGATCACCGGGTTTGATGCCGTCACGGCGCAGATTCTGCGGCGTTATCAGTGGCCCGGCAATGTGCGCGAGCTCGAAAACGTCGTTCAGCGGGCCACGCTGCTGGCGAAGGGCGCCGAGGTGACGTCGGGGGATCTTCCCGGCGAGTTGCACAACGGCGGCGAGACCAGCCGCGTCCTGCCGTCCACCGGGAAGACGCTGAGCGCCGCCCGCGAGGAATTCGAGCGCTATTTCATTCTCGAGTGCTTGCGGCGCCACCATGGCAACGTCAGCCGCGCGGCGCGCGAAGCCGGCCTGCACCGCCAGAACTTCTACCAGAAGCTGCACAAGTACGGCATTCAGCGCAAGGACTATGCGGCGTAGAGCCACCGCCGGTCTGTTACCGGTTGTCTTGCCCTGCGTTTTCCTCGGACAGGATCTTCTGCCGCAGTCGAAACAGATCGTAGAAGGCGCGCACGATGACCGACAGGTGGGCGCCCGTTTGCACCCCCGCAGTCCGCGGGTAATGGTGCACCCCGACCTCTTTGATGCCGATGCCCCGGCGCACCGCCCGCCCGTACAACTCCGCGTTGATCAACGCGCCGGGAGACTCCAGGGTGATGCTATCGAGAACCCTCTTGGGGATGAGCTTGAACGCACAGTTCAGATCGCGCACCCGTACCCCAAGCGTGACCCGCACCAACCAGCCGCCGAAGAGCTTGGCGTTCAAGCGCCGCATGAACGGGTCGCGCCGCTCGATGCGGAAGCCGGTGACGATGTGCCGCTCATCGGTTGCCAACGGGAGCAGGCTGTCCAGCTCGCGGATGTCGAACTGTCCGTCGCCATCCATGTAGAACACGAAGCGCTTCCTCGCCGCTTCGAATCCGGTGCGCAAAGCGGCGCCGTAGCCGCGGTTCTGCGCATGGTGCAACGGCCGCAGCCGCGGCAGCGCGGCGGTCAGGCCGTTCAAGATTTCTCCCGTGCGATCGCGGCTGCCGTCATTGACGATGAGCAACTCGTAATCCAGGCCGCGGCCGTCGAGGAAGACGGCGCAATCACGCGCGACGCGTTCCACGTTCGCTTCCTCGTTGTAGGCTGGGAGTACCACCGACAGCTCGCTCACGACTGACTGCGTCGGTGCTCGGGTCTCGGCCGGAGTTCCGGAATTGCTTTTTGATCCAATCGCCATACAATCCCCTTTCAACTGCGATGGAGCATCGTGATCATTGAGTGTCCATACTGCGCCAGGCGCTATCAACTCAACCCGGCGCTCCTCAAGGGCCCGAACCCGATGCTCAAATGCTCGCGTTGCCTGCGCATCTTCCCCGCGCCACCCGCGAGGAAACCGTCTCCTCCCCCCCGGCCCGCTCGCGTTAAACCGGCCGCGGCGGCTGGTGAGAATCTGACCTTACCACTGGACGAGCCCTCGTGGAAAGACGAGCCGAAGCCGCCGCCCCAGGAGGATTTCAGCTCCCCGGACAGCGAGGAGTTCACGCTGGGCGCCGATGCCACCGACGGTGAAGGTGCCGTGCCACAGCGCTTGCCCGTCACCGACCTGGCACTGCACGCACGCGCCGCGCCGCCGCCCCCGGAGGAAGAAGCAGGTGCCGCGCCGGCCGACCGCCGCGCGGAACGCGGTGCAATCCGGGAACGCAGCGACGTGAAGCCGGTGTTCATCTTCCTGCTGCTGGTGGTTGCCGCATACGCGGTATTTACCCGCGCCTTGTTCGCCAGCCCGGCGTGGTGCGACCGGCTGGTCGGCCGTTTACCATTGATTGGCACGCTCGGTGATGAGCGCCTGCTGGTCCGCAAGGTAGCGCTGTCCGATGTGGTGGGAAGTTACCAGCGCATCAAGGAGGGAAAGGAGGTGTTCGTAATCACCGGCAAGGCCCTCAATACCGCTTCGGTCGCGCTCCACGGAGTCCAGATTACCGGGAAGCTGTACGATGGGACCAGACGACCGCTGGACCAGAAAACGATTTACTGTGGCAACGTGATCTCGGCGAAGGTCCTCAAAGACCTCACACCGCGTGAGCTGTCAATCTTGCAGAGACTGAGCCCGCCAAGACGCTTCGTGGTCGAACCCGGCGCCCCGTCGACCTTCGTGATCGTCTTTATGGACCCGCCGCGCGAGGCGGTCGAGTTCAGTACACAGGTGGTCGCCGCACAGCGTCAGGCCTGAGTCTTCCCCTCGCCTGGCCCTTTCTGCTCGTCGGGCTTCGGCGTGATATCGATCTCGTCGGGCGTTTTCACCGCCTTGCGGAAATTGCGGATTCCACGCCCCAGCCCTTCCCCGATCTCCGGCAGCCTGCCGGCGCCGAAGATGATCATGACGATCACCAGGATGACTACTAATTCCCCTAAACCCATTCCGAACATTGGCGAACTATACGTGAAGAGGGGCCAGGGGCGCAAGGCAAGAGGTGAGGGCTGCGCCCGGCGTCCGTGCGGCGGGTCCGCTCCCGTTGGTCGCCGCACACGTCTACAGGGGGCCGCCCGTCATGCACCACACGCCCGATTTGACCACAAGCTCGGAAGTGATTCCTGGTGCGTGAGAGGACTCCCGTCGGGGTCACGCATCGCGAACGGCGCATCACGGATCGGCGCGCAGGAGGGCGCCGAAAAACTTGTCCAGGCTGTGCTGTGCCGCGCGCATCATCGGCAGCAGCGCCAGCATCTGTGCCACGGCGCTCGGCTGTGCCGCCAGGCGTCGCACCAGGTTGCGCAGCTTGAGTGTGCCGGTCTGTGGGTCGATGACGTCTCCTGATTCGTCGAGCTCGGTGGTGGCCGTATCAAAAATGGCGCGCACCGACGCAAATGGGGCGCCCGCTTGGGCGGCCGCTGCCGCGATGCCGGCCCCCTCCATTTCAACGGCGATGGCTCCACTTTGCGCGGCAGCAGCTCGCTTGGCGTCGGCGGTCGCGAGCGCGCACGGGCTGCAGACGAGCGGCCCGACCACTGTGCGCAGCGCCGCCCGCTCGGCGGCCCGCGCGGCGCGTTCGCGAGACACGACATCAGTTTCAAAGCACTCGCCGGACGGATTGCGGATCACCTTCGTTGCCACGGCGAGATCGCCAGGCAGCAGGCCCGGCACGAGCGCGCCGGCGCAGCCGGTCGACAGGAACAGGCCGAACCGGCCGGTGCTCCCGAGCGCGTTGGCGGCCGCTGCGGCGCGCTGTTCACCCACGCCGGTCTTGATCAACCAGACCTCGCGTTCCGGTGTGACACTGCGCCAGACGGTAAAGCCCGCCAGCCGTGTGCACGCGACGCGCCGGAGGTGGCGCACGATGGGGCGGCATTCCCACTGCAGCGCCGCAAAGATGGCGAGCCGTTCCATCCCTGCTGCCCCGTCTACCGAGACTCCGGGCATCGTGACCCTCCTGCCTTCTGGGCTCTCGTATACCCTCTTTGCGTCGCGTGGCAAACGAGGCATGACCCAGCGTGGCGCGGGTGTATTGCCCGACTCTCGACTCTGCAGAGGCCCGACCCGAGGGAGCTAGTCCCGAACCGAATCCGCGCGCGAATGCCGAACACCGCGTGCGCCGGCGGCTTGACTCCGGGCGTGATCCGTGAAAGCCATCGACAACTAGGGCGCAGCGGGCCGTTCCCTGCCCGTCGGAGTTGCGGAGTGGTACACAACACCCCCAAGGAGCAATTGCGGGTACGTCTTGCCGAAGCCTGCCGGCGCATGGGCCTCGGCGCGCACGCCGTCGACCAACTGGTGCGCGGCGCCCAGCTGGCACGCTGGAGCAAAGGCCAGAACGTCTTCAGCCCGGACGACACGGCCGATTTCGTCAATTTCCTCGTCTCCGGCGTGGTGAAGGTGAGCTGCCCCTCGGGCGCCGGCACCGTCTGCGTCGAACTCATCCGACCGGGCCAGTTCTTCGGCTTGAACTGGGGTGTCGATCAAGGACAACCCCGGTTGTTCTCCGCCAGTGCCTTCAGCGATTCCGTGGTCGCCATCATCACCAACGAAATGATGGCCGATCTCGTCGCGGCCTCACCGCCACCAGGAGTGCTGCAGATCGTGTCGTTCAGCTGGCGCGTATTGAGCAGCCTCCTGTACGACAAGTGTTGCCTCTTGGGCCTGCGGATGGAACAGCGCCTCATCCACGAGTTGGCCGTGCTGGCTCGCGATTTCGGTGCGGCTGCGGGCGATGGCGTGCGCATCGATCTGGCGGTGACGCACGCTGACCTGGCCGAGTTCGCGATTGCCTCGCGCGCCAACGTCGCGCGGGTCATGAAGCGCTTGGAGCGTGCAGGCCTGCTCGAAAAGGATGGACGCCGGATTATCCTCACGTCGCGTTTCTTCGATCCACGCCACAACCTGCGTGGGCAGCACGTGTTGCGGGGCGACCTCTTGCGGACGGGTCAGCGCAGCCGCGCCTAGCACTTGGCGCTCCGCACCCCCTTCTTTGGCATCAGAGTATCATCGAGCACAACAATTCTGCAGGCGATGTGTCGCATGACACATCAGGGGGTGGTTGGCGTCTCGGCGCCGCCCCTATATTTCATCACACTTAAACCATAAAGAATGGGGATGAGGTGTGATGCGACGACACGCGAAACGAAGCTTACCCAGAGATTGACGAATACCTATGGCCTTTGGCTGGAATGACCGAGCCGGTCAATTGGGAAACCATGGCTGAGGATCTGCGCATCCGCAACCGTTTGGCGGAAATCCGCGCGCACGTTTACAACGTGCACGTGCACCCGCGGCTGCGGCGATCGGGACGGCGCACGGCGCCGGACGTCATACGGGCGGTCACCGAGTCATTCATAGCGGGACCCATCGACGGCCCGCCGTGGCGGCGGACCTTGAAAGACCCAATCCCGCGTGCCCTGCGCGATGAGTGGACCGAACTGGCACAGCGGCTCCACGACATCGAAACGCAAGGCGATCGACGGTGTCCGGCGGGGACGCGATAGCGCCCCGGCAGCTTTCCGGCATTGCGGACATCCGCGGCGGCATGGCCGCAAGGTCCGCTCCGACGATTGACCCGTCGTGTGGCGCTCTTATAGAGTGCGCCCAACTGACGGGGTAGTCGCTTGGAGTGGTTGCTCGTAACGCTGCACGTTTATCGTAAGGTATTCAGCCGCGCCGGCGCATTGGCCGTGAAGAACTGGCCGGTGTTGGGCAGCGTCTTCGTGTATGGCACGATCATGTCCATCACGGCGCAGATCGCCGGCTTCGCCGGTATGGCCGGTGGTTTCATACTGAGTTTCGTTTGGGCCGCATGTGTCGGTTCATTCTTGTACTTGGTTGAAATGATCGTGCGCACCAACAGGGCGACGCTGGAGGATTTCCGCAACAGC
>CAVSQF010000049.1:0-10250 GCA_963729835.1 uncultured delta proteobacterium | reverse complement strand
GCGGGGTTCGTTTGATCGGCTTCCGGCAAACCTGGGCCTTTGCCTTGGGCAAATTCATGACTGACCCGGTCTGGTGGTTCTACCTGTTTTGGCTGCCAAAGTTCCTTAACAAGGAACACGGCATCACCCTGTCCAAGATGGGCCTGCCGCTCATCGTCATCTACCTGACCGCCGACGTGGGTAGCATTGCCGGCGGCTGGCTCTCCTCATCTCTCATCAAACGGGGCTGGTCAGTCAACGCGGCCCGGAAGACCACCATGCTATGCTGCGCCCTGGCCGTGGTACCAGTCATGTTCGTGCAACGACGGCGCAGCGGAAACCAACGCGCCCACCCCCGCGGAAATCCCCCACGGCCGCTGTCAGGATGTAATCGGCAAGCAGTGCCGCCGCAGCAAGCAACGCCGCCGGTGTGCCCAGGTTGAAGCGCGCCACGGTATACGAGCCGCCACCGGAGGGATACGCGGCGATAGTCTGGCGATAGGAGAAGTACACGATCACCAGCAACGTGATGATCGCGGCGCTGATCGGAACGATGTAACGCACGCCAAGCAGGCCGAGGGGAATCAGAAGGCTGAGCGCCGCTTCCGGGCCGTATGCAGCCGACTAGCCCGTCGAGTCCAAAAATGGGGATGCCCTGTGCCGGACCGATCTTTTCGGCCCGTTCGTCGCTGGTCTTGATAGGCTTGCCAACTACAAGGTCAAGTATGTTCATGAGTGCTTGTCGTCTATCGGGTCGGTCGAGATCGACCACATCACTCGGTCGCAGCGCGTGGCATCCGTAGTGGGCAGCGAGCCTGAGCCGGTGGTGATCACGAACGACGTTGGCTCTGATGCGATCGCAGCCGACGTCACGCGCCAGTACGTCCAGCAGATGACGCACGGTGGTCGTCTCGGAAAGGTGAAGGCCGTCCTTGGTGAGGTCTTGCGCGACGGCTGCGCGCAGGCCGGGTTCGTGGCGCAAAAGATGTAAAGCGTGGCGCAGGCTGCCGTAGCAGCATTGGCAGAGCGTGAGCACGTCCAGGTGCCGTGCAGCAGCTTGCGCCAGGTTTCGGCACGCGAGGGCCAGGTAAGCGTCGAGACGTAAGTGCCGCGCAGGGTATCCACAACAGCCAAAGTCGAGATCGATGAGCTCGACGCCAAGCCTGCCGAGCACGGCGCGCGCCGCGCGCTCATACTGCGGTACACGCGCGGGGATTTGGCAGCCGACAAAGAGAGCGAATTTCACAGGGCGTCCCCCTTCGCCGGGGTGTCGATCACCGCGAGTGCGCTCATCCGCGTGTAAGCCTGATTGCGGAGATCGTAGAGCACATCGGTGACGCGGATGCCCGCGGGACAGTGCTCTTGGCATTGGTAGCAGGTGGTACAGTCCCACACCATGCGTGAGCCGAGCGCCAGCTCCGTCATGCCGAGTCGCAGCAGGTTCATGACCCTTTGGGGCGTGGCATCGACCCCGCCCGGACCGAACGATTCGGCTACCACCGGACAAACGTTTGTGCAGGTCTGACACTGTACGCAACGTGAAAAGATGCGGGGGTCGTCCGTCAACCTGCCGGCACGGGCCAAGGCGCCGTTGGTGCCCGCACCGTGGGTGCCCGAGGATGCCGCCAGGCGATCGGCCCACTGTGAGGCAGAAGCGGTCTTGACCCGAGCCGCGAAGGTGGGCTGTCCGCATGCAGCAAGCCTGGCTTTGAGCGCTGTCCACAAGTCATCGAGGTCGAGGCCGACCGGACAACCACGCGTGCAGCGGCCGCAGTCCGTGCACGCGTATGCACCTTGAGCGAGCGCCGCAAGCGCGTTGGCATCCATGCGCTTCTCAGTGCGGGCTTCGCCCGCAACCCATTGCGGATTGCGGAATGCAGATTGCTGAACCTGCAATCCGAAATCCACAATCCGAAATTCTTGCCACCATGCGACGACTTCTCGAACTAGTAGGTCAGTGGAGAGCCGGCGCACGCCGTCGAGCTTGGAGGCCGGCAGCACCAGTGGATTGCCGAACAACGCCCAGAGCGCTGCTACCGAACAACGCTCGTCACACAGACCGCAACGCACGCACGCATCGAGCGCCAACGAGCGCCGCGCGACGACGTTGACGGTCGCCGGCGTTGCCGCTCCGGCTGCGGCGAGCAGGCTCGTCGGCGCCGCGAAGATGTGCAACGCCCGGCCGAACGGCAGATAGGCGATACCCAATAGACACAACAGAACGTGCAAATTGAACAGCACACCGGAGGCATTCGCCGCCGCAAGCGGCACCGCCGCGAGAGGGACCGCCGCACGCTGCAACAGGCGGGACAGCGGATAGGACACAAACGCTGATTGCGGGCGCGAGTGACAGCCCGCGCATGCACTGTCGTGGACTTCCTTGCCGATTTTGAGGAGCGCGGCATCCGGCGCACTTGCGGGAAAGACCATGCCGTACTCGGTCTGCCAATAGGCCTTCAACGGCTCCTGTTCTTCTGCGGAGAGGCCCGAATAGGTCGCGACCATGCGCTCGAAATCCGGCGCCGAAATAATTTTGACCGCAGCCGACAAAAAGCCGGTGGCCAAAATCGCAGCGACAAGCGCGACAAAAACCGGGTCGCGAGGCTGTGGCGCCGGAAGCACAGCGCGCGCAAACCGGCGCCGCGCCACTGTTAGCACCAGGCCGGCGACGGCCAACAATCCCAAAAGGTCGCGCAGCCACAGCCAGGGATTGACGGTCGAGCAGTAGCCACGCCAGAGCTTTTCGGTGACTACACCGTGCAAAGCGTGCACGAGAAACAGCCCACCAAAGCCGACAAAGATGGCCATGTGCGCTAACCAGCGCCGACGATCCCGCTGCCAGAGCTTGCGCTGCAGGAGGGCGTCGAGCCCAAACGCCGCCAGCATGCGCGGCAGGCGCGGCCCAAAGAGCGCGCCGAACGTGCCTGTCACCAGAGCGGCTACGCGCACGGAGGCGGGCGGACACGTGGCACGGTCGTCCACGGTACGGCTCAGCCAGATGACGATCCTGTAGGCTATTCCGGTGGCGGCGATCGCCAACGCAGCGATGAGGCCCCAGGGCATGAAGATCGAGGTCATCCGTCATCCCCTGCGCGTACGGTCGAGATCCCGTTCCAGGGTTGTTACGGCTGCGACGGCACTGCCAATCGCGACGCCGGCGCCACATTTCATGCGTGTCCAATCATGGTGACTGAGAATCACTCCGATTGCGAACA
The DNA here is from genome assembly GCA_963729835.1 of uncultured delta proteobacterium. Classification (GTDB taxonomy): domain Bacteria; phylum Desulfobacterota; class Binatia; order HRBIN30; family HRBIN30; genus CAVSQF01. The sequence continues at coordinate 7,056 of CAVSQF010000049.1, read as the reverse complement.
GGCGGGGATGAACTGTCTTCCCCGCCGCGTCTTGCGGCCGAAAATGCTCATCCACCTCGAGACCCGCGCGGTTCACGGCATGGCCTTTGGCGTCAAGCAAGTCCGTGCTGTGCCATGCGGCGCGTGATGCCGGCTGTGCGACGGGCAAGTTCATGAGCGGCTCTCTAATGGCGTGGCGATCGGCGACGAGTCCTCCACCCATAAACCGGCCGGTGGCCAGCACCAGATTCTTTGCGCGTACGGATGGCGTGGTCGACCGGCCTGCGTCGAGGCACAGCTCGAAGCTGTCCGCGTTGGCAGTCACCCCGGTCACCCGCGACTGTACGATGCGTCGCACATGGCGTGCCGCAACTGCGCACTCGAGTGCGTCCTTGAGCCGCAAGCCCGGAACCGACGTTGGCATAGTAGGGATCTCGAACACCGGCATGCCGAGGTCGCGCGACATCTCCGCTGCGATGACGGCGGTGCGGCTCAGGCCGAGAACGGCCGGCAAACCGACGGCGCGCGCCTCCTGTAGGTGGGGCCGAATCAGCTCGACGAGCTGCGCGCGGTTTTCGGTGCGCTCGAGCGATCGTGCGATATGGGCTGCGTAGGTTTCACCTGCCACACCCGCCGGTGGATAGGCGAGACGCAGGGTGCGCAGGCCCGGCCATCGCGACGCCAGGGTCGCGGCGATGCCGCGTGCGCTATATTCACGAAGACCCTCAAAATCCACCAGCAAAGTCGGTGCGCGCGCGGCGAGAGCGGTGGCCCCGGTAGCCATCGTCTGCGGCAGGCAGTAGGTGTTTTTGATGGTCCCGAGAGAAGTCACTACCTCGATGTTGCAGTCACCCGGCTGATTGTAGGCCAAGCCCGCCGCATCGAGAGCGTGCCAGATCTCAAGAAAGGCCTCCCGCAAGGCGACTGCGTTCAGCTTGGCGTACGGGTGGTCAGGGATATCGTGGGCTACCGCCGCCATGGCGGCCCAGGGATCGGACCACGAGCGCAAAGCCTCAACTGGGTGCACGCCCATCAGATCGAACATTCCGCTGGAGAACAACAGGGCACCGGCGTTACCGATTTGCACGGTACGCAGGCCGCGGTTGCCGGCAAGGATGGCGGCAGCCATGCCGGCGAGCCCCGCGCCAATCACCGCCACGTCGTAGGCGTCGGACAGTGTTTCTCTGTCGCTCATGGATCGTGCGTCGAGGGTGCACAGTTGCCGACCGCGGTATGCGCGACGTGCTCCTCGCCAAAAAGCCCGCAGTGGATAGCCTCGGCCAGTTCCGCTTGCGCGAGCTGCTCACCCCACAGGACCGCCTGTTGGCCTCGCCAGCGTTCGCGAAAGAACTGGATGCACTCGCGTACGCCCGCGTCGGCACACATCTCGCCTCGGTCGTAGAGGTGGGCGATGGCGCGCACCGCGCAAAAGGCCCCCTGACAGGCGCCTTTGCCCAGACGGCTGCGAAGAGCGAGGTCGGCCAACACCATGCCGCGCGGCTCCAGTCGCAGCTCGCGGGCGATGCTATCGACGACGCTCTTGGGCACCATCTCGCACTCGCACAGCAAGGAGTCCTCAGCGGCATGGGCCCGCATCCAGTTGCGCGGTGTGAGCCCAGGCTCGGTCCACGCGCACGCGCTGGTCGGCGGAAGGCGCACCGTGCGCGTGAGACATGTGGCGGAGACACCTAGCCGCTCACACACGAGGTCAGCAGTTTTCTCGGCCATCAGTCGGCAGGTGGTGAGCTTGCCGCCGGCAATGGTGATCAGGTTTTGGACGCCGTCACGTTGGTGGTCGATGAGCGCAAACCCGCGGCTCACCGCGCGACCGTCGCCAGCAGGGCTCCCGGAGATGAGCGGCCGCACACCGGCATAGGCGCGCACATATCGCATGTCGCGGAGCGCAGGCACCATGGCCGACGTCTCGTCGATGATGAGATCAACCTCGGGAACGGTTGGCCGGACGTCGGCGAGATCGGGAATGTTGACCGAGGTCGTTCCGACGATCGAGACCGTGCCACCCGGCATGATGATGTCGGCGTCGCTGGGCTTGCGCAGGCGATTGATGGCGCGCTGCGCGACACGGGAGTGCGTGACGATGAGTGTGCCTTTCGAGTACAGCATGGGCACGGCAGTGCCGGCGAGCCGGGCAATATCGCGCGCCCAGGCACCGCCAGCGTTCACGATGATATCGGCGTGGATCTGCGTTTCTTCGCCGGTGAGCGTATTTCGGACGCGGGCAGCGATAAGACGCGCCCCCGTACGTGCGAAGTCCACTACCGCGGTGCGCCGCAGGAGGCGCGCGCCTTTGGACTTGGCGTCCGCCATCATCTCAAAGGACAACTTGAACGGATCGACCGAGGCGTCGTTGACGGCATAGACGGCGATGGTGTGGCCCGAGAGCGCCGGCTCGAGATGCCGTGCGTCGGCGACGTCAACCGCGCGGGTTGTGATGCCGGCGCGGGCACAGAGGGACGGAAAGTCGGCAACATACGTTTCGTCGTCACCGGCGACGGCCACGAAGTAGCCGCCGGTGTCGTCAACGCACTGGGGTGCGAGGTGTTTGAGAAGGCGGCCTTCGGTCTGGCACTCCGCCGCTGCTGCGGCATCGTTGGCGACGTAGCGCGCGCCGCTGTGCAACAGGCCATGGTTGCGCCCCGAGGCGCCGGCGTTGATGTCGTCGCGCTCGACGACCACACACGCAACCCCACGCAGCGCGAGATCTCGGGCAACGGCCGTGCCGGTAGCTCCCCCGCCGATAATGAGGACCTGGGTGTCCAGAGTTTCTTCCTTCGCGAGTGTTTTGGGGCCCTGCAGTCTGAAATACTTCGACCACAAATTGCGCACACTCGCAAGGTTGTAGCGGGGAGACTCAGTGTCGACCCAGGACCTGCCCGGCCTAGCGGATGCCGAGGAGTTTGTGTGTCTGCGGGAGGACGCGGATCGAGGACAGGTAGCGCCGTGCCAGCAGGTAGAGCCGCGTCAGTGGCTCGGCGCCGATCAGCGGGTTCCCATCGAGGTCGACGATCGGTTGCATGAAGGCGGCGATGGCCGGATCGCTGAGCGCGAGCATCGTTGCTGCGCGTTCCACATCGGCGTCCGTCGTCGTCCGGTCCACGGGGATCTTCACGTAAAGGTCCTTGCCTCTTGCCAGCTCCAGAAACTCGCCGTGCTCCTCCCAAAACGCCCGCTCGCCGGTGTTCGAAGGTAACTTGATGTCCATGCTGATGATGTCAACCCACGGCAGCACGTCCTGCAGATTTGCCGGCAGCATGCCGTTGGTTTCCAAGAGCACGGGAGTTGGGAAGCCTGCTGACGCGAGGAGGGCCGCAAGGAACTTGGATTGTACGAGCGGCTCGCCACCGGTGAACGCAACCGCATCAACCGGCGATTCCTTCTCGAGCGCGGAGCCGATCAAGGCCCGCGCCTGTCCGACTGTAACTGGGTTGTCGCGCCGTAGCGGTGGACCATCACTCCTGAACACGGTGTATCCGGCCGTGCGCGTCAAGCTCTCGGGTGTATCGCAGTAGCGGCAGCGCAGGTTGCAGCCTGCCAAGCGCACGAACAGGTGCCGCCGTCCGACGTGTGCCCCTTCGCCTTGGAAGGAGACGAAAACCTCCGAGAGATAACCGGCAGTCACCTGAGAAACTGTACCATAGGGTATGCGGCCGGGCCACGGGATCGTGGGCCACACCCGTTGACCGGCTGTAAGGAGATCAGCCCGCCACCAGCGCGATCTTCAGGTCCATCACGTTGGTGCCTGTCGGACCACAGCGGAAGAGATCGCCAAGCTGCGCAAAGAAGGTGTACGAATCGTTGTCGGCCAGAGCGGCAGCCGGCTGCAAGCCGCGTTCACGTGCCCGCCGGAGGGTGGTGCCGTCGACGAACGCACCTGCCGCGTCGGTGGGGCCGTCGATGCCGTCCGTGCCCGCACTCAAGACGGCGATCTGGGTGCCGGCGATCTGATCAGCGAGGGCAAGGGCGAACTCTTGATTGCGCCCGCCATGCCCTTTTCCGCTCACGTGCACGGTGGTCTCGCCGCCGGCGAATACACACAACGGCTTCTGCGCCGTCCGCAGGCGCGCGGCCTGCGTCAGGTAGGCAGCGAACTGGCGGGCCGCCATGGTGGAATCGCCTTCCAGCGGCTCTGGCTTGATGATCACCGCCCAACCGCGCGAACGTGCTTCCTGAGCCCCACCCGCGATGGCGGTGCGGTTGGAGCCGATCACCAGATTGGAACACCGGCGCGCTTCCGTGCAATCGGGCTTGACGGTTTCCGGGATTGCCCCCTGCATTCCACGTCTCAGCACGCCGGCGACCGATGCCGGGACGCGCTCTGCAATGTGGTAGCGCTCGAGCACCGTCCAGGCGTCGTGAAAAGTCGTGCTGTCTGGTGCTGTCGGTCCCGAACCGATCGTGCTCGGATCGTCTCCGACAACATCCGAGAGGATGAACCCGACCATCGGGGCACGTCCGTGGCGCAGCAATCCGCCGCCCTTGACTTCGGAAAGATGTTTACGGACCGTGTTGAACTCGTGGATATCCGCGCCGCATTCCAGCAATAGCTCCGTTGTGCGGATCTTGTCGCGGAGTGTCACCGGCGCACGCGGGCGGACCAGCAAGCTCGATGCGCCGCCGCTGATCAGACACAGGCATCCCGCCGCCTGCGATGCATCGAGCCGCTGGGTCAGGCTCGCCGCGCTGCGCTCGCCGCGGGCATCGGGGAGTGGATGGCCTGCCACAGACACGGCGATCGATTGCAGTGGAACCTTACAGCCCTCCGCAACGACCACCTCGCCGGAAACGTTCTCGGCACCTATTACCGCTTCGCAGCCGGCTGCCATCCGGGCCGCGGCCTTGCCGGCACCAATCACGAGCAACGGCAGAGACCAGCGGGCCGTGATTCCGGCAGAACTCTCCACCGCGACCTCTCGGCCGACGCGGCGTAGGTGTCGGGCAACCAAGTCGGTCGGATTCACCGCCGCCACCGCGGCGCGGAATATGGCGCGCAAATCCGCGTTCAGGGACGCAAGCTCTCCGTCCATCGGCGGAGTATCATTGCAAGTCGGCAGGTCGCGGTCGAGAGAATGTCGATTTTCTCCGAATCAGCACTCCGACGACGCCGGGCGCAGCCCTCACGTATTCTCTTCGTCTACGTCGGTAGCGCTCAGCTTGCGGTAGGCGCGTTCATCTTCGAAGCGGCGGGCGGCCTTGGCTTCTTTCTCACGTTCGGCCTGGCAGTTCACGCACAGCCGCGTGAACGGCAGGGCTCCGAGGCGACCCTCGGCGATCTCCGATTCGCAGCTTTCGCACATGCCGTACGAACCATCATCGACGCGCTCGAGCGCCTCCTGAATGGCTTGCAGCTTCTCGCGCTCGCGGTCCGTGAGGATGAAACTGATCTCGCGATCGCGTTCCTCGCTGGCGAGGTCATAGGTATCCATGCCCTCGTCCTTGAACCCTTCGCGTCCTTCCTTCAGGTCGTTGCTGATCTCCCGCAGCACCTGGCGGCGCATCTCCAGGAGCTTCTCGCGCGCAGCTTTCAGGAATGCCTTTCGCATCGTCGGTCCTATAAGGGCGGCGGAATGTAGAGGGATTCCGGCGTTCTGTCAATCGCCAATTTTGCGGCCGGCGCAACGATCTCTGCCTGCAAATCATAGGTGCTCGCGGCGGTCACCCGGACCGGCGCGATCGTCCCCGGCACAGCCTGACCGTCGAGGTACACGACCCCATCGATCTCGGGCGCTTGCGAGGACAACCGTCCGTACAGGCGACCCCGTTCGTCCTCTCCACACACCAGGACCGCTTGCTCGCTCCCAATCAGGCGCTGATTCAGCTCCGCCGCAATCACGGCTTGGGCACGCATCAACGCGTCGAAGCGCCGGCGCTTCACGGCCTCGGGAACGTGATGCGGGAGCGCGGCGGCGGCCGTGCCTTCTTCCCTGGAATAGCGAAAGACGCCGACCCGCTCGAAGCGTGTCTCGGTCACGAACTGCAAGAGCTCAGCGAAATCGCCATCGGTTTCTCCGGGAAACCCGACGATGAAGGCGGTGCGAATCGCCACACCGGGGATACGTTTGCGGATCCGCCGGATCAGACGGCGCAGCGCCGCCCCATCCCGTTCGCGCCGCATGCTGCGCAGCATCCGATCGCTCACGTGTTGCAGCGGCATATCGATGTACGGACAGATCTTCTCCTCGTTGGCAATCGTCTCGAGCAACGCGTCCGTGACATAGCGCGGGTAGGTGTACAGGAGCCGAATCCACCGCAGCCCGTCGAGCCGCGCCAGGGCGTGCAACAGCTGGCTCAAGGACGTCCGCTTGCGCAGATCGCGGCCGTAAGCGGTCAGGTCTTGCGCAATGAGATTCAACTCGATGACGCCATCGGCAACCAACGCCTCCGCTTCCGCCAGCACCGACGCGAGCGGCCGGCTCTCGTGCCGTCCGCGAATCTTCGGAATGATGCAAAAGCTGCAGCTGTGATCGCAGCCTTCCGAGACTTTGAGATAGGTGCTGAAGAAGTGACCGGTGCGCAGGCGTGGAAGGCTGACGTGGGGGAGCACGTGCGCAGCGCCGCCGTAGCTCGTTGCATCAGCAGGGCGCCTCTCTGCAAGCACTGCGGGCAGCCGGACGAAATCGCCCGTCCCGAGAAACGCGTCCACTTCCGGCAGCGCTGCCTGCAACTCGCCGCCGTAGCGCTGGACGAGGCAGCCGGTGACCACCAAGCGCTTCGTCGGATCGGCGGCCTTTATCCTGGCTAGGTCGAGGATGGCGTCGATGGATTCTTTTTTCGCGTCGCCGATGAACCCGCAGGTGTTGACGACCAAGACGTCAGCGGCTTCTGGAGCGAGAACGATCTCCGCCCCCTCACGAGCGATCAGCCCGAGCATCAACTCGCTGTCCACGAGATTCTTCGGACAGCCCAGGCTCTGCAAGAAGACCTTAACCCCCATAGTGGGAGCGCTGCATACTAACGGCGTGCGCGGAGACCTGCAATAGCCGGGAGAGTGTGAGAGCGTTGGAGTGTGACAGCGCTCTGACACTTCCACGCTCCAATGCTCTCACGTGCCGGGGGGTA
>CAVSQF010000048.1:0-74034 GCA_963729835.1 uncultured delta proteobacterium | reverse complement strand
AATATCTTTGGCAGGATGTAAATTGCTTAAAAAATCTGTTACAGGAATACAGACGACATTTCTTATTTTTAGCTTTTTGTCCCCGCGATACAACAAAATTAATTTTGCCTCAGGATAATCAGTCCCGAAAGTTTCCAGGCCTTTAATATCTTGCACATTAATGTTTTTGCTATTTTTTACTTCAATTGCATAAAATATTTGTTCACCATAAATTATAAAATCTACTTCGACTCCATGGCGTGTACGCCAATAATAAATTTTACAATTAAGATTTTTGTAATCCCGCCACGCTACTAAATGCTGCAAAACCAGTCCTTCCAAGGTAATACCAGTTATTTCTGCAGCACTGTCAAGAGGACCTTGCATGCGCAAGCTGCGAAATACTCCAGCATCAAAATAATAAAACTTAGGATGAACGATAATTTCTCTTTTTCGCTCTTCGGGTAAAAACTGGCAGTAAATGACAAAGTAACAAATCTTGTAAAACGCCTAGATAACCTTCAACCAGTTTGCGAGACACTAAGCATTCACGTGCGATATTAGTTATATTCAAGATACTTCCATGAGAGAAGCTTATCACTTCAAGAAATCTGGCAAAATCGCCTATGTTTCTAACTAATCCTTCGGCTTGCACTTCTTCTTTAAGATATAAACCAATATATGAACGTAATGTATCTGCAGGATTATTGCTAAGATATATCAATGGCAGCAAACCATACTGCAATGCTTTGTCAAGGTCAAACATTGAACCTAGTTCTGCTATAAATGGATGCAAATATCGAACAACTGCTCTACCCGCAAGTAAATTTACTCCTGCGCGTTTCAATTTCCGGGAACTGGAACCTGTCAAAATAAATCGCCACCCTATTTTTCTCAATCAAACTATGCACAACATTCAATAATTCTGGTATCTTTTGCACTTCATCTATTACTATATCTTTTTTTTGTGAAGCCGAAGTATCTCTCGCAAACGTTCCGGATACGCACTATACAGACGCAATTCTTCCGGGTTAAGGAGATCAATCCATATTGCCTCAGGGAACTCGAGTTTTAGCCATGTTGATTTACCGGTGCCGCGCGGCCCAAAAACAAAAAAACTATCTTTAGGGAAGATTAAAAAAACGCTTTATGATTACCATATTATAATCCCTTGATTTTTAATGTAATTGTTACAGCATGTTTTTCGGGGTTCGTGCAATTTTTACCTTTCATCTCCATTTTGCGGCGCAAAATGGAGATGAAAGGAAATAACATTATGCAACACCTAAACACTTTTTTTTTTTTTTATTAGCTTAATATTTTTTTTAACTTTTATTTGCTAATATTGCGTATGTAAATTAAATTGATAATTTTTTCGATTACTTTTAAATATATAAAATATAACAGGAAACAATGATATGCAGAGCCTCGATAAAAATGAGTCTGATAAAAAGTTAACAAAATTATTGGCTGCCCAGCCTAAGTCTGATACTAAGCTATCCATTACCTGCGAGTTATTGTATAAAGTAATCGATGGTTTGTATCACATTTTAGATGGTTTTGCATTTGAAAATTATACCTGGATTGCATGTGATGCCCATAAAAATCTGTCGCATTCTTATATGGAAAATTTTAATAGACTTTCTAATATTTATAGCTTAGAAAATACCAGAGAAAAATACACGTCATTAGCAATGATGTTGGTGGGTATAGTTAATGAAAATCTGCTGGCTATATATTAAAGCCAACCAATCTGTCTCAAGAAATAGAAAAACTACTTAGAGCTCTCCTAACAAAAAGAATCTAACGGCAGATGAATACAATGTATTCTTAATTAACAAAGCTCAAACAGCACACGCTCGTGGGGAGTACTTCCTGCATCCAGAATAACCCACTTTTCCAAGAATTGACAATAATGTTTGTTCTATTACTAATTCGTAACAACAACATTCACAAAATTTTTAAAAAAAGGTTCGTATAAGTACCAAAAAATTTTGAGCCAAAAAAGCCGTAGCTTTCTTAGAATAATACGTAAATCGTGGCCAATGCCGCAAAGTAATGCATTTATCTTATCTCCGAGCGACCCTTTCGAATAATTTTCTTCCAAGCAAACCATCAGATTTCATGTGACCAATGATTGGCTCTATCACATTCTCCTCCGCATATCTCGACGCAAAGCAATAGTTTTAGTCGCTGTTTTTGTTCTTGCTATGTGAACATTAGTTTGTGTCTCATTATGGCCGCGATATCCTAAATCAACATAAGAATCGTTCGGTCTTAATCCAATTATTTTCTCAACTTGATCTAAACTTGTAGTTAAAGTGTGTCCATCGTATGGATTGCCTGGTAATGCTTTTATTCCAACTACAAAATTACTTTTGTGAGTTGTTACAATCCCAGTCTTTACTCCAAATTCGTATTTTTTATGTGCTTTGCCTTTAGCAATGCATTCAACTTCTGGTGCATGTAAACTGTAAAGTTTATTTTTGTCTTCTCGTTTTTGCGTAAGTAATTTACTAGTTTTCTAGGGTCTTTGAAGTATTTTTTTGAGTTCAGACCTTGTTTTAAGCTGTCTTTGAATATCTCGATACACACATCCCAATATCTTTTTCACCAATTTAAATTGCTTCTTTGCTCGTTTCATCTGTTGCGCTGACGCATAACGCCCACCTCTAAACAACGCTATTTTCCCTACACGAAGATAACTTTGCCTCAATTTTAATCCTCGTTTCTTCGCTTCTTTTAATAACAACACTCTCGCTTTATGTTGTAATTTGCTATCGTAGGATAAGTAATTGCTTTTTCCTGAACAGTTGTATCTACATTCACTTTTTCTAAATCTTTTTTTTCAATTACATTTCCTTTAATTGCGACCTCTACCAATTCTTGTAATAATTTTTCGCATCCCTCTTTCACCTAAGCGTTTTCGCCACTTACCAAGACTCGTTGGATGAAAAGGTATTTGATGTTGAAAATGTTCCATCCCACAAAAATATTTCCAATATGGATTCTCTACCCATTGCTCAACTACTTTCTCATCTGATAATCCAAGTGCGTGTTTTAAATATAAAACTCCTACCACTAATCGTGCCGGCAATGCCGGATTCCCACATTTGCTAACAAAATATCCTGCAAACTCATCTTCAAATCTTTGCCAATTTATTTTATCTGCTAATAAACATAACTCATGGTTCAGATTTACCAGAAACTCTAAAAGAGTTCCTCCTATAGACAAATTTCGGTTCAATCTGCTTCGTTTTGCCTTCATAAAATCACCGAGAATTAGAAGATTTTTTACAATTTCCAGCAATTTTACATCATTATTTTTAACAAAAAAAGCCTTGTTTTATAGAGTTTCGTGTATTATTCTGGGACGACTACTTATTTGATGAGGCTGACGTAAAACCAAGTGATGGGTATAGCGCACCTGTATGTAGCCATAAGAGTATCAGATAAACACAACTTTATGCATATAATAAGATCTAATATATAAACTTTTCGTCAACTCGAAATCGCACTATTGACAACTTCAAATAAATTTTTGGAAATTTCTTTTTGCTGCAAAATTTGCTGCAGTTGCAATTTCACCTGCATCAACTCCTGACGTTGATTATCATAGCGCCGCCAGTGAATCAACGGCTGCACCAGGCGGGCCGCAACGTGAGGATTGATTTTATCAATAGTTAAAACAATTTCCCGTAAAAATTCATATCCGGCACCATCCAGGCGGTGAAAGTTTATATGATTATATTTCATAAAAATACCAATTAACGAACTAACTTTATCCCATTGACATATCAAATGCAGGATGTTTTATCAGCTTTTTTACTCGCTCTAAAGTCCCAGGGTTTTTTATTCCCGCGTTAATGGCCAGCCATTTATCTACCACTAGCGGATAAGCTTGCCACTTCACAAAAAAATGCTCCAATAACTGCTCACGATCACTAAAATTAGAATTTGCAATTGCAACTAAACTTGCCAATTCATCAGTCATATTATTAGCGTTGTTATATTGCTTGAGACAAAGATCATAAATGTCATTCTCATTTAACAACATCAAATAACCTAAACACAGATTTTTTAATTTCCTTTTACCTATCTCGCTTGCATTCACTTCATACGATACATCGTTAAGATATAAATTATAACAAGCTAGCCATTCCAGTTTTAATTGTTTTGCAAGTTGCAATTTTACAAATTCGGAAACTGCATGCACTCCATCGACGTCGGCAACTGGTAACAGCTGCAAAAGATATTCTTCACTGGGAATTGTTAAAATCTGCGAAACTGAGGTTAAATCTTTAGCCGATTGTAATATTGACCTGAATGAATCTGCCACCAAAGGATTCAAGACAATTCTTTCCCTGAATTATAATCACGCAATAAATTCAAAATAATATTTGCGATTAACTGTTGCGCTGCATTCCACTGATTTAGTTCATCACTATCGTGCGACATCAAAAATCTAACTCATCTTGCGTATACGCATAGTTCAATTTAACTGGAGCAGAAAAATTCCGCAGTAAAGATGGTACTGGTTTATCTGGAATATCAATAAAGCAAAATTCTTCAACCCTATTTTTTATATGTAAAACTCTTTCCGACAAAGTTGCATCTGATTCTTCACCTTGAATTCGCAACGGCAAATCTCGGCCGTTTTTATCCAATAGTCCCATGACAAATGGAATGTAAAATGGTGCGTTATCTTTTATTTGTAGAAGTCTGCTCGATATGCAAAGTAAAAGTCCTGTTCGACGCATCGTATATTCCAGATACATTTAAAATTACCGTACCAGCCTGTGTATACCAATTCATAAATTGCTTTATACTCTTCGCACTCAGGTTTCCCGCGTTGTTGCTGCGCTCGTTCGCACTGCTCATATATAAAAACATATACTCCGCGTGCTCACTCGCGCGCGCCTAGCGGGAAAACCTGATTGCTGTGAGTATAAGTCAAAAGCAGCTGCTTCTTGAGCACAAGCAACAAAATCTTCAATCGTTACAGCTTTGCCATCGTAGCGAGAAAAAAATAAATCGGTTGTCTTACGAAATAAAATTTTACCCAGCATTACTTGTAACATTCGCACCACTTCTGCTCCCTTATTATAAACAGTAACAGTATAAAAATTATCTACTTTGATATACGAAGTAGGACGAACTGGATGTGACCATAGGGCTGGCATCTTCAGCAAACTGCTCTTCAAAAATTATTTTAACATCAGCAATACGCTGCGAAATTTTTGCAAATCTTGCCGCGACGTAAATTCTTGATCACAGAAGCTGGTAAAACCTTCTTTCAACGCAATCTGAAACCAATCTCGACAAGTAACACGATCGCCACGCCAGTTATGGAAATATTCATGCGCAATAACTCTAGCAACCCCAATATAATCGGCATCCGTGGCAGTTTCAGGAGCATACTAACACGTATTTGCTATTAAATATATTTAATCCCTTATTTTCCATCGCACCAAAATTAAAATCATTTATGCTACGATCATATAAATGTCTAGATTCGTATTCGCGTCCATAATTCTCCTCGTCCCATTGCATTGCACGCTGTAATGATTCCATTGCATAATTACATTGCTGGGCAAATCCTTTATTCGCAGTAAATATCGCATTCAACCTTCGCCCAAATTTGTGTATATTTATCGGTTATACAGTCAAAATCACCCGCTATCAAGGCAAATAAATAACTGGTTTTAAAGGATGGATCCTTCCATTTCACAAAATGTCTGCCATTTTATCCAACTCACCTTTTGCAAGCATATTTCCGTTTGATAATAAAATTGGCAGCTCCTTTTTATCAGCAGCTAATCGTAACTTCAAATTTGGTTAGTACGTCAGGACGATCTATAAAATATGTAATATGATGAAATCCCTCTGATTCGCATTGAGTACAATAATATTTCTCCTGATTTATATAATCCATATAGTGCTGTATTCATTTGCGGCTTTATTGTAACTTCGGTTTGTAAAGTAAAATTACTTAGGAACTATCATTTATAAGTTGAGTTGTTCTGCAGTTATATCGATAACTTCTTTATCCAATGTGGTTAGTACCCATTTAGCTTAATATACTGTAAATCTAAATTCTCACCATCCAACACCAATGGCAGCAGATCAAATTTTTCTCTGTGAATTACGTCGAATATGCAATTCAGCCCTGACATAAGTCACTTCGGATAAATACAAAATTTAAAATAGTTTTTTCAATGTTAAAATTCTGGAGGTGTATAATCTTTTAGGTATTTGGTAATCACAATGTTCGTAATATTATCATCCTCTTCCCAAACACATTTTCCAGACTTTTGTTTCATAGTGCAAGATATTCTTGATGTTCAACTAATTCATCGAGCATTGCAGTAAAATTTTAAATTGCTCAGTTTTTTATTGTTCGTTTGTGTTACGACGTTGTGACTTGGCAACAGCAGACTCGCACCACTTCTTCTTCCTCTCAAATAATTTTTTTTGGCCTCCTGTCATACGCAAATATACTTCTACAAGACATGACGCATCCAATAAAGCACCATGCAACTCCCGTTTGCGAATTATCAACCTTATAACGTTTACATAAGGCATCCAAACTATTTTTTTGTCCTGGATGCATTTTACTCGCTAATTCTAAGGTATCGATATACATTAAACCATGATAATCAAATTTTGTTTTTTTTCTTCAGTAAAGAAATTCATTTTAATAAATCCGAAATCAAATGGCGCGTTGTGAATAATGACTTCTGCATTTTTATGATACAAAAAATTCTTCGCAATTTCAGCAAAGACAGGCTTGCCACATCTAAAAACTCATTATCAAGACCATGTACACTTTTAGCACCGATGTCAATTTTTCGTTCGGGATTTATGTAAACATGATAGGTCTTGCCTGTGACATTGCGATCTATCAGTTCAATACAACCTATTTCGATGATACGATGACCGTCTTCTGGTGTTAACCCTGTTGTTTCAGTATCTAGGACAATTTGACGATGTATATGCTATTTTTGCTCCTGTAATAATTTCTCTATCGCTGCTCGAGCTAATTCATCGGCTATTTCATTTTCGCGATGTCCACTGTGGCCGCGTACCCAATGCCAATTAATTTTATGTCTGGCAGCAACGCCTCCAATTGCTGCCATAGATCAATATTTTTTACTGGCTTTTTATCAGCAGTTCGCCAATTACGTTTTTTCCACGCCATAACCATTCAGTAATCCCTTTACGTACATATTGTGAATCCGTCGTCAAATCCACCTCACATGGCTCTTTTAATTGCTCTAAAGCGCGAATTACCGCCAGTAACTCCATACGATTGTTAGTTGTATGGTATTCGGCGCCGCTTAAAAGCTTTTCCCGGGCATTAAAGCGCAACAAAACCCCCCAGCCGCCGGGGCCCGGGTTACCACTACAGGCACCATCTGTAAAAATTTCGACTTTTTTCATATAATTGTAATTAAGTGTCCAAAGCTATACACAAAATATACTGTATTTTACAGCAAAAATGTTTAATACTAAAATAATATACCCTTAATTTTGTTAATTTTCACTTAATTTTTTTAATTCAGAGAACGTATATAATTAGAAAACAACTATTATAAATATATAAAAATTTTAATACAGAGAAAAAAATGGCACTACCAGACCCACCTGCAGTAGAAATTAACGTTAAAGAAGTGACAGAAGCAACAACAAGAAGCTTACAACATTTTCTTGAGGAACCGAAAAATGAAGATTATCAAGATGAACTTATTAGACGCTTGGGACCATTTCTGGAACTATTTAAAATCACGGGCGATCATCGATATGACGAAACTACCATTGTTGATACTCTTTTCAAGATCTTCTACACAATTGTTTTGCAACGCCCGGAAGTATTGAATAGATATCGAACTGATGCACTTTTAGATACTTTAAAAAATGTAACAAAAATAATCGCCTCCCGTAAAGACCCCCTTGCAGAAACTCTTATAGATATATTTAAAACAGACCCCCAAATAAGCCTCTCAAAAAACATTTCAGCGTTTTTATCAGCTAACACAGTTGAAGCGTTTGAGCTAGCTAAATACTTCCACCAAATTAACAAAAATGGAGACTTTAAAAATTTTGCAGCCTATGAAGGAAGAATGCTTGCCAGCAATAGAAAAAGAATTATAGAACTATTTCTAAAGAAAGTAGATCGATCTTAAATTTCATCAATAAACTTTTGCAAGAATACGGTAATGAAAATGAGATGCTGCAAAGTCTGCTCGATCAAAGAACTCTGCTAGGCGAGCTGCTCGAGAAACAATCGTCAATCGATGACAAAACTTACCAAGAAATGAAGAAGGAAATTGAAAAAAGAGCAAGCGATATTGCAGAAAGAGCTACCAAATTAGCAAGAGAAAAAGAATTAGCAATAGACAGCTTAAAAAATTTTCTTGAGCAGCCGCTAAATAAAAAAAATCAAGATGAGCTGATTCTTAACTTGGGTATATTTTTGCAACTTTTTAAAATTTCAGATAATAAATATAACGAAGCTGCTCTTGTTAAAGCTCTTGACAATCTCTTGGACATGTTTGCTTTGAATTGGCCGGAATTATTAAATAAATACCGCAAGACAGACTCTTCGTTAATTTTAGATAATGCAATAAGAAAAATTGCTACTGAGAAAAATCTAGCAGAACCCTTTATAGCTGTATTCGAGAAAACTCCCAAAATAAGTCTATCAGCACGAATTGCCGCAGTTTTCTCAGCTTATACAAAGGGAGAACTCGAGCTAAATCAATATTTCAGAAAAATAAATAAAAATGGAGTATATAAGGATTTTGAATCTTACTACGCCGGAATGTTACAAGGCAATGATGAAAAAATTAAAGAGCTATTTTCCGATAACCCTATCCTACTTGTAAAATTCATCGATAAACTTTTGGTAGAATATGGCGATGAAAATACAATGCTCCAAAGTCTGCTCAACCCAGCAACTCTGCTAGGCAGTTGTATCGAAAAAACAAAACCACAAAATATATTTTCTTTTCTCAGCAGCGAGAAAAAGACTTATGAAGAAATTAAAAAGAAAATTCAAGGAAAATTATATGAAAACAGACAAGCTCTTCTCCAAAAAAAAGGTCAAGACAAAAGTAGCGCGAAGATTTTGGCAAATGAATTAGTCAATTACTCACTTGCAACACAGGAACCGCAAAAAGAACAAGCAAAAAACAAGATTGGTGAACTTTTAGATTCTGATTTTGTTGCTGAAAATTGGCAAAGAATTCTTACTGAAATACAGTGTTTTCCCATTCCCATCTGGAAAAATTCGGAAGTATTACAAAAATTAATAGAGGATTTAAAAAAATTAGATGAGCCTACGGTCAACATCCTTATACCTGTAATAGAAGGAATTCAACAACACATTTTCGCTTTAGACGCTCAAAGTTTGGCACAGGCCTTAATAGTTTATGCCACGACTACAGACCAAGGCCAAAGAGAGTCCGCGGAGTTGAAAGTCAAAGCATTTACCAATTGCTATTTTAATTTTCATACCCAGCAAATCATTCTTTTACAATTTAAAAAGTGCACTTCCTTCTGGAACAATCCGGCTCAGATAGGAACATTATTAGATCGTTTAAAAGAATTAGATAAACTGCAATCCGGCACTACTAGATTTATAATAGAAGAAATTCAAAAACGCCTATCGTTTTTAAAAACTCAAGAGTTTGCGCTAACTTTAATGTCAGGTTCTATTACCACTTGCCATGTTGATTTAAACTGGCAAATGATTCTTAATCAGCTCAAAATGTGCGATACATTCTGGAACAATCCGGCTCTCTTGCAATCTTCGTTAGAGTATTTTGGTGGATTAATTAGAGTTCCAAAAACAACTGTTACTCCTATAATGGAAGGAATTCAACAGCGCATATCGGAATTACAAGCGCAAAATTTAGCACTGATTACAATATTTTACTCCACTACCACAGATCCTATTCAAAAAGAGGCCATGCGGGCACGAATTGAAGAATTTTCTAAATGCCATTTTAATGCTACCAACTGGCAAAGTGTCCTTGACCGCCTCCAAAGATGGGACGGCTTTTGGGATAATCAGCTTTACCTACATGACTCTTTAGAGTATTTGAAACTATGCAAGTCCCATGAATCAGGCGCTTTACCACCGATAATAACTGACATTCAACAAAGGATAGATACATTCCTGATAGATCAATGTGTCATAAACTTAATCGCATATTTAGATGATGTAAGTTTTCCTCGACCTTCTCAGACATTCGAGTTAAATAAAAATAATTTTGCTTATTTTGTCGAGAGATTAAAACAGAGCGATTTTTGGAGCGAGATAGATCTGCTGAAAAAATGTGACGTACCAAAGTTAAAAGAGATATTCTCTTTTAAACAGCCTGAATTACTAGGGCAATTAATCCACATCATCCTCACGAGGGAAGAAACCCTGCAGAAGTCAAGGGTACAATATAGTAATACACTTTCCCCCAGGTAATTACCTGAACTTTGACTCGACGCGCATATTTGTCGTTGCAGTCGGCTTCGGATACCAACTCACCGACAAACGTTTTTTTGGTAATTTAGATCTTTCTGGCGTCAGAGTCACAACTTTTTTTTCCGCTAAAAATACGTATGCGCTTCCGAAGTGCGGCAGGAGAAAATTGCCTATTTTATTGAGCAAGACAGAACTATTAAAGTGAAGTGTTTTCTGTTCTATTATTGCGAAACCAACTTCATTTAACCAACTGCGCATACGCCAGACACTTATAAATCTGCCTCTTTTTAGAAAATCTCCATTTACATTACAGCCAATTAATTTACGTAACCCTAAGTAACTAGCAGGATTAAATCCAAAAATAATTAATTTGCCTTCTGGAACCAATACATTAAAAATCTCTTCTAAAACTAGACGCGGATTATTCACATATTCTAAAACGTGGGACAACAAGACAATATCAATAACATTATATAAAAAAGGAATAGCCTCATAACTACCGCACACAAAGTTTAATTCTTTAGGAGTATTTTTTGCTCTTTTTAGCTGAGATAAAAAATCCTCATCTTCATCCAAATAAATATTAGTAGAAGCCGGGCTCCGTAAAATATACTCCACGTTAATAGCTCCTCCAATCTGCAACAAATAATAGCCAAATAAGCCCGGCAGCACTTCTTTCAAAAATTCTGTTTCTAATTGCCGCAATGAACTACCCGATCGACCTAAATACCAGTGATTTAATTCCCTTGCAAAAAATTTTGTATCCATGTAGTTTATTTTTTTAAATTAAAAAAAATGAGAAAAATGCTTAATTCATTATAATGTATGCTATAGGATAAAAAAACATACAAATATAAATGTCAATATAATCAAATACTTATAAAACATGCCTTCTAAAAATTATTGAGAAGACCAAAATGCAATTAAAAAATTTAAAAATACGCAATATCCCCGGCTTGAGTGATTATACGCAGATCTTTCAGGAAATGCGGGATATAACAACAAAACGTAATGCAGATTCATTTGATGAACTGTGGTTCCTCGAACACCACCACGTTTTTACGCAAGGCAAAGCAGGAAAACCAGAGCACGTTTTGAGCCCTGGCGATGTTCCAGTTATGCAAACCGACCGGGGCGGTCAAGTTACTTACCATGGTCCTGGACAATTGATAATTTATCCACTCATCGATTTGCATCGCAGTAAACTAGGCGCAAAACAATTTGTTAACCTGTTGGAACAGACAACCATCGATACTCTCGCAGAATATGGAATAACTGCAAGATCGCGCGACGATGCACCGGGAGTTTACGTTGCTGATACAAAGATATGTTCCATTGGCCTACGTATTCATCGCGGCTGTTCTTATCATGGCTTGGCATTGAATGTAACAACCGATTTAAGTTATTTCAATCGCATTAATCCATGCGGTTATAAAAATTTGCAAATGTGCAACATTACAGATTTTAACAAAAATGTGACGTTCGCAGATCTACAAAAAAGTTTCATTGGTAATTTTAAAAAAAATTTTGGCTATGCGGATGATCTTAAACCACTGCGCAAACCAGAGTGGATTCGCAGCAAATTATTATCCATCGATGCAATGGTAAAAACCAAAAAATTACTGCATAAAAGCCAGTTGACTACGGTGTGTGATGAAGCAGCGTGTCCCAACCGTAGTGAATGTTTCAGCCGCGGCACTGCAACATTCATGATAATGGGAGATATTTGTACGCGCAATTGCCGCTTTTGTAATGTCACTTGCGGCAAGCCGCAACCGCTAGATATCAATGAACCACATACTCTCGCCCAAACTATTACAGCGATGCAATTAAAATATGTGGTTATAACCTGCGTTTGTAGAGATGATTTGCATGATGGCGGTGCGATGCATTTTGTAGAATGTATAAAAGCAATTCGTTCGGCAAATCCAAATATTAAAATTGAAATTTTGGCACCTGATTTCCACAAGCATGTCAAAGAAGCATTAGAAATTTTAGCACTATCTCCACCCGATGTTTTTGGGCACAACATTGAAACAGTACCGCGCTTATATAAAGAAATCACGCCCAGCAGAAATTATAGTGACTCGTTAAAACTGTTAGCAGAGCACAAGAGTTCATTTCCAAACATTCCAACAAAATCAGGAATTATGGTTGGTTTAGGTGAAAGAGATCAGGAAATCATCGAGGTTTTACAAGATCTGCGCTCTCACCTAGTAGATTATTTAACGATAGGCCAATATTTACAACCTAACAAAATGAAAATTTCGGTGGCACGCTACGTTACTCCAGAAAAATTCGCTGAATTTGCAAAGCTTGCAAAAGAACTGGGATTCACTAAAATAGCGAGCGGACCGATGGTTAGATCTTCTTATTATGCGGATATAAATTAAAACTGAGAGACAAAATGGCAAACATTAAAATTTTTCGCAGTTCCATATTTCACTTTTTGCGCAAACCTGAGAAGCACTCCGATGCAAATTGTTATCAATATTTTGATGATGGTTTGCTGGTAATTGAAAACGGCAAAGTCAAAATGCTAGGACCCGCTGATGAGGTAAAAAAAACCCTACCCAGCGATATTGAAATAGTAGATTATTCAGGCTATTTAATAACACCTGGATTTATCGATATTCACATTCATTATGCACAAACCGAAGTCATCGCTTCTTATGGAGAAAAATTACTTGAATGGCTTAATGGATTTGTATTTCCTGCCGAGGGCAAATATCATGATAAAGAATACGCTAAACGAGCCGCCGGATTTTTCCTCGACGAACTTATCCGCAACGGTACAACCACTGCCGGCGTTTATTCTACGGTGCACAGTGAATCAGTTGATGCTTTATTTGAATGTGCCGAACATAAAAATATGCGTATGTTGACAGGTAAAACGCTGATGGATCGTAACGCACCTGCCGCCGCCGATGACGATGGCCAGCTCGCAGGCGAGGGCGTGCACCTCCTGCAGCTCGGCGGCGATGGCCTGCAACACGTCCGGGTCGATACCATGCCTACCCTCTCTGACGAGCGCCTCGCCGCTCAGCTTCAGCAACACCCTCGTGTAGCGCAGCGCGTTGGGCGGTCGTTGCGCAGCCGGGGCAATCGGGGCAACCGTTCGAGTCACGGGCGACTCAGGCAGGCTTCTCGGTGGATTCTCCGAGTTGGAAACGGGCGAACCGCCGCACCACGATGTTTTCGCCGAGCTGGGCGATGGCCTCCGTCACCAGCTGGCCCACCGTCCGTTGCGGGTCTTTGATGAACGGCTGCTCCACCAAACACACATCGGCAAAGAACTTGTCGAGTTTGCCGTCGACGATCTTCTCGACAACCGGCGCCGGTTTCCCCGACGCACTCGCTTGGGCGCGATAGATACTGCGTTCTCCGTCGAGCACGGCTGGCGGGATCTCTTCGCGCCCGACGTAACGCGGGTTGGCCGCCGCAACCTGCATCGTGAGGTCTTTCACGAGGCTCTGAAACTGCGGGGTGCGCGCCACGAAGTCGGTCTCGCAGTTCACTTCAACGAGCACGCCGATCTTGCCGCCGGCATGGATGTAGGAGCCGACCAACCCTTCGGTCGCCGCGCGCGTCGCGCGCTTGGCAGCGGCCGCCAGGCCCTTTTCACGCAGGTACACGACCGCCTTGTCGAGGTCCCCGCGCGTTTCGGCAAGGGCGCGCTTACAATCCATCATGCCGGCGCCGGTCTTGTCGCGCAGCTCGCGCACTTGCGTTGCGCCGATCTCGCTCATGCCATCTCCGCTTGCATGACGGCGGCGGCAGCGTCGGGTTCCGCCCCGGCGGGCGCCGCCTCGACCCCTTCGCCCTTCTGGCGTTCTTCGAGGAGGGACTTGCCTTCCAGCACCGCGTCGGCCATGGCAGCGCAGAAGAGGCGGATGGCGCGAATGGCATCGTCGTTGCCGGGAATCTTGTAATCGACCACGTCCGGATCGCAGTTGGTATCCACCACCGCCACCACCGGCAGGTGCAGTTTGTTGGCCTCCTTGACGGCAATTTCTTCCTTCTTCGGATCGATCACGAAGAGCGCATCCGGCAGCTTGCGCAGGGCCTTGATGCCGCCGAGAGACGTCAGCAGCTTGTCCCGCTCACGTTCGATGCCAAGCATCTCCTTCTTGGTCAGCGCTTCCTTCATGGCCGGATCGTCGAGCGTCTCCTCGCACTTCTTGAGGCGGTCGATGCTCTGCTTGATCGTCTGGAAGTTGGTCAGGGTGCCGCCGAGCCAGCGGTTGTTGACGTAGAACATGCCGCAGCGCTCCGCCTCTTCGCGAATCGCGTCCTGCGCCTGCTTCTTGGTACCCACGAACAACAGCGTGCCGCCGCTGGCGGCGACTTGCCGGACGAAGGCATACGCCTGCTCGAACAGCTTCACGGTGCGCTGCAGGTCGATGACGTAAATCCCGTTTCGCGCCCCAAAGATGTATGGCTTCATCTTGGGGTTCCAGCGGCTGGTCTGGTGGCCGAAATGCACACCAGCTTCGAGCAGCTGTTTCATGCTCACTTCAGGCATATGTACCCTTTCTCCCTCTTGATTGCTCCGAACAGTTCTGCATATCAGAAAATTTCCCCCTATCGCAACGCTCCCTCACTGGTTCATCGAGTCGAGGAATTCCTGGTTGTTCTTGGTGTCGTCAATCTTGTCCATCAAGAACTCCATCGCTTCGACGGGGTTCAGCTGCGAGAGCAGCTTGCGCAGAATCCAGACGCGCGCGATGACGTCCTTGTCGAGGAGCAGTTCCTCCTTGCGTGTGCCGGAGCGATTGATGTCGATGGCCGGGAAGATCCGCTTGTCGACCAGGCGCCGGTCGAGGTGGATTTCCATGTTGCCGGTCGCCTTGAACTCCTCGAAGATGACCTCATCCATACGGCTGCCGGTATCGACGAGGGCAGTGCCCATGATGGTCAAGCTGCCGCCGTCTTCGATGTTGCGGGCCGCACCGAGGAACTTCTTGGGTTTGTGGAGCGCATTGGAGTCGACCCCTCCCGACAGGATCTTGCCGCTGGGCGGCACCACGGTGTTGTAGGCGCGCGCCAGGCGCGTGATGCTGTCGAGCAGGATCACTACGTCGCGGCCGTGCTCGACGAGGCGCTTGGCTTTCTCGATGACCATCTCGGCCACCTGCACGTGGCGGGTGGCGGGCTCATCGAAAGTCGAGCTGATCACCTCGCCCTCCACCGAGCGCTGCATGTCGGTCACCTCTTCGGGGCGCTCGTCGATGAGCAACACGATCAGCACCACCTCCTTGTGATTGCGGGTGATGCCGTGGGCGATGTTCTGCAACATCATGGTCTTGCCGGTCCGCGGCGGCGCCACGATCAATCCGCGGGTGCCTTTGCCGATCGGCGTGAACAGATCGATGAGGCGGCTGGTGTACTCTTGCGGATCGTGCTCCAGATGCAGTTGCTGGTTCGGGTAGAGAGGGGTGAGGTTGTCGAACAGGATTTTCTCGCGCGCCTTTTCCGGCTCCTCGAAATTGATCGCCTCGACCTTCAGCAGGGCGAAGTAGCGTTCGCCTTCTTTCGGCGGGCGAATCTGACCCGACACGACATCGCCGGTCCGCAGGTTGAAGCGGCGGATTTGGCTGGGTGAAATATAGATGTCATCCGGCCCGGGCAGGTAGTTGTAGTCGGGGGCGCGCAAGAAGCCGAATCCATCCGGCAAGATTTCCAGCACCCCTTCGCCGTAGACGAAGCCGTTCTGTTCCGTCTGCGCGCCGAGAATGGCGAAAATCAGCTCCTGCTTGCGCATGTTCGCGGCGCCGTCGACGTTGAATTTCTTGGCGATCTGCGCCAGCTCATTGATCTTCTTTTCTTTGAGGGTCTTGAGGTTCAGCGCACCGTCTTTCGTAGCCGGCGGTTCGTCCACCACCACCACCGCGCTCGGCGGCGGCTCAGGCTCAGCCACCAGCAGCGGCGGCGGCTCTGTGGGCAGCGGCTCGACGGGCTCGCTCTTCGCCTCTGCTTTCGCGCGGCTGCGGGTGGCTCCTTCCTCGCCCTCTTCGCTGCGGCGCCGCCGCTCGACCCGCGGCGCGCCGCTGGCGGTCTGTCTGGTTCTTCCGACGGCTTCGTCGGCCATACGTTTATCCCCTCTCTCGACAGGCGTTGTTCAGGATTTCACGGTGTGGTTAAACGGGGTCGGCCGAGGTGGCAGACTCTGCGTGTTACCAGAGCTACGCTAGTGAAACCCCCCTAGGTTGTCAAGCTGCGTACGGGTGCGTGCGCCGCCCTGCACGTGCCGCAGCGCCACCATGTCCGCCGGCAGTGGGGCCGTGAAGCTCAGCAGCGCCAGCGTCGATGGGTGGCGGAACGTGATCTTCTCGGCGTGCAGTGCCTGGCGCGCAATCAGTGGTCGGCCGCGGCGGGCACGCGCACCGCCGTAGACCATGTCACCGACGACGGGATGCCCCACGGCGGCCAGGTGCACCCGCAGCTGATGCGTGCGGCCGGTGCGCGGCCACAGGCGCACCAGCGTCATCTCGGCGCAGTGCTCCAGTACCTGAAACCGCGTCTGCGCTTCGCGTCCGCCCCGGCGCACCGCCATGCGCATGCGGTGCACCGGGTTGCGGCCGATCGGTTCGGAGATCGTGCCGGATGCCGCTCGCAGGCGGCCCCAGACAAACGCCACGTACTGCTTTTCGACCGCGCGCCGGTGGAACTGCGCTCCCAAGTCGGCGAGCGTCGCCGCGTCCTTGGCGATGAGCAACACACCCGAGGTATCCTTGTCGAGCCGATGTACGATGCCCGGCCGCGCCGGATCCAGGCCGGGCGGCGGCCCCTGCCAGTGATGCAGGAGGGCGCTCACCAACGTCCCCTGCCAATGGCCAGGCGCCGGGTGCACCACCATCCCCGCCGGTTTGTTGATGACCATCACACACTCGTCCTCGTAGAGCACATCGAGTGGAATGGCTTCGGGTTCGACTCCGGGCGGCACCGCCGGCACGCCCGCGCGCACCTCGATCGTTTGCCCGGCGCGCACGATCATGCCCGGCTTGGCACAGCGCCCCTCGACATGCACGCAGCCGGCAGCGATCAACCGCTGCACCTGCGAGCGCGAGCCCCACTTCGCCTGCGCGGTCAGATAGCGGTCGAGCCGCCGTCCGGCGCCGCGCGGGTCGACGGTGAGACAATCGATATCACTCACGGTGATTTTTCGCTCAGCGCGCGCCGCGCGTTCTCGAGGTCACGCGCAATCTGCTTTGCCAGGGCCTCGGCGCTGGGGAACTTCTCCTCCCCGCGCAGGCGCTGCTCGAAACTGATCTCGACGCGCTCGCCGTACAGATCTCCCTCGAAATCGAAGATGTGCACCTCCAAGCTGCGCCGGGGAACTTGGAACGTCGGATTGAATCCGAGGTTTGCGATGCCCTGCGAGGTGACGCCGCGGTGGCGCACGTGCACGGCATACACGCCATCGGGGGGGAGGACGATGCCGTTGAGCCGCAGGTTCGCCGTGGGAAACCCGAGGCCCTTGCCGCGGTGGAACCCGTGGACCACCCGTCCGGCAACACTCGGCGCGCGCCCCAGCAACGCCCGCGCCCGCTCGAGATCGCCGCCGCTGATGGCGCGGCGCACCGCGCTGCTGCTGACCTCCATGCCGTTCACCTCGATCGGTCCGACCACCTCGACATCCAGGCCGTACTTGGCACCGAGTCGCCGCAGGGTCGCCGCGCGGCCGGCACGGTCGTGGCCGAAGCTGACGCGGTACCCAACGACCACCGCGCGCACCCCCAAGCCGTCCACCAGGAAACGGCGCACGAAATCCTCGGCCGTGACTTCCGAAAAGGCGCGGGTGAAGTGCTGCACGACGATCGCATCCACGCCCGTAGCGGCGATCCGTTCCACACGCGCGCGCCAATCCGTGATCAGCTGCGGCGCCCGTTCCGGCCGCAAAACCTTTACCGGGTGCGGGTAGAAGGTCAACGCAATGGCCGTGCCGTGCATGCGGCGCGCCGTGGCGACCAGGCGACGCAGGATTTCCTGGTGACCGCGATGCACCCCGTCGAAGTTCCCCAGGGTAAGCACTGGCACCGGGAAGCGCCGGCCAACCCGTTGCACATGGCGTAGGAGCAACATGCTGTTTAAAAATTCCAGCGTCAGACTGCCGCCGCACGCTCAGCCGGCTCTCGCCCGCTCGCACCCGCAAGCGCGAGCCAGGTACTCCCGCTACTCGCCGAGGGATTGCAGCTTCTGGCGACCGCGCTCCGCTTCCTCTGACTTCGGATGATCGCTGATCAGCTTCTGTAAAATGAGTCGCGCATCGATCTTGTCGCCCGAGTCCGCAAAGCTATCTGCCAGCATCAGCAACGCCGCCGGAACCTTGTCGGCTTTGGGATACTTCAGCAGCACCTCGTTCAACTCGATTATCGCACGATTGTAATCCCGCTGGTTATAGTAACAACTGCCAATCCAGTACTGCGCGTTGTCGGCAAGCTCCGACTTCGGGTTCTTGCGGATGACGTCGCGCAATTTCGGCACCGCCTGGTTGCACTGCCCTTGGCGGATCAACTGCAGCGCCTCGCGATAGTCGCCGTCGACTCGGGCGCCCTGCAGCGCGGCTTCTTCCTTCGCCAAGGCGACTTCTTGCTGGCTCTGAGGTTTTGGCGGTGCTGGCGGCGGCGGCACCGGGGCCTCGACCGGACGCTCCTCGGGGGCAGACGGCGGCAGCCCTGCGCGCGCTTGCTCCAGAGCGACCAAGCGGGTTTCGAGATCGTTCAGGCGCACGGCCATTTCATTCGCCGCCGCAACGCTCTCTTTCTTGCGGCCGGGCTCGCTGATCTCGGTGCGCAGAATTTCCACGCGACGGCGCAAGCCTTCCAGCGCTACCTGCTGGTCGGCCATCTGCGCCCGCGCCGTGCGCAGATCGTCCTTGACTTGAACGAGATCGGCCCGTGTGGCGCACCCTGCCAGCAGGGCGACACCAGCCGCGTATCCCGCGGCCCGACAGATCCGGTTGCGCCAGAGGTGCTGCCCGGAGCGCTGCACGCTACTCGCCGAGCACCACGAAGTGAGCGCGCCGGTTCTGCTGCCAACACGTCTCGTTGTGCTCGTGGCACAGGGGCAGTTCTTCGCCATAACTAATTGTCGTCAGTCGGTCGGTCCCGACACCCAAGGCGACGAGGTAATCTTTGGCCGCGCGCGCCCGCTTGGCGCCCAGAGCCAGGTTGTATTCGACCGTGCCACGTTCGTCACAATGCCCTTCAACTTCCACCTTGGCCCGCGAGTGATCCTTCAACCAAGCGCTGTTATCCCGCAGCACGCTGCGCGCCGACTCGTCGAGCTCGAACGAGTCGAACGCGAAGTGAATGTCTTTGAGCGGGCCTCCCTCTTCGCCACCACCGAGCGTGCCCTTCTTATAGCGCTCCAAGCTGCCGCCCGGCGCCAGACCCTCTTCGCCGAGGTTGCCTGCTCCGGCCGCCGCTCCCCCCGCCGGTTTTTTCTTTGTTGAACAACCAGGGCTGACAACAGCAATCAGCAGTCCCACGACCGCTACCGAAAGCAGCTGCTTGCGCATCGCTCTCCTCCTCCACACGTCTGTTTGCCTACTCAAGCCACCGCGACCAACTTGGACTGCTATCATCTCCCCCCCCATGAGTCAATTGAACCTGGCTCGAACCGCTCAGGTCGGTAACGAACAGTTTCTTGCTGCCGCTGCGTGAAGAGCTGAAGACGAGGTAGCGTCCATCCGGCGCCCAGCTGGGATCCTCGTTGTTGCCCGCCGCTTGCGTGATTTGACGCGCATCGCTGCCGTCATTATTCACCGTGAACAGGTTGAACTGCCCGTCTTGCCGGCTCACGTACGCGATCCGATCGCCCTTCGGCGACCACGCCGGCGAGGTGTTGTAGCTGCCGCTGAAGGTGACCCGCCGGGCGTCGCCCCCGTCTGCCGGCATGACGTAAATCTGCGGGCTGCCGCCGCGATTCGAGCAGAAGGCGATCTGCCGGCCGTCCGGTGACCAACTCGGCGATACATCGATGGCCCAGTTGTCCGTCAGGCGCCGGACGAGGCGGCCACTCGAATCCAACAGAACGATGTCCGCATTTCCGCTGTCTTCGACGGTCACCGCGATCGTCGACCCATCGGGGGAGGGCTTGGCCCCCAGATTCAGCCCGGGACGCCGCGACACGCACGTCTCGCGTTGGCTGGCAAGATCCAAGAGGTAGAGGTCGGGATTGCCGCGTTTGTACGACGTGTACAGGATGCCGCGGTTGTCCGCGGTCCATGCCGGCGAAACGTTGAGGGTCTGATTCCTCGTGACCTGCTGCAGGTCGCCTTCATCCAGGCTCATCTTGTAGATCTCTTTGAACCGGCCGTCGCGTGTCGAAACGAAAGCGATGCGTGAATCGAACGGGCCGCGCTCGCCGGTGAACTGCTTCATGATCTCGTCAGCGAACTTGTGCGCCATGCGCCGCAGTTCCTCTACCGAGCCGTGATACCGCGTCCCCGCCAGTTGCTTGCGCTGGTAGACGTCGAACAGGCGCACTTCGAGTGTGAGGGTGTCCGCCTCCAGCGTGAAGGCCCCTTTCACCAATGCCAGCGCGCCGATCACGGACCAACTGTCGAAGTTGATGGTTTCGGCGATGTACCCCGATGTCTCCGGCTTCTCGATGTAGGCGGCCCGATCCATAACCTTGAAATATCCTGAAAGCGTCAAGTCGTGCGCCACGATATCGGCAAATCGTGTCGACAGCTCGTTGCCGCGCGCCCCCGAGAGATTCTTCAGCGGCGCCACGGCAATCGGATAGCTACGCGCGCCGGGGCCGAAGATGGTGCCGCGCACCTGGGCCACGCCGACACGCGGCCACGTGAGCGCCACGCCCATCACTACAGTTGTGGCCAACCACAATCGATTCATCCCACCTCCCCGTTATTGCTGCAGTGTTTGCGGAGTAAATGTCAGCTCAACGCCTTTGTTGAATTCGGCGCGGTACGCGTCCGGCGGCGGCAGCAACGGGTTCACGGCCTTCACCGCGCGCTCAACCGAGGCATCAAAGCTGGGATCACCACTTGGATGAGTGATGCGCACGTTGATGACCGCGCCGGTGTCCGCAATATTGAAGCTCACGACGGCTTCTAGGGAGCGGTTCGGGCCGGCCCACGCCCAGCTCTGTTTGATCCGGTTCATCATCTGATTGTAGTAGAGAAGGTACTCGACACCGCGCACCTCGCCGCCGGCACCTTCGCCGGGGCCGACAGAGATGGGGCCGCCGGTTGCGGCGGCTGCTTGCTTGCCGGTTCCGCCACCACGAGTGCCTGCCTGTTGCTCCACTTTGCGGATCGCCGCCGCGATTTTTTCGTCCCGTACCTTCGCCGCGGCGGCTTCTTTCGCTGCCTTCGTGTCCACCTTCGGCGCCGGTGCAGGTTGCGGTTTCTGCGGCTCAACCTTGGCCACGGCCTTCGGGGAAGGGTTGGGTTTGGCCTGCGGCGACGGGGCTGCCTTCACCACGGTCGGCGGCGCCGGTTTTGCCTTTTCGGCGAGCGCGACCTCGTCTTCTTTTGGTTTCGGTTCCACTTTCGGCGCTTCGGGTTTGGGCTCGACCTTCACGACCTCTTGCGGAGGCTCCGGCGGCTTCACCACTTCTGCTTTGGGCGGCTCCACCTTCGGTGGCTCGGGCTTGGGTGGTGGCGGCGGTGGCGGCTCGACTTTCGGCGCGGCAGCCATCGGCGCCTTCTCGACGCGCCCCTTGCCGCCGGCGACCATATTGGTGCCACCGATTTTGTCCGGAGCGATCAGATCGACGGTATACGAAGTCATTCGTGGCGGCCGGTGCAAAAAGGTATGGGGGATAAGCACGAGGGCGGCGATCGCTAGCACGTGCAGCGTGCCCGAGACGATCACCATCCACCACAGGCCCCGCTCCCATTCGGGCTCGCCGACGGAGAAGGGAGACTGGTCGGTCATGGATTCAACTGTGTTGTTCCGGCGGAGGCTCCGTGACCATTCCCAGCCGCTCCACACCGGCCCCTTTGACGGCGGCGATGACGCGCATCACTTCGCCGTAGCGCACGCCCTGGTCGGCGCGCAGGTACACCTGCCGGTCGGGCCGCAGCTGGAGAATTGCTTGTAACTTCGGGCCCAACTCCGCCAGGCTGATCGGCGCGTCGTTCAGATACAGCTGCCCTTTCTGGTTGAGGGCGACGACGAGCTGTTGTTCCTCGCCCGTGAGGGCGGCGGCCTTCACTTTCGGAAGGTTGACGCTCACGCCCTGTTGCAGGATCGGCGCGGTCACCATGAAGATCACCAACAGGACCAGCATGACGTCCACCAGTGGCGTCACGTTGATGTTGGAGATCGCTCCGCCGCCGCTTTGGTCTTCAAAGGCCATGCCTGGGCTTTCACTTGAGGAAATGACGCTCGGCGATATTCAGAAATTCAGAGGAGAAGTTTTCCATCTCGGCCGCCAGCACGCGGATTTGCCGGGCGAAATGGTTGTACGCCACAACCGCGGGAATGGCGGCGACCAGGCCGGTGGCGGTGGCGATGAGCGCCTCGGCAATGCCCGGCGCCACGGCCTGGATGCTCGACGACTGGGTGACGCTGAGGCCGCGGAAGGCCGTCATGATGCCCCAGACGGTGCCGAATAAACCGATAAAGGGCGTCGCGCTGGCGGTGGTCGCCAAGAAGGTGAGGGCGCGCTCCAGCCGCGTGATCTCCTGGTTCATGGCGCGCTTCATGGCCCGTTCGATGTTGTCGATGCCGCCCAGCTCGGTATCGAGATCGCCGTCGCCCGGATTGCTCTGGCGCTTGGCGCGCGTCAGCCGCAGCAGCTCCTGATATCCGGCACGGAACACCTGCGCCACGGGGCTTTGCTTCAGCTCCTGACTGGAGCTGTGAATCGTGGTGAGATTCTTGGTGTCCCAAAAAATCTCAGTGAAACGTTGTGACTGCCGGCGCGCGACGCGCACTTGGCGCAACTTGTAGAAAATGATTCCCCAACTGAACACGGAGAAGAAGATCAACACGTACAAGACCGCCTGGACCACCGGCCCAGCGCCGGTCACCATGCTGACCAACCCTTCCTGCCGCATCACGCCTTCGGCCTGGGCGAATGCAGCCGGCGCGAACCCCACAACCATACATAGTCCTCTCGCCAGCCAAACGGCCAGACGCTAATATACTAGGGGTAGGGAGTCAACGCACCGCCGGCTTCCTTGACTGCGCGGACGGAACGTGGTTAACGAGCCCCTTTCGCTGAGGAGACCGAGATGAGTATCAAAGTTGGCATCAACGGATTTGGACGTATCGGCCGCAACCTCTATCGCGCTTGCCTGGACAATCGCGGCATCGAGTTCGTCGCCGTGAACGATATCACCAGCGCGCAGACCCTCGCCCATCTGCTGAAGTACGACTCCGTGCATGGGCGCCTGCACCAGCGCGTCGAGGTGGACGAGGGCGCCCTGCGCGTCGATGGCCGGCGTATTCGGGTGCTCAGCGAGCGTGACCCGAGCAAGCTGCCGTGGCGCGATCTCGGCATCGACATCGTGCTCGAATGCAGCGGCTTGTTCACGAGCAAAGAGAAAGCTGCCGTACATCTCGGGGGCAGCGTGAAGAAAGTCATCATCTCCGCCCCAAGCAAGGGTGCCGATATCACCCTCTGTTATGGGGTCAATCACACCGCCTATCAGAAGGACACGCACCACGTCATCTCCAACGCCTCGTGCACGACCAATTGTCTGGCTCCGGTCGCCAAAGTGTTGCATGACCGCTTCGGCATCCGCCGCGGGCTCATGACCACCATCCACTCGTATACCAATGACCAACGCATCCTCGACCTGCCGCACAACGACCTGCGCCGGGCGCGCGCCGCAGCGTTGTCGATGATTCCGACCACCACCGGGGCCGCCCGCGCCGTCGGCGAGGTGCTGCCGGCGCTCAAGGGCCGCCTCGACGGCATGGCGATCCGCGTGCCGACGCCGAATGTTTCGGTGGTCGATTTGGTTGCCGAGCTCGAAAAGTCAGCGACCGAAGCCGATATCAACAAGGCGATGCGGGAGGCCGCCGATGGCCCGCTGCAGGGCATTCTCGCGTACTGCGACGAGCCGCTGGTCTCCATCGACTTCAACGGCAGCCCGTTCTCCTCGATCTTGGATGCCTCGCTCACCAAGGTGATGGATGGAAACTTCGTGAAGGTGCTCGCCTGGTACGACAACGAGTGGGGGTTCTCGAAACGCATGGGCGACGTCACCCAGTTCATCGGCGGCTTGCTGTAACGACAGTCGATGGTCGATAGTTGATGGCATTCCGGAACAGTGAGATCCGAACATCCGCCTCTCGACTATCAACTATCGACTATCAACTATAAACTGCTCCTATGCGCACCATCGATCAAATCGAGCTCGCGAACAAACGCGTCTTCATCCGTGTCGACTTCAACGTGCCGCTGAGGGACGGCAGGGTGACCGACGCAACGCGCATCGAGGCCTCACTGCCAACCTTGCGCTACGCACGCGAGCACGGTGCACGGCTCGTGCTCGCCTCACACCTCGGCCGGCCCAAGGGCAAGCCCAAGCCGGAGCTCAGTCTGGCGCCGGTGGCGAAGAAGTTCTCGGACCTGTTCGGCCAGGAGGTGCAGCTGGCGCCCGATTGCGTTGGCGAGGCGGTCGAGCGCATGGTGAACGCGCTGGCCCCTGGGCAAGCCGTGCTGCTCGAGAACCTGCGCTTCCACCCGCAAGAAGAAGCCAACGACGAGCAGTTCTCGCAAGCGTTGGCGCGGTTGGCTGACGTGTACGTCAACGACGCCTTCGGCACGGCGCATCGGGCACACGCTTCGACGGTCGGCATGGTGCGCTATGTGCGCGAGCACGGCGCCGGCTTTTTGTTGCAGAAGGAATGCGAGTACCTCGGCAAAGTCGTGCGCAATCCGCAACGGCCACTGGTCGCCATCCTCGGCGGCGCAAAGGTGTCCGACAAGATTGCGGTGATGGATAATCTCGTCCCGATTGTCGACGCGCTGTTGATCGGCGGCGCCATGGCGTACACTTTCCTCAAGGCCCAGGGCGTCGCGATCGGCAACTCACTCGTCGAAACCGAGCGGATCGCGGCGGCAAAGCACCTGCTCGACCAGGCACGGCAGCGCGGGATGCGTTTGCTGCTTCCTGTAGACCATCGCGTTTCCGTGTCGACCAAAGGCGACGCGCCGGTCCAAACGGTCGGCCAATCGATCCCGGACGGCTGGTGCGGCGTCGACATCGGGCCGGAAACCGAGCGCCAGTTCGCGGCCGAGGTTGCCAAGGCACAGACGGTTTTCTGGAACGGCCCGATGGGCATTTTCGAGATCGCGCCGTTTAGCCATGGAACCCTGGCGATGGTCGACGCGCTGGCCCAGAGCTCAGCGGTGACCATTGTCGGTGGCGGCGATTTGGTGGCGGCGGTGATGCAGTCGGGCAAGGCCGATCGCATCTCGCATATCTCCACCGGCGGCGGGGCGTCGCTCGAGTTCGTGGAAGGCCGCACGCTGCCGGGCATTGCCGCACTGGAGCAGTGAAGGCGAATGACGCGAACCTTGAATGTTGAATGATCAATTGGTGATCTCTGCTTGAGGATGGCTCATATGAATTCACCAGTCACCAATCACCAGTCACCAGTCACGATTTCAAGGACGCCGTTGATCGCCGGCAATTGGAAGATGCACGGCACACGCACCGAGGCCGTGGCGCTGGCCGAGGGCATCAAGGCCGGCGTGGCCGATGTATCGCAACGCGATGTATTGGTCGCGCCGCCGTTCACGGCGTTGGAAACCGTGGCCCGGGTGCTGCGTGGTGCGGCGATTCTCTTGGCGGGCCAGGATCTGCACTGGGAAGCCAAAGGCGCGTTCACCGGGGAGGTATCGGCGCCGATGCTGCGCGAGGTGGGGTGCACGCACGTGATCGTCGGGCACTCCGAGCGGCGGCAGTATTTCGGCGAGACCGACGAGTCGGTGGCCAAGAAGGTCGCCGCCGCCCGCGCGCACGGCCTGACGCCGATCATGTGCGTCGGCGAGGGCTTGGAACAACGCGAGGCGGGGCAGACGCTGGCGGTCGTCGAGCGCCAAGTGCGCGGCGGATTGCTGGACTGCGAGGCGGCTGCTATACGGACGATTGTCGTTGCGTACGAGCCGGTATGGGCCATCGGTACCGGCAAGGTGGCCACAAACGAGCAAGCCCAGGAGGTGCACGCGTTCATCCGTCGTCTGCTCGGCGATCTCGGTGGCGCCGGGGCCGCCGAGGGGTGTCGTATTTTGTACGGTGGCAGCGTGAAAGCGGACAGCATCAATGGCCTGATGGCGCAGCCGGACATCGACGGAGTGCTCGTCGGTGGCGCCAGTTTGCAGGTCGAGTCGTTCGTACGTATCGCGAAGTTCGTTGTATGAGGTAAGCGGATGTTCACCATTGTGACTATCATTCACATCATTGCCTGCTTGTTCCTGATCGGCGTCGTGCTGTTGCAGCAAGGCAAGGGTGCGGACATGGGCGCGGTATTCGGTGGCAGTAGCTCGACGATTTTCGGCAGCAGCGGTGCGGGGAATTTTTTGACGCGGCTGACCACGGCGATGGCGGTGATCTTCATGCTCACGTCGCTGACCTTGACGTACGCGTCGGCGCGGCGGATGGGAACGACGGTATTCGACACCGCGCCGCTCCCCGAGCCGCCACCGCTGGAGGTCCCGGCGAATCCGGAAGGCCAGCCACCGGCGGCAGCACCGGGCGCGGAACCGCAAGCGGCCGAGCCGCAGGCGGCGGCGCCGCAAGCGGCACAGCCGGCAGCGGCGCAACCGCAAAGCGCGCCGCAACCCGCGGCAGCACCAGCGCCCGCTCAAGCGCCGGCAAGCAACTGACGGGCACGAATCACCCTTCGACAAGCTCAGGGCAGGCTAAGCACGAACACGACTCACGATCATGCGAGGATGGCGGAACTGGCAGACGCGCTAGTTTGAGGGGCTAGTGGGGTAAAACCCGTGGGGGTTCAAGTCCCCCTCCTCGCATCTACTTTTCGTAGTAACCGGCGACCCCGCCTGCTCCTGCAGCCAAACCGGATCCACCCCGCGGGACATCGCCAGCGAAACGTAGCTGTCCTTGGTCGTGTACAGCCCGCGGACGGGCAATCCGAGCGCCCGCAGGCAGGCAACCGTTGTGCCGGCCCAGGCGTTCGTCGGCCATTCAAATGTCAAGCTCATGGCGCTCCGTGCGTTCGATGCGCACCCTTCGTTGGAGGTGCGCTCCAGATAATAAACTGGCGGAAGAAGTTGGGCGCGCATCGAGGCAAGTCGAAAGTCGAGGTCATCACTGTTCCGCGCTCACCACCGGGATGCCACGGTCCCAGCGCCTAGAACGGCAGCCTGAGCTGGTTTGGATTGGCGGCCATACGACGTCGCCTCGCAGCTCGATCGCGCGCGGCCTGGACGTCCTGCGCGACGAGCCCGGCCGCCCAGCTACGGAGCTGCGTCGCACCCCACCAGACGGCTGCGTTATTCGTATTGTGCGGGCCTTCGGCATCCACGATCTTGCCCTGTGGGGATACCTCCACCGAGGCGCGCTCACCTTGATGGTCGATATGGAACAAGTAGCACCGCCCGTGAAGCGCATCCTCAGCACGGGTGGCAATGCAGTGGCCCATCCTCTGCCCTTCCTCAGCAATCTCACCCACAGTGCCCAAGAACCTCACGCCCGGTAGCGACGGCAACGGAATCAGCGGCGGGACCGTCGGCTGATGGTATCCGCCCAGCTGCATGACTTGCCGTTCTAGGCGCTGGCGCTCATGCGCCTGCCGGTGCCAGCGGATCACCCGATCCACCAGGCCGCCCAGAGTGCCGTGGTACGGTTCCGGGTAGTCGCAGAGGTACCGTATCGCAAAACGAAGGTCTTCCGGCTGCCGCGGATGCAGTTCTCGGTTGGTGTCGGTGCCGATGCGCCTGATTGCATCAGTGATCTCCGCGGCGGTCGCGTGGTGAAACATGCGGAACCGGTTCGGGGCGGCTTCCGGAGGTGCCGCATCTGCGGTGCTCACGTAAAGCATCAGGGTGGTCAGCTCCAACCAATTCACCACCGGCCGCTCCAACCTGATCTTACTGAGCTGGCAAACCAGCTCGGGCGGCACGTCGCGCGGCAGGTTCATCAGCGTGCGATTCAGACTCCCGTACGGTTTGCCGTCCGGCGAGAAAAGTCCGCGCCAGTTCGACATGGCGCTGAGCAAGTCAGCCGCTGAAAGGTCCGAGATGTTTCCAGTGGGAAGGACTGGATGCCATTGCTCGGACTGCAGGTATGCGAAGGCGATGGCGGCAGCGCGATACGCCAGAACATCTTTCAGAATGTAGGGCTCGCGGTACAAGGCTGCCTCTTGTGCCAGCGCAGGGACGCGCCCAGCAATCCTGATCGTAAGCAGTTGAACCTCGTGGACGCCAGGATCTACCTGCGCGAGCAAGCGCAGCCGCTGCAAACCGACGTCGGTCTTGATCGTGTGCGCCTCACGTACGGCACGCGGCGATGGCGCCGCGTCGTGCTCGCCCAGCAGCTTCATGGCGATGCGCAGCGTCAGGCGGTCGCCGTCATAGAAACTCCAGCGCTCCGCGGCGTTGCCGTCGTGCCTGAGCGACAACGCCCACGGTTCGAGCTGCACCGTCAGCCGGGCATGAGAAAGGCGTTCAACACCGAACCCGGAAGGCTGCTCGGTGAACCGGTACAGAGACATCGCCTACCTCGCCTTCGCTTCCGCATCCCGCCAAGGCACGCCGCTCAACGGGAAGCGTCGCTTAGCACGAAACGCGGCGCAGGTCATCTCATGCCGCCGTCACGCAGGAGGATTGCGGAGTCGCGCGGATCATGTACTGAGGGGCAATCGCCCGCATCTTCCCAGGCGCGTCCTTCAAGGGGTTGCCGCTGGTCAGACCGCGGCGCCCATCTGCACATGCCGGCGCGTTCTCCGCGTGAAGCGGCCAATGCCCGTTCCCCCCGTCGGGAGAGCCCGACGAAACCGTGTGCGACGCGGCCTCGCCACGATCGTCATCCGGGAGATGGCCTTGCTATCAATGTACACCATGACGGATCGCGCCACGATCAAACAGATCCGCGCCGCCATCCACAACCACGATG
This sequence comes from uncultured delta proteobacterium, assembly GCA_963729835.1. Taxonomy (GTDB): domain Bacteria; phylum Desulfobacterota; class Binatia; order HRBIN30; family HRBIN30; genus CAVSQF01. The sequence continues at coordinate 44,497 of CAVSQF010000048.1, read as the reverse complement.
GCGGGAGCAACACCTTGCAGCAGCCGAGTAATCGTGCGCGTGTTGGGCCTCACCAGAGTGGAGAGAGCGGAGATGCAACTGACGTCACGCTTCGATGATGCCTTGGAGTTTGCGGCGGTTCGGCACAGCGATCAGCTCCGGAAGGGTACGAAGATCCCGTACATCGCTCATCTCCTCGGCGTGACGAGCATCGCGCTGGAGCATGGGGCGAACGAGGACGAAGCGATCGCCGCGCTGCTGCACGATGCGGTCGAAGACCAGAAGGCAACGCTCCAAGAGATTCGTGCACGCTTCGGTAATGCAGTCGCCGGCATCGTTGCCGGTTGCTCGGACACCGACGTCATACCCAAGCCGCCGTGGCGCGAACGCAAGGAAGCCTATATCGCTCACATCGCCACGGCGTCGCCGTCCGTTCAGCTGGTGTCGGCAGCGGATAAGCTCCACAATGCATCTGCCATCCTGCGCGACTACCGAGACGTGGGCGAGGCCTTGTGGGAGCGGTTCAACGGTGGACGCGACGGCACGCTGTGGTACTACCGCGCACTGGCGGATGCCTTCCGGACGGCGGGCGCACCGCTTGCCGAGGAGTTGGACCGCGTCGTGTCGGAACTGGAAGATGTGACGAGCGCACACGCCGGCTCCTAATCCGCCGCGTCGTCGGCGCTGCGGTATTGACGGTGCCGGCCGGAACTGTAGTGTGAGGCGCAGCGTGGGCAGGGTGCTTTCCCGCCCGCGCTCACACCTGCATGGACATGAACGCCGGACGACTCTCCCGCTTCTTCTTCGCCCTGATCGCGCGGCGGTGGTGGGTGATCGCGTTTTACGCTTTGCTGCTGCCGCCGAGCGCGTACTATGCAGCAAAGGTCGGGCAGGACAACTCGATCGACCGGCTGATCGTCGCCACTGATCCCGATTACGTCGCCACGCGTGCGTTCGAGAAGGTCTTCGGCGGCGGCGAATACGCCCTGCTGCTAATCGAGGCCGCCGATCCACTCGCGCCCGACGTCATCGGCAAAATCGACGCGCTGGAGCGCGCCATCCAGGCCAACCCGCGCGTGACCACCAACTCGATGCTCTCGGTGTACCGGCGCGCCAAGGCGGGCTTCGAGCCAACCCCCGAAACGCTGGCCGCGTTCCGCCAATTCGCCACCGGCACCGATTTGTTCCGCCGCCAGGGGCTGATCGGCGAGCACTACATCGCCGTGGCCCTGGTCTTCGAGGTGCGTGACAGCGCCGACCGCCTCGTGCTGCTGGCCGACGTCGAGAAGGCCATCGCCGGCGTCGAGGCGCGGCTCGGGCCAATCAGCGGGCTGCACCGGCTCGGCCAGCCCTACGTCAACGTCTACCTCGACGAGACGCAGCGCTCGGCGCCGTTGTACTTCCTCATCTTCACGGCCTTCGTGATCGTCTTGAACGTGGCGCTCTACCGTTCGGCACGCACGCTGCTCGCCTTTCTGATCACGCTCGGGGTCTGCCTGGCGGTGTCGGTCGGCTACATCGGCCTCACCGGCGGCACCTTCACCATCGTGTCGCCCATGGTGCCGATGACCATCCTGGTCACCGCGACCGCCACCCTGGTGTACATCCACTCGCGCTTCGTCGAGCGGCCGCGCGCGCGGTCCATCGACGCGCACCAGGTGTTCGCGCTCGATAACAAGTTTGTTGCCTGCACGGCATCGATCTTTGCCACCGCCGTCGGCTTCTCCGCGCTGGCGGTGTCCGACATCCGCCCGATCCGCGAGATGGGCATCTGGGTCGCCGTCGGCCTCAGCGCCGCCTGGGTGATAGTGTTCACGCTGTTCCCCGCTCTGCAGAAGATCCTGCGCACGCCGACGCAGCACGAGCGCCGCGCCGCGGGCATTGGCTTCGAGCGCCTGGCGCAGTGGCTGCCCGGCTTCAGCTACCGCTGGCGCTGGCCGCTGGTCGGGACGGCGCTGGCGCTCTCCGCCGGCGGTGCCGCCGGTCTCTTCGGTCTGCCCGGGCTGATCGCGCCGATGCCGCTGCTCACCGATCCGGTCGAGTACATGAACCATTCGGCGCCACTCTATCTCGACATCAAGCGCCTCGGCCCGATCACGCCGGGCCTCTCGGTGACACATGTGTGGCTGAAGGGCGGCCTCGGCAGCGTCTCGGAGCCCGATGTCCTCACCGGCCTGTACCGCTTCCAGCAGGCGCTCGAGGCCGACCCCGACGTCGGCGCCGCCATCGACCCGACCAGCATCCTGCGCATCATCCGCTACCTGAGCGGCGAGGGCAGCGGCTGGCCAGAGGATCCGGCGGCCGTCGATCAGCTCGCCATCGAACTCGAGAGACTGCTGCCGCAAGAACCGATGCTGCGGCGCTTCATACAGCCGGAGGAGCTGGCGCAGACGCAGGTGACGGTGATCTCGCGCGTCGTCGACGATGCCGGTTTCCAGCGCCTCAACGCCTCGGTGCGCCGCATCTGGGACGAGACGGCGGCGCAGAATCCGGCCCTGAAGGCGTTCACCTTGCAGACCGTCGGCCTCGCGCCGCTCAACGCCAAGATGGCGCAGAATCTGGTGCCGACACTGGTGCACAGCTTCGCGCTCACGGTGGCGGTGATCTTCGCGGCCTTCCTGGTCGTCTTCCGCAACGGTACGGCCCGCTTGATGGCGATCATTCCGTCACTGTTCGCCATCCTGGTGATGTTCCTCGTCATGCGGCTCACCGGCATGATGCTGAACATCGCCACAATCCTCATCGCCTCGACGGTGCTGGGCACGTCCGAAAACGACCAGATCCACTTCTTCTACCACTTTCTGGAGGGGCGGCGGGACGGTGCGGTCGAGGCGGCGCTGCGCCACACGCTGCGCGTCGCCGGACGCGCCATCGTCTTCGCCACGCTGATCAACGCCGGCGGCTTCCTCGCCTTCACGCTCGGCGAGCTGCCGCCGATGCGGCAGTTCGGTTTTCTCGCTGCGCTGGCGTTTGCGCTGTCGATGCTGGCCGACTTCACCGCCTTGCCGGCGGCGCTGTGGATCCTGTTCCGCGAGCGGCCCGGCGCCGGCACGGAGGCCGTGGCTATTTCGCCCCGGCCGGCGCGGCGCACGGCAGCGGACCGGCCTCGGCGAGCAGCGACGTGAGGAGCCGTTGCTCATCCACCCGCAACTCGGCCTGGTGGGCAAGGCAGAAGCACAGATGTGGACCGGCGGGTTCGAGGTCGTGCAGCGTCACGTATGCTTCGGCGAGGCGGAGGTGGTTCTGCACGACGTCGGGACGCGCAGCGGTGAGGCCATCGAGCAGCTCGAGCCCGGTCTCCGAGTCGCCGTACTTGAGCAGTGTCGCCGGCGCCATGACGTAGAGCGTGCCGAGTAGACGTGTCGCCGCGCCGTCGCGGAAGTCCGGGTCGAGCTCGCGGCTGCGCCGCGCGTCGCGCTCGATGTCGGCGACCAGATAGGCCGCACGCAGCCCCTTGACCTGCACGAGGCGGCCGGTGATCGCCGCGCGAGCGAAGGCAGCCGCTGCGGTGTCGGCATCCTGCCTGCGCACCACCTCGAATGCGTATTCGCGGTCAGCCGGCGTATCGCGCCCGGCGTCAACCAGGTTTTCGAGCGCATCGGAGAGCGCGAGCGGATCGCCGCGCTGCGCCGTGACGGTGAGATCCGGATGCGTCGGCGCGCGCACAGCCGTACAGGCGGCGAGCGCGCTGAGCGCGAGCAGCGCAGCGCGGGCGGCCGGGGGCAGGCGCGCGGCGGCGAACCGCACGGCGGCGAGGCGCGCGCGGGCACACCTACTTGCCATAGGCGTCTACGATGGCTGCGTAGTCCGCGTCGTCGGCGCCGGTGAGGTCGTCAATCCCGACTTCCGCGCAGGCGCTCTTGCCCTCGTTGTCGCACACGGCGTCGAGGTTCTTCTTGAACTTCTGGCGCTCCGCCGGCGGCGCGCTGGCGAAGGCGACCACCGGCATGGGCAGCAGCTCGGCGCTTTCCCATGCCGTGTGTGCACCATCCTTGTCGGAAAGGTGGTCGAGTTGACCCTTTTGCGCGTCGTCGATGAGCGCGCACACCGCTTGGTCGGTCAGCACCGCCTTGATGGTCTGCAGCGGTCGTTGCGCGGGCACCAGTGTGAAGTCGGCGAGAGTCGCATGGCCGGCAAACACGACCCTCTCGATGAAGCGCGGATCGTCGATATGGTCGCTCGCCAGCGTCTGCCCCTTGCAGTCGTTGAGGCTATTCGCCGTCGTGCTGATGAGATAATAGCGCCGCCCGCCAGCCAGGGATACCGTGACTTTGCCGATCACCTCGAGCCGGTACGGCGCGCGCATGGCCAGGAAGGCGGGCAACGAGAGAATGCCGTAGTGCGGCTGCTCCGATTTGATGAACGCGTCGGCCGAGCTGCGGCTGGTGAAGTACTTTCCGTTCACGCCTGGCCAGCCATTCTGCTTGGCGGCCAATGCCACCATGCGGTCGAGGTACGGCTGCGCCAGCGCCTGACTGCCGACACCGTGCTCTTTCAGGACGACGATCCCCACCGTGCCCTCGCCGGCGAGTGCCGGCCGCAGCGCCAGCAGCAAGGCGCTGGCGGCGAGCGCGTGGCGCAGACGAGTGGGACACACGGCGGGTTTCCTTAGTCAGATCGGCGTCCCGAATCAACCCAGGGCGGCGCTTCGCCCGCTCACGAGTCCAGCCGACGGCACCCGTGCGTCCGGACACAGCCTGGGAGCCGCCGGCGTGGTGGGCTTTACCTTCCTGCTCATGGCCCCGCCCGACCCCACCGGCGTGGCCCTTTCATCCGCTTCACAAAAGCGGTAAGACCTCAGACAGCGTGGTTCACAAACCCATGGGCGAGGTGAAGGTCGAAGTCAATCTCGAGAACGCCGTCGACCGCGCTCGCGCTCGTCTCGGAGATATCGGTGAGGCGGAGGTGCGGTCCGCCACAGTCCACGTGCTGGCGGACAGCGGAGCGGTGACGATGGTGCTGCCCCAGGACCTCGTGGAAGCCCTCGGGCTCGAAGAGGTAGGGAAGGCCATCGTCACATACGCTGACGAGCGCAAGGAGGAGCGGCCCGTCGCCGGCATTGTCACCGTGCGCGTCGGCGATCGGACCACGAGTCTGAACTGCGTGGTCGGTCCCCCCGGGAGCGAGCCGCTGCTAGGCCAGGTGGTTTTGGAGACCATGGATCTGCTAGTCGACTGCACGCAACAGAAATTGGTCCCTCGTCCAGAATCGCCCTTCCTTCCGCTTCTGAAGCTGAAATGATCTGGGTGCCGCGCATGACGTCCCGATGGACACCGTCGCATTCCACGTCCAGCAAACGGCCGAGAAGACGCTCAAGGCACTGCCATGAGCGCAGGAGGATGGGGCGGCGGCTGGAGAAGGTTGTTCGTTGTGAGGTTGTTAGTTGTTAAGTCAGCATCCAGTCCACCTAGAAACCTAACAACATAGCAACGTAACAACCTACTTCTTGCCTCCCCAAAAAAGTGACGGGCCTTTCGACCCGCCGCTCCGTTACTTGCTCTCGGTAGCTTGGAACGCTTGGAGCAACGTCCCCCTATCCCTTGGCAATAGAGGGCCACCCACAGCAGTAGCAGGGTCGCTCCGAGAAGCGCCGGTCGCATGAGTCCCGCTGTCACCAACACTAACGCATCGCGAGTGCACCGGCTGGGCCGACCGCCTTTGGCCGCTCCACACGGCGAACCGGCGCAAAGTCGGAGGGTGTATTGCCCGCCTCCCGGGTGTCCTGGCTTTTGTCGCGGTTTTCCAGCCTGGAAGCGCGCATGCCCAGGTTGCTCTTGACGTCAATACCGGGTCTCATACGAGTTCGAGTACGGGCAAAATGGCTGATCGCTTCATCTTGCACTTCCAATAATGACCTGACCTCCGCCAGCAGGCTTGAGCGGGACCGCGCCATAAGCCCAAACACTAGTACTGGTGTTCCACGACTCGGTCATCGACGACACCGGCGCCAGCCTGTAGCTCGCCGCCCCAGCGGACCCGCTTGAATGGAGATTGCCCACAGCTGTCTGACCGCTTCCGATGGTTATCGTGGCTGAGCTTATGGTATTGACCGCAATGGTGTCGAACGCGGCGCCACCAGTTACCACAGTCGGACTAAGGCTCGTGCTAGTGCTACCCGTGCCACCGTTGCCCGTCAGGCATGTTCCGAGTGAATCCACACCGACAAACACCGCAGCTGCAGCGTACACGTTGCCAGTCCCGCTCATTGTAATGACCACGGTTGCCGGGCTGGCACCGGGGTTTGGGTTTGCGAGGAACCATATCTCTATGCGGGCCGTGTTACTAGCGGTGTGCGACGCAGTACAGCTGGGGACGACCGCCAGGGCGGTCCCGCTCGATCCTCCCCACTTTATGCCGCTGACTGTGGTCCCCTCGCTGGAAACGCCTACGAGCAACATCGTGTCACGGCCCGACACGCTCAGCCCACTAAGGGTACCCGTGCTTGTCGTGAAATTGGCCGCCGTAGCCGTGGACTGCCACACGACCGCCCCCTTTGCGATACCGGGTAACACAAGAGGGCCTGACAGAAGTAAGAGTGTCGTTGTGAGAAGGGCTCGTCTCATGAGTACACCCTCGCAGTGACATCGCCCGCGCCACCCATAACGGCTCGTCTCATTCCTGCGCCGTGCCGCCATGCTGGTCGTGGCCGCCACGCGGCTGTGGACGGCCCCGATCCAGTAAGAGACGCATTGGCGAAGGTCAATTCCAGTTGCTCGACGCCCATTAGCTCACCGTTGCCGAGACGCACACCGTGAGCCGGTGCGGCGTGCCGGAAACCAACGAGATGAGCAGATCCAGCTGATCGGTACCGCTTGCCAGAGTCGGGGTGCCACTTAGGCTCAGCGTCTGCCAGCCCGATGTACTGCTGCAAGCAGCGCTGGTGGTTACGGCGGTGAGTGTGCCACTGACATCCTTGTTAACCACCAGGGTGGCCGACGTTCCTGCGTCAATCTGGCACTTAACCCCGGTGATCGTCAGAGTCCCAATCATGTCTAGGAAGAAGCCCTTCTGGCTATAGCTGGTATCCAGCGTCCCACCATTGTCCGAGCCCGCGACGTAGCAGATCGTCCGCGTGGTCTGCGCCGTCGACATCGAAATCGTCCCGGTGGTGGTGACGGGCCCGCCAGTCAGACCGGTTCCGGTCGCGACGCTGGTCACCGTACCGGTGTTCGCAACCGTGCAACTCTCGGCGTTCCCACTCGCGTCGACGCCGAGCGGATAGCTGCCAGCGGAGCAGTTCGTGCCGTTGGCAGCCAGCGCCGTCGCGGTTACCGCGTTGCCGTTCACACTCCCGACGATGGTACTGTTGAATGTTGCAGTGCCCGAGAACGTGGGACTACCCGCGACGGTCCCCGAAAGCGTTGGCCCACTGATGGTCGGACTTGTGCCGAGCACGACGCTGCCGCTGCCGGTAGTACCGTTTGAGAGATCGCTCGCTGCCGCTGTCGCGCCAGTCGTCGTGAGCCCCTTGGCGTTTACCGTGACCTTGGTATACGTCCCGGCGGTCACGCCAGATGTTGTCAGAGTCGGATTCGGATATGTGCCGGTCAGGTCGCCTCCAGCGGACCCGCTCGGAGCGGCCGTCACCGTGCAGCTTGATCCGAGCGTACAAGTCACGCTATTGACCGTCGTGCTGCTGTTCGCCAGCATGGCGTTCGTCACGCCGCTACTCGCAATCGAGATCGTTCCCGACGTGGTGATCGGTCCGCCGGTCAGGCCCGAACCTGTGGCAACGCTCGTCACCGTGCCCGAACCTAAGCCGGTTGTGTCAATCGTCAGCCCGTTCGACGCGGGTGTCAAGGTGATGTGCGTGCCGGCCACCAATGGCGTGCCGGTGAAGTATTCCGTGCCGTCCGTCCAGACTTGAACGACCTGATACGGTTGGAGCGTCAAGGAACTCGTGCTGCCGTTGATCTTCCGCGGACTGGCAGGCGAGATGGTGATCGCGCTTGTATTGAGGTCCTCGACGCCGGCGTACCACGTCGAGCTAGGTGCCGCTGCCGGCAGCGTAAGCGTAGTGGCTGGGCTGTTGAGGGTGATCAGCTTGCCGTTGTCGCCAGCGACGGCGGTGTAGTTCACGGTCTCAGCATCCACCCCGGCACCGAAAGTGCCCGTCGCCCCAGTCGGCCCCGTCGCGCCGGTGTTGCCTTGCGGCCCGGTCAAACCAGTCGCACCCGTATTGCCTTGCGGTCCGGTGAGGCCCGTGGCGCCGGTGTTGCCAACCGGTCCAGTCGATCCGGTGTTGCCCTGTGGCCCCGTCAACCCTTGCGGTCCCGTCGGTCCTTGCGGTCCCGTCGGTCCTTGCGGCCCGGTCAACCCTTGCGGCCCCGTCGGTCCTTGCGGCCCCGTCAGCCCTTGCGGCCCAGTGTCACCAGCCGTGACGACCAACCCCCAAATGGCGCTCACCCCAGGAAGGTCGACGCTGCCGTCGCATCCCGTGGCGCCGGTGCAGATGTACGCCGAGCCGTCGCTGTAGTGCACCGCATCGTTCGGCCCGTAGAGGCCGGTGTCGCTGAAGTTGCCCTGCCAGTTCAGTCCTTGCGGTCCTTGCGGCCCGATGTCACCGGTCGGCCCTTGTGGCCCCGTCAACCCTTGCGGCCCGGTCTCCCCCTGTGGCCCCGTCAGCCCCTGCGGCCCGGTCTCGCCTTGCGGTCCGGTGATGCCCTGGACCCCTTGCAGCCCGCTCTCGCCTTGCGGCCCCGTCGGCCCCTGTGGCCCCGTCAACCCTTGCGGTCCCGTCGGTCCTTGCGGCCCCGTCAGCCCTTGCGGCCCGGTGTCACCGGCCGTGACGACCAAACCCCAAATGCCGCTCACCCCAGGGAGGTCGACGCTGCCGTCGCATCCCGTGGCGCCGGTGCAGATGTACGCCGAGCCGTCGCTGTAGTGCACCGCATCGTTCGGCCCGTAGAGGCCGGTGTCAAAGGTACCCTTCCAGTTCAGGCCGGTGGCGCCGGTCACGCCCGTGTCGCCTTGCGGCCCGGTCGGCCCTTGTGGCCCCGTCAACCCTTGCGGCCCGGTCTCCCCCTGTGGCCCCGTCAGCCCTTGCGGCCCGGTCTCGCCTTGCGGTCCGGTGATGCCCTGGACCCCTTGGATCCCACTCTCGCCTTGCGGCCCCGTCGGCCCCTGTGGCCCGGTCAACCCTTGCGGCCCCGTCGGTCCTTGCGGCCCCGTCAGCCCTTGCGGCCCGGTGTCACCGGCCGTCACCACCAAACCCCAAATGCCGCTCACCCCGGGGACGTCGACGCTGCCGTCGCATCCCGTGGCGCCGGTGCAGATGTACGCCGAGCCGTCGCTGTAGTGCACCGCATCGTTCGGCCCGTAGAGGCCGGTGTCAAAGGTACCCTTCCAGTTCAGGCCGGTGGCGCCGGTCACGCCCGTGTCGCCTTGCGGCCCGGTCGGCCCTTGTGGCCCCGTCAACCCTTGCGGTCCGGTCTCCCCCTGTGGCCCCGTCGGCCCTTGCGGCCCGGTCTCGCCTTGCGGCCCGGTGATGCCCTGGACCCCTTGGATCCCGCTCTCGCCTTGCGGCCCCGTCGGCCCCTGTGGCCCCGTCAACCCTTGCGGTCCCGTCGGTCCTTGCGGCCCCGTCAGCCCTTGCGGCCCGGTGTCACCGGCCGTGACGACCAAACCCCAAATGCCGCTCACCCCGGGGACGTCGACGCTGCCGTCGCATCCCGTGGCACCGGTGCAGATGTATGCCGAGCCGTCGCTGTAGTGCACCGCATCGTTCGGCCCATAGAGGCCAGTGTCAAAGGTGCCCTTCCAGTTCAGGCCGGTGGCGCCGGTCACGCCCGTGTCGCCTTGTGGCCCGGTCGGCCCTTGTGGCCCCGTCAACCCTTGCGGTCCGGTCTCGCCTTGCGGCCCGGTGATGCCCTGGACCCCTTGCAGCCCGCTCTCGCCTTGCGGCCCCGTCGGCCCCTGTGGCCCCGTCAACCCTTGCGGTCCCGTCGGTCCTTGCGGCCCCGTCAGCCCTTGCGGCCCGGTGTCACCGGCCGTGACGACCAAACCCCAAATGCCGCTCACCCCAGGGAGGTCGACGCTGCCGTCGCATCCCGTGGCGCCGGTGCAGATGTACGCCGAGCCGTCGCTGTAGTGCACCGCATCGTTCGGCCCGTAGAGGCCGGTGTCAAAGGTACCCTTCCAGTTCAGGCCGGTGGCGCCGGTCACGCCCGTGTCGCCTTGCGGCCCGGTCGGCCCTTGTGGCCCCGTCAACCCTTGCGGCCCGGTCTCCCCCTGTGGCCCCGTCAGCCCTTGCGGCCCGGTCTCGCCTTGCGGTCCGGTGATGCCCTGGACCCCTTGGATCCCACTCTCGCCTTGCGGCCCCGTCGGCCCCTGTGGCCCGGTCAACCCTTGCGGCCCCGTCGGTCCTTGCGGCCCCGTCAGCCCTTGCGGCCCGGTGTCACCGGCCGTCACCACCAAACCCCAAATGCCGCTCACCCCGGGGACGTCGACGCTGCCGTCGCATCCCGTGGCGCCGGTGCAGATGTACGCCGAGCCGTCGCTGTAGTGCACCGCATCGTTCGGCCCGTAGAGGCCGGTGTCAAAGGTACCCTTCCAGTTCAGGCCGGTGGCGCCGGTCACGCCCGTGTCGCCTTGCGGCCCGGTCGGCCCTTGTGGCCCCGTCAACCCTTGCGGCCCGGTCTCCCCCTGTGGCCCCGTCAGCCCTTGCGGCCCGGTCTCGCCTTGCGGTCCGGTGATGCCCTGGACCCCTTGGATCCCACTCTCGCCTTGCGGCCCCGTCGGCCCCTGTGGCCCGGTCAACCCTTGCGGCCCCGTCGGTCCTTGCGGCCCCGTCAGCCCTTGCGGCCCGGTGTCACCGGCCGTCACCACCAAACCCCAAATGCCGCTCACCCCGGGGACGTCGACGCTGCCGTCGCATCCCGTGGCGCCGGTGCAGATGTACGCCGAGCCGTCGCTGTAGTGCACCGCATCGTTCGGCCCGTAGAGGCCGGTGTCAAAGGTACCCTTCCAGTTCAGGCCGGTGGCGCCGGTCACGCCCGTGTCGCCTTGCGGCCCGGTCGGCCCTTGTGGCCCCGTCAACCCTTGCGGTCCGGTCTCCCCCTGTGGCCCCGTCGGCCCTTGCGGCCCGGTCTCGCCTTGCGGCCCGGTGATGCCCTGGACCCCTTGGATCCCGCTCTCGCCTTGCGGCCCCGTCGGCCCCTGTGGCCCCGTCAACCCTTGCGGTCCCGTCGGTCCTTGCGGCCCCGTCAGCCCTTGCGGCCCGGTGTCACCGGCCGTGACGACCAAACCCCAAATGCCGCTCACCCCGGGGACGTCGACGCTGCCGTCGCATCCCGTGGCACCGGTGCAGATGTATGCCGAGCCGTCGCTGTAGTGCACCGCATCGTTCGGCCCATAGAGGCCAGTGTCAAAGGTGCCCTTCCAGTTCAGGCCGGTGGCGCCGGTCACGCCCGTGTCGCCTTGTGGCCCGGTCGGCCCTTGTGGCCCCGTCAACCCTTGCGGTCCGGTCTCGCCTTGCGGCCCGGTGATGCCCTGGACCCCTTGCAGCCCGCTCTCGCCTTGCGGCCCCGTCGGCCCCTGTGGCCCCGTCAACCCTTGCGGTCCCGTCGGTCCTTGCGGCCCCGTCAGCCCTTGCGGCCCGGTGTCACCGGCCGTGACGACCAAACCCCAAATGCCGCTCACCCCAGGGAGGTCGACGCTGCCGTCGCATCCCGTGGCGCCGGTGCAGATGTACGCCGAGCCGTCGCTGTAGTGCACCGCATCGTTCGGCCCGTAGAGGCCGGTGTCAAAGGTACCCTTCCAGTTCAGGCCGGTGGCGCCGGTCACGCCCGTGTCGCCTTGCGGCCCGGTCGGCCCTTGTGGCCCCGTCAACCCTTGCGGCCCGGTCTCCCCCTGTGGCCCCGTCAGCCCTTGCGGCCCGGTCTCGCCTTGCGGTCCGGTGATGCCCTGGACCCCTTGCAACCCGCTCTCGCCTTGCGGCCCCGTGGGTCCTTGCGGCCCGGTGCCGCCCGTGAGGCCCGTGGCGCCGGTCACACCGGTGTCGCCCTTTGCGCCCGTCACGCCAGTATTGCCTTGTAACCCTTGTGTCCCGGTCGCCCCGGTCACGCCGGTAGCGCCCTGGGGACCCGTGCCGCCAGCCAACGCCAGCAGACTCCACGGCGATGCCGGCGGTGGCTGCGTGGCACCGTCACACGTGTCCGCGTTGCACACGTAGCTCGACCCATCCGTGAGGTCGACCGCGTCGCCCTTGACGTAGTCTGTCTTCTCGCTATCGAACGCGCCCTGCCACGTCAGCCCTTGCGGCCCCGTGGCGCCCGTGAGGCCGGTAGCACCTTGCGGCCCCGTCGGCCCTTCTGCCCCCGTGGCCCCGGTCAGGCCGGCGTCACCCTGTGGCCCCGTCGGCCCCACATCGCCCTGCTGCCCTTGGAGCCCCGTGGCACCCGCCACGCCTGTAATACCTTGTGGCCCTTGGAGTCCTGTAGCCCCGGCAGGGCCGGTGGCACCCTGGGCCCCGGTGGCCCCGCTGAGGCCCGTAAGTCCCGTGTTCCCTTGCGGCCCCGTCGTGCCTTGCGGCCCGGTCGCGCCTTGTGGGCCGCTCGCGCCGGTGTTTCCTTGCGCCCCGGCTCCGACCAAGTCGATCTCCAAGGTCGCCTGGTGCGCCGTATTTGCGCTCTCCTTGCTGTCAAAGGCCACGATCCCGGTGCCCGGTACGAACGCCAGGCCGTGGTTGCTACTCGGGGTATCGAGCCAATCCATGACTGCGTGGGTGACTTCGATCGTGATGAACTTGTTCCTCTGCGTCCAGGCCACGGAGACCGTTGCCACGTCGGTCGTGTCGATGGTGGGAAGATTGTTGCCGCTCAGGGTTGCCTCGCTCCACCCACTGGTCACCTCACGTACATGAAACGGCGCGGGATCGGTGCCTTTGACCGACTTCACGAAGAGGGTCAACGTCGCTTTCGTCACCGCAGATGATCCAGGGCAACTCGACGGGCAGCCTGGAAGGGTCGACAGGTCGAACTGCACAAACCCTTCCTGCACGGGCGAGCTCGCGCCCACGACGACGGTGGATCTTTTTCCGTTGATCGCGTTCGCTCCTATTTTCGCGTACGTATCGTCGGTGAGTGTGGCCAACTGGGCCGACGCCAGTGCCGGTGCCCAGAGCAGCACGATCCCAAGGCATACCGCAGCCCCCGTCAGGTTGCCCCTATGTAAGACTCGTTTGGCGGTGTGTCGCATGTGTTCCCCTTCCCGCAGATGTTGCTTTCTCACCGTAATGAACTTTCCCCGTCGACTCCGGTTTCATTCCCGTCCGCTTCGTTTCAGCCCGCCCCGCGCCGATCTTTGGATTGACGGGGGAAGAATTTTACCGCACATTTCCCCGTTTCGTCAATATAAATAAAGACGTGATTCAGGTGACCAGGACTTCAGACAGGGCAACTGCGTTGCGAGGTCGTTGGGCGCGCGGAAGGATCGCCCGGTTTTTCGGCGCGCCCGTTCACACACTGTGCAAACCTCCTCCGCGTCCAACACCGGCGTCCAGTGGGCGCAGTTCAATGTCACCGGCGGCACGGTCGTGACGACACCGGTCCAACAACTCTCATGGCCTGGACAGTCTACGCACCTTGGGCGTGTATTTTACGTATTGCTATACGCCCTGATTGAGTGTAGTCGAGCATCGTCACCAAAGAAGCTCTTTCTCACTCTAGTCGAGGTGGGGGAGCGCAGCGTAGAGTGGGACCTGGAGCAGGGAACTTGCGCAGGACAACTGGCTGTCCGTCGAAAACCGGAGAGCCTGCAAGAGGAGGAGAAACCACCTATGAAACGGGCGCGAAAAGCACCGGATATCCCGCTGACCCAGCTACGCCTAACCCACCTGGTTCAGGAGCCAGCCACCGCGGCGGATCGCCGGCTCGTGAACTTGAAGGTACCGGCGGATATCCTCGCCCGGGTGCATCAGCTTGCCCGCAAGCTCGGGGTGACCAAAACGGCCGCGATCATTGCGTTGCTGAATGAGGGCTTGGAAGCCGCGTACGGGCGAGGCATGGGGCAGCGCCCTGCGGGTGCCCGGCAGTTGTGACCCCAGAAGGCGGCGTGAAGTTGGGCTAGGTTACGACATCCGTGAATCGTTGCGTAGCCCGACGAAATTGGCGAGGCGTGGCCTCGCCACTCCAGGGGGTTGTAGCGAGGCCATGCCTCGCTGCGTCACTCCTTCCTTTTCAACCGGTCCCGATTCGTCTCGATGAACTGTTGGATTTCCTCGGCGTGCGCCAGCAGCTTTTGCCACTGTTCCTGGTACAAGGTGACCGGAAAGCGCCCCAGCCCGTAAACCGATACGGCGCCCTTTTCCGACACGCGCAGCGTAATGGCGCCGATTGAGCGGCGGGATTTCAGGCGTTCGTTCTCGGCGCGTAAGCGTTCCAGTTCAGCTTGCAGATCATCATCAGCCATGACTCTCCTCCAAAGCTACGGGACCATTACCAGTGTGCAGCCAGAACAGCCAGGGCTGCGCCCGGCGTCCGTGCGCCGGGTCCGCTGCCTGCGGCGTCGCTGTAACAGTTTGTGAAGACCGAGCGCACCGCCATAGTCATCGGCACGAACAGCCCCGCGGCGCGCCGCTCACCGCCGGGCACCCCGCGGCGGCGGCAGCGGGCGCGGCCGCAAGGAGGGCAACAGCGGCTGCAGCTCGCGGAAGGTGAGCGTGAACCAGATGATCACCGGTGCGCCGACAAAGGCGATCAACCCGAGAAACGTGCCGGCGACGTCCGTGAACGGGTTCTTGTAAAACACCAGCAGCGGAAAGAGCGCCAGGATCACCGTGTCGATCAGCAGACACAGTCCCGCACCGATGAGCATCAGTGTGGCGCGCCGCCGCAGGCGCAAGCCAGGCGTGGCACCTAACAGCGCCAACACGGGGACCAGCCCCACCGACAAGGCATCGTATTGCAATGCGGCGTGCACTTGGGCGCCACCGCGCACCCACACCGGCGCGGCGCTGCCCGCGGGGTTCGTGAGCACCCAACCGTGCAGCACCGGACCGATCGCGCCCGCCAACAGCAGCAGGGCTGCGGTGAACCACCGCGTGGCGGCGGAGAGCTTCCACATGCCGAGCAGCACCGCGAAGAGACCGAGGAACGTCACCAGGAACCGCAGCTTCTTCATCCGAACCGCTCCGCCCACGCGATCGCCCCGACCAGCACGAACACGGTGAAGATGCCCTGCCAGACGTACTCGTGCAGGTAGAAAAATGCTGCGGGATAGACCTCCACGATGCGTGCCAGTATCGCCAGTCGCAGGATGTTGACGACGAGCAGCAAGGGGACCCCGATCGCCAGGCCGATGGCGCGCGCCGACCACGCAGCCGGGTAGGCCAGGATGAAGCTGGCGAACAAGACGCACACGAAGATACCGGTGCATTCATGATTGATGTTCATGACCAGTGTGTTGACGATGATATTGTCACCCGCGGCGCGTGCGTGTCCGCCCGCCAGCCGGCCCGCCGCGGCGCTCAGACCGGCGATGGCGCGCTGCAGCGGGCCGAGGTGCTCATGCACGCTGAACGCCCAGAAGGCGGCGCTGAACAGCAGCAGGCAGGCGAAGAACCGCAGCCCGAACACTCTCCCAGGCGACAGTGGCCTGCGCATGCAGCTCTCCCGCGGCCCGGCTCTGCCTCAGGCATCCGCAGCCGCTTCGTCGGCGGCGCCGCTGTAGAGTTCCTGCACGAAAAGGCTCTCGATGGTCTTCCCGATGGCGTTGTCCCGGGTCGAGCCCCAGACCTTGCGCCAGTGGCGCAGCGGCACGATCGCTTTCGCCATGGAGCGATGGCCACCTGCCCGCCCGATGGTGCCGAACAGCTTGCGCACGACGTCGCCGGCGCTGCGGACGTAGCCCGGGTTGCGCACCGAAATCACCACCCGGTCTTGCCACTTCGCGGACACGGCTACCCACTCCGTGCCTTCGAATTGCAGGCAGAAATCAGCCAGTTGCGGCACGATGTTGTCGCGCTCGATGCTGCCCACGTGCAAAGTGATCAGCCCCATTTGCTTGCGCAGCCGCGGCAACACGCGCACCAGGAACCCGGCAAAGCTGAGCGGCAACTCGGGGCGCTCGATGCGCCGCAGCGTGTTGTAGTTGGTCAACGGGTACAGCGCCATGAACGCCCGCAGGTCGGCCGGCCCGGTCTCGCGGTTGAGCATCAAGGTGTCGCTCTTGATCCCGTAGACGAGCGCCGTTGCCAGGCGCTGGCTCACGTCGGCCCCGCAAGCCTCCAGGTACTCCGTGAGAATGGTCGACGTGGCGCCGTACTGCGAGCGAATGTCCGCGTACGGGGCGTCGACGGCGGCAACCCGTGGGTGATGATCAATCACAACATGTGCGTGCCGCAGGCGCTCGCCGAAATACACCGGCTGCACGTCGAGCAACGCCACACAGGGGAACGCCTGCAACGCGCCGGTGTCGGCGCGCTCGACGGTGACGTCGAGGAGCCGCAACATAGCCAGGTTTTCCGGCCGCGTGGTTTCACCGAACGAAAACAGCGGGGTGGTGGCGCGGTTGCGCCCCAGCACCGTCCGCATGGCGATGGCGCTGGCAATGCCGTCCGGGTCGGGGTCGTCCTGCAGCAGGAGGGCGACGCGTTCGGCCTCGCCGACCACCGTGCGCAGTTGGTCGAGGCGCTCTTTGTTCGCCACGACATCGACCTCATAGGTTACCGGATCGACCAGCTGCATGGCCGAACACCTCACGCTACCGCGAGGAGCGAAAGCGGGCGGCGTAGTCACGCGGGACCAGCAGCACCTGTGCGGCGTCCAGCTGTCCGAACAGCTCGTAGGTCCTCAGGAACTGCTTCATGAAAGGGTCCATCACCTGAATCTGCGACGGGTAATCCGACACCGCCCGTTGCTTGTTGGCAAGCTCGGTGGCGCTCAGCGCGAACGTCAGCCGCTGCGTTGCCGACAGGATGCGTCCCGCCGTGCGCGAGCCACCCACGCCGGCGCCGGCAATCTCCCTCACCCATGCCGCCGAGGCCGGATAGTCGGGGTAGTGAATCAAATAAGTGAGCACTTGTGTCTGCCCAAATGGGGCTGCCCCTTCCCCGCGCAGCTTGCGCAGCGCATCCAGCACGAACACCCCGGTTGTACAGTGATCGGGGTGACGATCACGCGGATCCGGCATCAACACCCAGTCGGGCCGGAAATCGCGCAGCGTGCGCACGATCTCACTTTCGAGGTCGGCGCCCGCGTACTCGACGCGCTGGCTGAGGCTCTCCTTGTACAGCGGCCGCTCGAAGCGCGTATACGGTGACGTGTAGGGTTTGCGTACGGACCAGTGGTCGGCCCACAAGTCGTCAATGCCGTCGTCCGGGAACCCGAGAAACACCGCATCGGCATCCGTCAAGCCGAGGTCGTGAATCGCTCGCAAGGCTTCGCGATGGCGCCGTTCTCCGTACTCGATGAAGTCCGCGGACGAGGTGCGCCGCCGATGCACTTCGCTCCGCACCCCGTCGACGTAGCCATCACCGTTAGTGACAAAGATCACACGCACCGTGCCGTAGCGTTGCACGACGCGCTGGATGAGGCCCCCGGCGCCCAGGGTTTCGTCGTCCGGGTGGGGCGCGAAGACCATGAGCCGCACGCGCTCCGGAACCTGCAATTCCTTATTGGAGAGCAGCAGGCGAGAGACCGCCGGGTTCGGGATGCGGATCGGCCGCGGCTCCGGGGCGGCCGGCGCGTCGAGATGCGGCCGCACCACCGCCGCAGCCAGAGGAGAACGCGCCGCCGGCCCGGCCTCGAAGCCGAAGGCGAGACCCGCTCCGCCGAGCGACCATCCCGACACCAACAGCGCACCCACTATTGTCCTGACGTGCTTGCTCACCACACAGCTCCCTCGCGGTGTGTATTTAGCGCACTTTACCGGCTTCGGCCACCGCCTCCACGGTCTCGCTCAGCTGGCGGTCGATGGCGCGGGCGTGCAGCTGCGCGTCGATGCGCATGAAGAGCTCGCGCTTGTTGATCGGCTTGGTGAGGTATTCACTCACTCCGAGCGCCATCCCCTGCGAGCGTGTTTCCATGTCGTCCTTCGCCGTCAGCAGGATGACCGGAATCGGGCGCAGGCGCTCATCTCGCCGCAGGCGCTCACAGACCTCCAGGCCATCCATGTCCGGCATCATGACATCCAGCAGAATGACATCCACGGGCTCGCGGGCCAACAATTGCAGCGCCTCCGCTCCGCCCGCGGCGCTCACACAAGCGTAGCCCTCGCGTCCGAGCATACGCGTCAGGATTTCGATGGCGTGCGGGTCATCGTCCACCAGCAGGATCCGGCCCTTCGTCTTGTCCATAGCATCCCACGCATTCAAATAACGTACCCGTCGGCCGATCCTGAACCGCCGGTCTTGCGCCGCAGTTTGGCCACCAGGGTTGTGCGTTTGAGCCCCAGCAACCGTGCCGCCGCCTGCTTGTTCCCCTTGGTGCGTCGCAGCGCTTCGTCAATGAGGCGGTATTCAAACTCTTCGACCGCTTGGTTCAGATCAATCCCTTCCTCCGTAAGTGTCGGGCGCGGGATCTTCTTGTCCGAAATAAACGAGCGGACATTCGGCGGCAAATTGTCGACTCGGATCACGGTGTCGTCACTCAGGATAACCATGCGCTCGACCAGATTTTCCAGCTCACGGACGTTGCCCGGCCAGTCATATTCCCAGAGGTGCACCATGGCCTCGTCCGAGATGCTGCACGGTTGCAGCGGGCGCTGTTGGTTATGTTTTTCCAAGAAATGCTGGACGAGAACCGGAATGTCGGAGCGTCGTTCCCGTAACGGTGGGATCACGATCGGGATGACCTGCAGGCGGTAGAAGAGGTCTTCACGGAAGCGGCCCTTTTCCACTTCCGCAGCCAGATCCCTATTGCTGGCGGCGATGATCCGCACATCGACTTTGATCGTGCGGTCCGCTCCCACCGGACGGATTTCGCGATCCTGAATCACCCGCAGCAGTTTCACCTGCAGTGCCGGGCTCATCTCGGCAATCTCATCCAGGAATATCGTGCCGCCGTTGGCGAGCTGAAACAGACCCATCCGCGTTCCCACCGCGCCGGTGAACGCGCCACGTTCGTGCCCGAACATCTCGGATTCCAGGAGCTCGGACGGGATCGCCCCACAGTTCACAGCGATGAAGGGATTGGTGCTCCGGCGACTGTTCCCGTGAATCAATCGAGCGATCAGCTCTTTCCCAGTGCCACTCTCCCCCATCAGGAGCACGGTGGAATCAGTGACAGCTACCCGCTGGGAGATATTGAGAATCTTCTCCATCACCGGGTGCGAACCCTTCACCAGCAGATTATCCACCGGACCTCCAGCCCCCAAACCGTTAAAAAAGTAACAATCTTATCCCGCAAACGCAAGTTTCGTTTGGCTGCAACGGCCATTTGGCGATTCTTGCGGCGAATTGTTATGACTCGCCTGTGGGAGGTTGGCACCATGCGTTCTGATGGTCGTACGCCGAGTGAACTTCGGTTGGACGAGGAGGACCTCCCGAGCGGAAGTGGACATGAACTTCGTCATGACCGGTAGCGGCGACTTCATCGAGGTCCAGGGAACCGCCGAATCAAAGCCGTTCACCAAAGCGCAGCTCGATGAGTTGGCGGCACTGGCTTGGCAAGGGATCGAGCAGCTGACGGCGTTGCAGCGGCAACTACAGCTGCAGCCGTAATGCGGCGAGTGGGGGACGCACGTGGACTCGGCTACGGTGCTCATCGCGACGACGAACCGGGGGAAGTTCCGGGAACTCGGCGAGCTGCTGGGCGACCTGCCTCTTACCCTGACTTCCTTGGCGGAGTTCCCGGGCGCGCCGGTGGTGCCGGAAGACGGGGCGACGTACGCGGCCAATGCGACGGTGAAGGCGGTCACGATTGCGCGCTGGAGCAACTGTGTGACGTTGGCGGACGATTCCGGCATCGAGGTTGACGCGCTGGGCGGAGCGCCCGGTGTGCATTCGGCCCGCTATGCCGGGGCGGAGCAGGATAGCCGCGCCAACGTCGCCAGATTGCTGGAGGCGCTTGCGGGTGTGCCTTCCGAGAAGCGGACGGCGCGTTTTCGTTGTGTCATCGTGGTGGCGCGACCCGACGGCGTGACCTTGACCGCCGAGGGATCGTGCGAGGGGCGGATCCTCGAAGCGCCACTCGGGGCAAGTGGGTTCGGCTATGATCTGGTGTTTTTGGATCTGCCGTCAGGATTGAGTTTCGCGGAGATGCCCGCAGAGTTGAAAAACCGTGTGAGCCACCGCGCGCGTGCATGCATGGCGCTCGCGCCGCGGCTGGTTGATTTCGCGCGTGGTGGAGCGCCGCGGCCCGCCGGTCCGCCTTGATTTCGCGCCGAGGCTTTGGTACCGGCTAAGCTTCGCGGCGGCTCTTCAAAGAATGAATCGGCGAGGGCACGTGCAGCGCGTGTACAGAGTTCGACGGGGTGTAGCGCAGCCTGGTAGCGCACCTGCCTTGGGCGCAGGGGGTCGGAGGTTCAAATCCTCTCACCCCGATTTGAGGTCGTGATCCGTGGTTCGTGCACGTGACTCGGGAGTGGAAGGGGGACCAATCCGAATGGCCCGAACACGAACGAACCACGAGTCACGAGCCACGAATCACGATATGCGCCAGTAGCTCAGGTGGACAGAGCAACGGCCTTCTAAGCCGTGGGTCGGGGGTTCGAGTCCCTCCTGGCGCGTTAGAATCGAGCAGGAAGACATTCCTATGGCTATCGCCCCGCGTAACGCCCGCTACAAAGATCGGGTCCCTGACGGCACCGTACGAGATCTGCATCGAACGCGCCCGCTACGTCACCCAGTCCTACCGCCAGACCGCAGGCCGCCACCCGGCCTTGCGGGCGGCCCGGGCACTGGCCCATACCTGCCGCAACGTCACGGTCACGATCCTTGATGAAGAGCTCATCGCCGGCAACCGGACGAGCAAGCTCATTGGGTCGCTGCTCCCCGTCGAGCGGGGCGAAATCAACACGGTACTGGAGCTGGAACTCGATGCCCTGAACACCAGGGAACGCCAGCCCTATCTCATCGACCCCCACGACCGCCGTGAGCTCCTCGAGGACATCCTTCCTTACTGGAAAGGGAAAACCTTGCGGGACCGCAAGAACTCCCTGTGGAAAGCGCACGGCCTCTTCTTTTTGCCTGGCCTCTCGCCACGCAGCCTATGGCACCGGGCCAGGGCGCTGGACTGGAAGCGCATCCGGGCGCTCACCACGTCACCGATTGTGAGCCCCAAGTACATTGTGCGTGGGCTGCGCGAATTGCTGTACAACAATATCGCGCTGGTCATGAACGTCTTCGACACCCAGGGGCACCTGATCCTCGGGCACCGCACCATCCTGCGGGAAGGATTCCGCGGGGTGCAGCAGCGGGCCGAGGAGCGGCTGCCCGCGGCCCGCAAGCAGAACGACTCCGAGGCCATCGCCTTCCTGGAGGCGGTGATCATCTCCTGCGACGCCATCCGCGACTTCGCCTGGCGCTGCGCCGATGCGGCGCAGCGCCAGGCGACGCAGACGGCCGACCCGCTGCGCCGGGACGAACTGCTGGCCATGGCTGAGCGTTGCCGTCACGTCCCCTATCTCCCGCCACGCGACTTCAAAGAGGCGGTACAGGCCCTGTGGCTCACGCAGGTGGGCGCCTTGCTGGCGTACGGCCAAGCGGGCATCCTGGCGGTGGGCCGGGTCGACCAGTATCTTTATCCCTTCTATCAGGCCGATCTTGCCGCGGGGCATATCACGCCCGACGAAGCCCGTGTCTGGCTGGAAGAGTTGCTCCTCAAACTGGGCTCCAACCTGATGGTGCTCCCCTACCTGGGGAAGCACACGGGCAACGAGCTGGGCTCCGACAGCTGCTCGCCCACCATCGGCGGCCTCACACCTGCAGGAGAGAACGCGGTCAACGAGTTGACGTATCTTTGGCTGGAAGCCTACGAAAACGTCAAGGCCACCGGCAACAGCTTCATGATCCGCCTCTCCGAGAAGAATCCCTCGCGGTTCTGGCAGCGGGTCTTTGACAGTTTTCGGGTGACCTCCGGCGCGGGGTTGTTCAACGACGAAGTGATCGTGGACGCCCTGCAAAAGTGCGGCGTGGAACCCGCACACGCGCGGGACTACGGCGTCATCGGCTGCGTCGAGCCCACCGGCGACGGCGACAGCTTCGCTTGCACCTCGGGCAACGACATCTCCCTGGCAGCGGCTGTGGAAATGCTCATGACCCGGGGCCGAATCCGCATCATGGGGCGTCGCCTGGGCCCGCAGACACCCGACCCCAGGAGCTTCGCGACCTTCGCGGCGCTGCTTGACGCCTACAAGCGGCAGGTAGCCTGGATGGTGGAGACCGTGGTGCGGGCCGTCAACCTTAAAGATCAAGCCTACCGCGAGATGCTCCCCAACCCGTACGTCTCGGCCACACTGACCGGCTGCATCGAAAAGGGGCGGGACATGACTGCCGGCGGCGCACGTTACAACTTCAGCTCCGTCGGCGCCCGCGGTCTGGGTACGGCGGTCGATTCTCTGGCGGCCATCAAACACTTCATCTTCGACACGCAGCAGCTCAGCATGGAGAAGCTGGTTGTCATGCTGGACACGAACTTCGCCGGAGAGGAGGCCTGGCGGCAGCGGCTCAAGCACGCGGCGCCGGTCTATGGCGCCGGCCAACCCGAGGCCGACGGCATCGCGGCGGATCTCGTCACCTACTTCTGTGACGAGGTGGCGCGCCGGAAGACCATCCGAGGTGGGCCGTTCCGGCCGAGTTTCTTCTCCTACGGCATGCACGTGTTCGAGGGGATGCTGTTGGGTGCGACGCCCAACGGGCGCAAGGCGGGTGAGCCGATCAGCAACAGCTTCTCGCCATCCAACGGAGCCGAGCGCAACGGTCCCACAGCACTGTTCAGGTCGGTGGCCGCCGTCGACCACCGGCGTATTTCCAACGGCTGTGCTCTGAACGTGAAGTTTCTCCCGTCGTTGTTCATCGGCGACGAGCGGCGCGACAGGATGGTGGCGCTGGTGCGGACATTCTTCCAGCAAGGAGGGATGGAGGTGCAGCCCAACGTGGTTTCGAGCGCGACCCTGCGGGCAGCCCAGCGCTGCCCGGACCAGTACCGCGACCTGGTCGTGCGGGTGTCGGGTTATTCGGCGTACTTCTGTGATCTGGGTACGGCTTTGCAGGATGAGATCATCAGCCGCTCGGAGTTGGGGGGATAATTACACAGCGCGGGCTGGCACCCGCAACCCAATTCGTGCTCGTGCGCGTACTCGTAATCGGAACGAGCGATCGCCGGATGACAGCGGCGGCGCGATGACGAGTACCAGCACCGCTTGTCTGATCTGAGCACGCGCACGAAAATCTTCGCGCCACGCAATCATCCACGGATTGCGCAGAAGGCATCCTGACCGTTGAGGCGGCCCTCCTGCAGTGCCAAGTACTCCTCTATTTTCATGCGGAGCACCGTGTGTGGTGCCGTTGCGGGCGCGCCCGAGGGCGGGATGGACTCGCTTGCCGACTTCGGGTATGTAACGCGCCGATGGCGCAGTGTGTGGAGCGTGCCGGGCACGCTCGCTGTTCCGCGGGCCGCTAGCTCAGATGGCTAGAGCAGCTGACTCTTAATCGGGCATTAGCCAACTCTCGCCAACACTCAACAACACAATTTCACTGACACGACGCGGAGTTATCCGGGCCGGCTCTCTTGTGGTAGGTTGTGGATAACTGGGTATTCTTGGCGGCAAGTGTCACCAAATTTGTCCCAAGAATTCTGGGCATGAGCGCACGCTGGATTGGCCCCCTGCGGGCCAACGAATCCAACGGCAGCGCATGGCGGTATTCTCCAGCCCCAAAGCGCAAACGGTTGGGGGTGGGGAAGGGAAGGGGGAGATGTGGAATTGTGTGCTACACTAACAATACTTCATTACTCTATCCCACACCGGTAATGTCGGGAGTGTGGTGGAAAAAGGGGAAAGGCGTCATCATCCGGCCAGTTTCTTAACCCAAGAACAACTCCCGCGTAGCAGCGGGGGTCAGAGGATGACGCCATGGTAACAGATAGCAGGAAGGACGGACGACGGGAAACGAAAGCGGAGAGGTACGGCCCAGAGAGCATTGAACTCGGGATCCGAGAACGCGTGCGTGACGTGATCGAACGAATTGTCGAAGAGGAGGTGGAAGCGGCTCTGGGAGCCAAGCCCTCGGAGCGAGTGGGCGCTGAGCGCCACGGCTACCGTCACGGGCACCGAGAACGGAGCCTGACCACGAGCGTGGGAGCGACGACCATTGCGATGCCCCGGGCGCGATTGCAGGAGGCGGATGGGAGCAGTCGGGAGTGGCAGAGTCGCACGGTGCGGCGCTACGAGCGGCGTACCAAGCGAGTGGACGAGGCCATCCTCGGAGTCTACCTGAGCGGGATAAACACGCGGCGGATCAAGGGCGCGCTGGCCCCGTTGCTGCGCGGCGGCCCACTGTCGAAGGACGCGGTATCACGCTTGGTGGGGCGGTTGGCCGCCGACTTCAAGACGTGGCGCGAACGGGACCTGGCCCAGGACGATATTCGCTATCTGTTCCTGGATGGCTGGTACCCGAAAGTGCGCCTCGGAAGACGGCGGGTGAGGGTGCCGGTGCTCGTGACGCTCGGTGTGCGGGGCAATGGGCAGCGGGTGCTGCTCGACATGCAGTTGGCGGGCGACGAGAGCTCGGCGGCCTGGAGCGGCGTCATGGAGGGTCTCGTGCGGCGCCACATCGGGACCCCGGCGCTGGCGGTGATCGACGGCAACCCGGGGTTGGTGACCGCCCTGCACGAGCAATGGCCGGGGCTGCCGATCCAGCGCTGCACCGTGCACAAGTTGCGGAACCTCGAGGCCAAAGCCCCCGCGCATCTGCGCGAGGAACTTGCCGAGGACTACCGCCGGATGATCTACGGGAAGGACCGCGAAGCGATTGATACGGCACGCGCCGCGTTCCGCAAGAAGTGGCAGCGGTGTTGTCCCAACGTCGTGACGAGCCTGGAGGAGGCCGGAGAGGACCTGTTCACCTTTACCGCCTTCCCCCCTCCCAGTGGAAGGCGCTGCGCACCAGCAACGCGCTGGAGCGCATCAACGGCGAGTTTCGTCGCCGCACGAAGACGCAGGCGAGCCTGCCCAGTCAGGACGCCGTGCTTTTGCTGCTCTTCGGTCTGCTGCACAGCGGGCGCATCACGCTGCGACCTCTGGACGGGTGGAAGGACATGCCTGCGGCGCCGGCGCGGAAAGTACCTAAACGGCACTCTCATCATACTACTAATACATACTCTTGTACATCTACTGATAAGAAAGCTGCATAAGAGAGGAGCAGTGGTTCATTGTTTAGCCGCCGAATGAACGCTCGATCGTTTTTCCACCACTTGACCGACACCACCTCCCACACCCCCGCATCTGGAAACTGTCACTCCCACAACAACTCAAAAACGCATGCCGCGCTTGCGGTACGCAATTCACTGGACGGGTGGCTTCGTGCTCGGTCTGGGCTGGACAACGGTGGCCTACTACTTTCTCGTCCCAGTGATTGAATTCGTCGTCCGCCTCGGCGGGTTTGTCTCGCCCTTGGCGCTGCTCTTCCCTTTGTTGGTGGCAGGGACGTTTGTTTCGCCTTTTTTCATTGTAAGGAAAAACTTCAAAGGCCTCCCATGGCCACCAGCTGTCTATGGCCTGGTAGTGGAAAGCATAAGTATTGGTCTCATCGCGGCCTCCTTTGTCTGGTTCTATCCCGTCGTTCTCCTTCGGTAACCACCGCGGCGACCACTAGATCCGAGACCGACTCCTTGCGCTGGTGTCGTTTAGTTTGAACCTTGACAACAGCAGCCAATCTGGAGCAGACTCTGCATCCGACGCCGCCTAAATCTGGGCGCGTCTTTGGCTCGTGCCTGGGGGAAGGGGACAAAATGAAACTGTGCGCAATTGGTCTCCCGGTCGTTGCGGTTGTGGCCATACTCTGGATAGATTTTCCTGTTTGTGGGCAAGTCCAGAGCCCGACACCGACATCAACCCCGACAAGGGCACAGCTGCGAGTGTGTGGGGACGATCCCGGTGAAGCAGCAAGCATCGCATCGGTAGTCGTGGCAGCCGCAGGACAATGTCCATGCGGCGGCTTTGGCAACCACGCTGCCTACGTGAAGTGCGTGCGCAGTGCTGCAAAGGCTGCAGTCAAAAACCGCGTCTTGACGCAGGCGTGCTTTCGCACCGCCGTGCGCGATGCGACACTTTCAACCTGCAGCCGGCGGGTGGGAGCAGTTACGTGCTGTCGCGTGAATGCGAAGGGAAAGAAGTCGTGCGGGGTGAGTTCATCGGCAGCTCGGTGCGTACCACAGCAGGGTGGTTCTGCAACCATTGGAAACTCGGAGAGCTGTTACGGTGCTTGTCTACCGAGTCCGGCCGAGGTGACGCACACCGATGCTCAAGTTCAGGCCGCGGTGGGCACTGCATTGGAAGGTGTTGCAGATCCCTGGGGCGAGCTGGGCCTTGTGCAGGCGAGAGCCTTCGCTGAACTAGGCGTGCGATTGGATCTCCCGCAACCCACACCAGCGTCACAGACCCTTCAGGGTTCAAGACAAGTGTCATCTCAAACAACAACCGATTGTCTCCATGTGTACTGCGACGGGCTTGAGGGGCGTCCCTTGGCGTATTACTGCGGTGGCGCTAGTAATAGTGTGACGGCACCAGGATTCTTGGGCGTCGACGTACTCGGAGCTTATGGTGCTGCAGGGCCTTGTTTGAACTATGCTTGTTATCTTCACGATCTGAGGTCATTTAAGAGCTGCATTTACGGTACCAGGGATGCCTTGGGCAAGCCCATCCCTGGAAATCCGGGTTGTGAATTTTCACCGCAGTCGGCCGCTCCTAGTGCGGACGGAAGCACTCAAAACATCGACGGAGCACTCTTCGATGCATGTGGCACGTGTCCCGATCTCTTTCATGATGGTGGGTTTCCTGTTCCCTTGGGGCCGACCTATGTGGATATGGATATAGCGGTCTGCAGCGTAGCGCTGGCCTTAGAAGCGAGACCGTGGTGCTCAGATGCCCCGTGGTGTCTGATCAACCCTTTTGGGGCATGCTGTAAAGACGAGCGGTGTCGGACTTCACCTTGTCCCAGCGAGTCCTGCGATCCATTAACCAGTAAGTGCCTCAGTCCGTGTGCCAACAATGGGTGCGCCACCTTCGGGGCCACACAGTGCCTCAACTCAACGACCGAGCAGACGTGTGTGGACAATGGGACAGGGTGTCTCAGCTGGGGCTCCGACTTTCAGTGTGCGGACGGCTGCGTTGGTACGGCCTGTGCGACCTGCGTAAACGAGTGCTCGGCGGGCCAGACCCAGTGCCTGGACTCAACCACGCAGCAGACGTGTGGCGTCGACAGCTTGGGATGCTTGACATGGGGGTCGAATTACCAGTGCGCCGATGGGTGTGTGGGGAATGCGTGCGCGCTTCCACCAAGCGCCACGCCGAGCGCGACACCGACGCCAACAGCACCGGCCACGGCGATACCTGTGGCCCCGTGGCCGATGTTTGGTCACGACGCGCAGCACACTGGCGCGAGCACGTTTCTGGGACCACAGACGAACAATCTGCGGTGGGCGTTTGCGGTCGGAGCGGCGGTGCAAGGCTCGCCCGTCGTCGGAGCAAATGGCACCGTGTACTTCACTTCCAACGATGGGTATCTCTACGCTGTGAACCCAGACGGGACAAGCTGGCGTACCTTCGCTGGGGACTCGGTGGATAGTGGTGGTCTGCTCCTAAAGGCTCCGGCGATCGGCGGTGATGGAACGGTGTACCTGGCGGCAGGAGCCCCCGCATTACAGGCGTTCACCCCCGATGGGAATGTGAAGTGGGTCACTCCGCCAACATTGACTTACCCCGAGAGTCCAATCATCGACGGCAGCGGTGCGGTCTATTTCACTCGCGGAGGGAGCGGTAACAACGGTTGTTTGGAGGCTGTGCGAGATGACGGTACAACAGGCACGCTACTGTGGCAGAGCTGCAATGGTCTTTGGGGTAGCCCAAGCATCAACCCGGATGGTAGCAGACTGTATGTGCCCTCCGGAAACGGCCAGGTGGTTTCCGTGGACTCAACGAGTGGCACCGTACTGTCGGTTTGGGGTGGGTCGAAGCTATCGGTTGTTGTCGATAACGCGGGGACAACATACTTTGGCAGCAGCGCTTGTGACTCTATCCTCTGCGGTGGATCGTATGAAGCCATTCGCCCAGACGGCACCTGGGTGTGGTCCGAAAACGCAATGGTCGCGTGGTTTGCCTGGGCTGATCGCGCGGTCTCGGCACTTGCCGGAGGGCGCGTATACTTCGTCAACGGTAACTCTCTGACGGCCGCGCGGACGAGTGATGGGGTGCCTGTGTGGTCGTTCCCTCTCAGCGATTCAGGAGGTCCTGGCATAAATGAAGGCCGCGCATCGCCGGCAGTGGATGTACAAGGCAGCGTCTACATCGGCTCGTCCATAGGCATAGTCTACGCGATCAATCCGGATGGGACCGAGAAATGGCACTATCAGACAGGTGGGGCGATCAACACGCAGCCGGCGATCGGGGCCGACGGAACGATGTATGTCGGGTCGGAGGATGGCAACCTCTATGCGTTCGGCCAGGGAACGGGGTTGGTTCCAACCCCAACGCCGACGCCTCCAACGATTCTTGATCAGACATCGCCGTATCCCTGTGGGGGTGTTGGTTACACGATTGGCGATCCTTCGCAGGAAACTGAAGTTGCCCAGCTGTTCCAACCGTCAACGTCAACCAATTTGGGTAGCATTGAAATTGGTCTAGCTGCATCCGCGACGAAGCCTTCAGACGGCGTGAAAATGACCGTGTACAAGTACTCAGGCACGCCGTCTGCTCCACTGGGTGATGAAGTCGCAGAGGCGAACGCTGACGATCTTTCTGCCGTCGACTACTACGCTGTTCCTCCACATGTCTGGCCTGTTACTTTCACTTTTTCTCCTACTCCAATTTTATCTTCGCAGGTATATATCTTCGACTTAACTCGCACGGGAACACCCAGCTCTACGGTATGGTATGGTGTCGCTCGTGGAAATATTTCGTCCTGCACTAATTCCTCCGGTGGTTCGTTCGTTCTCTACGGTTCATGGACAGATTACTCCGGAGCATATACTGTCGGTTACGTTGTTCGTGGTCCTGCCGCACCTGTTGCAGCAAGTGCGGTCCTTGGTGGTCCCTGAATAGCAATCTCAAATCGTGATCCTCTCGATCTCGTCCAGCGTGATCTGGTCCGAGGTCCGGTCATAGAGCTTGGTTGTCCGCGGCGACTCGTGGGCGGCGATCTGCTGCGCGTGTTCGAGCGTGCCCCCGTTCTTCGAGGTATGCGGTAATCCCGGTCGCGCGGAATGTGTGGCACCCGATCGCGGTCTCGATGCCAGCGGCCTTGGCTCGTCGGCGGATCATTCGCCACGCGTCTGATTGGCTCATCGGCTGGTCGGTGAGTGGTCGGCCGCGGGCGATGGTGATCGTCCGAAAGAGCGGCCCCTTCTTGTCGTCCCAAATGCCTGCGGCGTCGCAGTAGGCGTCGAGGTACTGCTCCAGGGTGTGGTGGCAGGGCACGTCGTGCCGCTTGCCGCCCTTTTCGTGTAAGCGGAGCCACCAGCGTTTGCCTTGCGGATAGTAGTCCTCGATTTTCATGGCGAGGACGGCGCCGATGCGCGCGAACGAGTAGACCATCGTGCCAATGAGCGCGCGATCGCGGAGGCCGGCGAGCGTTAAGGTGTCGATCGAGTCGAGAAGTTGGCGCGTTTCGTCTTTGGTGAGCACTGGGGTCTTGCCCTTCTTCACGACGTGCTTCGGGCCGCGGACGGAGTGCGCGGGGTTCGTCGGCAGGACCTGGCCGGTGACGAGCCAGTCAAAGAGCATCCGCACCGCGGCGAGGTGCTGCTTCACCGTGGGCTTGGCCAGCGTGTCGCCGCGTTGCTCGATATAGGCAGCAACGACAGTCGGCGTAATGTGCTCAAGCGAGTGGATCCGCCGCGTGTCGCACCACGCGAAGAAGTCGGAGATGGCGCGGCCGTAGGCCCGGCGTGTGTGCATATTCCGAATGTTGGCGGTGAAGAACTCGATGAAGCGCCACGCGGCCTGATCGCCGGCGGCGGCAATGGGCGCCGGCAACATGGTGAAGCCCGCTTTGGCGAGCTGGCGATCGGCCGGGAGTGCGGTCATGGTTGTGGTTCCGTGAGGCACTCGCGATGCAGCGAGCGGTTGTTGCGCCGGACAAAGAGCCGGCCGTAGCCGATCGGCCGGCGGCAACGGACGCAGGTCGTGAGCGCCCCCCAGCGCCGGGCGGCGCAGTCGGCGTGGCGGCAGCAGCAGGGGTGGGGAAGAGAAGTCCCTCGGTTCATACTGCTATGAATGATAACTCATAGAGGTTTGCAGAAGTCGAGCGAGCCACGCACGTTCGCGACGAGCCACAGCGGTTGTCGAGCGAGCACTTTTGCAAACCGGAGTTGAACTGAGAGCGTGTGAGGAAATTGGCATCAACACCGCTGCGCGGGATGGAGAGATCCGGTAGAATGAGTTCGGCGTGGAGGGGATGAGGATGGGGACGGCAGCGTTATTCACGGATCTCCCAGCAGCTGAGGAACGGGACGCGGGGCCAGCCGCTACACCGCGGCAAGCGGCGCGGGTGGTAGAACCGGTGCGCAACCAAGTCGAGATGGTGTGGCGAGATCTCGAATCGTTGGTGGCGGAGGACCATCCGGTGCGTGCGATCTGGGGATTGCTGGAGCGCCTCGACCTCAGCGGGTTTTATGCACAGGTTCGAGCCGTGCAGGGGCGGGCGGGGCGGCCGGCCACTGATCCGCGGGTCCTGTTGGGGTTGTGGGTATACGCGACGGTGGAAGATATCGGCAGCGCGCGCCGGCTGGCGGAGTTGACGGAACGGGATGACGTGTATCGGTGGCTGCGCGGGGACGTGCCGCTGAACTACCATTTGCTGGCGGACTTTCGGACGGCGCACCAAGCGGCCCTGAACGAGTTACTGACGGACATCATCACGACGCTGCTGGCGGAGGAGTTAGTGAGTCTCAAGCGCGTGGCGCAGGACGGGATGCGCGTGCGGGCGAGCGCGGGGGCGGCCTCGTTTCGGCGGGAGCCGACGCTGGAGCGCTTGCGACAGGAGGCGCACGAGCAAGTGGAGCGCTTAGCCGCCGAGGTGAGCGAGCCGGGCGGGCAAGCGAGCAAGCGGGAGCGCGCGGCGCGCGCGCGGGCCGCCCAGGAGCGGGCGGAGCAAGTCGAGCGGGCGCTGGCGCACCTGCCGGCGGTACGGGCGCTCAAGGAGCCGACGGCGGAGGGGCAGGCCAAGGCGCGCGTGTCGACAACCGATCCGGATGCGCGGGTGATGAAGATGGCCGACGGAGGGTTTCGGCCGGCGTACAATGTGGAGTTCGCCACTGACACCGCCACGCAAGTGGTGGTGGGAGTCAGCGTGACCAATGCGGGGACGGACACCGAAGAGGCGGTGCCGATGGCCGCGCAGGTGGAAGCGCGCAGCGGGCGGCGGCCCGCGGAGTATCTCGTGGATGGCGGCTTCGCCCCGAAACAGACGGTGCCGGCCTTGGCGGCGCAGGCCATCACCGTGTACACGCCGGTGCAGAAGCCCAAGGATCCGACCCGCAATCCGTACGAACCGCTCAAGGGCGATGTCCCGGCCGTAGCAGCTTGGCGGCAGCGCATGGGGACCGTCGAAGCCAAGGCGATCTACAAGGAACGGGCGGCGACGGCCGAGTGTGTGAATGCCCAGTGTCGCAACCGCTACGGTCTGCAGCAGTTTACCGTGCGCGGCGTGAACAAAGTGGCGTGCGTGGCGCTGCTGACGGTGATCACGCACAACTTGTTGCGATGGCTCGCCTTGATGGCGTGAGGAAGCGGAACGGAGAAGCCAACAAGAGATGCGAAGGCTTCAGAAGGTTGCATACGCCGCTGCCGCCACCGCTGGAAGCAGCGCGATATCAGGTCCACGGCGGTGGCGCCGTACCTCCCGATCGGTCATCGGTATTCTGGTCCGGCCGTCGCACCGATTTAATCACAAACTCTGAGCAGTCTGAGCAGCGGCGCACCGAGTGATGCCCTATGCACATTCCATTGTGGCGCTAACGATCAACAGATGACAATAGGAAGCGCGAGGGCGTTGGTAAGGTGGTGTCCAGCTATCCTGTGGCGCGGGCCAACGCCGACGATGCGGTGCGTCGACCACTCGCGCCCCGAAGTTGGGGGCACTGCTGCGCGCCAGAACGCACGGGGGCAGCGCCACGCGAGGTGGCCTCGATCGCCGCCACGGCGAGCTTGGGCAGTCATGCGGCCTGTCCAAGATGTGGTGGGCCGCGATCGGTGCGGCGGTGGAAAGGCGCCGGGCTGAGGGCATGGCGAATCATGCGCCCGTGTGGACAGCGCGGGCAGCGCGTCAGGTCAATGCCCGTGAGGTGCAGCAGTCGGGTCTGCCAGTCGAGTGTAGCGCCACCGCGAGCTAGCGCAGGCTCGGGTACCAGTAGCGCAGTCGCCTGCAAGAATGCACGGGCGCGTTCGAGCTGCGTGGTGGCGTTGCCCGCGGCGAGCAGGCCGTAGTGACGGATCTTGACGAAGCCCGCGGGCAGCACGTGGAGGAGGAAGCGCCGGATAAACGTGTGCACCGGCAGGGTGATGCTGCGGCCCCCCTTGGTGGCAAAGCGCACGCCGTCAGCATCGATCGCCTGCAGGCGCTGATTGGAGATCCCAACCCGGTGCGTGTAGCGGCCGAGATAACGGAACACATGCTGCGGCCCACCGAACGGGCGCTTGGCGTACACGACCACTCGCTGCGGTGCAGCTCGTTGACGAGGTGTTGAAACGTGCCCGCGTCGGCGAGTGACTGCGTGCCGCCACCGAACTGCAGTTCGTCATTGCGGTACGCGGCGACGAGGGCGGCCAGAAACTTTCCACGGAAGAGCCGCGAGAGCACCTTGACGGGGAAGAGGTAACGGCGGCGGGCACTCTGCCAGCGCTGCCGGTCGACGCTGAGTCCGCCACCGGTGACGATGCAGTGCACGTGCGGGTGGAACTGCAACTCCCGCGTCCAGGTATGCAGCACGCTGGTGATGCCGAGCTGAGCGCCCAAGCGCGCCGGATCGCGACCGAGAGTGAGCAAGGTCTGCGCGGCGGCCTGAAACAGGAGCGTGAAGAGTCGCCGCCGATTACGATGGGCGAGAGGCCGTAGCGCGGCGGGCAGCGTGAAGACAACATGAAAGTAGTGCGTCGGCAGGAGGCGGGTGAGGCGCTGCTCGATCCACTGCGCCTGGCGCAGGCTCTGACACTTGGGACAGTGCCGGTTGCGGCAGGAATTGTAGGCCGGACGTTCGTGCCCGCAAGTGTCGCACACGTCCAGGTGTCCGCCCAACGCCGCGGTGCGACACGTTTCGATGGCGTGCATCGCCGCACGTTGGTCGGCGCTGACTGGGTGCCGCTGCCGGTACACCTCGCCGTGGGCGCGGAAGATCGAGGCGATCTCCAGGGCCGGGCGGGCCGCCGGGCGACACGGCTCGGCTGCCGCGTGCCCCACGGTTACTCGGGCTCAGGCGCGGGCGGGAAGTCGAGGCGGTCCAGTGGACTGTGCGTCTGTCCGATCTGCAGCGTACTGACCTGAGTGTAGCGGACGGTGGTGCGAATCGAGGCATGGCCGAGCAGTTGTTGAATCGTACGGATATCGGTGCCGGCTTCCAGCAAGTGCGTGGCGAAGCAGTGCCGCAGGACGTGGGGCGTGACTCGCTTGGAAAATCCGCACGTGGCCACCACCGTCTGCAGCATGCGTTGGACGGTCGTGGGCTGCAGGTGGGGCGCCCCTTTCGTCCCGGGGAACAGGAACGACCCCGGCGGCTTGACCAGACGCCAGTACTCCCGCAGCACCGCCAGGAGTCGGTCGCCCAGCATGACGTAGCGATCCTTGCCCCCCTTGCCGTCGCGCACGTGGATGACCATGCGTTGACTGTCGATGTCGGCGACCTGGAGGGAGCACACCTCACTGATCCGCAAGCCGGCACCATAGGCGAGCATCAGGACGACCCGGTGTTTGAGGGAGCGCACGGCGCTCAACAGCTGCGTGATCTCACCGGGGGTGAGAATATCGGGCAGCCGCTGCGGGACCTGGGGCCAAGGAATATGCGCCACCACTTCGGGGCGACGCAGCGTGTTTACGTACAAGAACTTCAACGCCGCGACGTACATCCGTACCGTGGCCGGTTGGGCCTGCCGCTCGTGGATGAGGTAGAGCAGGAAGGCCCGAATCTCCGCTTCGCCCAATGTGGCCGGCGAGCGTCCGTGGTGTGCGGCAAAGCTGCCGACGCACCGTAAGTAGTGGTACCGGGTCACGGGCCGGTAGCCCTTGAGCCGCAAGTCACCGTCCATCTGATCGCGTAGCTGTCCCATCGTCTCCTCCTTTGGCGCACCCGGTGATCGGGTGTCGCGCTCCAGAGTGTGGAACACCCGTGTCGGAATCTGAAGGAGACTGCTGCTACCGCGGAGAATGCACGCGTGCGAGGTGAAACGCTGCTGCAGTCCATGCTGCCGCAGGCCTTAGTTCAAAGGAGGTTATCATTCATAGTCAAGCGCGGGGGCGGAGCTTCGCACCAGGGACCCGTGTGTGGTAGGTTAGAAAGCTGCGGAGGAGGTAGAGCGGTTATAAAAAACTTGCAGCTAGCGGCACGACGTTGGGCCGCATGATCCAAGATAGCTCGAATGGGGCCCAGCTGGCAGATGAAAGTCCTTCTTAGCTACTCGGGACCCACCAGTCAGAAGGTCGCTGAAGTCCTGCGGGACTGGATCCCAAACGTGATCCAGGCAATCCAGCCCTGGATGTCGGCAGAGGACATGACAAGGGCAGCCGCTGGAACGTGGAGCTGTCGTCTGAACTCGCGCAGTTGCGAGCGGGTATCCTGTGTATCACACCAGATAACGTACTAGCGCCTTGGCTACACTTTGAAGCAGGTGCGCTGTCGCGCACAATTGAGCGTTCGTACGTCTGTCCCTTCCTGCTACGGCTTCGCCCAGCAGACCTGCCGTGGCCGCTCGCGATGTTCCAAGCGACAGTGGCCGAGGAGGCGGACGTGGCGCGTCTCATGGCAACGCTGAACCGCGCGCTCGGCGGTGCGGCACTACCCGAGAAGCAACTCGAGAAGGCGTTCGCTACGTACTGGCCTGAGCTGAGCGCCAACCTGGAGGCTCTCGCCGTTCCGGCCGGCGATATCACCCCAAGAGCTGAGCGTGAAATCCTCGAAGAGGTGTTGGCGCTCGTGCGCGCCATGAGTCGCGAGCGAGGGGACCGAGCATCGCCAATGAAGGCGGAATCGCGGGGCGTTGATGACGGCAACGTCGTGGCCCGCGATACCTCTCCTGCAAAGACGGAAGGTCCGTTGCAGGGGGCCGGGGAAGAGGCGGGCAGCTCGGAGAAGGCGTAACGCGATGTCAATAATAGTGCACACCCAGGATCCAGCGGCCCTCTTGGCGATGATTAGGCGGGCGGTGAAAGAGGAGCGTGCGTACGTGGTCCTATGACGCAGACGGCGATTTCACGCACACGGCCGAGCAGTGGAAGAACCAAGCATGGCTGCGTCCACGCGTCGCGGACGATCGACTTATATTGGGTATACTCGGCCCCAAGGGGCGGACCATCTCGATCACGATGTACGCTGTGTATCATGGCCGGTTCATCGAGATGTTGCTGGCACACTTCGACGGGAAATTCACACGCGCGGTTGCATCAGCGTTGCCGACGGAATCGGATATAATTAGGGGATGACACAGATGACCAACGAAGACGAGCCGCCAGAGGGGAAACCTCTGACGGCTCGGATAACGGATAACGACCTCACCAATAGCCGTCGTCCACGAAGCTCACAAAGCGGCCTTTGCCGATGATGATGTGGTCCAACACGCGCACGCCCATGATGTCGCCAACCTCTCGGAGCCGGCGGGTGATCTCGATGTCCTCCTTGCTGGGCGTTGGGTCGCCGCTTGGATGATTGTGGACGAAGATGACGCCCGCGGCGGCTTCCCGCACGACCTGGGTAAACACGTCACGCGGGTGTACGATGCTCGCGGTCAACGAGCCGAGCGAGAGCATCACGTCCTTGAGCTTGCGGTTTTTGTTGTCCAACAGTACCGCGTAGAAGATTTCGCGCTGCTCGCTCGCCAAGCGTTCGCGGAAGTGGCAGTACACGTCACTTGAGCCGCGAAGGGGCTCACCGGGACGGAACTCCTGCTCACCGAAACGCTTGGCCATCTCGATCGCCGCGAGAATCTGGGCGGCCTTGGCCGGACCGAAACCCGTGATCGAGCAGAGGTCACCGGCGCCGGCCGTGGCGAGGTGGCGGAAGTCCGGAAACCGAGACATGATGGCGCGGCCCTGATCGAGTGCACTGATGCCGGCGCTGCCGCTGCCGAGGATAATGGCCAAGAGCTCCGCGTCGGAAACGGCACCGGGCCCGCGGTCGAGCAGCTTGTCGCGCGGCCGGTCTGCTCGCGGCCAGTCCTTAATGGTGACGCGCTGTGGGGGAGCGGGGGCAATCACGGGCAATGCCGCCGGCCGCCCGGACACCAGTGCCTGCGGTTGATCCCTCACGACGGGTTCCGCCGCGTCGTCGGCGATCACAGGTCGTTCAGGTGGTGAAAAGGGCAACGAGAATTGAAAACCATCGGGTACGGTGGGCATGCTCGCCCTCCTGTCGCGGCGGGGCGATCGGCGCCGACGGAATGTCAGCGTCGCGTCCAGCCACGGGGAAGGGTGAAAGAGGGCCCACTGGGTACCTACAGTGAACAGGAGATTTGCGAAGGCGAAAAGAGCGGACGACTACGGCGGCCTTGACAGAATCAAGTACGCGGCGTTAGAATAATCCGAGAATCACAAGGGAAGGGCATCTCCAGAGCTTCGGCCGAGGACGTGCCCTTCTTTCTTTTTGGGCTCGAAGCTCTACATACCCTGTGGGTGGCTTGTGCTCAATCTGCTCGCGGACCTGATCGAGGTACCGGATATAGCCATGGGCGGCTTTCTTGAGCAGCGCCGAGCAGCGTTCCCGCTTCGGGCTGAGGACAATGCGCAGCTTGTGCTGCTGCCGGAGATGGCGCAGTCACAGAAGAAGGCCGCGTAACACAACGAGGGGCTGTCACTCGGATTTCAACTAAGAATGAAATTGACTCTTCTGACAGGAAGCGCGCACGGAAAAATACTTATGCGTGCGGGCGTGGGTCGAGTTGTCGGAGGGCGCACGGAACCGCTCAGATAGGAATGCTAACAGTTCACGGTAGGCAAAGGCGGAAGCCGAATGTTGGGACGATGGTCTTGTCCAGGGTGAACATCCGTCTTCCCTAAACTCGGTTCAGGACGGCTTACGTCGGAAAGGCATCGGAAGGTCGCATGCGTCCCTTGAGGACCCAACGAATGAGCGTCTTGTCGATTTCTGTCCGCAGGACTACATCGCCAATCGTCCTTGGAAGCACGAAACGGTTTTTCCGCCCTACGAACTTCTTATCATGCTGCATATAGCGCATGATGTCGTCTATGGACGCACCTTCAAAATGAGTCGGTAAACCGACAGCCTGACACAGCGCTTCCACCCGTTGCGTCTGAGCTGCAGCAAACATCCCAAGCCTCTCGGCGATCTCGCAAGCGCACAGCATACCGATGGCGATGGCTTCGCCATGAGTGTATTTAACATAGTTTGTGGCTGCTTCAAGCGCGTGACCAACAGTGTGCCCGAAGTTCAACTTCGCCCTGATCCCGCGATTGTCTCGCTCGTCCTGCTCC
The DNA here is from genome assembly GCA_963729835.1 of uncultured delta proteobacterium. Lineage (GTDB taxonomy): Bacteria > Desulfobacterota > Binatia > HRBIN30 > HRBIN30 > CAVSQF01. The sequence continues at coordinate 6,732 of CAVSQF010000048.1, read as the reverse complement.
ACCGTGCGCGCCTTCAGTTCGAACGACCGGCGGACGATACGCGTTATGACTTCCGCATCCAAAGCCAGCGCGCTATCCGCGTGTGTTTCAACGTAGGCGAAGAGATCAGCATCGAGGATCACCCCGTACTTAATCACTTCCGCGAGTCCGGATCGGATTTCCCGCAGCGGCAGCGTCTTAAGAAAACTGAGATCAGCGAGCACCAACTGTGGTTGGTGGAACGCTCCAATCAGATTCTTCCCTAGGAAATTCACTCCTGTCTTGCCACCAATACCGCAGTCGACGTCACCCAACAGTGTTGTTGGCAGTTGGATGTAGTCCCGTCCTCGATCGTACGTAGCGGCGACGAATCCCCCGACGTCACCCACAACACCACCACCAAGATTAAGGATCAGCAGCTTGTAGCCAAATTCTTCCTCTGTTTCACGGACCCGACCAAGGAGCTGCTGATACGATTCTAAGTTCTTGTGCTCTTCGCCGTCCGGGAAGAGCGCGTGCTCAATTCGATCGCACCCGCCCTCGCGTAACATAACGCAAAGCAGGTCGCCGTAGAGTCCGTAAATGTTGGGACTGCTGATAATCAGGACATCCTTGGACAGTTCCAGGGACGTTATACGTTTCGGAAGCTCGGCTAATATGTCTGTGCCAACCAAAATATCATGAGCGGGTTTTCCTGGGATTGCTACCCTGATTGTGGTGAGTCCCAAGGTCTCACCAATCGTTGAGTGCGGGCGGTCCGGATGCGAACCGCATGGTACCATGATCTCACTCATGCTCATTGGATAGCGCCCCCTTTGGGTCGTTCTGATTCAGCCCACACCAGTTGTCCAGCGTAGCGACCGGCATGCCGCACGCTCACAAGGATGCATTTTATGCCCATTTGCCCTAACCGAGTCAAGGGAGAACCATCAGACGTGGCAATTTGTTGCCCATGCGGTACCAAGGTCGCCGAGTATCCGATCCTACTGGAATCAGTCCTGCCGTCAAGAGCTGGAGACCGAGTGCACTTGGCCTTGGTTGTGTTTGCCCTCGCCATAGATGATCAGTGTAGCGCAGAGCGCGGCGGCGTGTCGAGCGCCGCGGTCAGGAGCACCGAGAGCTTGGCGCATCGCTCCGCACACTTCTGAACGCTCAGGTACGGCTCGTCCGCACGGTAATAAGCCAACTCGCGCTCGAAAAGCGCACGGGCCTGGGCGCGAGAAAACCCTGATGGCTGCGTCTGCGGGTCAGATTGAAAGGGGCGACGATCGCGGCTCCTGTGGCTTCTTGACGCGCCGTTTTGGTCGTTTGGGTAGGGCATGCGGGCTCCTTTCGGTGAAAATCAGCGGTCGCGCCGCTCGGGGCAGGCCGTGGCTGTTGCCGCGGCTTCGCGGCAGGCCCGTTGTTCACACTCGAAGTGTCCGGGGTGGTCGTCGCCGTGAGGCCGGACGAAGAAACGGTTACCGATGGGCTCGCCACAGTGCGGGCAGATCATGCGGGTGAAGTCGAGCATAGGGGAAGGGTAGGCTGTCGCGGTGGCGACGGCGCGGGGTGGTGAATGGTGGCGATCTTTGGCATACGGGGTGAGTGTATCGCGGGCGGCGGGGAGCTGTCCAGCAGGCGGCGCGGACGTGTGGGTTGTGCGTTGTGCTACCAACACCCGGCGATCGCCGGACCCTCCACCCCGCGTTGGTCGCGGAGCTGCGCTCACCGGCATTGAGAAAGATGAGGGCCGGAGAGCCGGGCCAACCTCAATGCCAGGAAGACCCGTCTTCGCAGCCCTCTGCCCGAGGGGACAGCTGCTATTCCGCGAAGAACGGCAATCGGCGCGGGTTGGTCAGGTCAGTGTAGCGCGTTTTGAAAAATCGCGGCAGGGTGTATACCGACGCTGACCCGGATTCTGAACGCGTGGCCATCATCCTGAAAGCTCTTGCTCTATCCACGTAAGAAGCCGACGCAGTGGCACTCGCGATGTCTATTGTAGTATGTCTTCATAGCCACACATGACCATCCTCCTCGGACTGATCGCCGCTCTCTGGATTTCCTACCAGAAGGGTTTCAACGATGGTAAACTTGCTCAACGTATTGAGCAGTCAACAGAAGAGGAACTCCGAAAACAGTTCCAAGCGGCGCGCCGCCGTGCTGGGTTTCTTGCTTTAGTATTCATTGCTCTTGGGGGATGGGTTGTCGTCGCTCCTTCTGTGGCGCCGCGTTTCGCCGAGTTCTTGTGGTGGCCGCTCGAACCCCCTCCATCTCCGTCACCGACACCAATGCCAACGCGTGTGCTACCCCCAACCCTCACCCCGACTTTTACACCATCCCGAATCGACCCAACTCCATCGACGACCCCACCCAACACCTTCATCCCGTCTCCAATCACTACCCCAACATCACCGCCATCCCCTCCGCCGTCGACCGCGGCCGCAGTTGCAACCCAAAGCCCTACGGTACGGCCAGCAAGAGGAATGGTCGACATAGTTGAAACCGGCTCTTCACCCACTCCAATCAAGATCGAGCTTCAAGACGCCGGACACGGCGAAGATACCCTTTCAGGAGATGTTTTCGACACACCGGAGGCCTACCAAACCTTCTCAGCAGTGACACCCACCGCCGATGAAGACGAGATCCAACCGTAACGCTTGGCGATCAGCGTGGGGGAAGGGAAGCTGCCAGATTCAACGCTGCGGGGGCGAATGGCCTGGGCAGGTGTGGTGCCTATACTCGGGTACCTCGTCGGTGGGGAGTTGATCCGGAAGCGGCGTGCTGCCGGCGGCGCACACGACCGGATCCGGCAGGGCATTGAGCACGACGTGGGCTTCGTTGCTCGGGTCAACGGACTGGTGACAAGTCGGGCATGTCTGCAGAAAGAACGTGCGCGGGTTGTCGTAGCCGCGCTTGGCCGTCCACCAGAGCGGGCGATCAAAGAGGGTGTCCGCCTCGTTGAGCGTACAGCCCTCGTGCGTTGCAAACAGAAAGAAGTGCGTCCCGAGTTTCTTCGGATCGATGTCGCGGGCCCGGAGTCGGAGGCTCTCAATCCTGGCTCGCGACGTGGTCACCAGCAGCGTCTGGAAGGTGTCCCGGCGCCGGTCGTAGCGCTGGAGCGTCGTATTGCGGAGGTGCCAGTAGCCAACCATCTTCTGAGCCACGGCGGTCTGGTTCCAATCGCTGCGCCGGATCGGTTCACTGCCCATGTCGATCTCCAAAAACCAGTGATAGCGGCGCTCGCCCAGGGTGATGGTGATGAACGCGTCGGGGTGAAGTGGAAGGTAGAACTGGCGAGTGTTGTCGAGGGGAACTTTCAGGCGGGTGGGGAAGCCGGTGGCCTGGTGGAAGTCCTCGTCGGCGCACCAGTGGAAGGGCCACCCACGTTGCTCGGCCGCAATCCGAAAGGCCAGCAACACCTCGGTGAGCGTGGCCTCGTGCTCGATCGCGTTGAGTCCAATGCGGCGGTCTTTCTGCCGCCAGTCCTTGGGTGGCCTGGCCGTCGGGCCAGTCCAGAGGTCGGGGTGCAACGCCCGGTGCCCGTTGATGCCGATGGCATACGCGCCAACGTCTTTGCGATGGCGCGGGCGGGCAATGTACTCGTCGTGAAACAACCGCGCGAGACGGTTCCGAAACGAACGCTCGCTTTGATAGGTGCCCCCGGCAACCAGAAGCAGTTGCCGCGAGGTGACGACGCGGTGTTCGTCGAGGAGTTCAAGAATGAGGTGGTCGTTGTCGCCGAGCTCGACGGTGCCGGTCGGCTGCGGCGCGTAGCGATCGCGCTTATCCTTCTTCCCCGTCCGGCCCTTCGGGAGTGTCTTCTTTCGGGAGCCGTCGCTTGAGGGGGCGCCGTTGTTTTCCGGCGGTGATGGGGGTTGGGGGTTGGTCGTCATGGTCCGGAATTGAGTGTACGTCAACGGTTGGATGTGCGGCAAATTGGCGGGCGTGATGTTCAATGGACTGGCTCCGGTCAGCGAGGATCTGGTCAATCTCCTCGGGCGCTTTCGCCCCGGCTTGCTTGGCCTTATCCGCTTCATACCGGCGCACCGTGGCTTGGTCGAGTTCGAATCGCGGCACGTTCGGCACCAACATGGGCTTCGTCAGTCCATCGGGGGAACGAACAAAGGCGTGCCGCTGGTACTGCCGCATGAGGAGAGTCGCCTGGCGATCACGCTGCTCCTCCAAGCTGTAATGATCCGGTTGGCGGTCGAGGTACGGGACGGGCCGGTAGATCGGGACGTCGGCCTCACTTTCGGTCGTGGTGTCGGCGGTCCCCCGCGTCCGAGCATGACCCACACTGTCGGCCGACGAATCGCTGGTGCCCTCGCCTGAACTGGTCACGAAGCCCCAGCCGGAGCTGTCGAAGTACTGCCCCCCACCGGGGGCGGGGAAACCGGTGAGGTACGGGATGCTGTGGCCCGTGCCGCCGTAATCGGAGTGCGCCTCACCCTGGTACGATTGCCGGGCCGTACCCTGCGTGTGGCTGGCAATGTCGGTGGCGCTGTCGATGTCGGTGTGCCCCGTGCCGCGGCTGCGGACGCGCTCGCGGTCGTAGACCGGCCAGAATTTCACCGTCTCGCGCCAGTATTTCACCTCGGTGTAGTCGGTCTGTCCGGCAAACATATCCGGCGCGAGCTGCAGGGCGTCTTTGTGCTGCAGCCCGCCAAACACCACGCGCGCCTGCACCGCACCCATGAGCTCTTCCAGAATGTCGGCATCCTCGCGCCGCAGCTGGCTCAGCGTCTGGTGCGCGAGCACAAAGCGCACGTTGAATTTACGCAGCTGCGGCAGGGCTTGCCCGATGTCGGCGCTGACGAAGTTGTAGAACTCGTCGAGATAGAGATTGAACGGCCGCGCCGTGGCAGGATCACGCTCAAAGCCCGCGTCGATGAAGGCGTTGACGAGAAAGCTGCCGAAGAGGCGCTGGTTCTTCTCTGTGAGTTGACGGCTGCGTTTGAGGTTCACGAGCAGGATGGCCCCCTGGTCCATGATGCGGGCGACGTCGAGATTGAGGGTAGGGTCAGCCAGCGCGAGCGAGCGGCGGGGGGTCGCCGCCCGCAGGATGCGCCGGACACGGCTGCGTGTCGAGTCCACCTGGTTCATGAACTCGGCGAAGCTGGTGGCCTCTTCAAAGAGATCCTGCCAGGCGCCGCGGACCTCGGGATCTCTGATGCGGGCGATGAGGTAGTTGCGCACCATGGGGTTGCGCCGCGTCAGCAGGTAGCGGCCCTCGCAGAGCGTCAGATCGTCGGCCTCGATGACGGTGTGCAGGAGGTCACCCATGACGCGGTCGAGGCGGGGCATGTGGTCGGTGGTCGTCTCGCCGTACGCCTTGGTGATGGAGGCGGCGACGCGCTCGACCTGCGCGGCGACATTGCCGTCTCGGTTGATCAACTGATTGCAGCCAATGATGTGCTCACCGGTCGAGAGGTTCAGCGGAATAAGCGGGCGGCGTGGGCGCCCGATGCAGGCGCACCACTCCAGCACGTCCTCGTAGAGCGTCCCGTGTGGATCGATGAGAGCGAGGCCCTGACTGTTCTGAATGTCTTGGCGGATGAGATGCTCCAAAAACTTGGACTTCCCGGTCTTCGGCGCGCCGATGACGTGCAGACCGGTCTTTCGATCCTCCTCGCTCAGAGAGAGGCGCTGACGCTTGTCGCGCGGCGCCTCGCTGCCCTGGAGGTAGCCGAGGAAGAGGTCCGGTGGTCGCCAACGCTCAGCCACGACCCAGCCGCTCCTGATCTTCCTGGCCGAGAAATGTCACCGGATCGCGCCCCCTGAACGTCACCAGGCGATGCTGCCAGTAGTCCTCGCGGTCGCGGTACTCTTCGCTGTCGGCGCCAAACTTTCTTTTGAGATTCTCGGCATCCTCGCGCGCTTGTGTTTCCACCTTGCTGAGGGCTTTCGCCTTGAGGTCCTCGGCCTGCACCAGCAGCGCGCGCCGCTCGGACGCCGTGGCGCGCGGCGGTGGCGGGGCGTCACCCGTCGAAGGCTTGGGCGCGGTCCGGGATCGGCGATGGTCGCGTGCCGCCGCCTCGTGCTTGGCCTTCTCGGCGCGCTCCCGCGCCAGAGCCGTCTCGTGCTCGGCATCCGCCAGTTCCTGCTCGCGCTCACGCTGACGAACAGCCTCGGACGTTTCGATGAGGGGCCGGGTCGCCGCGCCGGCCGCTGCTTCCGCTTCCGTGAGCTGCCGGCGCAGGCTCACATTCTGGATTTTGGCGGCCGTGAGTGTGTTGTCGACGGCGAGCTCGGCCGTGCCGGTTGCAATGTCGTAATCTTTCTTGGCGTTGACGTGCGCGGTCTTGACCTTCAAGGTCTGAATATCGTGCTGCTCCTGCACCGTCGCGATGGCCACGTCGGCGTCAATCGCAATCTTCAGGAAGCTCATCTTAGCCCGGAGCTTCTTCTCGGCATTCTGGTAGATCTCGATCTCGCGCGGCGTGCGGTAGCGGTCGCGGAGGGTAATCAACCAATTCTCGAAGAGTCCAGGACTCTCTTCGAACGTGGCGATGCTCTCGTCCACTTTGTGCTCCATCCAGCCACGGTTCAGGCGCGCCGGCAGATCGTTCATGAGTTGCGCGCTGCGCCCACCGACCGACTCTATGTTGTGGTCATGTTTCCCCGCCATGACGAGTTCTCCTCCCACTAAACGATTAATCTCCTGCCGTCGTTCCCAGGCCCGACTGGAATACCACAAGACGAGCCCCAGGGTACCCAGGCCGATGAGCCAGACAGTGAGCTCATCCATTCACTTCCACCCCGGCCCGGGTA
>CAVSQF010000047.1:0-44759 GCA_963729835.1 uncultured delta proteobacterium | reverse complement strand
CCTCCGCTGCGGGCGTCGGGGTTACCGTAGGCGTGAAAGTCGAGGTTGGCGTGAAGGTCGGCGAAGCAGCGAGGGTTTGCGTGGGCATCGGCGTCGCCGTCGGCGTCGGCGTCGGCACGCCTTCGAAGGTCAAGGGAACTTGGACGACCTCGTTACCGTTCCCGCCTCCGGGCAGAGAGTTCGGCTCTGAGGCCACACTGACGAGCAGGAGATCGGTTTCGGAAGTGGTCGCGGTAGGGTTACCGTCTTTGACCGAGAATTGAAATTGATTCAGGCCATCTACTAGATGATCGAACGTGATCGCATCGGGAATCGTGAAATTCGGTACACCGAGAATCTGGCCGCGGCTCCCGCCGGTAATGGAGAGGGCGTACGTCGATCCACCGACAATTGGATTGCCGATACCGGGGTTCCCGATCGGATCCGGATTGTCGCTTATAATCAAAGTGAAATCTCGCGTTCCACCGACCTGTATCGGACCGGAGTCGGCAGATGTGACCACAGCATGGGTCTGTCCGGAGAACGTCACGCAAGTCGAGTTGAAGACGACGACCTGATCGTCGCAACTTCGCGTGCCGTTCCCCTGATCAACGTCGAACTGCCCATTCCCGTTCAGGTCGATGAAAGGTTCACCGGGGTCATACACTCCGTTGCAGTTCAGATCGTAGAATGGCTCGGAGATGGGTAAGAGTTCATCCCCAGAATCGCACACGCCGTTGCCGTTCTCGTCAATGAACGGCCGCTCGCCGATGGTGGTTGCCAGGACATTGACGGTGCCGTCTGCCGGTACCGGCTCTTGCGTAACCAACGTGGCAAGTGCTTGTCCTAGGGCGCCGGTTGTGGTCGTGTCCTGACTGGTCGCATTACCAACCGCCCCGCCAGTAGTGGTAAAGGTCACAGCCGTGCCCGGCGGTACTGGGTTGCCGAAGCGGTCAGCGACATACGCCCATATCTGATCGGTGATTCCGAACCAGACAGCACCGGAGAGGTTCTGGAGTTGGCGCCCCAGGCTGAAGTGCGGCTGCGACGGCGGCCCACCCAGGATGGTGACCGCAGTGGAGCGCGTGACCAACGGCGGCGAGACCGCGTCCACCTCCGCAGTCACCTGGATACTGATCGCACGGGTGCCGGTGGTCAGTGTCACGGTGGCGATACCGTTCGCGTCGGTGGTGGCATCGCTCGGGGCGATCTGTTCGTCGGCAATCGGCGCGATGGAAAAATGCACCGGCATGCCCGCGATCGGGTTGCCGAACGTGTCGGTCACTTTGAACGTCAACTGCGACTGCTCGGGCAGCCCGGAGCCGCGCACGCCGATGGTGGCCGGCGAGGCGCCGGTGAACTCAATGGCCGCCGGCACCTGCGGCGTGCCGAGAGTCGGGGGGGGCGTCGGGCTGGGCGTCGGGGTTCCCACGGGGCCGTTCACAAGCAGAGTGAGGGTAGCCGTGAGCCCATTGTCGGCACGAGCTTGCAGCGGGAAAATCCCGCCAAGGCACGCGGTGATCGAGCCGCTGAAGCTCCCGTCACTTCCCGTGCTCCCCTCGGGAGCATTCACAAGTAATGATGAAGCGTTGCCCGAAGTGGTGAGGGTCACATGCTGCCCGGCAACGGCACCGCCCTGCGGATCGCTCAGGAAGACGCTGAAATACGTGTAGCCGTTCACTCCGATGACGATGTCCTGCAGGCGCAACGTGATCGACCCTGCTGCCGAGCTTGCCGTGCGTTCGTTCCGGCTCGGCACGGACCCGACCGGCGCTATGGGAGGTGGTTGGGGTTGGCAGGGAGCTGTGGCAGTCGGCGTCGGCGCGGCGTTGAAGGTGGGGGTTGGAGTGCCAGTGGGCGTAGAGGTGGCCGTGGCTTGCGACGGCGTCGGGGCCACGAGCCCCGTGGGGGAGGGCTCCGTCTGCTGCGCGCCGTGGTCGGCCGGATCGCCACCCCCACCGCCACAGCTGGTTACCAATAGCGCCAGCACAGTCATGAGCCCGCAGGCCGCCGATCTGATTCCCGGTCTCATTTCCAAAACCTCCCCCGTGCCACCTCGCTGTGCTTACGCACCCGTACCGGTGGAGGGGCAGTTGTCGAAATCGGCAAACGTCACGAGATAGCCTCCGCTGGTCTGAAACGATTGGGTCGCATCGGAAGCGAAAAACGTGATGGTCACCGGCAGTGCCTGCCCCCACACGTTTGGCTGGCCTGCCACCTGCTCCTTCGCGGTAAAGTCGAACAGCACGATGCCATCGATCGTCGTGAGCTGATGCGTGCACGTCGCGGTGGTTGTCCCGGTTTGCTGTCCAGTCTGCACGCAGTCGTCATCGATCGCACACATCTTGTCGGCCTGACTCGAACACCGGCCGCCTAGAATGGTCCCGGTGATGGTGCCGGTGAAATCGCCGAGACCCACCCGAGTGTCGTTCACATGTACCGAGAAGCCCTCCAGATGAATGTCTAAAGCTTCGTGGTTCGAAAACACCGCATTGATCTCCGTCTGCGTAAACAGTTCCAGCGTTAGGGACGGCGCGGTCCCGCAGAGATCCTGAACGACATCCACCTGAGCCGCCGTCGGCCCCACCGCGTCCGCTTGGTCCAGACCGCTGCTAGTGAACCCCTCGAGGTGGAAGACGAGGGGATCGTCGCCGCTCGTATCGCCGCACCCAGCCGAAAGCCCCACCAGGGCGATGCACGCGGCGAGCACACCACCTCGCCGCACACGGAAACAGAACCCACGCATGGATACCCTCCTTAATTCTGTGACGAGCGGTTGCGGAGACCGCTCCGGAACGCTGCAGTTCACGGCTGGGCGACGCTTCACGGCTCTCAGTTGCGATGCAGCCATAGTTCCTCCGCGGATGGCAACCCGGCGTGCGCTCCCCCGAGAATGCGTGGAGTAATGAATACGAGGAGATCCTCGCGGGCGTCCGTGTGACTCAGATTTCGAAAGAGCCAACCGAATCCGGGTATATCTTTGAAAAATGGGAGGCCGTTGCGAGTGTCGTTGAGGTGGTCACTGTAAATCCCGCCGAGCACAACGGTTTGACCGTCTCTGATTAGGACGTGGGAGGTGGCTTCGCGGCTGATCTCAGTCGGAATATTGTCCACTTCCCGCGTGAAATCGGCCTGGCTCGATTTCGCAGACACGTCGAGCAGCACGTAGCCGTCGGCGGAGACTTGCGGCGTCACAATCAGGATGATCCCGGTTTCGATCTTTTCCGTCGCCGTGGATGCCGTACCAGCCGCGCCGCCGGCTCCCGTGTTGATCACCGTCCCGGTTGAGGGCAGCGTCACCCGAATGATCGTCAGGCTCTTGATGGTGGCCGCGACATTGTTGAGGGTCACCACGCGGGGACGGGAAATGATGTGCGCCTTGCCCTCGCTTTCCAGTGCGGTGAGGCGCAGGTCGAGGGCATGGCTGCCGTCGATCGAACCAAGGGCCAGATCCAAAGCGCTCCCATTGCCGACGCCGAAAGTACCGCCAGCGGGGAAATCCGCAAGGAAGGGTATGTTGTTGGTGCCCACTCCTAATCCGGAGCCGCCGAAGTTGATCGTGCCAGGGAAATTGACGCCTGTCGTGGTACCGGTCTGCGGGCCCGTCGAGTTGCGATACCCCCACTGTACGCCCAGGTCGCGTTCGAAGTTCGTGGTGGCTTCCACAATGTTCGACTCGATGAGCACCTGCGGCGTCGGGACATCCAGGCGGCGCACCAACTCGCGGGCGTTGTCGATACCCCGCTGGATGTCCCGCACGACCAGCGTATTAGAGTACTCGTCAGTGAATACGCTGCCGCGGTTGCTCAGCACGCCTGGCTCTTCCAGCGTCGCCGTGCGGCCGGCCACCATAGCCTTGGAACGCGCGGCACCGCTGATGATATCGGCCAACTTGCTGGCCTTCGCATAGTTGACCTTGATGTATTCAACGCGCAGCGACTCCAGGGCCTTTGCTGCCTCATGCGCCCGCTGCAGTTCTTCGCGCTCTTCACGCAGCCGCTTGACGCTCGAGATGCGGATGACGTTCCCCTCCTGCACGCTTTCGAGATTGAGCACTTGGAGGACAATGTCGAGCGCCTGGTCCCACGGCACATCGAACAGCCGCAGCGTCACCTTCCCACTCACCTCACCGGTGGCGACGATGTTCAGCTTGCTCACCTCGGCCAGCAAGCGCAGGACGTTGTGGACGTCGGCATCCTTGAAGTCCAACGAAACGTGCTGTCCGTGATACAGCCGGTCGGCGAGGCGCGGCTCTGCACCGGTGCCGGTGTTGGTAGCGGCAGGGGGCACATCACGGCTGGGGCCGTTTGCGCGTCCCGTGGCAGGCTGCGGCGCGACCGTCGGTTGCGGCGGCGCCACGGGCTCGGTGTCTTGTGGCGCACGGGTTTCCACGACGCGGCGGGTGAACACCAATTGCTCGCGCACCTGTTCGTTGCCGCCGCTCGGTTCGCCCAAGAAGGCGATCACGGTGTCGTTGAGGTCGTTCACTGTATAGATTGGCAGTTTATTCTTGACGTAGACGGTGACCCGGATCTGGCCATCGTTGCGTGCCACGCCGACCGCAGAAACCAGTGAGTTCTCCACTGTGTACTTCTGCGCACTCGCCGTTTCGCTGGCACGAGCCCCCACGCCGGCTATATCGATCACCAGCCGATCGGGCTCGCTCAGCGCATAGTGGGTCACCGCGGCGGGCGGCCGCGTCAGTTTCACAAATAAACCTTGTTGTCCGTTGTCCTCGACCAGTTTGATTTCCCGGATATCCAGTGATGCCGCCGGCGCGACGGCGGGCAGTGGCGATTCGGGAAGGGTGCCTTGCGACCCGGCATCAACAGGCGATGAGGCGGTCGTCGTTGCGGGTTCGGATGTCACGATTACGCGGCGGGCGCACCCACCGATGCCCAGGGCCACCAAACTGAGACCTAGACTCGCCACCCCGCTCCATCGTATCATTCTTGTCCCCCTGCTGTTTTCGTGGGACCCTCCTCCTTGGGCGTCTCCATCACAATGCGGTTCACTTGCTCCTTGCCGTAGAAGTCAAGCGTGCGCTCCTCCACCACCACCCGCGCTGGTTCGATCGCGCTGATCACACCGCCGTTCCGTCCGATCGGGGTTCCCAGCGTGACGATGTACCCCATGCCGAAACTATCCTCGAGCATCGCGCGCGGCGGGCTGATGTCCCAGATGGTCCCGACGACGGTCAGTTGCCCGAGTTCGTAACGCTGCAACGGGGTGGCCTGGGCCGCTTGCGGCCGCGGGAGAGGGTGTATGTCCAAAGTGAAGGGACGGAACGGATCGCGTAGACGCGCTGCCTCAGCCGGTGTGGGGACAGCGACCTCGTCTCGGGCTCCCGCACCGTCACGCGCACCAACGTCCTGCGCTCCATAAGCAGCGCCGGTCCAGGCTCCGAGAAGCAGGACAATGGCAGCCGCGCACGACTTGCTCACGGCTTGCCCCCCTTCTCCTTCTCCTTCTGTTTCCGGATCCGCTCTCGTTCGGCTTCATCGAGAAACCGGAAGGTCACCGCCACGCAGGACGTATCCAACGTGACGGGATCGGTCTCCACCCGGATGGGGCTCTTGATGCCGACGTCCGTCACGTTGACGATCCGCGCCATACCGCCGACTTTGTCGAAAAACGCACCCACCTGGTGGTAGGTGCCGCGCACGAGAACATCGACCGGGACTTTGGCGTAGAAATCTTCGTACTGTTCAGGGCGAAGTTTGAAATGCAAAATTTCCAGGCCGGACTCGCGCGCCAGCGACGAGATGTTACTCAGGAGGTCGGGGATCTCTTTGGTCGTCGGGAGCTCGGCGGCCGCCTTGCGGAGATCACCATCCAGTTGCGCGACCTCTTGCCGCGCCTTTTCCAGGTTCGCAACCATCGCGGTCTTGCGGTCGCGGTCGTGCGCCAGATTCGCTTTTTGCGCCTCCAGAGCGTCGATCTGCGTGTTGCGCGGCCAGAAGACCATGTACGCGTAGAGGAAGAACATGAACGAGACACCACCGACCAGCAGCAGCACGCGCTGTCTGAGAGGCAGTTCGAGCAGCCGCTGAATGAGGTCGTTCATGATGTTGCCTCAGGCGCCGGCGGCGGTGCCCCCGGCCGCGGGGTTCCCGCCGCCGCCGAGATAGTCGAGGTGAGCTTTGATGATGAACTTCTTGAAGACGGGCCCCGCGGCGGCCCCGGCACTACGCGCCGGTTCGCTTTGCGCCGTCTCCACCAGATCGACCTCGTAAAAGTACTTCGACCCTTGCAGCTGGCGCATGAATGTGGCGATGGTCTGGTTGTCCAGCGCCAGGCCCGTGAGCGTCGCCAGACCGTTCACGTCACTGAATTCAACCAGCCAGAGTTTCTCCGGGGCCGCGGCGCTCAGGTCGTCAAGGATGTGCGACGGTCCCACCCGCTTCTGCTGCAGGTCGTCGATCACCTTGAGTTTCGCCCGCAAATCGGCGCGCTTGCGTTCGAGATCCTTGATTTCTTGCGTTTGCTGATCGAGCTTGACGAGGACGGCGCGCAGCTCCGCGATCTCCCGGTCGAGTCGGCTGATTCTTCGCGATTGCCACAGGTAGGGAACCAGCATGACCAAGGCCACCACCAAGAAAGCGAGCAGGGCGAGCGCCATCTGCTGGCGGCGGCCGATGGCGCGCCGGGCTTCTTTGAGTGGAAGCAGGTTGATGCGGATCATTTGTCTTCCGGACGGCGGGTCGCCAGCCCCATCGACACCGCGTACTCCGGTGCTTGATGACGCAGCTGCGAGGTATCGACCGGCCGGTCGAGGCTGACGTGCGCGAACGGGTTGGCAATCTCAACCGGCGCTTGGATCCGCTCGCTGAGCTGTTGCGCCAAGCCGGGCATGCGCGCGCCCCCGCCGCTCAAGTACAGGGCATCGATCGTTTCGTCCGTGGCGGCTGTCCAGAAAAAACTCAACGCATGGTGGATTTCTTCGATCAGCGCCGCCGCCGCGGCCGCACTGGCCGCGGCGGCTTGCTCCGCCGAGACTTTGTCGCTCACGCCACCGGCCTTGAGCTCATCGGCTTCCTCCAAGCTCACGCTCAAATCGCGCATCAGCGCCTCGGTGACATCGCGCCCACCCACCGGCACGTCACCGGTGAACGTCGAGCGCCCACCTTTCAGTATGTTGATCGAGGAGTAACGCGCCCCGATGTTGACCAAGGCGATGGCCCGATCCGGCGCGGGCGCGTAGTTGGTCTCGAACATGTTTTCGAGCGCGAAGTAATCTACATCGATGATGGCAGGCGTCAGCCCGGCGGCACGGATCGTTTCACTGTAGCTGGCGACAATATCCTTCTTGGCCGCCACCAGCAGCACTTCCATGCGCTTGCCTTCATCCAAATAGTCCGTGATCTGGTAATCGAGGTTGACGTTTTCCAGGTCTTCGGGAATGAAATTACCGGCCTCGAAGAGAATCGTATTCTCCAACTCGCGCGGATTCTGGGCCGGTAAGGTGACCCGTTTTATGATGACGGCGGGGCCCGGCACCGCGGTGATCGCGCGCCGGGGGCGCATCCCATGACTTTCCGCCAGCGCCCGTATCGCTTCGCCAACGACCCCCGGTTCAGAGATCATATTGTTCTGAATGGCAGACGCGGGAGTCGGCAGGCTGGCAGCATTGATGAGCCGCAATTGCCCGGACCGGCCGCGAATCTCCAACATCTTAATCGTGCTGGAACCGATATCGACGGCGAGGAACGGCTCGTCGCGTTTGGCAGGATTGAACTCGGACAGCGACACTGTCAGCAGACGCCCTATTCGCTGCGCCCAGTTACCTGCCACCGTCACCACCTCTCCTCCGCACGGCGTAACGCTTTGCCACGACGCGCTGCCTTCACCAGGAGTATGGTGCTTGAAACAGCGGAAGTCAAACGCAATACACCTCGCGGAGTGTCGTGTGAGCGAATTCCAGGCCAAACGGATCGATTCGTAAACTCCCGCCAAAGACTTGTCTCGGCGTCGAGTCGCAGCGACAAAGTTGTGCCATTGGCGCGGACAAAGGGTAGTCCGGTGCCACACCCTCGGAGACCGGGCGCGCGCAAAGGCGTGACGGGCGCTCAACGCCGCTGCGGGCGCGGCATGGCTCCCAATGGGTCCTCGGCGCTGCCCCGGAATCCGGTGGCGATGGCGTACATTTCCGCCGATCCTTTACGCGTGGCGGGCGGACGTGTCACGCGCACGTTGTGGAACCGGGCGCGCAAGCGAGCCACGTACGCCGAGGCGCCACCACTCATAAAGAGCTTTACGATCACGTGACCACCCGGTTTGAGGATCGCACTGGCAAAATCGAGCAGCACATCGGCGAGGATTTGTGCTTGCGCTTCGTCTCTGGCCCGCACGCCGGTGAGCTTGGGTGAGAGATCCGACAGGAGCACGTCCGCCTTTCCGCCACACGCCTCCGCCACGCGGGTCTGCGTGACCGGGTCGGTGATGTCGCCGGCGATCGTGATGATGTTGCGCTGTGGCAGCAGCGCGATCGGCTGCAGATCGACGCCGATGACCTTCCCCGCCGCGCCGGTCTGTTGCGCGGCGACTTGGAGCCACCCGCCAGGCCAGGCGCCCACGTCGACGACGCGGTCGCCGGCACGGATGAGGTGGGTGTGCTCGGTGAGTTGCAAGAGCTTGAAGGCGGCGCGCGAGCGGTAGCCGACGGCTTTGGCGCGCGCGTAGTACGCATCCCGGCGGCGGTACACGTGCGGACGCTTACCATGCCTCCGGACTGCTCTCAACCGACGGCGTACGAGAGGCCCTCTTCACATAACATCTAGTTTTTGTTGCAATCACTATCAGTTGACATTTGAGCGCTGTAACTTAGCCGAACAGCGGGCCTCAACTGGCGTTCCCAAATGGTCCGGCGCGGCACACCCAGTGGACGCCGCGCCGCAAGATCTCCTGCACTGCCGGTACGCGCATCGACGCGGCGCGGTGGCCCGGGCAGACGTAGCACACCCGACCGGCTTCCGCCTCTCTCGTCCACACCATCGGCACCGGTTTACCCTCGTAGGTTGCAGTGAAATGCACTCGAATGTCCGGCTGCAACGCATGCAAGTACAGTTCGTCGTTCACCGTAAACGGCGCGATGCCGCCGAAGATCGCGTCGCCCGCCTCGGCGAGTTGAATGGTGATCGGCCCGACCGGCCCGTGCCCGACGAAACGGCCGCCCAAGATTTCGCCGTAGGCGGGCGTTGCCTTGTAGGACGCGGTTGCCGAGTGAACCGCCAGGACGCCGCCGCCCCTGCTCACGAACGTCCGGAACGCAGCGATCTCGTCGTCTGTCAGCGCAGCGTACTTGCGGTGATAGTAGAGGACCACGGCGCGATAGCCGGAGAGCCCCCGCCTCACGGCCTCCGCCAGTGAGGAGACGTCGGCGAACGAGAACCCGGACAGCCCCGTCAAGGCTTGCTTCAACAGCAGGCGTCCGCGATACGGCGGATGCACCCAACCCGCCAGCACGAGCAACAGCTTGGTCTCATCGCCACAACGGCCGTGGTCACGTCCAATCTCAGGGTCACATCCGGACATTAGCCCAACTTCACGGTGCTTCTTGAAAAAAACCAGGGTCGGCGGCGGAATTCCCCAATGATTTCAATTGTCAGAATAGTGATAACGTAATGTAGTGACTAAAAATTGCAGTCAACATATTGACATGCCAGCATATGATATGCCAATGATGGCGAATCGGAACCCTCGGCGCGAAAAGAGTGTAGTGACTGAAAAATCACCTAAGTTGCTAATTTCACAAGGTTCCGGTCCGGAAAACAGTGAAGTTGGGTTAGACTTCATACGCCTGATTGCCGTGCCCACTCTCCGGTTGCTGCGCGCCAGCTCGGCCGCGCGCACTACGGCTTCGCTCACCGCGTACGGCCCAACCCCGAACGCCCGCCCAATCTCGCCCTGCGTCAGCCCGCACAGCTCCCACACCATCGCCACCGGCCCCTTTTGTATCAGGCCACAAGTCGATTGTCCATTGGTGAGGATAGGTCACTGTGTGTGGACCTGTAGGTTGTCCCTTGGCTGTATCCGGCGTTTCCACCTGCGCGCCCGTTTAGGGAGTCCCATGGGTCGCACTCAGTGCAGGCGTACGGAGGCCTACCCTCCGTGAACGACTTTGACGTAGCCCTGCTCAGCCGATGCATTCACCTCGGAACAACGGAGACGGTATGCACCGGCTGGCGGGGATCGACGGTCACGCGCAGGCGGCTCTCAGCCGGGTCGTATGCATAGCTCCAACTGCCATCGGGGTCGGAGCAGCCGACTGCGATGCTACCGTGGTACTGGTAGTCCGGCACGGAGATGATGGTCGCGCCGAAGGCCTGCGGGCTGTTGGCGAAGGTCATCGTGAAGGTCTTGGTGGCTTCCGTGTACGAGCAGGAGATGAGATCACCGGCTGTCGCTATGGGGTACGGCCGCGACACGAAATCCAGCAGGCCGCTCTTTTCCGCCCGGGTGTCGAACTCCATCAAGCCGAAGCTGGCGTTGTTGTGCTGCCGCATGCTCCACCACGTCCCGCTGACCATGTATTGCTCCTGGAAGTGGAACTCATCCCGGTCCCAGTCCTGGTAGTTTTCGTTCATGCCGATGCCGAACTCGCCGACGAGCACCGCCACGTCCTGAGATTCAGCCTCTGAAACCGCTTTCTCGACTTCAGCCTGCAGCGGTGCCGGATTGTCGTTGTAACCCGTGACGCCGTCCTGCGTGCCGCCGGTGTAGATGTGCGGCGAATAGACGAGGCCCTCGAAGGGCATCGGCGTGAACTGACCGCCCGAGAGCTCCCAGTTGATGCTCGGTTCATAGATGATCAGTGCTCCTGGGCTGATAGCACGCAGGCGTCGGACCAATTCCTCGTAGAACGGCTGCAGCACCTGCTGGTCGAAATCGGCCGGCGACGGACCGATCGACGGCATCGGCTCGTTGAACAGATCGTAGCCGATGATCTCCGGGCGGTTCCCGTACCGCCGCGCCATCATCTCCCACATCTCGATGAATTTCTCGCGGATCGCCGTGTCCGCCCAGAAATCGGTCGGCGCCCGCATCATGCGCCAATAGGCGTCGTTGCCAGTGTACGGGCAGCCGGCGGCAACCGAGGGTGCGAGCGCCCACAGTGGGACGCCGTTGCCTCTTCCGCTTGGAGGGTAGAAGCAGGTCGACCAGTTCCATTGGTGCATGGGGTCCAACAGCACGCTGATGCCTTCCTGCGCCGCAAAGTTGAGAACCGGATCCACCCAATTGCACAGATAGTTCTCATCGTACTGGTCGCGCTGGGGTTCAATGAAATCCCAAGAGAGGGGGAAGCGAATCACATTGAAGCCCCATCGCTTGATCTTCTTGAAGTCGTCCAGTTCCGGCGGCTGCGCGGTGAAGAGCATGGATTCGATCCCGTTGTAATTGACGCCCCGGAGGATCACGGTGCGGCCCTGCCGATCGACGATCCGCTGCCCGCGCGTGCTGAGGGAAGCCTGGGAATTCGCGGGTGGCAGCGCGCCGAACCACTCGTCGTCCTCGCAACTGATCGCGAAGGCGCCGATGAAAACCAGAGAGATTATGACGGCCTGCTGGCGCAGCCGCTTGTGCATGTTCCGCTCCTCCGTTGGCCGCCGCAATTCGTGCTGATGGGGCCTCTATCGCACCTGAAACGAAAACGCGCGCGCGCTGCGATTGCCGACGCGTAATTCAACCTGGTAACGCCCAGTGATAGCCAGGCAGCGGGAACCCGAACGTTAGATGACCAACTCAGCACCGCGTCGTTCCCTGGTCTGCGGATACTTGAGGTCTGTTGCCTGAAGTGCTTCGAGCCCACTGAGCACCACCCGCGCCCGAGCCGCAGCAAACGGCGCCCGGAAATGGCATTTCGCGTCGCTCCACTTCTCTCCGGCCCGGCGCTATGCCACACTCAGGCGCATGCCAGGTGTTCCGTTCATCGGCCCGAAGCCACGCGTCTTCGGGCATCGCGGTGCCGCAGGATTGGCGCCGGAGAATACGCTGCCGTCGTTTGCGCTCGGACTGGCGCTCGGGGCCGACGTGCTGGAGCTCGATGTGCACGCGAGTCGTGACGGCGTGATCGTGGTCATTCACGATCCGACCCTCGAACGCACGACCAACGGCAGCGGCCAGGTCCGCGAGCAGCGTTTCTATGACTTGCAGCAACTCGACGCCGGGTACCGCTTCACCCGCGACGGGCGCGAGTTCCCTTACCGCGAGCAAGGAGTGCGCATCCCGACGCTCGAAGCCGTCCTCCACCAGTTCCCGCTGGCGCAGTGCAACATCGAGGTCAAGCAGGAAGACCCGCCGATTGCCGAAGGCGTGATCGCCGCCATTCGCAAGCTCAACGCCGAGAATCGTGTGCTGTTGGCAGCCGAGCACGACACCATCATGGCGAGTATCCGCCTGCACGCTCCCGAGATGGCGACGAGCTTCTCGGCACCCGAGGTCGCCGATTTCATCACGCGCTTCGGCGCGGCAAGCCTCACCGAGGCGAGCTGGGATGGGTATGTTGCCGCCGGACGCGCACTGCAGATCCCGCCGCGCTTCGGGGACGTCGATCTGGTCACGCCGCAAAGCGTTGCCGCCGCGCATGACCAAGGTGTCGAGGTACACGTGTGGACCATCAACGATCGGAGCGAAATGGAGCGTCTACTCGCCCTCGGTGTCGACGGGATTATGTCGGATCTCCCCGGGCTGGCGCGCGTTGCGGTGGAGGCGAGACGAGGGAAGAAGCAAAATGGAGAATGGAAAATGAATAATGGAAAATGTGAAGGCTAGACGCCATTTCATTTTCTGTTTTCCATTGTTCATTTTTCATTTCTACGCCACCGCCACTTTCAGTGAGCCACCGCACGCTGGGCAGAAATTGGCGCGCGGCGGAACCTGGTAGCCACACGCCGGACAAAATGTGACGCGCGTGCTCGGCTTGGTCGCGCCGGGCTGTCGCCTTTGCCTGCTTTGCGCTTCGAGGGCGGCGATCGCCTCGGCGGCCTGCACGGTGTACTTCTCTCGCAACCCAGCGAAATCGGCGTCGGACAGTTTCCCCATGCGGTAGTCCAGCTCGGCCTCCTTGATGGCCGCGTACGCCTCGTGCTTCTGGCGCTGCAGCTGTCCGCGCGAGGCAACGCTGTCCAGGGAGACGGCACCCGCACGCGTGAAGAACGGCGCGGCGACGAAGGCCGCTGCCACCACGATCATCAAAATGCCAATCAGGAGAGTCATAGGCGAGGTGCGGCGGTGCAGCGTGTCCAATGGACGAACCGGGCGCCGGCGCTCGGGCCACGGCGGCCGGCGGCAGCACGCTCAGGCATCGAAGTCCTTCAGCTCCTTCTCGATGATCTTCTCGATACTGCGAGGCCACCGGCGGCGGAAGCGGCGCCTGCGCCTCACGTGCCCGCCCGCGGGCGGTCCAGCGCACAACCACAAAGCCGACGAACACGGTGCCGGCCGCGACCATCGCGAACGGCAGGATCCAGGCAACCAGGTTGAAGCCGGTCGTCGTCGGTGACGACAGGATCTTCTCGCCGTACTTGTCCCGGAAGTAGGCGAGGATCGCTGTCTTGCTTTTGCCCAGCTGCATCTGGGCACGAATCTCTTCGCGCAACGGTCCGGCTGACGGACATTGCAGATGATTGCAGGCGAGGACCGTCAAGCCGCAGCCGCACTGGCAGGTGAGCGACTCCTCGAGGTCCTCGAACGAAGGCGGCGCGTCTGCCAACGTCCGCGCCACCGTCACCGCCGCGAGGGTGCACAGGAAGACGGCGGCTGCAACACACAACCAGTGATGTCGATGCTCTCGCAAAAGGAACCCCCAGCCGGCTGTTTCTTTACGTTTCACGTTGCACTCGTACGTTTCAGTCCGCCGGCACGCGTTCGCGCGCACCGGCGGCGGCGTATAGCGGCGCGCGGGCGGGCACGCCCGCCGGCCAGATCGTCACCGCCGTTCCCAAAGCCAATACGAGTCCTCCCCACCAGAGGAAGCCGACCAACGGGTTCACGTACGCCTGAATGGTCGCCATCTTCGACGTGTCGTCGTAGCTGCCGAGCACGACGTAGAGGTCACCCCCGAGCGTCGAGCGAATCGCCACCTCCGTCGTCGGTTGCTCGGGTTTCTTGTAAAACCGCTTCTCCGGACGCAGCACGTCTACCTGCCGGCCGTTGTCCAACACGGCCAGGGCCGCCGTCAGGTAGGCGATGTGCGGCGTCTCGTGCGGCTGTACGCCGTCATAACGCAGGGTGTAACGGCCCATCGGGAACGTATCACCGGGTTTCACCGTGATCTGCTTTTCTTGCTTGAAGGCCGAGGTGCCGGTAATCGCCAGGATCATCATCACCACACCGACATGGATGAGGTAGCCACCGTACCGCCGGCGATTCTTGCTGATGAGCCGGAGCAGCGCGGTCACCGGATTCTCCCCTCGCATCGCCTGCCGAGCCCGCGCCCCGCGGAAGAACTCCATGACGACCGTCTCCAGCACGAAAATGCACAATGAAAACGACAGGAGCGCGTAAAAGTCGCGCATCCCGCCGGCGAACAGGATCGCCCCGCCCACGAGTCCGAGGGAGACCGGGAGCAGAAAACTCTTCTGCAAATTGCGCACGGAAGCACGGCGCCAGGCGATCACCGGCCCGGCGCCCGTGAGGAACAATAGGATCAAGCCCAGCGGCGCCGCGACTTTGTTGAAGAACGGCGGTCCCACGGTGATCTTGACGCCGCGCACGGCTTCGGAGATCACCGGGAACACGGTGCCCCAGAAGACCGCAAAGGCAATCCCGACGAGCACCAGGTTGTTCAGCAGGAAGGCTGATTCGCGGGAGAGCATGGAATCCAGCTCGTTTTCGCTGCGCAATCGCGGCAGGCGCCAGAGCAGCAAACCGACCGCGACCACGGAGGTCCCGACGAGGAACGAGACGAAGAACGGACCGAGGCCGGATTGCGTGAACGAGTGCACCGAAGAAATGACGCCGCTGCGGGTGAGGAACGTGCCGAAGATGGTGAGCTCGAACGTGAGGATCACCAAGACCATGTTCCACACCTTCAACATGTTCTTCTTCTCTTGAATCATCACCGAATGCAGCAGCGCCGTGCAGGTCAGCCACGGCATGAACGCCGCATTCTCCACCGGGTCCCACGCCCAGTAGCCGCCCCAGCCGAGCACCAGGTAGGCCCATTGCGCCCCGAAGAGATTGCCCATGCTCAAGAAGAACCACGCCAGCAGCGTCCAGCGCCGCGTGGTGCGGATCCAAGCGTCGCCGAGCTTGCCGGTGACCAGCGCCGCCATCGCGAACGCAAACGGAATCGCGCAGCCGACAAAGCCCATGTACAGCGCCGGCGGATGGATCGTCATCCAGTAATTCTGCAGCAGCGGATTCAGATCCTGCCCCTCTGCCGGCGTGAACGCGAGGCGTTGGAACGGCGGCGTGACGAAGTTCAGCATGGAGATGAAGAACAGGGCGATCGCCATCAACGCCGCGGTCACGTACGGCATGAACTCCCGGTTGCGGTGGCGGTTCTGCAAGTGCACGATGGCGCTCATCGAGGTCAGGATCAGCAACCAGAACAGCAACGAGCCGGACTGCCCGCCCCAGAGCCCGGCGATGATGTACTGCAGCGGCAACGTGCTGCTGGAGTAATGTGCGACGTACTCGACGTTGAAGTCATGGGCGACAAGCGCGTGCAGCAAGGCGGCCGTGGCGATCACCGAAAGACCCCACACGGCCAGGGCGGCGTGCTCCCCGCTCGCCACGAAGTCTGCCTTGCGCCAGTACGCGCCGGCCAAGGATATGGCGACCGCATACAGCGCCAGCACCTCGGCGATGGCTAACGCGAGCGAGCCGACATCTACCATTCTGTCTCCTTACCGCGTGTTACTTTCTGGCGACGTCGGCTTCGTACTTCGATGGGCAGGAGGTGAGTAGGCTCTGCGCGTAGAGCGTCCCGTCGTGATACTTGCCTTCAACAATGACGTCGCTGCCGCCTTCGGCCTTGAACATGTCGGGCGTGACGCCAACGAAATGGACGGCGACCGCGCCATCGGCAGCCCCACCGCGCATGAAATCGGCGAGACGGAAATTCAGCTCTTCCCCAACGGGCGTCATCTTTTTGCTGACGCTTCCCCGCTCGACCCGGCCGGCGACCCGCACGCCTTCATTGACTAAGTGATCCTTCTGCGAAAGGAACTCGCCAATCGTGAGGTAATAAACTGCGGTCTGACGGACCCCCGTATACATCAAATACGCCACAGCGCCCGCCAACAACAGCGCCGCGATGACAAACCGTATTCGTCGATCCATGAAGTGCTCCCACCGTAGTGAAGTTGGTATCCTATTTCAAGCAAAGCCAGGGCCGCTGTGGGTGTCGCCAGGATTTGCTGGGGTCCCGTGGCAGGAACGGGCCGGTCCAATCTCTGTTTCTCAGGGATGAGAAAGCGAACTCATTACTCAGCATTCGGAACCGGGTGTCTGGGCCCGGTGCACACGCCGCGCTTCGAGGCGCGGATGAAATCGATGAGATAACGGACCTCAGTCGAGCACTCGTCGCCTTCCAATTCCGCCAGCGCCTTGCCGAGATTACCCGCCCGCCGAAACAGACGGCTGAAGGCGTTCTGCAGGCTGCGGATCTGCGCCGCCGTAAAGCCGGCGCGCCGCAGGCCGACACGGTTGATGGCCCGCACCGTGTGCGTCCAGTCCATCATGCAGAACGGCGGCACATCGCGGCTGGTGCGGCTCAGGCCGCGCAGCAACGCCAGTCGGCCGATGCGCACGAACTGGTGGACGACGCAATTTGCGGAGATGAAGACCTGGTCTTCGACTTCGACGTAGCCGCCCAGCGCTGTGGCGTTGGCGATGATCACCCGGTTGCCGATGCGGCAGTTGTGCCCGACGTGGGCGTTGGCCATGAGGAAATTATCGTCGCCGATCACGGTTGCCGAGCCGGGCTTGGTGCCACGATGGAGCTGCACGTGCTCGCGGAAGACGTTGCGATCGCCGATGCGCAGGTAGCTTTCGCTGCCGTCGAAGGCGAGGTCTTGGGGGACATCGCCGATCACCGCACCGGCGTGGATGCAATTGTTCGCGCCAATCTCGGTCCATCCCATCAGGGTCGCATGGGCCATCACGCGGGTGCCCTGCCCCACCGTCACGGGACCATCGATCACAACGTACGGACCGATGTCGGCGTCGGGGTGCAGCGTGGCGCGCGCGTCAACGAGGGCGGTCGGATGAATCATCGGGTGGTCCGTCCTCCGCCGGTTCCGCCGGCGCGGTGGGGATCCGGTACCGTTCGCTCGCCCAGTTTCCCAGGTCCCGTACCCGGCAGCGCTCGGAGCAAAACGGACGGTGTGTATTCCCTTCCCACGGCGTGAGACGGCGGCAGGTCGGGCAACGAACTTCCTTCAACATGGGCGTCGACAAGCGTGACGCGTGCTCCGTGAACGTGGCAACCGCAGTTTTTCCCAACGCATCACTTACGTCTTAGCAACTCTCGCAGCTCCTCGATCTCCTTCTCGAGGCTCCGGTTCCGTCGCGACAGCCCCAGAATGTAGAGGAACAAGAGCACCCAGACGGCAGTGTAGGCAGCGAAGAGGTAGCTTAAGTTGGCCATGGTGGTAGCCTCCGCATTCGGGATTCAGGTACGCTTGAGCGCCTGTTGGTGCAACTCGTCCAGCGCGTCACGCAACCGGAAGCTTTCGTTGCGCACCCACAACAGCAGCACGAACAGGAGAAAGAACGCGAGAAAGCAAACGCCGAAGGTGGCTTGCATGCGCGGAACCGCAAGCCCCGACGCGCCCTCGCGCGTCACCAGCACCGCTGGATGGATGGTCCGCCACCAGTACACCGAGCGGTTGATGATTGGAATGTCGACGGCGCCAACGATGCCCAGCACCGCCGCATGGCGCGCGCCTTGCTCACCCGGCCCCGCGGCGCTGCGCAGCATGAGGTACGCAGCGTAGATCAGCCACAGAATCAGCGTGGTGGTGAGGCGGGCGTCCCACGTCCACCATGTGCCCCAGACCGGCCGCGCCCAGATCGGCCCGGTGATCAGCACCAGCGAGCAGAAAACCATGCCGACCTCCGCCGCCGAGTGCGCCAACCGGTCCCAGACGCGCGTGCCCCGCCACAAAAACATGATGCTGGCGAAGGCAACGGTCCCAAACGCCACGAAGCACATGATCGCCAACGGCACGTGAAAGTAGAACACTCGCTGGATGATACCCTGAACCCGGTCACTCGGGACGTACACGAACACCATGTAGAGCGCCACGACCATCGCCACGAAGGCCGCAGCGGGAAGGATGGTATCAGCCAATCTGCGCATCGCGTGCATTACTCCTCAACAGCATATTCAAACACCAGCCAGCCGACAATGAGGAAAACCGCATCGAACCCCACCATCAGATTCATCCAGGGGCCGACCTCCGCCAAGGGCTTGCCGGCGAGCAGGTGACCGGTGATCTTTACCCCGGCAATGAAGATCGGGACAACCAGCGGCAGCATCAGTAGCGGCAGCAGCACCTCACGTGCCCGCGTGCGCACGGAGATGGCGGCGAAGAGCGTGCCGATCGCGGCGAAGCCCAGGACCCCCAGCGCCAGAGTCAGAAACACCGAACCGAGTGCCGGTGTCACCGCGAGATTGAAGAAGAAGATGAAGATCGGGACGATGAAGAGCTGGGCGGCCATCATGAAGACGAAGTTGCCCGCGGTCTTCGCCAGATAG
Organism: uncultured delta proteobacterium; assembly: GCA_963729835.1. GTDB lineage: Bacteria > Desulfobacterota > Binatia > HRBIN30 > HRBIN30 > CAVSQF01. The sequence goes on along the minus strand of CAVSQF010000047.1, from coordinate 26,071 downwards.
ATCGTGCCGCGATCCACCGGACACAGCAGGATGCCTTGCATGCAGTCGTTCTCACGCTCGGCCAAGAATGAGCGGTTGAGGCCCAAGACGCCGGCAAAGATCACGGCAACCCACAGCGCGCCCGGCGCGGCCTCAGCGCGCAACTCGCTGGTCGGATCGAAAGCGAAACTCAGCACGACGAGCGTGAGCAACCCCAGCAACAGCAGCGAGGCAAGGGTCTCCTTCGTCCGAAACTCGATTTGCAGGTCTTTGCGGAGCAACGCGAACATCACAGTCCTGTCTCCGGAGGTGAGGGTGACAGAGACGATCCCTCTGGTGCATGGGTCACCGTGGCATACGTGTGCTCGAAGCCTTCCCGGCTGAGCGCGGTGATGCCCGCGTTCCACACCACGCGACCGTGCACGAGGATGACGGCGCGCTGGCAGATTTCCACGGCCCGATGGAGCTCGTGGGTCGTCATGAGCAACGTCGTCCCGGCTGCGTGGGTTTGCCGCAGGATATCCGACAAGGTACCGGCACCGTCGACGTCCAAGCCCGTGAACGGCTCGTCGAGCAGGAGCAGCTCCGGCGCGTGCAAGAGCGCGCGCGCCAAGGCGCAGCGTTGCTCCAGCCCGCGCGACAAGGTGCGCACCGGGCGATGCGCCCAACCAACCAGGCCGACCTGCGCGAGCAGCGCCGGCACGCGCTGCGCCAGCGCCGGGACGCGGAACATACGCCCATAGAAATGGAGATTCTCCAGCGGCGTCAAATCGGGGTACAGGAAACTCTGGTGCGACAGAAAGCCGATGCGGCGGCGCGCCCGCGCCCCGCCGTCGCCGACGGGATGGCCGAAGAGGGACAACGCTCCGCTGCTGGGACGTAACAGCGTCGCCAAAATCCGCAAGAAGGTCGTCTTGCCGGCGCCGTTCGGGCCGAGCAAAGCTACGGCTTCTCCCGCCGAGACCGTCACGTCCACGTTGTGCAACGCGGTCAGGCCGGCAAACCGCCGCGTCAGGCCGCGGCTTTCGATCACCGTCCCGGGCATGCCAGGGGCTTATCGGATGGCTGCGGAAAAGGAAAGCGTGGTCAGCATCGCGACTCGACGATGGCAGCCTTTGCGGTGCATCGCTCGGTTTCGACTCGCTCACCTCGACGGGGTGCCAGAAAGCTGGCAACTCACTGCTGCTGCAACCGCGTTCAAGAGCGCCTGCTTGTCGAAGGGCTTTAAAAGAAGACCGAAGCCACCGGCTTGGCGGGCGCGCTGCCGCGTTTGGGGCGTATCGTAGGCGGTCATCAAAATGACCGGCACGCACCAGCCCTGCGCCGCAAGCCGGGCCTGCAGCTCGAGACCGGTCATCTCCGGCATGTGTATGTCGAGCACCACGCACTGCGGCGAGCATCCTGGCAGGGAAGCCAGGAATTCCCGTGCCGAAACCTCGGCCACCTCTCCATGCCAGAAGAAGATTTTCGGAGAGACAATCCAATAGTCCACCACCACCAACGTCACCGCAGTGGCCAGGAGACCCGGCCCAAGGCCAGCCAGCAGCGCTGCCACGATCACGGCCGGGTAGAAGGTGACGTACAAGGGCAAACCTTCACCCACCTGTGCGCTCAGCGCCCGGCGCAACAGGAACGCCGCAGCGACCGCGACAACCGCAAAGCCGTAGCGGACCCAGGGTCGTTTGAAGAGGCCAGTTTCAAAGCCGGACATGAGGCATGGGACGCACCGACTCGCCAGTGGAAGTCCCCGGCGAGTGCGCTGGCATAGACCTTATCTTACTGGTATTGCCCTTTAGCCGGCGGCGCGGCGGGCTTGCTGTGCCAAATAGTGCTCATCCAGCGCTTGGCGAACGAGCGCCTTGATGGCGGCCTCGCGGCTGACGTGCAGCTCTCGGGCCGCGGCGTCGACCTCGCCCAGCATCGACTCGGGGAAATCGACGCGCACGGTATGCAGCGGCGGCATCAACCGGCCAGTGTTTGTAAAGTAGCGCGAAACGTCGCGGCCGCGGTCGGCGAGCTTGGCAATCGCCTCTGCGCTCGGGACGGTTCTAGGTTTGCGTGGTCGCTTCATAGAGCGCGTGCTCCTCGCGTGTCGCTTTCCAGAGGGTAATGAGCCGGTAGTATTCGCCATGCTGGTCCTCTCTCACTTCGAATATCACTGAATAGAGGCGATCGCGTACCCACCCGATGGCTCTGTACTGTTCCGGGAAATCCGATCGCTGGTCCACGTAGTAGGGTTTCGCCCACAATGCCTGCGCCTCTTCAAAACCAATCCGGCGGTACGGGTTCCTCCGCAACGCCTCACTCTTCTTCTTGTCGAACGTGAAACGCTCCTATAGTATACCAGTTCCGGCAACCGAAACGCACGCCGTGCACGGATGCGTTATGTCACGTAGTGGGCGTCGAGCAGTTTCCAGAACTTCGTGTGGGCTCGGGCAGCTGCGTCCGTAGCAGCTCAAGTCCCGAGCGATCAGCTGTCAGCCCCTGACTGGCAAGCCCTCAAATTGTGAGGTTTCGATGTCGAAGCTGACTGCTGATGGCTGATCGCTGATGGCTTGTCGGAGGCCGAGTCGTCTGCGGTTCGTTCGCGGCGAAGTTGCTCGGCAGGTTGGCCTCTCACGCCGCAGCACCAGCCGCGCGATCCAGCGGGCGCAGGGGGTCGCCGCCCCGCCTGGATGCCTGCGTGCGCGGGCATGACGGATTTCCGAAATGCGCTTGGGTTGCGGGCGGCAGCCCGACAGGAGCGACGTTCAGTACCGCAGGCGGCTCGCCAACTGATGCAGGAAGCGCTGAGCCTTCACCCGGAGGGCCGGGCAGCCGCTGACGATACCGCGGCGCAGGACATAGCACGCCTCGCTGCCGCCGGCGGGGCGTTCGACTGGCTGGTTGACGAGCCCGATCTGTACGACGACACGTCCGGAGAGCCAGTTTGATGGCCGTGCATCGCCGGGTCACGCGTCCGATTGCCCGCGGCGACATCGTTCTCATTCCGTTCCCTTTTACCGACCTGTCGGCGAGCAAGCGCCGGCCTGCCGTGGTGCTGTGGGCGGATCCCGCCCGTGCCGACTTTGTTCTCGCGTTCATCAGCAGCCAACGGCTCCGCCGTGTGGCAGTGGGCGACGTGCCATTGCTTCCGACGCATCCGGAGTTCGCGCTGACCGGCCTGGTTGCGCCGTCGACGTAAGCGGCCCGCCGCCGGATGTGGCAACCGATCTGGTGTACATCACTGGGCACCGTTTGCGGCTTGCTCCGGTGCCGCCGAGCTGCCGCATTCTGGACACAGGCATTCCCGCCGCCACGGTGCTCGCCGCCGCTATCGACGCGTTGTGTAACTGTTAACTGAAAACGTAAGGCATCGCGCAATGAACGCGGTGACAAGAGAGCAGTTCAAGGAGATTTACTTCAAGCGAGAGTCACAGCAGCGAGAGTGCTGCTCGGAATCCGATCGCGGCACGACGTCCGCCCAGAAGATGTCGCCGCGCTTCACCGCTTGCGCCGCCTGCCACGCAGGTGTTCGATCGCCGCCTGCTCGAGACCTTCATCGAGGTCGGCCGCGGTCCCGGCCATCTCGGTAGCGTATGTCGTAACCGCCTCGTGGACGGCCTGCCGCTCGCGCTCGTCGACCCAGGCCTCGATCGCTTCGCGCGCCAGGCTGGTGGTCGGTCGCTTGGAGCGCGTCGCGACGGCACGCAGGCGGTCATGAAGCGCGCCGGGCAAGGGCACACGGAGGTTGCGATGCGCCCTGGTTGTCATGCCATTATGTATGGCAGGGAAGTGTGGCTGATACAATGCCACGTAGAATACGTACACGCAGCGGTGCCGAGAAGAGCACGGCCCATCCTTCGTCACCTTGCGGATGCGGAGAGAAATCGGCGCGCGATGGCGGTGGGAGCCAGGCACCGCCGGCGCGGCATTCGATCACCGTCCCGGGCATGCCAGGGGCTTATCGGATGCCCGCACAAAAGGAAAGTGACGGAAAACGCGTGATCAGGAGTGAGGCGCGGCGGTGACGAATGTCGCCACAGCGATCAGGCGTTCCCGGCACCGGCGGGGCGGGCGTGCCATGAGCCTGCTGCAGCGGCCGCCGTGGGCCGGCGCGCCGCGGCGAACTCTCCCGTCATGATCGGGATGGCGATCTTGCACAAAATCGTGAACACCAGAAAGCCCGTCGAGAAGATCGCCGCACCGATCCGCAGCTCGTGGAGCGTCGGCGTGTACTCGTAGATCTCCCCGAGGGTGTCCGGCGTGAACGCCGGCATCACCAGCCCCATGCCCTTTTCGATGTACACGCTCGCGTAGATGAGCAGACACCCGAGGTTCAACGTCACGACGTTGCGCCGCGTCGCCGGGAACAGGAACAAAAGAAAAGCCACAACCCCACACGTCACGAAGGCCCACGCGTAGGGCACGAGCGCGTGGTGGCCGCGGACGCCCGTGAAGAGGTACTGGAGGTGGATGAGATGCTCCGTGGCCGAGTAGTACTCCTTGAAGATCTCGGCGCCCAGCAGGAATAGGTTCACGAACATCGCGTAGGCCATGAGCTCAGCGATTTTCCAAATGGCCGCATCCTTGATCGCGATCTTGGTGGTGCGCTGCAGAATTTGAAAGAGGACGAGCATGACCGCCGGTCCCGAGCAGAATGCCGAGCACAAGAACCGCGGCGCCAGAATCGAGGCGTTCCAATACGGCCGCCCCGGCAGGCCGGCGTAAATGAACGCCGTCACCGTGTGGATGCCCACCGCGGCCGGAATCGAGAAGAGCACCAGCGGCACGACCAACCGCTGATTGTACGGCCGGCCCTGCATCCCACGGAACAGAAGGTGCGTCACAATCACCACGTTGAGGATGAGGTAGACGTTGAGGACGAGAACGTCCCACGCCAGCACGGAGCTGGGGAAGTTCATCCGGCCGAGGCCCGGGATGAGGTGCCAGAAGCGGTCCGGCCGCCCCATGTCGACTGTGACGAACAGCAAGCACATCACGATGGCGCTGATCGCCAGCACCTCGCCGAGGATCGCCACCTCTTTGATCGGTTCCCAGTGATACACGTAGGCCGGAATGACGAGGACGACGGCGGCAGCGGCAACGCCGACGAGGAAAGTGAAATTGCCGATGTAGAACGCCCACGAGACTTGGTCTCGCATGTGAGTGACGATCAGGCCCGCGCGGAACTGATCGAGGTACGCGAGCCCGCCCCAAGTGATCAGTGCGACGAGAAAGCCGATCCACAACCAATAGGCCTTGCCGCCCCGCAGGACGAAGCGTGCGCTGAGTGCGGCGAATCTGAGCGGTCCCATGAACCCTCACTAAATCCCGTAGAAGTAATAGAACTTCGGCGCGGTCTTGAGATCCGCTTTGAGCACGAAAACCCGCTTTTCGCGCAGGATGCGCGCCATCTCACTCTCGTGGTCGAGCAGGTTGCCGAACTTCCGCGCCCCCACCGGGCAGATCTCGACGCACGCCGGGTAACGCCCGGCGCGCACCCGCTGGATGCAGAACGTACACTTTTCCACGACGCCGCGGGGTCGCGGCCGATTCCCCAAGATGTGCATGTTCGGGTTGAGCTCGCTCGCCGGGAGATCAGGCTCTCCCCAATTGAAGTGGCGCGCGCCGTATGGGCAGGCAGCCATGCAACACCGGCAACCGAGGCACCAGTCGTAATCGATCACCACAATGCCGTCGGGTTCCTGCCACGTCGCCCCGACCGGACACACCCGCGTGCATTGCGGGGTGCGGCACTGCTGGCAGGCCACCGGCAAATAGAAGTGATCGGGATCGGGTACATGCTCCGGGTCGTAGTACGGATTGGCCGCCTCGAAGTCGATGCCTCTGGCCTTCTCCATCTCGAGCACGCGGATCCATTGGATCTGCGGTTCGCGAGATTGGTTGTTCTCCTTCACACACGCGTAGACGCAGCGGCGGCAGCCGATGCAGCGCGAGAGGTCCAGCGCATAGCCGAAAACGACGCCCGGCAGCGCGGGCTGCGCTGAGACGTTGACTGGCTGTCCGAACCGCTTCGAGTACTCCTCACGCAGGCGCCCGATCCGCAGCTGGACCTCTTCCGGCGAGAGCTCCAGGAAATGCTTCCGGAAGAACTGCTCGCGTGCCGCCGGAGAGCATCCGGCCAGGTAGCCGGCCGCCACGACGCCGACCGCCGTGAGGAAGTCCCGCCGCCCGAGCGTGACCGGGCCCACCGTGGCTTCCTCCTCGGCGCCGCCACCGGCGATGTCGTCAGCGGGCAGGTCCGGCATCACTCCTTCTCCTTCACAACGGGTGCCCCGTGCTGCCCGTCATGCGCCGCAACGGCGGCCACATCCTCAGGCCGGAGGAACTGCGGCCGCACCGGCGGCGGCAGCGGCTGCAGGCCCGCAAAGCGCGGGCTGTGCGGGTTGTGACAGTTGACACACAGCAAGTATCGTTTCGCCCCGTTCCAATAGCCGGTCCGCTTGCCGTGAATCCCGGTGCGCCAATCGCGGTACTGCGTTCCGTGACATTGGCCGCACAGTTGGTACGATTCCGCAAACGGGATCAGCGTGCCACTCGCTAACCTGAGGTGATCGCGGTCGTTTGCATCGTGGCAATCGAGGCACCAGCGGTGCTCCTCATCGTGGCGCAGCACGATGTCGCTGTGCATGCCTTCAAGAGGGCGGCGCTCGGGGTTCGGGGGAATGCTCGCGTGGCAGTCCATGCACGGGAAGATGCCTTCACTGAATGGCGGGGCGGGAACCGGGAAGACCATGCCGGGGAGTGCCGCACTTTTGGAGTCGAGCCCGGCCAGCGATTCGTCCGTTCCAAAGACGGCAGGGAAATCCGCGGGTCCGAACGCCTTGTCCGCCGGCGCTCCGACGGGAAAAACGACCGGCTTGGCGCGGACGATAGCGAGGAGGATGACGAGCACCATCACCGCGGACATGATCAGCAAGGGAACGAGTGCATTCGAGCGCGCGATCGAGAACTCCTGCTCGCCGCCGGCAGAATTGTCCTCAGGTCCCGCCTCGTGGATCTCACTCATGCACCGGCCTCACTCGCTCCCGCCGCTCCGCGGGAGGAACTCGACACAAAGGCTGCTGCCACAAATGCCATCGGGCGCATTTCATCGTTCAACAACTCGCTTGGTCTACGAGCGCCCGGCGCAGCAAGTGTTAGGCCGCCGCGCGCAGCTCTTGAGGGAGTTGAATGTAATTGCGTCGTTCCCGGAAATGAGAAGACCTCGGCCGGGCGATCTGAGACAATGAGAAATGAATGTGCGCTCGATCAGCTTCCGCGGCTCATCGCAGTGCGCTATAGGGTGAGCCCGGCAATGTCTCCATCGAGCGGCTCGTCATGATGTGCAAGCCCAGCCCACTCCGGCGCGGCGATGTCATCGGTATTCTCGCCCCTGCCGGTGCCGTCGACGAAGCCAGTTTGAGCGTCGGAATCTGTATGCTTGAGGATGCCGGCTTCCGCGTGCGGCTCGGGTCCGCGGCTCTGAAAAAATCCGGCTACCTGGCCGGCACCGACCGCGAGCGGCTGACGGATCTACACGCGATGTTCTGCGATCCCGAGATCAAAGCGATCATCGCGGCGCGCGGCGGATACGGCGCCGGTCGATTGCTTTCCCTACTGGATCCGGCGATCGTCCGCGCACATCCGAAGATCTTTGTCGGGTACAGCGATATCACTTTTCTGCTGAGCGACTTCGTGCAGCGCGCGCAGCTGGTCGTGTTTCATGGTCCCGTGGTCGACGGCTTCCACAAGCGGCCCGCAGCCATGGCGTATTTGCTCGCCATGCTAACGGGAGAGCGCGTGCGTTGGCACGAGGCGGCGCAGGAAGTGATTCAACCGGGGACCGCCGAGGGCATCCTCGTCGGTGGCTGTTTATCCGTCGTCGTCTCCACGTTAGGCACTCCGTACGCCATCGAGACGCGCGACCGACTCCTCTTCCTGGAGGACGTCAACGAGAAACCGTACCGCATCGACCGCATGCTGACGCAGCTGCGCCACGCCGGCGTGCTCGACGGCTTGGCCGGGGTGATCTTCGGCGAGATGGTGGGGTGCACCGCCGCCGAGGACGAACGGGTAACGGTGCGCGATGTCATCGCGGACGCCTTTGCGCATGCAGCGTTTCCGGTAGCCTTCGGGCTGCCGAGCGGCCATGGCTCCGGTCTTCTGACTCTGGCCTTGGGTGTACGCGCACGCTTGGCTGGCGAGCGCCTCACGCTACTGGAATCGCCGCTTTCGGAGTGAAGAGAGCAGTCAGCAATCAGCTGTCAGCGCTCAGGTAACGAGATGTGCGGCAAAGTGGTGGTAATGCGTGACTGAGAGCTGAAGGCTGATCGCTGAGAACTGACCGTCAAGAGCTGGTGTATGAGTTTCGAGATCGTCGAGCGTGAAATGGATGCGGCCGTGGAGCGCCGCGTTTTTCCCGGGGCGGTGCTGTTGGTGCGGGAGGGCACCCGCATCTTTTACCACCGGGCTTTCGGCCATCGCAGCGTCGAACCCGAAGTCACACCTATGCACGAAGACACGATCTTCGATCTCTCTTCACTGACCAAGCCATTTGCCACCAGCGTGGCGATGATGCTGCTGCTGAAGGAGCGCAAGATCGGGTTGGATGATCGCGTCACCCGGTTCTTTCACAACTTCGGCGTGTACGGGAAGACGCACATGACCTTCCGCCACCTCCTGACGCACAGCTCGGGGCTGGCGGCCTGGCGACCGTATTACAAAGAGATCCTGCACATCGAGCGGCGCGAGGGCCGGATCAATTTCCTCGGCACCCACGGCGCCAAAGCTTACACGTACCAGCAGATCCAGCGCGAACGCCTCGAGGCGCCGAGCGGCACACGCAGCACTTACAGTGACTTGGGATTCATGCTCCTCGGCGCCGTCATCGAGGAGGTGAGCGGGCAGACGTTGGACCGCTTCTGTCACGAGCGCATCTTCCGCCCGCTGGGCCTGCGCACCACCGGCTTCGTCGATCTGTCGCTGTTGCGCACGCGCCGGCTCGAGCCGGTCACGGAGATGATCGCGCCGACCGAACGCTGCCCCTGGCGCAAGAAGATCCTCTGCGGCGAAGTCCATGACGACAACGCCTACGCCATGGGCGGTGTCAGCGGGCATGCCGGCCTCTTCGGCACGGCCAAGGATCTGGGCACGTTGCTCAGTCGTTTGAAGGACTGCTACGGCAATGCGCATCCGTGGATCCCGCAGCACATCGTGCAGGAGTTTTGGACCTGCGATCGCAGCGTACCGGACTCGACGTGGGCCCTCGGCTGGGACACGCCGTCGCCGACTGAGTCCAGCACGGGCACGCACTTTTCGCCGCACTCCGTCGGACACCTGGGGTTCACTGGCACCTCGGCGTGGCTCGATCTGGAGCGCGACCGGCAGGTGATTCTGCTCACCAATCGGGTGCACCCCAGCCGCGACAACGACGCGATCCGCACCTTCCGCCCGTTCATTCACGATTTGATCGTGGAGGCGATTGCCTGAGGGCTGCGCCCGATTCGTCAGCCAGCGCTTCGTCGATGGAATGGATGGCGATAGCACCGTACCTCTGCAAGACGTTGACGGCAGGGGACCTTGTGGACAGCGTCGTGCTCAGGAACCGGCGGCAGCCAGTTCCCGCACGTGTGCGACATCCCGCCGTGCGATGGGCCGTATCTGGGCTGGCAGCAGCGTGACGACAGCCAGCGTTTCGCCAGCCAGGGTCATGAACTCCACTTCGTATCCGGCCCCGCCCTGGTGAATGTGCACCACGGTTGCGATGTCACCGGCCTGGAAACCCTCCTCCGGCACGTCCTGAGTCAGTACGACGCAATCGTGTTCGTTAATCATCTGCACCCTCCACAGGATACGCGGTGATCAGTCGCGGCGCAATTTGTCCGCGGTCCAGTTGCCAGACGGTACGCAGGCGCGGCCTGCGGCCGTCCGGGGCGTTCAACTCGCCATCCACTTCGTAGCGCGGCCCAAAGCCGGTCATGGCGCTCCCTTTTCAAGGAAGCATTCTGCAAGGTTTGCGATCCCTGGGTTGAGTGGCCGTGCTCCTGCAGCGAGCAACCTCTCATTCTTTGCATTTTCGAGCGTGAAGACCGTTTTGCCATTCTGGAGGAGCTTAAGGCAAAGCTGTTCGACTCTTCCTTCCGGTGCCGCGTAGGCGACGAGCACCGAGTGAGCGATCTCGGCAACGAAGCGGTTTCTCTGCTCAGCCAGTTGGGCAGTGATTCGCCGGCACTTTGGCTCGAACGGCGACAGGATTAGTAGCCGCTGATCGCTCAGCGCGGACTCCCATCTCGCTCCGACCCGCATCCCTTCGATCGTGCGGGCGGGACAGATGACCACGGGCTGCTCCCCACGCAACAGGAGATCCAAGAACTCATTCTCCATGGTTGAATGAAAGCCGCCGATCACCGGTATTCCAGCATCGCGCAGTGCGCGCGCCAGGTCGTAAGTTTGGACGATGATGTCGCCGGGGCATCTTTCGGAACACAGGAAACCGACCAGCGGCTCTCGAAGAACCGCTGTATTTCCCAGAGTCCAAATCCGTTCGAACTGGACGAGCTTGCGGGGATTCATCGGGAAGTTGGGGTCAGTCGCTTCCAGAATCACCGCCTTTCCCGTCATTTCGGCCGTCTATCCAGAATCGTATCCACACTCATTTCTGGATAGATTCTGGATAGACCTCCTATGTAACGTACCGCCGCCACCGGCCCCTCCCGTGCGCTCTCAACCGGCCTGCCCGTGAGAGCTTCTTGAGAAGATAGTATGCCCTCGGCTCGTCGATCTCTAGCAGTTCACGGCATTCCGCATTTGAGATGGAACCGCGCGCGCTCACGTGAGCCAGAATGCGCTCCTCATCCGTGGAGGTGCGCTCGTTGCGGACCGGCTCGCCGGCCACGTTCAACTGGTACGAAGTCCATCGGGCCACGCCCAGCTGTTCGACCAAACCGGCCTCCACCAAACCGCGCAGCTCGTGGCCCGCGGTCATGGGATCGACTCGGTTTAGGCGGCGGTAGTCGGCATTCGTGAGCCGCTCGTGTTGCCGGAGGTAGACGAGGGCCAGACGTTGACGATCGTTGAGGGGAAGCGGTGAGAACTGATTCAGCCATGCGATCGCCTCGGAGCTCATGAGGGTGTGGTTGCGGAACGTGACCTGAAACGACGACCGGCGATCATCGAAGGTCGGGGGCTCGAGGTTGGCTTCACGCGTGGCCTGCAGCATGGCTTTGATGCCGCTGCCGCGATTCTCGACAACGTGGAGATCTTCCATCATTCGCATAAGGCGGGCATTACGTGTCGAATGTTCGTCCTCGAGGTTTTCGAGAGTGACGTTGCCGAACAGACCGCCGGGGCTCTGCACCTCCAGCCGGTCAGCAAGCATGCGGATCTGGATGTAGCTGCCACGCACGTACCGACTGTAGTCGCGGTGGGCCACGGCATTGGCAATCGCCTCTCGCAGTGCCTCGCGCGGATACTCGAGAATGTCGCGACGAAACATGCCCTCAATCAACGACGACTTGCGCATCGCGCCAAGAATGTAGGTCTCTGCTTGCGTGACCATTTCTGGAATCGGCCCTTCGAAGCGGCGGTTGTCGACGAACCGCGCGCCTTGGGGCGTCTTCTCTTCCTCGGTGGTGCCGAAGAACTGGACGAAGGTGATCATCAACTGGGGGAAGAACTCCTGCGGGTACTTGCCGAACATCAGGATGCCCGCCACCGTTGGGCGCAGCACTCCACCGTCGTCGCGACACACGTGCAATCGCGCCAGCACGTCGGGGCGGTTTCCTTCCAGATAGCCGGCGCGCGGTCGCGTCTCACGCAATCGGCCAACGTACTGGTCGACGAGCTTTGTATCCAGGTCATCCAGTGTGGCGCCCGCCACGATCTCCTCGTCGTCTCGCGGCTGCGCACGGGCGCTGAGATACAGGAACACTTCGTACTCGGTCATCTGCCGATTCGTGTTCCCGACTCGCAGGTACGCCCCCTTGGGCAGACCCTGCGGCTGGTAGAAGCACGGCTTGTGCGCGGCTAGAACCTCGTCGATCACTGCCGCCACAATCGGCCGCCCATCGATCTCGTCCACGACGAATTGTGGCCGCAGCGACGGTTCCATGTCGGTGGCGATGTGTCCCACTTCCTCCTGGAGCCGTTGCGGGTCACCGACGCCGCCGATGGTGAAACCGGCTGATTCGTCGAGGCCGAACAGCAGCACACCCCCGCCAGTGCGGTTCGCGAACGCCGAGAGCGACTCGTAGAGTCGCTTGGGCGTCCCGCCGCGCGCTGCCTTCACCTCGACGTCATCCAGCTCTGCACATCGCTGTCGGACCTCGGCAACGAGTTGCCCAAGCTCCTCCCGCGTCATTCCTCCACACCTTCACCCTCGTCCTGCCCCATGCGGTACTTGAGATCGTAGTTGATGATGAAGTCGAGTTCCTCGTCCGTGAAGCCGTGATGCTCGGCCAGGCCGAAATCGATCTCGTCGAGAGCGCCCTTCGCGGGTCGTGAATCAACCGAGTCGATTAGTAGCCCACTCTTGCGCCAGACTGATGTGTTTTCCTTCATCAGGTCTTCGAGACGTTCGGAGAGCTTGATGAGCTTCCGCTTCTGCGAGCCCTTGAATGCGCCCAGACCGATCGGAAAACCTGTAACGTCCGATGGATTTACGTGCCTCCCATCCGAATATGCAGCAAAGAAATGGTAATAGGTGGAACTGCTCAACACGGCGTGGGCGAGACGCATCGCGTCTGCATCTGGCAAGTGAATCGAATTGACCTCCCCGCGTACCCTCGCGGTACCGCCACGTTCCGGACGTGCCTTGGGCGGATCAAGGAAGAATTGGCAGAAATATCCCGGCACCCTGACCCAATACACACCCCATCTGGACCTTGAAGTAGCAAATTCGCCCAGAGCTTTACTGCTCCGGAGTTTCTGCAGAACCCCAACCGCCGCAGCCGTTCCCACCTTTGGGTAAAAGCCGTGAAACTCGCGGGACAGAGGTCCGAGTTCGACGAACGTTAATCGATGGAACAGGAACTTACGCTCACCGCCGCGACCGTCCCAACGGTGATAGCAGGTTGAGAAGACCTGACGCTCCGCCTTCGATCCATCGGAACAGGAAAGCAGTATGGTGAGCCGGTTTTGTGCTCCCGTAAAGAGCTGCCCCGGTCGATTAGCGAAATGCGCCATCCACAGGCCCTGGGTCTGCTCGGATACAACATCCCGCAGCACGTCGAACGAACCGGACGTAGCAACGGAAACCGGGACAATCAGCCCAAGTCTACTGCAGCGTGCTCGAAGGGCGAACGTTCGTTCGACAACCCACGCGTAAATGTCAAGGCATTCCGCGGTCCGGAATGCCTTGACGGAATACTGCCCACCCAGCTTCGATCGTTCCAGGTACGGGGGATTTCCAATGATCACATCGAAACCACCGCGGTGCGTGATCCCGTAGAACTCGGCGAACCAGTGGAAGGGTCGATGGCTCTGCTGCCATTTCTGATATGCATTCGACTTCGTCGGATCGACGCCGTACTCACGGGCCAGGTAGAGGTCCAGTTCCTCGACGAGCGTTCGCAGGCGGTCGCGCAGCTCCCGCTTTGCTGAAGTAAACTCGCACGCACTCATGCCATACAGCGTCTGCATCTCGTGGAACTTCTGAAAGGCGCGTTCCACGATCTCCGCTTCCTCCTCGACTCGGCGGAGCGCCTTCTCCGTCTGAGCAGAGATCATCCGGTGCTGCCCGGATTGTGCATCGATCGTTGCAGCTTGCCGAATCTGGTCGAGCGTCACGAAGCCGACCAGCGTGTTTCCCGGGCGGATGTTGAAGTCGATGTCCGGCAACGGCTCCAAGTCAGCCACGCGGTCGATCTGGGCGACGAGTTTCAGGAAGAGCCGGAGCTTACAAATCTCCACCGCCTCTTCCATGATGTCGACTCCGTACAGATTGTTGACGACGATCGACTTGAGAATGAAGTAGCGACGGTTCGGGTGGCGGTCGACATCGGCGAGGGTGCGGCGGAAGTCGTCAAACTTTCTCCGTGAATGACACTCGCCGGAGCGTTCGAGGTCGTCGAGGAACGCCTGCATGCAATCGAGGCACGCCTCGTACAGCGGTTCGAGGATGTTGAGGCAGGCAAACAGGAACGCCCCGGAGCCACACGTCGGATCGAGCACGGTGACTGATGAGATGGCCTGGTAGCAGGCTCGGAGAAGCTCCGGGCCTTCGCTCGAAGCGATGACATCCTCAGCGAACTGGCGAAGGTCGAGATTGTAGGTTACTAGATCATTGATCTGGTCGATTTCTCCGCGGGCGAGTTTTTCGCGGACGTTGAGGCAGCGTTGCCGGCGGGCAACGTGCTCGCGCCACGTTTCGGTCGGGAGCGCAAACTCGGGCGCCGCAGCTTTGTTCCACCCGCCGCGTTGGGAAACGTCGTCCACGCCGCGCGCGATCGCCTCTGGTAGCGCGATGATCTCGCCACGCCCATCTATCACCCCCTTGCGGACGGCCTCGTAGATGTACCGGTCGGGGTCGTCGCTCAGGAGCCGCCAGACAGCCGAACCGGGCTGAAAGGCTACGGCGTGATCGACAACGTCCACGTTCAGCTCGCCCTGCTGGGAGAGCCCCGCGAAAGTCAGGTTGCTGCTGCCGAGATAACCAACGGTAGGGCTGATCGGATCAGGTCGGAACAGCAGGTAGAGTTTCGCGTGAAGGGGGTGACGGAGATACAGTTTGACGACGACTTTCCTCGCCTTAATCTGCGCCGCGAGACGCCTCAGGCCGGCCTCGTCTTGGTTCGTCGGCGTACCAAGCATGAGTTGTAAACGGAATTCTTCCGCCAGCTTCTTCTTCAGGTGCAGCGCTGTCTGGTTGTCGATTCGATCTCCCGTGTGCACGATGCTCAGCGCGTCGCGCAGTTGATCCTGAGCCAGCCGCTGCATGCCAACCAGCAGTCGGCAGCACTGCCCGGGGCCGCCTGCCCACCGCTCGACGTATTCGTCGATCTGCTTCCAGCCACGGAGGTTGAAATAGCCGACGCAGAAATCAGCGCGGTCTGCGAGGTTCAGGGTCTCGCGGAGCGCCGGAAGCAACGACTGGTCGATGTTGTCGAAGATGCGCGGCATCGGTGGAGATTCCTTACCGCGTTAATCGGCCGGAGTGCAAACATCATCGGTTCTCTCAAACAGTCCCAACTTGGCTTCAACGAGCCTTGTTCTGCCCCGCGCGGCGCGGCAAACTGGGTCCCTGTGACGGATTAGGATGTACGGAGTTGGAAACCCACCTAACAACCTAGCAACGTAACAACCTGTTATTCAGAAGAGGTGCCCATGGCACAAGACGATCTGACAACGCACGCCGAACCGCCCGAGACGATTACCATCCGCCCGGATGAGGATTTTGATCACCAGCGGCTGGCAGAGTACCTGCGGGGCAAGCTGCCGGGTTCGGACCAACCGTTGGCGGTGCGGCAATTTTCGGGCGGCCATGCGAACCTCACGTACCTGCTGCAGTACGGCGCGACCGAATACGTCCTGCGCCGGCCGCCGCTGGGACCCGTCGCGCCCTCATCGCACGACATGGGGCGCGAGTACCGCACGCTCTCGAACCTGTACAAGGGCTACCCGCCGGCGCCGCGAGCCTTCGTGTACTGCGAGGATCCCGCCATCATCGGCGCCCCGTTCTTCATCATGGAGCGCCGGCGCGGCATCGTCGTTCGCCGGGCGATCCCCGAGATCTTCGGCGGCGGCAAGGACCCGGCCGTCAACCGGCGCATCAGTGAAGTGCTGGTCGACACCCTCGCCGACCTCCACTCCGTGGACGCGCGTGCCGTGGGGCTGGCGGACATCGGCAGGCCCGAGGGTTTTCTGCGGCGACAGATCGACGGCTGGATGGGCCGCTACGAACGCGCCAAGACGTCGGAGATCGCCATCATGGCCGATCTGCATCGCTGGCTCCTGGAGCACCTGCCGCCGTCACCGCCACCGACCTTGCTGCACAATGACTGGCGCCTGGACAACATGATGCTCGACGCCAAGGACCCCGGCCGCTGCGAAGCCGTGTTCGACTGGGACATGTGCACCATGGGTGATCCACTGGCAGACTTGGGAACGTTGCTGTCCGCATGGATCCAGGCGGATGAAGCCAGCGGAATCAGCCACCCTGGCATGCCGTCGAATATACCGGGGTTCCTCACGCGACGCGAAGCGGTGGAACGCTACGGCAAGCGCCGCGGCGTCGATGTGAGCAACGCGCCGTATTACTATGTGTTCGGCATCTTCAAGATCGCGGTAGTGCTGCAGCAGATTTACTACCGCTTCCACGTCGGCCAAACCCAGGACGAGCGCTTTCGCAGCTTCGGGCAGGCCGCCGAGATGCTCTTCTGGCTCGCCATGGACCGCAGCCGGAGCGGCACGGTGTAGCAAGGCGCGGCGCACCCCAGCAGCATCTTCATTCCCCGACCGGCGCAACGATAAGCCGGGTCGCCCCACATAGTACGGCAAGCGCATGCGGCGCGGCGGTGCGCAGTCGACTTGAATGAAACGGCTCATGGGCATATGCCGGGCGCAGCCGCGGGAGGGGCTCTGCAGAGATGACCGCTTCGACAACGAAACTGCTCGTGATCTGTCTCGTCGCTACGGGTGCCGTCATCGGCTGCGCGCGCCCGCAGCCCGAGCGTGCGGTTCCCGATCCCAGCTCACATCGAGTGATGCCTTCCGGCGAGGTGGTCGGGCTCCAGGGCCGCTACGGCAACCACGCGTGGCTGGGCATCCCGTACGCCCAACCACCGGTGGGCGCCTTGCGCTGGCGCGCGCCGCAGGCGGCCGCAGCCTGGACAGGGACACGCGACGCCGTGGCGTTCGGCTCACCGTGCACGCAATTCGCCAGCCCGATCGGCGGCGTCAACACGGCGCGTGCGGGTCAACCCGTGGGCAGCGAGGACTGCCTCTATCTCAACGTCTATGCGCCGCGCTTCACGCCGGACAACGTGCCGCGCGGTGACGCGCGCTTGCCCGTCATGGTCTGGATCCACGGCGGCGGCAACACCATCGGCGCAGCCGGCTTCTACGACGGCGGCAACTTGGCAGTGACCCAGAAGCTCGTTGTTGTGACATTCAACTATCGCCTCGGACCATTCGGCTGGTTCCGGCACGCGGCGCTGCGTGCCGACAACGCCACGGACAACGACCGCTCCGGCAACTTCGGCACGCTCGACCTCATCCGCGCCCTCGCATGGGTCAAGGACAACATCGCCGCGTTCGGCGGCAATCCGGGAAACGTCACCATCTTCGGGGAATCAGCCGGCGGACAAGACGTCTTTACGCTCCTCCTTTCTCCACAGGCTGGCGGGCTGTTCCACCGCGCCATCGTGGAGAGCGGCGGCTTGTGGATGACCAGTGCAGCAGCCGCGGAGAACTTCACGGACGACGCCGAGTCGGGCCACGACAGCAGCTCCAACGAAACGCTGCTGCGGTTGCTGATCAAGGATGGCCTGGCGCGCGACCGTGCGACAGCCAAGACACGCCTGACGGCGATGAGCAAAGCCGAGATGGTGCGCTATCTGCGCGGCAAAACCAACGTCGAGATCCTGTCCGCCTACACGCCGATGCCGAGGATCGGCATGATCGACATGCCGCGGGTGTTCACCGACGGCACCGTCCTGCCGCAGGAGGATCCCATGGAACGGCTCGCCCGGGCCGACGGGCACAATCAGGTGCCAGTGATGGTCGGCACGAACCACGACGAGAACAAGCTGTTCATGTTCGCCGATCCCGCCCTGGTGCGCCGTTGGTTCTGGATCGTGCCGCGTTTGCGCGACCCGCAGCGCTACAACCTGAGCGCCGGGTACCTGAGCAAGATGTGGAAGGCCACCGGCGCCGACGAGCCAGCGGCGCGCCTACATGCCAGCGGCGCGCCGGGCGTGTTCGTCTATCGCTTCGACTGGAGCGACGAGCCGACGCTGCTCGGTGCCGACCTGTCCGTCATGCTGGGCGCCGCCCATGGCTTGGAGATTCCGTTCGTCTTCGGCCATTTCGATCTCGGGCGCGAAGGCAACATGATCTTCACGAAAGCGAACGAGCCCGGCCGCGTGGCGTTGGCTGCACAGATGATGTCCTACTGGGCCGAGTTCGCGTACACCGGCGCGCCCGGCCGCGGCCGCGATGGCCGGCTGCCCGAATGGGCGGCGTGGGATGACAGCGCTCCGACCGCCCCGAAGTTCCTCGTCCTGGATACCGCCGCCGGTGGTGGCGTGCGCATGTCGGCGGACACGCTGACGCGAGCGGGCGTGCTCGCCGCCATTGATGCCGACCCGCGTCTGCCGACGCAGCGCGACAAGTGCGCGGTGTTCCACGACCTGGCGAAGTGGTCGGCGCGCTTCACCAAGAAGGACTATCAGACCGCCGGACGAAACGGGTGCGCGCAATATCCGTTCGACGCCTATCCGTGGTGAGACATTTTCTCCTTTTGTGGGGGCGATCCGGCAATCGCCCACACGGCGGTGCTGATTCGACGCGCCGTTTCTACGTGGTGGTCCTCGCGACGATGGCGTCGGTGGCCGTGCTGCGGCGCGGATCACGGCTCGTCAGTGTCGGTGCGCTCTTCTTCTCGCGATTTCCTCTGAGGATCAGCTCACTGCTGCACGGCGCGGAACGCGAGGGTCAGGTCCGTCCGGCTCGGGCTCAACGACGAGCTGATGAATTCGTCGAGGATCAGGGCGGGGACGACAACGGCTCCTCCAGTCGCGCTGCTCCAATTGTTGCACGTTGCTCCCATACCGCTGAACTGCCTTCCGTAGAGTGCCACCTGATACGGGGTTGTCGACGGACAGCCGAAGCCCAAGAGCGTTCCGCAGGCCTCGCGGTTCGTCGCGAGCGCTTGTCCCACGCCCGTGGTCATGGTCAGTTCATTGTAGGTGACCCCGTTCCACGACGTATCCGTCGGCCCCGGACAGGTGGCAACGTTCAGAATCTGGGTCTGGATCTGGATGTGGTCCACCATGTGGCCCGCTTCGGTCCCCGTCCCCGGGGTCCGGCCGGGATTGGGCGTTCCGACCACAGCGGGCGTCATGGCAGGAGGTGGCGGGGCTGAGGAGCCGTTGCTGTTCAGATTGAGCAGCGCATCCACGTTGGTACCGCCGTCGCAGTCGACGAAGTCTGAGGCGGCGAGGCTCGGCCGTGGATCCTGGCGAATGAGAGCGCAAAGGCGGCAGTTTTTGGTTTCGACGGCATTGGTGTCGCCGCAGAGGTCGCCATCCGTTGTAAACGACAGGACCACCGGACTTTGCAGCCACAAGCGCGATTGGCCGTTTGCCCCGTTCACCGCATCGATCGCGAGCTGCATGGGTGACGATATGGCCCACGAATCGCCGTAGTTGCTGCCCGAGCTGCCGCCGCAGCCCGTATCACTACCGGACGCGAGGTTGCACCACGTGCTGGGGAAGTCGATGTTGTCATCGCACAACGGAGCGCTCCCTTGCGGCAGGCCGATGAAGTACGCCAGCGATCCGTTGGCGATGGTGAAGTCCTGGGGCGCGCCGGCTGCCGTACCGGGTGCGGTGACCGGGCAGGCGGCGCTGCTGCCGCTCTGGACGTTGAAATTCAGCACGGCGCGCGGCGTGTTCGTCGGCGTCGGAGTGGCTCCGGTGGCGGTGTAGCTGACGCACAGCTGCATGCCGTTCACCTCGACCGTCGTCGCAGTGGTAAACGCGGCGGCGATTGCGGCGCCGAATCCCGGGTCGTTGATATCGGCCGGCGTCCAGTACTCGAGCCAGGTGTCGGACGAGGAGCCGAAAGTCAGGCTCGTCGAGTCCACGGTGGTCGAGAAGGCGTTGCGATACGACGGATCGGAACCGATCGCATTGCCGGCCCGGACAACACGGACCTGCTTGTCGATAGCCCCGGACGCAGCGGCGTAGGCTTTGAAGGTGACCTGGATACCCTGGATGAGACCGTCGGTGGGTACGGCAAAGCCGAACCCGGTGCACTTCAGGTATTGGGTGCAGGCGGTCGCGCTACAGGTGTCGCCGCTCAGCGTACCGGTAGCGGTAAAGGTGGCCCGGTTCGTATCCGTATACACCTGCGCATAACCGGGGTTCGTCCACGCCCCGTAGGCACCGATCGCCGCGTCGTTCACGCACGTCGTTGGGGCACTCATACAGACGGTCACTGGAGCGATGGTGTTGGTTGCCGTGGGCGTCCCCGTCGGTGTGTTCGTCGGTGTATTGGTCGGCGTGTTCGTCAGGGTCTGCGTCGGGGTATTCGTCGGGGTTTGCGTCGGGGTCTGCGTCGAGGTCGCTGTGGGCGTTCGGGTTGGCGTGTTCGTCGGCGTATTCGTCGGGGTCTGCGTCGGGGTATTCGTCGGGGTCTGCGTCGAGGTCGCTGTGGGCGTTCGGGTTGGCGTATTCGTCGGCGTATTCGTCGGGGTCTGCGTCGGAGTGGCCCTCGGCGTCCAGGTTGGCGTGTTCGTCGGCGTTGGAGTCGGCGTTGCAGTTGGTGTTTGGGTTGGTGTGCCGGTCGGCGTATCGGTCGCAGTAGAAGTCGGTGTAGCGGTGGGCGTCCAGGTCGGTGCGCCAGGAACTGGGGTGTCAGTTGGTGTTGCAGTTGCGGTCTCCGTGGGTGTCTGGGTCGGGGTGCTCGTCGGCGTAACGGTCGGCGGCGGCGTTGCCGTCGGCGTCTGAGTCGGGGTGGCCGTCAGCGTAACGGTCGGCGGCGGCGGCGTTGGCGTGTTGGTGGGAGTGTTCGTCGGCGTATCCGTCGGCACCGCCAAGTTCTGCCAATAGAAGCCCAGGTCGACGTGGCTGATATCCTGATTGGTGATGCTGCCGCCGACGTTGGCGTGCGAGGGGTCGAACACGGTGGGGGCTGAGGGGCCAAACGTCGGGAAATCGCTATCGCTCGCCTGGACACTGACGGTCACCGTCAAGCTGCTGCTCGAAACCTGGAACAGGTCGGCAATATCGCCGTTGGCGGGACTGTTGGCGGGGTTTCCTCCGGTGGCAACTACTGACGCCGTTCCGCCGGTGATAGCGAGCACCAACTGGGTATTCACAGGGCGGGTTGCGCCCGCAATGTTGTTCGTAACTGATGTGGTCCCGGTGTAGGTGATCGAGTTGCTCGTCGTGCTCGAAATCCGGAAGACCGCCGAGGAACTAGCCGCTGGTCCCGTGGTGCCCGTCTCGGAATCACCAATCACGGAGTTGTCGACTCGAATGCCAAAATACAGGGCTTGCACTGCGCTCGGGTTCAGGCCGGTGCACGTCACCGTGGCACCGCCGCTGGTGACGCTGGCCGTCCCACTGACCACACAGCTGCCACCACCCGGTGGGCTGTACGCCGGCCCACCGATGACTGCCGTTGGGGTGAGTGTTGCGGTCGCCGTCGGGGTGACAGTAGCAGTCAGCGTGATAGTTGCCGTGCTGGTCGGTGTCAGCGTCGGCGTCTCGGTTAGCGTCACGCTCGGCGTGGCCGTGGGCGGCTGCGTTGGCGTGTTGGTGGGCGTGTTCGTCGGCGTATTCGTCGCGGTTGCCGTGTTGGTCGGTGTCAGCGTCGGTGTATCCGTGGGCGTATTCGTCGGGGTCGGCGTCGGTGTGGCACTCGGCGTCCAGGTTGGCGTGTTCGTCGACGTTTGAGTCGGCGTTGCGGTTGGCATTTGGGTTGGTGTGTCGGTCGGCGTATCGGTCGCAGTGGAAGTCGGGGTACTGGTTGCCGTCTCCGTCGGCGTGTCGGTTGGCATCCCCGTCTCTGTCAGTGTTGGGGTGATCGTCGGTGTATCGGTCGGCGGCGGCGTGTTGGTCGGCACCGGGGTCGGTGTGGGCGTTGCCATTGGCGTCTGAGTCGGGGTGCCCGTCGGCGTAACGGTCGGCGTAGGGACACACCTGCCGTTGTCTCCGGGCGCCGCAATGATCAGGTTGCCGTTCGTGTCTGCAGCGTCGATGCACAGCGTGTAAGCCGGGCACCCGACGCGGGTTAAGTTCCTCGTGTCGGTGCATGTATCCGTCGGGGTGACCCCGTCCCTCTTCGTGGTGGGCTTGATGCTGCACGTAATCTTCCCGGTCTTCAAAACCATTTGAATGCACGGTTCATCGTGCAGGTTGGGATTGGTCCCGCACGTCGACTGGGCGTAGAACTTCCTGACGGTCGCGGCGCACTGTCGGCGCAGGCTGCCGGGTACCTGGGCCTTGATAACCCTCGTGACACACGCGACGTAGCCGGCGTGCGTCTTACCGCGGGTGCCGTCGAAGCTAGCGCACACACACGCGGCATCGACCATGTCCCGCACGGCTCGAATCTGGTGTACATCATTCACCACGTCGGGTGCGGTGCCGGTCAGGCAAGTCTCCGTCAGGGCTGCCGGCGCTGCAACCGGAGAGAGCATGATGGCTGTTAGTAGTGCCACCCCCCTGTGCACGTGCTTCGTCATACCCCCTCCTTGAGTGCCAATCTTCCTTCTACAGGTGGGTCGAAGTCAAGACCACAACGTCCGCCGGCTGGGGTGTGTAACGGCTAGGAGCCTGTCGGAGAAGAACCCCGGTCGAGGCCATTGGTCAAGGTGAACGAGTCGGCGCTGGACGGCACGAAGATCCAAACGAATGCGTCGAAGCACGAGGCGATGAGGCTGCTTAACTGCGGCTCCCCAGACCCCTATAAAGACGGCACTGGAGGGCTGCGTCGCGATCCTGAGGACTTGAGCGCCCCAACCCTGTGGCCGCTCAAGGCCGCAGCGGCAGACGCAACGTGAAGGTCGTGCCCTCCGCCGGTGTCGAGCGGAAAGCGACCGTGCCCCCGAGGTAGTTCTCGCTGAATTCCGCGGCCCTCAATTTCCAGCTTGAGCAGTCCGCCTGATCGGTCCCTCTCGCTTACTGGCAGAGCGCCGTGACGTTCCCCTTGATCGTCGCGTCCGGCGGAATAGACGGGTTCAGGACACGAAAGCTAGCCGGCACCGCTGGCAGCCCGAGCAGTACCCGGCTGATATAAACGATGTCGGTGGCCACATCCACTTGCCCATTGCCGTCCACGTCGAGCTGCATGCCGAGCGCAACGACGGCCGCCGCGATCGTACTGTCAGAGATGATCGACGGGTCGAGCGTGCGGAAGCTTGTCGGCACAGGCGGCAGACCGAGCAATTGACGGGCGATGTAAACGATGTCGGTTGCAACATCGGCGACGCCATTGCGATCGACATCGAGCCCACACGGCCCAGCGGTGTTGGTCGGCGACATGGTCGGCGTGATCGTCGGTGTAGCGGTTGGCCCCACCGGGGTGGTCGTGGGGGTGGTCGTCACTGTTCGTGTCGGGGTAATGGTCGGAGACGGCGACAGTGTGTTCGTGGGCGTCTTCGACGGCGTCCGCGTCGGCGTTGCGGTAGCCGTCGCAGTAAAGGTTCCCGTCGCCGTGTTCGTTGGGGTAATTGACGGGGTCGGGGTCGGCGTAGGCGGGCAGGGTGAGATGACCGTGTTCAGGCATCCAAGGGTCGGGTCGCAGGTATCCAGCGTGCACGGGTTCAGATCGTCGCAGCTTTCGATCTGGCAGAAGTTCGAGCACCCGTTGCAGTTCGTGGGCGTAACGGGCGTGGCGGGGGGATTGGCGCAGGAGGTCTCCGTAGTCGTCCCGTTACCGCAGAACTCGCAGGTTTCCGGGAACTCGATAATCCCGTCGCCGCAGACCGGGCAGGGAAACAGGCACGAGGTCGGGGAGGAACTCGTACAGGTATCGAAGGCGGTATCCGCCGCCGCCGGGACTATTGTGCCGCTGATGCTCGGCGCCTTACGGCTGGGATGTTCGGTGGTGTTGCTCCCGTCACTCCCCAAGGACACATTGTTGCTCGCCGCATCGACCACCCCCTGGACGGTGAGTTGCTCGTGAGCCGTCAGCGTGTTGGTGCCCCCCACTGGGGCGTTGGCAAGCAGCTTGCCACTCGACGTGACGGTGAGGTTACACCCCTCCAGGTCGGTGTCGCCCGCCTGACCGCAGGCGTTCGTATCGCAGCCGCCCCCGCTCACATCGACGATGCTCGTGACCAACATCGTCCCGAAACCACCGTCACCCGCTGTGACGTCAATCTCGCCCCCCAAGCTCTCGGGCTCCGAGGCGCTCGCATCAAATCCACCCGCCGGGCCACCGCCGATCGTCACGTCCGAGGTGACGTCGACCGAAATGTCTCCGCCGCTGCCGCCCCCGGTGGCGTCGAGCAACCCATTGTTGGTGAAGGCGAGTTGCGAACTGCAGTTGAGGACTCCCCCCGATCCTTGACTCCCCAGGGCATACACGTGGAGACCAACCGCATTCTGAATCGTGGTGGCACCGGCATCGGCGGTCAGGTCGATCTCGCCACCGTTGCCGTCGATATCCCCGTTCGCCTGAATGTCTTGCGCAATCGATAACGTTCCATACACTGCCTCGAGGCTGATGGTTCCTCCATCGCCGCCGCCGCTGCCGTTGGCCTGCAGCAGCCCCAGCACCTGCGCACTCGTTCCCGCTGTGACCGTGATCTGACCGCCGTCGCCGTATTGCCCAGATAGCGCAGTGGCACTCGCGTTCACCGGCCCGACGGTCGCCAGGTCACCGGGGTACACGTTGAAGTTCCCACCGGTGCTTCCGCTGACGTCAATCACAGTGCCGGGATCGATAGCGGCCTGGCCATCAGGGTACAGATCGATCTCGCCGCCACCGATCGGCGCGGTGCTGCCGCCCGCGGCGGACAAGGTGCTCGTCGATGTGGTGATGATATCGCCCCCGGCATCGATCTCAAGGTACCCACCGTCCGAACTGGCCAAGAGGCCATCCGCCAAGAGCCATCCCGCAATCGTCACCGTGCCGCCCGCCGTCAGTTGGATGGCGCCGCCTTGTCCATAGCCACCGACATCGATTTTTCCGATCAACGCTCCCGACAGCTGGATGTTGATATCGCCGGTCGTCTGGATGGTGATCATGCCCCCGATATTGTTCAGCGTCGGGGTCGGCGTCGGGCTATAAATAGGCGTTGGGGTGGAAGTGGCCGTGGGGGTAAAGGTGCCGGTCGGAGGCGGAGTCGGCGCGGTCGACGTGGGCGTTGCCGGGGGCGTCGGGCTGCCCGGAGCGACTGTCGCTGTGGGGGTCGGGCTCGCCCCCGTCCCCCGCCCGGTGATTAAACCGCCGGCGGCGATCGTGAAGGTGCCCGCATTGAGCGTCACATTGTTCGAGAAGATGTTGAGCTGCGCGTTCCTGAGGATGGTGACGGCGCGCGTGCCGAAGTCGAGCGTGCAGCCGTCGGGGACATTGAAATCCTTGCCGATATTACAGGGGCCGGTGCCGCTGGGGCAGTCGGCACTATCCTGCGACACGATGTCCGCCGCCGTGCACGCGCTCAAGCTCACGCCGTGTGCGCCGCGCGCCGCAGCCACCTGGACGATGGCAAGCACCACAGCACCCCGGGGGCGGGGCGCAGCCGTCTGATGGGGTTGGGCATCCTACGTCTCCTTGCCTCACGGCAGGCAAAGTCAGACAGGCTGCTCGTGTAGTGTCTGATAAATTGCTTTACAATCGCCAACGTCTTCCTGCCCTTGTGCACAAGGGTTTCCGGGGGATCATGTTGGTAATCCATTTGAGAGACACTACACTAGGGACTGCGCTCTCAGAGCGATTTGCGCATTGGCGAGGGGTCCAGGTTATCAGCAAGATTTCGTTGCCTCCGGCAGGGGACCTCTCGTTCGGCTGGCCCTTTGGGCATAGCTCAGCCATGGACCAACTCATAAACTGACAGTACGCCGAGCAGGGTGAAGCCAACCCGAAACCCCCAGCGGATCAACCACTCGCGTACTCGCGGGTTCTTCAGTGTCTCGTTCAGTGGCATACTCCGCACTACAGCAAGATTCGCGCTCAGCGCGTTAAACTGATCGATTGGCAGAGATGCGGTGTGTCCGCTGTCTCAAACCCGTGACAATCTCCGTGCTTTCATGACAAGGTGAGACAGCAAGATAGGACCGGGGCCGCCACCGCTGAGCCGTTCGCAAAGACCTGCGGGATTGATTTTTGTGACCCAGGAACCGTGTGTCTTGCGAGCACTGCCCGCGCTAAAGAACGGGCCAAACGGGAGACGGTTGTGAAGACAGCGCTCAATTCTGTTGGCCTCTTCGTTGAG
>CAVSQF010000046.1:0-134295 GCA_963729835.1 uncultured delta proteobacterium | reverse complement strand
CCGGCTGAATGATCAGGTCGGGGCGCACCTCGGCGACGCACCGCTGCACCGCAGCCCCATCACGCATGTCGAGCTGCCGCAAGCCGTCCCCGGGGTGATTGCAGTACGTACCCACAGCGTCCCGCCCGAACGCGGCCCGGAGTGTGCTTCCGATGAAACCTGAAGCTCCAACAATCAGCACGCGCATCGAAGGCGTGACCTACCGCTACCCGCGCCGACGCGGCGTGGTGGCAAGACGTACCGCACACTCGGCGGGCGCGTCGAACACCGAGCCCGGCGAGCCGCTATACCCAGCACCGCCAACCAAAAGAATCTTGCTCACCTCAGCGACCATTCACGGTCCAGACATCGCCGAATGCGTCGGCCGGGATGCACACTTCATCAGGCTGTTTCGCATTGTAAACTTCGGTGGCCGTGCTGATCAATTTGCGTATCATTCCCTAAACATTGTCAATCAACAAGGCCTTGCTTACCTTAGCCGCTGCCCGGCTGAAACGCCGCCAATGCCTCGCGAGCCACCTGCCAATCCGGACGGGCGGTGGCCAGCCGGTACGCCAGTGACCCCGCCCGATCTCCATGCCCGTGCTCGGCCAGATAGTACACGACATTCAGCAAGTCCGGATTGACGGAACGCAGCGGTCGGCGGGATAGCGCGATTTGATCCACCTTCCACAGCACCGGCGACTGCACTCCAACGCCGCGCAGGACATCGAACAAGAAGCTGCCATGCATCAAGGTCGAGGTTGGTAGCTCGAAAAACGCCGCTTCAAGCAACAACTGATCGCGCCCCTCCAACCCCAAGTAGAAGACATCCAGCTCAGGGCTGGGGCTGAGATCGACAGGAGGAAAGCGCTTGAACCATGCCTCGATCCGCGTCCAACCCGGATACATATGCAGGTACCACGGCGCGACCAGCCACGCCCGCTTGGCCTTCGCCAATTGGCCGGGCGCAAGCGCGGGACGCATCAAAGATTTGACGCGGCCGCCCAGATCGGGCGCATAGAAGAGGAAACTCTCTCTCTCTTGCAGGACCACGATGACGTCGTCGTGCCGGACGTTGGCTGCAACGATTGCCGCTGCTTCCCGCCAAGGCATGCGCGGCTGGCGGAAGTATCTTGCCAACGCCGGGATCTCGACCAGTACCAAGCCGACAACCAGACTCGTCTGGATCAGCAGCGCCCACCGCCCCGATGCGCGGGCAAACACCTCCCGTACCAGACGCAAGCCTGCCCCAGCGAGCAGAAGATAGGCGGGATAGACAAACGCGATCTGTCCCGGACTGAAGGCCGCCCTTCGAGCCCAGCCGGCTACTACGACGCCAGCAACCCCGATGACCGCCCAGGAAAGCAGGATCGCCCCCTTCTCCCCGCGCACTACAATCCATATTGCGCCCGCCAAGGCGCTCAGACCGACGAGAGTCACACCTGCACCACCAAGCGTATCGAACGGCGTCAGGCCACCGATCACCTCCCGAAAGCGCGGCAGCAGCAGAACGGGAAACCACGCGCGGTCAGGTGCGGGTGGGTTGCGGAAATACAAAAGGGCTGCCGCGCTTCCCGCCATCAGCATGGCCGCCAGTCCCACCAGTGTGGTCGACGCCTTGGCACTGCCGGCAACTGCCGCCCAGATGAGACATGCTGCCAGCGACGCCACCACTAAGGCTCCGGCGTAGCTGCTCAGACATAGCAGCGTGCTGGCGACCGCAAACACAAGCCAGCGCCCGCTGACCCGACTCGAATGCCGCCCCTCCCGGACGGAACCAGTCGACCAAAACGCCAAGACTGTTGAAAGCGCCAACAGACCGCGCCACACCTCCGAGCCAACTTGCCGCGAGAACCCCACGTGCGTCGCCGAGAACACCAACAGCACCGTGGCATAGAGCGCCCCTTCGTGGCCTACGGTCACCGCTCCCAGAAGCCAGAGGACAACGGCCGCGGCAGTACCAGCCAGCACACTGGGAAGGCGCAAAGTGAACTCCCCGTAACCCCAGCGCAGCGCGAAACGGGTAATGAGAACCGGCAACGACAATTCTGCTACGGCGGTCGAGGCCTGCGCTCGAGGCATCAGTTGAAGAGGACCGGCCGCTGAGTTGACCTGACTGATCTCACCCCCGTCGAAACTGTCGCTCCCGAGTTGATGCAGCTGCACGAGCGCACCGGCCAGGACAATGACGGCAACGATCGCCGCCCGCAACCCCAACATCGAAGAACTACGGTCCGTGCTGGTTCAGAACTGGCGCCGCGCCAATCCAAGCTCGGCGGCTCGTAGGAATGCGGCGTCCAATTGCTGCCCGCGCCCCGTTTCAGGTGCAGAGGATCACTACGTATGCGCATAATCAGCCCCAAGGGAAGGACAAACACGAAGTACATCAGCACCATCAATAGGCGCGTCTGAACGACTCCGATTGCACGGGCAATCTTCTTCCAATGGTCCCATGCGGTCCGGATAAAGCCGACGGGCTTGGGAGCGGCGAGTGATCGCGCGGGAGCTTGCATTGGTGCGGCTGCCCGGCTCTCGACAGGTATTCCATTCATAGAATGTTCCTCTTATCGCATGATCGCTGCGGCTTTCACAAGACCAATTGCAGCCGCCCGGCACCGCCCCGGCTCTTGACGCCGGCCGGCAGGGCAGATATCGGCGGCTGCAGATGCGAACGCCGCTCGCTCACCTATCGGGTTTACTTGTAGCTGTCGCTCTCGGCGCCTGCACCGGCCCGCCACCGGGAGTGCTCACGCTTGCGCGCGGCGGGATGCATACCACAGGCACGTGCACCGCCCACCTTGACGGGAGCTTGACGATGTCGGCGGGGGCGACCGCCGACTCGTAGTGTATGCGGATGCGGGCACCGTCACCGATCGCGGTGACGGCGAAAGTTCCTGCCCCTGAACGCCCGCTCTCTATGAGATATGGTTCATGGTAGGAGTGTCGGCAGCCAGGCGCAGACAGCCCGTGGACAGCCGTTCCGGTTCCCTGCGCAGGCACGCGAGCGCGGGGCCGAAGGCGCTCCGCCTTGCGGTGCGTAGCGCCAACGCTGCGGCGCCTGCGGACACGAGCGGCGCGGCCGCCAGCGTCGACGTAGAGAAGATCGTAATTACCCAGCCGTAGAGTGGGACCGACTCGATCACCGGTGCAGGTGCCCGGGCGAAAGATCACCTTCTTGTCTTTGACCACGAGTTGCTCGTTCAGGAACAGCTGCACCGCCTGCGACAACACGCTGGCTTCGAGCTCTCTTTCCGCGCCTTCACCTCGTCCAAGGTGTCCTCGCCAACGCGAATGTGGAACACGTCCTGGAGGATCCACCGGCCCTTGGTCGAGTTGCTCCGTGACAAAATGAGCAGTACAGCCAGATACGCGCACCCCTTCGTCAAAGGCTTGCTTATAGGCGTTACTTCCGGGATGGTAAGGTAACAGGGACGGATGGATATTGATGATGCGGCTGCGGTACCGCTCCACCACCGCCGGGCCGACTATCTGCATGTATCGGGCGAGGACAACGAGCCTCGACTTGGAACTCTCTCAGCTGCTCCAGCAAGAAGGCTTCGTGAGCCGGCTTGTCGGTGGACGCGAGCCAGAAAAACGGGATCTGATGGGCGAGCGCCAGCGGTTTGAGCACCTCGTGGTTCGACAGCACAACGACCAGGTCGCCATTCAGCAGACCTTGATTGCGGTCGGCGATCAACCGTTCCAGGCAATGCGGCTCCCGACTGACCAGAACGGCGACCCGCTTCGGCTCCCTTTTGCCGTGCAGGCGGACGGTAACGTCCATGTGGATTTCTTCGCCGATCTGCTTCAGGCCGAGAATCAAATCGTCCAGATTGGTGCTCAAGTCGCTCAGGTCCACGAGCATCGTCATGATGAACAGGCCTTCCATCACGCGTTGCTCGATATCTTCAATGTTGATGCTACAGGCAGCCAGGTAGGTGGAAATACGGGCCACAACGCCCTTCTGGTCGCGCCCGATAACCGAGATGACTGCCAGGTTCGCCATGCCGAGTTTCTCCCTCTCCCATTTTGCGTCACTTTATGGCACAATCAAGAGCATCGTCAATGAAGGCTTGTCGTGTGAGGGCCGTTCCAGCGGTCGTAGTGGGAGGGCGACGTGCCGCTGGTAGCATTGCTGGCTGGCGGTGATTACAGTGGTCGTAGGTGCTCAGAAGGGGCATGAAGATGGACACGACGAGCATTGATGAGTTCCGTCGGGCGCTTTTGGAACAGCGGCGCGCCCTGTTCGAGGAGGTTGCACACGTCGAGGCCGACCTGGGCGGCCTTGCGGAAACGCGCGAGGTCGAGTTGGAGGAATCGGCGCAAGAAGAATGCGCCGCGCGTCTTTTGGCGCGGCTCGATGATCGCGGGAAGGCCGAGCTGGAAGAAGTTGATCGTGCCCTGCAGCGGATCGCCACTGGCGACTACGGCGCCTGTGAGGCGTGCGGCACGGAGATTCCGCTGGCGCGGTTGCGCACTCTCCCCGCCACCCCATTCTGCCGGGATTGCGTCGTCCGCACCGAACGTGGAGAATCCCCGGAAGCCGAGACCGAAAGGCGGCGGCCCGCTGTCGTGCCAGCCGATTACAGCGTTTTGAGCGACAAGGAGATCGAGGAGACGATCACCGACCACTTGCGTGAGGACGGGCGTGTCGATATGGACGAGCTACGCATTGTGTGCCGGCACGGCGTTGTGTTCGTGGATGGGTTTGTGCCCAGCGAGAGGGAGCGCCAGATCCTTCTGCATACGATCACAGATTTCCTCGGCTTGAAGGAGATCGAGGATCGGTTGCAGGTGAAGGAGATCCTCTGGGAACGCGACGATCGCGACAAGGCCGACAACACGCCGGAGACACGACCGTGGGAAGAGAGTGCTGGAACTGAGGACGTTGTTGAGGTAGAGGAGGAGGGAGCCGATTTCGCCCCACCGATCCGGCCGATGCCAGATGAGGAATAGTTGCCGCATAGGGCCGCAAGCCCAAGGGCCACAAGCCCACATCCTACCGCGCCTTAGTCGCGGTGCTTTGCCCGGTCAGCGGGGGCACCCCCGTGAATTTGCGCGGGCGTCGTTCGTCTGTACATTAAGCTACTTGCAAACTTCGCAGATTTGATTCACGAGCAGAAGAGGTATTCTTTTCCTATGGAAGATAGGGTTGGCGCCCTTGCGCTGAAAATCGAGGAAGAAGACGAACGGGAGGACGATCCGAGATCGAAAGCCCTCCCGTCGAGGAGGAGACTGAAAGCCGGATCGGCTTCAGTGACGACGATCTCCCAAACCGCACTTCTTCCAAGACGTTGCCGCCACGGCCATGCTCGCTCCGGAAGAGGAGCAGGCGATCACTCGGGCAATCGTGCGTGGCCGGAACCGCCTCCGCCGCCTGCTGCGCCGTTACCCCCGTCTGATCGCCGCGGCATTGCCGGCACACGGCCGCAGCGTGATCCGCCCGTCGGATGACTTCCGTGAACGCGAGACCGTCATGGTTCTGGATTTCGCACGCAGCTTGCTGCGTTCGCGACGCATCGACACGCGGTTCGGGAATCGCTTACGCTTGCGCGAATTCGTCCGCGCCGTGGAGAACGAGCTGAAGGGATACCGGAGCCTGCGTGACCGGATGATCGAAGCCAACCTGCGATTGGTCATATCTTTCGCCAAGCGCTACCGCCGTACCGGGGTATCCTTTCTGGATATGGTGCAGGAAGGTACCCTCGGATTACTGCGTGCGGTGGAGAAATACGATCCCGCAAAAGAGGTGAAGTTCGGCACCTACGCCGTCTGGTGGATCTGGCAGCAAATCGGCCGCGCCGGCGACGCCCAGGGCGGCCTGATTCGTACCCCGGTGCACTGGAACCAGCTGCGTCGCAAGGTCGGACGCGAAACACAACGGCTGCAAACGAAGTACGACGGAGAGGTGGATCCGGAAGCCCTGGCCGAGGCCAGCGGTGTCGACAGCGAGCGCCTCGCCACCATGACCCAGAGCTTCCAATGCTTGTCGCTGGATTCGCCGCTCGGCGCCGATGACGACCGTACGCTGGAGGAGTTGCTCGCCAGTGAAAACGATGACCCGGAAAAGGACGCTGCGGCGCTCGATCTCAGCGAACAACTGGAGGTGGCCCTGTCGCAGCTGCCGCCGCGCGAAGCCGACATCCTGCGCTTGCGCTTCGGCACCGTCGACAACCAATCGCTGACCCTCGAGGAAGTGGGGCGCCGCTACGGCGTCAGCCGCGAGCGCATCCGCCAACTCGAAGCGCGCGCACTGAAGCAGCTGCTGCCGATCTGCGAAGGCCAAGGGCTGCGCGCCTACGTCGACTGAAGGGGCGGTTCGCGAACCGCCCGGTCTGTTGACGCCACAGTCACCGTCAGGTTCCCTCTCCTTACGAAGGAGAGGGTCAGGGAGAGGTTGGCACGGCTGCAAAACCTCCCCTGGCCCCTCCTTGGTAAGGAGGGGAACCGTTCATCACGGCGCGCTCAGCTTGCAACCGCTGGCGCTGACGGCCTCCATTACCTGCAGAAAAATCTCCTCCCGGATCGCCTGGAACTCGGCCAGGCTCGCCGTGAGGATGTAGGCGACGATGTCGATCTGCAGCGACGGCCCGCCGAAGCCGGCGAAGCGGACCCGCGCGCTGTTCGGCTGCACCTTCTCGTGCGCACCGAGGAGCCGGCGAATTTCCCCCAAGACCTGGCGCAGTCGATCGGGCGCCGTCTCATACTGGAGCCCGATCTTCGTATTCAGCCACATGCGGTCGCGCCGCGTGAAGTTTTCGAGCTGCAACCCGATGAACTGGCCGTTCGGAATGGAGACCACCGTGCGGTCGAGCGTGCGCACGCGGGTCGACCAGAGCGAAATGTCCTCCACCGTGCCCATCTTGTCGCCGAAGCGGCAGAAGTCGCCGACCCGCACCGGCTGATCGGCAATCAACGCCACCCCACCAAAGAAGTTCTTCACCGTTTCTTGCGCCGCGAGAGCGACCGCCAGGCCGCCGACGCCCAACCCCGCAAGCAACCCGGTGACGTTGAACCCGAAGTTCTGCAGCAGCGCCAGCAAGGCAATGATGACCAGAAAGACCTTCACGGTGCGCCGGCCGAGCGGCAGCACCGCGACGGCCGTTCGCTGCCCGCCAGCGGCGAGCCGGTCCTCGATCTTGATCGCGAAGATGTCGACCAAGCGCAGCGCCAACCACGTCACCACCGCGAGCACCAACGCTTTCGCACTGCCGTTCAAGAACGCCTTGACAGGCACCGCAAGCGCCAGCAACAACGATCCCGCGTAGAAGAGAATCATCGCGATGGCCAGCCGGACCGGCCCGACGATGAGTTGCTCCAGCTTGCTTTCGAGGTGATTGCGGAATCGCACGACCAGCGGCTTCACGACGCGCGCAATCAGCGCGGCGATCAGCCACGAGCCGCCGAGTGCCAGGGCAACTACCACCACTAATCCCATCCACTGCCACAGCTCGATTTCCAGGAAGGAAATCTCGAACAAGGGCGCGGGCAGCAGATCCCCGAGCGGCCCGTAGCCGAACTCTCTGTACAGCGCGGGGATCTTGGCAACCGTGGACGCCGAGACCTTCCAGATGAGCACCTTGTCCTCGCGTGGGACCCGTTCCAGCAGGATGTCGACGGGCTGCTTTGTGGTGTGAATGGTCCCGACCCGCTCACGGCGCGCCGGCAACCCGTCATCGAGATCGCCTTCCGGATCGTCGCTCAGTGTATCGGGCTCCACCCACAGCGTATGATCGAGGACGACTTTGAGGTGGCGGGCAAGGATCCTTCCCTCACTCGCTCGGCTCTCCGGCTTGATGCGGCTCAGATCCAAATACGCCGCCGCCCGCTCGTACTCCCCGTCCTGGCAGGCACGCAGATACCCGCGCATAGCGGTGCGCGGAACGCCGCGGTCGAACTCGTCTGCCGGACCGGCCGCCTGCGCCGGCGCGGTTTCCACCGTCGCGGCCGGCTCCTGGGCAGCCACCACCCCGGTGCAGATCCCGAACAGCCCGAGCAGAATGGCGACTTTCCAGCGACATTTTGGCGCTGCCGACACGCAGCCCGGGGTGCCCTGCCTCAACGATTCCTTGACCATGAAGACCTCCTTCCCAACGCTCGCCGCAATTCGGCCGGTCGATCAACGCTGCCGTAGCGGACGCACTTGTGGGTACCTGTGCAGGGCCGGTTGGTCAACGCATCGGGTGAGCTACCTTCGATTGATCAATCGCGCTGGGCGAGTCTCGTTGTCGGAGTTATCCGTCTGCCCGAAGGCTGACGATAGCCGCTCACCGCTTCGACAGGCTGCCCATGAACCTACCGCCGGAATCCGTCATATCCGCAACTATTTTAAGGGCATCCCTTACGCCACGGTTTTGCGACAGATCTGTTGCGCGCCGGCTACGACATTCGCACTGTCCAAGAGCTGCTCGGGCACCGCGATGTGAAGACCACCATGATTTATTATGCACGTCCTGAATCGCGGTGGGCGCGGCGTGGCTAGTCCCGCCGACGACCTGCCCAGCACTGAGGGTGATAGCCCGCGGAAAGTCGCGGGGGGCACGAGTTGTGTTGGTACGGATAAATGTAGGCCCATTCGTGGTCTGAGAATCGCGGCGACCCGGCGGTCTGGGATCGCAGTTTCATCGCGTTCGGCGCGGACATGGGGTAGTATCCGCCCGTGAGCCCGACGGTGCTCCGAAAAGGTGGGTTTCGGTGCTACTTCTTCGCGCGGGAGGAAACGCGGATGCACGTCCACGTTTACCATGCCGAGGGCGAGGTGAAGTTCTGGTTGGAGCCGCGCGTCGAGCTTGCGGTAAACTACGGTCTGAGTCAGCGGCGCCTCACAGGTGCCCTGCGGTCGTCCTGGAGCATGAGGATGAAATTCACAACGCGTGGAAAGCCCACTTCAGTCGTTGAGGTCACGAACGTTTCAAAGCATGGGTTCTGGCTGCTGCTCGATGAGCGGGAGCGGTTCCTAGCATTCGAGCATTTCCCCTGGTTTCGCGATGTTTCGATCGGCCAGCTGTGCAACGTCGAACTCCCCCATCCGCATCACCTGTATTGGCCTGATCTCGACGTCGACGTCGCAGTTGAGTCCATCAGTCATCCGGAACGCTTTCCGCTGGTGAGCCGGGCGAGGTCAAATGCTAACCCGCGCACGCAGCCGGCGCGCAAGAGACGCGCGCGCAGCTGATGCGCACGACGTTAGCCGTGCAGCCCTCGATGGGCTAAGATGCGAACGTGCCTGAACTCAGTCGCTTCCTCGGGATCGTGATCACCATGTTCTACCGCGATCATGGACCGCCTCATTTCCACGCCGCCTACAGGAGCTTCGATGTCGAGGTGTCGATCCGTGACGGCGTGGTGACAGGGCAGTTTCCGAAGCGCGCCCTCAGGCACGTCCTGGAGTGGTATGACCTTCACAAGGACGAACTGCTTGCGAACTGGGAGCTCGCAGCGCAACGGAAACCGCTCAAGCGGATTCCTCCACTGGAGTAGCACATGGTTGGAGTTGTCGAGGCACGGTACGTCACCGATTACGTGGTCTGGCTGCGGTTCAGCGACGGGCTTGAGGGTGAGGTAGATCTTTGCGACGAGTTGTACGGCGAGGTCTTCGAGCCGCTCAAAGACCCCGCTGTCTTCCGCGCATTCTCGGTTCAGCCGGAGTGGCGCACCATCGCGTGGCCCAACGGAGCTGATTTCGCTCCGGAGTTCTTGCACGAGGCGGTGCAGGCACGGCTAACACGCGGCTCCACTCCGACCGCGGCAACGGGAGCATTCTGATGACCTCGCGCTCTCCGGCAAGTGCCGCAGCGGGTGAGCCGCACACCGTTGGGCATCATGGAGCACGCGATGAGCGATTCGGTTTCGATGCGCTTTGAATCCAAACTTACTGTTCCGCCTGAGCGCGTATGGGCGTGGATTACGTCGGTCAAGGGAATATCTGCTGAGATGTGGCCGTACTTTCGGATGACGGCCCCTAAGAGCGTTCAGTCCTTGGCAGACGTCCAGATAACGCCAGGCGTCCCGATGTTTCGGAGTTACGTGTTTCTCTTCGGTATGGTGGTGTCGGTCAAGTGGTGGAAAAACGATCGAGCGTTCATTCGGCGGCTAAACAATGAACCACTGCTCCTCTCTTATGCAGCTTTCTTATCAGTAGATGTACAAGAGTATGTATTAGTAGTATGATGAGAGTGCCGTTTAGGTACTTTCCGCGCCGGCGCCGCAGGCATGTCCTTCCACCCGTCCAGACGTCGCAGCGTGATGCGCCCGCTGTGCAGCAGACCGAAGAGCAGCAAAAGCACGGCGTCCTGACTGGGCAGGCTCGCCTGCGTCTTCGTGCGGCGACGAAACTCGCCGTTGATGCGCTCCAGCGCGTTGCTGGTGCGCAGCGCCTTCCACTGGGAGGGGGGAAGGCGGTAAAGGTGAACAGGTCCTCTCCGGCCTCCTCCAGGCTCGTCACGACGTTGGGACAACACCGCTGCCACTTCTTGCGGAACGCGACGCGTGCCGTATCAATCGCTTCGCGGTCCTTCCCGTAGATCATCCGGCGGTAGTCCTCGGCAAGTTCCTCGCGCAGATGCGCGGGGGCTTTGGCCTCGAGGTTCCGCAACTTGTGCACGGTGCAGCGCTGGATCGGCAGCCCCGGCCATTGCTCGTGCAGGGCGGTCACCAACCCCGGGTTGCCGTCGATCACCGCCAGCGCCGGGGTCCCGATGTGGCGCCGCACGAGACCCTCCATGACGCCGCTCCAGGCCGCCGAGCTCTCGTCGCCCGCCAACTGCATGTCGAGCAGCACCCGCTGCCCATTGCCCCGCACACCGAGCGTCACGAGCACCGGCACCCTCACCCGCCGTCTTCCGAGGCGCACTTTCGGGTACCAGCCATCCAGGAACAGATAGCGAATATCGTCCTGGGCCAGGTCCCGTTCGCGCCACGTCTTGAAGTCGGCGGCCAACCGCCCCACCAAGCGTGATACCGCGTCCTTCGACAGTGGGCCGCCGCGCAGCAACGGGGCCAGCGCGCCCTTGATCCGCCGCGTGTTTATCCCGCTCAGGTAGACTCCGAGGATGGCCTCGTCCACTCGCTTGGTACGCCGCTCGTAGCGCCGCACCGTGCGACTCTGCCACTCCCTACTGCTCCCATCCGCCTCCTGCAATCGCGCCCGGGGCATCGCAATGGTCGTCGCTCCCACGCTCGTGGTCAGGCTCCGTTCTCGGTGCCCGTGACGGTAGCCGTGGCGCTCAGCGCCCACTCGCTCCGAGGGCTGGGCTCCCAGAGCCGCTTCCACCTCCTCTTCGACAATTCGTTCGATCACGTCACGCACGCGTTCTCGGATCCCGAGTTCAATGCTCTCTGGGCCGTACCTCTCCGCTTTCGTTTCCCGTCGTCCGTCCTTCCTGCTATCTGTTACCATGGCGTCATCCTCTGACCCCCGCTGCTACGCGGGAGTTGTTCTTGGGTTAAGAAACTGGCCGGATGATGACGCCTTTCCCCTTTTTCCACCACACTCCCGACATTACCCTTCGGTATCTTGCCTATTGACTACTCCGACATGACGTTGCTGGAATTTAACAACGGCCTTGGCTTTATCGAGCAATCCCCAATGGGTTCAATGACGCTGTGGCGTCACCAGCGGCAGATCGTTCCGCACCCATCTGATCCCGGCGCGGTCATGCTGGTAGATCAACTCACTTTTCGCCCACGCATGGCAAAGCACCTAGTGACTTGGTTTATTCGCCGCGTCTTTACACATCGGCATCACGTTCTGAGGGAAAACCTGGGTGGCGCCCAACCAGCCGCTCCAGGCGACAGCCAAGGAGGCTGCGCCTGAGCCGTAGCGATGGCCCGCATGGAGGTGCACGCCGTGTGCCGCTGCGGCCGATGTCGGCGGGGCTTCCGACCCAACCACCACCAGGCAATCACTGCCGGTGACATGCAGCACGAGCTGCCCTGACGGATCGCTCATCACCACCCCGCTGATGTGCAATGGGTAGGTGCCTGCCGCCGCCTGGGCCGCGATGCTGACGTTGCATGTGTACAGCACGGAGCCGTCCGCAATCGGGTCCGTGTTCGCAGTGGAGACAACGCTGACGGCCGCAGCGTCCACACCGGGAGAAGGAACGGCGGTACAGGTTGCGGTGCTCGTTTTCCTCAACTCGCAGGCTGCGCCTCCCTCCGAGGCGGAGCACTTGGCGGACACCGGCGCCAGCTACGCCTTCGTCACGCAGCAGCTGATCGTCTTGACGGACTGAGCGCCCGGGGTGCTCAGAGCGCCGGTTGCTGTTGTGTGACGCAGTGGAAGGCGCCGAGGCCCCAGACCATCTCCGTCGCGCGCATGCCGATGACACGCCGAGTCGGGAAGAGGCGCTGCAGTGTGCGCAGCGCCACGGGGTCGTTGGGATCATCGAAGGTCGGGACGATAACGACGCCGTTGGCGATATAGAAGTTGGCGTAGCTCGCAGGCAGCCGCTGCCCGTCGTAGTAGAGTGGGC
The DNA here is from genome assembly GCA_963729835.1 of uncultured delta proteobacterium. Classification (GTDB taxonomy): domain Bacteria; phylum Desulfobacterota; class Binatia; order HRBIN30; family HRBIN30; genus CAVSQF01. Next base: position 121,837 of record CAVSQF010000046.1, on the reverse strand, counting down.
GCGGCATGGGCAAGGTGATGACTTCGAGGGCGCGGCCGTCCTGATCGGCCATGCGTCGCAAGCGCTCATAGTTGCGTTGCAACGGCTCGTAGTTGGCGTCATTGCGATCGCTTTCGAGCACCGTCACCACGGTGGTCGGCCCCACGAACCGGGCGAGGTCATCGATGTGCCCATCGGTATCGTCACCGGCGATACCGTCTGCCAGCCACAGAATATGCCGCACAGCAAGGTAATCACGCAGGTACTGCTCGATCTGCTCGCGGCGCAGCTGTGGGTTGCGGTTCGGATTGAGCAGGCACGCTTCCGTGGTGAGTAAGGACCCACACCCATTGACGTCGATGGAGCCGCCCTCGAGGACGATACCCGGCTCGAAGAGCCTCAGACGCAGCCGGGCCGCGATGCGTTCGGGCACCGCCGCATCCTTGTCCCACGGCGGATACTTCCCGCCCCACGCGTTGTAAATCCACCGCACCGCCGCCAACTGGGCGCGGCCGTTACGCGACCGTGTGAGGAACGTCGGGCCGTGATCGCGCACCCACGCGTCATCCGTCGGAATGCAGTGCAGCGTCACGTTGCGCTCCGGCACCCCGGCGGCGCGCAGCCGCGCGCCCACCTCGTCCGCACCGCCGGCGTCGTTCACCAGGACATTGACGCGCTCGTGCGGCTCCAGGGCGCGCACGATCTCCACCCACACGGCCGGGATGGGATCGAAGTTGCCCGGCCACGACTCGCATTTGTGCGGCCACGCAAGCCAGGTGGCGGCGTGCGGTTCCCATTCCGCCGGCATGCGGAACCCCTGCGCCGCTGGGGTATTTGCAGCGCCTCTGCTCCTCTGCTCTGACGGGGCTGCGCCCGGCGTCCCTGCGGCGGGTCCGCTCCCGTGGGTCGCTGCAAACGTCACAGAGGTCTTCCCGTCTTGCACCGGGCGCCCGACTTGATCACAAGCTTTGAGATGCCGCGGGCGCAGCCCTCAACCGCGCGACGCGTCCACGAAACGCTGCAGCAGCCCCTCGTACGCGTCGATACGGCGATCGCGCAGAAAGGGCCAGTTGCGGCGCGTCTCATCGATCAGCCGCAGATCACACGGAGCAATGACGATCTCCTCGCGATCATGACTGGCGCGGGCGAAGAGGCACCCGCAGGGATCGGCGACGAACGACGCGCCCCAGAATTCCAAATCTCCCTCACGACCAACGCGGTTCGTTACCGCAACGAACACGCCGTTGGCCACCGCGTGGCTGCGCTGCATGATCTCCCAGGCTTCGTGCTGCACGGCGCCCAGCGCGGCCTTCTCGCGCGGATGCCAGCCGATCGCAGTGGGATAAAACACAATCTGCGCCCCGCTGAGCGCCGTCAGCCGCGCCGCTTCCGGGAACCATTGGTCCCAACAGACGAGCGCGCCGACGCGGGCGCCTTGCATCGGGAAACTCCGAAAGCCGAGATCACCAGGAGTGAAATAGAATTTCTCGTAGTACAGTGGATCGTCCGGGATATGCATCTTGCGATACATGCCGCGCAACGCCCCGTCCGCATCGATCAGCACTGCGGTGTTGTGGTAGAGCCCGGGGGCGCGCCGCTCGAAGACCGACCCGACCAGTGCCACCCGGTTCGCGGCCGCCGCCCGCCCGAGGGCGTCCGTGCTCGGGCCCGGGATCGGCTCGGCGAGGTCGAACAAGGCCGCATTCTCGCGCTGGCAAAAGTACTGGGTGCGGAAGAGCTCCGGCAGGCAGACGATCTGTGCGCCGCGTCGCGCCGCCTCACCGATGCACTCCACCGCCCTGGCCATGTTCTGCGCCGGATCGGCGCTGCAGCTCATCTGCACCAGGCCGATGGTGATGTTCTGCTCAGCAGTCATGGCGCGCCTAGGCAATGGAAAATGAAAAATGGAATATGGAGAATGAAAGGAACATACATTCTACCATTCATTTTCCGTTTTCCATTCTCCATTGCGACCTGCCGCTCCCACACTCCCACGTTCCTCATAGCAGCCGCCGCACCGCCGGCCTCCGTTTGCGGGCGTCCAGGCTGGCAGCCCCCGGCCCTTGCGCCGCCAGCATCAGCAAGCCGCCCATGATCGCCACGTTCTTCAGCAACTGAATCGTCTGGTCCTGTGCCTGTGGCATTTGCGCCTGTACCACGACGAGGTTGGTGTGGAACACCAGCGTCGTCGGGATCAGGAACAAGAACAACACCACAGCGGCAAGCCGCGCCTGAAACCCGAGGAACACGCCCAATCCGCCGCCCACCTCAACCGCAATGGCCAGAACCGCCAGCAGCGAGGTCACCGGCAGCCCGTGCTGGGCCATCACGGACACCGTGTCGTTGAAGTCGGCAACCTTGTGCAGTCCAGAGAGGATGAAAATCACTGACAGCAAAACACGAGCGAAAAGTGTGATCACAGCCATAGGAGCCGCTCCGTCCGCGTCTACGCACATTGCCGCGCGCGCCGGGGGATTGCAAGCAAGCCGACGCGCTCAACCGGCCGCCGCGCCAGCCAACACCCCCGCGATCACCTCCGGCAACTCCTCGAAGCGCGATACAATCGGGCCGGCGCCCGCGATCTCGTCCCGGTAGCCGTGGCCGTAGTCACACCCGATGAAGTGGCACCCGACCGCAGCCGCAGCCTCGACGTCGCTGTCCCGGTCGCCGACCATGATCATTGCCGATGGATCCGCGCCCGCGCGCCGCAGGAACGCCTGCAGGATATCCGCTTTGTTCGCGATGCCGTCGTCGCCGACGCTGACCAACTTCCCGAAGTATAGCGCGACGCCGTGCGCCGCCAGCACGGTCTCGACGTATTGCCGCCGCCCGTTCGACGCAATGGCGAGTCTGAACCCGGCGGCGCGCCAGCGGGCCAGGGTAGCGGCAACGCCATCGAAGAGAATCCCCTCGCGCCGCGCTACATGCCCGCAAATGACCGTCAGTGTTTCGGAGGAGAGGAGGCGGACAGCCTCGGGGTCCATCTCCGGAAAGAGCCTGTCGAGAATCACTGGCACGGGCCAACCAACATGGTCCAGGATCTCACGCGTGCTCGGCACGCGCGGAAACGACCCGGGGCGTTGCGCATTGACACGCGCGATCGCCTCCCGATACGCCACACCGAGGAACGGCTCGGAGCTGTACAGCACTCCGTCCAAGTCGAACGCGATCAGCACGCACATTACACAGTCGTTCAGCCGCTCATTGCCGGATGCATGGATGAGTCCCGCCTCATTCCGCATCAAAAGGAACTGCCCCGAGATTTGGAGAGTCTCCACCCATGGGTCAGACTGGCGTCACGCCCGCCCGCCCCGCGTGAGCTTCTGCAAATCGAGGATGGCATCGAGGCGCTCCTCCGGCAGCAGTCCGGCATCGAGGATCGCCTGGCGTATCGGCTTGTCCTCCGCCAGCGCCTTCTTGAAGATCTGGGCCGCCGCGTCATAGCCGAGAATCGGCGCGACGGCGGCAACCAACGACGCCGTGCGCTCGCCGTAGCGGCGGCACTGTTCCGCGTTCGCCTTGATTCCCAGCACGCATTTCTCCGCAAACACTTTCGCCGCGCTGCCCAGCAACTCCAGGCTCTCTAACAAGCTGTGAGCAATCACCGGCATCATGACGTTCAAGTCGAGATTGCCGTTCATGGCCGCCACACAAATCGCCGCGTCGTTACCGATGATCTGCGCGGCGACCATGTTCACCGCCTCGGGGATCACCGGGTTCACCTTGCCGGGCATGATGCTCGAACCGGGCTGGGTGGCCGGCAGGTCGATCTCGTTGAGGCCGGTGCGCGGGCCGGAGGCCAAGAGCCGCAGGTCGTTGGCGATCTTCATCAAGCCCACGGCGATCGTCCTGAGCGCGCCGGACAGCTCGACGCACGCATCGCGGTTCTGCATCGCCTCGAACGGGTTGTCGGCGCGGCGGAAGAGGTGGCCCGTCAACACCCGCAATTCAGTGACCACACGCGTGCCGAACTCGGGGTGGGCGTTCAGCCCGGTGCCCAGCGCCGTGCCGCCGATCGGCAACTCCGCCAACTGTGAGCGGCAGTTCTCGAGGCGCGCCACACCGTGACGGACCACACTCGCATAGCCAGAGAACTCCTGGCCCAAGGTCACCGGCACGGCGTCCTGGAGATGGGTGCGCCCGGCTTTGACCACGTCTTCGAACTCCTTTGCCTTCGCCTCAAAGGCCCCGCTCAGCTGCTGCAAAGCGGGCACGGTGTGGTGCTCGACGACATCCATCGCGGCGACGTGAATCGCCGTCGGAAACACGTCGTTGGTGCTCTGCCCCATGTTCACGTGATCGTTTGGATGCACGAGGCTCCTATCCCCGCGCGTACCGCCGAGGATTTCGATGGCGCGCGTGGCAATGACCTCGTTGGCATTCATATTCGTCGACGTGCCGGAGCCGGTCTGGAAGACATCCACGACGAATTCTCCGTCGAACTTGCCATCCGCCACCTCGCCTGCGGCTTGCTCGATGGCGCGTGCGCGCCGTTCATCCAGCAGCTGCAACTGCAGGTTGACACGTGCGGCTACGGCCTTGATGCGTCCCAGCGCTTGGATGAAGCGGCGCGAAAACCGCAACCCGGATATGGGGAAATTCTCAACCGCACGCGCCGTCGAGGCCCCATAGTACGCCGTCGCCGGAACCTGCATGTTGCCCATTGAGTCCGTCTCGATTCTGAACTCAGCCATGGACCTGTCTGCTCTCTTGCAGTGCCACGTGACGCCTGATGCGTGCCCACCCCGAGGGGTTCACGCCTCACGTATCATGCGCCAGGCGGCACGTTTCCTCTCAGTCGGCATACTCCACCACCGAAAACACCGGATGCGGGTACAAGCGCCGCCGCCCGTTGAGTGCCGCCAACTCGACGATGAACGCACAGGCGATCACTTCGCCGTGCAGTCGCTCCACCAACTCGATGGCGGCGTGCGCCGTACCCCCGGTCGCCAACAAATCGTCGACGATGAGCACGCGGCACGGGTGCCCGAATGCATCGCGATGAATCTCCAGCGTGTCGTTGCCGTACTCGAGGGCGTACTGCGCCGCGAACGTCAGCGCGGGCAGCTTGCCCGGCTTGCGAACCACCGCCAGGCCAGCCTGCAGCGCGTAGGCAACCGCGGCACCGATGATGAAGCCGCGTGACTCGATGCCCAGCACCATGTCGACGCGTCCCCGATAGCGCTCGGCGATTTCATCCACCACCTGACGAAACGCCGCACCGTCTGCCAGCAGCGGCGTGATGTCGCGGAAAATGATCCCGGCCTTCGGAAAATCGGGAATATCGCGGATGTGCTTCTTGATGTCGTTCACCACATGCTCCAGTGTCTAGAGAGTTCCGTCATCAGCGGGTGTTTGGCGAGGGTTACGGCGTGCCCGCCGCGGCTGTGGTCGGGGTGTGGACGGGGCGGGGCGAGGGGTGCTCTCCACGGCCACCTCCGTCGGTTTGGGCGGCTGCCGTGCTGCCGTCCGGCTCAGTTCGTCGAAGAACTCGTAGGCGTACGCGTACTCGCCGCCCTTTTGCTGCCATTTCACAAATGCGAGCAGGCGCAGTGCGGCGTCTTTTGCCACCGGATCGAGCGCGTTGACGCGCGGCATTTTGTCCTGCCACCGGTCCAGTTCTGCGTCGAGTGCCGCCGTGACCCTATCAATCATGAAATCCAACGTGTGCGCGTCCGCATCATCTGCGGGCGCGCGCGCCGGGAACACCCCCCGCAACCAATGGGGCGCGTGGAAGATCGTTTCGAGGAAGCGTTGCCGCCGCAGCGCGTGGAGTTCCTGGCCTAGGGCCACCAAGGTCGGCAGGCCTTCGTGGTCTAAGCCGTGCGCGATCCGCAGCTCTGCTTGGGCCGCAGCAGGCCAGAGATCGGGTCCTACCCAACCGCGATCCGCACGCGCTTGCAATTGCACGAGCCACGCGCCGGCCAGCACACCGATCAGTGCTCCAAGCAGCGCCCCTAGTACCGATTTACCCATGCCACCCTCCGGTTCACGTCCTGCGCCCCGCAGCGCCCTCCCACTCCATGCTCGCCGTCTCGCTAAATTGATCTGCATGCGCAGCCGGGGGCCGTCGGATTTCATCCGAACCAAGCACTATCATTTCTCTGGTGCAAAGTCCCATTGCTTGGTAATCGTGAAACGGTGGTGGTGATGTCCAGTCCGAGCCGTCCCGAACCCCGTGAAATGGATCAAGAGACGCAACAGCTGCTGGTGCCTCGTATCCGCATCGCCCTCTGGCTCATCCTCAGCGCCACCATTCTCTTCCCGCTAATCGCGGCCGTATTGCCCGGCGGGGCAATCCCGCCGCTGGAAATTGTCCTCATCCAGGTTGTGCTGATTGTCCTCGTGCTGCTCCGGTTACCGAAGTCCCAGAAGCAAGCTATCCCGCAAACCGTCTTCCTTGTCGCGGCGATTTGTGTAGCCATAGCGGCAGTCGGCACCATAACACAGGACACGATGACAACCGCGTTTCTGCTCGTCATCGTGACGATGGTCACGGCAACTCTGGTGCCGTGGGGAATCGTCGCCCAGGTACTGACCGCTGCGATTACGACGCTGGCATTCACGTTGACGGTGGTGTCGGTACACGGCAACCTCGAGGCCTTCGGCTACCCCACGACCGCCGCGCTACTCTTCGCGTTCGCGGTTTCCATTTACATAGTGTACGAAGCGCAGCAGACGCGCCGGCGCGGGGTACGGCACGAGCGCGACCGCCAGCGCACGGAAGAAGCCCTGCGCTTGGTCGAATCCGCCGTCGAACAGGCGAATGATGCCGTCGTCATCATGACTCCTGAGGCTCCAGTTCCCTGGACCACGCATTCTCTACGTCAACCCCGCTTTCTCCGAAATGACCGGGTTCACTGCGGAGGAAGCATCTGGGCAGACGCTGAAGGTGCTCTTCGGACCGGGCACAGAGTCCGCGGTGATCGGGCGCCTGCGCCAGGCGTTGAGCCACCCCGAGCCCTCTATCGGGCAGGGGGTCTTTCATCGCAAAGACCGCACTCCGTACACGTTGGAATGGCACACCGCGCCGGTGCGCGACGCCGCCGGGCGGGTGACGAACTGGGTTAGCATCAACCGCGACATCACCGAGCGCAAACGTGCCGAAGAAGAAAAGGCGGCCTTGCTCGAAGTCGCGCGGGACATCAGCGGTCAACTCGATCTCTCCGAAATCCTCGACCGGGTACAACGACGTACGGCGGCGCTGCTCCCCTGCGATCGCATGGCGACGTTCTCGTGGGACCCTAGCCAGCAGCGCATGCGCCTCGTAGCGCACCATGGCTTCGCGCCGGAGCCCCCGCCCGACGGCGCAGTTACCGAGTTCCATCCCAGTGAGTCGCTGCTCACGCTGCTGCTGCGCGGACAGACGGTGGTCATCCACGACGCCGGTGGGCAGGACTGGGTCCCCCAAAATCTCCTCAGCCGCTTGGGCCTGGTCGCGGTGCTTGCCGCGCCGCTTCTCGTGCGCGGGCGCATGCTCGGCGCTTTGGTGGCGGCAAGCACGACGCACGGCTATCGATTTGCGTCGCCACAGATCCAGCTCTTCGAAGCCATTGCGCGCCAGGTGGCGGTTGCCAGTGAGGCGGCAGAGTTGTACCGCCTGCAGCAAGAAGAAGCGAAGGTCTCCGGGGCCCTCGCACAGGTCGGTGAAGAGGTCATTTCCTCGCTCAGCACGCCGGTGCTCCTCGGGAGGATTTGCCAGCTGACCACGGAACTGCTGGCCTGTGATTGCGCGCACACGTTCCTGTGGCGGCCGGAGGACGCCGCCTACGTCCCGGTCTTCGGTTACGGCGACCGCCCCGAACACTGGGAAGCCATCCAGCTGCTGAAGATCCCGCCCAGCGCCATCACCGGGCTCCTCGAACGTCTCGCCAACGAAGAGGTCGTAGAGATCGTGTTAGATGCCGACACCGCAACCGATCCGGCCAGCCGCTTGCTCGCGGAGTACGGTCTGACGACCACGCTGTGCGTGGCACTGCGCCGGGGGGAGACTTGATCGGCTACTACGCGGCACACTATCGCGCTCGCCGCGCCGCCTTCACCAACGAGCAGCAGCGCCTCGCCCGCGGGATTGCACACCTCGCCTCACTGGGGCTCGAGAATGCACGCCTGGTCGAGGAGCTCGAGCGTGCCAACCGGATCAAATCCGAGTTCGTGGCCACCATGTCACATGAGCTGCGCACGCCCTTGAGCGCGGTGATCGGATATACAGATCTGTTGTTGGATGGCGCCTTTGGTGACCTCACTGCGGATCAGATTCAGCCACTGGAGCGCACCCAGAAAAGCGCTCGCGAGCTGCTCGACTTGATCACCGCCACACTCGACCTCAGCCGGCTCGACCAGCACCGCATCCCGCTTGACATCCAAGAGTGTGTCGTGGCGGAACTGGTCAACGACGTGATTCGAGAAACACCGGCCCTCGAAGAGAAGCCCCACCTCACATTCACCCGCAGCGTGCCGCCCGACCTGCCGTCACTGAGCACCGATCCGGTGAAGCTCAAGATGGTGCTCAAGAACCTCATCAGCAACGCGGTCAAGTTCACACATGACGGTACTATCACCCTCACCACGTGCGCGTTCGACGGCGGCGTCGAGTTCCGGGTGAGCGATACGGGCATCGGCATCGCCCCCGAATCACAGGCGATCATCTTCGAGCCATTCCGCCAGTTGGACAGCTCGGACACCCGCCGCTATGGCGGGGTTGGTCTCGGTTTGTACATCGTGCGCCGGCTGCTGGACATGCTGGGCGGAACCATCAGCCTCGACAGCATCGTGGGCTCGGGTTCCACCTTCTGCGTTTGGGTCCCGGGCGATGTCCGAGCGGGCAACGAGCCGCAGGCGGCCTTGCCGGTCGAGCCCCCGGAGCCCGAAGCGGAGGCGACTCAGCCGGTTTGGGAACCCGTGACCGAGTCGTCGGCTATCGACCGAACCGCGGAGCCGATACCGACGGGTGGGAAGCAGGGGGCTTTCAGTCTCCGGTGAAGCGCCGCCACACACGCGCAGCTCACAGCATATAGCCCCGCGGGCCTGACGCAACGAGGACCGGCTCTCCGTACTGCAGGGACTGGTCAGCGGCGATTTCAATCTGCTGCAAGGTGATTTCAAAACGCCGCAGCGGCGTTTGCACCAACACCGCCAATCGCCTGCCGCCCGCACCCGGCACAACTGCGGGCTCATACGCTTCGACGCGGTGCAACACCTCCCACCCTTCCGCAGCAGTGATCTGGCTGAGTTCGGCGGCCGACGCGATGACGTGCGAATGCGCCCACCGTTGACTGGCCCACAGCTCCTGCATCGCCAGCCAGTATTGGAACACTCCCATTGCCGTCCGCGGAAACGTGAAATGGCGATAGAGTAACTCCACATCTTGCGGGCGCGCCCGCCCCGCCGCGTCCGAATCCGGTGGCGCATGCCACTCGATCAGCCGGCGGACCGTCTCAATATCGGTCGTCGCCCGAGCCACAAACGGCCGCACGAGGAGGTCCTGGTCGCGCTGCCGGAAGAACCGGTAGCGCACCACGAACCCCGGCGGCAGCGTCACCTGTGGGAGTACCGCCAGCACTTCGGCGGCGTTGCTTTCGAAGAGCGCCTCCCAATAGCGCGCATCGGGAAACGCCGGCGGCACCCCGGCCCGGTCGAGCGCGTGCTGCCGCGCCCCCTCGACGCCGCGGAGCAGCGTCCGGACATCCGCGGCAGGAATGAACTCGACGGCCATGGGGCGTACATTACCGCTGCGGGCCGGCAGAGCCAACGGCGGCGGCGGTCGAATACTTCCCGCGCACACCCAACATCGCCATTCCAGAGCCGCTCGGAATCAGCTATGGCGTGCGATCGCATGACGCGACGCAACGAGCGGCTGGGGTTGCTTTTCGCGGGCCTGTGTGCCGCCAATGGCGCCTTCGTGCCCGCCTTCGCCAAGCTGACCACGAACGCCGCCGATCCCGTCTTCGTCGCCACCATCACCACCCTGTTTGGGGCGCTTCTCGCGGCTCCCGTGCTGGTCGCACGTCGGGAGATCGGTGTTTTCCTACGGCGCGGCACCGGCTCCCTGCTCCTCCTCATCGGCGCACTCGGCACCACGCTGGCCTTCATCCTCTTCTTCTCCGGCGCGCACCGCAGCACGGCGATCGACACGGTCATCTGCCTCCAAAGTGAGCCGGCGTATTCCCTGCTGGCGGCGTGGATTTTTCTCGGTCATCGCCCGACGCGCCGCCGCATCATCGCGATCGGCGTTCTGCTTGCCGGCATCATTCTCGCGGTGGGTGGACGTGAATTCGGCTCTTCGAGCGGTGTGTGGCTCGTGCTCGCGACGCCGTTGTGCTGGCAGGCATCACACCTAGTCGTGTTGCGGGGGCTGGATGACATCTCGCCCTCGATTCTCACCGGGGCGCGCTACGTTCACGGCGGCTTGCTGCTGGCCCTCTACTGGCTCGCCACCGGCGGCGCGGCGCAGCTGCCCACCGCCGCCGCTCTGACGTACGTCTTGCCGCTCCTGGCCATCCAAGGCCTGGTGCTTTCCTACGTGGGCACCCTGCTGTGGTACCAGGCGATCACGCGCATCGACCTGGCGCGCGCTACCGCCATCGTCGTGCCTTCGATCCCCGTGCTCTCACTCGGTGCTACCTTTATACTCCTCGGTGAGATACCCAGCATTTCCCAATGGCTCGGCCTGGTGCTCACGGCGTCGGGCGTAGTCGCATTCGTGACCGCACCGCATCCGGCGGCGCGGCCAGTGACCGCGGCGGCATCCGCGCTTGGGTAGATGCCGGGGGACAAGGTGAAAGAGGAAAGGTGAAAGCCGGAAGGGACGACTGGTCTCCGGTGTGTCGAGTCCTCTTCAGAGGACTTCTTCGCACCGTAGCCGGAGAATTCCATTCTCCGGGCGCGGAGTTTCGGCTCCGCGCCGCCCCTCACCTTTTTCGCGCAACTTTCTTTTGTCCTTCACGTTGAACTGCACAGGAGCGATGGTTCACGTGGAACAGCCGAGCAATGGCGCGTCATTCGGGGCAGTGGTAGGCGATGCGGGGCGCCTCTACCAAGCGTGGGATCAGGTTCGCAGCGGCCGGGGCGCCGCCGGGGTGGACGGCGCGACAGCGGACAACTTCGGGGCACGCGAATCGCGACAGCTTGGCAGACTTGCTCAGCAGCTAGTCGCGGGCACATATCAGCCGCCGCCCGGCGCCCTGCCAAGATTGCGCGCTCCCTGATAGAATGCCAACTTGACGGTATTCGCTGGGCTGCCGTGCCCAAGAAGGAAAGGAGATTCTCATGGTTACACGAGCCGTTGACCTGGAAGGCGTGCCCGAAGACCAGGCCAGGGCAATTGAAGAGCAGGCCCGGTACTGGCGGGAGCTGGCAGAGCGAAAGCACCGGATACGAGTCCGTGACCTTCCGCGCTGGCCCGGTATCGCACCAGCGCCCGAACAGCTCCGCCGACGGGAAATCTACGACGATGTCGGTTGATCGCGCCCTGCTGGATACGAACATCCTGATCGACATTCAGCTCGTTGCCACCATGCTTGGTAACGGCATCACGCGCATATACACTTTCAATCGCAACGATTTCGCGCCGTTTGCCGAGCTCGAAGTTCTCGCGCCCAGCGTTGACGCACCGCCAGCCACGCCTGGCACCTCCCCTGCGTCCAATCAGACTTGACGCACGCATAGAGCAGTGAGGGGACCGCCTCCCGGTTTCTCCATTTCTCCCCATTGGCTCCGGCTCCGCTGGGTTACTGCCTGCGCTCGCGCTGGCGGAAGCGCAGGCGGAGCGGCGTCCCGCGCAGTCGGAAGGCGGCGCGGAAGGCGTTCGCCAGGTAACGTTCATAGGCGACCGGCATCAGCTGCGGCGCGCTGGCGAAGATCGTGATTGTCGGTGGCGCCGTCGCCGTTTGGGTGGCGTAGTAGAATCGGGGCCGCTTTCCATGCACGCTCGGCGGCGCGTGCGCACGGGTCGCATCGGCCAGCACCTTGTTCAGCTCGACCGTCCGCAGCTGCTGGCGGTGTGCCGCAACCAGTTCCTGCACCGCCGGGAAGATGCCTGCGATCCCCGTGCCGGTGCGTGCGGACACGAACACAGCCGGCGCCTGCGCAAAGCTCGCGTAACGCGCGTGCAACTCGGCCACGAAACGCGCCGCGCGGCGCTCGGACTTGGGCACCGCATCCCATTTGTTCACCACAAAGAGCAACGCACGTCCCCGCTCCCACGCGTACCCGGCTATGCGCGCGTCCTGATCGCTGATGGCCTGCGTGGCGTCCATGACGACGAGCGCGACCTCGGCGCGCTCGATCGCTCTAAGCGCACGCACCGCGCATGCCCGCTCGATGTGCTCATGGACGCGTGGCCGGTGGCGAATACCGGCCGTGTCAACAAGTAGGTAATCCTGCTCGCCATAGCGGAATGGCGTGTCCACCGGATCGCGAGTGGTTCCGGGGGCTGCATCGACAATCGCTCGCTCCGAACCCACGAGCCGGTTCAGCAGTGACGACTTGCCAACGTTCGGCTTGCCAACGATGGCCAAGGTCACGACCGAGGTCGCCGCACCTGTTTCGGCTACGGGTACCTCCTCAGACGGCGCGGCGGGAAGCAACTCGAAGAGCTGCTGCATCAGCGCATCGATGCCGCGGCCGTGGGCCGCGGCGACGGGGAAGACGGCACTCGGGCCCAGCGCAAAGAACTCCGCTGCCTCATCGTCATGCGCCGGCGTGTCGAGCTTGTTCACTGCGTACAGTACGGGTTTGCGCAGACGACGCAGGCGCAGCACCAATTCCCGGTCGACGGGATTCAGACCCGCCCGCCCGTCGAACACCGCAATGACCGCATCCGCCTGCTCGGCAGCCAGCGCACTCTGCGCCCGCACCGCAGCCGCAATGCTGGAGCCTTCGGCATCCTCGTACCCACCAGTGTCAACTAAGAGAAATTCCCGCTCTCGCCAGCGTCCGATCGCAATGTTGCGGTCCCGCGTCACGCCCGGACGACTATCAACGATGGCGCGCTGGGCCCGCACCAGCCGGTTGAAGAACGTCGACTTGCCGACGTTGGGACGGCCGACGATGGCGATCACCGGCAGGCGGCGCCGCGCCGCGCACGGCAGCGCGTCATTGCTCTCGTTGCTCATGCGACCGCCATCTACAGACCGAACTCGTTCAGCAAGGCCTCCCGCTTCGTCCATTCCTCCTGCACGCGGACGAACAGTTCCAGGTAGATGCGGCGGCCGAGCAGGCGTTGTAGCTCCAGGCGCGCCGCGCGCCCGATGTCCTTGATGCGCGCGCCCCCCTTCCCGATCAAGATCCCCTTCTGCGAGGCCCGCTCCACGTGGATGGTGGCGCTGACCACCTGCGAGTTTGCCCTTCTCTTCGAACTTGTCCACCGTCACGGCAACGCCGTACGGTACCTCCTCCCGCGTCTGCAAGAGCACCTGCTCGCGTACAACCTCCTGGACCAGCATGCGCTCGGTCTGGTCCGTGATGGTCTCGGGGTCATAGAGGCGCGGCCCTGCGGGAAGCACTCTCACAATGTGTGACATCAGCTCCGCACAGTTCGCGGCCGTGCGGGCGCTGACCGGGATGACGTCGCGACCCGGCAGGAGCCCATCGAGTGTTGCCAACAGCGGCAGCAACTGCCGGCGCTCCACCAGGTCGATCTTGTTGAGCACCACGCACAACGGCCGCGTTTCGGGCCGCAGGTGCCCGGCAATGTCCCGATCGCCGGAAGTGATGCCGTCGGCCGCGTCGGTGACCCACAGGAGCACATCCGCTTCCTCGGCAGCGCGCCCAGCTACCTCGACCATGCGGCGATTGATCAGGGTGCGCGGCTGGTGCATGCCGGGCGTGTCGATAAAGATGCTCTGCGCCTCGCGCAGCGTCTTGATGCCGAGAATGCGGCCGCGCGTGGTTTGCGGCTTCGGCGTGACGATCGCCACCTTTTGACCCAGCAGCTGATTCAGCAGGGTTGATTTGCCAACGTTCGGGCGGCCAATGATGGCGACGAACCCACATCGATGCCCTGGCGGGGTGGCGCCATTGCGTACGGCCGCTTCCATGGCTCTGGGTGATAGCAAGGCGACACGCCGCATCTCAACCCGGATCGCCCGCCGGCAACCGTTATCTCAGGTCTTCCTGCTTAATGTCTCGGACCCGCCCCAACTTCGGATCCTTGTGCACCAAGACCGCATCGTGGGTCTGCGCCGTCGCGGCAATCCACGCATCGGCAACCGACAGCCCGCCCTGGGCTTTGATGCGTGCGGCCGCTTCTAGGATGGGGGCATCGCACGACACCCAGCGAATCGACATCGCATCCAGCAGCCCGATCGCTTGGCGGGCGGCCTCTTCGCCTTCGTCGCGGCGCACGCAATACAGCACTTCCATACGACTCATGAAGGAGACGAGGACGGTGCCGGCCTGCGCAGTTGCTTGACGGAGCAGCTTTTCTACCCGGCGGGCCCCCGCCTCGTCGGATCGGAATGCCAGGATCGCAGAAGTGTCGAGCACCCAGCGTTGCCTAACGGTCTTCTGTTCGGCGGTCACGCTGCCGCTCCGAGAGCAAACGCTTCACCGCGCCGGGACGGCCGGAGCCCCGCAGGGCGCTGATCGGATCACGCGGTATTGGAATGAGCCGCGCCGAGGCTCCTTCGACGACCCACTCGACGCGGGTCAGCGGCTCAATCCCGAGCTTGCGCCGTATGGGCGCCGGAATCGAGACCTGTCCGCGTTCGGTAACCGTGGTACGCATAGTGCGGCATTTATCATGTTGATATCGCATATACAAGAGAATTGTCTCCTGGTCAGATCTCGTCCCGCGCATCATACATGCGAAGACATCATCGAGCCAGCGATACCAAAGCACACTTTGTGCGTCGGCCACGAAGGGCCCGCTACCGCACCGCTCACTCGGGGAGGAGCAGCTTGCCCGGGTTGAGAATGCCCTGCGGGTCCAGGAGCGCCTTCACTCGGCGCATGAGCGCGACGAAGCCGGGGTCCATCTTGGGAAGCATCTCCCGCAAGGCCCAGCTGGGCGTTTTGTACATGATGAAGCCGGCCTCGGTCACCACCGCGAGCACGGCACGGTTCATCCGCTTGATACGCGTCACCTCCTCCGGGTCGTTGCGATCGAAGGTGGCGAGAAAGCGGAGGACGCCGAAGTGGCCGCCCTTCATCGGCCGTGACACGATGGTCGGCGCGAAACCGTGCTCGACCATGATGGCTATGCCGCGCTCCGCGGTCGCATCGAAACGCGACAGCGGCCCGTAGGTGCCGATCCACGTGAGGCCGCCGCCGCCGTGGTCAGTGAGGAAATCGAGGTCGGTGGGGAACGCGGCGAATTTCTGCATGGCGGGGTTCATCTTCACCAGGCTCCGCACATCGAGCGGCGCCTCGGAGCGCTCGCCCGCGCGACGCAGGTCGTCGAGCACGCGGATGAGCTGCCGCTTCTTGTACGCCATCTCTTCCGGCTCCTCAGCCGTCAGGTCGACGTACAGAAAGAAGCGCGGCTCGCCTTCGTCCGGTTCCGGGTGCGGTCGCTTGACCCCAAGCATCATCTTGCCGACGGGCCACGACAGGCCGCCGATGTCGTCGCACATCTCGAGCCGGCACAGCCGGCGCATGGCCTCGAAGGTGGCGTGCGCGGAATAGGTGAGCACGAACAGCCGTTCGTTCAACGGGTGTGTGGGGATGACGTGCAACGCCGCCTTGGTGATAATGCCAGTGGTCCCCTGCCAGGCAACGAAGAGGCCCGTGAGGTCAGGCAACGGCCCGCGTGCAAACGGTACGTCGGAGAGCGCCCAGGCGCCGGTGCGGACGATGCCACCGTCAGCGAGCACCACTTCGAAACCCGCGGCCCACTCGGCCATCGCGCCGTACTTGAGCGAACGATTGGTGAGCCCATCGAGTGCCAGATTGGCCAGGACCGAGGAACGCCGTGGACCCGAGCGAGAAGCCGAGAGTCAGCGGGATATGGTGCTGCTCGAGATAGTCGTGCATCTGCTGCTGCGTCACACCGGGCTCGATGACCGCAACCATGTTATCCTGGTCCAACGACACCACGCGGTTCATGCCGGCGCAGATCGACGACCACGCCGCCGGGCGCCGGGTTGGCGAGCCCGCCCACGTTGGTGCCCGCCACCCGCGCTGTGAGCGGCGTGCGCGTTTCCGCCGCGAGCCGCACGATTGCTTGTACGTCTTCGACGCTGGCAGGCAACAGAGCAAGGCTAGGGGTGACCCGCTCGGCTTCCGAGTAATCGTCGAGATAGGCCGCGAGATCGCCCGCCGCGCTGACCACCTTGTCCGTGCCGAGGATCTGCTCGAAGCGCTCTTTCATGAGCGCGACACCTTGGCTGCTGGCGTGAGCATGATCGGCAGCAGCGGAAGCAACGCGAAGACATTGCCGCGCACGCGCATGCGGCGCGCCGAGCAGCGCGCCAGCGGCAGCCCACAGATTTCCGCCGCCGGCGACGAGATCGACCATCGCGCCCATGCTGCCACCGACGCCGCGCGCGCCGTGGCAGTGATACCCTTCTTGATCAGCACGCCGTGCTCCGAGAACGACAGGGTCACCGACATCGAACCGGCAGACACGCCGAAGTCGCCGCGCAGCCCTGCCGCCCGGCGCTGCACCGCCGGGATGGCCAGCTGCCGCTCCAGAAAGCCTTTGAGCAGCAGACCGAGCAGATGCATGTGCTCCGGGTCGTCGATGTGTACGGGGACCATGCGCGTATTGCTACACCTTTTCATCCGGATCGAACAGCTTCTTGTACTCGTCGAACGCGAAGCGGTCCGTCATACCCGCAATGTAGTCGGCGATGACGCGCGGACGGTCCTCGCCGGTTTCCCAGCGCGCCACGATATGCGGCGGCAGCTGCGCCGGCTCGTCCATGTAGGCGTGAAACAGGTCGGTCATAATGCGTTGCGCTTTCACCGCCATGCGCATGACGCGGTAGTGGCGGTACAGATTCTCCATCAAGAAGGCCTTCAGCTCCTGGCGCTTCTCTTCCACCGCCGGGCTGAAGGTCGTAATCGGCTGCCCATAGGCGCGCACCGCGTCGACGCTGTCGATTTGCAAATCCCGCAGTCGCTCGCGCACCGTAGTGATGAGATCCGTCGCCAGCTCATCGATGAGAATGCGCTGCACCTGGTAACGCCAGATGCGGAACCCCGCGTCGGGATATTCCGCCGACACGCGCCCGAACGCCTCGTGCCACAGCGGCACCTCGTGCAGCTGCTCGGCCGTGAGCAGACCCGATTTGAGCCCATCGTCAATGTCGTGCGTGCTGTATGCGATCTCGTCGGCGCAATCGACGATCTGCGCTTCGAGGCACGGGGCCTTCCCCAGCTCGAAGTCCGCCGCCAGCGGCCGGTCATAGGGCGGCGAGTGCTTCACGATCCCCTCGCGCACCTCCCACGACAGGTTCAGACCCTTGAAGCTCGGGTAGCGTTCTTCGAGCACGTCGACGATGCGCAGGCTCTGCGCGTTGTGCTCGAAGCCGCCGTGCGCCGCCATGAGTTGATCGAGAATGCGCTCGCCGGCGTGTCCGAACGGCGTGTGGCCGAGGTCATGCGACAGCGCCACCGCCTCCGCCAGTTCCTCGTTCAGCCGCAACGCGCGCACCATCGTGCGGGTGATCTGCGCCGTTTCCATCGTGTGCGTCAGGCGCGTGCGATAGTAGTCCCCCTCGTGGTTGACGAAGACCTGCGTCTTGTACTCCAGCCGGCGAAACGCCGTGGAGTGAATGATGCGATCCCGGTCGCGCTCGAACGGCAGCCGGAAGCGGTGCTCCGGCTCCGGATGGACGCGGCCGCGGCTGAGGCGGGTGCGCATGGCGTACGGCGCCAGCCGCATGTCCTCGAGTCGCTCGAACTCTCCGCGATCCATCGGCATCGGACTATATTCGTCGCGATCGGGTCGACGCAAGAGAAGGCCCCTTACATCAGAGTCGTTCACGACCGGCAAGCAACGACTGGTGTCATTCCGAGCGGAGTCCGCGGAATGACAGCCTTTCAGGCCCACTTGAGGCTCCGTCAGCAACTTTGAGCCGTGGCCCGGCGCTCGCCTGGCGCCGGTCGCGGCCCAACCACGAGTCTGGTAACCTTCCGGCGATGGGCTCCACGCACTACCGCGTCGGCACCGCATCGTGGACCGACCCGACGTTACTGCAGACCACATTCTATCCCACCACCGCACGCACGGCGGAGGCACGCCTGCGTTTCTATGCCGAGCAGTTCAACACCGTCGAAGTCGACTCCACGTATTACGCTCTGCCCAATGAACGCAATGCCGCGTTGTGGGCGGAGCGCACACCGGATGATTTCCATTTCAACGTGAAGGCGTTTGCGCTGCTCACGCAGCACCCCGCCGAAACCCGCGCGCTGCCGCGGGAGATCAAGGCGCTGCTCGCACCCGAAGCTTTGCGCGAATCCCGCCTGAGAAATCCGCCTGGCGAGGTTGTCGAGCTGGCGTTCACCATGTTCCGCAGCGCCCTGGAACCGTTGCGCCGGGCTGCCAAGCTCGGGTGTATTCTCCTGCAGTTCCCGCCCTGGTTCACTGCCCGCCGTAGCAACGAAGCGTACATCGACTCGTGCCGCGAGCGCTTGCCCGAGGACCGCCTGGCGATCGAGTTCCGGCATGCCAGCTGGTTCGACGGGTACACCGAGCGTACCCTCGGGTTCCTCGCCGAGCGCGGCCTGTCGCTCGTCTGCTGCGACGCCCCGCCGGGACCAAGCATTCCACGTCCACCGTACACGGCGACCAGCCGCATTGCGTACGTGCGACTCCACGGACGTAACCGCCAGGCGTGGTTTGGACACGGGCAGAGCGCAGCGGAGCGCTTCAAATATTCTTACTCCGACGACGAGCTGCGCGAGGTCGCGCGCAGCACCCGCCAGCTCCGGGGCGCCGAGGTCACGTTTGTGATCTTCAATAACTGCTACGCGGATTACGGGGTGCGCAACGCCATGACGATGCGGCGGCTGCTGGCGGGCGGACTGTAAGTTCCTCGCGCGGGCAACAGAGCTGTACTTGGAGTCTCCTTACAGCTATCCCAGAGTGCTCTCAGATACCTGGTTATGATAAAGGCAGTGATATCCGTTTGCGAGAAATCGTTGCCCTCGTAGATCGCAAGCAGCGCGGACGTGTCAATGACCATCAGCGCGGGAGCCCGTGCTCGTCATACCCGATGATCTCTTCCGCACTGCGCGCATCACGCACCGGCAGCGAGGCACAATGGCGGGCGATCTCGTCGAGCTCATCCGCCAAGCGCCGCTGGGCGCGCTCGCGACGCACGCGCGCAAGCCGGTCGCGCAGGGCCTTGGTCACCGCCTCGGTCTTGCTTTCACCCGTGAGATGGGCCAGCGTTTCAGCCAACCGTTCGGCTTCGGGGTTCCGGATATTCAGCGGCACGTGTTGATCTCCTTACGGCATGCTATACATCAACATCACACGCCGCAAGGGCGGCGCTGAAGCCTGCTCGAACAGCACTGTTCGGCATCGCCTCTTCCCCGGGAATTTCTCACACACCCACGATCCGATTGCGCGGCGCGCCAGTTTGTGTCAGCTTTCTGCTTCCGGCCAGCTCCATGTTGCGCTTCAGATTCAGTTCCGGTCTCATCCTCGGCCTCCTACTCGGCATTCCCGGCGGTGTGCTTCTCAGCCTGCTCGCGCTGCCACAGCACGCCGATCAGGCTCCGGCAACGAGCACCCGCATCCAGGAGCTGACGCGCCGGCTCGAAACGGCAGAGGAAGACAAGCAGCGCATGGAACGGCAATTGGAACAATTTCAGCAACTGGCGATTCAGATGACCGGCAGTTTCAACAGCCTCGAGCAGCGCTTCCGCGCCCTCGAAGAGGAGGCGCAGCTGCGCGGTACGCACCCCGCGAGCGCGCCTCCTGCGCTCCCATCTGCTACGGCAACGCTCCGGCCGACCGAACCCCAGGCCTCGCCAACGAGCGTGCCGGATCCGAACGCGGCGGCGGCGGCCTCCGACTCGCCATAGCAACGGTCGATCGCGGCCTGCACTGCAACCGGCCTGACAGCAGCCGGCGCAGCTCTTCACACGTTGAACCGAAAATGGATGATGTCGCCGTCCCGCACCACGTACTCCTTCCCTTCCAGCCAAAATTTCCCCGCCTCGCGACACTTGGCCTCGGTGCCGTAGTGGATGAAGTCCTCGTAGTGGACGACCTCGGCCCGGATGAACCCGCGCTCCATATCAGTGTGGACTTTGCCGGCCGCTTTGACGGCGATGGTGCCCCGCTTGATGGTCCAGGCGCGCACCTCATCCTCACCCGTGGTGAGAAAACTAATCTGATCGAGCAATGCGTAGGCGGCGTGAATGAAGCGTTCGCGTGCCGGCTCAGCGATGCCCAGATCCTCCAGAAACGCACGCTGGTCCTCCGGCTCGAGCGCGCCGATCTCCATCTCGATCTGGCCGGAGAGCACCAACCCCTGGACACCGTCCGCCGCTAGTTGATCGCGGAGATCCAGCGGCATGCCGGCGCGCACGTCTGCCTCACGCACGTTGAGCACCACCAAGAGGGGCCGGAGGGACAGGAACGCGAACCCTGCGATCGCAGTCGCCTCCTCGTTGCTCAAAGCCAAAGATCGCAGCGGCCGCTCCGCGTCCAGCGACGTCTTGCACCGGGTCAACAACGCGATCTCCGCCTCCTTGCCCTTTTCCTTCCTCAGGCGTTCGAGGCGTTTCTCGATCGAGACCAAATCGTTGAGCAGCAGCTCGCTCTTGAAGCTATCGATATCGCGCGCCGGGTTGGCGGGCTCAGCGGTAATCGGATCGGCGAAGCCACGCACCACCTGCACCAAGGCGTCACTCTCGCGCATCTGCGCCAGCGTGGGCGTGTCGAGCGCGGTGGCGTGGACGCTGGCGCCCTCTTCGCGCGCCGGCGCAGGGAAATCCGCGAACACGATCTCCCCGTAGGTCGTCTTGCGCGGGCGAAAAATCTCGCTCAGCCGATCGACGCGCACATCCGGAACCTTGATGGTCCCGAGATGCACCTTCCCGGGCTCGGTGAAGCCGCCGACGCTGGCGTGCTGGCCTGTCAGGGCGTTGAAGATCGTGGTCTTGCCGGAACGCGGGAAGCCCGCGATGCCTACTTTCATCTCATAAACAGTGAGCAGTGTAAGGCAGTGATCAGTAATCAGTAAGCAGTGATTACTGATCAGCCCTGATCGCCCAGCACCTTTTTCCTGATCTTCAGTCGCAGGGCGTTCAGCTGGATGAAGCCATCGGCGTCGCCTTGGTGATACACGGAGTCCTCTTCGAACGTCACAATATCCAAGCGGTACAGGGACTGCGGCGCCTTGCGTCCGGCGACGGTGACGTTGCCCTTGTACAGCTTGAGCCGCGCCGTTCCCGTGACCGTGCGTTGGGCCTCGTCGACGGCGCTCTGGAGCATGCGGCGTTCCGGCGAAAACCAGTATCCGTAGTAGACCATCTCGGCATAACGGGGGATCAGGGAATCGCGCAAATGCAGGACTTCACGGTCCAACGTCAGCGATTCAATGGCCCGATGTGCCACATGGAGAATCGTGCCGCCAGGCGTCTCGTACACACCCCGCGATTTCATCCCGACGTACCGGTTTTCAACCGAAGTCCACCCGTCCGATACCATGCCTGCCACCGAGGGCGTTCAGCCGGGCGATCACGTTCGCCGGCGAGAGCCGTTCACCATTGACGGCAACCGGGTCGCCGGCTTCATAATCGATCTCCACATACTCCGGCGCATCCGGGGCCTGCTGCGGCGACACGGTCAGCGTGAACATGTCCTCGTAGGGTTCGCGCCAGGGGTCTTCGAGGATGCCGCCTTCGTAGCTGACGTGCAGCAGATTGCGATCCGAGCTGTAAGGCTTCTCCGCGGTGACCGGGATCGGGATTTTCTTCGCTTCGGCGTAGGCAACCAGCTTGGAGCGTGAGTTCAGGTCCCAGAGACGCCACGGCACAATCACGCGAATGTCGGGCTGCAGCGCGTAGTACGTCACCTCGAAGCGCACCTGGTCGTTGCCCTTGCCGGTCGCTCCGTGGGACACCGTATCCGCCCGTTCCGCGCGGGCAATTTCGATCTGCCGTTTCGCGATCAGGGGGCGCGCAATCGAGGTGCCGAGGAGATAGCTGCCCTCGTAAATCGCATTGGCGCGGAGGATCGGGAAGACGAAGTCGCGCGCGAACTCCTCGCGCAGGTCTTCGATATACACCCGGCTCGCGCCGCTGGCCTTCGCCTTGCCCTCGACCGGGGCCAGCTCCTCGCCCTGGCCGAGATCCGCGCAAAACGCGATCACCTCCGCATGGTACGTCTCGATCAGCCAGGCGAGAATCACCGACGTATCGAGGCCGCCAGAATATGCAAGAACGATCTTCTTAGGATTGGTCATCGTCACTCCTCACTTGAAATCACTGTGCAACACTATGCCGGTCGGCCGGTGTCTTCCGAGAGCGGGGGTACCGGCGCACCTTCCTCACCGATGCTTCGGCGCCTTGTCACTGAGCCACACCATGATGGCCTTCTGCGTGTGCAACCGATTCTCGGCTTGGTCGAACACGATGGATTGCGGTCCGTCGATCACTTCATCGACGATCTCCTCCCCACGATGGGCAGGAAGGCAGTGCATCACGACGGCGTCGCTGCTGGCACGACGGAGCAGCGCCGCAGTGATGCGGTACGGGGCGAAGTCCTTCCGCCGGCGTGCCGCCTCGTTCTCCTGCCCCATGCTGGTCCACACGTCGGTGTAGAGCACGTCAGCGCCCTCTGCCGCCGCGGCCGGGTCGTTGGTGAGGCGCACCCGCGCGCCCTGAGCCTGGGCATTTTCAAAGACGCCCTCGCGGGGTTCATAGCCTGGCGGGCAGGCCAGGACGAAGTCGAACCCGAACTTGACGGCGGCATTGAACCATGAGTTCGCAACATTGTTCGCATCGCCGATGAACGCGATCCGCAGGCCGTCCAGCCGGCCGCGCTTTTCGAGCAGTGTGAAGCAGTCGCTGAGAACCTGACACGGGTGCAAGAGATTCGACAGCCCATTGATGACCGGCACGGCGGCGTGGTGCGCCAGCTCGAGCAGCGTCGAGCGGGCAAAGGTGCGCGCCATGATCAGGTCGACCCAGCGCTCCAGGTTCCGAGCGATGTCGGCCACCGACTCCCGCTCGCCGAGCTGGATATCGTTGAGCGAAAGGTACATCGCATAGCCGCCGAGCTGGATCATTCCCACCTCGAACGTGACGCGCGTGCGCAGGCTCGGCTTCTCGAAGATCATCGCCAATGTCTTGCCGGCGAGGAGCGCCGAGCGCCTCCCCGCTTTCAGCTCCCGCTTGAGCGTCGCCGCCAGATGCAGGATCTCCTCGAGCTCACCACGTGTGAGATCCGACAGGTTCAAGAAGTCACGCTTCATGCCGCGAGCACCTTCTCGGTGATATCCACGGCGCGATCGATCTCGCCGCGCGACACGATCAGTGGTGGGGCAAAGCGCAGCACCTTTTCCACCGTACAGTTGATCAGCAGGCCTGCGTTGCGGCAGGCCTCCACCACCGCCGCGCCCGGGCCGTCCAGCTCCGCCCCGACGAGCAAGCCCGCGCCGCGCACCTGCCGAATGCGCGGGCAGCGCCCCTGCAGCTGCCCCAGACGCTCCCGCAAGTACTGGCCTTGCACCCGGCAGTTGGTTACCACCCCCTCCGCCAGCATGGCGTGCATGCCTGCCACCGCCGCTGCGCAGGTCAACGGGTTGCCGCCGAAGGTCGACGCGTGCGCCCCCACGCTGAATGCCTTGGCCACCTCGGCGCGCGCCAGCATGGCGCCGATCGGCACCCCCGCACCCAAGCCCTTGGCCAAGGTCATGATATCCGGCGTGATGCCGCTCTGCTCGTAGGCAAACAAGGTGCCGGTCCGGCCCATACCAGTCTGCACTTCATCGAGAATGAGCAGCAGCTGATGGCGATCGCACAGCTCGCGCACCTGGCGCAAGTACTCCGGCGGCGGCACGACAATGCCGCCTTCGCCTTGTACCGGCTCGAGCAGCACCGCAATCGTGCGCGGCGTGACGGCAGCCGCCAGCGCGTCGATGTCGCTGAACGCGAAGTAGCGGAAGCCTTCCGGCAACGGTTGGAACCCCCGCCGCACCTTCTCCTGCCCGGTTGCGGTGATCGTGGCGATCGTGCGGCCGTGGAACGAGCCCGTCGCCGTGAGGATCTCGAAGCGGCCGCCGCCGTAGTCGGCGCCGTACTTGCGCGCCAGCTTGATCGCCGCCTCGTTCGCCTCCGCGCCGCTGTTGCAGAGAAACACGCGGTCCGCGAAGGAATGCGTGCACAGCAGCTCGGCGAGCCGTGCCTGCGGCTCGCTGTAGTGGAGATTGGAAACGTGCAGCATCCTGGCCGCCTGCGCGACGATGGCGCGCGTCACCGCCGGGTGCGCATGCCCGAGGCCCGTCACCAAGGTGCTCGCGAAGAAATCGAGATACTCCTTCCCATCGGCGTCCCACACACGGCATCCTTGCCCGCGCACTAACGCGATCGGGGCGCGCGGGTACACGGGAAACAGATAGCGTTCGCTGAGCGCAACGATCTCGGCGTTCGTCATCTCGGGTCAGCTCACAGTCTGCCAGTTGCCAGTGGCGGGCTTAGAGATCAACACTTCACACCTTCGGCTTTCGATCTCAGGGTTTGGACCTTCGACTTCGTCCCCGGCGCGTGCGAGCTGCTACCACGCGTTGGCGGGCGCACGATCTCGGTGCCGACGCCTTCGCGGGTGAAGATCTCCAGCAGCACGGCATGCCGCACCCGCCCATCGATGATGTGTGTCTTCTTGGCGCCGCCCCGCAGGGCTTCGATGCAACATTCGACCTTCGGAATCATGCCCGCCGTGATGACGCCCGCTCGGATCAGCTGTTGGGCGCGTTCCAGTTCGAGGGTCGGAATCAACGTCCCATCGGCGGCGCGAATGCCTTCGACGTCGGTCAGCAGAATGAGCTTCTCAGCCTGTAGCGCCTCAGCGATCTCTCCGGCGACCACGTCGGCGTTGATGTTGTACGTTTCGCCGCCCTCGCCGACCCCCACCGGGGCGATGACGGGGATGAAATCGCTGCGGTCGAGCGTCTCGATCACGCTCGGGTTGATCGCGCGTACGGCACCGACCATGCCCATATCCACCTGCTCTTCTTTGGGCTGTTCGACCGTCAGCTTCTTGGCCAGGATGAGCTCGCCGTCTTTGCCGCTCAGCCCGACGGCGCGGCCGCCGTGGCGGCAGATCAAGCTGACGATCTCCTTGTTGATCTTCCCCATCAGCACCATTTCGACGACATCCATCGTTTGCTGGTCGGTGACACGCATACCGCGCACGAACTGCGACTCGATACCGAGCTGCTTCAGCAGTTGCCCGATCTGCGGTCCACCGCCATGCACGACCACCGGGTTGATGCCGATGAACTTCAGCAGGACGATGTCCTGCGCGAAGCTGGCCTTCAGGTCGTCATCGACCATGGAGTGGCCACCGTACTTGATGACCATGGTCTTCCCCGAGTAGCGCCGGATGTACGGCAGCGCATCCAGCAGAATCTCGGCCTTGGCGATCAGCTCTTGCATCGGCGTCGGTGGGTTCATAGACGGTCGACTAAAGGATGTAGCGCGACAGGTCCTCGTTCTTGACGATGTCGCTCAGCTTCTCACGGACGTGAGCGGCGTCGATGGCCACCGCACGTCCGCCCATCTCCGGCGCGTCAAAAGACAGCGGCTCCAGCAAGCGCTCGACGACCGTGTGCAGGCGCCGCGCGCCGATGTTTTCCGTACTCTGATTCACCGCCGCGGCAATCGCAGCGATCTCCGCAACCGCGTCCTCCGTGAACGTGAGCTCCACCCCTTCGGTGCGCATGAGTGCGGTGTACTGCTTGATCAGCGCGTTCTGCGGCTCGGTGAGGATGCGAACGAAGTCCTCCCGGGTCAACGCCTCCAATTCGACGCGGATCGGAAACCGCCCTTGGAATTCCGGGATCAGATCCGACGGCTTGGCGCTGTGAAAGGCCCCCGACGCGATAAACAGGATGTGATCCGTGCGCACCATGCCGTACTTGGTATTGACGGTGCTCCCCTCGACGATGGGCAGCAAATCGCGTTGCACGCCTTGCCGTGACACGTCCGGGCCGACGAGGCGTTTCGCGCCCGGCGATCTTATCGATCTCATCGATGAACACGATGCCGGATTGCTCGACGCGCCGCATCGGCCTCGCGGGTCACGACGTCCATATCCACGAGCTTACCCGCCTCTTCCTGCGCCAGGATTGCCAGCGCCTCGGGGATCTTCACCGCGCTTCTTGCGTCTTCTTGGGCATGAGATTCGCAGAAGATATCTTTGATGTGGAACTCCATTTCCTCCATGCCTTGGGGTGTCAGCACCTCGACCATCGGCATGGCCGCCTTGGTCACCTCCAACTCGACGACGCGGTCGTCGAGCTTCCCCTCGCGCATCATCCGCCGCAACTTGTCCCGCGTGGCGGTCGCCGACTCCTCGCCAGCGTCCGGCGCACTCACTTCGCCGACGGGCTGGACCCGGCGCTCGGCGGTGCGCGCTGGCGGCAGCAGCAGATCCAGGACGCGCTCCTCCGCGAGGTCGCGCGCCTGCAGCGCGACCTTCTGCTGCTCCTCATCCTTGACCATTTTCACCGCCAGACTCGGTCAGGTCGCGGATGATCGACTCGACGTCGCGGCCGACGTACCCGACCTCGGTAAACTTCGAGGCCTCGACTTTGATGAACGGCGCTTGCGCCAGCTTCGCGAGCCGCCGCGAGATCTCCGTCTTCCCGACGCCCGTCGGACCGATCATGATGATGTTTTTCGGCGCGATCTCATCCCGCAGCTCTTCGGGAACCTGCTGCCGGCGCCACCGGTTCCGCAGCGCCACGGCCACCGCCCGCTTCGCATTGCGTTGCCCGACGATGTAGCGGTCCAGCTCGGACACGATCTCGCGCGGCGTCATCTGGCTCATCAGTGTCCTCTAGCTAGCATCCGCCACGTCGACAGTCGACAGCTCACCCTCGAGAGTCAGGTACGTTGTGTTTCGACATCCGTGCACGGCTGCTGCCGAACCGAGCACCTCCGTCATCTCCCGTGATGGCCACGGCGCTGCGACCGACGCCTGTCCGCAGCTCGAAGGGGACGACCCTGCCGGACCGACGCCGAACGCCGCCCTCACAATTCCTCGATCACCAGCTGGTCGTTGGTGTACACGCAGATCGCCGCGGCAATGCGCATCGCCTCTTCGGCGATCGTGCGCGCATCGAGCTGCGTGTGGCCGAGGAGCGCGCGCGCCGCCGCCAGGGCGTAGTTGCCGCCAGACCCGATCGCAATGGCGTTGTCGTCCGGCTCGATGATGTCGCCACTGCCGGACAGCACCAAGAGTGTGTCGCGGTCGGCGGCGATCAGCAACGCCTCCAAGCGCCGCAGCACGCGGTCCGTGCGCCAATCCTTGGCGAGCTCGACCGCCGCGCGGCGCAGGTTGCCGTTGTGCTGCTCCAGCTGCTTCTCGAACTTTTCGAACAGCGTGAAGGCATCGGCGCTGGCCCCGGCGAACCCAGCGATGACCTTGCCGTTGTAGATGCGGCGCACCTTGCGCGCCCCGCGCTTCATCACCGTGTTGCCGAAGGTCACCTGCCCGTCGCCCGCCACGACGACCTTCCCCGCGTGGCGCAGGGCGAGAATGGTCGTGCTGTGAATGCGAAGCGGCCGGCTCATCGGACCACCCCGATGACAATGGAAAATGAAGAATGAAAAGTGAAAAATGAAAAATGGTCCTTCTGTTCTGCATTTTCCATTTTCCATCTTCCGTTTTCCATTTCCGTCCCTCCCTACGCGCGCGGGTGCGCCTTGTCATACACGCTCATCAATTGGTCGAGGTTGACATGCGTGTACTTCTGGGTTGTCGACAGGCTGGCGTGTCCGAGCAGCTCTTGAATCGAGCGCAGATCGGCGCCGGCGCTGAGCAGATGCGTTGCGAAGCTGTGGCGGACCGCGTGCGGGCTCGCCTTGGTCGCGATGCCGCTGGCAAGCACGTAGTGGTCGACGATACGGGCCACCGTGCGGACCGTCAGGCGCCTGCCCAATCGGTTGAGGTACACGGCACGCTGGTCTCGCAGGCGTCTTCGGCAGAGGTCGGGGGTCGCCGCGCGGTACGCCGCCAGCGCCGCCAGCGCCTTTTCACCGATCGGCACCAGGCGTTCCTTGCCGCCTTTCCCCCGCACGCGCACCAGCGCCAGCGAGCTGTCGATATCCGTCCATTCCAGCCCCACCAACTCGCTGACCCGCAGCCCACACGAATAGAGGACTTCGAGTATGGCGCGGTCGCGCAGCCCAGCTGCAGTATCCGGTGGCGGTGCTTCGAGCAGCCGGAACATGTCGTCGACCGTGAGGTGCACCGGCAACTGCTGCTCTTTCTTCGGCGTGGCGATGCCGGTTGTCGGATCCCGCGTGATCACGCCGCGGCGCAGCAGAAAACGGAACAGACCCTTGGCCGACGACAGCTTACGACCGACAGAGCTCTTGCGATTGCGCTTCAGCAGATGCGCCAAAAAGGCACGCATCGCCAGATGATCGACCTGTTCGACGGCCACCTCTTCGCCGCTCTCGTCCAACGCCATCCGCTGCTCCAGAAGAAACGCCCGCAGCTGGCGCAGGTCGCTGCCGTAGTTCCGCACCGTATGCGCCGACGCATTCTCTTCGAGGACCAAGGCGCGCTCGAACTCCCTGATCTGCTCGCTCATCCGCGCCGCCAATTCCGCACCTCACTGCGTCGCCGTCGCGTGATTCGTTGCCCTGTGACGCATCGTGACCTCATGCTATCAACGCATCGATGCGGCAGCAAGGAATCCCCGCCACGCGCTTCTGTCATCATTGTGGTCGTCCCGTCGGCACGGTGGAGCGTGCTGGCCGGCGCGATGCGTGTCTCCACTGCGGCGCCGACCTCCACTGCTGCCTCAACTGTGCGTTCTATGACCCGCACTGTCACAACCAGTGCCGCGAGCCACAAACAGAGCGGCAGGTCGACAAACAGGTGGGCAACTTCTGCGACTTTTTCAGTTTCCGTCTTGGTCCACCGGCCGTTCCGGTGAGCACGGCTGCGGACGCGGCACGCGACCGTCTGGCCGCGTTGTTCGCCAAGAAGAAATGATGGGGCGCGCGATCCCCCGCGATCAACGGATGTGCTCGAGGCACCTGCGCCAAATCGCCGACGACCATCCGCGGGTCGATGTTGCGCCCCTCCGATTCGCGGTAACTCGGAAACAGCGCGCGGCGCCCGCGCTCGATCAGCAGCGTGTTGAGGCCCGCGGCGCAGCCGCCGACGATGTCCTCGAAATACATGTCGCCGACGTGCAGCACCTCGGCCGGGGCGACACCGGCCAGCGCCAACGCCGCAGCAAAAATGCGCCGGTCGGGCTTCTTGACGCCTTCGACCGCGGATACCACGGCGAAATCCAGATAGGGCGTCACGCCGAGGCGATCGAGGAAGGCGGGCAACGTGGAGGGCGCGTTCGACAACACGCCGAGCTGCAGGCCGCGCGCTCGCAAGACACCCAACACTTCGATGACCTCTGGGAAGACGACCCAGTTCTGCTCATCCCAGAAGCGTTGGGTGAACCGCTCCATCAGCTCGGCCTGTCCATCCGTCACGCCGCGCTGGCCGAAGATGACCTGGCCCATTCTGGTGAACATCCCGACGAACTCCTCGTCGGAATCGGGATACGACGCGCCGCGGTGAAATTGACGCTCAGCTTCTTCCTCGGCGGCGTGCGCGAGAGTCCGTATCAGCTGCTCGCACGCCTCGGGCTGGGTGGGCACACCGGCGTCCGTGCAGACGTCGCCGAAAACTTCCCAGATCGAAACGCGCGGGTAGGCCAGCGTCCAACCAAGATCGAGAGTGATCACCCGCAACGATTGCATCTATCCTCTGTCCTTCCGAAGTGATTGCGAAATCCTACTTGCCAACGAACCGCGGCTGCCGTTTTTCCATGATTGCCATGATACCTTCACGTGCGTCTTCCGTCGTCAAGGTGATGCCTTGCTGCAGGGCTTCGTAGTCGAGCATCTCATCCAAGCTGTGGTGCGCGCCGCGGTAGATCGACTGCTTCACCATGCGCACGGCAAGCGGCCCGGAGGCCGCGATCTCGCGGGCGAGGCTCTGCACACACGCATCGAATTCCGCGCGCGGCGCGATGCGATTGACGATGCCGAAGCGCTCGGCTGCCGCCGCATCGAAGATCCGGCCGGTGAAAAACAGCTCGCAGGCACGCGCCGTGCCGGTCAGGCGCGGCAGGAAATAGGTCGCGCCCATGCCCGGATGAATGCCGAGCTTGGTGAACGTCATGCCCATTTGGGCATCGGCAACGGCCACGCGGAGGTCGCACGCCAGGGCGATACACAGCCCGGCGCCGATAGCGTGGCCGTTGATGGCGGCGATCGTGGGCACCGGCAAACTCCGGATCGCCAGGTAGCGCGCGTAAAACTCGCGCAGCGATCCGAGCGTGCCGGGCGCGCCCCTGTCGGCGTTCGCACCGGTGCCGCGCGCGATCATGCTGAGATCGCCGCCGGAGCTGAAGGCCTTGCCGGTGCCCGTCAAGATGAAGACACGCAGGCTGGGGTCGACACGGAGCTGCTGTACCGCGTGCACGATCTCGTCGCCCATGGCCGGGCTCATCGCATTGCGGGTTTCCGGACGATTGAAGCTCAGTGTCACGATCCCCGCCTCTTGGGTCAGGCGAATGTGCTGGTAGTCCATCGTGCTTCCTCCATTTGGATTTGTAGCTCCAGGGCCGTCGGATGCGCACCGCAAGTGTCCCCTGGGACCCCGCGGAAAGCTCGCCAGCCGCAGCAGACACCTCGATCCGGCAAGCGAGGCGAGCGGATTTACGGCTCAGGGCAAGAAATGAAACCCGATATCGAGCTTTCCGTTGTTGTCCAGGTTCGTGCCCGTCGTTGTTCGCTGGCGAAGGATAGTGATCCACTCATCCCCGATGTTCAACGGGCCCCCGACATCGATTGCAGGGCTCTTCGGACTGGCCTTGCTGAGGTGGAAGTTGTCCGCGCTCGCGCCAACGAAGGCGGCATCCGCATTGATATCGTGGCTCTGCGGCCCCGGAAGATTCACCGGCAGGTAGGTGGCCGGAAACACCGAATTGTAATCTTCGTCGGTGCCGGACAGGCTGTTGGTGAACACCTTGATGTTTTCGAGAGTCGGGGTGCTGCCCGTACCGTTATCCTGCACGATGTTGTTGCGGATCGCTACACCGGTCGAGGCCGTGGTACTAGTGCCGACGGTAATCCCCCGGCCGGCATTATCGACCGCCGTATTGCTAAACACGCGCGCGCCCGCAGAGCCCGACAGTTGCCCGACGATCCCGATGCCGAAACCGCCGTTGCCGTACACGAGGTTGTTGAAGATGGTCACGTTGGCCGAATCCTGGATGCGAATGCCGTCTCCCGGGTTACCGTACACAATGCAATTTCGAACCGCCAGATTCGTGCTGCCGTTCTTGATCACCACACCGCCGTCGCTTCCTCCGACGATTGTGAAGCCGTCGATCAGGGAATCCGAGGAGTTGGTAAGCCGAAAACCGGCCCCCGGCGCAGAGTTGGACGCGTTGACGATCACTGCGCCAGCATGGTCTCCGGTCTGCGCCCCTGTCACGTCCGCGATAAGCTGCAGGCTGTGAGGCGCCCGCTGGTTTTGCCGGTCGTTGCTAACGCCTTCATTGTACGTTCCGGGCCCAACCACGATCGAGTAGTTGCTTTGCACAATCGACATCGCCCCTGAAATCGTTAGCAGAGCGTGCGCCGGGTCGGCACCGCTGTTTCCAACTCGGCCGACGCTCGCACGCACGTAGCAGGTCCGATTGACCGCATCGCACGGCGGCGGGCCAGAACCGGCGTTACTGTCCCCACCGCCTCCTCCGCACGCACCGCAGGCGACTGCGGCCACTGTACACATGATCACTGAAGCGATCCTGTTTCGTGACATGGATTCCCTCTACCTCCGGCACGGCCGAATTGAAAGGCAAACCGACAGCGCCGCTTTTCAGAACTGCACCTTTGGTACCTGCTGTGCTTCTTTCGGCGCCTCGAAGTACTTTTCCGCCGTGAAGCCGAACATCCGTGCGGTGAACGCCGCGGGAATCGTCTTGATGTACGTGTTGTACTCGCGCACCGCCTCGTTGAACCGGCGGCGCTCCGTCGCCAGGCGGTTTTCCGTGCCCGCCAACTCGTCGGACAGGCGCGCGAACTGCTGGTTGGCTTTCAGATCCGGATAGCGCTCGCCGATCACCAGCAACCGGGACAGCGCCGAGCTCAGATCGTTGGCGGCGTCGATCTTGGCATCGCGACTGCCGGCGTTGATCAGGCGTGAACGGGCGTCGGCGACGTGATCGAAGATCTCCTTCTCGTGGCTGGCGTACCCCTTCGTCACCTCCACCAGGTTCGGGATCAGATCATTGCGCCGCTGCAGTTGATTCTCCACCTGCGCCCACGCAGCATCGATGCTTTCGCGCATCGACACCATCTTGTTGTATCCACAGCCCGGCAGCGCAGCTAGTGCCGCCGCCATCAGCAGCAACCTTCCCGCCTTGTACCTCATGTCTACCTCCAACCAGAAAGATTGTTCGATTGGGTGATTGACGATTGCTTGATTTCAATCCCTCAATCATCCAATCCTCCAATCGTCAATCGTTCAATCTCCCAATCTCTCAATCATTCAATCACTCAATTCCTCACCAGTCTCCCCCTGCTCCGCCGCCGCCGAACCCGCCACCGCCGAACCCACCGAAGCCGCCGCCGCCGCCGCTGAATCCACCGCCTCCAAAACCGCCGCCGAAACCACCGCCACCCCGGCCGAAGCCGCCGGGACCACCCATGAACAGCGGCAAGAATGGGAACCGAAAAACCGTCATGAGGAATATGATCAGCAAAAGAATCGGCACCAAGCCGGTCACCAGGGTGGGCCGTGTGGCTCGGGGCGCGGCCCGCGGCGGCACGTGGCTGAGTTGCACGCCGGCGTCGCGCGCGATGATCACCGCCATCGTCTCGGTCGCCGCGCGGATGCCACCGGCGAAATCGCCGCGCCGGAATGCCGGACGGACGAGCGTGTCACGGATTTCCCCGACTCGCCCGTCCGGCAGGACGCCCTCGACGCCGTACCCGGTCAAAATGAACACCTGATGATCTTTGACCGATACCAGAAAGACGACGCCGTTGTCCTTGCCGGTGGCGCCCGGCTTCCAGCTCTCGGCGATCTTCATGGCGTAATCGAAGGCGGTGAGCGGCGCCGTCGTCTGCACCACCACCACCGCGATCTCCGCGCCGGTCTTCGCCTTCAGTTCGCCGATGAATGCGTCTAACTCACTGATAGTAGTGCCATCGAGCACAGCGGCGAAGTCCGAGACGTACCCACGGGATCTGGGCACGGTAGGTTCGGCGCCGTCGGCGGCGCCCGCGGAGGCGGACGCCATGCAGACGACCAGCGCTGCGGCGATTGAGACGATGGTCCTCAGTCCCATCGGCTTCGCACCACGGACGCGATGGAAAACAGAAAATGGAAAATGGAAAATGGAAAACGGCAGCCGGAAGATATGGAGCGTTGTTCATTCTTCATTTTCCATTTTCCATTCTTCATTGTAGCTTGTCCTCGGCATCCGGCGTGACCTGATCGACCAACTCGACCAGATGCTCTACTTCCTCGAGGTAGGCGCGAAAGGTGACCTCGATCCCGTCGGCCCAGCGCTCTCGTCCGAGCTTCACGCCGATCAGATGGCGCATGGTCGGGAAATGCACGGCGAAGTGCGTCTCGAATTGCTCGAGCACCTGCAGAGAGGCCGTATGGCTCTGGCCGGCCCGCAGGCGGATGAAGTTGCGCATGACGATCAGAAACGTCTTCACCGAATCGAGCATCAGCGCTTCGAGGCGTTTGCGCTCGGCACCCACCTCGGCGTACAGCGCCCGCAGCCGCAGCAGCTTGCCGCGCACCTCGTGTTCGGCCTGATAACGCAAGTGGCGGCCGTCGATCGCCAGCGTCGCGAACACTTCCTCACCATAGAGCACGCGGTGCTGCGCTTTGATGTCATGGAACTCCATCGGGAACACGTCGCGCCCGTGCTGCAGAAACCGGCGATCCAGGAGCAGCGGCGTCGCCACGCCGAGCTTGCGCCATTTCGGCACGTAGGGGTGCAACGCCTTCAGATGCGCAAACGTCAGCCGGTCGACGACAATGGCAAAGTTCAGATTGGAACGGCCCGGCACGAAGTCCACGCCGGCGGCGCTTCCGTAGAGCGCAACGCAGACCAAGTCCGACCCGAACAGCACCCGAACCTGGTCCGCGAACTGCACGATGGTTTTTTCACTTTGTGCGTCGGTCATTCTGGCCGAACTATAAGTCACCCTGCCGCTGCCAGCAATGCGGCACGGCAGGAGGCACCGGCGCACTTCATCTCGCCCGGCCTTCACGCTGCACGGGCACTGCACATGTACCGCGTGCACTTCTGACGGCGCCTGGAGGTGTTGGCCAAGAACGCAACGTCCTTGCCCGAACCGCTCGAACCTCTCCCCCGACCCCTCTCCGACACGGAGAGGGGAGCGAAAAGCCAAAACATCTCTTCCCCCCTTCCCTCGCAGGGAAGGGGAAGGGGGTTAGGTTTGAAAGCGGGCGCTGCCAAACTAAGACAGTACCCCGGACCAAAGTGCTATTGAAGTCCCTGCACGTTGCACGTTAGGATTCTAAATTTCTGGGGAAAACGGTGCCGCATCCGATTGTCACCGAAGAGCTGGCTCTGCTCGAACGCGTTCTGGCGCTCCTTCAGGCCGAGCCGTCCCGTCGTGCGACCTCCGAGGCCTCGCTCATCAGCGAGCTGGAGCGCCTGCGCGAGATGATGCGGGAGGAAGCCAAGGCCGAAGACCAGGCGGCGCTCATGCAACAATGGAATCGCCAGTCCGCGCTGTTGGAGCAGCTGCAGACGTCGCACGCCGGTCCTCAGATGGATCGTGACTCGCCCTACTTCGCCCATCTGCGCCTGGCCGAGGATGGACGCCAGCGCGACATCTTGTTAGGCAAAGCGACCTACCTGCGCCCCGGCGCCACGATCGTCGATTGGCGTAATGCCCCCATCTCGCGGGTCTTCTATCGCTACCAGCAGGGAGACACCTACGACGAGGACATCGCCGGGCGGACGTTGAGCGGCGAGGTGCTTGCGCGGCGCACCGTGACGATCCGCAACGCCACGCTGCAACGGGTGACCGCGCCCGAAGGCGTGTTCTCCATCGCGCCGCACACCGCGGAAGGGTGGCGCCACGCGGCGCTCGAACTGCCGAGCTTGCGCGGCGGGCAAGGCGCCGCGTTGCGGGCGTACGGCTCAGGTGAGGGGACGCACCGTCGCCTGGGTACCGACATCGAAGGCATACGACGCCGGGCCGACAAACACCTTCCGGACATC
Organism: uncultured delta proteobacterium; assembly: GCA_963729835.1. Classification (GTDB taxonomy): domain Bacteria; phylum Desulfobacterota; class Binatia; order HRBIN30; family HRBIN30; genus CAVSQF01. Next base: position 86,420 of record CAVSQF010000046.1, on the reverse strand, counting down.
GCCGGGCTGATCGATCCGACGCAGTTCGAGCTGATCACCCGTCCCTCATCGGGCTTCGTGGTCATTCGGGGCAGTGCGGGCTCCGGCAAGACCACGGTGGCGCTGCATCGCATCGCGTATCTCGCCTATGACGACGCCGCGGTTGACTCGCCGCGCACGTTGTGCGTGGTCTTCTCTCCCGCGCTGCGCAACTATGTGAGCCACGTCCTCCCGGCGCTCGGCGTGCGGCACGTGCATGTGCGCACCTTCCGCGAGTGGGCCGCCGAGCGGGTCAAGCACCTCTTCCCGATGTTGCCGCGCCGCACCCGCGAGGACACACCGGCACTGGTGCAACGTCTGAAGCTACATCCCGGCGTGCTCACCGCGCTGCATCGCCAGGTGGAACGCGTGCGCGGCGCCGCAACCCCCAAGCAAGCGATCGATGATTGGGCAAGCACCCTGACTCAACCTGATTTTCTCGAGGCGGTCTTCGCGGCCGTGGCGCCCGGCGCGTTCAGCGCAGAGCAGCTGCGGCGCGCCACCACATGGTGCCGCGACCGCTACGACGAGCTTGCCGCCTGGCTGAGCGGTGATACCCGCGCCGAAGCCGAGTTGGATCCGGAAGACGATGCGCTGCTCCTGCGCGCGTGGCAGCTGCGTATCGGACCGCTGCGCGGGCGCGACAGTTCGCCCCTGCGGTACCGGCACGTTGCCATCGATGAAGTACAGGACTTCTCACCCGTGGAGGTGCAGGTGTTGCTCGATTGTTTGGATGACCGGCGCAGCATCACGCTGGCCGGCGACACGCAGCAACACTTGATGCAAGACGCCGGCTTCACTTCTTGGCGCGACTTCTTCGCGCAGCTCGGCCTGCAGGGAACCGAGGTCAACACGCTGCAAATCAGTTACCGCTGCACCCGTGAGATTGCGGATTTCGCGACGGCGGTTCTCGGCGACCTGCGCGAAGACGACGCCCCGCCGCTGACGACGCGGGCGGGCCCGCCGGTCGAGTTTTTCCGGCTCACCGACCACGGCGCCTGCGTGGCCTTCCTCGCCGATGCGCTGAAGGAGTTGATATGGAAGGAGCATTTGGCCTCGGTCGCGGTGCTCACGCCGTCGCGCGAGCTGAGCGCGTTGTACTATCGCGGCTTGGCCAACGGCGAGGTGCCGAAGCTGCGTCAGGTTGAGAACCAGGATTTCACGTTCGCCCCGGGCGTCGAGGTCACCGAGATCGAGCAGGTCAAAGGGCTCGAATTCGACTACGTAGTGGTCGTCGAGGCGAGCGCCGGCAACTTTCCCGACACGCCGGCCGCCCGCCGGCGGCTGCACGTGGCGGCGACGCGCGCCGTGCATCAGCTGTGGCTGACCAGCATCGGCACGCCGTCACCGCTGGTGCGACATCTGGGATGAGTGCGCCCGCTCCATCTCCTCGAGCGTCGGCAACTGCTCACTGCCGGATGGTTCGCGGCAGGGCTTGCCTTCTCCTGAGTATGCGCATACTGTGTGCGCATGAATGTGCTCGAAGATTCCTGGAAGGGGCGGACATGAAGGCGGCGCGCAAAGTTGCCACCAATCTTTCGGTTCGAACCGACCTCGTGACGGAAGCCAAGGATCTCGGATTGAACCTCTCCGAGTTGTTCGAAGCGGCGGTCTCCGACGCCGTGCGCCGCAAGCGGCAGGAGGCCTGGCTGGCGGAGAACCGCGAGGCGATCGAGTCCTACAACGCCACGGTGGCGCGCGACGGGATATTCAGCGACGACTGGCGGAAATTCTGATGGCGCAATTCGATCTCTTCCGGCATGCCCGCAGCAAGCGCTACCCGTTCCTCCTCGATATTCAAGCCGACCTGTTGCGGGATCTCGCGACGCGTGTCGTCGCACCACTCACCCCGGTGAAGCGCTTGGCCGGCAAGCCGATCACCCGGCTCAACCCGGTCGTCGTCGTCGACGGAGCGGAGCACGCGATCCTGTTCCAGGACCTGGCAGCACTGCCGGTGACAGCCATCGGGCATGCGGTAGGCAACCTCCGCAGCCGCCGGGACGACCTGATTGCGGCCCTTGATCTGTTGTTCACGGGCGTCTGATCCCACAACAGTTTGCCATCACTCCGCAGCCGAGTCCGCGCCTGCAGCCGGCTCCGTTGCCGACTCGGTTACGGTTGCGGGTGCGGCTGCGATCACGGTTGCGGCACCGGCCACGGAATCGGATGCGGATTCGGCATCGCTCGGAAGTTGGTTGATGGTGCACGTAAAGCTCCGCCCCGCCGCCCGCGTGTCAGCCGGCCAAGCCGTGCTTGAGGAGCATCCGGTACAGCGTGCGCTCGCTGATGCCCAGCACCTGCGCCGTCCGGCCCCGGTGCCCGCGCGTGGCGCGCAAGGCGCGCGCGAGGTGCGCGCGCTCCACCTCCTCGAGCGTCAACAGCCGCTCCGCGTCCGCAGCACTGTAAGGCGCAACGGTGTCGCGCGGTCGACCGCTCACGCGCAGGTGCCCTCTCGTCATTGCTCGGTCCTCCTGTGCTGTGGCCTGACGTGAATGATGGCCCGCCTGCCAGTGCGGCCTTCCGGTTCGTACCGGCGGGCGGGCCACAGCTCAATCGCCAATCTCCTCTGCGCAGCGCGGATCAGTATCCCCGCGCCGCCGCAGCCTGCAGGGCCGGATGTCCGTCGGTCACCGGCAGCGCCGCTTCCACGGCCGTCAGGCGTGCCTTCAGCGCGCCGATCTCCTCCACCTGCGCCCGTAACTGCGCGTTCTCCACGCGCACCTGTTCGAGCGCCGTGTGCTGCCGCTGCAGCTCGGTATTCTGCTTCTGGAACTCGTTGAGCAGCAGCGCGCTCAGCAGGTGGTAGCGGACGGTGTAGGGCTTGCCATCCTTGCCAAGCTCGACGAGCTCCGGAAAGACCGTCGCCACCTCCTCGGCAATCAGCCCGAACTGTACCGCCCCGTCGGCTTCGACCTCCTTCTTGTAACGGAAGCTCACCGGCCGCAGCTGCAGCAGCTTGCGGCTCACGCCGCCGATGGAGCGGATGTCGGTTTTGAATCGCCGCGAGGACGACAGCGTGCCGAGTTGTCCCGCGCTGTTCACGTACACCGCGCGGCTACTCACCGTGGGGCTGTAGATACCGCCGATGTAGGTAGCGGCGCCGGCGGTCGTGCCGATGCGAGTCACATTGGACTCGGTGCTTGCCCCAGCCGGCACGGCACCGATGTAAATGTTGCTGCCGCCAGTCATCAAGCCGGTCCCGGCCTGGGCGCCGATACCGACGTTCGCGGACCCGCTAGTCACATCGTTGAGTGCGCTACGGCCCACCGCGGTGTTGTAGTCACCCGTGCTCGCAGCCAGAGCCACTTGGCCGATGGCGGTGTTGTAATCACCGGAGACGTTGGCCTCGAGTGCACCAATGCCCACCGCAACGTTGCGCGTACCGTCATCGTTGAGCTCAAGCGCTTGGTTGCCGACGGCAGTGTTGTAGTGGCCGCTAGTGTTGGCCGAAAGGGCATCCCTGCCCACCGCCGTGTTGGCGCCACCGATGGTGTTGGTGGAGAGCGCTGCATAGCCCACCGCCGTGTTGAAGTCGGCATCATCCGTGAGGGATTGCAGCGCTGCATAGCCCACCGCCGTGTTGTCGGTGGCGAAGTCGACGGAGTGCAGCGCCCCAGAGCCCACCGCCGTGTTTGCTTCGCCGCCGTAACCTTCCAGCGCTCCCTGGCCCAGCGCTGTGTTGTCACCACCGCCGTTAGGGAAGGTGATATCCGAGCTCGCAATGCTCCCGGGGCCGGTGGAGCTGAGCACGATCTCCAGCTGCGGCGCCTGGCTGGTGGTCTTGCTCTCCTTGCTGTCAAACTCGGCTTTGATGCCGCTGCTGGTTGTCGGGATGATGGCCAACCCATGGTTGCTCGTCGGGGTCGTCCGCCACCCCTGGATGGCGCTGGTGACGTCGATGCTCACCCAGGCGTAGTGGTCGGTGACCGCGGTGTCCGTCGTAACGGAGCTGCCCAGTGTGGGCGTGACTGACCCAATATCCGCGTCGCTCCAATCGGTCGTAACCGTTGAGACATCGACCGCACCCGGCATCGTCAGTTTCTGGACAAAGAGTCGCAAGGTGGCCTTGGCAATCTGTGCCGCGCCGACACTGTCCGGCAACACCGACAGATCGAACCGCACAAACGCCGTGGTGGAACTGGCCTCGATCACCTTCAACGTGGTCTTGGCGCCGGTTTTGCCCGTGGCCCCCGAGACGACGTAGCCGTCGGCGGCCAGCGTAGCCTGGACCGCCGCCGCCGGACGGGCGATGCCAGCCGTCAACGCGAGCGTCATTGCAGCTGCGATCACCCACTGCAGATGTTCATGATATTGTTTCATAGTCTCCTCCTAGAGTGTCACTGCCTGTACTGTGTTGTACTTGTTTGTTGTCGTCTGTTCCTTCAAGACAGCCGTTGGTCCTCGTGATGCACCATGCTTCGACAGGCTCAGGATGAGCGGATCCTCTCCGCGATTTCCTTGGACTGCTCCGCTCACCCTGACAGATCCGACCGGCGACGACGCCGGTGTGGAGGGGCCCTGAACCAACGCATTTCGTCGTTGTCTCGGTCTTCAAGCGGAAATCCATCCTGTCTCCGACCCCCCGATCCGTCATGCCCGCTAAAGGATTGCGGGCATGACGGATCGGAACGGGAGGTTCATGGGCAGCTTGTCGAAGGGTGCCAGACCGCTTTTTCGGCAGAAACTAATTAAGCCCCGGCCCTGGGTACGGCACAGTGCCGCAGGGGACTTGCGCCGCCGTTGTCGTAACAGTCGACGAGGCCCCCGACGCGGGGTTTCCCTCGAGGCCGACCCCATCGGGAAGCGTAAACATGTCCACTATGGTGCCGATTCCACCAAACGGTGCCACAGCTTGCGTGGTGATGGTGAATGCATAGACATTGGCTGCCGACTTGCAGACCGCACCGGCTGCGGGAAATGAATACCCCGGCGACGGTTGTTGAGCGAATCCCACCCAGGGCTTGCATTTCCCCTTGAGGGGCGGTGCGTACCCTTTGCCAATAAGCTGCCAAGTGACCGTTGCCGCTTCCGTTTGCGTGATCTGCACACAAAAATCTTTGGCATGCGCCGCCGTCGCGCTCCCCAGCAGCAGGGCAGCTCCACATGCCAGGGCTCGCACCCAGCCGTCCCTCGAACTCCCGCCGGCGCGCGCCGACCGCGGCGTGGCCCAAGCCGTCGCCTGTACTACCGTGTGTATTCCAAACCAATTTGCCATATACGTTGTCTCCTCTCCTTCTCGCGGGCGGATTGCGCCGCCCGGTTACGTCTGCGTGCGGGCACCGCCTGCACGCAAAGTGTGTAGACAAATGACCAATGACCGATCACAAGCCGCCGCGTACGGCCCGGACGTAGTAGCTGAGCTCCTTGCCGAGGCCGTTGAAGTTGTAGTCGTTGGCGTCCCCATAGTTGAAGCCCACGAACCAGGCGAAGGTCGGATCGGGAGCGTAGCCCGTAGCGGACCAATAGAGGTCGGACTGCGTGTTGGCGGCGTCAAGCGCGACACACGGGTTCGATCCGCATTGGCATTTGCTTTCCCCAAATGCTCCCGTGCACGCGAAATCCGCCACGATGGTCTGCAGCTCCGCCAGCGTCGGCAGCCGCCAGTCTTTCGCCCCGGCAAAGCCTGCGACGTTTAGCCCCGTTGTGGCGCCCGTGAGAAACGTGGCGAACGCCGTGCCGTTGCCGTTGTACGGTGATCCCGTGCTCCAACTGTAGTAATTGTCCTTGTCGTGAACCGTGCTGTCATTGGTCTTCTTCTCCCACACCAGGCCAGTCAGATTGTCCGTCTCCGTCGTGCCGCTGTCCGCAAAGCGATCGCCGACGCACGTACTGGTTGCCAGCGCCGCCTTCGTCTGGAACTTGTCCCAGGTCTTGAAATACGCGTGCCGGCACTTCGCGAACGCCGAAGACTCATCGAAACTGACGCCCTTGGCATCCTTGGCGACCACCGCGTCCACGCAGGACACGTATTTCGCCCACGCGGCGATGCGCGCGTTGTCGCAGCTCTGCTGCGCGGACGGTGTCGCCCGCGCCACCCCCGTCCACAGCAGCGTGGCGCACGCTGCGATCGTCACAATAGTTTTCCTCATGATACTCCTCCTTGTCACACATGTTTTGGCCTGGTTGGTCCTTCGCCACCAGGCGATCACATCCCCGCCTCCAACCCATGCATTTGGGATCCTCTCTCGAAAGAACCAGGGAACATCGCCGTACAGATGCACGTCTCGCGCCACGGCGACTGCCACGAGGTGACAACAGCCAATCTCGGCAATGATCCATGCCGGCCGGCCCGATCGGCGGATCTGTCATGACAGGGCCTGCCAGATCCGCAGGAGGAAGCAGGGCGGACGCTGGAAGTGCGCAGCTGTCCCACACATCCGCAGCGCCTGGGGCGGTTGCTGAACTGCGGCCCGGGTTGCCCCAGGCTCGTGCCTGGCCGCCCCGTTTGGGGCTGTTCATGGTCCGGCTTGGCGCTTGCCATCAGCCCTGTAAGGGCGGCGCTTCATGAGCCAGGGGCAACGTCCCTGGCGATGCCGGCAGCCGAATCCGCAGCCGGTTCCGTTGCCGACTCGGTTACGGGCGTGGATGTCGATGCGGGGTCGGCTACGGAATCGGTCCGCGTCCCGATAAGCATGGACGCCTGAGCGCTTGAGGGAACGCCTCATTACGTATATACGTAAATGGTGTTCGAGTGGGACCCGAAGAAGGCCACGGCGAATCTGAGAAAGCACGGCATTTCCTTTGAGGATGCGAGGACAGCGTTCGAAGATATAGAAGGGATGGATGGCGCAGACAGCGCGCATTCAGCCGTGGAAACGCGGCGGCTTCGACTGGCGCGCTCATCGTCGGGGCAAGTACTGGTGATTGCGTACACCAAGCGGAGAAGACGAAATGAAGAAATCACGCGTCTCATCAGTGCGCGGCGGGCCAGCCGCAAAGAGCGGAAAAGGTACGGCACGCCGGAAGATTGACTTTTCGGACATTCCGGAGCTGTCCGACGGGCAGCTCGCAAGCATGCGGCGGGTCGGGCGGCCGACGCGTGGCGATCGACCCAAGAGGCTGATCTCGATTCGGCTCGACCAGAGAATCCTGGCCTGGGTCAGGGCCGCCGCCGCGAAGAAGGATCAGCCCTACCAATCCTTGATCAACGATATTCTTCAGCGGGAAATGCAAAAACCGGCCTGAGGACAGTGAGCGGGCAGGAAGCCCGTGCTCGCGCGGCGCCCGTCGGCGCCGGCGTGTCAGCCAGCCAAGCCGTGTTTGAGGAGCATCCGGTACAGCGTGCGCTCACTGATGCCCAGCACCTGCGCCGTCCGGCCACGGTGCCCGCGCGTGGCGCGCAAGGCGCGTTCGAGGTGCACGCGCTCCACCTCCTCGAGGGTCGGCAGCCGTTCCGCGTCCGCCGCACTGTCCGGCGCAACGGTGTCACGCTGTCGACCGCGCACACGCAGGTGCCCTCTGGTCATTGCTCGGTACTTCCTGTGTTGTCGTGTGACGTGAACGAGTGCCCGCCAGCCGGTGCGGCCTTCGAGCTCGCACCGGCTGGCGGGCCACGGCTCTGCAAGTAAGCGGGGCGGTGGGCTGGATTTGTCACGCCCAGCCTGTGTCCGTCCTGCCCGCCCGCGCGGGCAGGACGGATCGGGGCGGTCGGTTCATCTTCCGACCTATGTGCCCTAGCCCTTCTGATCAGTATCCCCGCGCCGCCGCAGCGTGCAGGGCCGGATGTCCATCCACCGCCGGCAGCGCCGCTTCCACCGCCGCCAGCCGCGTCTTCAGCGCGCCGATCTCCTCAACCTGCGCCCGCAACTGCGCATTCTCGACGCGCACCTGTGCGAGCGCCGCGTGCTGCTTCTGGAACTCGTTGAGCAGCAGGCTGGCCAAGAGGTGGTACTTGACCGTCTCGATCTTCCCGTCCTTGTCGCGGGCGACGAGATCGGGGAACACCGCTACGACTTCCTCCGCGATCAGACCGTATTGCGTGGTACCAGTCGGATCGACCGTACTCAAACACCAGGCGCACGGTCCACAGCGCCCGCGCATCCGCGACGAGTCACTACCAGTGGGATTGCAGAGTGGAGGGGTAGTTGCTGCACCATCGCTGCGGGTTGCGGCTCGTCCACGCAGCGGGACGCCGCTTCCACATTAGACCACGCCCAGCTCTTTCAGCACACTCAGCGTCTTCGGTGGCGGGTCACTCCACAACCACTCCTCCTTGATCCAGAAGCCGGCGACGACCGTGGAGTGGTACACGCCCTGCTCGAGCTTGCGGCGCTCGTAGCGTCCATCTTCGCCGAGCACGTAGACATCAGCTTGCCGCTTGTCGGGATCGATGATCCAGTATTCGCGCACGCCGCCCATCTCGTACTCGGCGAGTTTCTCGCCGCGATCACGCATCCGGCTCTCCCGCGAGACGACCTCCACGACCAGATCAGCGGGTCCGTCGAGATAGGTGTCCTTGAGGCGCCCCAGGTGCTCTTGTGCCACGAACAGCACATCCGGCTCACGCCCCCCCGAGATCAGGACCGGTCTTCATCTGAAACGGCACAACGATCACGCGGCCCAGCTGCCCCTGCTCGACGTACGTGTTCAGCACATTGAACAGGAATCCGGTGATCGTCTGGTGTCGATTTGACGCCGGTGACGTCATCACCACCTCCCCGTCGACCCATTCGGCCAACGTGTCTTCATCGCAGCGGCGCAGGAACTCCTCGTAACTGATCTTCTCACGTTGCGGTTGCGCCAAGGCCATCAGCCGGCTCCCAGTACCGGGGAAAGTATGCGCGCTTTTGGAGAGAACCTCAACGGCCGGCGGGCAGATGGTAGTGGGTCAGCCCACTACCGGGCACATGCCCGGGCGCACCGCGCCGCGCGGTGCCACCGCTTGCCATCAGCCCTGTAAGGGCGGCGCTTCATGAGCCTGTTGCCGCAGGAGAAGGGCGACGGGCGAGCGATGTCGCGATGCGGGGCAGATCGTCAGAACCGTACCCATGTCCCCGTCCGCCGACTAAAAGGACGGCGACAGTTTGATTGGAAGTCGGGACGCAGGTCGGATGTGGAGGAAGCGGATGCTCTACACGGGATCCAGTACTGCCACACCCTCTGCACGTGCTGCGGTACTCAGTCCGCTGTCGGCCGACACGAAGGCGAGCAGGTCCGGCGCAAACCCGAGCAGCTGGCGGATGGCCAACGCGCTCGCCAACTGGACAGCATCGTAGGCACGCAGCGGGTGTCGCTCAAGCAATGTACACGCGGCAGTGATTTCGGCAGCGGTCACTGGCGCAACGAGGTACTCGTGAACAAGGTGGGCAGCAAATGCTGTCCTCAACCGCTGCCGCTCCGGTTCGGGAAGATCGCCTTGCCGGACGAGCCGGTTCACTGCGGAGGTGAACTCGGCACGGGTGATGTCCGCAATCACGACGATCGCGTCGGACGCTCCGAGGATGTCGATGACTCGCTGGCTGCCAGGCTCTGCAACGTAGCGTTTGACCAATGCGCTTGTATCGAAGAAGTAGACCGGCACTTCACCAACCCTCGTTACGCTCCTCCATCACCGCGGCCGACAGGGACTTGCCGTGCGTCCGGAGTGGTAGTGTCCTATTGATCTCGTCCACAGCGATTTCTGCCAAATCGCCGCCGCTCAGCATCGAGGCCTCGGCGATGCTCAGATGGCGGAGTCCGGCAGCGGTCAACGTCTCCCGGACACTCTGCGCCGAAGCGATTGTTGCGGCGCTGCACTCGATCGTGACGGTTACGCGGTCGGCCTCGCGTAATCCCAGGTCGGTCAACGGACGCAGTAGCCCCTTCTCTACAATGGCCTCGCAGCGAATCGACACAATCTGCCTCCTTCGTACCTGTGTCAGTGTAGCTCTAATGACCGGGGCCGCACAAACCCCAGGCTGCTATGTTGCGTATCTTCGGTGTGGTGCCCCGAGACACCACAATCTTTTCCGGTCGTGTCCAGCGCCGGTACTTGGATGAGCACTATTGGGCACAGCAGGCCCGCCGCGCCGCTGGCTAAACAAATCCCAGCCAAGAGGACTTGCAATCCGAAACTCGAAGCTCGAAATTCGAAACAAGTTCAAAATCCGAAGGCGTGACATCCGATACTGGCACGCATCCGTATCGATCCCGCTGTCCGGTTCGAGTGGGAGGTCGCCACGCGCAGCACTCAGGGCGTCCGAACCACCTCGAGGCCGAAGTCACGCACGCGGCGGATCGCCGTGAAATCGCCAGCGTTGGCCGTGTACAGCGTCGCGCCGAGCCGCCGGGCCGTCAGGGCGATCAGGACATCGTTGACGAGCGCGGCGTGGCGGACCTCCCGTCCCGCCATGCGCAACGCTTGGAGCACGAGGCCAGCCTCGTCGAACACAGCCGTGGAGGGAGCAACGAGTCTGGCAGACGCCGCGTGCGCACGCACGAGTTGATCGAGCCACCGGCGCGCGGGGCGCGTCGAGGCGCCGACCCGTAACTCCATTTGCACGACGGCGCTCAGATACCGCACGAACCCGGGGCCCACCACCAGGGCCTCGTACAGCCCCTGGGTAAGCCAGCCGACGTAGAGGTTGGTGTCGAGCAGGAGCTTGATCATCGCCGCCCGAACACGTCCTCGAACCCGCCGATCGCCTTCCCACGCCGGAGCACGCGGACGATCCGCTCCTCCGCGAGGACCATGTCGAGGGCGCGGTCGAGCGTTTCTTGCTCCGTCTTGGTGCCGAGCACGCGCCGGGCCTCGTCGATCTTGCGCTGATTCAGCTTCAGGTGTTTATGGCGGATGTCCATGTTCACAGCGTAGCAGTTTGTGAACATGGGCTGCAAGGCGCCACACCGGCGCCCGCTGATCCCGTCGCGGCGCGCGCGTCACCGCGGCGACGCCGGCGTGTCAGCCGGTTAAGCCGTGCTTGTCCCACACATCCAGAGCGCCTGGGGCGGTTGGCGAACTGTGGCCCGGGTTGCCCCAGGCTCGCGCCTGGCCGCCCCGTTTGGGGCTGTTCATGGGCCGGCTGGGCGCTTGCCAGCAGCCCTGTAAGGGCGGCACTTCATGAGCCAGGGGCAACGTCCCTGGCGACCCGACGGACCGTACTCAAACACCAGGCGCACGGTCCACAGCGCCCGCGCATCCGCGACGAGTCACTACCAGTGGGATTGCAGAGTGGAGGGGTAGTTGCTGCACCATCGCTGCGGGTTGCGGCTCGTCCACGCAGCGGGACGCCGCTTCCACATTAGACCACGCCCAGCTCTTTCAGCACACTCAGCGTCTTCGGTGGCGGGTCACTCCACAACCACTCCTCCTTGATCCAGAAGCCGGCGATGACCGTGGAGTGGTACACGCCCTGCTCGGGCTTGCGGCGCTCGTAGCGCCCATCGTCACCGAGAACGTAGAAATCGGCTTGCTGTCGTTCCGGATCAATGACCCAATACTCCCGTACCCCGCCCATCTCGTACTCCGCCAGCTTCTCACCGCGATCACGGAGGCGGCTCTCAGGGGACACGACTTCGACGACCAAATCGGCCGGTCCATCGAGGTAGGTGTCCCTGAGCCGATTGAGGTGTTCGCGCGCGATGAACAGCACGTCGGGTTCACGCCCCCCAAGGCTGGGGCCGGTCTTCATCTGAAATGGGGCGCTGATCACCTGTCCAAGGTCCCGCTGTTCTACGTACGGCCGAAGTATCGCGACCAAAAGGTCGCCGATGTCTTGATGGCGTCTCGAAGCTGGTGATGTCATCACGACCTCCCCATCGACCCATTCAGCCAGCGTGTCTTCATCGCACGTCTGCAGGAACTCCTCGTAACTCACCTTGCGCGCCTGTTTATTCTCCGGTTGTGCCAGAGCCATCGACCGACTCCCGTGTCAGGCGAAGTATGCGCTCTTTCGCCCGCTGCCTCAACAGCCCGTAGCAACCGCCCGGTGACGCTGGTGGCGGCGGCGGCCCCCGCGGGTCAGTCGGCCAAGCCGTGCTTGCCCAGCATCCGGTACAGGCTGCGCTCGCTGACGCCCAGTATCTCCGCCGCACGGCCACGGTGCCCGTGCGTGACGCGCAACGCGCGCTCCAGGTGCGCGCGTTCCACTTCCTCGATCGTCGGCAGCCGCTCCGCGTCTGCGGCACCGTCCGGCGCAACGGTGTCGTGCTTCCGACCGCTCACGCACAGGTGTTCGGCCAAAATGCAGGCGCCGTCCGACATGACGTAGACGGACTCGACTTCGTGGAGCAACTGCCGGATGTTACCCGGCCAGTTCTGCCGGCTGAGCACCTGGATGGTTTCGGCCGCGATCTCCTTGTGCCCGCCGTAGCGCTTGTTCAGGCGCTCGATCCAGTACCGCACCAAGGGCGCCACGTCACCCGCTCGCTCGCGCAAGGGCGGGACCTCGATCGTGATCGCGCGCAGCCGATAGAAGAGGTCTTCGCGGAACAGGCGCTCACGGACCATGGCTTCCAGATCACGATGGGTGGCCGCCAGCACCCGCACGTCGACGCGAATCTCCGCCGTCTCACCGAGGGGGCGAAAGGTCGCGTCGTCGAGGACCCGGAGCAGCTTGGCTTGCGTGGCAGCGCTCAACTCGCCGATTTCGTCGAGGAAGATCGTGCCGCCGTCGGCGACCTGGAACAAACCCTGCTTGGCGGACGTCGCTCCTGTGAAGGCCCCGCGCTTGTGACCGAAGAGCTCCCTTTGCAGGAACTCCTCTTGCAAGCCAGCGCACTCGACAACGACGAACGGCTGCTCCCGGCGGGCACTGTGGGCGTGCAGCAGCCTGGCGACGACGGTCTTGCCGGTGCCGGTCTCGCCGCAAATCAGTGCGCTCGCGTCGCTCAGCGCCGCCCGTTCGATCACCGTCCGCAACCGCTGAAAAGCCGGGCTCTCTCCCACGAACGAGGGCCCCGGGTCGGGCGTGGACAGCGCGTGTTCGAGCAGGCGTGCGCGCTGCCGCAAAGCCCTACGTTCGAGCGCCTTCTCGATGCGTATCTCCAGCTCGGCGATCGGACAGGGCTTGGTAACATAGTCGGCCGCTCCGGCGTGCACGGCCTCTACTGCGGTCTCAATCGAGCCTTGGCCCGTCAGGATGATCACCTCGCTTTGGGGGCTCGACTCGCGAATCTGCCGCAGGACATCCAGGCCACCCATGTCCGGGAGCCGTAGATCGAGGAGCTCCACGTCCGGGGCAAGGATCAACGCCGCTCGCACCGCTTCGCCGCCCGTCGCAATCGGGTGCACCTGCAACCCCAACTGCCCGATCTCTTCGCCCAACACGGTGCGAAAGGCGTCGTCATCGTCGACGAGCATCACCGTCGCAGCACTCATGATGGCACCTCCGCCGATGGCGGCTGCACCGGTAGTGCTTGCGCCAGGGGCGCCTGCGCCGCGCTGGCGCTCGCGGCGCCGCTCGTGGGCCAGATGAGCTCGAAGGTTGACCCGGCACCGGGGGCGCTCCACGACGCGCACAATTTTGCCGGAGTCGTCGAGGATCGGCGACGACCGGACCTCCTCCCACGCTGTCTCGCTTCCCGCCAGCCGGCGGCTGTAGATCTGGCTCTGCGGTGCGCCCGTCACCAGACACGTGTGCGTCGGGCACTCGGTCCCGGGCTCCAGACACGGGCTGACACGCCCGCACGGGTGGCCGAAGATGTCCGTGGTGCTCTTCGCGCGCCGCAGGAAGGCCTCGTTCGCCGAAACAATTCGGCGCTGCGCATCCAGCACCACGATGCCGTCGTCGACCGCATCGATGATGGTCCGCAACCTCTCGCAGTCGCCGATCCGCTCGGCCGCTTCGAGGAGTTGCTGCCCTCGATCCTTCCAGGAGCCCACCACTCTGTAAGTGAGGACGACACCGAGATAAAGAATAGTGATTGAGATCCCGCCGCCTCCCAGCAGCCAGGACGGCGCCAGGTGCTCCGCGTGTGTCGGCATGCGCGCCAGCAACGGGGCATAGTGGATGATTCCCGTGACCTCACCCAGAGTGATCGCCCCGAGGGCCGCCATCACTATCCATAGCCAGAGGCGCACTGCCCAGCGTTCGAACAACACCGTCCCGATGGCCACGCTGCCGCAAATGGCCGCGGCGGTATACAGTCGGGTGTGCGTTCCGTAGATGTACGCCGCGTGCAGCACGTTCACGCCGCACAGTACGGCCGTGCCGTAGGTCACCAGCGGATGACTGCTCGGCGCCCGGCGCCGCGTGACCAGCGTCCACGCCAGCAGCGCCACCGCCAGGACGCTCTGCACGCCCAGCAGCCGAATCTCGATCGCCAGCACGGCCTGATCGAAGTAGGGAGCATGCTCGGGATGGCGGGCGAAATTCACCCCGGCCAGGAGGCCCCACAGGTCGAACGCGAGATAGATGGCGAGAACGAGCGCACATTTACCCGCGACCGACCACTCCGTCGGATTGCCCAGGCGGCTGGTCAGCCCTCTCAGTTCCCCGTATCGCATGCCCCTTTTTGCATATTACGATCACCGACTTCAGGGGTCAACCCGTGTTCGCAGCTGGCGTCGCAGGCACAGGTCCAGCGCACGTTAAGCTCCCCCTTTAAATTCTCGTAACACGGCTCCCGTTTCACGTCTCCCCTGTGGACCACTCCCCGTCGCTCAGCTATTTTCGCTGTGTGGACGACGTGGTGGCAGTCATCTTGGGTGGGGGCCGCGGCACGCGGTTGAATCCCCTGACACAGGTGCGCAGCAAGCCGGCAGTCCCAGTGGCCGGAAAGTTCCGCCTGGTCGACATCCCGATCAGCAATTGCATCAACTCCGGGCTGCGCAGCATTTTCGTGCTGTCGCAGTTCCAATCCGCCTCCTTGAACCGGCACATCTCGCGCACCTACCGCTTCGACAGTTTCTCGCGGGGCTTCGTCGAGATCCTCGCCGCCGAACAAACCGACACGCATGAGGATTGGTATCAGGGCACCGCCGACGCGGTGCGCAAACACCTGCATCGCTTCACCCGCTTCGGCGCAGAAAGCATCCTGGTGCTCTCCGGGGATCAGCTGTACGTGATGGACTTCCGCAAGATCCTCGAGGCGCACCGCGCCAGCCGTGCCGACATCACGGTAGCAGCAACGCCAGTCACCGAGCATGATGCCAGCGAGTTCGGGATCCTGCAGATCGACGGCTTCGGGACGGTGGTGGATTTCGTGGAGAAGCCGCGGGAGGCCGCTCTCCTCAGCCGTTTGGGGCTCACCGAGCAGACCCTCGCCGCCCGCGGCGTATCACTGGAGCGGCGCTACCTTGCGTCGATGGGCATTTACGTCTTCCGGCCGGAGGTGCTGCAGCGCGTCCTGGTGGATCCGGGCGAGATCGATTTCGGCAGGCAGGTCATCCCGCGCGCCATCTATACGCATCGCGTCCACTCGCATTTCTTTTCCGGGTATTGGGAGGACATCGGGACGATCCGGACGTTCTACGCCGCCAACATCGAGCTGGCCTCGTCGCATCCGCCACTCGATTTGTTTAGTGAGGGCTCTCCGATCTACACGCACCCGCGCTTTCTGCCGGGCACACGTCTGGGCCGTGTCCACCTGGATGAGGCGATCGTCTGTGAAGGTTGCCGCATCGACGCGGCGGAGATCGACCACTCGGTCATCGGGATTCGCAGCATCATCGGGCGCGGCGCCTGCCTGTCACATACGGTGATGATGGGAGCCGACTACTACGAGGCACGCCAGGGACCGCAGGCCACCCGCGACACGATTCCGATCGGCATCGGTGCCGGCAGCACGATCGAGCACGCCATCATCGACAAGAACGCTCGCATTGGCGAGGGCGTGGTCATTCGGAATCAGCAGGGAACGCGGCATTTCGACGGCCCGGCCTACTGTGTCCGTGACGGCATCGTCATCGTCCCGAAGAACAGCGTCATCCCCCCGGGAACGGTCGTGTGAGGGTGCTCGGCACGTGAGCGCGGTTCGTTCCATTTACAAAGGCCGCATCGTCGACCTCCGCCTCGAAGAGGTTACGTTACCGAATCATGTAACAATCACCTTGGAGGTGGTCCGCCACCCCGGTGCGGCTGCTGTCGTCGCAGTGGATGATGAGCGTCACGTCGTCCTCATCCACCAATTCCGGCACGCCGCCGATGGCTTCATCTGGGAAATCCCGGCTGGCAAGCTCGACCCCGGTGAGGAACCGATGCGCTGCGCCGCCCGCGAGCTCGGAGAAGAGGTCGGGCTGCGTGCCGCAAAGCTCGTGCACCTCGGCACGATCTTTACCGCTCCAGGGTTTTGCGATGAGCGCATTCACCTCTTCCTGGCGCGCCACCTGACGGCTTGCGAGCAGCAGCTCGATGAGGACGAGATCCTCTCAATCCGGCGCGTGCCTCTCGGTCAGGCGCTGGACATGATCCGCAGCGGGGAGATTCAGGATGCGAAAAGTATCGCCGGGCTGTTCCATGCGGCGGAGTATTTGAATGCAGAACGTAAAATGTAAAATGTAAAACCGGAAATGGAACACGGCGCCGGACATGTCTTTCCACGAGCACTACGATAAACTCCTGGCGACGTTGCGCTTCCATGCCGACCTCGCCGCGGCGTTGCATTTGTTGGAGTGGGATCAGGAAACGTTTCTCCCCGCAGGGGCGCTCGAGAGTCGCGCGCGGCAGGTTGGCGCCCTCGCGGGCCTGCTCCACGAGCAACAGACGGCGCCCGCCTTCCTCGATCTGGTAGACCGGCTGGCCTCCGATCTCCCGCGCTCGAGCCCGGCGCCGCCGTCGATGTCCGCGAGACCAAATGGTGGCTTGATCGCGAGCGCCGCCTCGACGCAGCCCTCGTCCGCGAGCGCTCGGCGCTCCATGCCGAGGCGCGCGGCGTCTGGGTGACAGCCCGGCGCGACAACGATTTCGCCGCGCTGGCGCCGTTGCTCACACGCATTGTCGATACCGAGCGGCGCGTTGCCGCGGCGATCGATGCAGGGCGCGACGCGTACGACGTTCTCCTCGAAGCCTACGAACCCGGTGCGAGCGCCGCAATGCTGCACGGTCTATTCACGAGCCTGCGCGACGGACTGCTGCCTTTGGTCGAACGGTTGCGGGTCAGATTGACGGCACGGCGGCTGCCGACGGCCGCCCTCTGCGGCAGCTTCCCGCTCGATGCGCAGCGGGCTTTCAATCGCTGGGTGGCCGAACGGCTGGGCTTGGATTTCCAACGCGGGCGGTTGGACGAAGCCGTGCATCCGTTCACCATGACCATTGGCGACGATGTGCGGCTGACCACTCGCTACGACGCGAATGACCTGCGCTACGGGCTGTATTCGACGATCCATGAGGCTGGCCACGGCCTCTACGAGCAAGGTCTCGATCCGTCCGCCTGGGGCACACCGCGTGGTACAGCACGCTCGCTCGGCATTCATGAATCGCAGTCCCGTTTGTGGGAAAATCAGGTTGGGCGATCAGCGGGCTTTTGGCGTTTTCTCTTGCCTGCCGCGCGCGAGAAGTTCCCAGGCCTGCGTGCCACGTCGCTCGAGTCGATCATCGTTGCCGTCAACGATGCCCGGCCATCCTTGATCCGGACGGAGGCGGACGAGATCACGTACAACCTGCACATCATCATGCGCTTCGAGTTGGAGCGCGCACTCCTGCGTGGCGACCTCGGCGTCAACGAGCTACCGCAAGCTTGGCGTGAGAGCATGCAGCGCTACCTCGGCATCGTACCGGACAACGACCGGGATGGGGTGCTCCAGGATGTGCACTGGGCCGGCGGCGCGCTCGGCTATTTCCCGACCTATGCGCTCGGGAACCTGTTTGCGGCGCAGCTCCTGGGCGCCGCGGAAGCCGCGCTGGGGGCGCTCGATCCGTTGCTTGCCAGCGGCAATTTCCCGGCGCTGCTCGGCTGGCTCAAAGACCACGTACATCGCTTCGGCCAAACGTACCGTTCTTCCGATCTCGTCGCCATCGCTACCGGGGCACCGCCCAGCCCTGAACCGTTACTGCGATACCTCGAGCACAAGGTCGCCTTCCTCGAATCGGTTTAGGGGCTGCGCCCGCGAGCCAGGCTTGCACCCTCACCCTCCCCTCTGCCACGCGGAAAAAACGCGCGGGAGAGGCCGCAATCCAACCTGGCCGCCACCAAGACTGAGGCCTTACCGTTTCCAGGCGATTCCGTTTCGGTCCATATAGGTGTATGGGCGTTGGGGGGAAATCCATGTGGTCACGTGTGGCGCACATCGCGCTCCGAGGTGACATCCAGCATGATCGTATTCAGGGGACCGCCCCATGGCTCCTGCTGGTGCGCTGGCTCGAGGGGGCGGCTTGCTGGGCCATTGTGTATGAGTTCTTTAGCGGTACTACTGTCGAGCCACGAACGGTACAGCTGAACTTTGTGGCGTACGGCGTAGCAAATCTGCTGCTCTTCTTCCCGCAGCGCGCACGGGCGATGACGCCGCGCCTCGTGTGGCTGGACATCATGGTGAACCTCCTACCCATGGCTGCTGCAGCACATTGGTCCGGAGGCATCTACAGCCCACTGCTCCCGATCTTCGTGATCAAGATCGGCAGCTACGGTCTCGTCTACGGTGTCGACATTGGGCTGCGCAGCCTCGCTGTCACCGCACTGCTGTTATTGGGGTTCGCCGCTGTCGACGGCACCGGACTGGTCCCCACGGAGAATCTCGAACGCCTGCCCGTGATTGTCCGGCAACGCTTGACCCTGGCGTTCGCGGCGCTGCTCTTTGTCATTGGGGTGAGCGGAGCGTTTCGATTCTTCCGGATTTTGCGGGACCGGGAGGACCGGCTTGCGGCGGCGGTGTCAGAGAAGGAACGCCTGTACCAAGAGTCATTACGCCACCAAGACCATCTGCGCGAGCTGTCGCGCCGCATCATGCAGGTCAGCGAAACCACGATGCGCCGGCTGGCGCGCGATCTCCACGACGATCTCGGACAGGCACTGACGGCAATCCGGATCGATCTGGGATTTATCGACCGGGCATTATCGCCAGACAGTCCGCTGCACACGCAAGTGCGCCAGGCGAGAGAGCAGATCGGGTTTGTGCTGCAAAGCGTGCGCAATCTCTCCCAGCTGTTGCGCCCCGCCGTTCTCGACGACCTCGGTCTCGTCCCTGCGATGCAGTCGTACCTCAGCGGCTTCGGCCAGCGCACGGCAATTCACGTCACCCTCGATGCCCCTGATACCGGCGCCCGCATGCCGCCACCGCTCGAGTTGACGATTTACCGGATCTTGCAAGAAGCGCTGACCAACGTCGCTCGCCACGCCAACGCCACGCACGTCCATGTCGCCTTGGGGATGAGCGAGTCCGAAGTGCGACTGGAGATTACCGACGACGGCTATGGGTTTGATGCCGAGGCCTTCTTGCGCAACCCGCCCCTCGGGCATGGCACAGGCGTCCTCGGCATGCGTGAGCGGTTGGCAACCTATGGTGGCGAGTTCGTGATAGACTCCCGTCCGGGAGCCGGCACTGCCGTGCGGCTGTCAGTCCCTCTCGACCGGCCGATCGAGGAACCTGAGGAGAGCCATGGCGAAGACTCGCGTGTTGTTGGCTGACGACCATACCGTCGTTCGTCAGGGCCTGCGGCGGATTCTCGAAAGCGAATCGGACGTCGAGATCGTGGCGGAGGTCGGCGATGGCCGCGCCGCCCTTTCAGCGGCGCAACGGCTGCACCCCGAAGTGGTGGTGATGGACATCAGCCTTCCCGGCCTGAACGGTATTGACGTGACTCGTCAACTCCTCAAGGCGCGGCCGGAAACAAAAGTCTTGATCCTCTCGATGCACGCCGATCCGGCCTACATCACCCAAAGCCTGCGAGCCGGCGCCAAGGGCTATCTGCTCAAAGATGCCGACGATCAGGATCTCGTCAAAGCCGTGGCGGCGCTGGCGGCCGGCAGCTCCTATTTCAGCCCCGCGGTCTCCAAGGTGCTCCTCGACGGCTACTTGCACCAGCGGCCGGCGAAGGGCGATGACACCGCCATTCTGTCGGACCGCGAGCGCGAGGTGTTGCAGCTGATTGCGGAAGGCAAGAGCAACAAGGAGGTCGCCCAGATACTGGACGTTGCGGTCAGCACTATCGAAAGTCATCGCAAGCACATTATGGAGAAGCTCGGGCTCCACAATACGGCCGACGTCGTGCGTTTCGCGATCCACAAGGGGATCATTGAGTAGCCTGGCACTCCCCCCTTATGGGCGTGGAGAATCCCCCTTTCAGGGGATTGCGGTTCGGGCTGCATGATTCGTATGGTGCAGTAGCTTCGGATTAGCGTGGCTCCGCGATGCAAAAAGTGCGCGTTTTAGTTGTAGATGACCACACGCTGGTGCGCCGTGGCTTGCGGAAGATTCTCGAATCTTCAGGCGAGATCGAGGTCATAGGTGAGGCGGCAGACGGAACGGCCGCCATCGATGCCGCGGCACGCCTGTCCCCCAATGTGGTTTTAATGGATGTCAGCTTGCCGGGGTTGAACGGCATCGAGGCGGCACGGCGGATCACCGAAACGATGCCCGATGTCCACGTCCTGATGCTCTCGATGTATGCCGATGAACCGTATGTGCGCCAAAGCCTTGCTGCCGGCGCCAGCGGGTACTTGTTGAAGGACGTAGAAGATGAGGAGTTGCTGGCGGCTGTCCTTGCGGTCCAGGACGGCCAGACGTGCTGGAACGAGAAGCTGGAGAAGGCGCCGCTTGGGCGCGAGTTCTTGCCCACTGTGCTCAGCCATCGGGAACGCCAGATCCTGTCGCTGATCGCCGCGGGCCTCACCAACCGCGATATCGCCACCGCAACCGGCTTGAGCATTCATACGGTGGAAAGCCATCGCAAGCGCATCATCGAGAAGCTCGACCTGCACTCGCCGGCCGAACTGGTCCGCTATGCAGTCCGGCACGGCATTCTCGCCCAGCGGGCCGCGCCGTGACCTCCGCGCAGCCCACCAACTCCCCTATCATCTCCCGTGAAATGCCCACTCGACGGGAGTGTCCCTCGACGCCGAAGCACTCTATCTTATTGTCGTTGCTGCTCGGAGGTGGACGTGGGCAGACGCAAGATAGGGATGGAGTTCCTGGATGCGCTACCGGAGGACGGTGAGCGCCGCCTCATGCTTGCCGTCCTCATCGATGCGGTGCGGACGCTCCGCCCGCTGCATTCCCCGACGCACCAGCTGAGCGCGCACCCCGCCTGGCTGCGGGACCGGGCGTGGATCACATCGGAGAACGATACGAGCCCCTTCTCGTTCGTCAGTATCTGTAACGCCCTGGGGTTGAACTCGGGCTACGTCCGCCGCTGCGTTCTGCATCCGGAGGCGCACACGGTCCGAGTGCGACGCTACGCCGAGAAAGTGAAGGAGTCCTGGCGGCGGCTGAGTCACGATGGCGGCATTACTCCGACGGCCCGGCTCAACGACGCTCCACATCCCGGAGTGACTCCGCATCGCAACGGAACATCGGCGACCGTGCCACTGGTAGCGATGAAGCTGCACACGAAGAAGCCACATCCAAGGCGACGATCGACACTCTCGGCCTCCTATGAAGGAGCCGTTGCGTTCTGACGTTCACCGTCCGAAGCGCTTGCGCATTGCCGGCTCGAAGTACGGCAGAACATCGCGGCGCTCGACGTGGCGCTCGGCGCGGCGGATTTGGAATAAGAGCTTCGATTCCAGCTCCAGGCAACTCAGTTTGTTCCAATAGACAACCCCGGTATCCAAGCCAATCTTGTACGGCAGATCCAACAACACCTCCCGGCGTGGGCTGTGTCCGAACAGCACGGTGTACGGAAACGGATGTGGGTGGCTGATGAACTCGTCCCGAATCCACAGCATGTCTTCGTCACACTGCTCCGCGAGGCTGCGCCCCTGAGCCAGGCCGGCATGCACGCACAAGAAGTCCCCGTGGATGTACCGCATCTGCAGAGCGCGGAAGAACCCGAGGTGAGCTTCCGGAAGCCGGTCCGCACCGATCTCACCAAACTGCCCCTCCAACCCGTAGCTGCGCAGCGTCGGTCCGCCGCCGTTGGACAGGAACGCTTCCCCGTACGCCCCCTCGCAGCCAAGAAAGGCGAGGAACATGTCCTCGTGATTCCCTTTCAGAAACACGCAGCGCGGGCCCTCGTGTTGCAGACGCAGCAAGCGTTCGATCACGTCCTTCGGGGATGGGCCGCGATCAATGTAGTCGCCCAAGAAAATCACGGTGTCCGAGCCACTCGGCGCCAATGCATCGAGCAGCCGGTCGATCTCCTCGACGCAGCCGTGGATATCACCGATGACGAATGTCCGCGCCACACTCATGACTGTTTGCCGTCGGCCGCCGGCCTCTTACCAACCAGCCCCTGCACCGCATGCGCATCGTCCATCACCTGCAACGCCGCCCGGTACGGATCGATATCACCGCGCCGCACCTGCTGCAGCACGGTGCTGAGGCCGCCGCTGTCCAACCTCGCCTCCAGCCGCCGGGCAATCTCGTCGCGCAACACGGCCAGGAACTCCTCGTAGCGTGCCGCGGCAGTGCGCAGTGCGCCCGTGCCGCTGCGCTGCCGGAATTCCCGGTGATCCATCACGGCTGCGAGCAGCTCACTGACCCCCTTCCCGGTCGTGGCCTCGGTCAGCAGCACCGGTACGTTCCACTGTGCTCCAGCTGGCGCGGCGTTGGGCCTGAGCTGCAACATCATCTCCAACTCCGTCTTGATGCGCAGCGCCCCTTCGCGGTCGGCTTTGTTGACCGCAAACACATCCGCAATCTCCAGCAGGCCGGCCTTCATGGTTTGGATGGTGTCGCCGGCCTCCGGCACCAAGACGACAACGGTCGTGTCGGCGATCCCCATGACATCGAGTTCCGTCTGCCCCACGCCGACGGTTTCCACCAAAACGAAATCCTTCCCGAACGCATCCAGGAGTTGCGCCATGTTGCGGGTGGCGCGCGCCAGCCCGCCGTGGCTGCCGCGTGTGCTGAGGCTGCGGATGAACACCTGCTCGTCAAGGTAGTGGCTCTGCATGCGAATGCGATCCCCGAGGACGGCACCACCCGAAAAGGGGCTCGAGGGATCGATGGCGACGATACCGACGCTGCGCCCTCGTTCGCGGAGCTTGCCGACGAGTCGATCCACCAGTGTCGATTTTCCCGCGCCGGGCGGGCCGGTGATACCCAGGGTATACGCTCGACCGCAGCGATCATGGATCAAACTCATCACCACCGCCGTGTCCGCATGGCGATTCTCGACCAGCGTCATGAGCTTGGCGAGTGCCCGCCGATCACCCGCCAGCATGCGCTTCACCATTTCGACAGCGCTCATCGATCCAGTCTCCGGATTGCCCCAACGGCGCCTGCGCCGGACCTTTGCCCACAAACCCCGCCTTGGTTGTGGCAGGCAGCCATCGAAGATGCGGTTTGCATCGACATAATCTACCGCCCCAGGCGGCGCAACGGAAGGGAGCGTGCTGCAGAATGGCGTGTCGCGTATCGCCTATGGCGTATGGCCGGATCTCACTCTTCGCCGACACCAGCGCCGACCTTGCCGCGCCGGCACTCGCATGGTAGCAGACAGGCAATGGCGCTGTGGCGCAACCCGTTCTTCCCGGTCGGTCTGTTTCTCGTCCTCCTCGGCTTAGGCAACTGGTATGCCGGGCGCGACAAGTGCGTCGAGTACGAGCAGCTCTTGGCGGCCGGCAGGCTGCCAGCTCCAGCGCAGCAGTTTGCCGACTTCCCTGAGCTCAACGCGCACACCACCGCCACGCTGCTGCAGCCCTTGCAGCGCGGCAACGATGCCCAGATGCTGGCCGGCACGCGGCTCGACTTCTATAGAGTCGTCCGCAGCGGTGGGCGCATGTTGATTCTCGCCGGCCTCTTCTGCGCCGCGGCGGGGCTGATTCATTCGTACCGGCAGCGGGCATTGCATGACAGTCGAGAATCGACAGCTGCAGGCTGAGAGCCCGGCACGGACAACGGACCGCCCACTTTCGAGTGCCGACCGTGCATCAATCGGGAATGCGAATCACGCTGACCCGCAGCCCTCTTGACGTCCAGCTCACGTCGTACCCAACCTCCATGGCCTCGACCAGGTCCTCGAACCGACGGTGCGGGCCGAGCATGGTCACGTACTGAAACACGAACGGGATCTCGCGGCCGCTGCCGCTCCGGATGCTGCCCCGTTGCGCATTGCGCTGCAACTTACAGATCGTGCCGCGATAGAATTTGTCACCGCTGCCGGTGCTCTCCTCCACGGCGAACTCGGGCTGCGCCACGTGCCCGCTCGGCGCGTCCTCTACCGTGGGTCGTTTCGCTGGTGCCATTGTGGACGTGGCCTGTACTTATCATGACGCGGCGCACCGTACGATAGCCTCAGCACCGCGCCAACCTGCGTCAGCCGGTCACTCGTCAATGGCTTCCAGCAGCTCGGTATCCGCGGGCTCGAACCCGGCGTTGCGCGCCACGTCGGTCAGCTGATCCAGCCCTACCCGCCGAACGAAATCGCCGAAACGTTCTCCCCGGCGGCGCTCGCAACGGTAGTGCTCGGCCAGCGCCGCCACCACTCTCGGCACCTCCTCCTCCGGAAAACGTCCCGGCAACCGCTGCCCGATTTCGGCCTCGCGCTCGCCAACTCGCCCGCCAACCATAATGGAGTAATGCGGATGGCTCTGACCGTCTTCCCCTTTGAGCGACAATCCCGTCAGGCCGATGTCTCCCACGTGGTGCTGCCCGCACGAGTTCGGGCAGCCGCTGATTCGGATGCGGAACACGCCGAGGTCTTCAACCTGCCCGTTGGCCGCAAGCAAATGCTCGCGAATCGCCGCCGCCACGCCCATAGAACGGCTCACCGCCAAGCTGCAGAAGTCGGCACCAGGGCAGGACGCCACGTCGGTGATGTGCAAAGCGTCCGCTGCCGCAAGCTTGATGGTCCGCAAACGCCGATAAAGATCTTCAAGCCGCCCGCCGGGAATCCAGGGCAGCATGAGGTTCTGATCGTTCGTCGCGCGCAATGCGCCGCACCCGAACTCGCGGGCCAGCGCTCCGACCGCCCGCAGCTGTGAACTGGTGATGTCGCCCAACGGCAACTGGACGGTGGCGCCGTAATACCCGGGCTGCGCCTGTTCGAAAGTGTTCGTCCGCACCCAATGAGCAAATGCCCGGTCCTCACCGCCGGCAAGTGCGGACGGTGGGAGCGCCGGCGCCGCCGGCTGATACCCCTCAACAACTTCCCGCAGCTCCGCACGCAACGTCGCACCGAGCTGCGCCTCGACTTGCGCGTAGAGTCGCTCCAGCTCGGCAATGAACCGCTCGGCGCCCAGACGCTGGAATAAATACTTCATGCGTGCTCTCTTGCGGTTCTTGCGCTCGCCGCTGCGATGCTGCAGCCGCACCACGGCTTCGGCCATGATGAGCGTGTCCTCGGCGTCGATGAAGTCGCGGATCGGACGCCCCAGAAACGGTTGCGAGCCCAAACCGCCGCCGGCGTGCACCGCAAACCCCCGGCGCCCCTCCCGCACACGGGCAAAGTAGCCGATGTCGTTCACCGGCCCCTGCGCGCAATCCACCGCGCAGCCCGAGAAGGCAATCTTGAACTTCCGCGGCAGCGTCATGTTGAGCGGATGAAAGAGGAAGTACTCGTGCGTTGCCAGCAGGTAGGGGGTGACATCGAACGGCTCTCCCGCCCACAGCCCGGCATGAATACAGCCAGTGATGTTTCGGACACTGTCGGCACACGCGCCGCGGGTGGTGACGCCAACGGCGTGCAGGCGCTCGTACATGTCCATCACATCGGCCAGGTCGACCCAGTGCAGCTGCACATCCTGGCGCGTGGTGACGTGGATGACGCCGTGCCCGTAGTCCTCAGCAAGGGCCGCGATCTCGTCCGCCTGCGCGGCGGTCAGCAACCCGCCCGGCAGCTTGATGCGCTGCATGTGACTCGTGTGATCGAGTTGGTAGTAGAGCCCATAGCCGAGGCGGATGGGCCGGAATTCACTGGCGGTCATCTGGCCGCGGCGATAGCGCTCGGTGCGCTGCGCGTGTCCGCTGAGCGCGGCGCGAAAATCGGCATCGGTGGGTCGCATTTTCCTCCCCCGTTCTCCCCTGCTCATTGTGGATCTTACGAGTCCATTATGGCTGGTGCTTATCCCTGAATCAAGAGACGCTGGCGCGCAAGTGATCGCCAATGGCAATTGGGTGGAGCCGTTGCGGCTCCAGCGCGCCGATGCTACGAAAAGCGCGGTTACATTCCACCAGCCGAGGAGTTACTGCGAACGATGCTGATCCCTGCAACCCAGCTGCGCGCCGGTATGATCGTCAAGCACCAGAACGACCTGTTTCGTGTGATGAATGTCGTCCATGTCACCCCGGGAAACTGGCGCGGCATGGTACAGACGAAAATGCGCAACCTGCGCTCCGGCACGCAACTCGAAAACCGCTTCCGCTCGGAAGATAAGGTGGACCGTGTGACCTTCGAGCAGCATGAAATGGAGTTCCTCTACCAGTCCGGTGACGAATACCATTTCATGAACACGGAGAACTACGAGCAGATCGTGCTGGATGCCGAGGCGCTCGGTGACGCGGTAAGCTTCCTCACTGCGAATCTCCACGTCCAAGTCGAGTTCTACGAAGGTAAGCCGATGGGCGTGTCGCTGCCAAAGATGGTGGACCTCAAGGTCACACACACCGAGCCGAGCTTGCGGGGCGCCACCGTCACCAACGTACTCAAACCGGCAACGGTAGAAACCGGCGCCATCGTGCAGGTCCCCGGCTTCGTCGGCATCGGCGATATCATTCGTGTCGATACCGAATCGGGCGAGTATCTGTCCCGCGCCAAGTAGCCACACCGGTTAACGGTTGCATTTCGCCCGCCTCCATGGGGAAATGTGACCCATGGACAGCCTCGAACGACTGGGGGCGGAGAGCGGTGGCGCGCTGACGCCCCGGTATCGGCGCATTCTGCTTGACGGGAGCCCCGGCGGCGGAATACAAGACGCGTCGCGATGGGAGGAGGCCCGTATGCTGCAGGTCGGTGAGCCGGCGCCCGATCAGGTCCTCGCCGTGCTGCGGGCAAGCTCGAGCGCCATGAAAGGTTTCCTATGAATGCACGTAGGTTTGTGGTCCTTACACTGATCGCCGCCGTGCCGCTCAGCGGCTGTGAGTTTGGCCAACGCTTTGTGCGCAAGCCTTGGGGGAAGGGAACCTACATCCCCGCGGCCGTGTGCGCCGCTGTGGGCGCCGGCGCCGGCGTCGGCATACAGGAAGCGCGGCGCGGGACGAGCGAGCGCGAGATCACCGACTCGATGGGCAACGTCACCACATTCCGGGAAAAGGATTCCGCAAATTACTGGGAAGGGGCGCTCGTCGGCGGTGCGATCGGCGCAGCCGTGTGTGGCTTGGCCGGCCATTATCTCTTTGACAAAGAGGAAGGGGCCGCAGCGCCGCCACCACCGCCGCCGTCACCTCCGCTGCCCCCGCCCACCAGCCGGCGCATCGTCCTGCGCGGTGTGAACTTCGATTTCGACCAAAGCGCAATCCGTGCCGACTCGCGTCCGATCCTCGACGAGGCCGCGGCGGTGCTGAAGCAGAATCCGAATGTGCGGGTCTCCGTTGAAGGTCACACCGACTACATCGGCACGGACGAGTACAACGAGAAGCTGTCGGTGCGGCGCGCTGAGGCTGTTTTCAGGTACTTGGTCAATCGCGGCGTCGCCCCCTCGCGGATGGGCGTCATAGGCTACGGCAGATCCCGGCCGGTCGCCGACAACACCACCGAAAACGGACGGGCAGAAAACCGGCGCGTCGAGCTCCATGTCCTCACGCCGCTAAGCCAGTCGAACCTGCCATAAGGAATGCTGGCCGTCGAATTGGTATCCCCAGGGGGGTACTTTCCTGTTAGGATCAGTACCCCTGATGGTACAAGCGCTGCCTTCCACCGCGCGGATGAGAAGGATGCACGGGTTTGAGGGATCCCGTTGCGTTGAACACTTCGTGGCGAGCGCGTCGCGAGGAAACCCACCCCCTCAGGAGGAGTTAATGAGGAAATTGGTCAGACGAGTTTTGCTCACCTTGGCGGGTACCGCCGCGGGGATTGTACTTGGCGGCGCCGTTCGCGCCGACGTTCAGCCGGGCGACGTCATCACGAAAGCGAACATCGAGAAGATAAAGGATCTCGTGTCACCGGGCGTCGAGTGGTGCGTCAAGCACGGCATGACTATGAAGATCGTTCCGTACAAGAAGATCGAATGGAACAAGGCGTATCGTGAAGCCACGGAGAAATACGGCGGCCAGACGAAGCTCGCGCCCGATGGCCGGTCGCTGCTCGGACACGTCGCGGGCATGCCGTTTCCGAATATCGATCCGAACGACCCGCAGATCGCGCAGAAGATCATGTGGAACTATGAGTACAAGCCCTACCTCACCGATGACGTTGACACGCGGAACTTCGATGCGGATACCGGCCCGATAACGGATGGAAACCCGATGAACGTGGACCGCCACTTTCTGCTCGATCACCTGCGCACGTTGTCGTACACCGCGCGCCTGTATGTCGATCCGAAACCTGAGCGACCCAACCCCGATCAGGTTCGCGGCAAGAGTTCCATGCACCCGATTCTCGAGCCCTGCGATCTCAAAGGTGTTGGCGAAACCGGAATTCGCTATCTGAGCCCGGACAAGCAGGATGATACCTGGCTCTACCTCCCCTCGCTGCGTCGTGTCCGTCGCCTCTCGAGCGCGCAGCGGTCCGATGCCCTCTTCGGACAGGATACCGACGCCGACAGTTACGGCGGCTATGCGGGACAGATCCCGTGGTTCGACTGGAAGTACCTCGGCGACAAAGAAATCCTTGCTTCCTTCCACGCCGAAGCATTTCCCGTGAAGTACTGTGACGGTGGCGGCGACTTCATCTTCTGCGACAATTGGGAGAAGCGCCATGTCTACGTTGTCGAGGGAACGCCGAAGTTCCCGCAGTACGCGTACGGCAAGCGCCTCCTCTTCGTCGACAAGGAAACCTATCTGGTCGCCTACAGCGACATCTTTGACCGCTCGCTCCAGCTGTGGAAAGTGTGGGTGAATCAGTGGGCCTTTAGGAAGCGCGCAACGCCGTCATACGGGATCGAATATCCTGACGAGATGCCGTATGAGGTCAGCATCACCATGGTCGACATGCAACTGAACCATGCTACCAAGGCAGCGCTGCCGAGCGCGAAGTACCCCGGCGAGGAAGGTTGGTACTTCAACCAAGGCGACAAGGCCGGGGGCAGCGAGGACTTCTTCACGGTCGCTAACCTCATTGCATCCGGTCACTGATTCGCGTGCAGGGAGGGTCGGCACGAAAAGGGGGCGCCTATTCCGGTGTCCCCTTTTTTTCTTCAGTGTCCGATCGCGTCGAAGTGTAGCGCGCGAGCTGCGCCCGCAACTGCGCGGCCACCGCGGGCTCCGCAGTCACCCGGTTGTGGATCTCATCAGGATCGTCGGCGAGGTCGTACAGCTCCTCCGTGCGCAGCGCCTCTTGCAGCGCTGGAGGGATCTCCGCTGAGGGCAGATCAATCAACCGCCGCGGGTCGTTGCGCACGTACTTCCAGCGCGCCGTGCGGATGCCCCGGCGCACAAAGCCGAGGAGCAACCGCCTCCCGTCGGCATCCTGCACCATTTGGCTGGCCTCGATCGTCGCCGACAGGAAGGTCTCGCAGTACACCTGGTCTGCGACAGCAACCTGCGCGCCGCTAATCAGCGGCAGCAGGCTGCGTCCTTCAAGTGCCGCCGGCGGCGTGAGACGCGCCAGCGCGGCGATGGTGGGAAACAGATCGATCAGCCGCACGAGAGCATTGACCCGCCGACCCGCGGGCAGCCCGTTCGGCCACCGCATCAGCAGCGGTACGCGCAGGTCCGCCTCGTACAGCGTCTCCCCTTTTCCGAATTGGCGATGCTCAAGCAGGCGCAGCCCTTCATCGGCGTGAAAGATGACGATGGTGTTGCGCTCGAAACCACGCGCCGCCAGTGCGCCCAAGAGCCGGCCCACCTCTACGTCCAGCTGCGATACGCTCGGTTGATACAGCAACATCATCTCGCTCGGCGCCGCAGCCGAAGACCAGCGTTGACGGGTTCCGGCATAATGCACCCACAGAAAGAACGGCGCGCTCCGCAGACGATGCAACTGCCCGATTGCAGCATCGGTCGCTTCCTGATCGCCGCGGACGCTGTCGGTGCGCAACTTGCGGCGGCGAAACGATCGGTCGTCTACTGGATTACCGTAGAAGACACTGGCCACATGCAGCGGCCGTTGCGTAAAGCTCAGGTCCGCGGCATCGAATCGGTCGTCATACGTCTCGAAGCCGTGATCGAGCTGGAAAATCTCGTCGAGATCGAAGGCCCCGACCACCGCCCCCGTCTGGTACCCGGCCGCCCGAAAGACCTTTGCCATGGTCGTAGCGTTCTCCGGCAGGCGTTGATACGGAGAGTAGAGACCGTGGGTCGGTGGATTCTGCCCGGTCATTACCGAGGCCATCGATGCACGGGGCCAGGGAGCGTTACACACTGCTTGCGTGAACAGCACGCCCGCATCAGCCAGGGCATCGATATGCGGTGTGGGGCGGTGCGCGCTGCTGTAACAGGAGAGAAAGTCAGGGCGTAACGACTCTGCGGTGATCACCAAGATATTGGGGCGGCTGTCTGTGCAAGAGCACAGCCCCCCGAGCATCACCCACCCAAGGATGGCGGCACGCAGCGTGAGAGAGCTTGAGGCCACGGGCTAGCCTTTGTTCAAAACACTCGACAACCGGGCGGCAGCCGGTCCGTTGATACGAGAAGGCCCGCGATCCGCTTCTCTGGGTGAGCGCGTGCCGCAAGCAGCACTTGCGGGTCTGCCTCAATGAAATGTACCGTTCGGCCGCGGACCGTGTTCAGCGGATGCGTAATGGCAAACACCGCCGCCCACCCAGGAAAGGAGGTTGGAGCCACCAGGGGTCCGACCCCTTTGAAGTGCCGGTTCCGGATGCATACGTCGGCGCCCTCCGGGACCTGTCCGGCGAGGGAGTCGACGGTATCGAGCACCGCCTGTGTTTCCGCGCGGACCTCTGTGTGATGATCAATCGCCGGGTGCCGCACAACGTGCACCACCAACACCACGCACAGGCCAGCAACCGGGGCAACCCGCCGAAGCCTCGATCGGAATATGAGCCCGCTGAGCTCGCTCAATAACACACAGAGGATGGCGGTGATGAGCGCCGGCCCGAAGTAATGATAGCGCCACTGTGCCGCCGACCAAGCTACAGTGTGGTGAATCCATATGACGGTGAGCAGCGCACGCCCAACCGCGATGAGGCCATACGTGGCGCCGAGCAACAGGCCCAGCGCCACCAGAGTGCGCCGGATGCGACCTGGTCTGCAGGCCAAAAGCGCCGCCACCCCAACAACGCCTGCCGCCAGAAGCGCATAATTCAGCAGCAATCCGCCCTGCGAGCCACATCGGTGTAGAATGACGACACTGCTCGCCCCGTACGCCAGCAAGTCACCGAGCATCTCTGCGTTCAGCCGCCAATTGAGGGCCAGCCTGAAAAACCCACTGGGCTCCGCGCTCCCCGCTCCGGAGATCACGCCGTAAAGGTGATACAATCCGACATAGATCACCGGGACACAGATCGTCAGCGAGGCCAACACGGTGGTCACCTTCGTGCGCTCTGAGGAATCGGCCAGAAGTACCCACGCTACACCACAGAAGGTCATCGCGACAGCAATGCCCACGCCAAAGCACGTCATTCCTGCCAGAAGCAACGCGTACCACACCCCCAGCCGCGCGTACGAGACCGGCCCTCGGCTCTCCGCCACCCGCAATAGATCCTGCAGCAGCCAGAGGCCAATGGTGGCGACCAGCACGTGCCCGTAGGCAGAGTACCAGCCCAGTGCCCCCTCGTTAGTTGACAGCACTCCCCACAGCGCTGCGCCGATGTTCGCCAGAGGCGCGTCCCCCGTCATGCGGCGGATCACCACGAAAAGCAGGCAGACGTTGGCCAGGTGGGTCAACAACGCTACGACGAAGTAGCCCTGAGGAGCGAACCCAAAGACGCGATAGCAAGCGTAGAATACTATGTTACGCAGGATGTACACATGGCCACCATGCGGCGTGACGAGAAACTGCGCAACGCCGTTGTTGGTCATATCGTAGAGATGGAGGAAATCATCCGCTAG
This sequence comes from uncultured delta proteobacterium, assembly GCA_963729835.1. Taxonomy (GTDB): domain Bacteria; phylum Desulfobacterota; class Binatia; order HRBIN30; family HRBIN30; genus CAVSQF01. The sequence goes on along the minus strand of CAVSQF010000046.1, from coordinate 54,340 downwards.
GAAATAATTCTCCAGGATCGGCCCGTACACCAGCACCGACAACGCGACCGGGATCGCTGGCAGCAATGCTCGCAACCCGCCCCAAGCCAGCTGGGCGCGGCAACGGCGCCAACGTTCCGGCGCCACCCACCTCGCGTCTGCGCGGTAACGCGACGGCTGTTTCCCATTGACGTTCGCCACGCATCCTCCACAACCGGCCGTCACGCTGCCCCTCAAACTGGCCGGCACGACTACCGAGGATGTGTCTGGGCCTTCATAGCGGGGAGTCCTGGCTTGGACCACCTCAGCCTAGCCAAGCTCGGCCACCTCTTCACGCGTTCGTCGCCGCTGCCGACGAGGAAGAATACCGGCAGCCGCCTCGGCAAGAAGGTGTCGATCAGCCACGGGTGCCGGCGGAAGAAGGCGGCCTTGCCGATCGCCCTGACCAGCGCGCGGGGCAACCGGCTGCGCGTGAGGAGATAGAGCTTGTGATAGTACGCATAATCACCGTCGCTCAGCGTCACGGCGCGCTGCTGCGCCTCCACTTGCCGCGTGTAGCCGTAGCCCGGGAACAAGGTCATGTTCCCGAAACAGATAGATTTCATTCGCCGCGGGAAATCACAGAGAAACTCGAACGTCTCCCGGCAGTGCTTTTCGGTCTCGAACTGGACGCGAGTGATGAGGTCGAAGAAGCCCTCAATTCCACTGTCGATGATCAGTTGCGCCGCTTCCATAGCCTTCTGGTGGCTCACCGGCCGGTTGAAGTTCTCTCTGAGGATCTCCTCGCTGCCCGACTGGATGCCCATGGTGATCGAGGCCAACCCGGCGTCTTTGAGCAAGAGCAGGTCTTCCGCACGCGTCGTCGTCGGGTAGGTGTAACACCAAAACGGCAGGCCCACCTCGTGCTTGTAGCGCGGCGCGAACTCCCGCAGCCAGCGAGGGTGGATCGTGAACACATCATCGTAAAACATCACCGACTGAATGTTGAGCCTGCGTTTTGCGTCCACGAGCTCTTTGATGACCAGGTCGACGGAGCGTCGGCGGAGACTGTTCTTCTTGCCGAACATGTCCTGGTACACGCTTTCAACGCAGAAGGAGCACGAGAACGGACACCCGCGCATCGTCATGATCGCGTACTCGGCGCCGAGATTCGGTGGATAGACGTTGTATCGAATTGCGTCGTCGTTGATGTACACCGTCCGGGACGGCTCGAAGTCCGGAACGGCAATCTCGTCGAGGTCGGCCAGTGGGGCACTCGGATTCTTGAGAAGCTCGCCGTCGGTCTTCACCCAGATGTTCTGAACGGTCGTGAGCTGTGCGCCGCGAGCGATACGGTCCGCCAACTCGACAATGGCCTTCTCCCCCTCTCCGACGCAGACCATATCGGCCGATTGCAAGCAACGCTCGGGCTCGAGCGTCGGACCAGAACCGCCCCAGAGGACGGGGACGTCCAGGTGCCGCTTCAGCTTCGCCGTCACCTCGGCAGCCGCCTTCAGCGGCAGCGAGGTCAGGCTGAAGCCGATGAGATCGGGCTTGAACTCTCGGAGTGTGCCGATCAGCAGCTCGTACTCACGGCCGGAGAATGGCCTGTAGCAATTCCAGACGTACTCCTTCGCACGCGCGCGCACGTTGACGCCAGCGTAAGCACTGACCTCGTAGCGGTGGGCCTCCTTTTTCGGGGCAACGACGAAGTCCTTGAAGTAGATGATCAACGATCCGTGACCGGCACGCTGCAACTCGCCCGAAAGCTGCGAAACACCCAGGTTGAGACCGCTGAAGAGCTTGATCAACGCCACCCGTGCCATTCGGAGCCCTCAACCGGCCGTCATTGGTTGTTGCCTTCCGCTGACCGCGCCCGACGCTGCCCGGACCGGCTCGATCGTCAACGGAGAGCGCATCGTCGACTGCAGCGGCACACCACGGTATTGGCGCACCTTGTCGCAGCCGGCGCAAAAATGTTCCTTCGGTAGCGGCGACTCCCGATCGGTCCAGATGCGGCGCGCGGCGACGAACTGCTCGTTGTTCCACATGCGGCGAAACTGCCCAGGTCGAAACGTGTCGAAATCGTCGTGCTTGTTGAAACCTCTGCAGCAGGAAGCGAAGCCACCATCCCAGTGGAAGACCGCTTTCTTCCACAGCCAAGTGCAACGGTTGGGGTGGCTGTCCAGGTAGGGGAACTCGTACCTCCCTTTGGGTGCCCACTGCGGATCGTCGTACAGACCGCCCCTGACGGCGAAATCATCGACGCCGATGTCGGTCGCCAGGCGGCGCGCCGCCTCGATCTGGTGTTCGTTGTGCGCAAATACGAGATACTGCCAGCAAATGTGCGGCGTGGCGGAACCCAGGGCGCGTTTGGTCGTCACCCAACCACGCAGATTCCGGACCGCGAGGTCGAAGTTCCCGCCGCGCCGGTAGGTCTCGTAGACCTCTTGATCCGCACCGTCGATCGCAGCGCCCAGGCAGCTGAGTCCGGCGCGCACGACTGAATGCATGTAGTCACCAGAAATCGGAAAGCTCAGGCTGCTGCATACGAGCGTGCGCACCCCCTTCGCGGTCGCGTAGCCGATCAATTCTGCAAGCTCACGGTTGAAAAACGCCTCGCCCCAGTTGAACAGCTCCAGTGTGTAGGCGTACGGCGCCAGCTCATCGAGAATGTTCTTGAACAGCTCGTACGAGATGTTCCCCCGCCCCCGCCCTCCTTGCTCGCCCCGCCCTGTCGGGCAATACGGGCAGTGGAGGTTACATTTGTTACTCACATCGATACACAGCTCGTAGGGATAGGACAGCAACCGCTTCCGGCCGAGCCGCATCTCGGCTCTCACCAGGTAGTAGTTCAGCAACTTTCGCAAGTTGCGTCGTTCTAAGGGCACGATGGGATCGTAACCAAACGCCGCGGTTTGCACAATGCTCACCTGATCCTCGGATCCGCGCAATGCTCGGCCGGCCGCTCCCTGCCCGCTATCACGTGCCGTTCCGCCAAGCCTCCCAGAGCCCCCGAGCCAACGCCCAGTCCTGTCGATCCACCGCGCCGATCAACAATACCATCACCGCATAGACTGGGACCGCCGCAAGGGCACCCGCCCTGAAGGGCAATAGCCCAATCAGGACCACCACAATTCCCAGCGCAGCCACGGGCCGCATCGCTTCCTCCCAACACACCGCCATGATTCCCCTCGTTCGCCGAACGATACAAAACATACCGAAACCGGTTGCGTTACTTACCAGGTTGGCCGCTGCTGCACCGGCGGCTCCCCAGCGTGGAATCCACAGGAGATTCAATGTCAGATTGACCGTCAGCGAAAGAAGGCCCACCAACACGATAACACGTTGCTGGCTTTGCACCACCATCAACCCCAAGAAAATAGCACCCGTGTAGGAGAACAACATGCACCACGCCAGAATCGCGAGTGCCGCCGTACCCGACGCGTATCCGGCGCCGAACAACATGTGGATGATGAAATCACGCTCCAGCGTAATGATCAGCGCCAGCGGCAGAACCACCACGATCAGATAGCGGACGGTGAGCCTATAGATGCGATGAAAGCGCTCCGGGCGGAAAACTCCGTTGCCGCCAACAACGGGAACACGGTGACCATGATCGATTCGGGGATCAGGTTCAACGCTTCCGTGGTCTTCACGGCCACGACATACTGCGCCAGCTCATTGGAACCGCGAAGCCAAAAGAGCAACAGCTGATCGAGGCGTAGCGTCACGAGAAAAATGAGGGCGACCACCCCAAGCTCCCATGATTCCCGCCAGAGGTAACGCAGCAGCTGCATGTCCACCCGCCACACGACCTGCATCTTGGGCAAGGCAAACCACAGCATCACGATGAAGGTGAAGAGGCCACTCGCCAGCGCCGCGCCGAAAATCAGCGGCAAACCGCCACCCAACCGCAGGATCACCGCCGCCAGAATGAGAAACGCCACGCTCCCCGGCAGGCTGAGCACATACGTGTAGTGCATCGCAAAGCGCGCCTGAAAGAAACTGCGCACCAGGGCCTCCACGGAAAGGGGCATAGCGGCGGCGGCAAGCACGATGCACCACCACGTCACCGACGGGAACCGCAACAACCAAGCCACCGCTATCGCCAGCACTGCCGTCAACACCGACAGGGTCGCACGGAGCATGAACGCCGTGCCCAGCAGTTCGCCGGCGCGCTCAGGCTGGCGTGCCACCTCACGCGCAGTGACGCGCTCTGAGCCCATGTCGGCAAGGAAACTCAGGGTGAACATGTAGGCACCGACGAAGGCGTACACGCCAAACCGCTCCGTGCCCAAACCACGGGCCAAGAGCATCGTGGTTGCAAACGCCAGCGCTCGCTGCAGCGTGGTCCCGATGACCACAACGGCCGTGTTGGAAAGCAGGCGGCGAGGGGTCGTCACACCGGCGCTCCCCGCTTCTCCACCACCACCGAATGGAGGATGGAGGATGGAAAACGGAAAACGGTAAGTGGAGAATTGACCGTGTTCATTGTCCGTTCTCCATTTTGCATTCTCCATTCTCCATTTCCGGTTTTCCATTCCCGATTCTACGGGTCACAAACGTGATTTCTCCACACACCAACCAGGGACACCAGCGCATCGCCCACGCCGCCAGTTTTCCGGCAAGGCGCGGCAGCGTAAAGAGCGCAATCCGACGTGGCGAGAATGGATCAAGGATGAGATTGTGGTAATCGACCCATATCCCCATATTTTTCGGCGCCAGCAGATCGTTGGGATAGACGGCGACGGTTTCAAAACCGGCGCATTTGAGGAAGGACCTTACCTCCCGTGCGCTGAAGCGATATTCGGCAAACCGCAGCTCGGCATGCAGCCTTCTCCTGCGCCAAGTGACGTAGGTCAGAAGGTGGTTGCTGACTGCGCGACGCAGAAGATTGTTGTATGGAACGACCAGCACCAGTAAACCGTTCGGCTTCAGAATGCGCCGCGCCTCCCGCAGCGCCGCGAGTGGGCCATCCTCACTGTGCTCTACCACACCCAGGGAAAGGACCGCATCGACCGACTGCGAACGCAACGGTGCATCCCGCACGTCCGCCTCCAGGATGCAAGCATCGCCCTGGTTCTCCTTGACGATCACACTCGCCTCGTGGCTCAGCTCGATTCCGATCACGCGGTAGCCCAAGCGTTGCAGGTGAATGAGCCATTTCCCTGTTCCACAGCCCGCGTCCACAATGACACCCTGCTTCGGCAAATGACACAACAACGCCTCATGCAGCAGTTCCTGTGGGCACTCGAGGACGGGGACGGTTCGTCCTTCGAGGCGCCACACGGCCTGGCTCCATTCGAGGGCGTCCAGCGAGCCCAGAAGATAGAGCTTGTAGCTCACCGTGCGCCCCGACGGTTGCCCCTACCGTAACCCGAGATCGTGCAGCGGCAGGCGCCCGAGCACTCCATCGGCAAAGCCGCGCAACAGCCACAGCTCGGCCTTTATCGGCTGGCCGCGCCAGATGCCGGTTATCACCGAACTCGCCAGCCCCAGGAAGAACAGTATGATGAATTTGCAGAGCTGCCACGGCGACGCATGCTTGCGCGCAAACAGCAGGCTGTTCCGCCCGAGAAAGTAGAGGACCGGGCAGGGCGTCTTCGCGCTGGGGCGCGAGGTGGCGAGCCCCCTGTGGTAAATGATGGCGTGCCCGTTGTAGACGACTCGAAACCCAGCTTCGCGTGCCCGCTGACACCAGTCCACGTCCTCGTGATACGCGAAGAAGCGTTCATCGAAACCGCCAATCGTCTCGAGCGCGGCGCGACTCATCAGCATGCTGTTGCCGATCACCGCATCGACATCCTTGATGCACGAGTATTCCGGGGCATCCGGTTGGCTGACGCCCATCATGCGGACCAAATCCCGATCATAACGAAGCACGCCGTACGCAGCCCAGATACACCGATGATCATCCATCAGGATGTTCTTCGCACCCACGACGCCGATGGCCGGGTCGGTGCGCGCGACACTGACCAGCGCGTTCAGCAAATCGGGGTGGAGCTCCGTGTCGTTATTGAGCAGCAACACGTAATCCGCCCCGCGGGCCAGCGCATCCGCGATGCCGCGGTTGTTGCCGCCACAGAAGCCGAGATTCTCTTCCGTGACGAGAATACGCTGCTTCGGGTACTCCCTTCGAATCGCCTCGACGCTGCCATCCGTTGAGGCGTTATCCACGACGGTAGCACTCCAGTTCGGATAGCGAATGCGCGGCAGTGTCGACAGACAGCGAAGGGCATCGTCCTTCCCGTTCCACACCAGGATGACGATAGCGACGTGGGGCGCCGCAGCCGCGGTTCCCAGAATGTGATCCCGCGGCGCCTCTGACGGCTCCCCGGCCGTCGCCGCGCCAACATCAGTCATCGAGCACCCGCTACACCGTCCAGTCCGAGCTCACGTAGCGGCACCGGCCGCCGCAGCAGTCCGTCACGCAGGCCGCGCAGACGCCACTTGAAGCCCGCAAGCTCCCGGCGCCGATACCGGAACACCGCTTCTTTGGCCAGATTGCCGCACAGATAGAAGGCAAACTTGAGCTGCTCACCGCGCGTGGCGTTCTTCCGGACGAACAAGATGCTGTTCCGGGCAGACAAATAGGTAATCGGACTCAAGTAGCCCCCGCCACCGGTCGAGGCGTGCATGCGATGATACACCAGGGCACTGGGCACGTAGGCGACCCGGTAACCGACCCGGCGCGCCCGGATGCACCAGTCGAGATCCTCGTGATACGCGAAGAATTCCGGGTCCAGCAGGCCGACACGCTGCAGCGCCGCAGCGCGCAGCAACATCGCACACCCGGAAATGTAATCCGCCAGCGCGAACTCGCTGAACTTCGCGACATCGGGCTCGAACCACCCCCGCTGTTGGACCAACTGTCCATGGTAAGTCAGGATCCCGTAGGCCGTGTGGATCCGCGGCGGCTGCTCTTGCGTCAGCGTCTTGGCTCCCACGCCAGCGAACCGCGCGTCCCGTTCGAGCGCTGTCATCAACTCCCCGATGCAGTTCGCGGCTACCACGGCGTCGTTATTGACGACCAGCACGGCATCGGCGCCCAACCGCAGTGCGTGCTCAATGCCCATGTTCGCGCCGGCCGCGAAGCCAACGTTGCGCGGGTTGTACAACACGATGGTCTCGCGGTGCACCTCACGAACCAACGGCGCGGGGTCGCATGCTGAGCCGTTGTCGACGACGATCACCCACAGCGGCGCGCGCTCCCCGGTAACCACGCTCGCGACACACTGCTGCGTCAGTTGCGCTTGATTCCAATTCACGATGACGGCAGCGACGCGCATGACTCACGTGCGCCGCGCCACCGCCAGCACGCCTCCGGCAATCAACCACGGCGTGATGCGGTTAGCGGCCCCCTGGACAATTTTGCCGCGCCGGTTCAATTCCCAGCGTTTGTGCCCCGGGACCATCTCGAACAAGCCGCTCCGGTAGCCAAAGAAGGAGGACGAATCCACCCACAGCCCCTTCGCCAACGGCGGATGGAAATCGTCGGCGTGCAGCGAAAGTACCTCAAATCCGGCCTCGCGCAAATACGCGCCGAGCTCACGAGCACTGAACCGGTACTCGGCGAAGATCAAATGCAGACCGGCGCGACGCTTCTGCCAGTCGCGCAGCCTGCGCAGATGGTTGATGAGCAGACGGCGCCACGGATTGTTGTAGGGCACCGACACGAGCGCGATTCCGCCGGGCTTGAGCACGCGGCGCAACTCCCGCAGCGATGGCGCCGGGCCGTCGGGCACATGTTCGACCACACCGAGGGAGATGATGCCACCCAGCGACTGATCTTTGACGGGCAGCCGCAGCGTATCACCGGCAAATAACGGCATCGGCGCAAACCGCCGCGCTTGCACCAGTGCGGCGCGCGCGCAGTCGACGCCGAAAACCCGGTAACCCCGTTCCCGCAGGTAGGCCACCCAGCGCGCCAGGCCGCATCCGGCATCCAAAATGGGCTCCTCGCGCGGCAGGTGCTGCAGGAAGACGGGCAGCGTCGTTTCATACCGGCACAACTCCACGTGGTCGGCCACCGTGTCATGACTCCAGAAGATCTGACTGGCTTCGACACCGGTATCGACCGTGTAGTACGGGAAACTCATCGCGACTCCGGCCGCAGCCCCAGCTCGACCAGCGGTAAAGGTCGCCCGCGCAGCCCGTCGAGCATGCCGCGAACTTTCAACGACACGCCCGCCTGTTCCCCGGTGAGTAAGCGGCGCAGGTACTGGAACGGCAAGGTTGCCAGTTGAAACGCCACGAACTTAGCGGCTTGGCGCCGGGTTGCATGTTTGCGCACATAGAGGACCATGTTGCGGCCGGCAAGGTACTGTCGCAGGGTCACATGGCCCATCCCGCCGGAGCTGCGATGCCCTTTGTGATAGACACGCGCCACCGGGGCATACACCACCCGAAATCCCTGCTTGCGTGCCGCCGTACACCAATCGACATCTTCGTGATAGGCGAAGAACTCTTCGTCGAACAAACCAACCGTTTCGAGCGCGCGCCGGCTCAAGAGCATCGCAGTTCCTGGCACCCAGTCGACGTCCTTCTGCTCGTTGAACGTATCGGGCGAGAGATAGCCGATGAGGCGCACGAGCCCCTGGCGGTACGTGACCTGCCCATAGGCAACCCAGACTTGATCCGGCTGCTCCCATGACATCACCTTGATTCCAAGAACGCCGATGCGCAGATCCGCTTCGGCCACAGCCACCACCCGACTCAGTACATCGCGCTCGACGATCGTATCATTGTTGAGGACGAACACGTAATCCCGGCCACGTCCGAGCGCATATCGTATTCCGACATTATTGCCGCCGGCATACCCGAGGTTCAGCCCGGTCTCGAGATAGGTCACGGACGGCCACGCCGCCGTGATCCGCTGGCGTGGCGACGGGCACGACCCGTTGTCGACGACAACGATCTCGCAGCGCGGATAATCCAGCGCTGCGAGGCTGCTCAGGCACTCCAGGGTATCTTCGGTGCCGTTCCAGTTCAGCACGATGACCGCGACGCTCGGCACGTTGTCATGCGGCGGCACGGGCATCACCGACTGCCTCCCGATACACAGCCAACGTTCGCTGCGCGGTCTGGCGCCACGAGTACCACGCCGCGCGCTCGCCTGCCCGTGCCCGCAGACCCTCCAGCGTGCGATCCCTGCTGATCGCCCGCTGCAGCGCAGGCCGGATCGTGTCCGGGCTCACGTCGTGCAGCAGAACGCCACAGTCCTGGACGAGCTCTTCGACGGCACTGTTAGCAGCGGCAATCACCAAACAACCACTGGCCATGGCTTCGAGCAGCGACAAGCCAAAGCCTTCAAAACTCGAGGGGCTGCACAGCGCCAGCGCCCGGCGGTACAGCACCGCCAACACCTCATCGACGACTGGCCCGAGATAGCGGACACCCGCCGGGGGACGTGTCAGGAACCGCGGCTGATACCCAGGGCGGACCCGCCCGGCTATGACGAGATCCACACCGGCACGATCGCCGATGGCGGCAAACGCCGCGACGACGGCTTCGACGTTCTTACGTGGCTGAATCGTGCCGGCGTACAAGAGGTAGCGCGGCGGCAGATTCAGCTCGCTTGCAATGCGTTCGTCCTCCGCCCCTGGATGGGCAGTGAATATCGGAGCGGCGGCCAGGGGAATCGTCACCACCTGCTCCGGGCGCAGCCCAAACCGCTGCAGCACATCCTGGCGTGCATGCTCGCTGTCCGCAATCACCTTCACCGCCCGCCGCACCGCCAGCGGCGTATGGGTGCGCTGCTGCAGGCGTTGCAACAGCGCAAACGTCTGCGGTTGGTGGTAGACGGCAAGGTCGTGAATCGTCACGACCGCCGGGCAGCTCATCCACACGGGCAACATCCCCTTCGTACCGTGGTACACGTCAGCGCCGTACCGCCGCACGAAATATGGCACCCAACCGTGATCCCACAACGGCTGGAGGAACGCATTGGCTAAGGGCGCACGCACGCAACGCATGTTCGGCCCCTGGACGTCCAGTAAATCCGGCCTGTCGGTAATGATGATGTACTCGTTCGTTGCATCGAGACCGCGCAACGCATGAATCAGCTCCCGCGCGTAGGTCGCCGGACCACCGAGGGTCCCAAGGACTGCCCCGATCGCAATGCGCATACGTCGTCAGCTCGCGCCTGCCATTGCACCGAGCGGGCGCTGCCGAAGTCCCGCGATCGTCCCACGTATCAGGGCGCGCACGATGTCCATGCGCCCGCGCGCGGCATACAGCACGATGCTCGTTGCAAGCAACGCCGCATACGTCGGCAGCAGCACAATCCAGTCCGCCGGACCGGCCCAGCGATACATGAGGCGCGGCAGATTGCGTGCCTTGAGCTCAGCACTGACCTCGGTAAAGCCCGCGCGGAAGCCACGTATGCCGGGGTGTGTTACCAGCGCGCGCGGCGTACACACAATCCGGAATCCCTGCTTGCGAGCGCGCAGGCAGAGATCCACCTCTTCGTAATACGCGAAGAACTGCTCGTCAAATGCGCCCACTGCCTCCACACAGCAACGCGTCAACAGCAGCGCGCAGCCCATGACTCCGGTCACCTTGTAATAGGGCGATCGTGCATATCGGTAGCGCAGCAGTGTCCGCGGCACGCACAGGGTGGCCGCAGAGATGCGCTCGCCGCACGAAAGGACGCGCCCCCCTGCTGCATCGATCACCTGCGGGCCGACAATGCCGATGTGCGGCTCCGCGGCCGCCGTCTCGACGAGCCCCGCGAGCGCCCCCGGCAGCAGCGTGACGTCTTGCGTCGCCACCAGAACCAAGTCGGCCCCCTGTGCCAATGCCCGTGCGATCCCAGCATTATTGCCGCCAGCGTAGCCGCGATTTTCCGGCAGTTGCAGGATCTCGATTTGCGCATCCCCACCATAGCGCGCCCGCAGCTGCGTGCACTCCTCCGGTGCCGAGCAATTGTCGACCAGTACGATGAAGCGCTCCGTGTACTCCTGGGCGCGCACCGAATCCACGCACGCAATCGTGTGCGCTCCGCCGTTCCAATTCAGCACCACGATGCCGACCCGGGCGCTCATCCGCGCTCCATCGCGGTGGCCAGGATCGCGGCGAGCCGTTCGCCGCGTGTGGCCAGTGAGAACTGCTCACGCATGAGGCGGGCGGCCTGTGCTCCGAGACGCGTTCGGAGCGCCACATCTCCGGCTAGACGCCGGATGGCCTCTGCCAGCGCTTGCGGGTTCCCAGCCGGACACAGCCACGCCGTCTCACCGTGTGTGAACACCTCGCGCACGGCCGGCGTGTCAGCGCTGATCACCGCCCGGCCAACTGTCGCCGCCTCGTACACCTTGTTCGGAATCACCATCTGCGTCTTGCGCGTCGTGCCAAAGATCCCGAGGCAGATATCGGCAGCCGCAACCATCTCGCCCAAGCTCCTGTAAGCCACGCGGCCGGCAAAGCGGACCTGCCCGAGGCCGGCGTTGTGCGCGTACGCATTGCTGGCGGCGCGCGCAGGTCCATCCCCAGCCAGCAGGAACTCCACTCCCTGGTCCTGCTTGAGCAGCACGGCCGCTTCCAACACCGTCCGCACGCCATGGAGAGGGAGATACGAACCATAGAACAGGACGCGCACCGGTCGGGCCTCAGCTGCCGGGGGCGATGCGAGGAAGACGTCAGGATCGGCTCCGAGATACCATGCCGACACCCGCTCTGGCGCGACGCCGAACGTCTCGGTGATATACTGACGATGCGCCTGCGTGTCGATGACTACCTGCGTGGCCGCGGCTAAGCTGAGCCTGTCCACCAGGCGAACAGCAGCGGCCCGTACGGACCTCGGACCGAACAGCGCGCGATCCTCGATGAGCGTGTCCGTCAATGTCACCAGTGGTGCGAACACGACTGGCGCCCGCCGAAGCCGCATCAGCAGGTGCAACAACACGCAATCGAACTGCCCGTTGAAGCCGACCAGGTACATCGGTACGGGGCCGATGCGGCGCCGCGCGCGCGCCAGGAAAGCGGCGGTGCGCAGGTAGCGAGCCGCCAAACGCAGCGCCGAGGCAGAGCCGAAGTAGCTTGTGTCCTTGTGCGGCGTCTCCTCCCACAGCGGGCAGTGGCACTCGATCACCTCGATACCCGCCGATCGACACGCCAGCGCCAGCAACCGCGTCACCGTATATTCGCGGGCGTACGTTCCGAAAAAGCAGACACGCGCCGGCGGCCGCGCCGCAGCGCGACCGCGCGCGGTCACGAATGGCCTCCTTGGACCCGCGGCAGCTCTCCCTCTGGCCGCATCACGGTCTCGACATCCGTGCCGGACTCGCCGATCTCGATGCACCGTATCCGAAAGAGGAGATCCTCAATCAATGACCGATTGCCGCCGATCAAGTCCGCAACCAGCCCGATCAGCACGGTCTGAAACCCGATAATGATCAACAAGACCGTGAGCATGAGGGACTGCAGGTGTCCGGCGCCGTACCCCGTGAAGTAGAAGTACAGGAAGCGCACCCCGAGCGCCGCGCCCGCAAACATCAACGCCCCACCGAGGCAGGAAAACACCTTGAGCGGCTCGTAGATCGCGTAGATGCGCAGCATCGTCGCGGCCGAGTGCTTCACATAGCTCCAGGTGCCATTGTACAGCTTCGATCCGCGGCGCTCGGGGTTGGTGGCTACCGCAACGTGGGTAACCGGCAGCTTCTTCTTGCCGGCCTGAATGATCGTTTCGAGCGTGTAGGTGAAGTCGGACATCACGTTCAGGCGCAACGCCGCCTCCCGGCTGAGCGCACGAAACCCGCTCGTCGTGTCCGGGATCTCGGTGCCCGAAAGCGTCCGCACAACCCAGCTGCCGTAATGTTGGAGCAAGCGTTTGGTGCGCGAGAAGTGCAGGACGTTGCGCGGATCACGGTCGCCAACCACCATGTCGACCTTGCCTTCGAGGACCGGCTGCACCAGCCGCTGAATATCGCCCGCGCAGTACTGATTATCACCGTCTGTGTTGACGATGACGTCGGCGCCCAACCGCAAGGCGGCGTCTAAACCGGCCCGGAACGCCCGCGCCAGGCCGCGGTTGTTGGGAAACCGCACGATGTGGTCCACACCGTTGAGCCGGGCGATCTCCGAGGTGCGATCCGTCGAGCCGTCATCGATGACGAGCACTGCCACTTCGTCAACCCCGTCGAGCCGACGTGGCAGATCCCGCAACGTAGCGGCCAGGTGCTGCTCTTCATTGAAACACGGCACTTGGATGATGAGCTTGCGCCAGGTCATATCCAAACAGCTCCGAACCTCGCACTCCCCCGCCCCAGTGTCAAATGAATACTATCACCGCCCAGACGCCCGTTTGACGCCGGGCCGCTCTCTCAGTAGAAGCCACCCGGATACGAGAGATGCGGTTCCTTCTGCTTCCGGTCGCCCTGTACCTGCTCGGCTACGCGCCCGGCCGCTTTCTCCTGCGCGCCGCAGGGCACGACGGATGCGCCGGGTCACGTCTGTTTCGCGAGGTCCTGCTGAGCGTCGCATGCGCTTCGTGGATCGGCTTCGTCCTGGCAGAGCTCAGCCTGTTCAGCTTGTGCCTGCTGCTGGTCCTGCAGGGCGTCGTGGCGCTGGCGGCGCGGATGGCGCGGCGCAACGCCAGCCCGCCCCGGTACGGCCTTCGCCGACGCTGTCGGAATCGGCGTGCTTGCCGCGACGTGCATTTCGGTCGCGCCGCCGTTCGATACGCACATCGCCGGCGCCGATTCGGCCGGCTATCTCGCCAGTGGCGTGCATCTCGCGCGTCACGGCAGCTTGATCATCCATGACCCGACACTGCCGCTGCTCTCTGCCGACCTGAAACGCCTGCTCTTTCCGAGTGTCGTCCCAGACCGGGGCTCGCCGCCGTATCTACGCCTGCCCGGCAGCTTGGTGTTGCGCAGCCTGGACACTGACGAAGTGCTCCCCGCCTTTCACCACCTGATCGCAGTGTGGATCGCCGTGGCGGCGACGCTTGCCGGTGCGGACGGGGCGCAGTGGGCGATCACCGTCTTCGCAGGGCTGAGCATGTGGGCCATGCTGGAATTCGCCGCGGTCAGCCGTGGCGCCGCCGTCGCGGCGGCGTTCTGCGCTCTGATGCTGCTGTTGTCGCCGCAGTACTGGTACTCGCGTTTCCTGATGCCTGAGGTGCCCGGCCAGTTCTTCGTCTGGAGTGGCCTCGCCCTGACGGCGATCTGGCAACGCTCGCAGCGCCGCGCCGACGCCATCCTCGCCGGCATAAGCTTCGGCCTCGCAGGGCTCATGCGCATCGAGAATGCCGCCTTTTTGTTGCTGGCATTACCGTTTGCGCGCAGTCGACGCGCCGGTACCTCCCGAGCCTGGTTACTCGGCTGCGCCAGCGCGTTGTGGCTGCATGCCGTCATCCACCTCACGGTGTTTCGGACGCACTACTTGGGGATCCTCCAAGATTTCCTCATGCGTGACCTCCCAGCTGCTCTCGGAACCGCCCCGAGCGTGCTGATTGTCGTTGCGGCTGCCGGCGCGATTCTGCTCGCCTGGCGTCGCCCCGCCCTCGCGCGCCGCTGGCGCCTGGCTCTGTTCTTCGTGCTCATTGCCGCCATCGGTCTGTGGGCTGATTATCGACACCAGTGGCCTAGTGTGCAGTTGCTGCGGCATTACGCCGGGATACCGACCCTCTTGGCAGGGGCCGTCGGCCTGCTGCTCGCGTGCGCCGCCAGTGATCGCGATGAGCACCGGCTGGCGCTCTTCGTCGTTTTGACGTCTCTTGCTGGCGCTCAGTTCCTGCTCGCACCACACGCGACGCGCGTACCGATTTGGGTGATCAGGCGTGCCGTAACGGTTCTCTTGCCCGCCTTGTGCTTCAGCGTCGTCCTGCTGGCTGACACCGTGCGCCGGCGCGCGCACTGGTCAGTCGCGCTGTTGGTGCTCGCCGTGGCCCTCGCCGGGCAACTTCCATCACTGCTTCAATCGCGGCGCGAAGGCTATTACGGTGGCACGCAACGCCACCTCGCAACGCTCGCCACGCTGATCCCGCCGCGTTCTCGATTGCTCTACGACGCCCATCTCACCGGCTCCGGCATCCCCCAGAGCTTGTGGGCCGAATACGATCTGCCCGCCTACCTCATGGCGGACAATGATTTCACGCGCATTCACGATCTGGTCAACGCGTTGGCGCCCTCGCCCGTGTTCTGGGTCAACAACGGCGCTTCGGCACCCCCGCACGGAAGGGGCATCGCGGCAACGCCAATTGCGCTCTACGAGTTCGCCCTCACCACGCCGGCCCTGGATGTGGGCAGTGCTCCGGGCGCAAGCACGCATTGGGACTACACAATTGGGCTATACGCCTTGCGCGCGGAATAAAAAAAGCACCGCAAGGGAGACATCTAGCTCCCTCGCGGTGCTTTGAAGTTGGGCGAAGAGACCGGTCGGTGGGTGCGCGTTCAGCGCTCGATGATACCAGGCACCGCCATGACCTTACCGCTGTCGCAATCTATCAACGCCGCATCAAGGACCTCAATGTTACCGCTATCAAGAGCCGTCGACTCCCCGTTCTGTGCCAGGCAGTCCTTGAGGGCCTGGGATCCGGCTAGAGTACCCGCGGACGTGGACCGTGCAACAAAGCAGCCGCCACTAACGTTGCCGCATTGGATGGTTACGTCCGCGAA
The DNA here is from genome assembly GCA_963729835.1 of uncultured delta proteobacterium. Lineage (GTDB taxonomy): Bacteria > Desulfobacterota > Binatia > HRBIN30 > HRBIN30 > CAVSQF01. The sequence goes on along the minus strand of CAVSQF010000046.1, from coordinate 38,762 downwards.
AGTCACGCTATAGCCCGGGACTGGGGTGCCCGGGACTAGGGGACTGACATGGCTGAAGTTCCTAGTCACCCGCAGCGTCAATTGAACTTTCACTTTTTTTAATGGGTCGAAGCCGCCCCCCAGGATCTTCACCTTTGCATTAAGCGGATGCCCGTACCTGGTGACTGTCAACAGGGCGTACTTCATTTTGGCGCTGCTATCATCTGTCATGCTGTTCGTCTGCGGGCACGCTCCAAGAAAGAGGCCAGTCGACGGGTCCGTCACAGTCACCGTGTCCGCGGTGCATTCATCCATGGCACGCGCAAGCCACGTTCGGTAATAACTGGTTTGCACGAAATTCGCGTACGGCGCCGGCCCTGCGGCACTCACTGAGCCTGCGAGCAGCACGACTGACACAAGAACAGCAGCCATCGCCCCCATTGCTGCATAAAGACTCTGCTTCATTTGCACCTCCGACTGTTACGAACGTTTGCCCACTCCCTCCGTGGGCCCAGCCTGATAACCCAACGCGGTCATTATGAGCGCCTCTTGACGTCTATGTCAACAAATTTTTGCCTGAAAGCAATTTTTCTCCTGGCGCCGCCGGGGCATGCGCGCCGAACCGCGAACGCCCCTATCGGAGCACGCCTGGGACTGCCATAAGCCGGCCATTCGCCGTGTCGATCAAGCTCGCGCCGAGAATCTGAATGTTGCCCCTGTTGAGGTCGGTATCCGGCGCGAGACAGGCGCCCAAATCGGTGCTCCCGGCAACCAATCCGTTCGGACGGGCCGCAAACACCTCCGGGGCTCGCGGGCACTCGATGCTCCTGTCCGCGAACGTGACGCTCTGATTGCCGCCCGCAGAGGTATCGATGCCGCTGCGCGTCACCCGTATCATCAATCTGACCCGTAAGGTGTCAGCAAAGGTAAAACCGGTCCCTAACAGCGCGATCTTTCCCAGCTCAGTGACGCGAAGAATGGCAAAGATTTCGCCCAGCGCGTCGTCGGTGGCCGTGTTGGTTTGCGGGCATGCCCCCGCGGGCAGGTTGGTCGGAGACACCACACTGAGCGTCGCAAGATTGCATTGATCCATGGCACGCACCAACCACGTCGCATACCCCCGTGCGAGACCCGGAAAGCTGAGGGCTGCGCCCGGCGTCCGTGCGGCGGGTCCGCTCCCGTTGGTCGCTGCAACGTCTACAGTGGGCTGCCCGTCGTGTACCGGGCGCCCGACTTGATCACAAGCTCTGACCTGTGCCGGAGCGGGATGCCCGAACACGAGGAGGGTTGCTACCGCGCCGAGCGCTGGAACGTGTCGCTTCATTGTCTCCCCACTCCGTGCAAACTTTCTCCGTCACTCTCTCGCATCGCGCGGGCGGCTCATCCACGAACCGGCACAACGCCAGCCGTCGCGAAGACCTTGCCCGTATCGAGGTTGACCAGTGATGCATTCGCGACCTCGATATTCCCCACCGCGAGGCCGCTCAGAGAGCTCCCCAGGCATGCGCTCAGACTGGTCACAGCAGCCAGCCGGCCGGCCCGACCGGGGCTGAAGGCGGAGACGGCGTTGCCGCAATGAATCGTCACGTCTTCGAACGTCACCCGCCTGTTGGAGCCGGGGGGATGCTGCACCTCAGCAACCCTGCGGGTCACCCGCAGGGTCAGCGCCAGCTCGAGCCGGGCGCCGACGGGAAATCCTCCCCCAAAAATCGCGATCTTCCCGGTGTGCGTGATGAGCAGCCGCGCAAAGTCCATGGTAACGGCGTTATCTGTATCCGTGTTCGCTTGCAGGCAGCCCGCCGCCGGCAAGTTTGGGAACGGACCCCTCACGTTGACGGTATTGGCGGCGGTACACTCATCCATGGCCCGCACCAACCAGACGCGGTAGGAGGACGCCATCCGTGGGAACTCGGCCAGTGCGCCGGCCGTGGACACGAGAGTCGCCATCGCCATCAGCGCGGTAACAGCCGGCGCTCCGCCTGCGGTCCAACCTGTGTGCATCATCGCCTCCTTCTGCCTTGGCAATGGCTGAGCCGGGGAGAATCCCGGCTGCTCAGTCTCTGATAAATACGCGTATATGTATTACACAGTATACAGTATTTGTCAACAGCTGTAGATGATATTAGCGTCTTATATGTGCTAACGCGGCTGTAGTCAACCGCTTAGGCAGGAAACGACTGGTCCCCGGGGGCTCAGCGCGACGGCGTGCTGGCCGACATCAACGCCAGCGCCTGCCGCGCCGCGTCCTGCTCAGCGCTGCGCTTGCTCGCTCCTTCGCCTCGCGCCAGGACCTGCTCGCCGAGCAGCACATCGACAACGAAACGCCGCGCGTGATCCGGACCCGCCTCAGCCACGGTCCGGTAAACCGGCGTCGTCCGGTGTAGTTGTTGAAACAGCTCTTGCAGCTCGGTTTTGGGGTCCGTGCTTGCCACGCATTCGACCTGCGCGATCGCCTGACTGAAATGGCGCGCGGCGACGTCGCGGACTTGCGCGTAGCCGCCATCGAGAAAGATCGCTCCCATGACCGCTTCATAGAGCGCCGCGAGGATGGACGGCTTCTCGCGCCCACCGGTTTTCTCCTCCCCCTTGCCGAGCAGCAAGTCACGGTCGATTCGCAGCTCACGCGCCTTGGCCGCGAAGCTGGTGGTGCTGACCAGCGCTGCCCGGAACTTCGAGAGTTTCCCTTCATTGTGGTCCGGGTACTGCTGCATCAGCAAATCCGCCAAGGCGAGACCCAGCACGGCATCCCCTAAGAACTCCAGGCGTTCGCTGCGGCGCGGGTGCCCAACCTCTGCGGCCGAGGCATGCGTCAGCGCCGCGAGCAGATTACTGACGTCGGCGAATTGGTACCCGATGCGCTCCTGCAGATCGCGCACGGCGTCGTCGCGCTCGTTCATGGTAACGCTGCGGTGCGGATCTCGCCGAGCAGACGGCCATCCTGGTATGACCGAATGGCGACGTCCACCTCGGTGTTCGCCAGGTCCAGCGATCCCTGGAATTCGACGCGCTGGTAATTGCGGCTGTATCCGGTCAGCCAGCCGCTCCGCCGCGCCGGCGTGTGCTCGACCAACACGGGCAACGCCCGGCCGACAAACCGTCGGGCAAACTCGGCCCGCTTGCGTTCGCCCAAAGCGCGCAGTCGTTCCGCTCGCCTGCGAACACAGGACCGCGGCAAATGGCCGGGCAGCTTTGCCGCCGTGGTTCCAGTGCGACGCGAATACGGGAACACATGGAAATAGGTGAGTGGCAACGCCTCGAACAACGCCAGCGTCTGTTCGAACTGTTCCTCGGTTTCTCCCGGAAATCCGGCAATGACATCCGTCCCGATGGCTGCATCCGGGAACCTCATCCGGAGCTCACGCCCGAGCGCGCGCAGGTACGCGCCGTCGTACTTCCGCCGCATGCGCCGCAGGACCTCATCGGCGCCGGCTTGCACGGGCAGGTGGAGGTGCGGGCAAAGCATCTGCGAGCTGGCCATGAGGTCCAGCAACCGCGGCGTCACTTCCGGCGGATCGATGGAGCTCAGCCGTAGGCGCGCTAGCAGCCCCTGTTCCCCGATCATCTCGATCAGATCGCAAAGATCCATCGCCGGTTGCAAGTCGGCTCCGTAGCCGCCGAGGTGCACTCCGGTCAACACGGCCTCCTGGAAGCCGCTTGCCGCCAGCAGACGCAGCTGCTCCAGCACCTGCCGCGGCGGCACACTGCGGCTCCGTCCACGCGCAAACGGGACGATGCAGAAGGAGCAAAAGAGGTCGCAGCCCTCCTGGATCTTCAAGAAAGCGCGCGTCTGGCCGGTGAACGTATCCGCCCCGATGGTGTTCACGCTGCGCGCGCTACGCAGGTCGTCGATCAGGATCCGTTCGCCCGTCGTGCTCAGCTCACCACGCACCGCCCGCACCAGATCCGGCAACCGGTTGAGCCCTACAACGTGGTCCACCTCTGGAATGGCCGTGCCGCGCGGATTGGTCTGCGCAAAGCAGCCGGTCATGATCACGCGCCCTGCGGGGTTGAGCCGCCGCGCCCGCCGCGCCAGCTGGCGGCTCTCCGCGTCAGCCCGGTCGGTGACGCTGCAGGTATTCACGACGTAGACATCCGCGCCGGCCTCGAACGGCACGACCGTACACCCCTCGCTGCGCAGTCGCGTCTCGATGGCCGCGCTATCGTACTGGTTGACCTTACACCCGAGGGTGGTGACCGCAACGCGCATGCGCCCTACTCTGCCTCCAACGCCCGTTCGATCCAGCCGCCACCAATCACGCGCCTGCCGTCGTAGAGCACCGCCGCCTGACCCGGCGTGACGGCCGGCAGCCCGGTCGCCGCACGCGCCACAAACGTATCCGCGGTGGCATCACTAATAGTGACCTGCGTCGGGCTAAAGCGCGAGCGGATCTTCATGTGCAGCCCCGTGCCGGGCGCCGCCGGCGTCCCGCCCAGCCAGCTCGCGCCGGCGGCGATCAAGCCGGGCGCCACAATCGCGGCGCGCGGCCCGACACGCACCGTTTGCGATGGCGCATCGATGCGCGTGACGTAGAGCGGCGGGCCGCCGCTCACGCCCAAGCCGCGCCGCTGTCCCACCGTGAAGCGATGGACACCGTCGTGCCATGCCAGCACCCGGCCCGACTCGTCGACGATGCTTCCCTGGCGAACGGCTCCCGCTTCGGCGTGGCGCTCGACGAAGGCGGCGTAATCCCCGCGCGGCGCAAAGCACACTTCCTGACTCTCCGGCTTCTCGGCTACGGGCAGACCGAGTGCGCGGGCGCGCGCCCGTACCTGTGCCTTCGTCAACTCGCCAATCGGAAACAGCGACCGCGCCAGCACCGCCGGTTCGATCGCAAAAAGGAAATACGACTGGTCCTTGGCGGCGTCGGCAGCACACAGCAGCTCCGCCATCGCCGACACGGGACCTCGACGTACGCGGGCATAATGCCCGGTGGCCATCCACTGCGCCCCAAGCTGCCGCGCGCGCTCCCAGAACACCCCGAACTTGACGAATTGGTTGCAGCGGGCGCACGGATTCGGCGTCCGGCCCTGCAGATACTCGGAGACAAACGGGGCCACCACGTCGCGCGCAAACGTGTGCCGGAAATCCATCACGTAAAACGGCACGCCCAGCCCGGAGGCCACTCGGCGCGCATCCGCAAAATCGTCCGGCGAGCAGCAGCCGCCACCCGATGTGTCGCACCACAGGCGCATGGAGATACCGACCACGTCGTAGCCGGCCTCGACCAAAAGCGCAGCCGCAACCGAGCTATCGACGCCGCCGCTCATGGCGACCACAACGCGGTCGCCTCGTCTAGGCTCAGTCACGTTGTGCCTCCCGCACTTTTTGCGGCTCTCATGCGGCGCACCGCCGCTGCCGTAATCTCCACCACCTGCGTCATCTCGTCCGGTGTGTTTGTCCGCCCCATTCTGAAGCGCAAACCACGAGGCGATTTCACGATTGGGCTAGCGTACGCCGGCTGGAATCTCAAGACCGCAGCAGGGAGCACGCGCCTCAGTACTCGCCGAGGAGCTCCCATACGATGACCTTGAACTTGGTCTGGTAGCCGAGAACAACTGCGGAAGACATACGGCGGCGAACGTTCAGGACCGAGATTGCCCGGCGGGCGATCGCCGGCGTCGCCCGCGTGAAACTTGTGTCCTTGTGGTTGTGGCCCGTGACGTATCCCGTGTTCTTCTTGCAACTGTTTGCGGCAGAGTACTTCTGAGCGGGTCTCTCGGTGTCTGCCGCGGTATCACACAAGGAGAAAAGACAAATGGTTGGGGTGTGGATAATGACAGGGGCTGGCTGTGGGGGCCAGCGGTCCGTCAGTCGGTGCCCGGTTCTGGTGAGGTTGGTGCAGTGAGGTTGTGGGGACTGACGGCAGTGATGCCAGGGTAGCGGCGGAAGTCGTCAGCGTTGAATGTGAGGATGTGATCGATGCCAGCTTCGATCATGATGGCAGCTAGACGGGCGTCATGTACCTGCTTCCCCTTCACGGCATGAGATTCGACCAGTTGACGCCAGCGCCGAAAGATACCGGGCGGTTCGTCTACCACTCGGAAGATGTTCTCGAATCGCGTGACTTCTTCAACTGTCTTGGCGACGGAGAACGCCAATCCATTCGCCTCAACGGGTCGGGTAGCAACGGGCCAAAACTCAATCAAGTTTTGTGGGGCGACGATCAGGCGCTCACCGTTCTCTTGAAGTCGGTCGACCGCCGCCCGCGCCGCCGGCGATAGCGGATCTTTGGGGGCGATCAATCTCGTTAGGATGTTCGTATCGACGAGGTGGCTCACCTAGCGGTCCTCATAGATGGATTCGCGGCGCAAAGCCTCATCCGGGAGAACCGGGGTGTTCGGGTCGTGTGAGTCGAGCCACGCGTGAAACATCTTCTTCCACTCGTCCGGTGAAAGCGTCTCACACAGCGGTGCCTGTTTCGACGGACTGACGGGCCGGACGATCACTTCGACTTCCGGCTCGATCTGCCCGACCGGCTCCTCCAGCTCAATTGTGCGCTGGTCCTTCACCTTGCCGCGGAGCACTCTGGCCGTTTGCATCGTCACCTCTCGTTCCGCCAATCCTAGCCGTTTCGCTCTCGAAAGAACATCGCCAGCCCCTAGCGGCTCGTTTGCGGTGTCCATAAGGGACCGGGACTGTCGATAAACTCGGAATGACCGTGCCGCTGCGAGCGAGAAAATCGACACTCTCGACCGGTGAGCGACAGCGCGGCGCTCCCACGCAGGACACACGGAGAGTCATCGAAATCGCGGAGTTTCTCATGTTATGTCATTTCCAGTGAAAACCCTTGTGCCGTGGGGGCTTCTGCTGGAATTTTCACTCACCTGAAATCACCGAACAGTGCTGTCTTATGGAAGTTGTCCCGGCCGGAATCCACACGGCGACCACCTGCCGCGCATTGCCGGTCGATTCTGGCCCGCCCCTGTGGGGCCACGGCCTTGTTGTTGGCTCTTCAGCCAACCTTCATTCTGCTTCGCAATCTCCGTCACACAGGCGATGGCGTGTTCGACTCCTCGATCCGCGCTGCGCGCTACTCGGAGCGCTCGGAAGGAGCCGACCATCCCGAGTAGCGCCGTTCCTCTCGGCGCGTATCGAGGGAGGCAGAGGCGTAGCAGCACTTTCAGTTCCTCCATTTCCTCCCGCAACTCCAGAAGCACCGGCACCCGGTCGCGGCGGGCGTTGGCGCGCACGATCAGCCTGAGAGCGTGGCGCGTCCCGTCCCGCAGGTTCTGCCCCAGTGAGTATTTGTGGAAGCGGGAAAACCTTTGCACGATGTGCTCGCAGTACAAACACAGATCGTAGGCTTTCTTGTAGACCCGTCCTGAGTAGCGCGAAGCGCGTGTCGAAGGATCGGCAGATGCTCAGTCTGAGCCATTGCGCCGTTGCATGCGCACCCATGTACACGTAAAAGTGAAGGCCTACCCGCTTGCCCCGCGTCGCGTGGCTGCTTGGCCGGCGCGGAAAAAGAAAACAGGTCAACCTTGCCAGTTGCACGCCACGCGCTGGCCGGCTCCACGGCCGTCACCCCGCGCGAAGCGAGATAATGCTGGGCCGCGCCGCGCTCCACTAGCGCCCGCGGCCGGGCGAGATACTGGTTGGCGAGCGCGCTCTGCAGGCGTTGGTCCGCCAGGTTGGTGGTCTGAGCGAGACGGTCGGCGACGGGAGAATTGCGCGTCCGGGCTACGCGTCCGACGCCGATGCCGCCGGGGTTCGCTTGTTGCGCAGGCGCTTGCGGTCTTTGTAGAGCTTGTAGTTCATGCTGTCGGCGAGCGCTTGCCAGCTCGCTTCGATCACATTGCGTGACACGCCGACGGTCCCCCAGCGCTCGTGCCCGTCTCCCGATTCGATGAGCACGCGCACCACCGCCTCGGTGCCTTCGCCGCTGCCGAGCACCCGCACCTTGTAATCGAGCAGCTTCATCGCCTCGATTTGCGGGTAGAACTTCGTCAGCGCCTTCCGCAAAGCGTTATCGAGCGCGTTGACCGGGCCGTTGCCCTGCGCCGCGGTGTGCTCGATGCCCCCGTCGGGGCTTTCGATCATGATCGTGGCTTCGGACAGCGGCGGCTCGTCTTCCTTGCGTTTCTCGTCGATGACCCGAAAACCGATCAGTCGGAAGTGGCGGGTCTTTCCGTTCAGGTTCTTCTGCAACAGCAATTCCAGCGACGCCTCCGCCCCCTCGAATTGGAAGCCCTGATTCTCCAGTTCCTTCACCTCGGCGAGCACCTTGCGGACCGATGGCTTCACCTCTTCCACATCCACGCCGAACTCTCGCGCCTTGTACAGAATATTGCTGCGTCCCGAGAGATCAGACACCAGGACGCGCTGCCGATTCCCCACCAGCTCGGGATCGATGTGTTCGTAAGTCAGCCGATTCTTCTGCACCGCGGCGACGTGCAGACCGCCCTTGTGCGCAAAGGCGCTCAGGCCGACGAAGGGCTGGCGCTTGTTGGGTTCGACGTTCGCGAGCTCCCACACGAAATGCGACAGCTCGCGTAGATGCCGGAGCTGCGCCGGGTTCACGATCTTGTATCCCATCTTCAGTTGCAGGTTGGCGATCACCGAACAGAGGTTCACGTTGCCGCAACGTTCGCCGATGCCGTTGATGGTACCCTGCACCTGCGTCACCCCGTGCTGCACGGCAATGAGGCTGTTGGCCACCGCCAGCTCCGAATCGTTGTGGCAGTGAATGCCCAGCGGTGTTGGCAGGCGTCTGCGTACCGTGTCGACGGCGGCGGCGATATCCTCCGGCAGGCGGCCGCCGTTGGTATCACAGAGGCAAATGAGGTCCGCGCCGGCCTCAGCCGCCACCTGACAGCACTGCAGAGCGAACTCCGCGTCGGCGCGAAAGCCGTCGAAGAAGTGCTCGGCATCGAAGATCACGGTCTCGACGTGCCGTTTCAGAAAGGCGAGGCTGTCGTGAATCACTTCGAGGTTCTGCGCCTTGGAGATGCGCAGATCATCACGCACGTGCAGCTCCCAGGTCTTTCCGACGATGGTGACCACCGGGGTTTTCGCCTGCAGGAGCTTCCGCAGGTTCGTATCCTCGCTGGCGCGGATGCCGACCCGGCGTGTGGCGCCGAACGCGGCGAGCTTCGCCTGCTTCAGATGCAGCTGTCTGGCTGCCTCGAAAAATGCCTCGTCGCGCGGGTTCGATCCGGGCCAACCGCCCTCGATGTAGCGGATGCCAAACTCATCGAGCCGTCCGACGATCCGCAGCTTGTCCTCGACCGTGAACGCAATGTCCTCGGCCTGCGTGCCGTCGCGCAGCGTGGTATCGTAGATCTCGATGTGCCGCGCGGCGGCGTGCTGCGCGGCGCCGCTCACGCCGTGGCCTCCTTGAAGCCTTCCTCGACGAGCGCCTGGTGCAGCACACGTACCGCCAGCTCCGCATACTTGGCGCCGATCACCAACGACACCTTGATCTCGGAGGTCGAGATCATCTGGATGTTGATCCCCTCGCTCGCCAGCACCTCGAACATGCGGGCGGCCACTCCCGCATGACTGCGCATACCCAGGCCCACGACCGACACCTTTGCGATCGAGGTATCCGCGGACACGCCGCGGGCGCCGACCTCGGCGGCAACACCGCGCACGATACTCAGGGCCTTTTCATGATCCCCGCGCGGCACGGTAAACGTAACGTCCGTGAATCCGTCCTCACTGGCATTCTGGATGATCATGTCGACAATAATATGGGCACGCGCGATCGGCGAGAAGAGTTTCATCGCCAAGCCGGGACGATCCGGCACCCGTTGCACCGTAATCTTGGCTTCGTTGAGATCGCAAGCGACACCCGACACTAAGACACTTTCCATACTCGCATCCTCTGGCACGACCCACGTGCCCGGCTCGTCGTTGAAGCTCGACCGCACATGCACCGGCACGTCGTAGCGTTTGCCGAACTCCACGGAACGGATCTGCAATACCTTGGCGCCCAAGCTGGCCAGCTCCAACATCTCATCGTACGAGATGCGTGCGCGCTTGCGCGCATTCGGACAAACGCGCGGGTCCGCCGTGTAGACGCCGTCAACGTCGGTATAGATTTCACACCCGTCGGCCTTGACCGCAGCGGCCACCGCCACCGCGCTGGTGTCGCTGCCGCCACGCCCCAAGGTGGTGATGTTCGACTCCTCATCCACACCCTGGAAACCCGCAACCACGGCAACCGCGCCATCCTTGACAACTTGCATGAGGTTGGTCGCCTCGATGCTCTTGATGCGCGCCCGGCCGAAGACGTTGTCCGTAGCGATGCGGATCTGATGTCCGAGCAGCGAGCGTGACGGCACGCCGAGGTCCATCAACGCCATGGCCAGCAGCGCTACCGACACCTGTTCCCCGGTCGCCACCAGGACGTCCGCTTCGCGCGCATCCGGCTGAGGGCTCACGTCGGCGGCAAGCGCCAACAACCGGTTCGTTTCCCCCGCCATGGCCGACACCACTACAATCACGTCGTTGCCCGCGGCGCGCGTCGCGGCGACGCGCCGCGCTACCGCCCGGATGCGCTCCGGGCTGCCGACCGATGTCCCACCGTATTTCTGTACTATCAACACCACGTTTCTACCCTTCCTGCCATTGCCGTAGCAAACTATCATAGCGTGTGCCGCGCGCCGAGGCTACGATGGCGCGCTCGTTCTCTTCCACAAACGTGAAATGCACGTCCAATCCCAACAGGTCCTCGCACAAGTGCTCGATCCACTCAATCACACACACACCGGCTCCATCAAGATACTCGCGGAGCGCCATGCGGTCGGCCGCGGATGGCTGCAGGCGGTACAGGTCCACGTGATACAGCGGCAGGCGGCCGCCCGTGTATTCGTTGATCAAGGTGAATGACGGGCTCCGCACCTTGCTAGGCGAGATGTCCAAGCCTTCGGCAAGCCCGCGCACGAAGACGGTCTTCCCCGAGCCGAGATCGCCGCGCAGCCCGATCAGCTCGCCCCCCCGGAGCCAGCGGGCCAGGCGTCCCGCAAGCCCGCGTGTCTCCGCTTCGCTGTGACTACGGACAACCAGCAGATGCGCGTGCCCGGCGCTCTCCTCCGCCTGTTCCATCAGCTACGACACGTAAGGCATTATGCCAGCTTGCGGATCAGTTCGCTGGCCGTCTTGCCGTCGAACTGCCCGGCGTAACGCTCGCGGAGCTTGGCCATGAGCGGGCCGATCTGGGTGGTGCCCAACTCGCTCGCCAGATCCTTGATGATCGTCTCGAGCGCTGGCGCACTCAGCTGGGTAGGTAGGTAAGCCTCAAGGATCGCCTTCTCGCTCTCGTTTGACTGCACCAGATCCCCCCGGTTCGCTTGCCGCGCGAACCCCGCCGCCTCGGCCCGCTTGTTGATCTCCTTGCGCACCAGAAGCGCGATGTCCGCTTCCGCCAGGGCTGCAACCTGCTTCTCCACCTTCAGGTTCTTGATCACCGTGATGAGGCCGCGGAGCACGTACACTTTCTCGCTGGCCCGCGCCTTCATCGCGGCTTGCAAATCACTCTGCAGCTGAGCTTCCGTCGCCATCTTCAAACCCTCACACTCTGCACAGCCTCGAATAGCCGATGGACCACCGCGCGCGCATCTTGCGGCGTGACAACGCCATCGCCGTTCGCGTCGACGCCGAACGCCGCAGCGTACCTACCCTTCCCTGCATCTTCAGCGCGCGAGCCGTAGCCATCGGCCAACTTGCGCAGCACCGCCGTCAGGTCCGCTGCACTGACGACGCCGTCGCCGTTGCCGTCACCCCGGAGCACCGGAGTGGCTCCGATATTCGTTGCAACCGACACGCTAGGGGCGACGAAGGTGTTCGCTACGGCCACGTCGTAGCGGCCATCGCCGGTGAAATCCGCGCTCGTTATGGCCGCTCCGGGCTCGCGGCCCACCGTGACGCTCCCACTCCCGAACTGCCGTGCTGGCCCACGACTCGCCAGGACTTGCACCGTGTTGCCTGACTCATCAGGAACCAGAAGGTCCGCAAGCATGTCGCCAGTAACGTCACGCCTCGCCAGTGTCCATACTACCGGAGCGGATACCGGCAGACTAACCGGTGGCGCAAATCCAGCCTGGCCGTTCCCGTACAACACCACCGCGCCCAGGTACTGCGCAACCGCGACATCGTCGTAACCGTCCCCGTCGAAATCCGCAACGGCCAACCCTTGCGGTACTCCGGAGGTGGTGATGCTGGTGGCCGCCCCGAACGTCCCGTCCCCGTTGCCCAGGAGCAGCGCCAGCGCCTGCGAGCTGCCATTCGCAACCACGAGATCCGGATGACGATCGCCATTGAAATCTCCGGAGTCGATCGCCACCGCATCCGTTCCCGCTCCCACGCGCGTTGCAGGGGCAAACATCCCGCTCGGGCCCCGAGAGCAACACGTCCGCTCCGCCGGGTGAGCCGCTCGTCCTGACGGCTACCGCCACGTCAGCACGCAGGTCTCCATTCCAATCACCGATCGTCATCGCTACCGCCCCTGGCCCAACCGACTGGCTTCCAGCGCTTACGAACTGGTAGTTGCCGCGCGACAAGAACAGAGACAGCTTCGCATCCTCCAGTGCGATGATGTCCACCAGTCCGTCTCCATTCACATCTGCGAAGGCCAGTGCAACGGCATCCCCCGCCAGCTGCAGCGAGTTGACGGCAACGGATCCGCGCGCCGGATCGGAGCGGTATACTTCCACCGCACCGCCCGTGTAGCCCACCACCAGATCTGCTACGCCATCGTCATCGATATCACCGGCAGCCACGGCGGTTGCGTTCGCCTTGGTGGGCGGAATCAGGTTCTCGACCCCCGCCAGAGCGCCGCCCCCGCGCCCGAGCAGCATGGCGAGATCCGGCGTCGTGCTGCCTTGATTGACCGTCACCACGTCGACGAGTCCGTCACCGTTGAAATCAGCCGCGACCATCGCCTGCGGCTCTACGTCGGCCACGAAGGCACGCGGTGCTCCGAAATTGCCGTGGCCGTCCCCGAGCAGTACACTCACATCGCCGCTGCGCTCATTGGAGACAAGCAGATCCATGTTTGGATCCGCATCGACCTGCACCAACGCCAGGCCGTTCGGAACGCTTTCATAGCTTCCGGACGGAAAGAAACGCGGCGTCGCGAAGCTGCCGTTCGGCAGCCCATCCAGCACCGCCACGTTGTCGGAGCCGCTATTCGCAACCACCAGATCGAGGCGTGAATCGCCGTTCAGGTCCTGCGCAGCGATCGCGGTTGGCTGCTGAGCGGTATTCCCCAGATCGACCGTTTGTACGACTGTGAATCCGCCATGGCCATCGCCCTTCAGAATCGTGACGTTGTTCGAGTCTGCGTTCGTCACTGCCAGATCAGTTTGCCCGTCGGCATCAAAGTCACCGAAAGTTACTGCTGAGCTTGTCGCGCCGGTGGTGCTGACGGAGGCGAGTGCGGTGAATGTACCGTCGCCCTTTCCCATCAGGATCGTGACCGCACCAGTCGTGCCATCGGGGCCATCGACGACGATCACGTCCAGATTACCGTCGCCGTCAATATCCGTAGCTGCCAGGGCCACGGGCATCGGACCCGCCGGGATGACTGCTCCCGGAGTCTGGAAAGGCGACCGGCCCCCAGTCCCGCGCAACAGCCTGACGCCAGCGCCATCTGCCACGAGCAGATCCACACTGTCAGCGGTATCGAACCGCGCCGCCAGAAGTGCCGTCACCTGGGTGTCCACCGTCCCGAGGCTCACGGTTGTGCCGCTGTTGAATGTGCCCGCTTGATTCCCGAATCGTACGACGACGGTCGGATTGAATGCATCCACAGTAAGGACATCCAGGAAGCCGTCGGGCGACCCGGAGGGCGAGCCAACGTCTGCGACCGCGATAACCGGAAGCGCCGCTCCCTCGGAAAGGCCCAAGGAGTACCGACCCGCCTCGCGAAACAGTGACTGGCCCTCCGCGGCTCCAGCGAATCCGAGGAACCCACCTACGACCACACACAACGCACCAGACAGTTTCCGCATCGCGCACCTCCAATGATGGCTAATGGCGTATGGCATATAGCATATGGCCAGAATGCCATCAGGCCATATGCCATACGCGATATGCCATAAGCCAACCTACGCTTCCACCTTCAGGACGGCCAGGAATGCTTCCGGTGGAATCTCGACGCGGCCCACCTGCTTCATGCGCTTCTTGCCTTCCTTCTGGCGTTCGAGCAGCTTGCGTTTGCGCGTGATGTCGCCGCCGTAGCATTTGGCGGTAACGTTCTTGCGTAGCGGCTTCACCGTCTCCCGGGCGATCACCTTGCTCCCGACGGAGGCTTGGATCACCACCTCGAACATCTGCCGCGGGATCAGCGCCCGCATCTTCTCGGCCAACTCGCGCCCGCGCGGGTACGCCCGGTCACGGTGCACAATCAGTGATAACGCGTCCACCGGATCGCCGTTGATACGAATGTCCAGCTTGACGAGATCGGCCGGCCGCATGTCCCAGAGGTCGTAGTCGAGCGACGCGTAGCCCTTACTCACGGATTTCAAGCGGTCGTAGAAATCGAGGACGATCTCGTTCAGGGGTAACTCGTAGGTGAGCATCACGCGCCCACGTCCGAGAAATTTCAGCTCCCGCTGCCGGCCGCGCTTCTCCTCACACAGCTTGAGCACGCCGCCGAGAAACGTCTCGGGCAAATGCATGGTGGCGAAAATGATCGGCTCCTCGATCGTCGCGACGTGCTGGACGGGAGGGAGCTTCGCCGGGCTGTCGACGGTCAGTGTCTCACCGGTCAGCGTGGTGACCCGATACGCCACCGTCGGGGCCGTGGTGATCAGGCTGAGGCCGAACTCGCGTTCGAGGCGCTCGCGGATGATCTCCATGTGCAAGAGGCCGAGGAAGCCACAGCGAAAGCCGAACCCTAACGCCACCGAGTTCTCCGGTTCATAGGTGAACGACGCATCGTTCAACCGCAGCTTCTCCACCGCATCACGGAGCAGGTCGTACTGTGCGGTCTCGGCCGGATAGAGGCCGCTGAACACCATTGGCTTGACCGCCTTGAAGCCGGGCAATGGGTTCGGCGTGGGGCGGGCGGCCTCGGTAATCGTGTCGCCGATCTTGGTCTCGTGGACCTCTTTGATGCCCGCCATCACGAAACCGACCTCTCCGGGGCCGAGGCTCTCGGTTTCCTGCAGGCGCGGGGTGAAGACGCCGACGCGCTGGACCTCGTAGGTCTTGCCGGCGGCCACCGTCAGGATGCGGCTGCCCTTGCGCAGGCAGCCATCGAAGACACGCACCACCACCACCACGCCGTTGTAAGAATCGAACCAGCTATCAAACATCAGCGCCCGGAGGGGCGCCGCGGCATCCCCCTGCGGCGGAGGAAAGTGGCGAATAATCCCTTCCAAGACCGCTTCCGTCCCCGTCCCTTCCTTTGCACTGGCAAGCACGGCGTGGCTCGCGTCCAAGCCGATGATCTCTTCGATTTCGCTCTTGACACGCTGCGGATCGGCACCGGGCAGGTCGATCTTGTTCAAAACGGGGAGGATGTCCAGGTTGTTGTCCAAGGCCAGGTACACGTTCGCCACCGTTTGTGCCTCGACGCCCTGGACCGCATCGACCACGAGCAGCGCACCTTCACACGCCGCCAGGCTGCGCGACACCTCGTAGGTGAAGTCGACGTGGCCGGGGGTATCAATCAGGTTGAGCACGTACTGCTGTCCGTCGGCCGCGTCGTATGTCAACCGCACGGCGCTCGCCTTGATGGTGATGCCGCGCTCGCGCTCCAGATCCATGCTGTCCAGGAACTGGGCGGTGCGTTCGCGGGCACTGATCGTGCCGGTGTACTCGAGCAGCCGGTCGGCGAGCGTCGACTTGCCATGATCGATGTGCGCGATGATGGAGAAATTCCGGATGCGGGAGGTGCTCATGCGACGCCGAGTCGTGCCTAGCCGCACCCGTGCGCAATTGCAACGACGTGCGCGATAGCGGGCGGCAGCCCGCACTATGATGCTCTCTTCGTGAGTCTTTGCGCGGCGCGACGAAATTGGCGAGGCCATGCCTCGCTTGGGTTGCGCACGTTTTGGAGCGAGCACGCTCCGGCGCGTCGCCAGGGGCGTTGCCCGGCTCAATGAGAGCCACGCCTTTGGCGCTGTCCGTGTCCCACCTGGCTCCAGGTCAGTCCCACACGCAGCGTTCGTCGTACTCGAGATGGCTGTGCCGCCCCGCAGTGCGGACAGATCATGCGGGTGAAGTCGAGCACAGGGGAGAGAGTAAGCTAGCGCGCAGGTATGGGTGCGGGGCACGTGTGGTTAGTAGGTTGTCGTGGTGCGGCGCTCGATGCGCTGCACCTGAATGAAGCGGAGCGATTCCGTGGCGCGGAAGAGGATGCGGTAGTTACGGCCGGCGCCGGCGCCCTTCCAGCGGTACTCATCACGCATGAGGTGACGGACACCGCCGGCGCGGATGCCGTCGCGTTCGAGGTCAGAGAGCGCCGCGGTGATCGCTTCCCGAGCGTTAACGGGGAACCTTCGCTGCAGGTCTTTTCTGATTTTTGTTGGAACGCAGACGCGCCACATCTCGGGCAAGGTCAGCTTTGAGGTCGTCGAGGGTACAATAGTCGCCGCGTGCAAAGGCTTCATCAGCTTCGCGGATGGCTTTGATGTCTGCCGCCGTGAGCGGTTCGTCGTCGAAGGGAATCTCTCGGCGTGTTGAGCGCGGCACGGTGCGGTGAATGGTGGCGGTCTTAGGCATACGGGGTGAGTGTAGCGCGGCCGGCGTGGAGCTGTCCAGTGGCCCGTGATCGCTTATGTAGCCTTAACCTGGCGAAGGCCAGGTTCAACGGCGTTTATCCGCTGCCCGCTGTCCCTCCTGCAGCCAGAGGCCGGTGCGCTGGATCGAAACGCTGGCGGCCGCGCCGTGGAAGTCAGGCGCTGTCGCAGATTCTCATAGAAGGCGACAGCCCTGGGAGACCGGCGCGGGTGTCAAGCACCGGTGGAGACTGTCGATTAACGCGAAGGCGAAGTGGATCAGGCCGCCAAGAGTTGAGGGCTATCGGCGTCCGGTCTCGAAATGGTGCGCTTCCGCGCCCGTATGATCCGTAGGCGCCACCAACGCCGCAGGTGCCGCAGAAGAACGAATACGAGCCCGGATGGGATCGCTCGCAGCGCCCACTTCAGGTTGTGGGCGATGCAGTGCAGGCTGAACTCCAGCGCACTGCCGAGGCGCCCGCGGCGACGAAACCGCTTGAGCCCTTGTCTCCATGCGAGCTCCGCAAAGATGCGCTCCACGATTTCCTTGCGCTTGCGGTACTGCCGCTGCGCCCCCGGCTGCGCCATCACCTCCTGCATGGCCTCTTTGATCTCTTCCCCCTCGTAGCGTTCGAGCGCCCGCCCCTGTTTGCTCTGCGTACAGCGTGCTCGTAACTCGCACCCCCGACACTGCGTGGTGCGGTACTTGCGCGCCGCCAACCCTTTGCTGGGTTCGTAATACGTCGCGCCGGGGACTAACCACTGCCCGGCGGGACACCGATAGCGATCCGTGTCGGCGTCGTATGCAAAGTCGGTTTTGCCAAACTTCCCTTTGTATCCCTTGCGCGTCCATTGCCCCTCTACCGTGCTGCCCGACGGACACAGGACATCGATCTGGCGCGCCGCGATCTGCGTCAGCACGTCGATGTTGTGGTAGCCCGCATCGAGGAGCAGCGTGCTCGGGGCGGCCCCCAACACGGCTGCGTATTGATCCAGTAACTCCGGGATGGCCGCCGATTCGTTGCTGACCTCCACCACCTGCGAAACAATCAGGCCGCATTCATGCACCAACACCGACGGCGTGTAGGCGGGGCGGCGGCGCCCATCCTTACACCGGTGCATGACCGCCTCCTGCTCGATAGGCGCCACGACCCGTGCGCGCTTTGCCTCGATGTTCTGGCGCCAGCGCCGCCCGGCGCGCTGCCGAGCGAGTTCGGCGATCTCCTTCGCTTGCTGGGCGGCCTGCGCCAGTTCCTGGTCGTCGGACTTCTGGTCAGCCGATGCCTTGGCGTCAGCCGCCGCTTGCTCGGCGGCTTCCTGGCTCAGCATGCCAAAGCGGCTGGCCGCCGCCTCGATCACCGTCCCATCGCCCGCCACCACGCCGTTCGTGATCCCCTTGCGCCCCACCAAGTCGTGCACCAAACCGAGGAAGAGTTCGCGGCTGATTTGCTGTTGGTGGCGCACCAGGAAATTCCCAACGGTGCTGTGATCCGGTTGCTCACCCCCGCAGAGCCACCACGCCCCCAGAAATGGCCGACGAAGGTGCCGTCCAGATGCATCGTCGGGTCGCAGTCCGGGGTCCGGCACTTGGTTTGCCAGCTCATGTTGACGCTGGTGTCCGACACCGTGCCGCTGACGATCGACGGCACTGTCGTTCCCGAAGGCAGCGTTGTGTCGCTTTTTTTGAGGGGAGAGGCGAACAAGCACGCGATCATTCACGGCTATGGCAGAGATGCGAGCTGCAGTTGTTCCGCACTGGTGAGTTGTGGCATGGTGCCGCGAGGGTGGGAGGCAAAAGCCACTTGCGCCCTAGCGGTCGGAAAATCTCAGGATGCAGCGCACTAATTGGAGCCGCGAAGCCATGAACCTGACGTCTGATCCCCTGCAGCTCTTCTCCGACCGGAGTGAGCGCTACGTTCGATTCATCCGCTTCGTGCGATACCCGCAGGGCATTCGCGCATATTGGCTCCGCTCGTCACTGCTGCGCGCCGGTCTCCACGTCCTCGATGCGGGCTGCGGGACGGGGGTCGTGATGCTGGCGCTGCGCGACGCGCTGGTGCGCCGCGGCCTGCAGCCAGGGACCATGCACGCCTTCGATCTCACGCCGGCGATGCTCGAACGCTTTCGGCGCACGCTTCGGGAGCGCGCACTTGAAGGCATCGACCTCGCGCAGGCCGATGTCCTCGATCTCCGAGCGCTGCCTGCCATGTGGAGCAACTACGATCTTGTCGTCTCGGCCTCCATGCTGGAATACCTCCCGCGAGCGCAGCTGCGCGCGGGATTGAGCGGCCTTCGCTCACTTCTGAAGGAAGGCGGCACCTGTGTGCTCTTCATCACCCGCCGAAATTGGCTCACGCGACCCCTCATCGGCCGCTGGTGGCAGTCGAACCTCTACGCAGCAGCGGAGCTCCAGCAAGTCCTCCGCGATGCGGGCTTCGCGTCAATAGTCTTCCGTCAGTTTCCCGTCTCGTTTGGCTATCTCAACCTTTGGGGCTATGTCATCGAAGCGCGGAGGTGAGCCGTTCGGGCAACTCCCCCGCACGTATTACCGGTTCGCGTTCAGACCAAGAGCGCCGCACCGATGACCCCGGCGGAGTCACCGAGCTGATTGCGCAGAATCGGCGTGCGCAATTCGTCATTGAACACGTACCCGGCCGCGGCCTGCCGGCCGAGCGTGTACAGCTCGTCAATATTGGACAACCCGCCACCAAGCACGACCGCATCGGGGTCGAGGATGTCGACGATGTTCGCGAGCGCGCGGCCGAAGCGATCGAGGAAGCGCCGGACGAGATCCGTTGCGGCCGGCTCGCCGACACGATGCCGGGCGACGATCTGCGCCATGTCGAGCGCCTCCCCGGTCAGGGTACGATACTGTTCCGCAATGGCCGGCCCGGCGATGAAGCGTTCGACGCAACCGCGCTGCCCGCAGTAGCACACCGGGCCGCTGGGATCGATGCAGTGATGGCCCCACTCACCGGCAAGGTGTTGCGGACCGCGCAACAGTTCGCCGCGGTGCACGATGCCGCCGCCGACTCCGGTGCCGAGGATCACGCCGAACACCAGCGTGGCGCCGCGCCCGGCGCCGGCGACCGCTTCAGCCAGGGCAAAGCAGTTCGCGTCGTTTTCGATGCGCAGGGGCAGGCCCAGCCGTCGCGTCAGATCCTCCGGAAGCCGCCGCCCGTTGAGGCAGGTCGTGTTGCAGTTCTTCATCGTGCCGTCGCGGGCGGACACCGACCCCGGAGTGCCAATGCCGATGGCCGCGCATTCCGGCGCCTCGCGGCGCAAGCGCTCGGCGAGCACCGCGATCCGTTCGAGGATGTGGTCGTACCCGCGCGCACTCTCCGTAGCGATGCGCTGCCGGAACACCGGCTGATGCGCCGCGTCGAGAACCACTCCCTCGATTTTCGTCCCGCCGAGATCGATGCCCAGCCGCCGCCGTGCGCCCGTTTGCATGGCCGTCTATTTACCGAAGCGGCGGGCGCTCTACCACCGCTTCCTGGATGAGCACGCGTGTAGGGGCGTTTCGCGAAACGCCCCTACGGGAAAACTGCAAAACGCCGGCGGCGCTACTGCGGCAAACAGATCGCCGTTCCCTGGGCAGCAATCGACCCGCTGGCCGAGTTTTGGTTCTTGACCATGCAGTACCACGTGGTGTTCGTGCCGGGATCGGAGATCATGCCCTGCACAAACTGCGGCGTTGCGGTATTGTTGGCGCACGTGCCACCGACGATCTTCGTACCCGTCGGGCACGCCACCGAGCAGGATGAGCTGGCACCGGCGCCGCTGTTGCTCGTGCCGGTGCACGTGGCGTAGCTAATCACTGGCGGTGACCCCGCGGGCCCTGTTGCTCCCGTTGGGCCAGCCGGACCAGAATCGCCTTGCGGTCCCGTTGCCCCTTGCTGTCCTTGGATCCCTGTGTCGCCGGCGGCGCCCTGCGCTCCGGTGGCCCCGGTGAGGCCAGCCCCGGTGAGGCCGGTGGCGCCTTGCGGCCCTTGCACCCCCGTGTTCCCTTGCGGCCCTTGCGGCCCGCTGGCTCCCGCGGATCCCGTCGCCCCGGTCAGGCCGGTGGCGCCTTGCGGCCCTTGCGCACCCGTGTTCCCTTGCGGGCCACTCGCTCCTGCCGGTCCCGTCGCCCCGGTGAGGCCCGTAGCACCGGTCAAACCAGTAGGGCCTTGCGGCCCCGACGGGCCGATGGCCGACTGACGCGCACCGGGGGTGCAGCCCCAGACGTACGCCGAACAACTGCCCGCACTGTCGGCGAGATACACGCGACAGAGCTCCGGCGGCGTGATCTGCTCGGGAGTGCCCGGCGCGCCGAGCTGGCAGTTCCGCGCCGTACCGGCATTCACGCAGCTCGCTTCATTGGCGAAGCTGTTGGCCTCTTCGCCAGCAGCGGTCCCCCACAGCAACGTACCGCTAACGCGGCTTGCGTTGACGAAAATCGTCCCGTTTGTGTTGCTGACCCGCGCCGTGCAGTTGCTCACCGCGTAGCTCGGCAGAGATGCGGCGATCGTGACCGCGACGGCCACGCTGCTCACCGATAGAAAGCGCCCAAGACCGTTCTCCATTGTCCCTTCCCCCTTGTGCCGTGCCGTCATTTCGTCGTCGCCGGCGGCCACTGCCGCGTGCCTATATGACATTGCATATAGTACGTCAAGGCCGTGGGGCTAGAGGAGAGACGCGACGATCAGAGGCCAGTGCAGTTGGGTTTCGCGCTAGTTGCAACGTGCCCTCGGAATCGCTCTATTTCGCGCCATGTTTCCCGTGTCCGCCGCAAAGGCCGACGCGCTTGCCGCACGGATGGAACGCCTCGGCATCCGTGAAGAGGACCTCCAAGAGAGCTTCGTCCGCTCTGGGGGCAAAGGCGGCCAGAACGTCAACAAGGTTGCCACCTGTGTCGTCCTGCTGCATCGCCCCACGGGAACGCTCGTCAAGTGCCAGCGCGAGCGCTCGCAGGCGTTGAACCGGTTCCACGCCCGCCGGCTGCTCGCGGACAAGGTTGAGCGCGCCATCCTGGGCAAGCAAAGCGCCGCGACCGCGCGCATCGCCAAGCTGCGCCGACAGAAACGGCGGCGCTCCCGGCGGGCGAAGGAAAAGGTGCTTGCCGAAAAGCACAGCCGTGCCGAGATCAAGTCCCTGCGCGCCCGCGTGCAACCGGACACCGAGTGAGCACGCGTCGGATTGGGTTACCCGGCAGCCGCCAGCAGCTGGGGACACGGGGGACCGCTAGCTCTTTCTTTTTTCTGCGGAGTGTTGTCAACTACGGCCGTCCATTGGGGGACGACGGTGCCAACCGAAGCTGATCGCACGCTGGTGCGCGAAGAGACCGCGAGCTTGCTCGTGGAACGCGTGCGTCTTGGTCTGTGGATCATCGTATGCGTGAACGTACTCTACGCGGTGGCCGATGTCCTCGCTGGTCGGCCGGATATTCTCCGACTGCTCGCTCTGAAGCTCCTCCTGGTCACCAGCATGGTTGCGGGCCTGCGGCTCTTGCGTACCAGAATTACCTGGCGCAGTGCGGTGTCGATCGGCCTCGCCGCATTGGCAGTTTCCTACAGCACCAGCATGCTGTCCGGAATGCTGGCGCACGAGGTGACGATGACCCGGGCGAACTGTATCGCCTTGGCGGTGGTTTCCGCGCTGTTGGTGCCCTGGGGCGCCGGGCCGCAGCTGGCGACAGTGGTGATGGCGGGGGCCACCGTCCTCGCACACGCGTACCTGGTGTACGGCAAACTGGCAGGCACACTCGGTTACGCGGGATTACCCGTTGTGGTCGTGCTTGCCGCTTCCGTGTACGGGGCGGCGCAACTGCAGACCGTGATCGGGCAGCGCGTGATCCAGCGCAAACGTGCCGAGGACGAGCGCGATAACTTTTTCAGGTTATCGCCGGATCTTTTCTGCACCCGTGGCGCGGACGGCTACCTGAAGAGGCTCAACCCGGCATGGGAACAGTGCCTCGGATGGACACCGGCCGAGCTACTGGCGCGCCCGTGGATCGAGTTTGTGCATCCGGACGACCAACCAGCTGCACGCCTCGAACAGCACCGCGCGCGAGAAACCCACCCGTTACAGACCGAGAACCGCTGGCGCCACAAGAACGGCAGCTATCGCTGGCTTTCCTGGAATGTTTCGCAGGAAAGCGGCGGCCTGGTGCACGCGGTGGCACGTGACATCACCGAACGCCGACATGTAGACGACGCCCTGCGCGACAGCGAAGCACGGTTTCGTTCCCTCGTGCAGACCGCCGGCAGCGCCATTGCCTACATCGCAGTGGACCGCCGCATCATCGAGTTCAACCGCTACGCCGAGCACATGTTCGGTTGGTGGCGCAGCGAGGTACTCGGGAGGGACTGCGTGGAGCTGCTCGTCCCGGACGCCGATCGGGACACGATGGTGGCCGCATTGGCGCAGGTGGTTGCTGGCGCCGGCACGGGCGATTTCGAGAGTCGGGTGGTCACGCGCGATGCTACGGAGCGGTCTTTTCTCTGGAACGCCACCCCGACGTTCGATGCCCATGGACAGGTGACGGGCATCATCCTGATTGGACAGGACGTCACCGACCGCAAGCGCGCCGACCAGAAAACGGCGGCGCTGCTGCAGATCGCCCGGGACATCAGTGGGACGGTGGAGCTCTCGCAGCTGCTCGACTGCGTGCAACGGCAGACCGTGATTCTTTTGCCGTGCGACCGTGTCGTCACCTTCTACTGGAACCGGGAGACCCACGCGTTTCGCATCCGTGCACACTACAACCTTCCCGTCCAGCGGTCGGCGGAGACCGCCACAATCGAGTTCCACCCGGCGGATGCCGTCGCCCAGCTGCTGTCGAGCGGCAGGACCCTGGTCATCAATGACATTGCCGATCAGCCATGGGTCCCGATGTCCTTGCTGGCGCGGTTCAAGGTCCAAGCGCTGCTGGGTGCCCCGCTTGTCGTCCGTGGCCGGGCGCTGGGTGTACTGGTCGCATCGCGTGAGAGCAGCGGTGCCCGTTTCGACGCCGACGACGTCCAACTCTTCGAGGGCATCGCACGGCAGCTCGGCGTGGCGATCGAAGCCGCCGAGCTGTACCGTGCACAGCAAGAGGAAGCCGAAGTCGCAGCGGCACTGGCGCGCGTGGGCCGGGAGCTGATCTCATCGCTGGATACAGCACTAGTGCTCGACCAGCTCTGTCACCTGACAACCGAGGTGTTGCAGTGCGATGCCAGTCATACGTTCCTGCTGCCGGCGCAAGGGGACGCGTACACCCCCGTGGCGGGCTATGGTGATTCTGCCGAGCAAGCGGAACTGTTCCGGCTCGGCGGCTTCCCCACCGAGGTGGTCGATCCACTTGTGGCAGCGGTCGATCGGGAGGAGCTCGTGCACGTGTCGCTCCCGG
The DNA here is from genome assembly GCA_963729835.1 of uncultured delta proteobacterium. GTDB lineage: Bacteria > Desulfobacterota > Binatia > HRBIN30 > HRBIN30 > CAVSQF01. The sequence goes on along the minus strand of CAVSQF010000046.1, from coordinate 14,740 downwards.
ACAACCTCCGCGGCCTGCCGGCGGGTCTGTTAGCGAGCTACGGCGTAACTTCGGTCATCGGCGTCGCCCTGCGACGCGGTGGCAAGCTCATTGGCGTCCAGACCGCGTCGCTGCGCGGTGGCAACGGCGCGTTCACTGATCGGCAACAGCGTATCGCACGCGGCATCGCCCAGCTGGCATCGCTGGCCCTGGAAAACGCCCAGCTCGTCGAGCAACTGGAACGGGCGGACCACTTCAAGGCCAACTTTCTCGCGACCATGTCGCATGAACTGCGCACACCGCTGCACGTCATCATCGGGTACAGTGATCTGCTGGAACAAGGAGAATTCGGCGATCTGACGGCCGAGCAGGTCGACACGGTGCGGCGTGTCGAACGGAACGCACACGGGCTGCTCGACCTGATCAATGCCACCCTTGACCTCAGCCGGCTCGAAGCGAAGCAGTCGCCGCTCAGCCTGGAAGACGTTCACGTCGCCACGCTGATCGAGGAACTCGAAGCCAAGAGCGCAACGCGGCAGATCAAGCCGAATGTCCGCCTCAGTTGGGAAATCGGCGCCGACTCGCTCGTGGTCCACACGGATCCGGTGAAGCTGAAGATGATCCTCAACAATCTCGTCGGCAACGCCATCAAGTTCACCGACGCGGGCCGTATTGTGATCAGCGCCCGCGCCTGCGATGCCGGCGTCGAGTTCCGCGTCAGCGACACGGGCATTGGCATCCCCGCCGCAGCGCGGACATCGATCTTCGAGCCGTTTCAGCAAGCCGACAGCTCGATTGCACAGCGTTACGGCGGCGTGGGGTTGGGTCTGTACATCGTCCGGCGCTTGGTGGACATGCTGGGCGGCTCCATTCAGGTCGAGAGCACGGTGGAACCGGAGCACGGCTCCACCTTTCGCGTTTGGCTTCCGCTGCGGCCGGATGCTCTCGACGCCGTCTCACGGTAGCGCGGCAGTTGCGCCCGTTCTCACTCCGGGGGCGCAGCGCCGGTAAACCACTGGTACGCTTCCACCAGGGCGTCCACAGAACTTTTGGCCGGCTGCCACCCCAGACGCTCCCGCGCTTTGCGGATGTCGAACACGTAATCGGCAAGCGCGATAGGCACGTGCTCGGGCTCGAGCGGCGAACGATCGATTGCGCACAGCAGGCGCAAGACCCCGCGCAGCAATGGCCTCGGAAGTGGGAGCAGCGGCGAACGTCACCGCACACGGGCACGCAATTGTCGAAACGTCTCCAGCTGCGAAACCAGCCGGTCCGCGCCGATGTTGAAGGCTTCGCCCGCGGCTTCTCGCGCCACCACTGCCGCCATGCAAGCGGCAACCAGATCGCTCAACGCCACCATCTGAAGCCGCCCGCGCCCAGCCGGCACCACCATCGGCACCCCCTTCCGCAGGGCAGCCAGCGCGCCCAGCAGCACGCGGTTGGTCATCAGTGGCCCCACAACCGTCGGGGGCCGCAGGATCGCAATCTGCAGACCTCGGCGGAACACGTCTCCGGCCAGCTGCTCCGCGGCCACTTTGTTCCGTCCATACTCGCCGAGCGGTGCCGGCTCCGCCTCTTCCGGGCACGGCACCGTGCGCGGCACGCCATACACTTCTGCGCTCGACAACATCACGGCTCGTGACACACCGGCGCGCAACGCCGCTTCGAGCAGTTGGCGCACCCCTTCCATCCGCTTCCCTTCGGTACAGGCGCCGTGACTGCGGAGCGCGTGCTCAGCACCAGCCGAGCACGTCGCTCATGCCGTAACGGCCATCCGGCTGGTGCACGAGCCACAGTGCCGCGCGGATGGCGCCGCGGGCGAGGCACTCGCGGCTCTGGGCCCGGTGCGTCAGCTCCAGCCGTTCGCCGAGGCCGGCGAAGATGACGGTGTGATCGCCCACGACGTCACCGCCGCGCAGCGCCAGAATGCCGATCGCCTTCGGCTTGCGCTGGCCGATGACGCCCTCGCGACCATACACGGCATCACCTGCTAGCGTCCGACCGGTCGCATCGGCGAGCGTGCGGCCGAGCGCCAGGGCCGTGCCACTGGGCGCGTCGACCTTCATGCGGTGATGAAACTCGACGATCTCCAGATCGAAGTCGTTTCCCAGCGCCCGCGCGGCGTCCCGCACCAGGCGTTGCAACACGGCAATGCCGACGCTCATGTTCGGCGCAATGACGCAACGCGTCTGCGGTGCGAGTTGATCCAGCTCGGCGCGCTGTGCCTCCGTGAACCCGGTCGAGCCGATGACGATGGGAGCGCGGTGCGCCACTGCAAGCCGCAGGTGATCGAGCGCCGCGGCGGCGCTCGTGAAATCGAGGATGACTGCATCTGCGCGGACCACCGCGGCCAGCTTATCACTGACGGTGACTCCCTGACTGCCGCAGCCTGCCGTGTCGCCGGCATCCGTGCCCACCGCCGGGTGGCGGGGGCTCTCGGTGGCGGCGACCAACTGCGTCGCGGGGTTCTGAGCGATCAGGGCGATCAGGGTCTTGCCCATGCGCCCCGCCGCGCCACAGACGATGATTGAGGTACTCATCTGTCGACCGACGAATGATGAATGGTGGAAAAGTAAAATGTAGGCACGAGGTCTACGTCATTCATAACTCACCATTCATAATTGACCATTGCCTTTATAGCAGCCCCATTTGTTGTATCACCGCCCGCAGCTTGGCGCGCGGTGCGTCACTCATCGGCAGCAGCGGCAAGCGCAGCTCGTCACGGCAATAGCCGAGCATCGAGAGTGCGGCTTTGATGCCGATCGGGTTGGTCTCTTGGAAGAGTGCCCGAATCACCGGAAGAAGCTGATAATGGAGGCGCCGGGCGGTTGACCACTCGCCGGCGCCACACGCGGCCAGCAGCTGGGCGTTTTCCTTCGGCAGCATGTTGGCGACCACCGAGATCACGCCGACGCCGCCGACGGCCATGACCGGCAAGGTCAGGGAATCGTCGCCGCAGTACAGCTCGATGCGATCACCACACAGGCGAATGACCTCCTGTGTTTCGTCGAGCAAGCCGGTCGCTTCCTTGATGCCGACGACGCGTTCGATCTCGGCCAGGCGCGCGATCGTCGACGCCTCGATCTTCGAAGCGGTTCGCCCCGGAATGTTGTACACGATGAGCGGCAGGCGCGTGGCGTCGGCGACGGCCTTGTAGTGCCGGTAAATCCCTTCCTGCGTGGGTTTGTTGTAGTAGGGCGAGATGAGCAGGGCGGCGGCGGCGCCGGATTCCTCGGCGGCCCGCGTCAGGGAGATGGCCTCTTGGGTTGCGTTCGAGCCTGTCCCGGCAATGACCGGGACGCGGCCCTGGGCGAATTTCACGGTGAGGCGAACCAGTTCGACGTGCTCCGCATGCGTCAGCGTCGCGGACTCCCCGGTGCTGCCGCAGGGCACCAGCACCGCGGTGCCATTAGCGATCTGGAATTCAACCAGACGCTCGAACGCTTCGACATCGATCTGCCCGTCGCGAAACGGCGTGATGAGCGCCGCCATTGAACCACTAAACATCTGTCTATCCTTTCCGTGAGAGAGTAATGGAAAATGGAAAACGGAAAATGCAAAGTGAACAACGGTTTTCCATTTTCCATTCTCCATTTTCCATTGTTCAGACCTCGATCTCCCCGCTAAACACTTCCTCGGCGGGGCCGGTCATCATGACGTGGTTGTCTGTGCTCCGCCATTCAATGTCCAAGTCCCCACCGTTGAGATGAACGCGCGCACGTCGGTCCGCCTTGCCGTTCAGGGCTGCCGCGACGAGCGCCGCACAGGCACCGGTGCCGCAGGCGGCAGTTTCACCGGAGCCGCGTTCCCAGACACGCATGCGTAGCTCGCCAGCCGTGAGCACGGTGATGAACTCGGTGTTCACCCGGCGCGGGAAGAAGGCGTGGCGCTCGAACTGCGGCCCGATCTCCGCAAGCGGCAGCCCGTCGACATCAGCCAGGAAGACCACGCAATGCGGGTTGCCCATCGACACGCAGGTGATGCGATAGGTGTCGCCGGCGACTTGCAACGGCATGTCGATCACGTGCCCTTCCGCGGCAACCGGAATGCGCGGTCCCGCGAGCACCGGTTCGCCCATGTCGACCGTGGCCACCTCCACGCGTCCGCCGCGGATGTGCAGTCGGAGGGGTTTGATGCCCGCATCCGTCTCGATGCGCAGCGCCTCGTGCCGTGCGAGGTGGTGTTCGTAGACGTACTTCCCGACGCAACGGATGCCGTTGCCGCACATTTCGCCGCGGCTGCCGTCGGCGTTATACATCTCCATGCGACAGTGCGCGACCTGTGACGGGCAAATGAGAATGAGCCCGTCGGCGCCGACTCCCGTGCGCCGCGGGCTGATCCGGCGGGCCAAGGAGGACGGGTCTGTCACCATCTGTGAGAAGCAATCGACGTAGACGTAGTCGTTGCCGGTCCCCTGCATCTTCGTGAAACGGAGGCGGGTCATGAGAGAAAAGAGAAAATGCAGAATGAACAATGGAAAATGGAAAACCGTTGTTCATTAATCATTTTCCATTCTCCATTTTCCATTAGCAAAGGCTCTCCGGGATCGCCTCTCCACGCACGAGGTCGTCCAACGTTTCGCGCGTCCGCACCACATAGAACGTGTCACCGTCCACCAGGACTTCCGGCGGGCGCGGTCGGGTGTTGTAGTTGGACGCCATCACGAACCCATACGCCCCGGCGCTCATGACGGCGAGGAAATCGCCCGGCTGCACCGCCGGGAGCTCGCGATCTTTGGCGAAGAAATCGCCGCTCTCGCACACCGGGCCCACGACGTCTGCCGTGAAGTGCTGGCCGTCGCGTTGCTGCACGGGCTGGATGCCCTGATACGAACCGTACAGCGCCGGTCGAATCAGGTCGTTCATGCCGCCGTCGACCACCACGAAATTCTTGTCGTCCGTGGTCTTCAGGTACAGGATCTTCGTCAGCAGAATGCCGGCGTTGCCGACAATGACCCGCCGGGCTCGAGGATCAAGGTCACGTCGAGGCCGCGCAGTTCCTCGCTGATCGCGGCCGCGTACTCACGTGGCGCCGGCGGCTTCTCGTCATTGTAGGTGATGCCGAGCCCGCCGCCCATATCGAGATAACGAACACGCACGCCTTCTTGCTGCAGCCGTTCGACGAGCGTGCGCATCCGCTGCAACGCATCCACGAACGGCGGGACCGTCGTCAGCTGCGAGCCGATATGGCAGTCAACCCCGATGACCTCGATGTGCGCCAAGTGCTGCGCGTGGCGGTAGTCCTCGATCGAGCGCTGGATATGAATGCCGAACTTGCTCTTTTTCAGACCCGTGGAAATGTAGGGATGCGTTTGCGGGTCGACATCCGGGTTGACGCGGAGTGCCACACGCGCAGTGGTCCCGAGCTCCCCAGCGACCGTGTTGATCAGGTCGATCTCGCCGGGCGACTCAATGTTGAACATCAGAATCCCGGCCTGCAGCGCGGCGACGATTTCCTCGCGCGTCTTACCGACGCCGGAGAAAACGATCCTCGCCGGGTCTCCCCCAGCCCGGAGCGCGCGGAACAACTCGCCTCCCGAGACAATATCGAAACCGCTCCCGTCGCGCGCCAGCGCCCGCAGCACCGCCAGGTTGGAGTTGGCCTTGACCGAAAAGCAGATCAGGTGCGGGAGCGCTGCGAAGGCCTCATCGAAGACGCGGTAATGGCGGCGCAAGGTCGCCAGGCTGTACACGTAACAGGGCGTCCCCACCCGCTCGGCGATCCGCCGCAACGGTAGCTCCTCGGCGTACAGCTCCCCCTCACGCTGCTGGAAGTGATGCATGCTTGTCCCCAGGAATGGCGCGCTCGATAGTCACCAGATTCGATGGGGCACTAAAGTACCGATCCACCGTGAAAGATACAACCCGGTACCGGTACGTCAGACCCGGCGTGGTTCCACGATCGAGGTGACGAAAGCGCTTGACTTGGCGGAAGCGATCACGATCGCTGACCGCGATCGTCTCGAGACGCGCAAAGCTGGCGTGCGGTTCAGCGCCGTCGGCGCGCTCGATGACGAAACCACCAAGGTCCGGCATGCGCGAGCCGTCGGCGTACGTTCGCGGCCGACTCCACGAGAGTTGAATGCCCTCCGGCGTGTTGGTTGCGCTCAAGTCGGTGATGGTCGCCGGCCTCACGTCCTCGGGTGACCGCGGCGGCGCCTTACGGCCGCAGGCGGTGCACATAAGCAACAGGACGGCGGCGGCGAGCGGCACCGACACGGCGACGCGGAGAAACTGGCCTCTCCGTGTCGCCGCGTCGCCGCGTCTTCGTGTCTCTAGGTGGCTCACCGCGCGCTCACACCCCCAGCTTGCGTAGCTGGCGGCGCACGTTTTCGGGCGAAGTCCCCCCGGCTGCACGGCGCCGCCGCACCGCGGATTCGGCGCTCAACCATCGCTTCACGCCCGGCGCAAAGACGCCCGAAAACTGCCGCAGTTGCGTCAACGTCAGTTCTTCCAGTCGGAGCTTCTGCTCGAGGCAGTGCCGCACGATTCTCCCCACTACCGCGTGCGCCTGGCGAAATGGCACACCCTTGCTGGCCAGGTAGTCCGCAAGCTCCGTGGCCAGGGTGTACCCGGAGGTCGCGGCAGCGCGCATGCGCGCACGGTTGATCTGCAGCTCGGGAAATACGGCGATCAGAATTTCCAGGCACCCCTGCAGCGTATCAACCGTGTCGAAGACGGGCTCTTTGTCTTCTTGCAGATCACGGTTGTACGTGAGCGGCAATCCCTTCATGGTGGTCAGCAGGGCAAGGAGATTGCCGTACAGCCGGCCCGCTTTCCCACGGATGAGCTCGGCGATATCGGGGTTCTTCTTCTGCGGCATCATCGAGCTGCCGGTGGCGAAGGCGTCGGGAAACTCGACAAAACCGAACTCCTGTGAGGACCAGAGCACGAGATCTTCGGCCAAGCGGCTCAGATGCATGCCGAGAATGGCGCCGGCGGCAAGGAACTCGGCGACGAAATCGCGATCGCTCACGGCATCCATGCTGTTGGCGCTGACGGTCGCGAACCCCAAGCGCCGCGCGACGAATTCGCGATCGATCGCAAACGTGGTCCCGGCCAGCGCGCCCGCGCCGAGCGGCAGCACGTCCAGACGCTGCAGGCAGTCGGACAACCGGCCCGCATCCCGCCTCAACATTTCCGCGTAGGCGAGCAGATGGTGCGCCAACAAGACCGGCTGCGCGGGCTGGAGGTGCGTGTAGCCGGCTACCACCACTTGCTGGTGCCGCTTCGCGACTCGTGCCAGCACCTGGCGTAACTTCTCCACTGCTGCGCGGATCCGCGCGCCCTCGTCCTTCAAAAACAGGCGCAGGTCGAGGGCGACTTGATCGTTACGGCTGCGTGCCGTATGCAGCTTGCCGCCCAGCGCACCCACCTTCTCAATGAGCCGGCGCTCCACTGCCATGTGAATGTCCTCGTCGGTGGACGCCGGACGAAACGTGCCGGCAGCAAACTCGCCACGGATCACCCGCAAGGCGGCGATGATACGTGCTGCCTCACGCTTGGGAATGATACGTTGCTTCGCCAGCATCTCACAATGCGCGATGCTCCCGGCGATGTCATAGGGATACAAGCGCTGGTCGAAACGCAGCGAGCTCGTAAAGGATTCAACGAGCGCATGCGTCGCTTCAGCCATCCGACCGGACCACGCCTTCTGCGTCTGTGGGTGCATACCGGCAGCTTACCGAAATCGATCGAAGAATTGAATCGCCCGGATGGAAGCAAGGCCGCGCCCCGGCGCCGCGTTGGCCTGTGCCCCCCTTCCCTTGGTTAGCAAAGAAGTCTATCCTCGCCTTTGTTACTGACAAGGAGCGAGCCCCCCAAGGGGCGGCGAGGCTATGCCAGGAAAGAGCGAGCATAGGCCGGCAGAGCAAGCGGTGCTGGAGAGCGAAGCGCGGACGCGCGCCATTCTGGACACCGCCGTCGATGCCATCATCACGATCGACGAGCACGGCACCATTGAGTCGGTCAACCCGGCAACCGAGCGCCTCTTCGGGTACTCCGCGGCGGAGCTTGTCAGCCGGAACGTCACGATTCTCATGCCGCAGCCGTACCGCGACGAACATGATCGGTACGTGCAGAATTACGTGGACACCGGCTGTAAGAAGATCATCGGTATCGGACGCGAGGTGGTGGGCCAGCGCAAGGACGGCACAACGTTTCCCGTGCATCTTGCCGTCAGTGAGCTGCGCGTCGGCAACCGGCGCATGTTCACCGGCATCGCGCGTGACATCAGCGACCTCAAGCGTGCGGCAGAACAGTTGCGCTTCTATGCGGCCGAGCTGCAAGAACGCAACACCGCGTTGGAGCACGGCAACCAGGAACGCGCTCGATTGATCGAAGAGCTGCAAGAACGCGCCCGAGCCCTCAAGGACGCGGACCGGCGCAAAGACGAATTCTTGGCGATGCTAGCCCATGAGCTGCGCAACCCGCTGGCGCCGATTTGGAACGCCGTGCGGGTCATGCGGTTGCTCGCACCCGCAGACGGCAATGTGCAGTGGGCGCGTGACGTCATTGAGCGTCAGGTGCAGCACATGAGCCGTCTCGTTGATGACCTGCTCGACGTGTCGCGCATCACCCGCGGCAAGATCGCGCTGCGCAAGCAGCTTGTCGAGGTCGCCGGGCTCATTGCCCGTGCCGTGGAGATGAGCCGTCCCTTCATTGACGCACGCCATCACGAGCTCACCGTTTCTGTGCCACCTGAGCCCCTCTGTGTGATTGGGGATCAGACCCGCTTGGCGCAGGTGCTCGGCAATCTGCTGAACAACGCGGCGAAGTACACCGAGGAGGCCGGGAAGATCTCTCTGGCCCTGGTGTGCGAGGGGGAAGAGGTGGTCATCACTATCAGTGATACCGGCATCGGCATGGCCCCCGACCTGTTGCCGCACGTGTTCGACCTCTTCATGCAGGGGCAGCAGTTGCTCGACCAAACGCAGGGCGGCCTGGGCATCGGGTTGACCCTGGTGCGGGACCTGGTGGAGATGCACGGGGGAAGCGTCCACGCCCGCAGCCCCGGGTCGCGGCAGGGCAGTGAATTCATCGTGCGACTGCCGCGGGTCACTCCGCCGCGGTTGCAGCGCGGCGCTGACTCGCCACCCCGGCTCGACGTGCAGCTGCCGCGGCGGTCGCCGTCAGCGGCCTGCCGTGTCTTGGTCGTGGACGACAACGTGGATGCTGCCGAGAGTTTGGCGCTGTGCCTGCAGGCGATGGGATACGACGTGCAGGCGCGGCACGATGGCCCAACGGCGCTCGATGCCGCACAAGCCTTCCGGCCGCGGATCGTGCTGCTGGACATCGGCTTGCCCGGTATGAACGGCTACGAGGTGGCGCGTTGCCTGCGACAACGGGGCGCGGAGCGCCTGGCACTCATCGCCATGACCGGCTTCGGCCAAGAGCAAGACCGCCGGCGCGCTCAACAAGCCGGTTTCGACCGTTACGTGGTCAAACCCGTGGACCCGGAGGCACTGGAGAAGATGCTGGCGCAGTTTGCCGCGGGAAATTAGCCTCGAGCGGCGGCCGGATGGGAAGTGCCACTGGGCTAGCGGGGCGGACCGATTTCCATTCCGCCCTACGGCGTCAGCGCTTCCGGGCTGGCGGACGGCGGGAAGGTGCGAAGGAGACGGATGCTGCGACTCCAGGGCTCGACGACAGTGATGTCATCGGCAGCGATACCACTGAAACGGCCATGCCCGGTGAAGTCCGCCGAGAACATGCTCTGCGGGTTGAAGCCGACCGGCACCTCAGCGCCGACGTCGAACGTCCCGTCGGCATGCCCCTGGAAGGCGACGACGCTGCCCGAATTCAAGAAGCCCGTGGTGCCCCCAAATCCACCGAAGAACGTGACGGCGAAGTCCTGAGCGCCATCGCCGTTGTAGTCACCCGCGGTGATGGCATTGGGCCGGCAGTAGTACCGGACGCCGTCGATATTCGCGGGGCACCCAGCCGTCACCGTCGGTCCGCTGTAGAACGTCCCGCTGCCCTTGCAACTGCCTCCCGGACAGTCGGCGGCCGCCGTACACCCCCCTCCCCCATTGGTCCCACCCGAACACTGCTTGGCGTTCAGCAACACCGAGACGCTAAAGTTGTTGAAGCTATAGTTGTTCCCATAGCTTCCCGATTGACCACCTTGGTCGTTACTCCTGCTGACCACGACGACATCGAGCGCCCCGTCGTTGTTGAAATCGGCGACGGCCATGCTCACTGCACGGCGCCCAACGCCATAATTGGCGGGCGAGTCGAAGTGCACCGAGCAAGCGGGGGCGTTGGAGCTCTTGGGATCGTTGAGGAACACGGCGACGTCGCTGCCCAAACTGTTGCGATTCAACGTGAGCACATCATCGAGACCATCGCCGTTCAGATCGGCGGTGACGATCTGCAACGGTGATCCGCCAGCGGGGAGCACGCACCGGGTGGGATCCGCGAACCCATGCGTACCTCCCAGGTTCACCATTGCTGCGATCTTCTTGGCCGATTGGCTTGCGAGGACGAGATCCTCGCCGTTTCGTTGGTCGAAGTCGCCCTGCGCCATACTGGTCGCGTTGAACTTCTTGACAACTGCGTAGTACGCCTTGCCAAACGTAAGGTCGCCGTTACCCGGGATAATCGTCACGCCGCGGCCCCTGGGGATGCCGATGCCCTGCGGAAACGCGCCGTACACGGCAATGTCTTCATGGTTATCGTTGGTGAAGTCACCGACGGCGACGGCGTTGGCTGCGTGGCCAACATTGATGTCCACCTGAGAGAAAATTCCACTAGGACTACTGAATAAAACCGACACCCGGTTATTCTGAGCCGTCAGCACAACAGGGTCTGCGAGGCGGTCCCCATTAAAGTCCGCAGCCGTGATCAAGCTCGCTACTGCCAGGACATCTTTCGGGTCTTCGGGCACGATTTCAATCTGGGCACGAGCTGTTCTGCGTGTCGGCAGGAACACCACGAGCGCGGCCAGTGCCAGGGAGAACAGACGGCCCCGCCCCAGTCCTCGAGCCCCGTTTTTCCGAAACGCCGCCTTGTGGATCAATTGCATGGTGAAATCCTCTCTGCAAAGCGCAGGATCATAGTATCCATCCTTTCGGCGAAAGTGCAAACCTTTCCGCGAAAGCGCAACCTCCACCGTGGCACGGTGAGCGCGACGGGGAGACGCCCGGGCGCTCATGGCGGCTTCACGTCCGTTCGTCAATCCGTTGCGGGTTCGGGATTCTGGCGCACCGCCGCTCTCGCGAAATCAGGAGGACGTAGGTATCACAAGGCCACGGAGGTGAGATCTGATGGATGCAAAGCTGTGGAGCGACATGCTGCATCTCGGCGTCCCGGTGCTCGAAAAAATCCTGCGGCCGATCCTCGTCTACGCTTTTCTGGTCGTCGGCCTCAGGCTGGCCGGCAAACGCGAGCTGGCGCAGCTCAATTCCCTGGATCTGGTAGTGTTGCTGACATTGTCGAATACGGTCCAAAACGCCATCATCGGCGATGACAACTCCGTCACCGGCGGCGTGATCGGCGCAACGACGTTGTTGGCGGTGAACTATTGGGTGGTGCGTTTCCTGTACGGGCGCGAGCGGCTCGACCGCTTGGTCGAAGGTGATGTGGATGTCTTGATTCAAGGCGGCGCGATTCGGCACGACCGCCTGAAGAGCGAGCTCATCACGCTTACCGAGTTGGAAACGGCGGCACACAAGCAAGGCTTTGCCTCGCTCGACGAGGTGGAGCGGGCAGTGCTCGAGCCGGGAGGGACGGTGTCGTTCGTTGCCAAGAAGCCTACCGTTGAGACGACGCGGCACCAGGAACTGACGACGCGCCTGGACCAGATCGCGCGTCAGCTGGGGCAACTGCGGGCGAGCTTGCCAGGGTGAGCAGCGCCGTTTTGCATCCGGGGTGGCATTCGCCTACGGAGCCTCCCCACCACCGCAGCGCTAATTACCCATCTCCGACCGAGCCACATTGCCGGACGCCATGCGTTCAAGCGCGGCGTCGATGCGCTGCAGCGAGCGCTCTTTCCCGAGGACTTCGAGAACCTCGAAAATCCCTGGGCTGACGCCTCTTCCGGTCACAGCCACGCGTACCGGCTGGGCGATCTTGCCGAGGCCGAGGCCCCGGCGGCCCATGACACTCTCAAAGCACGTCTTGATTGTATCGACATCCCACCGTGGGGCTCGCGTCAACTCGGCACGCAGGTCCCGGAGCGGTCCCGCAGCCTCCGGCTTCAGATGCTTGGCGGCGGCAGACGGATCGAAGGTGATGGTGTCGCCCAAATAAAAATCTGCAGCGTCGACCAGCTCGACCAGCGTCTTCGCCCGCTCACGCAGCGTGAGCACCATCTTCTCCAGCCACGCATCGTCGGTGGGCACCGGGTAGCCTTTCGCGACGATGTACGGCTTGACGGCGCGAGCCAGATCGGCCGGTGGGATGGACTTGATATAATGGAAATTCACCCACTCCGCCTTCTCGGCGTTGTATACGCCGGCAGACTTGCCGACGTTTTCGAGGGCGAACTTCTCGATCAGCTCCGCGCGCGTGAAGATCTCCTGATCACCGTGGGACCAACCGAGCCGCACCAGGTAATTCACCAAGGCGTCCGGTAGGTATCCCATGTCGCGGTACGCCATGACTGAGGTGGCACCGTGCCGCTTACTGAGCCGCGCCCGATCGAGCCCCAGAATCAGCGGGATGTGTGCGAACACCGGCGGCGTGTAGCCCAAGGCGTCGTAGAGCTGGATCTGCTTCGCCGTGTTGGACAGATGGTCATCGCCGCGGATGATGTGCGTGACCCGCATGGCGGCGTCGTCGACGACGTTACAGAAATTGAAAGTCGGTGAGCCATCCGACCTGACCAGGATGACGTCTTCGATCTCCCGGTTCTGAAACACGACGTGCCCTTTCACCAAATCGTGCACCACGGTTTGGCCGTCCAACGGAGCCTTGAACCGCAGCGCAAACGGCCGTCCCGGTGTGAGCTCAGGTGCGGTGCGACACGCACACTGGTAGGCGGGCTTGCGCCCGGTCCTCAGCGCTGCCGCACGTTTAGCTTCCAGCTCTTCCGGCGCGCAGTAGCAACGGTACGCCTTGGCCTCGTGCAGCAGCCGCTCAGCATGCTCACGATAGAGTACGCTCCGCTGGCTCTGAAAGAACGGCCCCTCGTCCCAGTCGAGACGCAGCCAAGTCAACGCATCGAGAATGGCCTGGATGGATTCCGGTGTTGAGCGTTCACGGTCTGTGTCCTCGATTCGCAGAATGAAGACGCCACCCTCATGGCGTGCGAACAAGTAATTGAAAAGCGCGGTCCGAGCCCCGCCGATGTGCAGATAGCCACTGGGGCTGGGCGCAAACCGCGTGCGAACAGTCGACATGAGATGCACGGTTCGAGTAACAGGGCAGGTTGGCCAAGTCAACGTTGCGCGGCGTACCGCGTATGGCATGTGGCGTATGACCGGAGGGCAACCGGGGCTGAGAGGAGCTCTGACCAGTGATTGGCCATAGGCCACAAGCGATACGCCATACGCTGCCTTTGCCCTTGCCAAGCCGCGTCCTTTTGCAGTAATGAAAGCCTCGGAAATCAGGCCTGCCGGCGGCGTCTGCGACCCGCCGATGGAGGAAGGAGAGTGTGATGCGTGAGGCACGATTGGGGTGGTTGTCTCGGGCTCAAGCAGGATCCATGGCATGTCTGCTCGCCCTTTCTCTGGGTCTGACACTGTGCACGCCGGCCGCAGCAACCATGACGCTCGGCGCGCTGCAGCTATCGGGCAACGCGGAAACGCAGGACCTGATGCGGAATTCCAACATCGACAAGTTTCAATCCGTCCAGCAACGCAACACCATCCGGTTGCGTCTGGATTGGGATTGGCTGCGGAACGGCCAATTCCTCGACACGGTCAGCGTCCCGTTCATCGAGCGCTCGAAGCTGTTCCTGCTCTACCGCCCCGTGTACGACAGCATCTACCACATGGCGCCTGGCGGTCTGCAAGCCGGGGAGACACGCTATGACGACCTCATCGGCGGCAGCCTCGCCAGCGTCCCTGGCCACACGCGCACGCTGTGGAGCAACGAGGTCTACCCGACCACTGATTGGACGGTATACAACTACGGCCTGCGCGAAGCGTACGTCGATTTCAAGGTCAAGGATGCTCCGGTCAGCTTCCGGGTGGGCCGGCAACAAGTGATCTGGGGCGAAAGCGACCAGTTCCGCTTGATGGACATCTGGAACCCGCTCGACATCACCTGGCATTTCCAACAGGAGTCGTGGGACAACATCCGCGTGCCGTTGTGGTTGGGCAAGGGGTTGTGGGACATCGGGGATGTAGGGCCGCTGTCCAATACATTCCTTGAAGTGGTGTACAACCCCGGCGACTTCCACCCTGGTATCAACGCCGGCTTCCTGCCACAGCCATGGGCACTGCCATTTCCGAACCCCCTCCGGGCGGGGCAGGTGGAATTGGACGCGTCTCAGGGTACCTCGGTGGGGCACCCGAACCTTAACGGGCCGGGCCAGCTCGTTAACCCGGTATTCGACCTCCACGGAACGAGCCTGCGGCGGGGCGACTTCAACCGCAACCCCGGTGGGGCCAGTGAAGCTGGGACGCGGTTTCACGCCGTGACCCCTCAAGGTCTCGAGTTCTCCCTAGACTACCTCTATGGGCGTGGCCGCGGAGTCGGTGCGGCATCACCGTTTGCGGTGAAGATTAGCGGTGTCGACTTGAAAGAGGGGCTGCTGGGCACCCCCACCGGGACGTACCAGACTGACATCAATAACCCGGCGACACAAAAGTCAG
>CAVSQF010000045.1:0-224058 GCA_963729835.1 uncultured delta proteobacterium | reverse complement strand
CAGACCGAAGCGCACCTCGTCCAGTCGGAGAAGATGCGCAGCCTCGGCCAACTGGTTGCCGGCGTCGCGCATGAGCTGAACAACCCGATCAGCTTCGTCTCGGCCAACGTCGAGCACTTGCGCGACTACGCCGAGCGGCTGGAGCAGGCACTCGATGCGTATGCCAACGTGCCCTGGCCGGCGGAGGCACGCGCGGGCCTTGAAGCCATGCGCCGCGAGCTGCGCATCGATCAGGTGCGTGCCGACCTGCCCAGCTTGCTGGCCGATTGTGAGGAGGGCGCACGCCGCACGAAGCGCATCGTCAATGATCTACGAACGTTCTCGCGCAGCGAGCGACGTGAGACCTGGCGCGCCGCCGATCTGCATGCTGGGATCGAGAGCACGTTGGCGCTGCTCAACCATCGCCTCCAGGAGCGCATCACGGTGCACCGTGACTTTGGTGATCTTCCGGAGGTCGAGTGTCTAGCCGGTCAGCTCAATCAGGTGTTCATGAACTTGCTTGCCGACGCTGCCGACGCCATCGGTAAGCGTCCCGGCAATATCTGGATCTCCACCAAGGTGTCAGGACGTGAAGGGACTTTGCAGAGCCCGGAGCCTGCGGTCATTATCGAGATTCGCGATGATGTCCCGGATGGCGGCAGACGTCCGCAGCCGTATCTTCGAGCCATTCTTCACCACCAAGGATGTCGGTCAAGGCACCGGCTTGGGCCTGAGCATCTCGTACGCGATTGTCCAGAGCCACGGCGGCAGCCTGCGCGTCGAGTCCGCTCCCGGTGCGGGTGCGACCTTCACGATCGTGCTGCCGGTAGGCAAGCGGCGTCCGGTTCCTGACGCAGCGTGACCAGCCGGTCAAGGGCGGCCTCCGCGACGATCGCTCGGAGAAGCCGATCACATCTCACTGCTCCGCACGTCCAGCAGATCACGCAACCCGTCCCCAAGAAAATTGAGCCCGAGCACCGTGAGCGTGATCGCCAGGCCGGGGAAGAGTGCGACGTGCGGAGCGATCAACAGAAACGAGCGGCCTTCATTGACCATTGCGCCCCACGACGGCGTCGGCGGCTGGACGCCGAGGCCGAGGAGGCGTCAAGCTCGCTTCCCCGATGATGGCGCCCGCCATGCCGAACGTTGCTTGCACCAGCAGCGGCGCCAGCAGCTGCGGGATGATGTGGCGGAGCACGACCCGTCCCTGCGGCTCCCCGAGCGCGATCGCGGCGCCGACGAACTCTCGCTCGCGCCACGCCAAGACCTCCCCGCGTACCAACCGCGCGTAGCCTGTCCAGCCGATGGCGCACAAGGCGAGCAACACATTCCGCAACGACGGTCCGAGCACGGCCGACACACCAATAGCCAGCAGTATGCCGGGGAAGGCCAGGAGGACGCCGGCGAGCCGCATCACCAGCTCATCGATGTGCCCACGGCGTACCCCGCGAGGCCGCCGATTCCCAGACCCACGATGGCGGAAATGCCCACGACCACGACGCCGACAACCAGTGAGACGCGCGCGCCATAGATCACTCGGCTCAGCACGTCGCGTCCGAGCTTGTCCTGCCCGAACAGATGCGCGCGGCTCGGCGGGCGGAGATCTTCACGCAGGTTCTGTGTGGCGGGCGAGTCGGGCGCCAGGGTCGGGGCCATCAGTGCCACCAGCACCAGCATCAAAAGAAGGACCAGGCCTAGCGTGGCCGCGGCATTTGTGGACACTGCGCGGATCGCATCCGGCCGGCCCTCACGCACGCATTCGCGGGTCCACCAGGCCGTACAACAGGTCGGTAACCAGATTCGTTGCAACGTAGCTGAGAGCGATCACCAGAATGCACCCTTGCACCAGAGGATAGTCGCGTGTCTGGATCGCCAGGAGCGTCAAGCGCCCCACGCCCGGCCAGGCGAAGATCGTCTCCGTGATGATCGTCCCGGCAAGCAGCGCGCCGGTTTGCAGCCCAAGGATGGTGATCAGCGGTAAGGCGGCGTTGCGCAAGGCGTGCACGAGAAGGACCCGCGGTTCGCCGGCTCCCTTGGAACGGGCGGTCGGATGTAATCGTCGCTCAAGTGCTCGAGCAGCGTCGAACGTAGCATGCGGGTGAGGATGGCCGCCATGCCCATTCCCAGCGTGAGCGCCGGCAGCGCCACGTGCGTCCAGCCGCCGCGGCCAGATACCGGGAACCACTCCAGCTGGATCGCGAAGACCAGGATCAGCAGCGGCCCCAACCAAAAGTTCGGCATTGATGCACCGAGGACCGCCAGTCCGCGGCAGGCCGTGTCGAGGGCCGAATGCGGGCGCGCCGCCGCGATGACCCCGAGTGGCACGGCGATCAGCAGCGCGACGGCCAGCGCGGCGCCCGCCAGCTCAACGGTCGCCGGATAACGCGCCACGATGAGGCGCCGCACCGGCCGATCACTGTGCAACGACCGTCCGAGATCCGCCCGCACCAGCTGCCGAAGATAGCGTGCATACTGAATCGGCAACGGGCGATCGAGCCCCAGCTGGTGACGCAAACGCGCCCTGTCCGCAGCCCGCGCGGTTTCGCCCAGCATCACATCGACCGGATCTCCAGGAATCAGGTGGATCAGGAGAAATACCAGCGTGATGACACCGAGCACCGTCGGCACAGCCAACAACAGACGTCGCAGCACGTACCAGCGCATCAGCCCACCGATCCTCGTCCACAGCCCACTCTCACCTCTCCTCGATCCACGCATCCTTGAGCGATGCGTAACTCCCATTTGGGGCGCAACTCAATTCCTTTGAGGCGCTGGTTCGTCGCGGCGACGTTGGTGACCCACCACAGCGGGATCACCGGCAGGAGCTGGGCCACCCGCTTCTGTACCTCGGCGTACAAACGGCCGCGCTCGTCCATATCCAACGTGCGGCGCGCCGCAACGGTCAGCGAATCGATCGTCTCTTCCTAAAGTAGCCGCGGTTGCTGCCCGCCGGAGGAACCTGGGAAGAATGACACGTGAGGTAGTAGATGTCCGGATCTTCAATGCCGACCCAGGCCAACGAGTAGAGCTGAAAGTCGCCGCGCCGCACATCGTTGTAGAACGTCGCCCACTCGTAACTGCGCACATCCAGCGCGATCCCGACCTGCGCCAATTGTTCTTGCACGACCTCCGCAATGCGCCGCCGCAGCTCCACGGTAGTGGTCTTGTACGATAGCCGGAAGCGCGGCAGCGGCCCATCGCCATCGGGATCGGGATAGCCGGCTTCGTCCAACAGCTGTTTGGCACGCTTCGGGTTATAATCGTAGATCGGTACATCGGCGCTGTATGCCCAATGCGTGGGCGGGAGCAAGCCGGTGGCGACCGTCGCCAAGCCTTTCAAGATCGTCTTGACGATGGCCTCTCGGTCAATGGCGTGAGCAATGGCGCGACGCACGCGCACATCCGCCAGCTGCGGATCACGCAGGTTGATCCCGAGGTACTGAAAGGTCGTTCCAGCCGCAGTGACGACCACAATCCCCGGCTGCTTGCCCAGCCAGGCGAGCGAATCCGGCTCAATTGCGTTTTGCACCAAATCGAGCGTACCGCGTTTGAGCTCCAGCAGCCGCGTCACGGCGTCGGGAACGACCGTGAAGATCACCCCGGCAATCTGCGGCGCCCCGAGCGGATAGGTCCGTTGCGCACCGCAACGACACGTTCATCCGGGGTGAATTCCTGCAATCGAAACGGGCCGGAGCCTCGGGGTTGGACGAGGCGCTGGTCGGGGCCGTCCAGACTTGTCCGGCTGGAAGAATTCGCAGCCGCAGTCTCATTGAGAAATGGAGCGAGCGGATAGCGCAACCGGAAGCGAATCGTCAGCGAATCCAGCACCTCAATCTGATCGATGGCTTCAAGGGCCTGACGCTTCGGCGAGTGCGTCCGCGGATCGAGCACCGAATCGTAGGTTGCCTTGACGTCGCTGGCGGTGACGGGATGCCGTTGGCGAACTGGAAGCCTTCCTGGAGATGGAAGACATATGTCTGGGCATCTGGATTGTCCCAGGAGCGCGCCAGCTGTGACACCCGGCGCGACTGATCATCGAGCCGTGTCAGGCCATCAAACAGCAGGTCGCCGATTTGGTTGGCCGTGGCATCGGTGGCGAACCGCGGGTCGAGCGTTATCGGGCCGTTGTCCAAGCCGACCACAACGTAGCCAGGGGGCACCGAGTGTGCTCCGCGTACAGGCAGCGCCGAGGCACAGCAGCACCACAAAAAGCATTCCGCGGCGACGCGGCCCGCAATGCCGCTCGCGGCGATGCCGCCTTGACAGTTTTCCATTGCCTCTGGTAGTCTCTGTTGTGGACGAATCAACGCCGATGCATGCCTCAGCGGCAGAGGGTGCGCAACCTGAGGGGAGTGGCGGAAGGAAATGAAGGCGGTACGGCTCTGGTGGGTGGTGATTCTCAGCGTGGCGTTGAGCGCTCCTGCGCCCGGACACATGCGGCTCCCGACAAGGAGCTGGCGGAGTCTCCTCTACGGTGGGCCGTTACTTCCCGCGCCAGCCGGACTCAGAACACAGATTGACTTCTGGAAGGACATCTTCGCCACCTATTCAACCCGCCAAGTGGTCATCCACGACGCGTTCGTACATGGGATTTCTCGCATTTACGAGGTTCTGGATTTCAGCCCGCTTGCCGAGAACGGCTTCAGCGACGCCGAGATCGCCGCATACAAGAGCGAGAAGGTCGAGAGCGAAATAGAACGTGTGCGTGCGACTCTCATGCGTTTGCATCGCGGGGGATTTGACCCGTCGGAGCTCTCGCCGGAGGAGCGCAGGATATGGAGCCTGTTTGCTGAAGTCAAGGAACCCTCGAAATTCTTCGACGCAGCCGCCGAAGATCGCATCCGACCGCAAACCGGGTTGCGTGAGCGGTTTGCTGCGGGCGTCGAGGTCTCGCGGCGATATCTACCGAGGATGGAAGCGATCTTTCGGCGTGCCGGCTTGCCGCTGGAACTGACCCGCCTGCCACTGGTGGAATCGTGCTTCAACGTCCGTGCGTACTCGAAAGCCGGGGCGGCTGGTATCTGGCAGTTCATGCCGGCGACCGCACGACTGTACATGCGTGTCACTCCGCGGGTGGATCAGCGCCGTGATCCGATCGTCTCTACGAAGGCTGCAGCGGAGCTGCTGCAGGCCAACTATGAAGTGCTCGGCACGTGGCCCTTGGCGATCACCGCTTACAACCACGGGCGCGCGGGCATGGTCCGTGCGGTGGAGACGGTGGGATCGACGGACATCATGGACATCATCCAGCACTACCATGGGCCAGCGTTCAAATTCGCCTCGCGCAATTTCTACGCGGAGTTCTTGGCGGCGCGCGAAGTGGAACGCCACTTCGCGGATTATTTTGGTGAGCTACCAGCTCCTCAGCCAGATCGCGGGGAGAGTGCCGCGGCCTCCGATGACACTGGCACCGGGAAGGTGGCGCGGGCGAGTGCTGCGGATTCGGTGCAGATTAACCCAGCGGTGGCGCGCGAGGTCGTGAAAGGTAAGATCCGCGTTGCGAAGACGTGCAAACCCTCCACAGTCCGGTACGCCCATCTCTCGAAGGGAGCGAAACACCACGCCCAGCGCGTGGCCTTCGTCCGCCACCGGGTGGCGCGCGGTCAGACGCTGGTGGCGATCGCGAAACATTACGGCACTACCGTTGCTGCAATCAAACGCAGCAACAAGCTCCGCCGCGTCTCGCATCTGCGCCCCGGGCAACGCCTGGTCATTCCCACCACTCCGAGCTGAGTACAGCCAGAACGTCGGGCTCAACTGACCGCCATTTGGCCGGGGCAAGGCCTAGGCGGCTGTTGAAAAAGGCGGAGAGCACCCTTCGAGAGCCCTAGCGCGGGGCGATGCCCGCAACCCAAGCTTCACGAATTGGCGTCTCCTCGGGTATGACGGGGGTGCCTAAAACCACCCGCCCTACCCAAGGAGGACGCCATGAAAGAGTTTATAGCTCGGCACGCAGCGCTCATCACCAGCGTGCTCTCGGGATTCGACCGCCTGGTATTCCGGGGGGCGCTGCGCTCGTTGCGGCATCGCGGGATCCGCACCTTCCTGGATCGTGCGGGCATACGACTGCTGGACTTCGGAAACTTCGCACGGGACACGACCGAGCGAGTGAAGGAGAGTTCGCTGGCCGAGGCCGAGCGGGCACAACGGCCGGTAGTCTATCTGGAGTCGTCGAAAGCCCGGCCCGAGGAACTCGCTCGCGAGTTG
This sequence comes from uncultured delta proteobacterium, assembly GCA_963729835.1. GTDB lineage: Bacteria > Desulfobacterota > Binatia > HRBIN30 > HRBIN30 > CAVSQF01. The sequence goes on along the minus strand of CAVSQF010000045.1, from coordinate 217,872 downwards.
CTCGCGAAACACCCGCTGGCCGAGCCCGGACTCATTTGCGCGCTCACCCGTGTGGAGCCCTGCATGCGCTTCGAGTACCACCGCTCGCAAGACCCCACGCAACGCGGGCTGAAGCTGCGGCCGAGCAAGTGCCTGCACCTCTACAAGTACTACCAGCACCCGCGCTTCGGCTTCATGCACACGCGCCTGCAGACCTACTTCCCGTTCGACGTGCAAGTGTGTCTCAACGGCCGCGAATGGTTGGCGCAGCAGCTCGCGCTGCAGGGGTCGGAGTTCACTCGCGCGGACAACTGCTTCCCCTCGCTGCAGGACCCGCAGCTGGCACAGGAGCTGATGGACGAGCAGCTGCGTACCGCATGGCCAGCAACCCTGGACGCGTTTCTGGCCACGCTCAATCCACTGCACGAGGAGATCTTCCGCGCCTGGCCGCTGACCTACTATTGGGTGGCCTATCAGACCGAATGGGCCACCGACGTGGCGTTCACAGACGCGGCGGCGCTCGCCAGCCTCTACCCGGCGTGGGTCCGGCACGCGCGCGACCACTTCAAGAGCCCCGACGTGCTGCGCTTCCTCGGGCGCACGGTGCGCCAGCATTGGACGGCCGACATCGTCACCAGCGTCAAGGAGCGGCCCGAGGGCGTGCGCGTGAAGCACTGGCTCAACGGGAACTCGGTGAAAATGTACGACAAGGCCGCCAACCTCCTGCGCGTCGAGACGACCATCGGCAACCCGAAGGACTTCGCCGTCCTGCGCCCGCGCCGGGAAGATGAAGGCGGCGAACGGCACAGTGCCGAGGAGGGCGCCAAGCTCGTCTGGCGCAACCTGCGCAAAAGCGTCGCCGACCTCCACCGGCGCGCCGAGATCTCGCAACGCTCCAACGAGCGGTACCTCGACGCGCTCGCGGTGGTCGATGACCCGACGCCGTGCGCGCGCATCTTTGACGCGGTCTGCCGACCGGTGGTCGACGACGGCCGGCGTTTCCGCGCCGTGCGCGTGGGCGACCCGGCCGATCTCGCGCTGCTGGAGGTCATCGCTCGCGGGGAATTCGTCACCGCCGGCTTCCGCAACCGCGACTTGCGCTCCTTACTCTATCCGCCGCCGCCGACCGTGCTCGACGCCCGGCGTCTCTCGGGCCGGGTTAGCCGCCTGCTCCGGCTCCTGCGCGCCCACGGCATCATCCGCAAAATCCACAAGACGCACCGCTATCAGCTTACCCACCGCGGCCGCCTCCTCACCGCCGCCCTGCGCGCCACCCGCGATGCCAGCATCAAGCAGCTGCTCCGCCAGGCCGCATGATTGCCGCCAACTTCTGCGCGCCACGGCAAGACTTTCGGAGATAGTAGTTCAGGGTGAGCGGAAAACTTCAATAGATTCGGGGAGGGGATCCGCTCTCCTGAGCCCGTCGAAGGATGAGGCTCTCGAAGCATGGGGCGGGGTTTTTCAATGGGCTGCTAGGCGGCTTCCTCCAGGAACGGCAATACTTCGCTAGCTGGCCGGCGCCGCCGCGCGCTGACGTTGAGCAGCTCCTCGCGCAGATACGCCGGGGAGACGTTGATCGCCTCACACAGGTTCACGAACGAGTACGGCCACTCCCGATCCTCCGACGCTACCCATTTGTATGCATCTATATACAAGCGTTGCTGTCTGCGGCGCCTGGCGAACCGGTTCTTCTCCAGGTCATGCGCTGCTTGCCACAGCATCGTGATCACCAGCGCGCGCTCGGGTGTGATCGGTCTGCCGCCGTGCCAGATCGTATTGAACTGTACCGGCAGCACCGCTTCCGGCTGCAGAGATTCCTCGTGAAAGATTCCACACTCCATGCCCGATCCGTGCGAGCGGGTTTTGTGCCAGCTCGGGGCCGCTTGTTTTTGGCCTCACTCAGACGATAACCCGGCAGCGGTGGTGACGTACTGAGCAGCTTCTACAAAGTGCAGTGCAAATTTTACGGGCACGCAGGCGACGCCGGCGTACCCACGACACGTTGGTAGATCTTCGGCAGCTCGTGCGGGAGAGCGGCAATATCCTCGATCACCATGTAGCGGGATCCATCGCACATTTCGCGCAAGTAATCGTGGCCGGCCTTGTCCACGGTGATGCAGAACGGTGTGATGCCCGCGGCTTCCGCCTCGCGTAACGCCACCGTCGTGTCCCGCAGGCCGTAGATGTTGCTGCGTCGGTCTTGGCCATAGTCGAAGTCCTGCGGGAATCCATCACTGAGGAGAATGATGTGACGCGAGCGCGAGCTGACGCTCGCCATCTTCTCGGCCGCATGCCGGAGCGCCGTGCCCATCCGCGTGCTGCGCTTCGGCTCGACGGCACCGATCCGTCCCTTCACCGCGCCCGAGAGAGGTTCGTTGAACGACTTGATCAAGTAGAACTCGACATCCTCGCGCCCGTGGCCGGAAAACCCATAGATCGCGTACGCGTCACCGATCTCCGTCAGGGCCTGGGCCATGATGACCAGCGCTTCTTTGGTCACGTCGATGATCCGGCGGGCACGTGCTAGCCCTCGGGGTACGCGGCCGCCGAACGCGGCGATGGCATCGTCCGCCTCTCCTGAAGCTTCAAGTCTGTGCAACGGCTCGTCCGTCGATGCGCTCATGTCGATGAGGAACAGCGTTGCGACGTCGCGTTCCTCGCGGGCGCGAGCGACGTAGAGCTTCGTGGACGGTGGGCGACGGGCGCGTCGATCGACACGCGCGCTCACGACGGCGTTCAAGTCAAAGTCCTCGCCGTCTTCCAGACCCTTCAGCGTCCGATACATCTCGGGCCGGATGCGCTGGAACTGCCGCCGGACCTCGGGGATGAGCGCCGCGTAGCTCTGCAGGGTCTGATGAAAGAACTCACCCGCGTCGCCCTCCAGCGTGATCTCACGCAGCCGGCACCAGCGCTGGCGATAGTCGCCGATGTGATAGTCCCATTCGTCATAATAGAAAGCGGCGCCTGCACCGCGACGCTCGATCCAGCGTCGGAGCGCCGGCCGATCGCTGGCGGCGGACTCCTGAAGCAGCCGCCGGAGCTCGTCGAGTTGCTCCGGTGGCAGCTTGCCGAGCAGGTCGGTGATGTACAACCCGAGCCCTTCGGCATCATCGCTGTGGCCTTGCTTCAACCGCAGATCCGCGCCGGCTTCGATGAGGCGCTGCAGCTCGTCGGCCGAGAGAGGAGAGGTCGTGCCGTCGACATCGTCCCCCATCTCGTTCACCTCGAACTTCCGTTCGTCGGGGTTTGCCAACGGAGGCGAGGGCGCATTCGCTTGCCCCTGCCCCGCCTCACTCGCCAGAAGTGCGGAACCGTCGTCGATGAACGGGTCGATCAGTGCATCGCCGCTGACCTTGTCGAGCAGCAAGTCTCCGATCCCGGTTTCATACCTCCGGTTGGCCAGCTGGGCGAGCCCGGCAGTGAGGGCTAGCGCCGCCGCGAGGGAGTCGTCCACCGTTGCCTCTCGACGCGCCAGTGGTGCGACACACGGCGCGACGAGAGCGGCGAAGGCCCGCAGTGAGCTGGGCAGGATTGCGGCTGCCTGGGCAGAGAGAAAGAACGCGAGCACTGCGTCCAGCAGCACAGACTGTGACGGTGGAGGCTCTCTGCGGAGGTGCGAGAGCACCTGCGTTGCCAGGCTCCGTTGCTCGCGCGCCACGCCTGGATAGACACGTCCCACGGCTGCGGCGATGCGGATTCCCTCGACGAGAAGGAAAACCTCTTCCAGCAATGCCGGGTGCTCGGGGCCGCGTAAGAACGCGACCAAGCTGCCGTTGGCACTGGCAGGCAGGGTCGCGTTGTACGTCCCAAACTCCCGCCGCCCAGCCAACTGCGCCGCGAGAAACTGATACACGCGGCAGTTATCCTCGTACGTTTCGAACAGATCGATCCGTGCCGGGAGACCGACCTCAGCCTCGGCCGCAAACTCCTCAAGCGGCGGGCGCAGCGCCAACGGATCGGCAAGCCGAATCGACACCGGCTGCCCGCTGAGCATGTGGATGTACTTGCGCAGAACGCCCTGCACATCGGACAGGGTGGCCGCCGTCGATGACGCTTGCAGGACGCTCAGGCTGGTGCGCGACTCGAGAGCGAGGTACGCCACGCCCGCCGCGGCATTCTCAGCCGCCAAAATGAGCCCGCGCCGCAGCCATTGCTCGACAACCACGTGCGGTGCTTCTTCGTAAGCCTTCGGCAGCGAGCGCAGTAGCGCCGCCGTTCCCAGCGGGAATTCCCGCGCGACGACCTCGGCCAGGCCCAGCGCCGGGAGGCGGTGAGGCTTGGGAATGTCACCGACGAGCGCGCCCACAACGGTGACGATCTCGGTGAGTTGGTGCGCCGCGCTGGTGCTGGCGGCATGCAGGACCTGCAGAAGCTTCGTCCGGACAGTCCCGTGCAGCAATCGCAAGGCAGCCGGCAGATTGCGATAAAACGCCGCGCCGCTTGCCGCATCGACGCCAGCAATCAACAGGGTGGCCGCAAAGAAAAGGGCGCGATCAGCGGCGCTCAAGCGAGCAAGCCCCGGCGGCAAAGAGGTGAAAAAACGCTGCTCGTTGGGCGTAACGTGCAGCGCCACCCCCACATCGGCCCAAGGGCCGTACTCACTCGGCTGCAGCACGGGCAAGACCTCCGCAGCTGCGGCGAAGTACGCCTGCGCCAGGAACTCCCCGCGCCAGCCCGCCACGCCGTGGCCGGCCACGCCATGGAGGCGCATTCCGTGCCGCGCCCATTCGGCAAGCGCGTCGACTGTACGCCGGCCGATCAGCGGCGCGGTACCTTCCAAGAATAATGCGCCGAGTTTTCGTGATACGGCTGCGACGCGGCTCCCGGTGTCACACCAAGCCGCCAGAGAGGCGATTCCCACCTGCGCTAGGGTCCTCGGGGGCACGGAAAAATACGCAGCTGCGGCATCACGCTGCGCCGGCTCGCCCACCAGCAGTCCGTGGCCGAGATCGAACCACCGCACGAACTCGGTCGCACCGAGCGCCTGCCACACTCCCGCCGCGCCCCGATAGAACTGCTGCGCTATGCCCGGGGATGCGGTCGCTAGGCGGTCCGCGGCGGCCAAGATCGTTTCATGCGCCTGCGTGCCCAGACGCTCACAAGCCTCACGCGCCTTGCGTCCGGCGCGCTCGGCCAGGAGATGAGACTCAAACCAGAGAGAACGGGTGGTATTCACAGTCAGTATGACGGCGACACATTGCGACCGGCGCTTACTCCGAAGATCGCCACTTCGTCACCAATCGGAAGGGGGTATGGAGCGTCGATCACGTGGAACTCCCGGAACTAACGCTGCTGAAGAACCGCCGCTGAGTCAAGCTGGGCCAGACGAGGGTGGCGCCTCAGTGATGCGGCTGCCCATTCCTGCCACGTCCCCGTAGCCCTCTGGCGAGCACGTGCTTATTGACATGCCTGCATAAGAGCTGCTATATAATGAAGCTATCCAGCTTATATGAGGAGGCCTCGCGGCATCTGCGAGGTCCATCCGGCGAGTGTGGTAGGCAATCGGGGGTGTAACCGCCCCCCTTTCAGACGACGCGCAGCCCCGCTGCGTGAAGATAGGGGTCGATTATGAGTTCGAAGGTTGCGTTGACGCTCGCAGTGTGTGCGGCGCTGCTCTGTAAGATGCTGGCTGTGATGCCACGCCTGGTGGCGTTGTATGCGCCCGGAATCCAGCATGATTCGCACAACGCTCCCGCGACAAAAGATATACGGTGGTACACAGTTCTTGCGCGGGCGCTAAGCTTGCTGCTCCTGTGCGCCGTCGCCGCCGTTCCATTGAGAGCAGCGTGGGCCACCGACGTTGCCGGCGACTGTCCGGCCGGCGGGTTCACCGCGGCCGGCAGCCCGTGGAACTTTACCAGCACGGTGTCCGTGCCCGCCGCGACGAGTTGCACGGTGGAAGCCGGGGCGACACTCACCGGAAACGGGAATGCCCTGTACGTTTACGGCACCTTGAACGCCACGGGCACGAGCAGCGCCAACCGCGACGTGGTGTTCGACGACGTGCAGATCTTCATCCAGCCAGGCAGCACCGCCACTCTGCAGGACTGCACGCTGAACTGGACCGCGCCCTATTACTACTATTCTCAATCCATCAACCTCCAGGAGAGCGCGACGGTAACCGAGTGCGCAATCACCAGCACCGGTTACTACGACGTCTACGTGGAGAGCGGCACGCCAACCATCACTGGTAACACGATCACGGCAGGCGGTTTCGGCATCTATTATGCCGGTGGCGACGGCACCGCGAGCGGCAATACCATCTCGGCGGCCACGGGCATCTACGTCGCCGACGGCGCGACGCCCGTCCTCGACGGCAACACCATTCTCGACGATCCGGCGGGAAACCGCACGGGCATCAGCGTCGCCGGCAGCGGCGTGCAGGTGACCAACAACACGCTGTATGCGAGCGGCGGGGACATCCCGCTGCAACTCAATCCGACGGACTTCGCGTCGGTCAGCGGAAACAGCTTTCCCACCGGCCTCGCCGCCGGCATCCTGCTGACCGGAACGGTGTCGGGAACAGTGACCATTGGGACGTTCACACCCGGTCCGGGCACGGTGGTGAACACGTACACGGTGCAGTCTCTGGACGTGCCTGCCGGTGCGACGCTCACCGTCGCGCCCGGGACCACGCGGTGGTGTCGGTCAAGTGGTGGAAAAACGATCGAGCGTTCATTCGGCGGCTAAACAATGAACCACTGCTCCTCTCTTATGCAGCTTTCTTATCAGTAGATGTACAAGAGTATGTATTAGTAGTATGATAAGAGTGTCGTTTAGGTACTTCCCGCGCCGGCGCCGCAGGCATGTCCTTCCACCCGTCCAGACGTCGCAGCGTGATGCGCCCGCTGTGCAGCAGACCGAAGAGCAGCAAAAGCACGGCGTCCTGACTGGGCAGGCTCGCCTGCGTCTTCGTGCGGCGACGAAACTCGCCGTTGATGCGCTCCAGCGCGTTGCTGGTGCGCAGCGCCTTCCACTGGGAGGGGGGAAGGCGGTAAAGGTGAACAGGTCCTCTCCGGCCTCCTCCAGGCTCGTCACGACGTTGGGACAACACCGCTGCCACTTCTTGCGGAACGCGGCGCGTGCCGTATCAATCGCTTCGCGGTCCTTCCCGTAGATCATCCGGCGGTAGTCCTCGGCAAGTTCCTCGCGCAGATGCGCGGGGGCTTTGGCCTCGAGGTTCCGCAACTTGTGCACGGTGCAGCGCTGGATCGGCAGCCCCGGCCATTGCTCGTGCAGGGCGGTCACCAACCCCGGGTTGCCGTCGATCACCGCCAGCGCCGGGGTCCCGATGTGGCGCCGCACGAGACCCTCCATGACGCCGCTCCAGGCCGCCGAGCTCTCGTCGCCCGCCAACTGCATGTCGAGCAGCACCCGCTGCCCATTGCCCCGCACACCGAGCGTCACGAGCACCGGCACCCTCACCCGCCGTCTTCCGAGGCGCACTTTCGGGTACCAGCCATCCAGGAACAGATAGCGAATATCGTCCTGGGCCAGGTCCCGTTCGCGCCACGTCTTGAAGTCGGCGGCCAACCGCCCCACCAAGCGTGATACCGCGTCCTTCGACAGTGGGCCGCCGCGCAGCAACGGGGCCAGCGCGCCCTTGATCCGCCGCGTGTTTATCCCGCTCAGGTAGACTCCGAGGATGGCCTCGTCCACTCGCTTGGTACGCCGCTCGTAGCGCCGCACCGTGCGACTCTGCCACTCCCTACTGCTCCCATCCGCCTCCTGCAATCGCGCCCGGGGCATCGCAATGGTCGTCGCTCCCACGCTCGTGGTCAGGCTCCGTTCTCGGTGCCCGTGACGGTAGCCGTGGCGCTCAGCGCCCACTCGCTCCGAGGGCTGGGCTCCCAGAGCCGCTTCCACCTCCTCTTCGACAATTCGTTCGATCACGTCACGCACGCGTTCTCGGATCCCGAGTTCAATGCTCTCTGGGCCGTACCTCTCCGCTTTCGTTTCCCGTCGTCCGTCCTTCCTGCTATCTGTTACCATGGCGTCATCCTCCGACCCCCGCTGCTACGCGGGAGTTGTTCTTGGGTTAAGAAACTGGCCGGATGATGACGCCTTTCCCCTTTTTCCACCACACTCCCGACATTACCGACCACGCTGACGGGCCAATACTACTACGGCAGCCCGCTGAATGTGTCCGGCACGCTGCAGGCGGTGGGAACAAGCACTGCGAACCGCGACGTGGAATTCGAGGACGTGCAGATATCCGTAGCCTCAGGCGGCACCGCGACGCTGCAGTACTGCACGGTGAACTCGACCGTATACTACTATTTATTACCGATCTCCCTCCAAGACAGCGCAACCGTCACAGCGTGCACGATCACCGGTGGCTACTACGGCATCTACGTGGGAAGCGGCGCGCCAACGATCAGCGGCAACACGATCACCGCCAGCGTTACGGGCCTCTACTATGCGGCAGGTGGCGGCACCGCGAGCGGCAACACCATCTCGGCACCCACCGGTATCTCCGTCGCCGACGGCGCCACGCCGATCCTCGACGGCAATACCATTCTCGACGATCCAGCACAGAACAACACGGGTATCGCCGTCCTCGGCGGCGGCGTGCAGGTCACCAACAACACGCTGTATGCGAGCGGCGCGGACATCCCGCTGCAGCTCAACCCGACGGACTTCGCATTGGTGAGCGGCAACCTTTTCCCGACGGGCCTCGCCGCCGGCATTCTGCTGAGCGGGACGGTGACCGGGACGGTGACGATTGGAACGTTCGCACCGGGGCCGGGCACGGTGGTCAACACGTATGCCGTGCAGTCTCTGGGCGTACCTGCCGGGGCGACGCTGACCGTCGCCCCCGGAACCACGCTGACAGGCCAATCCCCCTACGGCGGCTCGCTGAATGTGTCCGGCACGCTGCAGGCGGTGGGGACGAGCAGTGCCAGCCGCGACGTGGAGCTCGACAACGTGCAGGTTTCCATTGCGTCGGGCGGCACCGCGACTCTGCAGTACTGCACGGTGAACTGGACTGAATACTACTATTACTACCCAATCTCTCTCCAAGACAGCGCAACCATCACAGCGTGCACGATCACCGGTGACTACTACGGCATCTACGTGGGGAACGGTACGCCCACGATCAGCGGCAACACGATAACCGCCGGTGGCGTGGGCATCTACTATGCCGGCGGCGGCGGCACCGCGAGCGGCAACACCATCGGCTTCAGCGGCGCTGGCTCGGGGCGCACGGCCATCTACGTCGCCGACGGCGCGACGCCGACCCTCGACGGCAACACCATTCTCGACGATCCGGCACAGAACGACACGGGAATCGCCGTCCTCGGCAGCGGCGTGCAGGTCAGCAACAACACCGTGTATGCAAGCGGCGGGGACGCCGCGCTGCAACTCAACCCGACGGACTTCGCATCGGTGAGCGGCAACCTTTTCCCGACCGGCCTCGCCGGCGGCGTCCTGCTGAACGGGACGGTGGCGGGCACGACGACCATTGGAACGCTCGCGCCGGGACCGGGCACGCTGGTGAACGCATACGCGGTTTCTTCCCTGTCCGTGCCTTACGGGACAACCCTGACGCTTGCCCCCGGGACCACGCTGACGGGCAGCGACCCGCAAGGCGGGGGCGCGCTGTATGTGTCCGGCACACTGCAGGCAGTGGGCACAAGCACCGCCAGCCGCGACGTGGTGTTCGACAACGTGTCTATCAACGTCGGGCCGGGGGGCATTGCGACGCTGCAGTACTGCACGCTGACCTGGACCGTGAACGGCAGCTATCTGATTTACCTCCAGGACAGCGCCAGTGTGCTGAGCTGCACGATCAGCGCCAGTTACGACGGCATCTATGTGACGGGCGGCGCGCCGACGATCAGTGGCAACACCATCGGCTTCAACGGCGGCGGCTCGGGACGCACCGGCATTTACGTCGCCGACGGCGCCACCCCGATCCTCGACGGCAACACCATTCTCGACGACCCGGCGCAGAACGACACGGGCATCCTCGTCCTTGGCGGCGGCGTGCAGGTCAGCAACAACACGGTGTATGCGAGCGGCGGTGACATCCCGCTGCAGCTCAACCCGATGGACTTCGCGTTGGTGAGCGGCAACCAGTTCCCGACGGGCCTCGCCGCCGGCATTCTGCTGAGCGGGACGGTGGCGGGAACGGCGACGATCGGAACGCTCACACCCGGGCCGGGCACGGTAGTGAACGCCTTTGCGGTGCAATCCCTCTCCGTGGCCGCCGGGGCGACGCTGACGATCGTCCCCGGAATCACATTGACCGGCAGCGACCCGCAAGGCGGGGGCGCGCTGCACGTGGCCGGCACGCTGCAGGCAGTGGGCACAAGCACCGCCAGCCGCGACGTGGTGTTCGACAACGTGTCTATCAACGTCTCATACGGGAGCACCGCGACACTGCAATACTGCACACTGAGCTGGACCGCCTACTACGCGGCCTATCCACTTTACCTGCAGGACAGCGCCAGTGTGATCGGCTGTTCGATCAGCAGCACCAGTACCGGATATCCCGCCATCTACGTCGTGAGCGGCACGCCAACGATCAACGGCAACACGATCACCGCAGGCGGCGTGGGCCTCGAGTACGCGGGCTCCGGCGGCGGCACCGCGAGCGGCAATACCATCGGCTTTGTGCCCGGCGGTAACGGCCGGATCGGGATAGCGGTCTATGACGGTGCAGCCCCGGTGATCGACAGCAACGTGATCCTTGACGACGTCGCCGCGACGGACACCGGCGTCGAACTGGACGTCAGTGATGGGAGTGCGGTCCAGGTGACCAACAACACCATCTGCGCGAGCGGCGCCGACGTCGGGATCTACATCGTCGCCAACGGCTTCACGCCGGCCCCGGGGCAAATCAGCGGAAATACCACCGCGTGCGGCGGCCTGCCGACAGGGACGCCTACGAACACGCCAACCATCACGGGATCGCCAACAATCACTCCTACCATTACACCCACCAAGCCCACGGCAACCCCGACGAACATTCCGTCCATCACACCAACGTTCCCTCCGACCTCGACACCGACACGCACCGCTACGCCAACGGTCACCGGTATCAATCCAACTTCAACTCCAACTCCAACCCCAACCCCGACCACCTCCCCAGGCATGGTCATCACCGTCCAGGACGCGGGAGGATCACCCGTGTCCGGTGCCGATGTCGTCCTCATCGATAGCGCCGGCACGCAGTTCTCGGCAGTTTCGGCAAGCGACGGCACGGCCTCGCTCACCGGCTTGCCAGATGGGCAGTACACCCTCTACGCCTGGGCGCCTGGCTACCTGCCCGAAGCGGTGCAAGTAACCCAGGCCGGTGGAGCGGGAACCGCTACCGTCACACTCCAGTCGGGAAACCTGGCCACGACCGGTCTCACCTCGACCCCCTTGACGTATGACCAAATCGTCGCGGCAGGCATCGATCCGAACGACCCCGCCAATCAGAACGTCTTCCAGTTCGCGATTAACCTGGCCTTCAGCGCGACGGCCGTGAGTGGATCGCTCACCGGCTACATCGCTAGCGGCGACAGCGGGCCCCACTTCGTGCTGGTGACTCCCAGCGTTGGCGGTGGTGCTGGTGGCGCCGCCGGCAGCTGCACGTCAGGCAGTTGTATCTTCTCGGACGGCGGAGGTGGCGGCGGTGGTGGTGGCGGCGGCGGTGGCGGCGGGTCGGTCGCGATCGCCAGCCCGCAAGTTGTCGGGGGCCAGCCGAGCATCTTTTGGCTGATCATCCCGGGGAAGGCGAGTTGGCTGAAGGAATTCTTCGACGTGCGCATCATGGTCAGCAACCTTGCTTCCGTACCGTTCAGCTTCACGAATGGCTCCGCGAGCCTGACGCTGCCCGACGGTCTCAGCCTGGCGCCGACGTCCAGCCCGCAGTCGCTGACCGTTCCGATGGATGACATCCCCGGCCAGAGCAGCGGCGCGAAAGACTGGGTGATCCGCGGCGATGTTGCCGGAGAATACCAGCTGACCGCCAGTTACACCGGGGTGCTGTCCCCGTTCAACACGCCCGTGCAGTTCACGGCCCAGACCCTCAACCCCCTCAAGGTCTGGGGTGGAAATGCCCTGGAAATGATCGTCGATGCCGATGCCGAGGCCTACCGAACCTTTCCCTACCGGGTGAGAGTCGGCCTCCACAACGTCACCGACGCTGATCCGGCCCAGGCCACCGACGTCTATAACCCCGCCGTGCAGCTGCTGGACCAGGGCGGGTCGAACTTCATCTGGCAGCCGTTGCAGCCGATGCTGTTCGAAACCGATGTCATCCACCCGGGGGACACGTTCTGGACGGATGACATCATCCTGGTTCCCTCCATGACGGGCGTTCTTGACGTGTCGGCTTCGTTTGTGATGAAGACGGCGGGTAACGTGGGTGTGGCCAGCCAGTTCGAGAGCCACACTCCCATCCAAGACCCCAGCACCGCGCCGACACTCCAGGTTGCGGGGCCGGGATTGCTCACGTGGGAAGCGGTACCCGGCGCGGAGAGTTATCAGGTGTTCAATACCCCGGCGGCAGCGGGCGCGGATCCCTTCCCCACCGAGGACTTTCCTGCCATCCCGATCGCGGAGACAACCGGTACGTCGGCAACCATCACCGGCACGGGCGGCGGCGGGGTCTGGTACGCGGTCAGCGCGGTGATGGGCGGCAAGAACGTCATGTTCCACCCCATCCTTTCCCAGGCCGCGAGCGGCTCGAACGTCGATGCCGTCTTGCTGGTGCCGAAGCGGCTGAACGTCACCATTCCAACCACAAAGACCGAGGTGGACAAGACGTTGATGGTCTCAGTGCGCAACGCCGACACCTCCCCGCAGGTCATCAGCCTCAGCGTCGATGCCTCCAATTGCCCCGCGGGTGTCGCCGGCGCGCCGGACTTCGCTTCCAGCACACCCACCGTTGGGGACACCAGCATCCTCGTGCCGGCTGGTAGGACGAGGACGGCGAAGCTACCGCTGACGATTCGCAGCGCCGACTTCAAGAGCTTCAACTTTAAGGCAGCGACGCGCTGCACGCTGGTGCTCACCGCCAACGCGGTGGTGGCCGGCGGCAGCAACGATCCGAACCCATCGAACAACGTCGCTACCGTCGAACTCAACGTCGTAAACAAGAACGATCCGGAACAGACGGCGAGGCACGAGACCACGGTGCAGAGCCCCCTGCCCGTGGTGATGAACGTCAACGCCGGGAAGACGACGAAGACGTTGACAGTGATCGTCGGCAATGCCGACTACCGGCCGGCCGCGGAGACCCCGGGGGACGCCATTACCCTCGCCGCAACCTCGAGCTGCACGGGCCTCAGCCTGAGCCAACCGGTGTGTGACGCGAAGACGTCGAGTCCCACGGTGACGGTACGAGGCGGCGCGACGAAGACGTGCAAGATCACCGCGACGGCGGACCGGGCGGAGATCAGCACGCCGAACAAGCTATCACCGCGGCGCTGCACGGTATCGCTGACGGCGACCGGGCCGACCAACCCCGAGACCGCACCGCTCGATGCGAGCAACAACACCACGGAGTTGACCGTCGACGTGTTCGACCACAGCGACTTCTGACGAGGAGAAGGGGACGCATCTCGCTGCTTGCCAGTGGGTACGAAGACCGTAGCAGCTCCGGCCGGACACGCCGTTGGACGTACGTGCGCCGGCGGAGCCTGCTCGAAGATGAAGTGGCGGCCCCGATGGTGCCGGTGGACGTGCAGTCGGCGCCGGAACTTCGTGCCCAAGAGTCGACCGTCCCGAAGCCGGCGCCTACTCGAAGATTGCCACGACCAACGCGTCGATCGCCTTCCGCGATTCCACGTCGTCCGTCAGCGAAGTGCTGACGGCGACACGACACGCCCGGCGCGGCACCACCTGACACTGCATCAGCTGGCCCGCGTAGATGAGCAGTCGCGTACTGACGCCTTCTTCCAAGCCACTGGCTTTGAGATGGCGGACTTTCTCCCCGAGTTTGGCCAACGCCAGCGCTGCATCCATATCGATGCCGCTCTCATGGGCAATGATCTGCGCCTCTTTGTCCCGCGGCGGGTAGTCGAAATCGATCGTGACGAACCGCTGCCGCGTCGAGTGCTTGAGGTCTTTCAAGACGCTCTGATAGCCGGGATTATAGGAAATCACCAGCAGAAAATCCGGGTGCGCTTCAATGATCTCACCGCGCTTGTCTATCGGCAGGATGCGCCGGTGATCGGTCAGTGGATGGATCAACACGATGGTGTCTTTGCGGGCCTCGACGATTTCGTCGAGGTAGCAGATGGCCCCGGCCTTGACCGCCTGCGTCAGCGGCCCATCGATCCACACGGTGTCATCGCCCTTGATGAGATAGCGGCCCACCAGGTCGCTGCCGGTCAAGTCTTCATGGCAGGCGACCGTAATCAGGTTGCCGGGAATCGTCTCCGACCCCGGCGTTGCGCCGTTGCTTCCGCGCAGCCTGTGCGCCATGAACTCCACGAAGCGCGTCTTGCCGCAACCTGTCGGGCCCTTCAGCAAGATCGGCAGCCGGCAAGCATAGGCGGCGCTGAAGATCTCGACCTCGTCGCCGACCGGAAGGTAATAGGGGGCTTCGGCCACACTAGGCTCCTAAACAACGCTGTTGAAAAATCACTGTCGTGTCAAGGTGAGCCAAAAAGAAGGCAGTGGGTCATTCTGCGCCCCACTACCGAAAGGAACTCACTGCGTGGTAAGCCGGCGCCGCATGCCGCGCGTCTGGCAACCATGCGCCGGCGCGTGCTACACGGGAAGAGGCAGGCTACGGAGTACGCAGAAGGTCGGTCTCGCCACCTCGGGAGAGTCGGTTTACGCCTGCCCCTCCGGTGCGACATTCAGGTTGACCAATGCGAAAAACAACTCGTCAAACGATCGGTAGCGGTACTTCGGCACCTGGGGGTAGAGGTCGCCGAGATCGAGACTCCACCCGGTCTTTTCGTCGCCATAAACGGGAAATACCTCCGCTCCGATTTTCACCAATCGAGCCTTCGTTGAAACCTCTGGACGTGCGTGCGTCATCTGCGGTTCCTCCTTTCCCGTTGGTTCCTGCATTGGCTTACTGCAGAAACCATGCCATGGTTGCGTAAGGGGGACTGGCGGACGCCTTCGCAAAAGCAATTGCACCGCTGCGTTCGCATTGTGGCTATTTCGCCAGTCGGTTGTGGAATATGGCACATCATTCGATGAGAACGTCCTTCCATGGCGTGCTTCAACCGGGGAAACTTCCCTTCACGCTTTTGAAAAATCTACTCCAGCTGCAGGGTGCGCCGGACCGTCGCATCGTGCTCGGGCCAGCAATCGGACGCGATGCCGCAGTCATCGATCTCGGCGCGTACTACCTCATACTCAAGAGCGATCCGGTGACCTTCACCGCCGATGAAATCGGGTGGTACGCCGTGCACGTGAACGCCAACGACGTTGCCGTGATGGGTGCCCGGCCGGCGTGGTTCCAAGCAACGATCATCGTCCCGCCGGGAACGCGGGCTGAGGCCGTACGCCGAATCTTCCGGGATATCGACCGGAGCGCACGGGGGCTGGGGATTGCGGTGACCGGAGGCCATACCGAAGTCTCTCCAGCTGTCTGCCAGCCCATCGTCAGTGGTGACATGCAAGGGATCGTCGCTCCGTCGCAACTGGTCACCTCGGCAGGTGCACGAGTCGGCGACGTACTGATCATGACGAAAGCCGCTGGAATCGAGGGGACTTCGATTATTGCCCGCGCTTTCCCCCGCGAAGCGCGGCGGGTGCTCGGAGCACAGGGACAGCATACCGCCGCGCATTTCCACCACGCGCCGGGTATTTCCGTGGTCCGCGAAGCGCTGGCGGCGGCTCGGCATGGAGCGACGGCGATGCACGACCCGACCGAGGGCGGCGTTGCGACGGGCTTGTGGGAGCTGGCGAGCGCTTCCGGCAAGAAGCTGCTGATCGATTTGGATAGCATCCCCGTCCTGGCTCCAACGGAACGTTTGTGCAGCCACTTCCAGCTGCGGCCGTTCGGGCTGATCGGCTCGGGGGCTCTGCTGGCGACGGTACCCCAGGGCCGCGCGCCGGCACTGCTACGAGCGCTGCGCCGACTGCATGTGACGGCAACTGTCATTGGCAGCGTCGCACCTGGACGTGGCATCGAGGCGCGCCGCGCCGGCAAACGGGTGCGCTTCGACTGGTCCGAGCGTGATGAGTTGACGCGGCTCGCCGGCTTGGAGTAACGGGCGCGACTGGCGCAGATATCACTGAGTTGAGCGGTGCGCGCGGTGCGCCCACAATTGACCACGGCGTGGTCCTCCACTAAGAGCCTCCGAGGTGTGCCGGCGGCACGCGTCGCACCCGCAGAGGAGGACGCTCGATGAAGATACCGCAGAAGGGGCTTTCGAAGGACGCGCTGTTCGCAACCATGGAAAGTTATCGCGCCAACGACATGAACTGGCGTGACGGGCGAACATGGGCATACATCTACGATCCCGGGCTCGAGGCCGAAGAGGTCATCAAGCGGGCATACATGATGTTCTTGACGGAAAACGGTCTCGACCCCACCGTGTTCCCGAGCCTGCTGCGCTTCGAGAACGAGGTGGTGGCCATGGCCGCGGCGCACCTCAACGGCGATGCCGAGGTCGTCGGCAATTTCACCAGCGGCGGCACCGAGAGTATTTTGCTCGCGGTGAAGGCGGCGCGTGATTACACGCGAGCCAAGAAGCCGCACATCCGCGAGCCGGAAATCATCCTGCCATTGACGGCCCACGCCTCATTCCAAAAGTCGGCACATTACCTCTGCCTGAAACCGGTGCTCGTCCCCATCGATGACGCCACCTTCAAAGCCGACCCTGAAGCGGTGCGGCGCGCCATCACACCCAACACCATTCTCCTCGTCGGCTCGGCCGTTTCGTACGCCCACGGCGTCGTGGACCCGATCCGCGACCTCGGCCGGATCGCCCTCGAACACGATCTGCTCTTGCACGTCGACGCGTGCATGGGCGGATTCCTGCTCCCGTACTTCCGGCGGCTGGGCAGGCCCGTGCCCGACTTCGATTTCAGCGTGCCGGGTGTCACCTCGATCTCGATGGATCTGCACAAGTACGCCTTCGCGGCCAAAGGCGCGTCGACCGTGCTGTACCGCAACAAAGAGCTGCGGAAATACCAGCTCTACGCCTGCGCGCGCTGGCCGGGATACACCGTGATCAACGCCACGGTGCAGAGCAGCAAGTCCGGCGGGCCGGTGGCCGCGGCGTGGGCGGTGCTCAACTTCATCGGGGACAATGGCTATCTGGAGATTGCGCGCCAGGTGCTGGACGCCACCCGCCGCATCGCTGACGGGATCGAGCGTATCGACGGCCTGCGTCTCCTGGGACGGCCGGAGATGAACCTCGTGGCATTCACGTCGGACACGGTGAGTGTCTTTCACGTGATCGACGAGATGAAGGCGCGCGGCTGGTACATCCAGCCGCAGCTCGGCTTCCACGGCTCGAAGGAGAACATCCACCTGTCGATCAACCCGGCGAGCGTCAAATGGGTCGACGCGATGCTGGCGGACCTGCGCAGGTGCGTCGAAACAGCAAAGACGATGCAATCAGGAGATCTCGCTGCGACGGTGCGCGAGGTGGTCTCCTCCATCGATCCGTCGACGCTGAGCGCGGAGACGTTTTCCCAGATGCTCGGCATGGCGGGTGTCGAAGGCGACCGCTTGCCCGAGCGGATGGCCGGCATCAACGAGATCATGAACTCACTGCCCACCGAGCTGAAAGAGCAGCTGCTCATCGAGTTCATGAACCAGCTCTGTCGACAGCCCGCGTAGGGGCGCCTCGCGAGGCGCCCTGGTGTTCTACCGCGCATCGATGCCAAGCGGGTTGGGGCCCACGCTGAGCAGTTAGCACCACATTTCGTCCGTGAGATTGTTGAGCCATTGCCACGGCGTAATCCATTCCCCGTGTGAGCACGACGCAACAGCCTTTACGTGAACGAGCGCGCGGCAATCGGGCTGGCGTCAGAAACTTGCGGCAAACCGCCATCGGCTCACCAGCGCACGCCTGTGCGGTGTGCCGCAGCAGCCATAACGAGCAACGGCGTTCCTGGTATGTGCCTTGCTCGCGAAGTTTTCGTACGTAGCAAGGAGGCCGCTATCAAACGCGTACGACAGAACGAGGGGTTCACGTTCATAGAACTCCTCACGGTATGCGTGATCGTGGGCGTATTGGCCGCCATCGCCGTCCCGCAGTTCGCCGTGTATCGGCAGCAAGCCTACGACAGGATGGCTGAAAGTGACTTGCGCAATGCCATCTCAGCCGAAGAGGCCTACTATTCCACGTTCCGGACGTACGCCTCCTGCGCCGATGCCGCGACGTGTCAGACGATACTCACAGGTTATGTACGATCGGACCCAGGCGTCGCGCTGGCGTTCGACGCCACCACCAACGCATTCACCGGCACCGCATCGCACGCCAGCGGTTCGGGCGGATCGTGGCACTTCGACAGCAGTGGTGGACGTTTAATTTACAGTCAGTAGCGCGTCGCAATCATCGGCACCTTGACGCGCAGCCACCTCGCCGCCGGTGACCGCGCCCTCTACGACGCCGTATCCTCCACCCGCACGAACTCCACCTGATCGCCGGCGGCAATGCCGTGCTGCGCGCAGAAGCCGCCGTGGACTTCGAGCACATATTGCGACGGCGCATCGACACCGAGCGGGTTGGTGCTGAACGGGCGCGTGTTCGGCACGATGCCGACGATGCGGTGGTCGGCACCGATGAAGATCATGTCGAGCGGCAACGGGGTGTTCTTCATCCAGAATCGCTGTGCGGACGGGGTGGGAAACAGAAACAGCATCCCGGCGTTCTCCGCCAGGTCGCGGCGGTACATGAGCCCCCGGGCGCGCGCATCCGGCGTGTCCGCAACCTCCACCGGCACGGTCAACGCACCCTGCATGCAGCGGATCACGACCGCCGGCCGCTGCGTACAGGCGGCCAGCAGGAGTGCTGCCGACAAGACAGTTCCCGCACTAGAGCGGGCGCGCCCCGTCCGCTCAGACCTACCTTGCATGACCCAGGGTTTTCGCTTAGGAGTCGAGGCAGTCTGGGGTCGCCTCAGGCACGTGGGGGTGGGAACTCGTTGCATGTGAGTCAAGCCTCATTGGAAATCGCCCGAAGCGGCCAACGGGGACGGGCTCGCCGCGCAGATGCGGAGCCAATATGGGAGGAGCCATGGTGAGTACGCTCATCTTCAGCCTGCTGATTCTTATTGCACTGGGATATTTCGCGCGCACAATCTACGGGCGTTTCGGCGTGTTGCTCAAGGTAGCCCCGGCAGCCTGCTTCGACAACATTCCCAAGCGCATCAAAGCGGTGCTGCTGTACGCCTTGGGACAGAAGAAGTTCATCCAGCGTGAGCCACGGCCGGACACGCGCCTCAGCGAACAATCGGCCGGCTGGATGCACTTTTTCATCTTCTGGGGCTTCACGATCCTGGCGATTGAAGCGCTCACCATGTTCGGTCGCGCCTACGTCGACGATTTCTACCTGCCCCTGCTCAGCCCGCGCTGGCTCGGCGGACCGTACCTGCTGCTCAAGGACATCATGCAAGTCGCGGTGCTCGTAGCGGTCGGCATGGCCCTGTATCGCTGGGGCGTTTCCCACCCGGCACGGCTCTATGGCTACCGCCCGGCTGAGGAAGGCGTGGCGACGCACTCCCATTGGGAGGCCTACCTCATCCTGGTCTTTATCGCCTGCATCATGATCGGCGGCCTGCTCTACGACGGCGGACGCATGGTGTACGAGGCCTCGAATCCGCTGGTGCGGAGCGAACGCGCCTGGCAGCCCTTCAGCTCCTTGACGGCCGCCGTGCTGGGGGGCATGGGCGTCGGCGCCGCGCGCTTCTTCAGCAACACCGGCTGGTGGGTGCATAACTGCATCATCCTCGTCTTCTTGAACCTGCTGCCTCTCTCCAAGCACTTTCACATCATCACCTCGTTGCCGAACGTCTTCTTCATCAAGACCGAGCCGTACGGCGCGCTTAGCAAACAAGACCTGGAGAACGCCACCCGGTTCGGCACATCCTACATCAATCAGTTTACCTGGAAGCAAGTCCTCGACATGTACTCGTGCACCGAGTGCGGCCGTTGCGCCTCGCACTGCCCGGCTACGCAGAGCGGGAAGGAACTGGCTCCACGCCAGTTGCTGCTCAATTTGCGCGACTACCTGTACGAGCATCAAAACGAGGTCCTGGCGTTGCAGCCGGCCGGCGGTGACGGCGCTGAGGCGGCGACTGTCGGCGAGAACATCGTCGGCGATCGTCTCATCCACGACCAGGTTCTCTGGGACTGCACCACTTGCCGCGCCTGCGAAGAGGCCTGCCCGGTGATGATCGAGTACGTCGATAAGATCGTCGACATGCGCCGCCATCTGGTGCAGGAGGAATCGCGCTTCCCCACCGAGTTAACGCGCACCTTCAAGGGCATGGAGACGCAGAGTAACCCGTGGGGCCTCGACGCCGCGCAGCGGGCGGCGTGGGCGGAAGGCCTCGACGTGCCGACGATGGCCGATCATCCGAATCCCGAATATCTCTTCTACGTCGGCTGTGCCGGCGCGTTCGACGACCGCAACAAGCGCACCACCATCGCGCTGGCGAAGATCCTGAAGAAGGCGGGCGTCGACTTCGCCATCCTCGGCGTCGAGGAGCTGTGCAACGGCGAGACCGCCCGGCGCATCGGCAACGAGTACCTCTTCCAGAGCATGGCGCAGGCCTGCATCGAGGTGTTCAACGGCTACAAGGTGAAGAAGATCATCACCAATTGCCCGCACTGCTTCAATACGTTCAAGAACGAGTACCCGCAGTTCGGCGGCAATTACGAGGTGATCCACGCCACCGAGTTCGTCAAACGCCTGATCGCCGCCGGCAAGATCCAGTTCAATGCGGGCAGCGCACAGGCAGTGACCTACCACGACTCCTGCTATCTCGGACGCTACAACGACATCTTCGATGCGCCGCGCGATATCTTGCAGCTCATCCCCGGTGTCCAGCTGCGCGAGATGGAACGGACCCGCAAGTTCGGCATGTGCTGCGGCGCGGGGGGCGGACGGATGTGGATGGAAGAGGAACCGACCAAGCGCGTCAACATCAGGCGCGTCGAGCAGGCCCTCGAGACCAACCCCGACGTCGTCGCCGTCGCCTGCCCGTACTGCATGACCATGGTCGACGACGGCCTGAAGTCGAAGAACATGGAGGAGAAGGTGAAGACGCTCGACGTCATGGAGTTGGTCGCCGAGAACATGCGCTGAGATAGGGGCCCGTGACGGCGGTGCCCGCTCGGGCGAACGCCGAGGTTGACTCTCGGCCTGCCATCCGCCAGTCCTTCTGGCAATGGTGAGTGTGCACCCAACCGCAGAGCGGCGAGCCCCAGAGGGGCGCGCCCCGGAGCCGCCGGCCGTGCAGCCGAACGGGGTCGGGGTGATCTTCTTGGCCGCAGTCCTGTTCGGCGCGATGGCCGTGTCGGTGCGGATTGCCAGCCGCGACATGCCGGTGATGCAGGTCGCTGCTGTGCGTTTCCTCGGTTCGTTACTGCTGCTCTTGGCGCTCAATTCGCGGGCGGGTCTGCGGCCGCGGCCGGGCAATTTCAAACGGCTCTTGCAACGCGGGCTCCTCGGGGCAGGCGCGATCATGTTGTACTACTTTGCGATCCACGGTGCGGGCGCCGGTCTTGCCACCTTGCTGCAGTGCACGTATCCGATCCCGGCTTCGATCTTTGCGGCGGTGCTGATGGATGAACGATTGTCCGGTAGGTCCGTCGCAGCGGTGGCCTTGAACCTCGCCGGCGTGTTGATCGTCGTCGGTCCAGGTTCGCGCCTCAGCCCGGCGGCCACCCTCGGCGCGCTCAGCGCTCTGGGCGCCTCCGTGCTGGCGGGCGGTGCTGTCGCCACCGCGCGCCACCTGCGGGCGAGTGAAAACGCGTCGTTGATTACCACCTATTTCATGGCGGTCGGGGCAGCGGTGACCGCACCGGCGCTCTTCCTCGGGGTGCCGCACCTCAGCACGACATTGGTGGGTGCATTGGCCGCGCTCGTGCTCACTTCGGTGGGCGGGCAGTGGCTCTTGCACCACGGTCTGGGATTCACCTCCGCGACGCAGGGCAGCCTGGCGTGCGCAACCAGTGTCGTGTCCGCAGCGGTGCTGGAAGCCCTGCTGCTCGGCGAGCGCCTCAGCCAACACACGCTGATGGGCGCCTGCCTGATGGTCGTTGCGGTTGGCTTGGCAGCCCGCAGTCAGTCGGAAGAGAGAAGTCAGAATTCAGAAGACGGCGGGCCGGAATCCCTCCTGACTCCTGGCTCCTGACTCCTGGCTCCGGTCTTCCGACTCAATTTCCTCCGTATTGGTCGTCGGCTTGGCTGATGAGGTGCTCCAGTAGCCGCTGTTCGGCGGCGCGATACGCGATGGCGCGCAGCAACTCTTGAGTTTGGTGGGCGAGCGGCACCGTCGCAAGGTACCCAACCACCTGCGCCGGAGAGAGTTGGTCAATCGCCTCTTCCATCCCATGCATTACCCCCTCTGGTATCTCCGGCACATAGACGTGGCCTGCAATATCGAGGGCAGCCGAGAACCGTTCGGCGAAATGCTGCTTCGCCTGCTCCTTCTCTTCCTCGTTGCATTCAATGCGCAGCTTGGCGGCGGCTTTATCGAACAACCGGTCGAACGCCATCAACACGGCTTCTTTGCCAGTCATGCTTCTCTCCGTCTCAGGATGCCGCCACACTAATCATGGTTGGCCGCGCAATCAAGGCCGATTCGCACCGCGGTGCATTGCGAACGATTGACTTCGCGGAAGCTGGCTCATACAGTGAATTCCGCGTGCGCACCAGAGGGTCGGTACATTTTCGAAAACCCCGAGCTCGTCCGGGGGTAGTGATGCTCGCTGGCGTTCTGTTCGCATGCTCCATCGCCAGCGCGCAAACCTTTTACAAGTGGACTGACCAGCAGGGGATCGTGCACTTTTCGGACGCGCGCCCACCCGACACGAAGGGCGTCGAGGAGCGCCGCCTGCCTGCGCAGCCAGCTGCCGAGCCAGCGCCGCCCGAATCGGATGCCGCCGCGTCGGCGCCAGCGGATACCTCTGCGGGCTTGACGGGGCCGGCGCGCATCGTCATCGTCTCGCAGCACACGCCGCGTAGCGGGCCGTCCGCGCTCCACATCTTTGGCGAGGTCAGGAACGTGGGCGGTGCCGATGCTCGATCTGTGGCGGTAACCATCTCGGCAACCGACGACACACAAGGGAATTCCTGCTTGAACGAGCAAGCTCCCGTTGAACCTCCGACTCTGCATCCGGGTGACACCGGCAGCTTCAACGTCGAGGTTGACGATCCGTGCCTCTACGGGCGGCCGGGCGTCAACGTGGCGCCAGTCTGGGAGTAGCTCGCAGGGCGCGCGACCGGGCGCGTCTGCGCCGCCGGCTTGAGGCGTACTCCCCGGAGAAAGGGTTTGACAGGCCCGCTATTAGCCTATAGAGGAAGCTGCTGTGAGTGAGGGCTGCGTTTGGTGTGCTTGCACGCTCTCATCACCCGTCTCGTGACCGCAACCATTCCGCACCCGTACTCGTCATGCATCTCGGTTCGTGAGCGGCGCCATCACCGTCGTCCGGCGTGCCCGCCATTTTAAGGAGGTTTTGAAGTGGAAGGCCTGAGTGTCTTGGACATGATTCAAACGGGTTGGGTAGCCACCTACCCGCTCATCCTGTTTTCCATGGTGACATTGAGCATCATCTTGGAGCGCGCCTGGTCGCTGCGCCGGATGGTGTCGCAGAGCCTGTCATTGGCGCACGCCATCTGTCCGTCGTTGGAGCGCGGCGACTTCGAGGCGGCGCTGGGCGCGACGCAAGCACAGGGCGCAACCCCCGCGGGACGGATTTTCTCGGACGTCCTCGCCCGGCATCAATCCGACTCGATGGAGTATCTGTCCGATCTGACCGAGGACAAACGCTTCGAGGAGCTGGAGGCGCTCAAAGGCCCGCTGTGGATTCTCGGCACGGTCGGCGCCAGTGCGCCATTCATCGGGCTCTTCGGCACGGTCGTCGGCATCGTGAAGGCCTTCCACAATATGGCGATCATGGGCAGCGGCGGGTTCTCGGTCGTCGCCGCCGGCATTTCGGAAGCGTTGATCGCGACGGCCCTCGGACTCATCGTCGCCATCATTGCCGTCATCTTCTTCAACTACTTCCAGACCCGCATCGAGCGTATCGAGGCGGCACTCACCATTGCCTCGAACCGGGTCCTCGACGCGATTCATCTCGGGAGACAGGCCCATGGCGCTCGGTAGTCTCAAGAAGCGCGCCCGCTCGCCCATCATGGCCGAGATCAACATCACCCCGCTCACCGATATCTTCCTGGTGCTGCTGATCATCTTCATGGTCACCAGCGCGGCAATGGTCGAGTCCGGAGCAAAGATCAGCTTGCCCGAAGTGGACAACACGACCTCCCAACCGCGCGAGATCACCATTACGGTGAGCCCGAACCACGACATCTACGTCAACAGCGCGCCGACGGCGTACGACGACTTGGAAACCGTCCTGCACGGCCTGGTGAGCGCGCGACCGGACATCCCGGTCGTGCTGGAAGGCGACCGGGAAGTTTTGTTCGGCGATGCGGTGAAGATCCTTTCGATTGCCCAGAAGGCAGGTGCGACGCAGATCGCCATCGCGGCGGAACGCCGGCGCGGAAGCTGAGGAGCATGCCGAGAACGCCACCGCCGGCGGATCCCCGGCGCTTCGACCCCTGGTCGGGGCAACCCCTCTCAGGGCACCGCCTCGGCGTATTGCGGTGGTTCGCCTTCTCGACGGTTTTCCACGCCGGGTTGCTCTTCGTGCTGGCAACGGTGACCCTCACGGTACTTCGCAAGGCGCAGGAGATCCGGGTCAAGGTCGTCGACGACACCAGCGTGGCTCCAGAGGATTTTGACGGGGCACCGTCGCTGCAAGACTTGGCAGGCGTCCTGCGGATGGAGAAGACGACGCCGCAGAGGGCGGCCCCCAGCGGCCCCGTCATTCAAGGCGTGCGTGCGCCCGAGCTGCCCCGTATCAGCGGCGTTGGTCCCAAGTTGGGTACCCAACCGAGCGTGGAGAATATTTCTACTCACCTCTCCTTTGGCTCCGGAGGGATCGGCGGTTTGGGAGGCGGCTTCGGCGATTATGTCGGCGGGCTGCGCAAAGTCGGGCTCGACATCGCGCTGGTGATCGACACGACCGACAGCATGCAGTTCGTCATCGACGACGTGAAGGAGAAGCTATCGCAGCTCGTCGGCACGCTCCAACGGATGGTGCCCACCAGCCGGGTCGGCATCGTCGTCTACCGCGACAAAGGCGACGACTACGTGGTCAAGTGGACGGACCTGAGTTTTCACACGCAGAAGCTGCAGGAGTTCCTCGCGCACATCGACGCCGCCGGCGGCGGCGATTGGGAGGAAGCGGTCAAAGAGGCCCTGGACGCAGCGATCAACGAGCTGAAGTGGCGCAAGGAATCGAAGCGTATCATCATCCTCGTCGGCGACTCGCCACCGCACCCCTGGGACGTCGACGATGTTCACAAACTCGTGCGCGACTTCCACAGACAAGGGGGCTACATCAGCACCATCGACGTCACCCAGCGCCAGCACGACGAGTTCGATCGCCATCTGTGGCACTCCCTGCACGGCAACGAGCCATATAAGCCGTCGCCGATGCCGGAGTTCTACCAAGAGGTGGCGCGCTCGTACGGCGCAATCGCCCGCGACGGCGGCGGCGAGCTCATCAGACTCGACGAGAACAAAGCCTTGATCCGTGAGGTGTTGGAGCTAACGTTCGGCTCGCGCTGGAAGCTGGAGATGGCCCAGTACCTCAAGGAGCTGTCGTAATTGCAATCGGCAGTCGAGAGTCGACAGGCGGGGGGCTGGCTGCGCGTTGCCAGCGTGTGCGGGCTCTTGATCTGCGCGTTTCCGGCGCGGGCGCAAACCGCGGCCGACGTGCGCAGTGCCGCGCGCCAGGCCGCCGGTGACATTACGGCAGCGAAGAGCGCCGGGAAGTTCGATGCGGCGGCGCAGCAGCGTGCCGTCGACCGACTGGGCAAGTCGGTGTTGCAGTTCATCGATCTGAGCGAGCGCGCGGCCAATGCCGGCAGCGAAAGCAAAGAACGCGAAGGGCTCGTGAGCGCCTATCAAGCGATCAGCCAGTCGCTGGAGGCCATTTACGAGCAGAACAGCACCAGTCTGGAGCGCATGTCGAAGCAGGTCATGGATGAAGACGGCGACCTCGAAGCGCTCTATGACACGCAGCCGTTCAAAGACGCGCAGCTCGTGGCTTCGCAGGCCCTCTATTTCCTGAACTGGTTTCACTACTACGGCGCGCGTCTGTATGAGGGTGCGCAGCGCAAGGAATTGCTGGAGAAGGCACAACGCGGCTTCTCCGAGTTCGCCGTGGGTGATCGGCGCACCGAGCTGCTCGTCGAGAGTCTCCTCGGCCGGGGGCTGTGCCATCTCGAGCTCGGAAACTTCGAGTTCGGCGTGCACGACATGCAGGCCGTGATCGACGACCCGCAGGCCTCTTCGGAACGCAAATTGAAGGCGCGCCTGGCACTTCTCGACGCCCACGTGCGAGCTGGCAACAGCGCTGAAGCGCTCAAGCTGTCAGACCAGATGTTGGGCACCGGCGGGCGTGCCGAGGATAACGTCGTGCGCTTCCTGCGCATCCGCGCGCTGCTGGCCGCCGTGAAGAACGCCCCGGCTGCCGACGCGCAGCGCTACCGCCAGCAAGCCTTGGCGCTCATGGACCAACTGCGCCGCGCCGGCGGCGGCTGGGAAGAGAAAGTGGCGGCGCTTGCCCAGACCGGCATCGAGAACCCGGAGCAATGGTCGGCCACAGCCGCCGGCCCGTTTGCCAAATGGCAGCTCGCCAAACTGCTGGTGCAGAAGGGTGACTACAAGCAAGCCATGCCGTTGCTCGAGGGGGTTGTCACTACCAATGATGCGGAGGTCCGCAAGCACCTCGGCGAGGCGCAGTACTTCCTCGGTCTGGCGAAGTTTCAGGCGGGCCAGTACCAGGAAGCAGCGCAGGCCTTCGCGGCCGCCCTGAACGAGCCGACCCCCACTTACGGTGCCGACGCTGCGTACATGCGTTTCAAAGCCATGGAGGCGCTCGTCGCAAAAAGTTCCGGCACCGACCTGAGCGCACAATACGAGCAAGCTGTCCGTACCTATCTGGCGCGCTATCCGGACCATCGCTCGGCGTTCGAGGCCCAGTTCCGCCTGGGAGAACTGCTGCAAGCCCAGCGGAAGCTCACCGAGGCCCGGCAGGCCTATGCCGCCGTGCATGGTGACCCAGTGTTCGAGTTGCGGGCACAGTTCGCCACCCTGCAGTGTGACTTCGAAATCTTGCAGGGCAGTGATCACCATATGCCTGCGGATGAGCGCGAGGCGTTGCTGAAGGAGATCGGCGCGGGGCTGCTGCGGTTCGAACAACAGGTTGCCACCTGCGAGAAGAGCAAGAGCAACGCGGATCAATTGCCGCTGCTGCCGATGCGCGCCAAAGCGGCGATCATGAAGGCGGTGTATCTCACCTTGCAACCCACGCCGAGTGACGAAGCCGTGCTGACGGCGTTGCTCGACTTCGAGAGGAACTACCCGGATCAGACCGATCTCCTCCCGCAGCTGACGCGATTGCGCCTCACGGCCTATGAGCACCTGGGCCGTTTCGCGGCGGCCGAGGCGGAGGTAAAGGTGCACGGCCCGCTGTTGCTCTCCAGCGTCGGGGCGCCGGCGGTCGAGAACCTTGCATTGGGCTTCGTTCGTGAGGGAGCCCGACGCCGCACCAATGGTGATCAGACCGCCAACGCTGCCCAGCAAGTGGCCCTTCAGCTTTACGAACTGCTCGTTTCCGAAAGTGAAGGGACCGATAAGGCAAAGCTCACGTTGGCTCGCCTGTACGAGAATACCGCAGAACCCGGCAAAGCCGCGGATCTGTATGCGGAGATCCTGAAGAGCAACGCCAACTCCCTGCCCGCGCTGCGTGGCCTCGGGCGGACCGCCGAGGCGCAGCATCGGATCGCGGATGCCCTGCGCTATTGGCAGCAACTCACTGCAGCCGTGCGCCCGGGCGATCTGCCCTGGTACGAAGGGAGTTACCACGTGGCGCGGTTGCAACACTCTACCGGTGCAACGCTGCAGGCGTGTGAGTTGCTGGAACAACTCAAGCCGGCTATGCCGGGGCTCTCGGATGCGGACCTGCGGAAGCAACTCGACGCCCTGTATGAGCAGGCCTGCCACTGACCAATGAAACGGCGCGCATTATTGTCTAAGTTGTTGATTTCATGCAGATTATACCTTTACCTGCGGTTTGACACGCGGCCAAAGGTGGGCTAAGGTTCTGCTGCCTTCCTGGGAGATGATCGATGGAGAAAAAGGAAGAAGAGCTGATTCGGGCGCTGATCGTAGAGGATAGCGAGCTCCGGAAGTACTACGAAGAGCATCTGGATCTCGAACGCCAGCTAGCCGAGTTCAACCGCAAGGCCTACCTCACGGCGGAACAGGCGCTCGAAAAGAAGCATCTCCAGAAGCGCAAGCTCAGCGGCAAGGACCACATCATGGAGATCCTCGAAAAGCATCGCAGCCGCGTGAGCGCCGCCTGAGCGCGCTCTCCGGCCGGAGACTCTCCCGACATGCGGCACACGATCTCAGTACTGGTGGAAAACGAGTTTGGCGTCCTAGCGCGCGTCGCCGGCCTGTTTAGCGGCCGTGGCTTCAACATCGAGAGCCTTACCGTCGCCGAGACGCTGGACCCCACCGTTTCACGGATCACCTTGGTGACCCGTGGCGACGATCAAGTCCTGGAGCAGATCGAGAAGCAGTTGAACAAGCTCATCAGTGTGATCCAGGTGATCGATTTCGGCGACAGCCCACACGTCGAGCGCGAGATGGCGCTCATCAAAGTGACGGCGGAGGAGAAGACGCGCGCCGAGATGATGAACATCATCGACATCTTTCGCGGCAAGGTCATCGACGTCGGTCCGCGGTCGTACATCATCGAAGTCACTGGCGGTGAGGAAAAGATCGAGGCGATTCTAGATCTGCTGCGCCCGCTGGGCATCAAAGAGATCGTCCGCACCGGCAAAGTCGCGATGCATCGCGGCATGCGGCTGTTGGAGGTGCCGGGAGGGAAAGACAAGGCAGCATGAAGGCCTACCGTGATCACGATGCCGATCTCCAGCACCTGCACGGGAAGCGCGTTGCGATCATCGGTTACGGCAGTCAGGGCCACGCCCACGCCAACAACCTGCGTGACAGCGGCATCGATGTCCTGGTCGGCCTGCACGCCGCCGGCGGCTCATGGCCCAAGGCCGTTGCCGCCGGGTTGACGGTTGTGGAGACCGCCGCGGCCGCGCAATCCGCCGCGGTCATCCTGATGGCCGTCCCCGACGAGCTCGGCGGCGAGCTGTACGAGCGCGATATCGCCCCAACGCTGCGTGACGGGAAGTATCTCGGATTTGCACACGGCTTCAATATCCACTTCAAGCGCATCGTACCACCGGCGGGCGTGAACGTGTTCATGGTGGCGCCGAAAGGGCCGGGGCACATGGTGCGCAGCGAGTTCCAAAAGGGCCGCGGCGTGCCCTGCCTGCTGGCGATCGCGCAAGACCCGACCGGCGACACCAAGCAGGTGGCACTGGCATACGCCAAGGGCATCGGCGGCACCCGCGCGGGAGTCTTGGAAACCACCTTCAAGGAGGAGACCGAAACCGATCTGTTCGGCGAGCAAGCAGTGCTCTGTGGCGGCCTCAGCGAACTGATTCGCGCCGGATACGAAACGCTCGTGGAAGCGGGCTACGCCCCCGAGATGGCGTATTTCGAGTGCCTCCATGAAGTGAAGCTCATCGCCGATCTCGTGTATGAGGGCGGGATCGCCCACATGCGGGACTGGATCAGTAACACCGCGGAGTACGGGGACATGACCCGCGGCAAGAAAGTCATCGGGCCCGAGACGCGCGCCGCGATGCGGCGGATCCTCGCCGACATCCAAAGCGGGAAATTTGCCGAGGAGTGGATCACCGAGTACCAGTGCGGCATGCCCCATTTCCGTGAGCTGCGCACCGAGGCGGCGAATCATCCGATTGAAAAAGTCGGGGCGCGCTTGCGGGCCATGATGCCGTGGTTGGCCGGCGGGCTGCCGTCCAACAAGAGCAAGAACTGATTCGCAGTCCGCCGGTTCACTATGACAGGTGCGCAGAGGTCTCGACTGCGGCTGGCGCGCGAAGGGTACCCGCACATCGCTGGCGCAGTGGCCCTGAGCGTCCTGCTGTTCATTTTCGGTTGGGCGGTTGCCGCGTGGCTCGCCTTGGCGCTGGCGTTGTTCGTCGTCAGCTTCTTCCGTGATCCCGAGCGGATTATCCCGAGCGATCCGCGCGCCATCGTTTCGCCGGCCGACGGCAAGGTGATCGGGGTGAAGGAGGTGCAAGACGCGCGCTTTCTGAACGGACCGGCGACGCTGGTGAGCATCTTCATGTCGCCGCTCGACGTGCACGTGAATCGCGTGCCCACCACCGGACGCGTTGTCGACGTGCGTTACAACGCGGGCAAGTACTTCCGCGCCTTCGCCGAGAAAGCCTCGCTCGACAACGAGCAGAACGCGATCGTCCTGGAAGACGAGCACGGCCGGCGTCTGTGTTTCGTGCAGATCGCCGGGTTTCTCGCCCGCCGCATTGTCTGCTATCTTCACCCTGGAATGGATGTCGAGCGCGGCCAACGTTGTGGGATGATCCTGTTCGGTTCACGCGTGGATATCTACTTGCCGCCTGCGGTTCAGGTTCGGGTTCACATCGGTGCGCGCGCACGGGGCGGAGAGACGGTAATTGCGGAATGGCCATGAATGACAGTGGTGTAGTGGCGGTCGCCGGACGGCGGAGCGGGAATCCGATTCGCAAAGGCGTCTTCCTGCTCCCCAATCTCATGACCACCGCCGGTTTGTTCGCGGGTTTCTACTCGGTGATTTGCAGCTTCCGCGCCGATTTCCAGACGGCCGCCATCGCCATCCTGGTTGCCAACCTGTTCGATATTCTCGACGGACGGATCGCCCGGCTGACCCACACGACCAGCCGTTTCGGCATCGAGTACGATTCGCTCTCGGATGTCATCGCGTTCGGGGTGGCACCGGGGATTCTCGTCTATCGCTGGGCGCTCGAACCCTGGGGCACCTGGGGATGGCTCGCGGCGTCGCTGTACGTTTCCTGTGGGGCGCTGCGGTTGGCGCGCTTCAACGTGCAATACGACAATGCCGAGAAGCGGCACTTCATCGGCCTGCCGATTCCCGCCGCCGCCGAGCTGATCGCCTCGATCGTGTTGGTCTACTACTATTTCGGGTTCGAAGGCACGACGGACAAGCACATTTTGTTACTGCTGGTGACCTACGCGCTCGCCGCCTTGATGGTCAGTAACCTCAAGTATTTCAGTTTCAAAGAGACCGAGCTGTATCGGCGGCAGCCGTTCTGGATCCTGATTGCGGTGATCGTGCTGCTGAAGTTGTTCATCGCTGAGCCGCAGCTCATGCTGTTCCTGACGTTTCTGCTGTACGCCTCACTCGGCCCGATGCGCTGGGTGTGGGTACGCGGCAAGCGTTTGCGGCAGATGCGCCGGCGCGGCCGGGGTTTCGACTTGGCGCTGTCCTTGCAGCGAACGCCGGAAGGCTGGCGCCCGGAGGAGCACCCGGCTCAGGCCCCGGGCATGCCAATTGGCTTCGGCGCACCGCAGGACCGCAAGACGCAACGTTAGAGCGGATAAGCACACAACCGGTTGTCTTGGCTCATGCGGCGCGCCGCTTGGCTTTGCGCGCCACCACGCGGATCTCGACGGTCTTGTTGAGCGCGCCAGCAATCTGTTGGAGCAGAACGAGAGCGTCGAACAATGTCGACGTACCCATTCAGCCTCTGGCACAAGAAGGCCTACCCTGGTAGCGACGGATTTTTCCGTGTCGGCCGTATAAGTGTGCGAAAGGAGATCGACATGAGGATCGATCGATGGTTAGTGATGGGGGCGATGCTGCTGTTTCCCGCCGCCACGTTCGCCCAGAGTCCGCCGAGCCCGGCGGAGATCGAGGCGGAACGCGCCGCGCTCTTCGCACAGGCGGACGCCGATGGGAGCGGCACGCTGTCCCTGGAGGAGTTCAAGACGTTCGAGTCGCTCGTGCGGGACAAGATGACCGAGCACCACTTCAAGCATCTCGATACGAACGGCGACGGTGTCGTCAGTCTCGATGAGCTGCAGGCGGACCGCCCAGGTCCAGGACCCGGACATCCTCCGTGGTAAGCGTCGAGGGCCCACCACGCTGCGCGTCCACTCATGCCCCGCAGTGCGTGAGCCTGCGGCGCAGCGAGGTCTCGGCGGAATCCCCCCGCTGCCGGGGCCTCGTGGGCCCGGTGTGCGGCGCGTGAATGCCGTGCGCGGACGACACCGACGAAGCACTCATGGTGCGGGCGGGCACCGGCGACCGCGCCGCGTGCCAACTCCTCGTCGAGCGCCATATTGCCCGCATGGTATCATTCGCGCACCGTACGCTGGGGAACCGGAGCGATGCAGAGGACGCGGTGCAGGAAGTCTTCCTCCGCGTGTGGGCGACGGCGCCGCGCTGGAAGATGGGCGCCGCGCGCTTCACTACCTGGCTCTACCGTGTCGTCATGAACGTCTGTCTTGATCGCATCGCCAAGAAGCGCGAGACGCCCGCGGACGGCCTCCCGGAGATCGCGGATCCGCGCCCCGATCCCAGTGCCGCGGTCCACGACGCGCAGGTGGCCCATCACGTGAGCGCCGCGCTCATGGCGTTGCCCGAGACGCAACGGACCGCAGTGACGTTGTGTCACTATCAAGGGCTGCGAAACGTCGAGGCGGCCGAGGTGATGGGCGTCAGCGTAGACGCGCTCGAATCCCTCCTGGCGCGCGGACGGCGGACGCTGCGCGCGCGTCTGCGCGCCCTCTTACCGGACTTACTCGGAGAAGACTACAGGCCGACCGATGGATGACCGCTCGCCCATGTCCCTGGCACGACTGCGCGCCTTGCTCGACGCCTACGGAGCGAATCCCGATCGCTGGCCGCCGGAAGAGCGCGACGCGGGGCGCGCACTGCTCGCCCAGTCGCCGCAAGCGCAACGCTGGCGCGACGCCAGCGCCCAACTGGACGCTCTCCTCGACCTGACGCCGGCGGCGACAGCGTCACCCGCGCTCGTCGAACGCATCCTCGCGGCCGCGCCCCAGCGCGGCAACGCCGCGCATGCCAGGGGGAGGTTTTTCCAGCGGCGTCAACCTCTCCCTGTCCCTCTTAAGGAGGGGGGACTTGAGGGTGACCACACACTATTCGTGCAGCGTCAAGGTAGCTTGGTCGCCAAACGAGGACACTACCGGCGCTCACGTGCGTGGCGCTACGTCGGGGCCGCGCTGCCACTGGCTGCAGCGGCCGCGCTGGTGCTCTGGCTGTGGGCCAAACCGTCGCGCACACCCGAGCGCACGGGCATCACGGTCGCCGATCTCGGGACGTACGATGTGCCAACAGACGTCCTGCTTGCCGTACCGAGCGTGGAAGCACTTGATACCGTTCCGTCCTTCGGCTGCACGGGTGCTGGACTCGGCTGTCTCGACCCTGCGCCGCTGAACAATCAATCCGCCCTGGATGGAGAGACGTACGTATGACAAACCTACGCATGACCGTTGCAGTGTGTCTCATTCTCCTCGCCGCTCCGCTCCAAGTGGCCGCGCAGCCAATGGAGCCTCCGATGGAGGGCGGCCCGCCGGGGATGGGCGGCCCGTCCTTTCTTGAAAATGTGTTTCCACCCAGTCTGATCATGCGTCACCAGAGCGACATCGGCCTCACGGACGCACAGCGCGAGGCGATCACCAAGCAGATGGAGGACGCGCAGAAGACGCTCGTGACGCTGCAGTGGGACGTCGAGCGGGAATCGGAGAAACTCGCGAAGCTGCTCGCGGCCGAGCACGTCGACGAGGCGGCTGCCCTGCGCCAAGCCGACCAGGTCATGGGCGCCGAGGAGCGGCTCAAGAAGGCGCACCTCACCCTGTTGATCCGCATCAAGAACACTCTGACGCCAGCGCAGCAGGAGAAGCTCCGCCAGGTACGAGCCACAGCTCGTCATTCTAGTTTACCGTGATGGGGCAACGAAGGGGATAAAAACGATGAGCGCTTTGAGCATTCTTGCCAGAGTAATGGCAGCGTTGACATTCCCGACATGCTTGATCGGTTGCGGCACGAGCAATGGCGCATCGGATGCCAATCTTCATAGCGCCACCTTTGGTCATGGAACTTTTGCTGCTGTGGGCGACGGCGGTGAGATTGTGACCTCAAGCAACGGCTCCTCATGGAGTCAACAGGCAAGCGGAGTCAATGTGGACCTGCTCAGCGTTACCTACGGTGGAAACAAGTTCCTGGTCGTTGGAAACGGCGGGATGGCTTTGGCGTCAAGTGACGGCACGGCGTGGACTGCTACCACGGTATCGAGTGATGTGTCGTTCCTTGGGGTTGCCTACGGCGACGGGATGTTTGTAGTCGTGGGGAATAAGGGCTTGATCTACACGTCGACCGACGGGACGGACTGGACTTCTCAAGAGAGTGGCACCACAAGTGGACTTGAGGCGATCACCTTCGGTGGCAGCATGTTCATGGCTGTTGGGGACAATGGGGAGATTCTGACGTCTTCAGATGGCGCGAGTTGGTCCGCAGCGACCTCGGGCACAAATGAAACGCTCGCTGGTGCCCACTACGGAACCAACGGATATGTGGTTGCGGGTGCCAGCGGAGTGATCCTGCAGTCGAGCGAGGCCGTCTCGTGGTCGACAGTTGACACGGGAATCAGTCGTGACCTCAGCGCAGTCGGTTACGCCCAGGGTCTGTTCGTCGTCGTCGGCGCCAGTGGCGCGGTTCTCACGTCGTCGGACGCCACGACGTTCAGCCTGCGGACCTCCGGCACGAGCGAGAACCTCCGCGGCATCGCGTTCGGCAACAATGTTTTTGTCGCCGTGGGATTCTCGGGCACCATTTTGAATTCTGATGATGGAATCACATGGACGAAGGCGTGACGTGGATCGAGGGGCGCAGCCGACGACGATTCTTCCGCCAATCGGCTTTCGTCGTCGAGCATTTGCAGTCGTGCGCAGGACGAGAAACGAGAAGATGGACGAGGGTTGGAACCCCGAAGCCGAGGCGTTGCGCGTCGAGCGCCTCACCAGTGTCGTTGCGCTCGCGCTTCTACTCACCATCATCGTTGCCGCCGCTTCGTGCGGGGGTGACGACCTCGTGTTCCCTGGAGAGTTGTACACGCAGACGGCGACCCCGGAGGAGACCGCTACGCCGACGGCGTGACTTGGTCGTTCACTCCCCTCGATTTTCAAGAGTTCAAAGTCGTCGGCTCCCGATGAGTGCACGAAGCGCCCGTAGTGTTTGAGGAGGAGGGCGACCGCCACGCCCATGTGTTTGGACAGCACAGCAGGCTCACGCGGTTGCTTAACGCCGAATAGAGTTCTCCTGCGCTGTGAGCGGCGACGGACCCGGCACCATCTTCTCCGACTGGCCCGATGGGCAACCCGTCCCGCATCCCCCATTGACAGAGGCCTCCAATGATTGCATATTGCAAATATGCCGAAACGCAAATATACACCAGACCGTGAGGCCGCCCGCCCAGGCCAGAAGCTCGAGGGCGGTGCGCGTGAGCTGGTCACGCACCTTGACCGCGCGATGCGCCGGTTGGTTCTGGCCGGCAACGAGCAGGGCATCCCGGAGAGCTTCAGTCGTTCGGAGATTGCCGTTCTCGACACCGTCGGCGCAGAGGGGCCGATGACCATGGGTGTGATGGCCGCGCGCGTTCGGATGCCACTCAGCACGGTGACCCGAGTCGTCGATCGACTCGTCGTGAGGGAATTGGTTCAGCGCGAGCGTCCGGAGGACAACCGCCGCGTCGTGCGGGTCGCGCTCGCCCCGGCCGGCCACGTGACGTACCAGGCTGCGCTGCGGAGTCGGATTGCCGGGGCACAGCGCATGTTGCAGCGCTTGACCAAAGACGAACAGCGCGAACTGGTCCGACTCGTCCGGAAGATCGCGGATTCCATCGCCGAGGAGTCGATCGGATGACATCCCTAGCAGCCTATCGGCCTCTTGCAGCCCGGAGCGAGCGAACGGGGAGCGGTTCCCCGAAAAGACGCCGGCCGCAGGCCCTCATGCTGTTCGGGTGTGCCGCCCTTCTCACGGGCTGCGTTCTGGTGGGACCCAACTACGTCGCCCCGACGCCGTCCGAACTCCACGTGCCATCATCGTGGCAGGGAACTGCACCATCGACCGGAGCCGGCCTTGAAATCGCAAACTGGTGGCAGCACCTCGGCGACGCGCTGTTGACCCGACTTATCGCGCAGGCGATGCAGGCCAGCCCGGACGTGCAGTCCGCCCGCGCCAAGCTGCGCCAGGCGCGGGCGCAGCGCCGTCTGGCGTTCGGTAACCTGTGGCCCACGGCCAGTGCCTCCGCGTCGGCCCAACATACCGAGACCAGCGAACCGTCCGGCATTGGCGGTTCCACATCCCCAAACGTTGCCGCCGGCGGCTCTCAAGACCTGTACGACGCCGGATTCGATGCGTCGTGGGAACCGGACATCGTCGGTGGTCAACGCCGTGCCCTCGAGGCGGCGCGCGCCGACGAGGAGGCGTCAACGGCGAGCCTGCGCAATACGCAGGTGACGTTAGCGGCCGAGGTCGCACGCAACTACGTGGAGGCGCGATCGTTGCAAGCACGGATCGCTATCGTTCGAGCAAACCTTGACAGCCAATCGGAAACCCTGGCGCTCACTCAGTGGCGTGTGCAGGCCGGCCTGACCAGCTCGCTGGACGCAGAGCAGCAACGCACCAACGTCGAGCAGACGCGGGCGACGATTCCTCCACTCGAAACTTCGTTGGCCGAAGTAGAGCATCGGCTCGCGACTCTCCTCGGGCTCGCGCCCGGTGCGTTGCACGAGGACCTCGCAGTCCCGGCGCCGATTCCGCGAGTTCCAGAACCGCTCACCATCGGAATCCCGGCAGACATCTTGCGCCAACGACCGGACGTCGCCGTCGCCGAGCGCACGCTGGCCGCGGCCACCGCGCGCATCGGTGAGGCCACGGCGGCGCGCTATCCGAGCTTCACGCTCTCCGGATCGGTCGGGGTCGAAGCGATGACGATCGGTGCGCTCACCGATGGGAGTTCCCTCGCTGCCAGCGTGATGGGTAGCCTCGCGCAGACGATCTTCGACGCGGGGCGCATCAACGCGAAAATCGAAATCCAGGACGCGGTACAGCAACAGGCGCTGGCGACGTATCAGGCGACGGTTCTCACGGCGCTCGAGGACGTCGAGAACGCACTCGTCTCGCTCGCCAACAGCCAGGCACGTGCAACGGCGCTGGCCGCAGCCGTCGAGTCGGCGCGCAATGCTGCGCTCCTCGCCCGCTATCGCTACAGCACGGGCATCATCGACTTCCAGACGGTGCTCGACACGGAGCGCACCATTCTGACAATCGAGGACAGTCTCAACGCGACGCAGGCCGACAACACCGTCGCCGTCATCCAGCTGTACAAGGCGTTGGGTGGCGGCTGGTCTCCGGCGGAAGCGCCCGACGGACCCGACACGCACGGCACATCATCATGAGCAACGCATCCCTTTCATCGGGTACTGACATCAACACGATTCTCGGCACCGCCGGCACGAGAGCCCGCTTTGGGCGGCACCTGCGCTGGATCGGCATTCCCCTCTTGATCCTTGTGGGTGCCGCTGGGTACCTGTCCCTGCGTTCGGGCAACCACAGCCAAGCACCGCCGTACGAAACCGAAACCGTGGCGCGCGGGAATCTCGTGGTGACCGTGTCTGCCACCGGCACCCTGGAGCCCACCAATCAGGTCGATGTCGGCAGCGAGCTCTCGGGGCTGATCGAAGTGGTGTTGGCCGAGGAAAACGACCGCGTGACCCAGGGGCAAGTGCTGGCGCGTCTCGACATCTCGAAACTCACGGATGAGATCACCAAGTCGCAGGCGACACTGGCGTCCGCCGAGGCAAAGGTACTACAAACCACTGCCACCACCAAAGAGGCACGGGCCAACCTTGCGCGCCTGCGCGCCGTGTCGCGTTTGTCGGGCGGTAAGGTGCCGTCGAAAGCGGAAATGGAGACCGCCGAGGCAACCCTGGCACGGGCAGCCGCAGATGTCGCCAGCGCGCGCGCCGCCGTTTCCGAGGCCCGCGCCGTGCTGAGCTCGAACCAGACCAACCTTTCGAAAGCCTCGATCCGGTCGCCGATCAACGGGGTAGTGCTGAGTCGGAAGATCGAGCCGGGCCAGACCGTTGCTGCAGCCATGACGACCCCGGTGCTGTTCACGCTGGCGGAGGACCTGTCGCAGATGAAGCTGCAGGTGAAGGTGGACGAAGCAGACGTCGGCCAGGTGGAAGAGGGGCAATTTGCAACCTTCACCGTGGATGCGTACCCGACGCGGAAGTTTCCGGCCCGGATCCGCCGCGTCGGATTCGGTTCGCAGACAACCGACAACGTCGTCACGTACAAGACGATCCTCACCGTCAACAACGACGACCTCAGCCTACGGCCGGGGATGACAGCCACCGCAGAAATCACCACGGCACAGCGAGAGAACGTGCTGCTCGTGCCCAATGCCGCGCTGCGCTTCACGCCGACGCTAGACAACGAGACCAACCACAAATCCGGCGGCGGCATCATCGGCAGTCTGCTGCCGCATCCGCCGGAATCACAAGGGAGAAAACCGGCCGCTTCTCCGGCCAAAAGCGGCGGGCAGCGGGTGTGGATCTTGCGTAACGGCGAACCCGCCGCTGTGGACGTCACCGTCGGCGCTACCGATGGGCGCTTCACCGAAGTTGTGGGCGAGGCCTCGGGCGAAGCTCTCGAACCAGGCATGCAGGTTATCACCGATGTGCGTGTCCCATCGAAATGAGCCTCGCGATGTGTCGGGGAGTCGACCTTAGCACCCTGTCGGACACTTGCACCCCGGAGCGACCCGAAGGGGAGCGGACCGCAGCACCTGTGCCGCGGCGCAGCCGCCTGATCGAGTTGAGCGGGATCACGAAGACCTACGG
The DNA here is from genome assembly GCA_963729835.1 of uncultured delta proteobacterium. GTDB lineage: Bacteria > Desulfobacterota > Binatia > HRBIN30 > HRBIN30 > CAVSQF01. Next base: position 178,830 of record CAVSQF010000045.1, on the reverse strand, counting down.
TCGTGGGGGGTCGGCGTTCGAGGCACTGCGCGGCGTGGACCTGCGTGTCGATGAAGGTGAGTTCGTTGCCATCATGGGCCCCAGCGGCTCGGGCAAGTCGACGGTGATGAATATCCTGGGCTGCTTGGATGTGCCGACCTCGGGTACCTACGAGTTCCGCGGCGTGCACGTGGAAACGCTCGCGCGCAATCAGCGCGCCCTGTTGCGCCGTTATTATCTCGGCTTCGTCTTCCAGAACTACAACCTGCTGAGCCGGACCTCGGCCCTGGAGAACGTCGAGCTGCCGTTGCTCTATCGCGGCGAGGCGGCGGGCACACGGCGCGCGGCGGCGCGTGCCGCACTGGCGTCTGTTGGTCTGCAGGGATGGGAGGGACACACCGCTGCCGAGCTTTCTGGCGGCCAGCTGCAGCGGGTGGCGATCGCGCGCGCCATCGTCACACAGCCGACCCTGCTGCTCACCGACGAGCCCACCGGTAATCTCGACACCCAGCGCAGCCGCGAGATCATGGAGCTGCTGACGGCACTCAATCGCGACCATGGCATCAGCGTCGTCATGGTGACCCACGACCCTGACATGGCCGCCTTTGCCCGCCGCATCGTGCATTTCGTCGATGGCCGCATCGACCGCGCCGAGCACAACGGGGAGGCACGGTGATGGTCTGGAGCACCATTGTGTTGGCGGTGCGGGCGATCCGCCGCAATCTGATGCGCGCCTTCCTCACCATCCTGGGCATCGTCATCGGCGTGTCCGCCGTCGTCAGCATGGTGACGCTCGGCAATGGTGCCACCCGCGCCGTCTCGGATCAGATCGCCAGGCTGGGGAGCAACCTCCTGATGGTCAATCCTGGGCAGCGGCTCGGTCCGGGGCGCGACACGGCGGGCGCACCGAACTTCAAGGTGGCGGACGCGACGGCCATCGAGACCCAGATCAGCGGACTGAAGGCCGTCGCACCGAGCGTGAGCAAGAGCATTACGGCCGTGCACATGGCAAACAACTGGTCCACCAGTGTCACCGGCACCACCGCCGCCTACCTCCAGATCGGCAATTGGCAGCTTGCCGCCGGCCGCGTCTTCAACGAGACCGAGGAGAAGGCGGGTAAGGCGGTGTGCGTGATCGGCGACACCGTGCGGCGGGAGCTCTACGGCAGACAGAATCCCGTGGGCGACAAGTTGCGCATCAAGCAGTTTTCCTGCGAGGTCGTCGGGCTGCTCCAGGCGAAGGGTCAGGGGTCGATGGGAATGGACCAGGACAACACGGTGATTATGCCGCTGCGGACGGTGCAACGCAGGCTGGCCGGCAACCGGGACGTCGGCATGCTGCTCGTCTCGCTGAAGGACGGGGCGTCGAGTGACAAGGTCAAGAATCAGATCGAGCAGCTGATGCGCGAGCGCCGCAGAATCGCCGAGAACGAAGATGACAACTTCAACGTGCTCGACACGAGGGAGATCGTGGAGACCCTTTCCGGCACAACCCGCGTCATGACGATGCTGTTGGGAGCCGTGGCCGCCGTGAGTTTGCTGGTCGGCGGCATCGGCATCATGAACATCATGCTTGTGTCAGTGACCGAGCGCACGCGGGAGATCGGCATCCGACTTGCGATTGGGGCGCTTGAGCGGGAAGTGTTGTTCCAGTTTCTGGTCGAGGCGGTCGTGCTGTCCGCGTTCGGCGGCTTCGTCGGCATCGTTGTGGCGACGCTGGCCTCGGTCGGACTCGCCCGTGTGATTCAGGTCCCCTACCTCTTCAACCCGCAGATCAATGTGCTCGCATTCCTCTTTTCAGGAGCGATCGGCGTGATCTTCGGCTACTTCCCGGCACGCCGCGCGGCACAACTCGATCCGATCGAGGCGTTGCGACACGAGTAGCGCATCCTGTTCTTCAGCGTCAGTCTTAAGGTGCCTGAGGCATCCACACTGCCCTCGCTTCCGCGCTTAGGGTACCGGGTGCGGGCTGCTTGCCGGGGATGGGCGGGGAGTCGCCCCTTCGACCCGCCCAGGGCAAGCTCCGGGCGACTTGGCTGACGTAGCCCGCGAATTTATTCGCCGGGCGGAGCTTTGCGTCGCGCCCGGACCTCACAGCTTGTCACCCTATTATGCGAGATTCGGTAACGCGCGGGTTCATCACTTGTGTCGGCGCTATCACAACCGGCCACTGGCCCGCTCCCGGCGCAGCTTGACAGGCGCTGGCGCCCGTGAACACATGGAGTCATGGCTGCCAAGGGCATGTGCGAGGCCGTCAAGCAGGCGATCGTCTTGCCGAATGCGTCGTAGTACACCCTTACTTTGTCCATAGAAGCTCTCCAGATCTGACCTTATCGGCAGGATACCTCTTTTCGAGAGACTGTCGATTTTCTCTGTTTCGCGGTGTTCGCGTGTAGGGGCGGTTTCGCGAACCGCTCGAAACGGCGCGTCGAATCAGCACCGTCGCGTGGGGCGATTCCCGAATCGCCGCTACAAACTGAGAAAATCGACCGTCTCTTGGCAAGGAGGGGAAGAAAGGCAACACGCGCACATCCAGACCTTTAGAATACGTCACCGCAACTTAGTGACACACGGTAACTGAGTGCTGGCAATACTTTGAGAGAGAGTTGCCGCTTACGGGGCCGCGCCCCGTTCGGTTGCACCGGTAGCGCCGTGGATCGCTGAGCGCTCGCCCCTCTGCTAGCATCCGGCCATGCCCAAACGGACACCGGCCCGTAGCGGTCCCGATTTGTTCGCGGCGCAGGGCGAACGCGTACGCCGCCGCGAAGCGCCGCTCGCCGAACGCATGCGCCCGCAGTCGCTGGAAGAGTTCGTGGGCCAAACCCACCTGATCGCGCCCGGCCGGTTGGTGCGCGAGATGATCGAAGGACAACGGTTGCACTCGCTGATCCTCTGGGGCCCGCCGGGCACCGGGAAGACGACGCTCGCACTGCTCATCGCGCATTCGACACAAGCCTACTTCGTGCATTTCTCCGCCGTGCTCTCCGGCGTGCGCGAGCTGCGCGAGATGATCGACGAGGCGCAGAATCAACTGCGGCTGCATGGCCGGCGCACGATTCTGTTCGTCGATGAAATCCACCGCTTCAACAAAGCGCAGCAGGACGCCTTCCTCCCGTACGTCGAAGACGGGACGATCACGCTGATCGGGGCAACGACCGAGAACCCGTCCTTCGAAGTGATTGCACCGCTTCTCTCCCGCACATCCGTGTTGATCCTCGAGCCGCTGAGCGTCGAGGCCGTTCGCCAGCTGCTCGAACGGGCCCTGGCCGATGGTGCGCGGGGTCTTGGCGAGCGTGGGCTGCGGATCGAACCGGCGGCACTCGATTTTCTTGCCGACCACGCGCGGGGCGATGCGCGGCTGGGTCTCAACGCCCTTGAAGCGGCCGCGGATCTGGCAACCACCAAGGGCGTGACCACGATCGACGTGTCGCTGGCCGAGGAAGCGGCGCAGCATCGCGCGCTGCTCTACGACAAAGCCGGCGAAGAACACTACAATGTGATCTCGGCGTTCATCAAGAGTATGCGCGGCAGCGACCCCGACGCCGCCGTGTACTGGCTCATGCGGATGATTGAAGCGGGCGAGGATCCGCTGTTCATCGCGCGCCGGATGATCATCTTCGCCGCCGAGGACATCGGCAACGCCGACCCGCAAGCGCTGCAAATCGCCGTGGCAGCGAAAGACGCTTTCCACTTCGTCGGCCTCCCGGAAGGCCGCATCCCACTCGCGCAAGCGGTGACCTATCTCGCCTCGGCGCCGAAATCGAACGCCTCGTACACAGCCATGCTCGCCGCCAGTGAGGACGTAAAACAACATGGACCGCTACCGGTGCCGCTCCCTTTGCGCAATGCGCCGACGCCGCTGATGAAGCATCTCGGTTACGGGCGCGACTACAAGTACGCGCACGATTTTCCGGGGCATGTGGCGGAGCAACAGCACCTCCCGGACAAGCTGAAGGACCGCCGCTACTACGAGCCGTCGGAGAGCGGTCGCGAGCGGGAAATCAAAGAGCGCCTGCGGCGCATGCGAGATGATCTGAAGCGCAGGTCCTGACCGTCCCGCCCGGCGCCTTGACCTGGTTGCCAGCGGCTCCCTAGAATGCCGTCAGGTATGATGTCGCAATGGCACAGGTGGTTCGGGCCGCGGCCGACTCTTCCCGCGGACGAAATGCGCCGGCGGCGCCGTGAAGCGGTGATCATCGCCGCGACGGCGGTGATTTTCCTGGTCTTCGGCGCTTTCGAAACGCGGCTGGCGCGCTTCAGCAACAGTTCGTCGCTCTCCGGCAACATCATCCTCTTTCTCCTGATCAACCTGAATCTCATCCTCCTCGTTCTGCTGGTCTTCCTGGTGACGCGGAACCTCGTGAAGTTGGCGTTCGAACGCCGCCGCGGCATCCTCTGGTCACGCTTGCGCACACGCTTGGTGCTGGCCTTCATCGGCCTCACCTTATTCCCGAGCGCGCTGCTGTTCTTTGTCGCCGAGGGGTTTCTGACTGCGGCCATTGAGAGCTGGTTCGGCGTGCGCGTCGAGAGCTCGCTCGAAGGCTCGCTCGACGTCGCCCAGACCTACTATCAATTCGCCGCCAACAACGCCCTACATTTCGCGCGCGAGATCGGGCAGGACGTTGACCAGCAGGGATTATGGTCGCCAACCAAGCGCGCGGAGCTGCAGCGCCTCGTGCAGGGGAAACTCGGCGAGTTCAACCTGGCGGGGGTGGAGGTGATCGCCCCCGATCGTGCCAGTCTGGCCCGCGCCAGCAGCCCGGATCTCAGCGCCGGCGCGCCGCCGGAGGCGGCGGATGTTCTCGCCGACCTGGTGCGGGGAGAGGAAATCGCCCGCACACACCCGTTTGGCAGAGGAGACATCGTGCGCGCGGGAGTTCCCGTGCGTAACCGGGACGGAGCGATTGTGGGCGCGATCGCCGTGGACTATGTCGTCCCGCGCAACGTCAGCAAGAAGGCGCGGGACATTGCGCGCGCCTACGATGAGTACCGCCGACTCGAGAACATGAAGCAACCGATCAAGAATGACTATATCCTCACGCTTGCGTTGATCACCCTGGTGGTGATCTTTTCGGCCACCTGGTTTGGATTGCAGCAGGCCAAGAGCATCACCATTCCACTGCAACGCTTGGCGGAAGGCACGCGGGAGGTGGCGCAGGGGAACTGGGATTACCGCATTGAGGCGGGCGGCGATGAAGAGACCGCGGTGCTGGTGGACTCCTTCAATCAGATGACGGCGGATCTCCAGCAGATCAACTCGCAGCTGGTCGAACGCCGCAAATACGTCGAAAACATTCTCGCCAACATCACGGCCGGCGTCGTGTCGTTCACCCAGGGCGGCGCCATCACCATGCTCAACCGCGCCGCTGAGCGCATGTTGGGTCTCAATTTCACGCACGTGCGTGGCAAGCACTGGTCGGAGGTGTTTCAAGATCCGCAGCTCCGGAAAGTCGGCGAGGTGATCGCCGAAGCGCTGTCATCGCCGCGCGAAGTCGAGCGCCAGATCAAACTGACCGGTGGCGATCACATCCGCACTGCGCTGGTCAGCGCCGCGCCGCTCACCGACGACGCCGATGAGCCGCGCGGGCTGATGTTGTTTTTCGAGGACGTCACGCACCTGCTGCGCGTACAGCGTATGGAAGCCTGGCGCGAAGTGGCGCGCCGCCTCGCCCATGAGATCAAGAACCCGCTCACGCCGATTCAGCTGTCGGCGCAGCGCTTGCGGAAACGGTATGCCAGCGAGCTTGGGAAGCAGGACGCCACAGTCTTCGATGAATGCACGCGCACGATCATCGGGCAAGTCGAGGAGTTGAAGCGGCTGGTCAACGAGTTCTCGACCTTCGCCCGGCTGCCATCGGTGGAACTCGCGGCGCACGACCTGAACGCCGTCGTCGAGGAAGCGCTCGTGCTGTTTCGGCAAGGGCATCCGCAGATCGTCTTCGAGTTGCGCTCGCAGAGTGACCTCCCGGAGGTCGAGCTCGATCGTGAAGCGATCAAGCGAGCGCTGATCAACATGCTCGACAATGCCGTCTCTGCCTGCCACGGGACGCCGGGCGGGCGCATAGAGATCTGCACGTCTCATCTCGCCGCCCGTGGTGTGGTGCGCCTCGAGATCGCCGACAACGGCTCCGGCATGAGCCGGGAGGTGAAGCTGCGACTGTTCGAGCCGTATTTTTCGACGAAAAAGGAAGGCACCGGGCTGGGCCTGGCGATCGTTTCCGCCATCGTCGCGGATCATCAGGCATACATCCGGGTACAAGACAACCAGCCGCGTGGCAGCCGATTCATCATCGATTTCCCGCTGCGTCCGCCCCGGTCCGTGGGGCGGATGGCGGCACGGGCATGAGGAGGGGAGATGGCAACAGTACTGGTGGTCGATGACGAGCCGGGCATACGCACCACGTTGCGCGGCATTCTGGCCGAAGAAGGCCTGCGGGTTTTGGAAGCGGAAGACGGCCGCCAGGCGCTCGAGGTCATCAAGAGCGAGCGACCGGAGTTGCTCATCCTCGACATCTGGATGCCGGAGGTCGACGGGTTGCAACTCCTCCAGCAGATAAACGACCTGGCTCCCCCGCCGGTGGTGATCATGATCTCCGGCCACGGCAACATCGAAACGGCGGTAAAGGCCACCAAGCTCGGCGCCTTCGACTTCATTGAAAAGCCATTTTCCCTTGACGCGTTGCTGCGCGTGGTGAACCGCGCACTCGACTATCATGCGGCGGTGCTGCGCCGGGCGGACGCGCACCCGACCAACGGCCAGGGGGCGTCGCTATCCGACGGTGCGCCCACCGCGGCGACGCCGGCGACGCGTGCGCAGCGCTGGAGCGAGCGCACCATCGGGCGCAGTGTGGTGGCCAGCGGCCAAGGTTTGCACACTGGCGTGAAGACGGGGCTGATCCTGCAGCCGTTGCCGCCGGGGAGCGGGATTCAGTTCACCAGCCTGTCGACCGACGAATGCGTCCCGGCGCACCTTGATTGCGTGGATTCCACCGGCTACGCGACGACGCTGCACCGCAACGGGGTCACGGCCAAGACCATCGAGCATCTCCTGGCGACGCTGCATGCCTATCGCATCACCAATTTGCTGGTGAAGGTGCAAAGCGAGGTGCCGATCATGGATGGGTCGGCACTCGAGTTCTGTCGTCTCATGGACAGCGCCGGCGTAGTCGATCAGGACGGTACGATCGAGGAGATCGTCATCAACCGCCGCATCGCCGTCGAGAAGGACGGTGGCGAAGCGATCGCCATCGAGCCCGCCGACTTTTTCGGCATTGCGTACACGCTGGTCTACCCGCATCCCGTCGGTGAGCAGCACTTTACATACATCCACCACGGCCCGCAGGGGTTCCGGGAGCAAATCGCCCCGGCGCGCACCTTCGGCTTCGTCCGCGACATGAAGCAGCTGGCAGCGATGGGCCTGGCCAGCGGCGGCCGGCTCGACAACTGTATTCTCATCGACGATGAGAAGGTGGTGAACACGACCCTGCGGTTCCCGGACGAGTTCGCGCGCCACAAGGTTCTCGACATCATGGGAGACATGTACCTGCTGGCGCGCCCCCTCCGCGGCATGATCACGGCGCGCATGACCGGCCATTCCGACAACATCCAGCTCCTGCATGAGATCAAAAAGAGCATGGGCCTCCGGTAGCTGAAGGGCGGGCAAGACAGGTCCCATGTGTCAGGTGCCGGCTATTCTGGATCGGCCGGAGGAAGACCTGACACCTGGCACGCGAAAACCCGTCGAGCGCCAGGGGGTGTTGTTGCCTCCGGGTCAGCCGTTCACAACGACCACCGCGGGCAGGTGACGGGGGCCTTTGCGCAGGCGAGTGGCAACGCGCTGTGCTTCGTGGCGGTTGGAGTACGTACCGATCGACACACAGTAGAGGTGGCGGCCGCCTTGGCTGACCCGCTCCACTCTGGCCGGGTAGCCGCCCCGGCTAACCTTCTTCTTCAAGTTCGTGGCACCGCGCAGGCGCTGGAAAGTCGCAAGTCGGACGGAGTACTTCCGTGCCGGCTGAACTATCTCCGGCGCGCTATCACTGTCACCCGCCGCATTATCCTCGGCCAGCGCCGCTGTCTCCACCTCTGGAAGTGCCGGAGCCTGGTGGGGAGCACTACCGAATCCGAACTCCAACAGACGCTTTAGGTCTCCCCAAAGATCCCTCGACCCCAGAACCGCAAAGGTCATCTCGCGGCCGTCAGCCCTGGCGGCACCGACGAAGCATTTCTTTGCGGCAATAGTCCACCCGGTTTTGCCGACCACTTCGATGCGGTAATTGCCGAGCAACCGATTGTGGTTTCGCAACGCGATGCGATGCGTGGATCCCTCGGACGGCCACACGGTCGCGGTCTTCGTGTGCACAACGGCGCTGAAAAGGGGGTTCTCTATGGCGTGGCCGAAGATGGTCGCCAAGTCCCGCGCCGTCGAGTAATGGTTGGCGGCAGGCAACCCGTTCGGATTGACGAAATGGGTATTGCGGGCGCCGAGCTGGCGCGCCTCGGCGTTCATCCGTTCGGCGAAGCCACTCACCGAGCCCCCCAGGCCTTGAGCGATCACGACGCTGGCATCATTCGCGGAGTTCAACAAGAGCGCATACGTGAGATCCCGTACCCGCATTTTCCAACCGGGCCGTAGGCCGATTTTCGAGGGCGGTGCTTGAGCGGCTTCTGGGGTCACGCGGAGCGACTCGTCGAGCCGGCCGCTCTCCAGCGCCAACAAAGAGGTCACGATTTTCGTGGTACTGGCAGGCGGCAGCGGCAGGTCAGGGTTGCGTTCCCAAAGGGCCTCGCCAGTTTGCCGGTCGATGAGAATTGCCGCCTTGGCGGTAACCACCGGCCCCGAACCGGTCGGGGCGGCGAAGACCGCTGCGGTACTCCCGAAGATCAAGAGCGATCCCACAATAATGGATAGCTTCCTCATCCTCAGCATTCCCCTACCTTATCCTCCACCGAGCAGAACGTAGTGTGCTCAAATCGTCGCCGGTTGTCAACCAAAAGATCCATAAACACGGCCCACTCAAGCGGAATCCAGCACGTCTGGGGCGGCGCGCGTCCCCTGGAGCAGCATCCCGCGGAAGAAGAAAACGCTAATGATGGTTGGCAACACGTAGTAGGCAACCCGAAAGATCAGCACGGCGACCACGGCGGTTTCGAAGGGCACCGACAGACTCGCGAAAATGGCCGCCATCGAACCTTCCATGACGCCGAGCCCACCCGGAACGAACGAAACCAGAGACAGAATGATGCCGACGGCAAACCCCACGACGACGAAGCTCAGCGGGATCGGATAGTGCACGCTCAAAAAAGCCCCGTACAAGATCAGGAGCGTGAATGCCCAGTCGGCGATGATCCAGATGGTCGGCCAGACCATGCGCCGCTTGCGTGCCAGCAGAAACTCGATGCCGCGGTTTACGTTGCGCTGGAAGCGCCAGATGCGCACGCGCCCCGGCTTGTGCCGCGGCACAAACCGATGCATGCCCCAGTGCACCGCCTCGGCCATCAGAAATAACGTGCGGCGCCGGAGGGGCCGATGAAAGAGCAACAAGACGGCAACGGCCGACGCAAGAATGAAGAAAAACAGGAGCGTGGCAGTAGTCGCCAAGGCATAGCCGTGCAAATCGCGCGCTGACAACAAGTAGGCGAAGCCCACCACCACAAACATCAAGAGGACCAGGTTCGTCAGAAAGGTTTGCACCAGCGAAATGATGACCGCAGTCCCCGACGGAATCGAGAGCCGGATGAAGAAGTACAAACGCAACGCGAAGCCGCTCAAGCCACCCGTGGATACGAGATAATTGACGGTGTTGGCCACGAAGGTGATCTTGACCATGTCCCAGAACGGGACGTTGCAGCCCGCCGCTTCCGCGATGCCTTGATACGAGCGTGCCATGACCACATAGCTGCCGAACGCACAGGCAACGGGAATGAGGAGTAACCGGACGTCCACCGCCGACGCAGTCTGCCAGAGCTTGCGGGTGTCGGACAAAACGAACAGCAAGACCAACATGGCGAAGCCCAAGACGAACGCCCACGAGATCAGGTGCGTCGGGGCGCGCGACCGCGGAGCCGCAGCAGCAGCCACGGCAGTGACCGGCGGAGCCTCCGGCTTTGTATGCGGGACCTGCTGATCCATCGGCAGCCGTTCCGACTTAAACGCTCTCCCCCATGGCGTCAAGGCTCCGCCCGGCTTCGGGATGCCGGGGTGAAACGTGCCACAAGGGCGAGGCGTGCTGCTTGTGACGGCTCGCCCTGCAGGCTAAACGATGGTTGATCGCCGCAAGGAGCCCGCATGTTCATCCTCGCTAATTTTGTCTTGGCTACCGCACAGGTGCTCAGTGTTGTGTTGTCCTTGTACATGTGGATCGTGATCGCACGTGCATTGATCTCCTGGGTCAACCCCGATCCGCACAACCCGATCGTCCGCTTCCTGTACAACGCGACCGAGCCCCTGCTGTACCGGGTGCGGCGCAGGTTCCCCTTCTTTCCCGGCGGGATCGATTTCTCCCCACTGATCGTCATTCTCGCGATCTACTTCCTCCAGGTATTCCTGGTGCAGAGTCTGCGGGACCTCGTCCGCTAGGCGCTTGCTCGGATGGCTCGCACCAACACGTTGCCGGAGCCGCCAGGAACGCTGCGGCTGCAGATCCACGTGCAGCCGCGCGCCGCCCAGACGCGCATCGTCGGCCGCCACGGCGATGCCATTAAGGTGCAAGTGCATGCCCCGCCCGCTGAGGGTGCGGCCAATTCTGCAGTCATTGATTTGCTGGCCGAGACCCTTGGGGTCGCGCGCCGAGCGGTGCACATTGTCCGTGGCCGGAGCAGTCGCGACAAGCTCGTCGAGATCCAGGCCGACGATCCGGCCGCTTGCCGCCAACGACTGGATGTGCTGCTCCAAGCCCGCTTCCCACAGCCCCCGCGTTGACATAGCGGGGGGCCGTGGTTAACTTTCACTAATAAACGAGCGGCGGGAGGTTCTTTTCGATGCCGATCTACGAGTACCGGTGCGAACAATGCGGTGAATTTGAGGTGACGCAGAAGATCACCGAACGGCCCCTCGCGAAGTGCCCGACTTGTCGGAGCAAGGTGACCAAGCTGATTTCGAACACCTCGTTCCAGTTGAAGGGTACCGGGTGGTACGCCACCGACTACGGTAGCAAAGGCAATGGGAACGGCAAACGGCCTGCGACCGAATCAAAGGCCGAGGCCAAGACAGAGAGCAAGAGCACCGAGTCCTCGGCAGCCAAGGACAGCCCGCCGAAAGCAACGCCGGCCGCGGCGTGACAGAACCTTGATTCAGTAACGCAAAGCCGCCCGGGAACCGCGGCTGTCTCAAAACCCGGATGGCGGCCTCTTCTATATCGGTGAACCCGCCTCCCAGGAGAACGGCTTCATCGCCAACGACGACAGCGCCTGGGATGAGTGCTGAGAAGAGCACTACGGTGGCATCGACGATCTTTCCAGCCGGAACGGCTATTGGCCCGCGGGCTTCACGCCGCAGGAGAACCCGTTTTATGTGGCGCTGCCGTATGACGACCTCGACGACAGTGGCAATCGCCGCTGGAATGTCGCCGACGTGATTCCTTGGGCGAAAACCCAGACGTTCGCGGCGAACGTTTCGATCGTGAAGAATCGCTGGGTGAAGATCCTCGTCAATGGCAACACGTGTTACGGGCAATGGGAGGATGTGGGCCCGTTCAACACGAATGATGTCCGCTACGTCTTCGGCACCGCGCGCCCGCGGAGCAGCGCGAACAAACACGCCAGCCTCGATGTTTCCCCGGCGGTGCAAACGTGCCTGGGCATTCCGTACGACATCACGCCGACGAGCTGGCGGTTCGTGGAAGCCGGCGAGGTCCCGGCCGGCCCGTGGACACAGATTGTGACGACCAGCGATCTCGACTTCAACCCGCCAACCTGCCCGTAGGGGCAAGGCGAGCAGGCTGACTTCTCGGAGTCTCCTCACCTTACCGCTGGTGCCCGACCGTACCCTCTGCGGCTACGCGCGCGGGATCAATACCGATCGATGTTTTCCTTCAGGATCACCTTGAGCATCGTCTGATACGGGAGGCCGCGCTTCCTGCCTTTCTGCGTGAGCAACGCGATGAGTTCCGGCTCCAGCTTGATCGACGTGGGCCGCAAGGGCTGAACCACGATCGCCGAACGAGACGCCTCGACCGCATCCGCCCAATCTTCTTGAAACGCCCTATCGCGGGGGTCCCTCACCATCAGGCTTCTCTTGCGCGCGCCCGCTGTCCGCCTCTTGCTGCGCGGTGGCTTGTGCATAGAACTTCCTTTCCTTGCGCCCCATCGGGCGATCATTGGGTAGCGACTGGGTAGCTACCCGTCAAGCTGTTCTTGGGACAACAGACGCAGTTCCGACAGCGCCCACGGCCTCACGCAAGCGCTGGCCTCTGCCCGCGTCGTCGTATCCGGCTCTTCCGACCTACGTCCCGCCGTGTTTCAACTCCGATGAACAAGAGGGGCCGGCTCCCGTTCTGCCCCGTCACTCAGAGGTCACCGATCGGAGACGCCACGAGAAATAACGTGCGCGGGCGTTTGACCATCCGGGACACTGCCTTCCCGAGAGGCCCATGACGTACTCGCGGACAGCCGGTGTTGCCGCCTCGGTGTGGACACCTGGCTTAATGCTTCCCTCATCGACTACGAGGTATCCCCGCTCGAAGAGATCGTCGCAACCGAGCTTGCACAAAGCGAAGATGTTCGCGAGATCTCGCTTCTCGTCGTCATTGCACTTTGCGCGCGGCTTGATGTGAGCGGCGACAAGCAAGTTCAAGGGAAACTCGCGACCGCAAAGTTGGCAGACCCCGATGCCGCTCCGGCCAACGACTACACGGCGAAACACATCTTGTTCGAGGCGAGCCAAAGCACTTCGATGAGTGTCGAGTTCGGCAAGATCGAGATCGGTCGTAGCAATCAAAGGCGCGAGGACAGTCCGCCCTTCGCTGGCTTCGGAGTGGAGATAGTCCGGCGTAAGGCAGATGGCGTACGGTCGAATAAAGTTCTTCGAGAGAGCTTTGCGGTTGTTGACCTTGAGCAGGCTCGTCTTCGAGAAATTCCCGGCCAAGCGGTGGAGACCAGAGAACGTGTACGTTGTCCCACGCCCAACACGTATGCGGTTAAGCAGCGCCCAGGCGAACAGATTGCTCGTCTTCTCGGCGGGCGCGAAGACAACAGGCACGTGGCGGCTCTCTCGACGTGCCTGTTCGAGAATCTCCTTGCCACGGGTCCAGTTTTGGCCGACCGAATACGTTCCATTGCCACCGGCGGCAATGGTCCGGCGGAGTTCGTCGGAATGACGGATGGTGTAGATGCAGGAGTCCGACAGAAGGACGCGATCTGCGTGACCACCGTTCTTCCCACGGCCTGGCCATATGGCTTCCAAAGAGGCTGCGAGCTCCGTAGGCAACTCAACGCCCGAGGCCTGGATCGACCAAGTAACATAAGAGAACGGCGGCTTCTGGAGCCGGCGGAGTGGTATCGCCGGGGTCTCCTGTAGAGCTTCGAATTCGATGTCCAGGCCAGGCGGTGAGCCCTCTGGTTCCGTCCGGCTCCAACCCGCGCCGATAATGCCCCTCGGCTCAACTCCAAGCCTGATCATAAAGACGCGGCTCCCGACAGGCAGGTCGCGGCGCCTGCCCGAACGCCAGCCGATGATGACAGACCCGGCCCTCTCAAGTTGCCGGATCTCTTTAGAGAGCGAAGGTGGCTCGCGTCGTGCCGGGTTCCACGCAAACAGGAATGTCCGTCGCAACTGAAGGCCTGACGCAGGGAGGTGTGAACCGATGATGGTCGGGCCCGAGGCGGTTGGGTAGTCCGGCGTCGGCACGCTGTATCCTCGCTTTCGCAGCAGATCGACGATGCTAGAGGAATGCGAGTACGGCCAGAGGCAGACCTTCCTGCCTGTCGCCGCCCGCTCGATCAGGTCAATGTGCGCTTGTCTGAACGAGCCGTAGTGCGACAAGTGCGTCGCGGACAGCCGACCCTCAAGGGCGTCTGGTATGAACTTGTAGGTGCGATTGATTCTGAACACACGGCGCACTGCGGCGGGCAGCGTATTGAACAGCGCGCCAGTGACGATGAAGACGATTCCCTCGGGATAGAGCTGGAGCACGGCACCTCGGCCGACGTTGAGACATATTCTCTGATGAAAGAGGCTCGTTCCCCAGGAGGCAGGTGCGACGCGCGCAGCGCAAGCGATGCTGTCCGCCAGAATTCTCAGGGCGACCTCCCGGCCTGTATCGAGCGGAAACAAAGCCGCAACGATGCGCTCGGCTTGGCGCTCGTCGCGGCGAACCGTCATCAGCCGGGGATTCGCAGTCTGGGTCATTCCGGTCCAATGTGGGGCGACGCCTACCTAACGTTGGAGTTCGGCGGCCACCGAAGGCGGGCCGCTGGGGCAAAGGGTTAGAGTTCCGTCGTCCGCAGCCCACAGCCTTTCGTGAACGGCGCGTTGTAGCTCTTTCATTAGGGCTTCACTCTCATCAGCCAAGAGCTTACTTATTTGCTCGCGTTGCAGCGGCAGAACCTTAGCCTCCTCATTCATTTGATGTTCAAGCAGTGCATTCCAAATCAGTTCGTGGACGATGCCGAACTTCGCCCGCATTTTGTCATTGATAAAGATTCCGTTCTTCATGAGGTACGTGTATACGTCCCTGGCTTTGTCCTGCGCATCGCTCAGGTTGTGCCAGAAGATCTGTCCTCTGTAGACACGGTTCCTTCGCACTTGCCTGGCGAAGCTCAGCCTTCTGCCATTCCAGCAATCGACACGACGCGATGAACTCCTCTTGCTGCGGCTGTGACATGCGATCAATGTCGGGATATGATTGTATCGGTGACACAAACCGACGCGTGCTCCAAAACGCGTCGTTGAGCTTGGACCATGCCTCAGGAAGCACCTCAAATTCACGCTGGTGAAGCTTTGTAGCCCTGTCAAGCAGCGCCGAAATCTTGAAGCAAAGCCGTTCGATTTCCTTATCGTGCTCATGCTTCAGTGCCTGGATTCGCTCCTCGAAGCGGGCGTCAAGCCACTTTGCCGCCAGATACTTGAACGCCTGGTAGACGATAAATGACAAGCTCCCAAAAGCGACGACTATCGCGCCAACGAACTTAAGAACTTGGTTGAGTGCTTCCATGGCCTTCGACGTATCAACAAAAGCTCCAACCCATGCCAGCCTGACGGGCCAACATCAGCGTTGTCATGGGCGGCTCATACACCCGACTCCATCATGGTTTCAAGCGGTAGGCTATTTCGATGGCCTATTCCTTTTTCTCTGCGATCCCACTCTGTGTTGATCCGCTGCGCGAGGCGCGTTAAACGCCTCCCACCGACACGCCACACTGCAGGAGAAACCATCCGCCGCTGCAAACGGTGTCAGAGCTGTGGGCCGCGCCTGCGCTATGTTCAAGGGACCTGCGGCTGCAATAAGGAAAGCGGCCCGCTCCCCACCTTCACCGCCCGAGGAAGTCAATCGTATACGGCGGCAGGCCGTGCGGGTGGTCCCGCGCATATCTGACGAGGGTGCGCGCGATCCGCCCGAAGTCGTCCGCCGGCAGCGTGTGCGGGACAATCAGGACGCCGTGATGGGGCGCGTGATGAGCAAACCGTTCGAGCGTGAGACGGATGAAATCGTCGCGGTTCCGCGTCACCATGCAGCCGCCGCCGGCAGCCGCCCGCTCCAATTGCTGCGCATCCGTCAGACCGCACGCGTCACGCTCGTGGGCGCTCGCGGCATCCACCCCACCACGGCGCACAATCTGTGCAATACGCGGGCTGAGATCCTCATCGAGGTAGTACCTCACCTACGCGCCATCGCGCGGTCCGCCCGGCGCGGGGCCACCGCTGGGAACCGCCTACGCAATGCTTCCGGGGTGATGGCCGCATCGCGCCGCAGTCGCTCGTCGATCTCGTCAGGGTAGAGACGGTAATAGCTCAACGCGGCGCGCAACTGCGGCTCCGTCAGCCAGTGATAGCTTTTCCGCAAGCGCCGCTCTGCTCGCCCCACGGCCTGATACGTTGCGATGATCTCCCACACGTCGATCCCCGTGCCCGCCACGGTTGCGCGACGCCCGCTCGGACCAGCCCTGAAAACAATGCCGGGGCACCGCCGCATGCGGACGGCTTCTTCGAGCAGCTGATTGGCAACCCCGGAGAAATCCAAACCGGCTTCCGCGCCGAGATCCTCGATCTCTTCGGCAATCTGTCGAGGGATGCGAAGGCTCTTTTGCACGCTCGCCATCCACTGTCCTCCATTGAATGACAGTGTATGACGCAGGGACTTGCGCGGCAAGGGCTGCGGACCAAGATCACGGTCGCTTCCCGGAGATGGAGCGCCGGTACGTCGAGCGAATGTTCCAGGATCCTCCGGGATCATGACGAAACACGGTTGACCGCCGGCGCAGCTCAGGTAGGCTTTGGACGAGACGGCAGCCGCCGACAGGGACATGTCCGGAAGGAACCTACAGCAGCCGCACGGAACGGAGACGGTCGTGAGAGCAACAGCAACCCAGCCCAGCATCGACACGGGCCCGAGCGAGCGGGTCTCCAGGCTGCGCGCGCTCATCGTGCACGCCCCGCGGGAGGCGTGCGTCGAACGCGCACGCCACCTCACGCGCTCGATGGCCACCAACTGGAACGATCCGCCGCTCACCCGCATGAGCAAAGCGCTGGCCGACGTGCTCGACAACATCAGCGTCATCATCCGCGACGACGAGCTGATCGTCGGCTGCCGCACCAGCAAGCTCAAGGGCGCTCCCTTCTTCCCCGAAAACAAGTCGCGCTGGATCGAGCAGGACGCGCGCACGCTGGCCGAGCGCACCATCCAGCGGGCGCTCATGAGCGACGCAGAGGTGCGCGAGATCGAGGAGGAGATCCTTCCGTTCTGGCGGGGCCGCACCGTCGAAGACCGGTTCCAGGAGCTGGTGCCCAGCGACGTCGGCGAGGACCTGCAGAAGTTCGTCTTCACCATGATGCTCGAGATCACCTACGGTATCGGGCACTTCACCATGAATCATCGCCGCATGCTGGCGCGCGGCCTCGCCGGAATCATTGCCGAGGCCTGCGAGAAGCTCGACGCTCTGCGCCCCGAAGAGCGCTCCGGCGACAGAGGCCTGTTTTACGACGCCGTGATTCGATCGCTCGAGGCCGCCATCCGCTTCGCGCACCGTTACGCCGCAGAGGCCGAGCGCCTGGTCCGTCGCGCCACCGACCGGCGGCGCGCGGCGGAGCTGACCGAGATCGCCCAGGTCTGCCGGCGCGTCCCGGAGCATCCGGCCGCGACCTTCCGCGAGGCCATCCAGTCCGTCTACTTCATGCACCTGATTGCGCAGATCGAAAGCGGCGGCAACTCCATTTCACTCGGCCGCATCGACCAGATCCTCGCGCCGTACTACGACGCCGACGTGCGCGCAGGGAGAATCACTGCTAGTGAGGCCCGTGAGCTATTGTCGCTGCTGTTCCTCAAGACCAACGAGATCTGGAACATCCTTGAGGAACCGTTCATCCCCGGCGGGGAGGACACCGAGGGCAAGACGACCCAGAACGTTACGGTCGGCGGGCTGAGCGCGGACGGCGCCGACGCGACCTGCGCGCTGAGCCGCATCGGCCTGGAGGCCTACGCCGACGTGCGCACGGTGCAGCCCAACTTCGGCGTGCGGGTGAGTCCCGACGCCCCCGCGGACTTCTTCCACGCTGCCATCCGGCACGCGCTGGCCGGCGTGCCCCTGCACTTCTTCAACGACGCGGGCATCGTCGACTCGCTGGTGGCGGCCGGTCACACCATCGAGGACGCGCGCGACTACGGCGTGGTCGGCTGCCTCGAGCCGAACGCGCAAGGCAAGACCTTCGGCTCCACCTTCGCTGTGCAGATCAACGGCCTCAAGTGCCTGGAGCTGGCGCTCAGCAACGGTGTGGACGCGATCTTCGGCACCCGCGCCGGCTTGGAGAGCGGCGACCCCGCGGGCTTCGAGTCGTTCGACGACGTATGGAACGCCTACGACCGGCAGCTCTCTCACTTCCTCGATAAGGTCGAACGCGGTATGGCAGCGCTCGATCAAGCGATTGCCGAGATGCTCCCCTCGCCACTCGCATCGGCCATGATCGACGGACCGCTGGACAAGGGCGTCGACCTCACGCGCGGCGGGGCTGTCTACAACTCTACCGGCGTGCAGCTCATCGGATTTGCCAACGTGGCCGACAGCCTCACCGCGATCCGCGGCGCTGTGTTCACAGACGGTGAGGTGACGATGGCGGAGCTGGCCCGGCACCTGACCGAAGATTGGCGGAACGGCGAGGCGGTACGAGCGCGCTTGCTCCACAAGAGCCCGAAGTACGGCAACGACGATCCGGAAGCCGACGCCATGGCGGCGCGTGTCCTCGAACACTTCTGCGCACAGGTGTTGCGGCGCAGGAACTACCGCGGCGGGCCGTTCTGGCCGGGCGCCTTCTCGGTGGGCTTCCACATCGCCATGGGCACGTTTGCGGGTGCCAGCGCCGACGGGCGCCACGCCGGCGAGGTGCTCGGCAACGGCATCACGCCCGCCGAAGGACGCGCCAAGACCGGACCGACGGCGCTGCTGCGATCGGTGGCCCGCATGCCGGCAGGCCGCGCGGTCAACGGCACGAACCTGAACATGCGGTTCAACCCGAAGTGGATCAAGGCAGAGACGCTGGCGTCGCTCGTGCAAACGTATTTCCGGCTCGGCGCCACGCAGGTGCAGTTCAACATGATCGACACCGAGGTCCTGCGCGCCGCACAGCGCAATCCCGACGCGTACCGTGATCTCGTCGTGCGGATCAGCGGCTACTCGGCGCTCTTCACCGAGCTGAGCCCGCGCGCTCAGGAGGAGATCATTAGCCGCATGGAGTATTGCACCTGAGGATGGTGAGGTGACAGCGCTTGCACGAGCGGCGAAGAGGGTGCGACAAGAAGAATCCCCGTACGGGCACGGCGCGTAAACAGATCGACGTGATGGTCAACGGCCCGACCGATACCGCGTGTCTCCCAGGCCGATGGGTCGATCATTGGCATGCTCCCGCTCAAACCGTTAGACTGAGCCATGCGGATTGCCGGATTCGAATGGGATGAGACGAATCAGGCAAAACTGGAGCTGCATGGTTTGGATCCGGAGTCGGTCGAGGAAGCATTTGCAAGTGGCGACCCGCTTGTCTTTCGGCATCCGCACCGCCGTGACCGGTTCATCGCCTTGGGCTTTGTCCCGAACGGGCGATTCGTTCTCATCGTGTTCGAGTACAAGCGAAGGACCCGGTGGGTCCGTGTGGTGACTGCCTATGAGCCGACAGATCCGCGATGGTGGAGTCGATACGAGAAAGCAAAGGGGCTTGGTAGCTAAGCCGCCAAAAAGCGGCGCGGAGATCGCCGATAGTGATGCGGTGGCTTTTGATTCCATCGACTGGAGGCGTGTGAGAGAGATCGACGTTTCGTTGGAGCCCATGCTGGCAAGGCGGATTCGCGCCCGTCAGCGCCTGCGGCGCGTGACACTAGCGGTTGATGCCGAACCAATCGAAGAGGCGCGGCGTATCGCCGCGCGAAGCGGTGTCGAGTACCAGGCCGTTTTGCGCCGCTGGCTGATTCAAGGGGCCAACGTCGCGCGCACGCAGCGACTGCTCCGCCAACGCCACACCGCATCGGATCGGTAGAGAAGACCCGCGATCTGTGATGATCGTAGAGAACCGAGGAGGGCGTCTATTATAGAAGTCGGGGCGACCACTACTGAGCCGCGCCCCCCTCGTCCGTCCTATACACGCCGGGCAAGCGGTGATGCGCTACTCCGAAGCGGGCGGGTGAAGCCCGATGGCGGCCCACAGCAGACGAACATGAACGATCCGCGGACGATTCATCTCCAACGCCTCGATGGTTGCTCGCCCAACGACCGTCTTGCCCACGATCCGTCCGTGATCGTTACTCCAGCGAAAGTGATCAGTCCACCTTTGTCGTCGCGGGTCGAACATTCGGACGCGGCGACCCGTTCGGGGGTCGTGTGCTGTGATCTGAGAACGCTTCGCGTTGTTGCAGACGGGGCAGGCGTAGCACAGGTTGTCGGGGGCGCTCTTCCCACCCAACGCCCGCGGGATGATGTGGTCGACCTCGAAGGTTTCGGGACACAGCTCCTGTTGCAGCTGGCAGTACTCGCAGCGAGATTTGGCGCGCTCGGCGACGAGCTGCCGCAGCGGCGGCGCGATATATGCGGAGGGCGCCATCTCTGTTGCCAATGCTCGGTGCTGCCGCTTCCTCCGATGACGGAGTTCTTGACCGGTGGCTACGAAGATCTATTGGGACGCACCAGCGCAAGTGCCATTTCCAGCGTCTTGCGTTCGAACTGGTCGACCAACACACCGAGCTCCCGGCTCTCTTCGGCAGTAAGCGTGCCTTCGTTACCCTTACCGAGAAGCGCCGCCATGCGTTTTCGCTGGCGGGCGTTCATGCGGAAGGTGCCGCGAATCTGGCGTGCCGCCGCGCGCGCGGCCTCGGCCGTAGAGATGTGTTCGAGGTCTTGCAGCAATTTCCGGCGTTGCTGGTCTGGCAACTGGATGATTGCGTCGCGAAGCTGTTCGACTGACAGTTCTACACTTGCCATGACGAGGTGATCTTAGCCGCTCCAAACTCACCAACACAAGAGCAACGGCCGCGCGTGCGGCTTCGCGCGGATCGGCCCGGTGCTCGGTAGCTTATTACTGGGCGTCGAGAGTAAGGACAGTATTTCCCGCAATCTGCTGAAGTCGGCAGAGTCAACGATAGTGCGGAGGCGCTTCCGCAGCTTGGCTTCGGGTAGCTTCAACAGCGAATAGTTGAAAAGAAACGTTCTGGTGGCAGCGACACCGCCGGAGGCTCGAAGCCTCCGGCTCAATGAAAGAAAGCCCGGTGAACCGGGCTAATGCCCCAGCGGCTGGTTTTGCCGGGCGGGAGCCGGCTTGCAGCCGGCTTGGCTTTGCTGAGCCCGGGGCTTCCAGCCCCTGGCGGAAACGGCTGGCAGACCTTTCCATTACTTATGCAAGCCTCAATAACGGCCGTCGTCTCGCCGCGGCGGTTGCCCGAGGTGTCTGCTGGATGCGATTTCGTCCCCAGGGATGAGTGCCTGCGGGCCGGCGCAGCCGGACGCGATACCGACTACCGATCGTCCAGCAGGCAGCGCTCGCCGGAGAGCTGCTGGATGCCCGTAATGTCCTGCACGGTCTCGAGGCAGCCGAGGTACTCGCCGGCGGGGCCCGGAGCAGCCCCTAGAATTTAGCTGCCGCCTCCTTCAGGCGTTCGCGCGCGACGGGCGAGTACCAGCACTCGACAAAGCGCCGTTCTTGTTCGTCGAGCTGTGTGAGGACCGCCTTCTCAATCCCCTCGGTCCGATTGCCCTTGATGATCGCGAACGCCTGCTCCGGCATTGCCCCGAGCGCCCTGGCTTTCTCGATTGAGACCGGCACCACCTGATCCAGCGGCAGGACCGCGTCGACCAGCCCCATCTGCAGTGCGGAGTCCGGCGAGTAGAAGTCGCCGGACTCCACGATCTCGCGCGCGTAGCGCCCGCCGACCAGCGGGGGCAGCACGCAGTCCACCACGTACGGCAGCGGTGCGCCGAGCTTGATCTCGTTCAGGCCCATCAGCTTCTTGCCGTCGGCGAGGTACCGATAGTCGCAGCACAGTGCCAGGATGCAGCCCCCGGCGATCGCGTGCCCGGTGATGGCCGCGACCGTGGGTTTCGGGAGCGTATAGAGGTCGAGGCACACACGGTTGTACCGCGAGAAAAAGTCAGCAAACTCACTCTTGGTGAATCCGATCAGCTGTGGGATATCCCAGCCGATCGAGAGAAACTTGTCGTTGGCGCTGGCCAGGACCAGGGCGCGGATGTCCGATTGCTCACGGACCTGACGGATAGCGGCGGTCAACTCCGCGACGAGGTCGCCGTTGATAGCGTTCGTCACCCCGCGGCTCAGTCGCACAACGGCAACCGGGCCATCTCGGTCGATGTGCAGCAGTGTGTTGGTCATCACCTCCGCTCCTCTCAATGGCCTCACTCTTCGTCGATGGGATCGGTCAGCAAGATGACTTTGCCTTCCTCCCCTTCCTTGTTGCCCTCGTCCTCTTCCTTCTCCGCCAGGCGCGCGACGCCGACGACCTTTTCGCCTTCAGCCAGGTCGATCAGCCGCACGCCTTGGGTGTTGCGGCCGATGACCGAAATGCCCTTCGACCGGCGTGCGGATGACTTTGCCACCGTCGGTGACGAGCATGATGTCGTCCTCGTCGGTGACCATGCGCACGCCGACCACCGGGCCGGTCTTGTCGGTCGTCTTCATGGTGATGACGCCCTTGCCGCCGCGCGACTGCAGCCGGTACTCGTCCATCTCCGTGCGCTTGCCGTACCCGTTCTCGGCCACGCACAGCAGGTCGCGCCGGCGCTGACGACGTCCATGCCGACGACGACTGTCGTCCTCCTCCAGGGTTATGCCGCGCACGCCGCCGGCGGCGCGGCCCATCGGCCGCACGTCTTCCTCCTTGAAGCGGATCGCCTGGCCCGTGCGGGTCGACAGGATGACTTCCTGCTGGCCGTCGGTCAGGCGGACGCCGATGACTTCATCGCCCGCGTCAAGGCTGATGGCGATGATGCCGGCCTTGCGTGGGTTGGCGTACGCCATCAGGTCGGTCTTCTTGACCGTGCCGTTCTTGGTGGCGAAGATGATGTAGCGGCCTTCCTGAAACTCGCGCACCGGGAGGAAGGCGGAGATCTTCTCGTCCTTCTCGAGGTTGAGCAGATTGACGATCGCCTTGCCGCGTGCGGCGCGGCCGGCCTGCGGCAGCTCGTGCACCTTCAACCAGTAGACCTTGCCGGACGTCGTGAAGAACAGGATGTAGGAGTGGGTCGAGGCGATGAACAGATCCTCGACGAAATCTTCCTCCCTCGTGGCGGCGCCGATCCTGCCGCGGCCGCCGCGGCGCTGGGCACGGTAGAGGGCGACGGCGTTGCGCTTGATGTAGCCCTCATGCGAGACCGTCACGACCATGTCCTCCTCGACGATCATGTCCTCGATGGAGATCTCGGTGCTTTCGTCGACGATCTGCGTGCGGCGCTCGTCCGCGTGCAGCTCCTGACCTGCGCGAGCTCGTCGCCGATGATCTTGTAGACCTCGCGCTCGTCGGCGAGGATCTCCTTGTAGCCGGGCGATCTGCTTGAGCGTCTCGGCGTGCTCTTCGAGGATCTTGTCGCGCTCCAGGCCGGTGAGGCGCTGCAGGCGCATGTCGAGAATGGCCTGCGCCTGCACCTCCGAGAGTTTGAACTGCTGCATCAGGCCGGCCTTCGCGGTCGCCGGGTCCTTGGCTCGGCGGATCAGGGCGATCACGGCGTCCAGGTTGTCCGAGCGCGATCTTCAGGCCCTCGAGGATGTGCAGCGCGCTCCTCGGCCTTGCGCAACTCGAACATGCGTGCGCCGCGTGACGACCTCTTTGCGGTGCGTCAATGAAGACTTGCAGCGCCTCCTTCAGGTTGAGCAGCTTCGGGCGCGCCGCCGACGATGCGCCAGCATGATCACGCCGAAGGTGTCCTGCATCGGCGTGAGCTTGTAGAGCTGGTTGAGAACGATCTCGGGGATCGCGTCCTTCTTCAGCTCGATGACGATGCGCATGCCCTCGCGGTCGGATTCGTCGCGCAAGTCTGAGATGCCGTCGACCTTCTTCTCGTTGACCAGCTCGGCGATCCGTTCGAGCAGCCGCGCCTTGTTCACCTGGTACGGGATTTCCTTGACGATGATCGACGTGCGTCCGGTGCGTTTCTCGGTTTCGGTGACGGCGCGGGCGCGCAGCTGCAGGATGCCCTTGCCGGTCGTGTACGCTTCGGCGATCGCCCTCCTTGCCGTGGATGAAGCCGGCAGTGGGGAAGTCCGGGCCCGGGATGTATTGCATCAAATCGTCGAATGCTCAGCTCCGGGTTCTGGATGAGCGCCATCGAGCGCATCGACGACCTCGCCGCAAGTTGTGCGGCGGAATGTTCGTGGCCATGCCCAACGGCGATGCCCGACGAGCCGTTGACGAGCAGGTTGGGAATGCGCGCCGGCAGGACCACCGGCTCCTTGAGCGTCTCGTCGTAGTTCGGAACGAAGTCGACCGTCTCTTTGTCGAGGTCCGCCAGCAGCTCCCCGGCGATGCGCGCCATGCGGATTTCGGTGTACCGCATGGCAGCAGGCGGATCGCCGTCGACGGAGCCGAAGTTGCCCTGGCCGTCGACGAGCGGGTAGCGCATGGAGAAATCCTGCGCCATGCGCACGATCGTGTCGTACACCGCGATGTCGCCGTGCGGGATGGTACTTACCGATCACGTCGCCGACGACACGGGCCGACTTCTTGTACGCCCGGTTCCAGTCGTTGCCGAGGTCGTACATGGCGTACAGCGACGCGGCGGTGCACCGGCTTGAGCCCGTCGCGGGCATCGGGCAGCGCGCGGCCGATGATGACGGACATCGCGTAGT
The DNA here is from genome assembly GCA_963729835.1 of uncultured delta proteobacterium. GTDB lineage: Bacteria > Desulfobacterota > Binatia > HRBIN30 > HRBIN30 > CAVSQF01. Next base: position 154,367 of record CAVSQF010000045.1, on the reverse strand, counting down.
CCATGAAGGACTGGCGGACTTCGTCCTCGATGTTCGACCGGGACACGATTGGTCTTTAGTGTCGCGTCCATCATCGAAACCTGCATATAGCTTATGGCGTATGGGCTATGGCCAGAGCAGCCTCGGGCCATAAACTATAAGCCACAGGCCATATGCGCGTCTTCAGATATCCAGATTCTTCACGTTGAGCGCGTTGTCTTCGATGAACTTCCGCCGTGGCTCCACCTCATCCCCCATCAACGTCGAGAAGATGTCATCGGCTTCGTAGGCGTCTTCGATTTTCACGTGCAGCAGCGTCCGCGTCTCCGGGTTCATTGTGGTCTCCCAGAGCTGCTCCGGATTCATTTCGCCGAGGCCCTTGTAGCGTTGGATGTCGAGGCCTTTGCGCGCTTGGGCGAGGATGTGCGCGACCGCCTGCGGCCATGCCGGCATCTCACTGCGCTTGTCCCCTTCGGTCACGCTCAACGGCGCATGGCCCAAGGCGCGCAGCTCCGCAGCCAGGCGATGCAGCTCGTCGAACTCCGGAGTCAGGCAGAACTCCATATCGATGCTGGTGACGTCGCTGCGGCCGTTCATTCGGCTGCGCGCCAGGATGCGCTGACAGGCGTGCTCCGGATCGTCACCGATCTCCAGCGCGATGCGCTCCTGCCCTGGCGGCATCCGGTTCAGGCGGACTGTCGTGTCGGCGACCAGCTGCACCAACTTCGCAGGCTCCGACAGCACTTCGCGCCGCATCCGCTCATCCGCGAGCAGCGCCTCCACAACGTAACGGTTCTTGTGCTGGCGTTCGACCACGCCCAGAATTCGGCCGAGTCGAAGAACTTTCTTGACCACGTTCTTCAGCGGAATACCGGTCAAGGCCGCGCGCTCTCCTTGTGGTGTCACACTGATGTCCTCGGTGCCGAGTTCGATCAGGTAGTCTTCGAGGGCGGTATCGTCCTTGAGATAGCGCTCCACCTTGCCCTTCTTGACCTTGTACAGTGGGGGCTGCGCGATGAAGATGTGGCCGTTCTCGATGAGCTCCTGGAACTGGCGATAGAACAGAGTGAGCAGGAGCGTACGGATGTGTGAGCCGTCGACGTCCGCGTCGGTCATGATGATGATCGTATGGTAGCGCAGCTTCGAGACGTCCTTGTCTTCCTTGCCCACGCCGGTGCCGAGAGCGGTGATGAGCACGCGGATCTCCTGGGACGAGATCATCTTGTCAAAGCGCGCCTTTTCGACGTTGAGAATCTTCCCGCGCAGCGGCAGGATCGCTTGGTTCTTGCGGTCGCGCCCCTGTTTTGCCGAGCCGCCAGCGGAATCGCCCTCGACGATGAACAGCTCGGAGAGCGCCGGATCGCGTTCCTGGCAATCAGCGAGCTTGCCTGGCAGCGAGCCCGAATCCAGAGCCCCTTTGCGGCGCGCCAGTTCCTTTGCCTTGCGGGTGGCCTCGCGCACACGCGCCGCGTCGATCCCTTTCAGGGCAATCTTCTTGGCATCGGTGGGGTGCTCTTCAAGGTACGCACTCAGTTTCTCATTGACCAGCACCTCGACGAACCCTTTGACTTCGCTGTTGCCGAGCTTGGTCTTGGTCTGGCCCTCGAACTGCGGCTCTTGCACCTTGACAGTCACGACCGCGGTAAGGCCCTCACGCACGTCCTCACCTTGCAACGCATCGCTGTCCTTCTTGAGCAGGCCGTTGTTGGCGGCGTACTGGTTGATCGTCCGCGTCAGTGCCGACTTGAAGCCGATCAGGTGGGTTCCGCCTTCGATGGTGTTGATGTTGTTGGCGAACGAGAAAACGCTCTCCGCATAGCCCTCGTTCCATTGCATCGCGACCTCGACCTCGAAGTTGTCGCGATCGCCGTGCAGGTATACGACGCTGGCATGGATCGGGGTCTTGGCGCGGTTCAGGTGCCTGACGAACTCTTCGATGCCGCCGCGGTAGTAGAATTCATGCTGCTTCTGCGTGCGCTGGTCATCGATGAAGATGCGCAGGCCACGGTTGAGGAATGCCAGCTCGCGCAGGCGTTGCGACAGAATATCGAAGCTGAAGTCCAGTTGCTCGAAGATCAGCGGATCCGGTTTGAAGGTGACTTTCGTCCCGCGCTGCCTGGTGGTGCCGATTTCTTTCAGCGGCGCATCCGGCTTGCCACGGCGGTACGATTGCGCGTAGACCTTCCCGTCGCGTTTGATTTCGACCTCCAGGGATTCCGATAAGGCGTTGACGACGGAGACGCCGACGCCGTGCAGGCCGCCGGACACTTTGTACGCGCTCTTGTCGAATTTCCCGCCCGCATGCAGCTTGGTCATGACGACTTCAGTGGCGGACACCCCCTCGCCGACGTGGATGTCAATCGGAATGCCGCGCCCATTGTCGTCGACTGTCACCGACCCATCGATGTGAACAATTACCTTGATCTCGTCACAATACCCGGCGAGGGCCTCGTCGATCGAATTGTCGACGACCTCGAACACCAGGTGGTGCAACCCGCGCTCCGCGGTATCGCCGATGTACATCCCCGGCCGCTTGCGCACCGCGTCGAGGCCTTCGAGGACCTTGATTTGGCTAGCTAGGTAGTCGGTGCTACCCTGGCTTACTGTGGTCGTTTTTTCTACGCTTTCCGGCACGTTACCCCACCCCGTTCCAACGCTCAGCTGGCGACCAAAATCGCTTGTGGTGGCAATGGGAATCTTAGCAGAGAGGCGCTCCCAGGTAAAGCGAGAGCACTAACTAATTATTGTTCAGAATCAGGTACTTACCTGATGTTTTCCGTTATGATTGCGAAGCCGGACCACGGGCGCATAAAACCGCTACGAACGCCCTGTTCGGTGGCGACATTTACAGGCGCATCGGCATCACGACGTACACGTAATCCGGGTCGGAATCGCTGCGAATCACCGCAGGGCTAACCTCATCGTTGAACCCCATTTCGACCTGCGCTGCCGGGGACAGCACGCTCAAGACATCGATCAGGTACTTCGCATTGAACCCGATGCTGAGTGGTGGGCCGTCGTACTCCACTGTCACTTCTTCACTCGCCTCGCCGATGTCCGGATTAATGGAAGAGATATCAAGCCGTCCCACTTCGAGTTGCAGCTTCACGCCCCGCGTGCGTTCGCTCGAGATGATCGACACCCGGCGCAGCCCTGCAAGGAAGCCCTCGACACCCAACAGCATGCGCCGTTCTGACTTCTGCGGCAACACCTGCTTGTAGTCGGGGAACTCGCCCTCTATTAGTCGCATCGAAAGCTCGACCGCGCCACGCTCAGCGTGTACGACTCCGCCTTGGGCTGTGAGGACCACCGGCTCCTCCCCGCTTTCCATGGCTTTCGCCAACTCAACGACGCCTTTGCGCGGCACGATAACACCAGTTGCTGTCGGTGCGCCTTCCACCAGCCGCGTCACCATGCTGAGCCGATGACCGTCCGTGGCAACGATGCGCAACTTGCCGTTCTCCGGCCGCTCTATGAAAACGCCGCTGAGGTTCATCCTGGTCTCGTCGACCGATACCGCAAACAACGTACGCTCGATCATCTCGCGCAACAGCGCCGACGGCACGGCGACTGATTGCCGCTCGCGATCTGACGGTGCCGCCGGCATAGCCGGGAACTCCTTAGGATCCAACCCAACGATCTTGAACAGTGACTTGCCGGCAGAGACCTCAATCCAGTTATTGTCAAGCGAACGGACGACGATATCCCCCTCGGGGCATTCACGCACGATCTCATACAATTTGCGTGCCCCGGTCGTCAGCGACCCCTTCTTCTTCAGCTTGGCCTGGCAGCGCCGCCGAACCCCAATCTCCTGATCTGTCGCCGCGATGCTGATTCCGTCAGCCACAGACTCTACCAGTACATTAGCTAAGATCGGGATTGTCGTGCGCCGTTCGACGATCCCCTGCGTCAGGTACAGCGCCTCCAGCAGTTCCGCGCGTGCGATCGTAAACTCCATACCTATCACCGCCTATTCCTTCTCTGTATTCATAATAAGATAGTAGTAGTAGTAAGGCATGTGGAAATGTGGAAATCAGCCTGTTGTGCTAGTGCGATGCGTTGCGATGGCAGCGGCATTCCACATAGTCTGCCTCGCTGCCAGCGCGGGCCGGTGTATCGAGCTACTGCCGTCCGCAGCTCTCCGCAGGCTTTCCACATCTTACCCACCGCTTTCCAACATGCGTTCGAGCCGTTCGATGGTGGCGCGAAAAGTCGGATCCTGTTTGATGCGTTCGCCGACGACCTGGGCTGCGTGAATGACGGTGGAGTGATCGCGGCCGCCGAAGCGGTCGCCGATAGTAGGGAAAGATGCGTGCGTGTAGCGGCGGCAGAGGTACATAGCGACTTGCCTGGGCTGAGCGATGGTGCGCGTCCGTTTTTTCGAGCGCAGGTCAGCTGGTCGGATGTGGAAGAACTCGCAGACCACCTTTCTGGATCGATTCGATGGTGATGGTGGAATCCTTTTCGCGGAGAATACTTTGCAGTACCTGACGCGCGAAGTCGACAGTGATCTCGCTCTTGTTTAGGGATGCAAACGCTCCGAGCCGCGTCAGCGATCCTTCCAGTTCGCGGACGTTCGAGTCGATACTTGAGGCCAGAAACAGCGCCACGTCGTGCGGCAGGTCGATGTGTTCCGCCTCCGCTTTTTTCTGGAGAATGGCCACCCGCGTCTCCATGTCCGGCGGTTGAATATCAGCGATCAGTCCCCACTCGAAGCGGTTGCGCAGCCGTTCTTCGAGATCCGGAATCTCCTTCGGAAATTTGTCGGAGGTCAGAACGATCTGCCGGTGGCCTTCGTACAGGGAGTTGAATGTGTGAAAGAACTCCTCCTGGGTACGTTCGCGCCCGGCCAGGAACTGCACGTCGTCGAGGATCAGGACATCAACACGGCGGAAGCGTGCCTTGAACTCATCCATGCGGTCGCGGCGCAACGCCGTGATTAGCTCGTTCATGAACGACTCGGACGAAAGGTACATGACCCGCCGTTCGGCAGAGCGTTCCAGCACCTGATGCCCGATGGCGTTCACCAGGTGCGTCTTGCCAAGACCGACACCGCCGTAGATGAAAAGCGGGTTGTAGTGGTCGCCGGGTTGGTTTGCTACCGCTTTGCACGCGGCGTGTGCAAACTGATTGCTGGCACCGACAACGAAGTTGGCGAACGTGTATTTCGGGATCAGGCTCGATGGCCGCCGCATCCGCGTCTGCGCCGCACTCACTGCTGCTGCGGTCGATAACGGGAACAGCTCCTGCTGAACCGCCCCGGGCGGCTGGAGGAGAACCCGCACCGGTGAACCGAGCCTTTGAGACAGCACCTCTTCGATGACGTTCAGGTAGCGTTGCGTCACCAGATCGACCGCGAGGCGACTCGGGGCTTCAACGAGCAGGTTTCTGTCGCGCGCCGCGACCGGTTGAAGACGCCGGATGAAGTTCTCGTAGTCCTCCGGCTCGATGCGCTCTCGCAGGATATCTAGAGATTCTTTCCACGCCCGCCGCATAAATCATCCACAGGGCTATCAACAGGTGTTAACAACTGAAATATGCACGGTTTGCCCGCTATTTGGGACGTACTCGCAACGCTGAACTCACAGGTTTTCCACCCGCCCAACAGAGCCCTATATCCCATCTCCGAAGCCCATTGCCAGTGCTCGGCTTGCTAGTTAGAAATAGCCCCCGTGGAGAAACGGAGGTGGCAGTTGATTTACCGCCTTTTGGCGGCCGGTGCAAGAAGACGTGTGCGCAGAAGATTGCGCCCGCTGGCAGCGGTGTTTCTTGACTACGCAAGGCTGGGGTGATAGCGACGCTCGGCGTCGTTCTCCGTATCATGTCCATCGAAAAGCTGTCGCAGCGCCTCTGTGAACGCGCCGTCCAAGTGATTCCTGGGGGTGTGAACAGCCCCGTCAGGGCGTGGCGCGCCGTGGGTGGCGAGCCACGATTCATTCAGCGCGCCAAGGGCAGCCGCCTGTGGGACGTCGACGGGCAGGAGTTCATCGACTACGTCGGCTCCTGGGGTCCGATGATTCTCGGTCACGCACATCCCAAGGTGTTGACGGCGGTGCAAAAGGCATTGCGCGACGGCACCAGTTTCGGTGCACCGACCGCCCGCGAAGTGGAGATGGCCGCAGCCCTGACGTCGGCGGTGCCGTCGATGGAGATGGTGCGCCTGGTGAGCTCGGGCACCGAAGCCGCCATGACGGCGATCCGCCTGGCGCGTGGCTTCACGGGCCGGGCCAAGATCATGAAGTTTTCCGGCTGTTATCACGGCCACGGCGATGCCTTGCTGGTACGCGCCGGGTCGGGTGCGGCGACCTTCGGAGTGCCCGACAGTGCGGGCGTGCCGGAGGCGCTCGCCAGCCTGACGCTAGTGGCGGAACTCAACGACCTCAACATGGTCGAGGGCTACTTCCAGGCCGACGGCGCGAACATCGCGGCGGTGATCGTCGAGCCCGTCGTCGGCAACATGGGCGTCATCCCTCCCGCGCCCGGGTTCCTGGATGGATTGCGAGCGATCACGCAGCAGGCCGGAACACTGCTGATTTTCGACGAGGTGATCACCGGCTTCCGGCTCGGCTACGGCGGTGTGCAGCAGCAAATGGGGATCTCTCCGGACCTCACCTGCCTCGGCAAGATCGTCGGCGGTGGGCTGCCGCTGGCGGCGTTCGGGGGCCGGCGCGCCATCATGGAACAGCTCGCACCGCTCGGCCCGGTGTACCAAGCCGGGACGTTGTCGGGGAATCCGCTGGCCGTTGCTGCGGGGTTGCAGACGTTGCAGCTCCTGGCCAAGCCGGGCACGTATGAGCGCTTGGAAGAACTGGGCGTGCAACTGGAGACGGGGTTGCGCGTGGCACTCGCTCAAAGTGGCGTCCGCGGCTGCGTCAACCGCGTCGGTTCGATGTGGACGCTGTTCTTCGGCGTGTCCGCAGTGCGCGATGCGACGGGCGCGCGAGCCGCGGACGTTGGGCTGTACGCCAAATGGTTCAAAGGCATGCTCGAGCACGGCGTGTATTTGCCACCGTCGCAATTCGAAGCGGCCTTCATTTCGCTTGCGCACAGCAACGCTGATATAGACGTGACCGTGCGCGCCGTCGGCGAGGTGTTACAGGCACTCGTAGCCTCTTGATGGGGGAGGGAACAATTCCGCAGCGCGGTGACGAAGACAGCCCGATGGTCAAGGCGGGGCGTTTCGGCGCACTCGGCTTCGAATTTGCCGGGACGGTTGTCGCCGGCGTGATCTCGGGGTATTACCTCGACCGGTACCTGGGTACGCCGCCGCTCTTTACGCTGTTACTTACACTGGCAGGTATGGGTGGGGCGTTGTATCGATTGATGTGGACCCTCAAGCGGTTTAATTCACGTTCGGATAATGGCAGTCGATCTGACGCGCATCAGTAAAATCCACGTCGGCCTGCTCGGCGCCACCGGCGGTCTGGCGTACGTGACGCAATGGATGCAGCCGGGCAGTGTGTTGCTCGGCGGCGCGGTCATGGGTGCGAACTTCTGGCTGCTGCGGCTGATCACGAACCTCCTACGGCCTCCTGCGACGGAGTCCAGGCAGCGCCTGCGGGTCATCGTCGCCGTGGCCGCCTTTGTGCTCAAGTTCACGCTCTTCCTCGGCTTGATCGGCCTGCTGTTTTGGCGCGTGCCCATCGAGGGCATGAGCTTCGCCCTCGGCGCGACGTTGTTGCTCGTGGCGTGCTTGATTGAGGTCGCGCGCGACTGCTAGGTAGTGCGGCGGCGCGTTTTATGTGAGGAGATCTTTGAGGAGCAGGAAGTAAAGCGACCGTGGGAGCGGACCGGCAGAACAGACGCGGGACGCGGCCCCATAAGGAGTGAGTTGAGGTGGAACACGCGTTTACCTGGGTTGAGATCATCCCCGGCCTCAAGCTGTTGCCGGCGCATACTGCGACGGCCACGCTGGTCATCGCCGGCTTGCTCGTGTGGGCGTGGGCGGCGCGCCGCCAGCTGCAGGCGGCTACGGATCCGGTGGTCCCCGACGGCACGCTGACCATCCGGAATACCTTGGAGATCTTCGTTGAGTGGTTCGTCGGCTTCATCGAAGGCCTCCTCGGACACAAGGGCCGCAGCTACGTGCACGTGTATGGGACCTTCTTCTTGTTCATCCTGACCGCGAACCTCGTGGGTTTGCTGCCGGGCTTCGCGCCGCCGACCAGCAACTTTAACGTCACCTTCGCGCTCGGGGTGACGTCGTTCTGTGTGTACAACTACTATGGCTTTCGCGCCAAGGGCGTTGGCTACTTGAAACACTTCCTGGGCCCGATCTGGTGGCTGGCGTTCCTGATGCTGCCGCTGGAGCTGATCGACAACTTCGTGCGGCCGGTCTCGTTGGCCCTCCGTCTCTTCGGCAACATGACCGGCGATCACCTAGTGTTGGAAATATTCACAGACTTGACGAAGCTCGGCATTCCGGTGGTGTTCTACGCGCTCGGCGCATTCGTCTCGCTCATTCAGGCCTTCGTGTTCACCATCCTCAGCATTATCTACCTGTCGCTGGCGTTGGAGGAGCACGAGCATGGCGAGGAACACGCGGTGGCGCATGGTTGACAGCGAATAAGGGTTCAAGGGTTCGAGGGTTGGGCCCTGGCCCCTCGAACACTTTACAAGCATGAGAGACGAGGCGGCCGTGGTGTGGCGAGGAGGACAGAGAGGCGTGGCCGAGGGGTCTCTCAAATCTCAGGAAAGGAGGACCAGAGAATGCGCAAACGATGGCTGGCACCGGTACTCGGTGTAGTCTCGGTGCTGTTCGCGCACGGCCCGGCGTTCGCCGCGGAGGGCGCGACGGGCGATTCGAAAGGCTGGGTCGCGTTAGCTGCCGGCTTGGCGATCGGCATCGCGGCAGTCGGCGCCGGATTGGGCCAAGGGCGTGCCGTGGCGGCGGCCATGGAGTCGATCGGTCGCAATCCCAACGCGGCAGATCGCATCCAGACCCCGATGATCATCGGTATCGCCTTCATGGAAGCCTTGGCGATCTACGCCTTGGTGATCGCGTTCTTCCTGCAAGGGAAGATTTGACGTTGTAACTGCTAGTGAGCAAGGAAGGGGCGGGAAGGCAATTCCCGCCCCTTCGTCGTCTGGGGCCTGGCGTAGGCATCGGTCTGCAATGAGTCAAGGCTCCGGGTGATCAGCCGGCCAGTGCGCTAGCACCTCCGTGCCGCACATCGTCAGCGGTACCGGCGTGAGGAACTTGCCGCACGGCGGACCCGAGACGCACTCGCCGGTCTCCGGCACATAGCACGCCCCGTGGGTGGCACACTGCAGAAATTCCCCATCCTCGGTCAGGAACTGATTGTCGATCCAGTCCAGCGTCATCGGCACGTGGGCGCAGCGGTTGACATAGGCGTACAACCGGCCGCCGTGGTTCACGACAAAGCACTCTTCTTCGTGCCCGTCGTCCCGGAGGAAGAATTTTTTCGTCTGCCCCGGCTGCAACTCGCCGACTCGTGCCACGACGGAACAGCCCGACTCGCTCGTCATTGCGGATGTCAAAATAGCAACCGCGCCGGGAGACGTCACGTCGTTACGCGTCGAAGCCCGGATACCGCGCCTCGAAGATGCGCTTGCCGGACCGGAGAAATTCCTCGTAGCTCCATTCAGAGGCCGTCAGGCGGTGCGTGAACTCCGCCTTGACGACGTACGTCGCGGCATCCGTGGATGTTCCATCTTCAAGCAACGCGCGGACACTGCGTCTGGCGTACATCTCGCCCTCGAACCTGTCCAAACGCCGCCAAGCGTCTTCCGGCACCTCCCAATACACCACCCCGCGGACGCTCGCGGCGGTGACGCCTGCGTCTCTGACGCTCGCTTCGTGGTCCTCGACAATTCCGGGATAGACCTCATTGCGTACCGCGTAGCGCCGGTAACCAGCCAGCGTTGCCGGCGCGTACGCCGGACGACAGGCGGCAACCCTGTCCAGGATGTCGGGGCACATCAACGTTCCATACGCGAACAAGTTCATGGTGGGGCCGCACCCCCTCTGTTAGCTTGATTCAGTTTCTGTGACAAGTAGCTCCGGCAGCCGGCGCACCGAATCGACGACGCGCCAGGCGCCGCTGAAATCCTGGGCGGCCGTGAAGGCGTTCTGGATGATCAGGCAGTCCAACCCGGCCGCGCGCGCCGCGGCCAGCCCGCGTGAGGAGTCCTCGATTGCCAGCGCCTCGGAGCACCGCGCGCCGAAGCGAGCGAGGCCCGTCAGATACGGATCGGGATGGGGTTTGCACCGCGCGTAGTCCTCGACGGTGAGGACGAACTCGAAGTAACCGAGCAGGCCACGGCGTGCGTGGATGAGATCGAAGTCGCAGCGTCGGGCCGTCGTGATGATGGCCATACGATAGCGCGGCGCCAGTTCCGCAAGGATCTCAGAAACGCCCGCGATCTCGATGGGTTTTGTCTGCAGGAACTCCTGGTACAGTGCGTCACGCGCAGCGCGCAGTGCGTCAATGCAGGTCTCTGACACGTGCGACTCGCGGGCGAGATCCCAACAGGACCGGCCGGCGGCCATGAATTCGAGATACTGCTGTTCGGAAAGGCCGATCTGGAGGCGCTGGAGTACCGCCCGCGTCGCTTCGAAGTACCAGCGCTCCGTGTCGACGAGCACGCCGTCGTGATCCCAGAGCAAAAACCGTCGGGCCATCAGTTCTTCTACCCGGCTCCTAACCTAACTAACGCCAAAACTCAGCTCTGCCAGCGCGGCCGAGCCGCATCGCTGCAGCCACGGCAGGCCGCTTCTCGGCCGCGTCGGCCCGGAGTGGGTCAGTCAGCCGCGGGGCGATGACGGTTCGGCCCCCGGCGATCAGCGGGCGGCGCTGGCGGCTTCGATCCGGGCCTGCGCCCAGCGGCGCTGGTCGTCGACCGCCTGGAAGGATTCCTCCAGCGGCGAGAGGTCACGCAACTGCGCCTCGGCGGTGCTTAGCTCCGTGCGCGCGGCATCGGCGTCGATGTCTTCGGCGAATACCGCATCGTCGGCCAACACGGTCATCACATTGTCAACTACCTCGGCAAAGCCGCCACGGATCGCGATCCGGTACGTCCCGCGATCGGTCCGATAGCTCATCGTCCCGACCTCCAGTGAGGTGAGAAACGTGATGTGGTCAGGCAGGACCCCGAATTCACCGACGGTGCCGGGCGCCGTCACCTCGCGCACCTCCTCCTCCAGCAACGCTCGTTGCGGAGTCACCACCCGTAGGTCGAATGAGTCGTGCATATCGTGGCTCGTGCTGGTGTGTCGCGCGCGTCAGAACACCTACGCGGCGAGCTTCTTGGCCTTCTCGAGGACTTCCTCGATCGTCCCCACCATGTAGAAGGCCTGCTCGGGGATGCTGTCGTGCTTGCCGTCGACGATCTCTTTGAATCCGCGGATGGTGTCGGGCAGCTTTACGTAGGCCCCCTTCATGTTCGTGAAAGCTTCGGCGACGTGGAACGGTTGCGACAGGAAGCGCTGGATCTTACGGGCCCGCGCCACGATCAGCTTGTCCTCTTCGGACAGCTCGTCCATGCCGAGGATGGCGATGATGTCCTGGAGGTCCTTGTAGCGTTGCAGGACTTCCTGGACCTGACGCGCGATACGGTAGTGCTCTTCGCCGACGACGCCGGGGTCCAGGATCCGCGACGTTGAGTCGAGCGGGTCGACGGCAGGATAGATGCCGATCTCCGTGAGCGCGCGTGACAGCACCGTGGTGGCGTCGAGGTGCGCGAAGGTGGTGGCGGGCGCCGGGTCGGTCAGGTCGTCGGCAGGCACGTAGATCGCCTGCACCGAGGTGATGGCACCTTTCTTCGTGGTCGTGATGCGCTCCTGCAGCTCGCCCAGGTCGGTGGACAGGGTCGGCTGGTAGCCGACGGCGGAGGGCATACGGCCGAGCAGCGCGGACACCTCCGAGTTGGCCTGCGTGAAACGGAAAATGTTGTCGATGAACAAGAGCACGTCCTTGCCTTCTTCATCGCGGAAGTACTCGGCGACCGTGACCGCAGCCAGCCCGACGCGGGCGCGCGCCCCGGGCGGCTCGTTCATCTGGCCATAGACGAGAGCGGTCTTGGAAATAACTCCCGACTCGCGCATTTCGAGCCAGAGGTCGTTGCCCTCGCGGGTGCGTTCGCCCACACCGCCAAACACGGAGAAGCCGCCATGATGGGTGGCGACGTTGTTGATCAGCTCCATGATCAACACGGTCTTGCCGACGCCGGCGCCACCGAACAGACCGATCTTGCCGCCGCGCGAGTAGGGCGCGAGCAGGTCCACGACCTTGATGCCGGTTTCGAACGCCTGCACCTCGGTGGCCTGATCGACGAATGCCGGCGGCTCCCGATGGATCGGGTAATGGGCCATCGCCTCGACCGGTCCCCCCTCGTCGACCGGCTCGCCGATGACATTGATGATGCGTCCGAGGGTTTGCGGCCCCACCGGGACCTTGATCACATCACCGGTGTCTTGCACGTCCATCCCGCGCACCAGACCTTCGCTGGAGTCCATCGCGATGGTGCGCACGGTCCTCTCCCCGAGATGTTGTGCGACCTCGAGGACCAGATTCCACGGCTGGCTGCTGATGGCCGGGTTCGAAACCCGCAGGGCGTTATAAATCGCGGGCAGCGTGCCGTCTGCGAACTCGACATCGACAGCCGGTCCGATGACTTGTGTGATCTTGCCAATGTTCATGAAAGGCTACCTCTGCGTCTAACCGTGTGCATCACATGCGGTGACGTGCGTTGATCTATCCCTTGAGCGCTTCGGCGCCGCCGACGATTTCCATCAACTCCTTGGTAATCGCGGCCTGGCGGGCGCGGTTCATGTCCAAAGTCAGGCGGTCGATCATCTCCGTTGCGTTGTTGGTGGCGCTGTCCATGGCGGTCATGCGGGCGCCCTGCTCGCTCGCCGTCGCTTCGAGGAATGCCCGATGGATGAGCACCGTGACGTACTGCCGCAGCAACCGGTCGAGAAGATCGATGGCGTTCGGTTCGTACAGGTAATCCAGCGTCGTGGCGGCAGCGGTCGTCTCGGGGGCGATGGGGAGGAGTTGCTCCACCGTCGGGATCTGCACCAGCGCGGAACGGAAGCGACTGTAGATGAGATACACGGCATCAGTCGTCCCGTCCGCGAACTCCCGTGAGAGCCGCTCACCAATAGATTGTGCGAGCTGGCCATTGGGGCCGCCGAACAGGTTGATGTGTTTGTCGGCAATGGTCACCTGACGTTTCTTGAAGTAGTCGAAGCCGCGCCGGCCGACGATGGTCAGCTGCACGTGCTCGCGGCCGCGCTCGTGCAGCAAAATCTCCGCCTTGCGGATCAAGTTGGCGTTGTAGCCCCCACATAGTCCGCGGTCGCCGGTCACCAGGAGAACGTGGATGTTGCGTTCGTCCGGGCGCTGTTGCAGGAGCGGATGGGCGGCGTCCCCCACCCGTGCCGCGACGCTGCGGAGCAGGTGGCCGAGCTTGTTGGCGTACGGGCGCGCCGCCGTGGCCGCCTCTTGCGCGCGACGCAGTTTCGCGGCGGACACCATTTTCATCGCCTTGGTGATCTTTTGGGTGCTTTTCACCGAGGTGATGCGTTTGCGAATGGCCTTGAGACTCGCCATGAGAACACCGCGTTACGGCCACCCGTTCAGGCGGCGAAGATACCCTTGAACTCGTCTAGTACCTGATTGACCTTGGGCGTTAGTTCGTCGTCGAACTGTTTTTTCGTACGAATCGCCTCGAAGAGGTTTGGATGGCGGTTCTCGACGAAACGGTACAGATCGGCCTCGTAACGGCGCACCGCAGTTTCCGGCAGGTGATCGACGTAGCCGTTGGTAGCGGCGTAAATGATCAAGATCTGGCGTTCCACGGGGATGGGTTCGTACTGACCTTGCTTCAACACTTCGACCAGGCGGCTGCCGCGCGCCAGCTGCTTTTGGGTGGCGACATCGAGGTCGGAGCCGAACTGGGCAAAGGCGGCCATCTCGCGATACTGCGCCAGCTCGATGCGCAACGAGCCCGCCACCTGCTTCATGGCTTTGACCTGCGCCGAGCCGCCGACACGGGACACCGAGATGCCGACGTTCACGGCCGGGCGCACGCCGGAGTAGAAGAGATCGGTTTCGAGAAAGATCTGGCCGTCGGTGATCGAGATGACGTTGGTCGGGATGTACGCCGCGACGTCGCCCGCCTGCGTTTCGATGATCGGCAAAGCCGTGAGAGATCCGCCGCCGCGGTCGTTACTCATCTTGGCGGCACGTTCCAGCAGGCGCGAGTGCAGATAGAACACGTCGCCAGGAAACGCTTCGCGGCCCGGCGGCCGGCGCAACAGCAGCGATAGCTGCCGGTACGCGACCGCGTGCTTGGAGAGGTCATCGTAGAACACCACGGCATGGCGGCGGTTGTCGCGGAAGTGCTCGCCCATGGTGCAACCGGTGTAGGGGGCGATGAACTGCAACGGCGCCGGATCGGAGGCGGTTGCCGCCACCACGATGGTGTACTCCATAGCACCGAAGCGCGTGAGGCGATCAACCACCTGCGCCACCGTCGAGCGTTTCTGGCCGATCGCCACGTAGATGCACACCACGTCGCCACCACGCTGGTTGATGATCGTGTCCAGTACTACCGCGGTCTTGCCGGTCTGGCGATCACCGATGATCAATTCGCGTTGTCCACGGCCGATTGGGATCATGGCGTCGATCGCCTTGATGCCCGTCTGCAGCGGTTCCTTCACCGGCTGCCGGGCGACGATGCCGGGCGCCTTGATTTCGATGCGGCGGGTGTCCGTGGCGTCGATTGGGCCCTTCCCGTCGATCGGCTGGCCCAAGCCGTCCACCACGCGCCCGAGCAAGGCGTCGCCGACGGGCACTTCGGCGATCCGGTTCGTGCGCCGGACCTCATCACCCTCTCCAATCAGCTGGGCTTCCCCGAAGATGGCGGCGCCGACGTTGTCTTCTTCCAGGTTGAGCACGAGGCCGTAAATGTTGTGTGGAAACTCCAGCAGCTCCCCAGCGGCAACTTGGTCGAGGCCGTAAATCCGGGCGATCCCGTCGCCGCACGACAGCACGCGGCCGGTCTCCCGTACCTCCAGCTCACGTCCATAGTCGTTGATTTGGCGTTTGATGATGTCGCTGATTTCCGCGGGGCGAATATCCATCTGTAGGCGATCCTCCTAGAGTGCGGCGCCGGCGAGTTGGCGGGCCAAACGGTGGAATTGCGTGCGCACACTGCCGTCGTACACCTTGCCGGCAACCTCGACGACCACGCCGCCGAGCAACTCGGGGTCGACGACGATGTTCGGCACGATCTGCTTGCCGGTGAGCTTCGAAAACGTGGCCACCAAGCCGGCTTCTTGCTGCGCCTCGAGCGGGCGGGCGCTGCGGATGCTGATGCGCGCGCGCCCCAGCTCCGCGTCGAGGAGCTGTTGAAAGTGATCGTGAATGCGGGGCAGTTCGGCAAGGCGCTGATGGTCGGCGAGCAGCGCGACGAATCGGGTCAACAGATCCGAAAGGCGCAGATCGCTGGCGATCCGCTGCACCAGATCGCGGCGGCGCGCCGGCGACAGCAACGGACTGCTCAGCACGGGGCCGACACTGGGGTCTCTGGCGACGGCCGCAATGCGCTCCAGCTCCTGTAGGGTGGGGTCGAGCGTGGCGCCTTCCTTGGCAAGCGCGAACAGCGCTTTGGCGTAACGGCGGGCGACGGCGCTCATGGGTTCACCTGCGTGAGGAACTCAGCCACCGCGCGTTGCTGGTCGGCGGGGGTCCAGTGTGCGCGCGCGGCGTCCTCGGCCAGACGCACCGCCTCGTGGACCAGATCGGCGCGCAGCCGCTCTTGGGTGCGGCGCAGCTCGTACGCCGCCGTGCGCTCGGCATCGCGGCGGATGGCGGCGGCCGTCTTTCGCGCCGCCTCGAGGATGCGTTCGCGTTCGCGCTCGGCATCTTCCCGGCTGCGGGCGCGCATTTCCTCGACCGCCTTGTCCAGTTCCGCCAGCCGTTTCTCCCATTCGGCGCGCAGCCGCTCCGCTTCCGCTTTGGCGGCAGCGGCCTCGGCCAGGGCTGTCACAATGTGCGACTTTCTATCACTCACCCACGTCCGCATGCTCGGTAAGACGAACCGCCCGAGGACCCAGAGGAAGAGGAGGAAATTGATGGTGGAGAACAGGAGCGTGATCACCGGAATGCCGGTACTGTGGGCGTGCGCTTCCTCGCTCGCCATGGCCAGGCCGGCGGGGCACGCGGCGGCGAGCGCCGCCAGAAGGATCAGGCGTCGCCTCATACGATACTCCTACCGAGGACGCGCTGCAGCATGCGTCCAGACAGGTCGCGGGCCTCTGCCGCGAGCGCCGGGCGGGCCGTTTCGGCCTGCTGGCGCAAGGCCTCGCGCACCTGCATCAGTTCGTGGCTTACCGCTTCGCGGGCCTCGGCCAGGACGCGCCGTTCTTGCTCCTGAGTAGACTGCCGGGCGGCCTCGGTGTCCGCGGCCAACCGGACGCGGACCTCGTGCAAGTCGCGTTCGTAGTCCGCCGCCGCCGCTTCCGCCGCCGCGCGCATCTCGGCGGCGGCATGACGCATGCCGGAGGTGCGTTCCTCGCGCTGCTCCAAGACGCGCACGACAGGATCGAAGAGTAAGCGCTTGAGGCCAAACCAGAGGACCAGAAAAGCGAAGATCTGTATGACGAAAGAGTAGTCCGGTGGGAACGTCAACATGATTGGTTACACTGTTCGCTGGCGGACACGCATGCACCCGCCACCGCGTTCGCGGCCGGGTGCTCGGTGACGCTGAAAGTGCCGGGAAGCGTATGAGGCGTTTCGCGGCGGTTAAAATTCCTACTTCACAGCCTCCGATGGTATGCGGACTGGACCCGGGCTCGTCCGTTCCTCCTTCGAAAAGAGGGCCACTTTGCGATCCGGCTTCTCCGTCTTGTTCTCCACTCCGCCCCCCATGGAGCAGTGCCCCTCGAAGACCACCCCTTCGTGAATCACCAAACTAGGGGTGGTGATATTGCCGATCAGCTTGCCCGGCGCGCGCAGCTCGACGCGTTTGCGCGCCACAATGTCGCCGGTGAGGCGACCCTTGAGGATCACGGTGCCGGCGGTGATCTGGGCATTCAGCAGCGCGGTTTCGCCGATGATGACGGCCTCCTGCGCTTGGATGTCGCCGTCGACCTGGCCATCGACTTTCACGCTGCCCTCGAAGGTCAGTTTCCCTTCGATGCGGCTGCCTTTCCCGAGGTGCGCTTGGATAGCATCTTCATTGAGCCCATCCTCACCCGGGCGCATCGGTGGGGCCATCACCGGTGGTCTCACCGCCTCAGGCCGCTGCGCTCTATCATCCTTATTGAACAAGGCCATGCTTTGTCTCCTGTCCCTTTCGGCGCTAAGGCCGGGGGCTTATACCATCCGCGCTTATCCTTGTCAAAGTTTCATACGGACGTGGGCGTGGCTCATGCAGCCAGGCCATCCCGCGGCGCACACAGCCGATCGAGCAGGCCGTTGAGCTCCGCGAGCGAGTAATAGTCGATCTCTATCCGGCCCGCCCCGTTCTTGCGGTGGACAAGCCGCACGCGGGTCGCGAGCGCCGCCGACAGCCGTTGCTCGGCGGCACGTTGCTCGGGATCCACCGGCAGGCGCGCGTGGCGTTTCGCCAGCCTCTCGGTTTCCCGAACGGTCAGGCGTTTCGCCACGACTTCCTGCGCCAGCTCGATTTGCAGGGCGTCGGAGCCGGCGTTCACCAAGGCGCGGGCGTGTCCGGCCGAGAGCAGGCCGCGTTCGATGTCTGCCTGCACCGCCGCTGGTAGCTGCAGCAGCCGCAGCATGTTGGCGACGGTCGAGCGATCTTTACCGATGCGGTCGGCGATCTCCTCCTGGGTGAGCAAGAACTCGTCGACCAACCGGCGGTAGGCGCGCGCTTGTTCGATGGCGTTGAGGTCTTCGCGCTGAATGTTCTCGATCAGCGCCAGTTCGAGCAGGGCGCGGTCATCGACGTCGCGCACCGTGACCGGCACCGTCTCGAGCCCCGCCAGCTGTGCGGCCCGCAGGCGGCGTTCACCGGCGATCAGCTCGAAGCGGCCGTTGGCACGGCGCACCAGCAACGGCTGCAGGATGCCGTGTTCCCGAATCGATTGCGCCAACTCCTGCAAGCTGTCCTCCGAGATCAGCCGTCGCGGCTGCAGCGGATTGCGGTCGATGGCCGCGACCGGCGCCAGCGTCGTGGTCTCCGCCGCCGGCGCGTGTGGAATCAACGCCCCAAGGCCACGACCAAGGGCACGACGTTTTCCCATGACATCCATCACTCTCCTCCTCCTCCCGTGTGTGTGCCCTGCGGCATCCGTGCCTCCCCGGCGCCGTGCCGGGCGAGCAGCTCGCGCGCCAACGCTTGATACGCCTCGGCGCCGCGCGAGGTCGGATCGTAGAGTACGGCGGGCATGCCGTGACTCGGCGCCTCGCTGAGGCGGACGTTGCGCGGGATCACGACGTCAAACACGGCGCGCGGAAAATGCTGGCGCACTTCCTCGACCACTTGATGGCACAGGCTATTGCGCGTATCGAACATCGTCAAGAGCAGCCCCTCGATGGCCAGCGACGGGTTGAGCCGCTGGCGGATCAGCTCCACGGTCTCCAGCAATGCCCCCAGGCCTTCGAGGGCGTAGTACTCGCATTGCAGCGGCACCAGCACGGCGTCGGCGGCAACCAAGCCGTTGATCGTCAGCAACCCCAGTGACGGCGGGCAGTCGATCACCAGGTACTCATAGGCGTCGCGCACGCCGCGCAAGGCTTCGAGCAGCCGGTGCTCGCGCGCCAAGGCGGGGACCAGCTCGATCTCGGCACCGATGAGGTCGCGCGTCGCGGGCAAGACACAAAGTGATGTTATATCACTGATACGGATGGCGGCGGCGGCGGGCTGCTCTCCCAGGATGACTTCGTACGTCGTCGGCAGGCCGTCGGCCGCGCCCAGCCCGACGGCGCTGCTGGCGTTCGCCTGCGGATCCATGTCGATGAGCAAGGTCGAATGCTGGGCGAGGCCGAACGCGGCGGAGAGATTCACCGCCGTCGTCGTCTTGCCCACCCCACCCTTTTGATTTGCAATGCAGATGACGCGCCCCACCGCAACCCCTGCCAACTCCTAATCTGCCTTGTACCACAGAATCAGCTGCCGATGGAAGTGTTTCACGTGAAACGTGCTTGCCGCACCCTTCACGTTTCACGCAACAGCCTTCCGTACACCACCAGCACGTGTGTAATCCCGTCGGGGATCGCATATCGGACCAGCTCTGGCACAGAGAAGTCTGGGGAGATGACGGCGGTCGCGGTCTTCGGCCCCTTCATGGCGATCGCCACGCCCCCGACCTTCAGCAGCGGTGCGCTGACCCGCAAGAAGTCTGCGGTCTCCCATACCGCTCGCGAGATCACCACGTCGTACGCGGCGCGCCGCTCTTTCGCAATGACCTCGGCCCGATCCTCGCAGACCTCGACGTTCTCCAATCGCGCGCTGCGGGCGACTTCGCGCAGGAAGTTGGCTCGTTTCCGCCTCGACTCGACCAGTGTCACGAATGCTTCGGGGCATGCAATCGCCAGCGGAATTCCGGGGAAGCCGGCACCGCTGCCGAGGTCGGCGACGTGACCGTGCGGAGGAACGAAGCGCGCCGCTGGCAACGAGTCCACTATGTGCCGCCGCACCAGCTCACGGGCGGTGGTGGCCCCGGTGAGCGAGAGCCGGGGGCTCCACAGCAGGAGGGTGCCCAGATAGCTTTCGAATTGGGCCAACTGCTGGTTGCTCAAGGTGAGGCCGAGCGCCCCTGCGCCGTGCTCCAGATCGGTGAGCGTGGAAGCCGGGACCGGCGGGCGCTCCCTAACCTTTTCCATACCGTTTCAGATGTACGGCCAGGAGAGAGATGGCGGCGGGTGTGATGCCCGGGATGCGCGCGGCTTGACCCAGCGAAAGGGGCCGAACGTGTGCCAGCTTCTCCTGCACCTCGCGGGACAGGCCCCGTACGGTGTCATAGCTCATCTCCGCCGGGATACGCGCACTTTCGAGGTGCCGGAAACGCTCGACGGCATCCTGCTGCCGTTTGACGTATCCGGAGTACTTGATCGAGATCTCTACCTGGGTCACGACATCTTGCGGCAGTGACACACCGTCCGAGCTGTACCCGGCAGAAATCTGGTGGGGCGCCCCGATCAAGGAAGCAACGGCACGGTAGGACACCTCCGGCCTGCGCAGCAGCTGGGCAAGCGTGCACGGCTGGGAGATCTCCGCCGTGCCGAGGGCTCTGAGGTGCTGGTTGAGATCAGCCACCGGCAACAAGATGGCTGATTCCAGCCGCTGAATCTCCGCGGTGACTAAATCGGACTTGCGCCGGCTGCGTTCGTAATCCGCGGCGGCAATTGCGCCCACCCGGTATCCCGCCTCTGTCAAACGGGCATCCGCGTTGTCCTCTCGCAGCAGCAGGCGGTACTCGGCGCGAGACGTGAACATGCGGTACGGCTCGCCGCCGACCCCTTTGGTGACCAAATCATCGATGAGCACGCCGATGTACGCGGTGGCGCGTTCAAATAGGAGTGGCCGATGTTCGCGGAGTTTGAGCGCCGCGTTGATGCCGGCCATGAGCCCTTGCGCCGCGGCCTCTTCATAGCCTGTGGTTCCGTTGATTTGGCCGGCGTGAAAGAGGCCCGCGACGAGCTTGGTCTCGAGCGAAGGCAGTAGCTGGGTCGGGTCAACGTAATCGTACTCGATGGCGTAACCCGGCCGCATAATCACCGCTTGTGCGAGGCCGGGGATCGAACGAACCATCGCGAGCTGTACATCCAACGGCAGGCTCGTGGAAAGGCCGTTGGGATACACTTCAACCGTGTTCCTGCCTTCCGGCTCCAGAAAAATCTGGTGGCGTGCTTTGTCCGCGAAGCGGACGACTTTGTCTTCGATCGACGGGCAATACCGCGGCCCGCGGCCCTGGATGCGCCCGGCGTACAACGGCGAGCGATCGAGCGCGCCGCGGATGATCTCGTGCGTACGCTCGGTGGTGTGGGTGATGTGACACGGAACTTGGGGTTGCGTGATGGCGCTCGTCGAGAACGAGAACGGGATCGGCGGGTCATCGCCGTGCTGAATGGCCAGCATGCTGTAGTCGATCGCGCGCTTGTCGAGCCTGGGGCACGTGCCGGTCTTCAGGCGCCCGATGCGAAAGCCGAGCGTGGCGAGCTGCTCGCTGAGCCCGGTGGCCGCAAAGTCGCCGGCACGCCCGGCCACCATGTTTTTCTCGCCGATGTGGATGAGGCCGTTGAGGAAGGTGCCGGTGGTCAGGATCACGGTCTTCCCCGCGATCACTTCACCCATTTGTGTCTGGACGCCCTCGACGCGGCCAGCGCTGATCAGCAGGCGTTCGACGCTGCCCTGGTAGAGTGTCAAGCCGGGCGCCGTCTCCAGTCGTTCTTTCATGTACTGGCGATAGCGTGCTTTGTCTGCCTGGGCGCGCGAAGCGCGAACGGCAGGGCCCTTGCGAGTATTGAGCTGGCGGAACTGGATCCCGGTCGCGTCGATGGCCTTGGCCATCTCGCCGCCGAGAGCGTCGATCTCTTTGACGAGGTGGCCCTTGCCGATCCCCCCAATGGCCGGGTTGCACGACATCTGCCCGATGTGATCGAGGTTCAGCGTAATCATCAGCGTGTCGCAGCCCAGACGTGCGGCCGCCAAGGCGGCTTCGATGCCGGCGTGCCCGGCGCCGACCACAATGACGTCAAAGCACTTCGAGAAGGGTCCCATCATGGCTCGGCACGTTTCACGTGAAACAAGTGGTGAGCGAACGGAAATCTACGCACCGCCGGCGGCAGTTACGGTGACATATCGAATTCAGTCGATAAACGCTCCACCGGCCGGCGAATGAATTCGCGCCTACGAAATGCACGAAGTCGGCCCGCGCCGACTGGCCGAATGTGGGCCGGGGAGCCCGCGCAGGCGGGCTTGGTGCAGTTTGTAGCCGCGGTTTCAACCGCCAGCGCAGCGTGGCCGTGATCTTGTGGCGGTTGCAGCAAGAATCGTGTCGAGAAAATCGACAGTTTCTAGGGGGGGCTTTGCACAAAAAATTGTGCCTGGTTCCATTCGTCACTTCCGCGAAAGCGGAAATCCAGCGTGCGGCGTATGCTCCACCCCACCTGGATGCCCGCCCCACGCTTTTGCGTGGGCAGGCTTTTCGCGGGCATGACGAGCTCGGAGCGGGTGCTTCCTCCACCGGTTCGAGTTGTTGTGCAAAGCAGTCTTGGTGTGAACCCGTGGCGTGGTCGAAGACAAAGCCAGCGCGTTTGAGCGCTCGGATGACCTGCGCGGCCGTGCAGGACGGCAGGCGGCTCATGTGCGGGCGAGGCTGACGGCGATCCGCCGCGTGATTGGGGGCTCGTGCTCGACGGGAATCTGCTCGCCGTGCTTGTGCAGGCTCTCCAGGTAGCAGCGGATAGCGTCGGCGGCCATCGCGCGGGCCTCCTCCATGGTATCACCTTCGGTGGTGAGCCCGTTGAGGGCCGGGATCGTCACCACGTAGCCGCCTTCCTCGGCCGGCTCGAAAATCGCGGTGTTGCGGTACGTCCCGCGGTGCACGGTTTCCGTCTGCTTAATCCGCATGGCGTGTGTCCTAGTCATAACAAGACGCAGTGTAGAGGAGGGCGCGGGCGACCGTCAACTGGTCAGGCCCCCCTGGCGGCTCGCTTGCTTTGGTGGCTCGCCAGGGCAGGCCCGAATGTGCCATGAATATTCCCAAGCCGATTATTAACCGCCTTGAAGGTGCAGCACATACTGACAGCACAGGCATCACCACTACAACAGATAGTAAGTATAGAACCTGCTGTGGTAACTCTGCGCTTGCTCAGATGTTGTTTCTCGAGCCGATTCCACTGGGCATAATGGCCGCTGGTCGGCCCCCCTCGCAAGTCGTGCGCGCGAGAACGGAGTGGGCCCCTGCAACGCCCGGTATCTTTGCATATCATGCAGTTTATTGCTGATGGTTATCAAAACCCCCTATGTTCTTGAATTCTGTGCCACTATCGTGAATATCAGCATCGTCACGCATGTTCTGCTATCCGGAACATCTAGTATATAGTAGTTGACAAGTGCTCTCTAATGAGGCCCAAGGTCCAGAGTCCAAAGTCAAGAGGTCGTACCGTCAGACGAGTGCCACGTCCAACGCCGGCGCGATGACCGTCAAAGCCCTTGCCGGCAGGGGATGGAACAACGAACGCGAGCGGCGCTGAGACCTCGCGCGCATAACTCCTTCGCGATCCTTGTTGGCCACCGATTTCTGCAAACTTTGTAAAAATACAGTACGACTCTTGCAAATGAGCTTCCATTGAAGTATAGGGCTTTGCCATGACCCCACAGCCTCCCGCCCGGAAAGGAATCAAAGACATCTTCTATGAGACGCGCCTCCTGATGGGTCGTGGGTACAGCGTGCGCCGTTTTGCCGATGAGGTTCTGGGCGGCACCGTCGAGCCGATCACGCTCAACTGTATCGAGAAAGGCACGCGCTTCCCGACCGAAGCGCTCGTCCGTCGCTTGGCTGCGGTGCGCAAGGAAGACCCCCAGGTGCTGCTTGCTATGCTCTGGCGCGACCGCATGCTGTACGGCTTTGGACGCGAGCTGCGTCGTGTCCTACAAGCACCGCGTGGTCTTAGCGGAATCGAAGATGCGGACCTGGCTGTTCTCGTGAGCTACGCCATTGCCGCACTCCCACCCGACGATCATTGGATGTCGCTGACTGCCTGGCGCAAGTCTGTCCGCGCTGTCCCGCCGCGCCCCGGTCAGACGACTGCGGCTTCTCGAGCCCAGCTCGCGCGCGTGGAGGAGATGCTTCGCGAACGCAAGCTGGTGGAAGTCCGTGCGGGGAGGGTTCGCAGTGCTCGTTCCCACTTTGTTGCTGAAAGTGCTGACGAACGATGGTCGCTGTCGATCGAGTTCTTCGCCTTGTTCGCGAAGGGGCTGCTGGACAAGCTCGCACTCCCCGAGGTGCAGAGCGGCACCTATCTCCGCAACCACTACCTCTATGTCGAGCCGGAGAGGTTGCCGGAATTTCAGAAAGAGCTCGATGCTTCGGTTACCGCTCTGGTCAACAAGTTCGCTGCTGATGCGTTGCCCCGCAATCCGTTCCTCAACGTTCTGATCACTTCGACGGTTCCTTGAGTCGGGAGGTTGCCATGTGTTCACTAGGACGATTCACCCTTGCGATCGTACTGCTCCTTGCCCCTCTTGGCGGATGCGATGGCCGTGGGGGCTCGTCGGGGCTTGACATCAACAGCGAGAACGCGGCTATCAGCCGGGCGCTTGCAACGCGACAGTGCCTCGACTTTCAAGGGTTGAGAATCTGTCCAGCAGCTGCGTCGATAACCGAAACTCCGACCCCAGGAAGCTCTTCCACCGCTACTCCGGCCGGTGCGCCTAGCATCGATACGGACCTGGGGAATGCGACTTCCATCGACTGCTTTCAATCGATGCCAGGCGGGTCATGCACCTTCATCTTGAGGTTCACTGCACAGGCATTCGCCGCCAACACGACGTTCGAAGCGCTGTCGCGTGCGGACGCGTCGAGCAATCCGTGGGTAATTGGCGCGGACCCCGTACTCGTCAGCGACGGACAGGCGCCGACCTATGACGCAACGCTGGTGTTGAGGTCGGCGCAGGGCGGACCGCCCAATCAGGTCCAGTTTGCCATATTGGCCTTTGCGGGTGCAGCCACCTCTTTGCCAACGGACGTTCAGGAGCTTCATCAGACTGCGGCGACCTTCGCCTTCGTGACACAGGTGTTGGCGGTGAACGTGGTGACACCGACCATGACACCGACACCGACTGCGAGACCGACGAACACTCCGACCCCGACTCGGACCCCAACCGCGACCAGCACCCCTGGAGCAAATGATTGCTGTCAATGTGCGTCGAGCTGTGCGGTACCGGTTGGCGGGATGTGCGACAGCAGCTGCACCGTCGTCTTCGGCGCCACCTGTTACGGCGAGTTGCTCTGCACGGCACGTACTCCGACCCCCACCCTCACGCCCTCGCCGACCGTAACGCCGTGCCTTAAGGACAACGGCGACGGCACGATCAGCGATGGCTGCACGGGGCTCATGTGGGAGAAGAAGGACCAAGCCGGCGGCTTGCACGACTTTAGTGCTTCCTATCCGTGGGTCGGCCAGTGCGACGACCTTACACCCTGCCAGCCCGATGCGGACGCCGCCGCTGCCTGTGCCGAGGCCACAAACGGAGCGGTGGGCTGTTCCCAATGCTCTGCTGGAATGTCGTGTAACTTTCGCCCAGGACCAAACGGTATACCGACCACAACCATTTGGGGCTGGCTCGTACAGCTCAACCAGGGGGAAGGGTTCGCCGGCCACACCGATTGGCGAATCCCCAGCGTGGGCAAGGAAGGCGGCCCAGCGGAGCTCGAGACGATTCTCCTCTCGACCTGCACGACCGGGCGACCATGCGTCTCGCCGCTGTTCAACACCAACTGTGACCCCGGTCAACTATGTGGTTCCACCCATCCATGCGGCGCCGGACAGACATGTGTGCAGCGACCGGATGTCCCGAACCAAACGTGCCAAGCGACACCAGGTTGCACGGTGACGAGTTGCAGTTGTACGTGGGACACGTACTACTGGTCCGCGACGAGCGAGCTTCTTCCCACGCCGACGCCTGTTTCCACATCGGTTCCCACATCCGTCATTCCCACCCCCATACCCCCCGCCTTCGCGTACTTCGTAGACTTCAGCACCGGGTCCGTCATTAGCCACGGGAAGGATAACAGCGGAGCCGTCCGTGCCGTCCGCGGCACGAAGACTCCGCCCCCGACCGCTGCGCCTGGAGCAGGAGCAAATGACTGCTGTCAATGTCCGTCGAGCTGTGCGGCGCCGGTTGATGGCACGTGCGGCAGTTGCGCCGTGGTCGTCGGCGCCGCCTGCGACGGCGGGCCAACCTGTAGTCCGCATACGCCGACACCGACTCCTACACCCTGTCTGCAGGACAACGGAGACGGGACCATCACGGATGGGTGTACGGGGCTCATGTGGGAGAAGAAGGATCAAGCCGGCGGCCTACATGACTACGGCGCTCTGTACACATGGGCCGGTGCGTGCACCGGCAATTCCTGGTTATGTCAGCCCAACGCCGCGGCAGCCGACACGTGCGCCGCGCAAACCGGCAGCGCCCTGGGGTGCGCCCAGTGCGTAACCGGGACGTGCATTGTTGACCCAAATCACAGTGGCGCCGCAACTACGATCTGGGATTGGCTCAGTCAGCTCAACTCGTCCGGCTTCGCCGGGTACAACGACTGGCAGATCCCGGGACTCGGCGGTGACGGCCTCACGCCAGAGCTGGACTCGATCCTCGCAGCGCCTTGGCCGTGCAGTGCGTTCGGTCCTCCGTGTGTCGCGGCGCCGTTCAACACTGACTGTAGCTCCGGGTGCGACGTCACGACCTGCAGTTGCACACGATCCGCTCCCTATTGGTGCGCTACGAGCTTGGCGATCGCTCCAGGTGCTGCGTGGGAGGTGGACTTCACGGACGGGGGGGGCGGGCAAAACGCGCCCAAGACGAACGGCTTCTACGTCCGCGCCGTGCGCGGTGGCCCGTGACCGGCCGGTTGGGCAACCTGCGACCGTGTACCCGCATCGGACTTGGAAGAGGAGGGAATCGTAATGAAAACAGGGACCATAACGATCGCGGCTCGGCAGATCGCGGGTGGGCTAGTTGTCGCCGCACTACTTCTACGCTCAGCCCCCGTTCCCGCTATGTGCGTTGGCGATTGCGAGGGTCGGAACCAGGTAACTGTCGATGAAATCCTCAAGTTGGTGAACATGGCCTTGGGCAACGGCGGCTCGTGCCCCGGCGGCCTTCCCAGCGTAACAGCGGTCGATGTCGCTTTGATTATCCGAGCAGTGGACAACGCGCTGAACGGGTGCTCGGCTGACCCGATAACGCCAACACCAGGTGCAAACGACTGTTGTCAGTGTCCGGATTTCTGTTCAGTTCCGGTGGCTGGGACCTGTGGGGGGTGCACGGTGGTGGTGGGGGCGAGCTGCAGTGGCGGGTCGTGCACGGCACCGACGTCGACGCCGACCGCGACCCCGACGAAGACGGTAACGCCGACTAACACCCCGGAGAACCAGAGCTGTTTTACGGATAACGGCGACGGCACCATCAGCGATGCGTGCTTGGGGCTCATGTGGGAGAAGAAGGACCAAGCGGGCGGCTTGCACCACTATAACACCGGTTACACGTGGGCCGGGGTGTGCACCGACAACGGCGCCCTCTGCCAGCCGAACGCAGGGGCGGCCGCCGCTTGCGCTGGCCAGACTGGCGGCGCCGTCGGGTGTAGCCAATGCACAAGCGGGACGTGCGTCGTTGATCCGAGCCAGACCGGCGCCGCGACAACGATCTGGGATTGGCTCTATCAGCTCAATTCGTCGGTCTTCGCCGGGTACAACGACTGGCGGATCCCGAGCGTTGGCCATGACGGCGGCAGACCGGAGCTGGAAACGATCCTCGCAGCTCCCTATCCTTGCACGGGGATACCTTATCCCTGCGTTTCGGCGCCGTTCAACACTGACTGTGCTCCCGGCTGCACGGTGGCAAATTGCAGTTGCACCGGGCCCTTCTGGTATTGGTCCGCGACGACCTACGTTGCCGATCCCTTCGCCGCCTGGTCAGTGGGCTTCTGCGACGGAAGGGTTGGCACATACTCCCTCAAGACAAGTGGCGTGCCCGGCACGGGTGACCTCGCCGTCCGCGCCGTACGCGGTGGCTCGTGACCGATCATTTGGGAACTGGCGGGCGAGGACGTGAGCCCTCCCCGCCGACAGCGAGCTTGGAAGGAGGGAGTTTGTCATGAAAACTGGAAAGGAGGAAGTTGTCATGAAAAGGGGAATTCTGATCGTGGTGGGACTGGCAACACTGGCTTTGGTCATGCTCGCCGGGCCACCACCCGCCGTGGGGGCCGCTGGCGTGGTGGGGAGCGGCACGGCAGCGAGTTGCACTGACGGCGCACTCAATACCGCTCTCGCGGGCGGCGGCCTGGTGACGTTCGATTGCGGGCCGGTTGCGGCGACGATCGACGTCAGCCCAGGCGTCGGCGGCACCGGAACGAAGACTATCAGCAACGACACGACGATTGACGGGGCGGGCCTGATCACCATTAGCGGCGGAGGCAGCGTGCTGGTGTTCAGTGTGACGGAGGGCGTCACCTTCACCGTCCAGAGCCTGACTATTGCGGATGGGAACGGCGCCGGCGGCTACGGCGGCGGCATCGCCAGCAGAGGTGGAACGCTGATCGTCAACAACAGCACCTTCTCCGGCAACACCACCGCCGGCGGCTACGGCGGCGGCATCTCCAACGAAGCCGACCTCATTTTGCTGCCAAACTTTCTCCAACAAACCGTCCAAGGGACGCTGGTCGTAAGCAACAGCACCTTCTCCGACAACAGCGCGAGCCCCGGAGGCTACGGCGGCGCTTCCGCGGCCGCGGCCGTGTCTCACCAGTAGTGATATTACGGTCCTGCTCCGTCGGAGATGACTCTCCCGGCGCAGTGAAAGGAAGTCCACTGTAAGTGGGCCAGGTTTACAGAGCGCCCATCACTGGGCGTCTCACGCTGCTTACTGAATCTCGCATAATACAGTGACAAACTGGTCAAAAAGAAAGCCCCGCGTTGTGCAGGAAGGCAAAGCAGAGCTGCCGAGAGTGCCGCACCCGGGCCATGCCATTGGAAAAGGCAGCGCCCGCATGGCCGAGGTTCTCAGCGCACAGGTTGGCGAGTTCCTGTCCTTTGACGTTGCCCCACAGGTATTCCACGGGTTGAGTTCGGGAGCGTATCCGGGCAGCCGTTCCACGCTGAGCCAGGCGGTTTGCTGCTGCAGGTACGCGCTCATGCCCGGCTCTGATGGGAAGGCAGACCGTCCCACATCAGGATGACCTTGCTGGCCGCGGAAGTGGCGGCGCAAGTCCTCAAGAAAAGCGATCAGGCTCTCGGAGTTGTAACTGTCGGGCTTGACCTGGAAGAAGAGCCGACTGCGGGCGCCGTCCCAGCGGTACGCCAGCACCGCCGAGGCCGACATCTTCTTCCAGTTGAAGGCGTGGATCAGGACCGGGGTTTCGCCGCGGGGTGCCCAGGTGCGGCGGACGGGAGGCTGCTCGGAGACGCCGCTTTCATCTTGGAAGGCAATCTAGGCCTTGCTGGCGGCGGGCGTTTTTTTTATCGCTGGCCAGCGCTGCGCTACCCACGGGGAATCGCTTCTTCATTGCGTTCGCGGGCGCGCCTGGCCGGCCGCTGCAGCGTCCAGCCCATCGCGCCGCAGCACCTTCCACACATGGCCGGCGTGATAGTGCACCCCTGTCACTCGCTCGATCACTTGGCCACCCGCGGCAGGGTCCACAGGTCGGTGCCGAAACCGTGCGCCCGCGCGCCTTGGCGCAGCGCCGCGTCGACCTGCCGCAGATGTGCCGCCTGCAGCCGCGGCCGCGCACCCGGCCCGACCCGCGCCGCGCAAGGCGGCGGTCCCGCCACTCCTCCACTGCCGGATACCAGCGGCTCACGCTCTGGCGGCTCACCTTGCAGCCCGGCGCGCCACCGCCGCCGAATCGCTCGCCCACCTCGAAAAGTCGCGCCGCTTGCTTCCGTCGCTTCTCCAGCGCCGGGAAGTCTCGCCGCGCCCCCACTTCCACCACCACCATGCATGCCCACGCACGCTGTATAGCACAGCCGGTTGAAACTTGTCACTCTATTATGCGAGATTCAGTAATATGGACTATTCACCCGCTTGGTTGTGGGCGCGGCGGTTCTTTCCGCCTCCTACTTTCCGATACAGAACTCGCTGAAGATCCGGTCGAGCACGTCTTCGCTGGTAACCACGCCGGTGATCGAACCGATGTGATCGAGCGCATCCTGCACATCTACGGCAACGATATCCGGCGGCCGACCAGCCTGCATCGACTGGACAGCCAGAACGATACTGTCGCACGCCTTCGCCAGCGCGTCGAGATGGCGGACATTCGTCAAGACAGGCCCAGTCCTCTCAAGCTCGGCACCATTCATCATTTCCTCAACGACCGCATGCCGCAGCTCCACCAGCCCCAATTGCTGCGTCGCGGAACGCGCACGGTACGCCGTCCCCGCGCCAGCTCTTGGAGCTGCGGCTCGGGAATCTCAGTGGGCAGGTCGATTTGTTCAGCACGATGATGGCCCGGCGCCCGGTGTCGGCCGTCAACACACGGGCATCCTCCGCGTCTAGCGGCCGCGAGCCGTCCACGACGCTCAGCAGCAGATCCGCTTCGTCGATCTTGCGTGCGGTACGCTCGATCCCGAGCCGTTCCACGGGATCGGCAGGGGATGGGTCGCGCAGCCCCGCAGTGTCCGAAAGCAGCACCGGAATGCCGTCGAAGTCGGCAGCTTCCTCGATGGAGTCGCGCGTCGTTCCCGCCTGCGGCGTGACGATCGCCCGGTCTTGTCCGAGCAGCGCATTCAGCAAGCTCGATTTGCCGACGTTCGGCTTGCCGATGATCGCCACCCGCAATCCCTCGCGCATCGCCTGCCCATATCTATAGCTGTCAAGCAGTCTCTTTATATGTGACTTAACATTCACAATACCCTGCACCATTTCGTCTGCATTGACAGAAACATCTTCCTCGGAGAAATCGATCTGTGCTTCGAGCAGCGCCTTGACATGAATGAGCCGGTTGCGGATCTCGTGCAGCGACTGCGAGAGGTCACCGGAAAGTTGTCGCAGCGCAATGTCGGCGGCGGCGGACGTGCGGGCACACACCAGGTCGGCGACCGCCTCGGCTTGGGCAAGATCGATGCGGCCGTTGAGGAAGGCGCGCTTGGTGAACTCGCCCTTGTCGGCCAGGCGGGCGCCGCAGCTGAGCGTGCGGGCCAGCACCCGGCGCAGCACCGCCGGGCTGCCGTGGCAATGCAGCTCCAAGACGTCCTCGCCGGTGTAGCTGTGGGGGGCACGCATGAGGACGGCCAGGGCGTGATCGAGCACGGCGCCGTCGGGGCCGAGCACGCGGCCGTGATAGAAGTGATGCGACCGCCACGCGCCATCGTCGTGCGCGCGGGCGAATACACTGGCAGCGATGCGCGCCGTGAGCGGCCCGCTCAGGCGCACGATGCCGATCCCGCCATGGCCCGCGGGCGTGGCGACGGCGGCAATCGTGTCGGCGGCGTACATGCGGGTCGGATTTTAGCAGCCCGCCGGACTTTGAATAGCGCGAACGGCCACTCCGTCTGCTGCGCATCACCGAGGCCCTGGGATCTGAGGTCCGAGGTCTCCGAAAGTCGTCGCGCGGCGCGAAGATTTTCGTGGTCGTGCTCAGCGAAGCGGTACTCGTAATCGAGCGCCGATAACACTCAGTGACTGCTGGCTCCGATCACGTGCGCGAGCACGAATTGGGTCGCGGGCGGCAGCCTACCCTGAGGTTGTGCACGAAGATGATGGCCGCGGCGGCAAGTGGAAGGGATAGTCTTCTGCCTTTTGTCTTTTGACTTTCTTCTAGCGGTAGCTCAATCGCCGCAGGCCCACGTCGGCCAGGAACAGCAGCATCGCCGCCGGCAGCAAAAACCAGTCGAGCGGGTAGTCCATCCGCCGGCTGCCCGGTTTGCGGCCCGCG
Organism: uncultured delta proteobacterium; assembly: GCA_963729835.1. Lineage (GTDB taxonomy): Bacteria > Desulfobacterota > Binatia > HRBIN30 > HRBIN30 > CAVSQF01. The sequence goes on along the minus strand of CAVSQF010000045.1, from coordinate 122,797 downwards.
ATCGTGCGGATCGGCGCGTCGACGGCGCCGCCAGTGGGCTCGGTGAGCGCGTGCAACAACGCCAGGTTCGGCCGATCGGATGCGAATTCTTCCTGCGGCTCCTCGTCACGGTCGGGCACGGTGACCAACTCGGTCTGCTGCGCAACCTCGTGATTGCCGGTGACTCTGGTGATGGCCAGCGGATAGCGCCCCCCCGGCAACGGCGGCAACGCGGCGCTGTACTCGCGCGGCGCCTGCGGCACCAAGGTCACGTCGAGCGCATGGTCCGGCGCCGCAAACAGCCGCGCCAGCAGCAGGCCGTCGTCGATATCCGCGAACGAGTGCACCTCCAGGGTCGTCTGCCCGTCGGCGCGGTGCACGTCGAGCGTGAAGTCCCACGGCGTCTGCTCGCGCACCGCCCAATGCACTACCTGTGACCAGAACTTTCCGAAGCTCTCCCAGCCGACCCAGCCTTCGGCGTCGTCGTCCGGGCTCGCCGTGAGCTCACCACGCGCCCGAGCCCGTACTGCCAAACAGCCAGAATGGGGTCTTTCTTGTCGCGTGCCAACACGTACAGCAGGACATCTGCTCCCGTCTTTGGGCGCGCATAGGCGTACCCGTTCAGCGCCGGAAGCTCGCTCTGCTTGATTCCGCGCAGCGCTGGTGCACGCCGGCCAGACGCGGCCCGAACGTCTCGGTACCGGCGTGGCGCTTGCCCCACCGCCTGGCTGGTGTCCTGCAGCAACAGCTCCGGCAAACGCTCGACATCCTGGACGTGATAGAACTGACCTCCCGTGCGGCCGGAGATGTCGTTGAGCAAAGTGAGATTCGCCGAATCGTCGCCGATGCGGATCGTGGTGACGCTGATCCCGGCCTTGGCCAGTGCGCTGATCAGCGGGTAGTGGTCGGCGGCGCCGCGGTTCGTATCACCATCAGTGAGAAGCACGACGTGTTTGGTCCCGACGCCGGAATCGATCAGCTGCCGCCGCGCGGAATCCAAGGCATCGTAGAAGTCCGTGCCGCCGCCCGGCTGCAAGCGCGGGATGTCGCCTTCAAGGCGGGCGCGGTTCTCCCGCAGCGGGCGTAACGCCGACACCTGGAACGGCTCGGAGTCGAAGGCGATCAGACCCGCCATGTCCGTGTCTTTGAGCTGACTCACGACCGCCAGTGCCGCCCGTTTGGCATACGCCAGCTTCGACGCCGTCTCGCTGCGCACGGTCCGTTGCGTGATGTGGTATCCCATGCTGTTGGAGCGGTCGATGAGAATGAACAGCGCCACGGGTTCGCGCCCAAGGTGTGGCGGACGCCGGGGCTCCAGGGTGACCGGCAGCAGGCGCTCCACGGCGGTTTTCTTGAACCCCGCGTCGCCGTAGGTCTGCTCGCCGGCCGCTACCACGAAACCGCCGCCGAAATCCTTGACGTAACGCTCCACGGTGTCGAACTCCCGCGCCGGAAAGGCGCTGGCGGCAACGTCCTCGAAAATGATGGAGTGATATCCGATCAGATCCTCGACGTGTGCCGGGAACTGCGCTGGCGGCACGGTGGCGACGCTGATACCCTTGCGGTCGAGCACGCGCGCCAACGCCGAGCGGGCACGCGTGGTGACGAGTAAGACGCGCGATTTGCCGCCGACCATGACCGTCGCCTCGCGGTAGTTGTTGCCGGGCACGACGTCGCCGGCCGCCGCGATCTGGGCGCGAATGCGATGGCTGCCGGGCCCGCCCAGGCTGTACGGGATCTCCACGGCGTTGAGGCCGACCTGCAGCGTCAGGCGCTCATTCCCGACGGGCTGTCCATCAACGAGCAGGCTGAGCGTCGCGGAGCGGACCGGAGCTGGGTTGCGCAGCACCACGCGGATGGGGAACACGGTGCCGTCGGTCACCAATGGCGGGACGGCGAGTTTCTCGACTGCCACATCAACGCCTCCGGCGTGCGGCGGCACGGCCGCATAGATGGCCGCGCCGGCTCGTTGCGCTTGCGCCAGCGTCGCCAGGCTGTTGCCACGGGTTTCATTGCCGTCGCTGAGCAGCAACACGCGATGCTCGGCGTCCGGCGCGAGAAGCGCGATGGCCGCTTCCAAGCCTTGCGCAATGTCCGTGGCCGTTGCGTTGAGGTCGGTCGATCCGATCTCGACGTGGCTCGGGGCACCGGGTGGGCGAAGGACCCGGGCGTTGTCGGCGAACGCCACGGCGCCAAGCTCGTCGCCGGGAGCCAGCGTGCGGGCCACCTCGTCGAGATAGAGCTCCTCCCACCTACGACCTTCCGCATCGATGCTTTCGGAGACGTCGACGGCCGCAATCAGGGATAACCGGTCGTTCGGCACGTGTACGGTGAGAGTGAGACCGGCCACCGCCAACACCAGCAACCCGAAGGCCGTCGCCCGCAGCAGCGCCGCCCGCCGCCGCGGGCCAGCATGGTGCCGGCTGGACAAAACGAACCACGCAATGAACAGGAGAAGGCAGAGGGCAGCCGGATGGCGCACCGCGACGCCGATGACGTCGCGGTGTGCGACAAGGTACGCGAGGCTGATCTCCGGTGTCATGTGGCTAACCGGCGCGCGGCGCCCCACTCAATGAGGAACAAGATCAGGGCTGCCCAGTACAACCACGGACGATAGTCGCGCCGCATCGCCTCCGCGGGCGCACTCACCCGCCGTGCAGGCGGCAAACTAGGAAAGGCCGGCGGCTCTTTGCTGCCCCTGCCGATGTCGGACTCGGAGGGTTCGAAGAAGTTGGCGAGCAACGTACGCACGGTGCCGTTGGAGCGCAGTTGATACTCCCCCGCAAACAGCGGTTGCACGACAACTCGACCGGCCGGCAATATCGATACGTCGCCGTGCGGGTCGCGAAGGCGCACCGGCGTACGCGAGAGATCGTCGAAGGATTCCACGCTGCCGGTGCGGACGACGCGCGCGTCCCCGCCGTCCGGCGCCAGCCAGCCGAGGACGTTCATGAAGAACAGAAACAGGTTGAGGTTGTCATTACTCAGTAAACGTTCGGATTCGAGATCGAACGCGATGCACGCCATGCGCCGCCCGTGTTCTTCGCCGGCGAACGCCAGGGGGAATTCGCGATCAGCCGTGCGCGACCACAACAGCACCTCGCTCCACGGAGGTGGCGACAGCACGCGTGCCCGCCGCAGCGGCAGCGCGGCGAGCGGCTGCAGCGAGCGCAGTGCCGGGTGGCGCGCGTTCCAGTCGACGACCTCGATACGCTCGGCGTCGGCGTCGGCGGGAAAGAGCGGGTTCTGCGCCGGCGGGTAAATGTACAACACGTTCTTCACAGTTTGTGATGGCGGGACGAAGCGATGAAAGATCACGAGGTCGGCGGCGTCAGCCGCTCCGGCTCGGAACTCGTCGGGCGTCATGCTCGTGAGTTGCAGCGCCGCGGTGGCGGCGGCGAGATCACGCAGATCGTCCAGCAACGGCGACGGCGGTGAGACCACGAGCACGCGCACGGGCTCGACCGGACGAATCCAACCGAACGCCGTGTTGTCCGCCGCCAACGCATCCCCGACCTCCAACTGCGCCACCACGCGCCCCGGACCCGGGAAGCCGTGCACCAGAAAGCCCTTCGATTGACGCGCTGGGATCGTGAACCCGCTGCGATTCACGACCTGATCCTGCAGGCGCACGGTGAGAAACCCGTGCCCCTCCCGGTGCGCGAAGTTCTCGACCAGCACGTAGGCGCGGGCGCGCCGGTAGTCCTGGAAGCGGCCTTGAAAGACCTGCAGCGCCTCGATGCCCAGGTTGTCGTCGGATTCGCCGGTTTGAAAGACGGCCACGCGGTCCCGCATCGATTCGGGCAGCTGGCGCCGCGGGATGTCCGTGTAACACTTCCACCTGGGTGGGCACGTCATTGCGTTGCCGGGCGCGGTCCACTGATGCGAGGGCCACCGCAAGATCACCGGCTGTGTCTGTTGGCGCCGCGCGTTCCAAGGCCTCAGCAATGGCGCCGTGGTCCCGCGTGAAGTTCACCAGGACCTCCGCAGCGTGCGCCGCGCTCACCAGCATGACCTCCGCATCGTCCGGCAGTGTGCGCAAGAGGTTGAGGGCTTGGTCACGCGCGTCGTCGAAGCGCGTGCGGCGCCCCTCGCGGGCTTGCATGCTGGCGGTGGTGTCGAGCACGAAGATGTGTCGGCCGCTGAGCTGGCGCCCATCGCCGGCGCGCACATACGGGCCCGCCAGGCCGAGAATCAAACAGGTGAGCAGCAGCACCTGTAAGAGAAACAACAGGTCCGGTCGGAACCGCCGTACCCGGAGGACGTCCTCGCGCACCTCCTGCCAGAGCAACAACGATGGTACGGTGATCCGCCGCCGCCAGCGTTCCCACAGGTAGAAGAGCACGAGCACGCCGTACAGCCCGGCGAACAGCAGTGCGAGAGGATCGAGGAAGGACATGGGCAATCTCCAATCCCTCAATCCATCAACGGATCAGTCCCAACGCCGGCAGGTCGTGAAACAGCGTCTGTTCGAGGCCGCCCGCGGTGTCGGCGACGGCAAACACGATCTCACTGCGAGTGCAGAAGGCCTGCAGGCGCTCGAGGTGTGCGGCGAGGGCGCGCTGATAGCGCGCCCGGTTGTCGGCGCCGAACGTGATGAACCGCCGCTGCCCGGTCTCCGCATCGACGAGTTGGCCGCGGCGGAACAGGGACGCCGGGTCCCGCTCAGCGGGCCCAATGACGCGCAAGGCCGCCACGGTAAACCGGCGCGCCACGAGGTCGCGCAGCGTCGCTTCGTACGGCTCCGGAGCGGTGAGGAAATCCGAGAGCACGAGGGCCACGCCGGGTGAGCGCTGCTCGTGCAATGCCGCGTTAAGCCCCGCGGCGAGCACGGTCGTGCCCCGCGGGCGCAGGCGCAGCAGGAACTCCTGCAGCCGGGGCAGGGCCTGCCGGTGACGGAAGAAGCCCGACGCGGCATGCAGGCGCGCCGCCTCGGTGGTGAGCGCCACGACGCGCACCGGGTCATTGTTGCGCAGGCTGACGTACGCCAGGCTCGCCGCCAGGGCGAGCGCAAAGCCGAATTTGTTGTCGGTGGCCGGTGCGCCGAGCGATGCCGAGGCGTCGATGAAAATGTGGAGCGGCGCTTCCCGCTCGGCGCGAAAGGTCTTCACCAGCAGTTGGTCGAGCCGCCCGTAGGCGTTCCAGTCGAGATGCCGCAGGTCGTCACCGGGGCCGTAGGTCTTGTAGCTTTCCAACTCAAGCCCGGAGCCCTGCGCGCCGCGCGGCATGGGCGTATTGCCGGGGCGCGTGCTCAAGGAGCGGCGCACCCGCAAGTGCAGGCGATCGAGTTTGCGCAGAAAGCGCGGCGTCAGCACCGCGGCCAGCGCCGTCGCCGTGTCAGCGCCGGAGTCGCCGGGCTCCATGCAGCACGCGCTCGACCAAGGAACGCGGATCGATGCCCTCCGCCACGGCGGCGAAATTGAGCACCAGACGATGGTTCAGGGCGGGGATGGCGACCTGGTCGATGTCGTCGTAGGTGATGTTGACGCGCCCGTCCAGCAAGGCGCGCACCTTCGCACCGAGCAGCAATGCTTGGCCGCCACGCGGGCTAGACCCGAAACTGACGTACCGCGTGATGGCGTCGTCCACCGGCAGCAGCGTGGCGCCGGGTGGCGCGAACTTCGAGTCGGCCGGTAGGGTGGCACGCACCACGGCGGCGGCGTACTCCTCCAGATGCGGCGCCACGAGCACCTCGCGCACCAGCGCCTGCAGCGCTTCCACCCGTGCCGGCGCCTCTTCACGGCCGAAGACCGGTTTGACGTGCGGCAGGCCGGCTCCGGTGGTGGTGCCGAGGATACGTTGCATGTCGCTGTGGCCGGGATAGGTGAGCACCACTTTGAAGAAAAACCGATCGAGTTGCGCTTCGGGCAATGGATACGTCCCCTCCATCTCGATGGGATTCAGTGTGGCCAGCACGAAGAACGGCGGCTCCAACCGATACGTCGTGCCGGCGACCGTGACTTGCAGCTCCGCCATGGCTTCGAGCAGTGCCGATTGCGTCTTCGGCGTGGCGCGATTGATCTCGTCGGCGAGCAGCACGTGGGAGAAAACAGGGCCGGGCACGAAGGTGAACTCACGGCGTCCGTCTTGATCGGCAACCATGCGGGTGCCCGTGACGTCCGCGGGCATCAGGTCGACGGTGAACTGAATCCGGCTGAACGACAGGTTGAGCGCCTCCGCCAAGGTGCGTACGATCAGCGTCTTGCCGGTTCCCGGCACGCCTTCGATGAGCACATGCCCGCCGGCGAAGAACGCGATGAGGATGTTGTTGAGCATCTCCCGGTGCCCGACGATGACGCCGTGCAGCTCATCGCAGAGTTGCTCGAACACGCGCTGAAAATCCTGGACAGCTCGTTGTGGCGTGTCAGCGTTCATTGATTGGCTCGCAGCGATCGGCCCGCCGCGAGTAGACGCGCCGCACGATGTCTTCGTACTCGGCAGGGATCTCGGCTTTGCGCAGCGCCGCATCGTTCGCTTGACGGTCACTGAGGGCAGCGTCCGCGCTGGACGCTGCCCGCGCCGCGCTTCCGGCGCTGTTTTCCTTCCCCGGCCGGGCGGAGGGTTTTCCCTGTTGCTCGACGCCACGCAGGAAGGAGGTGATCGTAACCTTGAATGTCTTCGGCCCCTCCCCGCCGAGCGCCGGGCCGGTACCTGGCGCAGCGAGCAGCCCTTCGGGGACTCGAGCCGCTGCCGGCTGCTGGGGAAGCGCCCTGGAAGGTCTGACCGGCAGCATCGCCGTTCTGCGGCGCTGCCTCACCAGCCTGCGACTGCGAGCGTTGCTCATGGTCCGCCGCGTCGCGTCCCGATTCGGGTTCGGGGATGCCGTGCCGGTTGTGTGACGTATCGGCCCCGCGGTTCCGGTCGCCGGCATGGCGGTCCGCGTCGCCCTCACCGGAATCACCGGAAGTGATTTCGGACCGTGCCAGCTGTGCAGGCGTGTCATCGGGGGCTTGCGGGTTGAGGGCGTGGCGGATCGCTTGCTGCAAGCGCCCGGCAATTGCCTGCGTGGGCGCGTCTCCGTCCTCCTGCACATCCGGCAGAGCAGGCGCCCCTGCCGGCCCAGCGCCGGAATCAGACGCCGCCTCGGGCGCCATCGCCCGCAAACCGCCGCTCAGTGCTTCCTCCTGTCCATTCTTGCGTGCGGCGGATGCCGGCGCGTGCGGCGCGTACTCCCTAGCGACATCAGCCACCGTGGCCGGCTCGGTGCGGGGCAGCGCTGAGGGCGGCCGCGGAGGACGCGCCAGGAACAGTGTTGCGGCCAGACACAGCACCGACGCGATCAGCACGTACAGCGAGCGCGGGATCCGCCGGGGCGCAATGTGACTCGGCTGCCAGCGGCTGCCGAGCGCCAAAATCTGCCCCACGAGCACGGGGGCGAGGCGCGCGCTACGCAACCGTGTGCGCAGATCCACCAACGTCGCCAGGCGATCGGCTAACTGCCCCCGGTGATCGGCCAGCAACGCCGCTTGCGAAATGTCCAGCCAGCGCCGGCGCGCATACAGCACACTGCCCAACGCGGCGCCGCCGCCCAACACGCCGCCGCCGCAGACCGCGATGGCAAACGTTTGCGGAGAGACCCGCAGCGCGGCGATGATCAGCAGCGTGGCCGCCAATGCGACCGCGCTGAGGCTCAGATACATGCCGTGCTGGAGCGTGAGGAGATTCAGTCGGCGCCGCAGCGCCCGCAAACGCTCTTCGACCTCGGCAACGCCCAATGTGATCGCCGCCATAGCTGTGCCACACCACCACGGAAGATAGAGAAGGGGCAGAAGGGGGTCAAACGTTGCGCGGCGCAAGGCACGCTTACTTGGCGACCACGCCGCAGGCGATGCGCGCCCCGGCGTCGCCGGCCGGATCTGTCTTCGCGTCATCCGGCCCCGCGTGAATGACGAGCGACGAGCCGTCGGCATCGAACAAGCTGTTCGCGCCTTTTCCCAAAGTCACGCCGGTGGCGAATACGTCGGCCTTCACCTTTCCGCTCTCGGGCACGTAGAGGTTGGGGAGGTCCCCAGCGTGCATGCCTTGCGGGTTCTTCAAGCCGTGCTGCTTGTGGGTCGGATTGAAATGGCCGCCGGCGGACGTGAACGGCGGCTCGCACTTGCCGACCTCATGGATGTGAAACGCGTGGGTACCAGGGGGCAAGCCCTCGAGATCGACCGTAATGAGCACGCCGTGCGGTGTCTGTTCCAGCGTTGCGCTGCCGACCTTTTGCCCCTGTTGGTTGTGGAACTCGGCGTGGGCAGTGTCCCCCCACGCCTTACTGACCGCGCCGAAGGTGAGAACGAGCATTCCGACGGTCAGCCAGGTTGCCTTCTTCATAACGGGATCCTCCTGCGCGCAGTGTCGCACCTCAGTGAACGCTCATCCGAGGGAACATGCAAGCGGGGGCGGATCGAGGATGGACACCTACGCCCGCAGCTTGTTGCGCCAATTCGAGTGGAACAAGTTCACGACACGCCGGAACAGCCGCGCTTTGCGCGCCGTCGTGGGATACCAGTTGATCTCGGAATTCGGCCCGAAGCGATCGATCACCACGGTCTGCTGGCGGCAGAACTTGCGGATGCCTTGACTGCCGTGTCGGGCGCCCAGGCCGCTGTCTTTGCACCCGCCCATCGGCGCTTCCGTCACCCCGAAGTTCACTATGTGGTCATTGATGCAAACCGAGCCGGCTTCGAGGCGCCGGGCCAGCATGCGGGCCGTCCGGCCGTCGCGCGTCCACACACTGGTAGTGAGGCCGTAGCGTGAGTCGTTGGCCAGCCGCAGCGCTTCGTCTGCATCCCGCACCTTCATGATCGGGATGACCGGGCCGAAGGTCTCGTCCCGCATGATGGCCATATCGTGCGTCACATCGGTCAGCACCGTTGGCTCGTAGAAGAGTCCCTGCAAGTGGGGGTTGCGGCGGCCGCCGGTCAGCACTTTCGCGCCCTTCTGCACGGCGTCCCTGACGTGCTCCTCCACCTTCTCCAGCTGCGGCGGGAACGTCATCGAGCCGATGTCCACCGGTTCGTCCGCCATGCCCTGGCGCAACTGTTTCACTTTCTGCGTGACCTGCTCCACGAACTCGTCGTGGATGGGCTCTTCGACGTACACGCGCTCGACGGACATGCACACCTGGCCTGCGTTGAACAAGCCAGCCCAGACGCAGCCGTTGGCCGCGCGTTCGAGGTTGGCATCGCTGAGCACGATCATCGGGTCCTTGCCGCCGAGCTCGAGCGACACCGGGATGAGCCGCTGGGCCGCGCGTTGGGCGACTTTGCGGCCGGTCTCCACGCTGCCGGTGAAGGAGATCATGTCGGCACAGTCGACGAGATGGCCACCCGTGTCGCCGTAACCGGGGACGACCTGCAACAGCCCGTGGGGCAGGCTGGCGGCCTCGGCCAGCTCCGCACCGAGCATCGCGCTGAGCGGCGTCACCTCCGATGGCTTGATGACCACCGCGTTGCCGGCCATGAGCGCCGGAATGGCCTCACCGATAGTGAGCAGGAACGGGAAGTTCCACGGCCCGATGATGCCGACGACACCGAGCGGCTGGTAACTCACGTAGGCGCGCTTGGTCTTCAACAAGTGCGGGCGCACCTTTTCGTCCGCCAGCAGCTTGGGCGCGCGCTTGGTCCAATAGCCGATTGCGTCGCACAGCTGGAACAACTCGCTCGTGTACACCTCGGGGCGCGGGCGGCCGGTTTCGGAGGCAATGACCGCTGCGAGCCGATCTTTGCTGTCGATGATCACGTCACGATAGCGCTTCAACGCCTGCGCACGCGCCGCGAAGGACAGCGCGGCCCATTGTCGCTGGGCTGCGCGTGCTTCATTGACCGCCGCATATACCCCGGCCGCATCGGTGACCGGCAGGTCGGTAATCTTCTGCCCGGTTGCCGGGTTGGTAACGGTGATCAGGTTGCGCGGGATATGAACCACTGAGTGCAAAGAGACAGCTGCTTCCGCCATGATCGAACTCCTCGAATCAAGCCTTGCCTAAACCGAAATTGTGGATCTGACTTCAACGTACCGGATCGGCCGGCGTTGGCAAGCAGGGGTGCGGGTCGCATTTCAGTTATCCGCGCGATCCGTCGTTCGGCGCGCAGTTGCGGTGAATGGCAAGGACGAGCAAGACCGGATTCTGCCTTCTGCCCTTCCGGCTCGGCTCGCTATCTGGTAACGTTCGGCCGTGGTGGATGGGTTGTGGCGTAACGTTCAATGAACCGCAGCGCTCCGTACCTTCCGTGTTGACAGCTGCTTCTCTGAAGGAAATCGAGAAGCTCATCACGGTGCTCGAGCGCCTCGGGATCTCATGCGAAGCCGTGGTGATCCCACTGCGGCCGGCAGCTCCGGGCAGCGTGCGCCGTATAACGGACGGGCGCTTCGAGATCGTCGTCGACGCCCGATGCCGATCGACGAGCGGCTGCCGGCATTGGAGAACGAATTGAAATCGTCTGTGGCTCGCAAGGAGGAGTCGTGACATGAGCCGTTCGAAATGGGTGTGGCTGGCAGCGGTTGGGTTGATGCTCGCCGGCGCGTTCGGCCCCGGCCGGGCCGACGCACGCCGAGTGGTGCGGCAGGCGGCGCGGCAGGAGACGAGCGCCACGACGGAGAGCGGTGCGTACCGCGCCGCGATCTTGATAGATGCGGGCTCCCGAACGGTGCTCTTCGAGAAGGATGCACACCGCCAAGGTCCACCCGCGTCCATGACGAAGATGATGCTGATGCTCATCATCGCGGAGCGCGTGCGCGACGGCAGCATGCGGTGGGATGATCCGATCCCCACCTCGGCGTGGGCAAGCAGGATCGGCGGTTCACAGGTCTACTTGAAAGAAGGTGAGGTGTTCTCTCTCGAAGAGATGATGCACGCCATTGTGATCCATTCCGCCAACGACGCGGCCGTTGCCGTTGCGGAAGCGGTGGCGGGTTCGACCGAAGCATTCGTCGACCTGATGAACGATCGCGCCAAAGAGCTGGGGATGAATGACACGCACTACCACAGCGTGCACGGGTTGCCGCCGGGCAAAGGGCAGCAGGCCGATCTCACCAGCCCATTCGACCTGGCAAAACTGGCCGCGGAGCTGGTGAAGTTTCCGGAGATCATGAAATGGGCCGGCACCAAGGAAGCCCCGTTCCGCAACGGCACGATGACGCTGACCAATACGAACCGTCTGGTGCGCGAGACGAACTGGGTGGATGGTCTGAAAACCGGTTACTACCGCGAGGCCGGGTTCAATGTGACGGCGACGGCGCAGCGCGACGGGTTGCGGCTCATCGCGGTCGTCATGGGCGCGCCGGAGAAACACCACTGCTTCTCGGAGGCCGCCAGGCTCCTCAACAAAGGATTCGCCGAGTACAAGGCTCTCGTCGCCGTGAAGCAGGGCGACACCGTGGCCAACGATGTCGCCGTCAAAGGCGGCAAGCCCCGCTTCGTACGTGTGGTCGCCGGCGGCAGCGTCAGCGTCTTGGCCAAGCGCGCCGAGAAACGCAGCTTCTCGCTCGAGCTGGCGTTGTCGAACGACGTGCACGCGCCGCTCAGTGCCAATGCTCCGGTCGGCGAGGTCGTGGTCAAAGATGGCGACACGGTCATCGGCCGCGTCCCGGCGCTCGCCGCCGAGCCGGTCGAGAAGCAAACGGGATTGTGGGAACGGCTGTTCTGAGGGCGGGTCACGAATTGGGTTGCGGCCGTGAGCCCGCGCTGAGCGCGGAAGCAAACCCCCGCAGTGGCGCCGCGTGCTACCGGTAGGCGCTGTAGTCGGTGGCGCGCTGGCGCGCCCGCTCCTCGTTCCAAGCAATCACGTTCTCAGGCGGCGCGATGATCTCCTCCTGCGGCTTGTGGACCAGTCTGATCGCATCGGTCGGGCACATCGTCACGCACAGGCCGCACCCGATGCACCTCTCCTTGATGACCTTGTAGGTCTCCTCGGTCTCCTCGATGGCTTTGACCTGACAGCGCTCGTCCAAGCAGACTCCACAGTTGTTGCACTCGGCCGCTACGATCTCGGCGTAGAAGTGGGAGTTGACCACGTTCGCCGCGCCGAACTCGTTCATCGTTCGCAACACGCCGCAACAGCAGCCGCAGCAGTTGCAGATGAACGTATGCCCGCTCGCCACGTTGCTGGTCAGATGCACGAGCCCGGCCTCCTCCGCCTCGCGCAGCATCTGATGCGCCTGTTCCTTGGAAATTTGCCGCCCCCAGTCGAGTAGGAACTCCGCTCCCGCGACCGGGCTAATGGCCAGGCAGACCTCGCGGGGCTTCTTGCACGGGGAGTCCATGATCCCACGTTCCTTTTTGCAAATGCACTCGTTGACGTGAAATGCGGCACCTTTCTCGATGATGGAGGAGATCTGTTGGTAAGGGAGCGCCTGGTGCGTGGCGGGGATCTGTTCCTCGATGGGAACGGTCTGCATGATCTGCGGCTGCAGGCCGAGCAGGTGCGGGCCGAAGTACCTGATGTACTGCTCGGCCAGCTCGCAGAACTCGCGATCCAACCGGTCGATCTGAAACTCGTAGATCCCCACCGCCCACGGCAGCATGGCGAACAGTTTGGTTCCACCCAGGTCGATGCCGAAAACCTCGCCGCGCTTGCACATCGCGGTCAGTTTCGCCTTGAGGCCGTCCACAGGCCGCCCCGTCCGCTCGGCAATCTGCGGCGCGGTTTCCAAGCTCAATTTCAGGTCACAGAACAGCTCCGCCTCATCGGGCGTGAAGATCTTCTTCAGGAGTTTGATTTCGAGGCCGTCCGGTGTGGAAGGAAACCCGTTGGGCAGGGTATCGAGCACCTTGGCCAGCTTGTGGTAGATCGCGTCACTCACGGTCTGCTGCCTCCGTTCTTGGAGTTACCGGCGGGGGCGGCGGCTGTCAACCGAAATAACGCCGAGGGCGGCGCACGAACATTTTCGTGCTCGTGCTCAGCGAAGCGGTGCTCGTAATCGAGTCGCCGACGCCACTCAGCTCAGCAGACGGCGGCGCCGATGGCGGCGCCTATTACGATTACGAGCACGTGCACGAGCACGGATTTGGTCGCGGCCACCGGCCGCGCGCTACCGGTAGGCGCTGTAGTCGGTGGCGCGCTGGCGCGCCCACTCCTCGTTCCAAGCAATCACGTTCTCAGGCGGCGCGATGATCTCCTCCTGCGGCTTGTGGACCAGTCTGATCGCATCGGTCGGGCACATCGTCACGCACAGGCCGCACCCGATGCACCTCTCCTTGATGACCTTGTAGGTCTCCTCGGTCTCCTCGATGGCTTTGACCTGACAGCGCTCGTCCAAGCAGACTCCACAGTTGTTGCACTCGGCCGCTACGATCTCGGCGTAGAAGTGGGAGTTGACCAGGCTCGTCGCGCCGAACTCGTTCATCGTCCGCAACACGCCGCAGCAGCAGCCGCAGCAGTTGCAGATGAACGTATGCCCGCTCGCCACGTTGCTGGTCAGATGCACGAGCCCGGCCTCCTCCGCCTCGCGGAGCATCTGATACGCCTGTTCCTTGGAAATTGACCGTCCCCAGTCGAGGATGAACCCCGCTTCCGCCACAGGGATGATCGCCAAGCAGACCTCACGGGGCTTCTTGCACGGGGAATCCATGATCGCGCGTTCTTTCTTGCAGATGCATTCGTTCACGCGAAATGCGGCGCCCTTCTCAATGATGGAGGAGACCTGTTGGTAAGGCAGCGCCTGGTGCGTGGCGGGGATCTGTTCCTCGATGGGAACGGTCTGCCAGATCTGCGGCTGCAGGCCGAGCAGGTGCCGGCCGAAGTACCTGAGGTACTGCTCCCCCAGCTCGCAGAACTCACGATCCAACCGGTCGATCTGAAACTCGTAGATCCCAACTGCCCACGGCAGCATGGCGAACAGCTTGGTACCACCTAGTTCGATGCCAAGGACCTCGCCTCGCTTGCACATCGCGGTCAGTTTCGCCTCGAGGCCGTCCACGGGGCGCCCTGTCCGCTCGGCAATCTGCTGCGCGGTTTCCAAGCTCAATTTCAGGTCACAGAACAGCTCCGCCTCATCCGGCGTGAAGACCTTCTTCAGGAGTTTGATTTCGAGGCCGTCCGGTGTGGAAGGAAACCCGTTGGGCAGGGTATCGAGCACCTTGGCCAGCTTGCGATAAACGTCATCAGTCACCATCTGCTGCCTCCGCGTATGTGAGTTCGGCAATCAACGGCACGCTCACCGAACTACCCATCTGGGCGGCGGCGAGTCAAGAGAGAAGATCGCCTATTCGTCAGAAAATCCGTCGGTTACGTGTCGCTGGCGCTCTGCGCGCCTTCACGCTCCCCCAGACCTCGCCACCCTGATCGAGGTGACGAGGTCGGCCACATATGCCGAGCGCGGCCGTTCCGCCACCTCCGTCGGCGACCCGGATTGCACGACACGTCCGTCTTCGAGCACGACGAGTTGGCTGGCAAGCGCCAGCGCTTCCAAGGGATCATGCGTGACGAGGAGCCGAACGCCTCTGAACGCATCGAGGTGACGGCGCAATGTCTCGCGGACATCGGCGCGCGTGCTCACGTCGAGCGCGGACAGGGGCTCGTCGAGGAGGAGCATGCGCGGCTCAATCGCGAGCGCACGCGCCAGCGCCACACGCTGGGCCTGACCGCCGGACAGCTCGGCGGGCTTGACGGTGGCCCGGTCGCCGAGGCCGACGCGGTCGAGCCACTCGTGTGCCTGCTGCCGGGCGTCACGCCGCGACCGGCCCTGACAGCGCAGCCCGAAGGCCACGTTGTCCAGCGCTGTGAGGTGCGGGAACAAGAGGTAATCCTGGAACACGACGCCGATCGGCCGCCGTTCCGGCGGGAGATATGTGCCGTTCGTTGCATCCTCGAGCACCCGCCCGTCCAGCACGACGCGACCATCAGTCAGTGGCACCAGACCCGCCAGCGCCCGCAGGAGCGTCGTCTTCCCCGCGCCGTTCGGGCCGAGCACTGCCACCACGTTCCCCGCTTCGACATTCAGGTCGACACGGAGATGCAACGTGCCCAACGTGACCCGGACACACGCCTCGAGGCTCACACGGCCCCCCACCAGCGCTGCCGCAGCCCGACGAGGACCGCCAACGAAATTGCGAGGAGGATCAGACTGAGTACGATGCCGGCTTCCGGATTGGTTTCGAGAGCCAGATAGACCGCAAGTGGGATGGTCTGGGTGCGGCCGGGGAAGTTCCCCGCAAACGTGATGGTGGCGCCAAACTCGCCGAGCGCCCGTGCCCAGCAGAGGATGGCACCCGCCTGCAAGGAGGGGCGTATCACCGGCAGTGTGACGCGCCGAAAGACGGTCCAGCGCCCGGCCCCGAGCGTCCGGGCCGCGTCCTCGAGCCGAGTATCGACGGACCGCAACGCCCCTTCGACGGTGAGAATGAAGAACGGCATGGCCACGAAGGTCTCCGCTAACACCGCCCCGGCAACGGTAAATGGCAGTTGCACGCCGAAGGCATCTGCAAGCCAATGACCGAACAGCCCCCGGCGCCCAAACGCCAGCAACAGCGCCACCCCACCGACAACGGGCGGCAATACGATGGGCAGCATGGTCACCGCGCGGAGCAGCGCGCGTCCCGGAAACTGTGCTCGCGCTTGCACCCACGCGAGCGGCAGCCCGAAGACAACCGAGAAGCACGTCGCCGCAAGCGAACAGACCAACGACAGCCAGAGGGCTGTTCGGACCGCGGGCGCCGTGATCGCCTGCCACACGTCACTGCCAAGCGCGCGCCACAAGAGGCCGATGAGCGGCAGGACAAAGATCGCCGCGCCGGCGGCGGCCGCCAGCACGGCAAGAAACGGCACCGCCCTATGCCGGCGGCGGCTCAAACGGCGGCCCACCCTCGCCTCATCGAGGCTCGCCTCACCGAGGCTTGCCTCGCGGAGGCAGAAAACCGAAGGTCGCGAGTACCCGCTGCCCTTCCGGTGAGACGACGAAGGCGGCGAACGCTTCCGCCGCCGGCCGGTTTGGCGCGTTCTTCAACACCGCAATCGGATAGCGGGCGACGACGCGAAAGGCCTCGGAAATGTCCACCCCCTCCACCTTGCCGGCCGCGGCCCGCACGTCGGTCACATAGACAATCCCCGCGTCGGCCTCGCCCAGCGCGACCTTAGTTACGACCCCTTTCACGTCCAGCTCCTGGCTGGCCGCCGGCACGGCGAGGCCGGCCTTGCCAAACGCCTCGCTGGCGTAACGCCCGCACGGGACCGTCGGGCCGCACAGCGCAATGATGAGGCCGGGCCTCGCCAGATCCGCGAGGCCGGTAATGCGCTTCGGGTTTCCGGCTGCCACCACAATCTGCAGCGTGTTGTGCGCGAAGAGCTCGGGTACACCCGCGACCTCACCACTCACCACCAGCTTCTGCATGTTGACCTCGTCGGCCGAGGCGAACACATCGGCCGGCGCCCCTTGTTGGATTTGCTGCACCAGGGTCGGCGACCCGGCGAAATTCAGCTCCACCTTTACGGCTGGATGTGCTTGCTCGAATGCGGTCGCCATCGTCTGAAACGCGGCCGTGAGCGAGGCGGCCGCAAAGACCGTCACAGTGCTCGGCGGCTCGGCTGCAGCAGTTTTGGTCGCAGCCTTCGGTTCCTGTGCGTCGGTCGAACCAGCCAACAATGCCGCAAACGCCGCGATGACGGCGCACCTCATCAGTCTCACTAGTGACCCCGTGAACCGAAGGCTTTCCATGGCGCTCCTGGTAGCCCTTGCGCTGCATCGTGGCAAGGGAGCGGGAGAGGCGCCCGCCGCCGGGCTCACAGATAGTCGCGGATGAGCAGCTCGGCAATCTGCACCGCATTCACCGCTGAGCCTTTGCGGAGGTTGTCGATCGTGACCCAGAGGTCCAGGGTGTTGAGCACCTCGTCTTCACGGATGCGCCCGACAATGAGTGCGTCTTCCCCGACGGTGTCCGCAGGGGTCGGGTAGGTGGCGTTCGCGGCGTCATCCTGCACGAGTATGCCTGGCGCGGCGCGGAAAACCTCGGTCGCCTCGGCCGCCGTCACCTTCTCGGCGGTCTCGACGTTCACGGCCAACGCCGTGCCGTAGAAGAGTGGGACACGTACGCGCGTGAGACTCAGCGGCAGCTCCTCGTCCCCGAGCAGGCGGCGAACGGCGCGAACCGTCTGCGCTTCTTCGCCAGAACTCCCGCCCGCGAGGAACTCTCCAACCTGCGGCACGATATTGAAGGCGATGCGGCGCGGAAACACCTCCGGCTCGACGCTGCGGCCGCTCATGAGATCGATCGTTTGGCGCTGCAGCTCTTCGATGCCGGCCCGCCCGCCACCGGAGACCGGCTCGTACGTCGTGGCAACCACCCGTCTCATCACAGACAGTGACTGGAGGGGCTTGAGGACCACCGCCAGCGCGGTTGCCGGCGCGTCGGGGCTGATGATCAGGCCGCGATTCACGTAGTCTGCGACGCCGGACGCATTCACCTCCGGCACCACGATCGGCACATCGGCGTCCGCCCCGAACGTTTGGCTGGCATCGATCACCACGGCACCGTCCTCCGTGGCGCGCCCAATCCACTTGGCGCTCAGCTGCTCTCGCGTCGCGAGGAACACCAGATCGGTACCTTCGAAGTGCGCGTTGTCGAGCAACTCGACGCGCGCAGTGACATTCCCGCACCGCACGGTATCACCAGCTGAACGCAAAGAGGCGTACAGCCGGAGATCAGCAACCGGAAACCGGCGCCGCTCGAGCGCCGCGACGATTTCGCCGCCGACCAGGCCCGTGGCCCCAACCACCGCGATGGAATAGGCGGTCTTCTTCATGGCGCGATACGTTGCGTGACCAGCACGCCCATCTCGCGGCAGCCAACGGTTCGGCATGTCGGGCTGCGCAATGTCGACGGTCCGGTAGCCATCCGCCAGGACACCGGCCACTGCCACCTCGATGGCTTCGGCCGCCTCAGCGTGCCCATACGAGTGACGCAGCAGCAGGGCTGCCGACAAGATCGCCGCCAGCGGATTGGCGCGATCGTGACCTGCAATGTCCGGGGCGCTGCCGTGGATCGGCTCATACATCCCGCGTGGCAACCCGAGGCTGTTTTTCGCTTCGCCCAGCGAGGCGGACGGCAACAGGCCCATCGATCCGGCCAACATCGACGCCTCGTCCGTGAGTATGTCCCCGAACAAGTTCTCCGTGGCGATCACGTCGAAGTCACGCGGGCGGCGCAGCAGATGCATCGCCATCGCATCGACCAGCATGTCCTCGTATTCCGACGTCCGGATATTCCTCACGCACCTCGTGCGCCACCTGACGCCACAGCCGCGAGGACGACAGGATGTTCGCCTTGTCGACGGATGTCAGCTTCTTGCGTCGCTGCCGTGCCAGCTCGAAGGCACTGCGCATGAGCCGCACAATCTCCCCTTCGGTGTAGAGCAACGTGTCGACCGCCTCGCGGCCGTCGGCGCCGTGGCGCTGCTCGCTTGGCTGGCCGAAGTATATGCCACCCGTCAGCTCGCGCACGACCGACGAGGTCGACGCCGCGCAGAATCTCCGGCGCGAACGGCGCGGCCCCGAGCACCTCCGGGAAGACCCGTACCGGCCGCGAGATTGGCAAACAGGCCAAGCTCCTTGCGCAAGCTCAGCAGCGCCTGTTCCGGGCGTACGCTGGCGCGGGGGTCATCCCACTTCGGACCGCCGACCGCGCCTAGCAGGACGGCATCCGACGCGAGCGCCTGATGCAAAGTGCCGGCAGGCAATGGGGTATGGAACGCATCGATCGCCGCGCCACCGGCAATCGCTTCGGCGAAGACGAAGTCGAGATGGAAGCGCGCGCCACACGCCCCCAGTACGTGTTTCGCCTGCGCCATCACTTCCGGGCCAATGCCGTCACCGGGCAGTATCAGAATTTTCACCGTCGACTCCTCCCTCTCACGGCCCTTCTCTCCGGCAAGCCGCCGGTAGGCGGCTTGCCGTTGGTACGCAGCTTGTTCAGCGCGTTCACGTACGCCAGCGCGCTGGCTTGGATGATGTCGCTGTGCACGCCTTGGCCGGTGGCCGTGATCCCCTCATGGCTGATCAGGCACGAGACCTCGCCGAGTGCGTCGGTGCCGCCGGTGATGGCCTTGACCGCGTAGCGCTCCAGCTTCGGCGTAATCCCGACGATCCTCGAGATGATCTTGTAGCAGGCGTCCACCATGCCGTCGCCTGTGCCGACATCCTGCCGTTGCTCGCCGTCGACCCGCAGCCGGACGGCGGCATGCGGCAGGGTATTGCTCGCCGAGGTGACGTTCAGATCCAAGAGCTCGAAGCGATCCGGCACGCGGACCATCTGCTCCGTGACGATCGCCAGGAGATCTTCGTCGTAAATGTCCTTCTTCAAGTCGGCGAGGGCCTTGAAGCGCTCGAAGGCCTTGTTCATGTCGACCTCGTAGAGCTCGACGCCCAGTTGCTTGAGTCGCTCGGCAAAGGCGTGCCGCCCGGAATGTTTGCCGAGCACCAGCTTGTTGCTGCTGATGCCGACGGACTCGGGGCGCATGATCTCGTAATTCAGCCGATCCTTCAGCACCCCATCCTGATGGATTCCGGCCTCGTGGCGCGAACGCATTGTCGCCCACGATGGGCTTGTTGGCCGGCACGACGAGCCCGGTGACCTGGGACAGCAGGCGACTCGCCGGATAGATTTGCTCGGTCGCGATGTTGGTATGCAGATCGAAGAAGTCCTTGCGCGTTTTGATTGCCATGACGACTTCTTCCATCGACGTGTTCCCGGCGCGTTCGCCGATGCCATTGATGGTGCATTCGACCTGGCGAACGCCGTTGCGCACCGCCGCCAGTGAGTTCGCCACGGCCATGCCGAGGTCGTTGTGGCAGTGCGCGCTCCAAGTGACCTGCTCGGCTGCCCGGCGTGTTGCTGATCAGGTAGCGGATGAGCCCACCGAATTCTTCGGGCACGGCGTACCCGGTAGTGTCGGGTACGTTCAGGACAACGGCGCCCGCCTTGATCACCTCGGCGAACACCTCGACCAGGTACTCGCGGTCGCTGCGCGAGGCGTCCTCGGCGGAGAACTCAATGTAATCGAGATACTTCTTCGCGTAGTGTACCGCCCAGCACGCCGCGTCGATGGTCTCCCGGCGGCTCATCATCAGCTTGCGTTCGAGATGGATGTCGGAGGTAGCAATGAAGATGTGGATGCCGGGATGCTTGGCTTTCTCCACGCTCTTCAGCCCCTGTTGGATGTCGACTTCTCGGGTGCGCGCCAAGCTCAGCACCACGGGTGCGCTCACCGCTTCGGCAACGCGCGCGACGGAATCGAAGTCACCGGGTGACGAGGCCGCAAAGCCCGCCTCAATGACGTCCACGCGCAGTTTCTCGAGTTGTCGGGCGATGAGGACCTTCTCTTCAACGTTCATCGTTGCGCCGGGTGACTGCTCACCGTCGCGCAGCGTCGTATCGAATATCCGGACCGTGTCCGTCCGGAGCGTGTCTCGTTCTGCTGTCATTTCGTACCTCCAGACAACAAAGGGCCACGGGGAATCTGCCCGCGGCCCTTCGTCTTGGAGTTCTCCGCCACGGACAGATCGCCCGCCCGTGGCGCCTTCGGTTGCGTATTATCCCTACGCTCCCCCAGACGCACCGGGCGGGCCCAGAAGCAACAGCCCCAGCAACAGAGACAACCCGCGTGCGCTGCGAGAGACGTTCATGTATGAAAAGTGTGTAAAGGATGCCGGCAAGGTTGTCAAGGCGTCGGCCCGCGCGCTGACGGCTTGTGAACTGACGAACGCGGGCGTGAGGAGGGCGCTGGTTCCAGAAGGACCGTCGGGCTCAGGTGGTGCGGACTGGGCGGATGAGCACTTCCTGTGACACCGTCGCAATCTGGCGGCCGGCGTGATCGAAGATGGAGCCGACGGACAAGCCGCGCGCGCCGACGAGCCCGCGGCAGCTGAAGTCGTGCAGGTGCCATTCGTGCACCCGCGTCGGACGGTGAAACCACATGGCATGGTCGAGACTGGCGTTCCAGAACCTGCGCTCCGCGGCGGCGCGCGGCGGCCGATCCGGGTGGCGCGCGACCACGGCGTCGGTCGGCAGATCGTCCGAGAGGTAGGCCACCGCGCAGGCGTTCAGGAGAGGATCGTCGCCGAGGTCCTCGGTGAGTCGCATCCAGGCGCCGACGCGACCCGGCGCAATGTCGTCGCGCAGCAGGCGGCGTTCGATGAACGGACTCCAACTATTGTGGTCGAGCTGATCGGGCGTCGGGACGCGCGGCATGTCCTCCGTCTGCACCTCGGCGCCCAGTTCGGGCAGATGGAACGACGCTGACAGGTTGAGGATGGCGCCGATGGCCTGGCGCGCGACCACGCGTCGCGTCAGAAAGCTGCGGCCGTTGCGGATGCGGTCGACCTCGAGGCGGATGGGTTCCGCAGCATCGCCCCGGCGGATGAAGTAGGCGTGCAGCGAGTGCACCTGGTAAGTCGGATCGACGGTGAGTGAGGCGGCACGCAGTGCCTGCGCAACGATCTGTCCCCCGTAGAGCCCGCCCCACGGGTAACGCGGGCCCGTGGCCACGAAGGTGTCCGGCCCGTGCGGCTCGATCGCCATCATGCTCCGGAAGTCCGGACCAGTCATCTTAAGCACTCGCCGTCAAGCTGATGGATCTGCGGCGGCTTGGCCACGCAGGGAGCAGCAGCGGACGCGGATGCGGAGAGGAAGCCAGCGTTCACGATTCGCATGGCGACGATCGTAGCAAGCGCCGCCGCTGCGGCAAGCCAACCGGCGAGCCGCTGAGGGGGCGGGCCGGCAACCGGCGGCTTGTATTGTATGAGTAATTACTCTAAGAGTCCGGACTCATGGAATACGAGGTGGACGAGCTGGCGCGTGTCGCGGCGCTGTCGGTCGATACGATTCGCTACTACCAATCACTCGGTCTTCTTCACCCTCCCCGTCGCGCCGGGCGTCGCGCCGTCTACGACGATACGCACGTGGATCGGCTGAGTCGCATCCAGGGCATGACCGAGCGTGGGTTCTCTCTCAAAGCCATTGCGGCGTTGCTCGAAGCGGGGGACGTGAGCGCCAGCGACCGGTTGCTCCTGACGGCGATCGAGAGCGAGGCGGCAGGTCCGCACTACTCGGCCGACGAGCTGGCGCAGCGCCTCGACCTGCCGCGCGCGCTGTTCGCGTCGCTTGAAAAGGCGGGGCTCGTCGACGCCGAGGTCGCGGATGCCGCGGGACGCCGGCTCTACTCGCAGGCGGATTTCGAGGTCGGGCGCGGCGCCGTCAAGCTCCTCAAGTACGGCTTTCCGATCACGCGGCTGCTCGCTCTTGCCCTGCGGCACGATCGCGCGGTGCGTAAGACAGTCGATGAAGCGATCGATCTATTCGACGAGCACGTGCGCAAGGCGAGCCCGGGGGGCGCCGCCGACCCCGAAGCCGTCGCGGAGGCATTCCGCGATCTGCTGCCCGTTGTCACCGCTTTGGTAGCGCACCACTTCCAGCGGGTTCTCGTCAACCGCGCCCTCAAGCGGCTCAAGAAGAGCGGCGAGAAAAGCGAGTTGCAGGTCGCATTGAAGGCGACGGCGCGCACCCGAATCGGCTTTCGCTGGCGATGACTCTGCCCGCACCGCAGCAGAAACGCCGCTTCGTCGAGCAGATGTTCGACGGCATCGCCCCGCGCTACGAGCTCATGAACCACCTGATGACCTTCGGCATGGATTGGCGCTGGCGGCGCAAGGCGATCGCCGCGCTCCGCTTGCAGCCCGGCGAGCGTGTGCTCGACCTCGGTTGTGGCACGGGCGATTTCGTCGCCGCGGTTGCCGCGGTTGGGGCGAGGGGCGTCGGTGTGGATGTCTCCGCCGGAATGTTACAGCAAGCGCAACAGCGCCCGGGCGGGGAGGCACTGGCGCGGGCGGACGCGCAGCGCCTGCCGTTGCGCGATGCGTGCTGTGACGCCGTGGTGACGGGATTTGCGCTGCGCAACTTCACCTCGATCCGCGACGCGATCGTCGAGAGTGCGCGGGTGCTTCGGGCGGGGGGGCGACTCGCCGTGCTCGAGGTTGACGTGCCGTCCTCGGGACTGCTGAAGATGGCTTTCGACCTTTACTTCGGACGCATCATTCCCTTCCTCGGCGGCATCCTATCGCAGAAGTATGCATACGCGTACCTCTCCTCCTCGATCGCCTACTTGCCGCGCGCGGAGGAGCTGGAGGCGATGCTCCGGAACGCCGGGTTCCGGGAGCTTGCGAAAACGCGCCTCACCGGCGGCGTTGCCCAGCTGGTGACGGCCACCCGGGGGTAGGCAGGTGCTCGGCCAAACCCCGTGCCGCCACACGTACTCGGTGGAGAGGGTGAGCGGTGTTCACGATCTCCTCGGTCTCGCCGCGCAACGCTCCGCGGCGCGCCACGCGCCGCTGTTCTACTGGGAGCATCCGCTGAGCGGAGAGGCGGTGCTCGCCGTCGGTGCCGCCCACACGATTCGCACCACGGGGCCGGACCGGATCCGAAAGGCGGGGCGTGCGGCGCTCGAGGTGCTTGCCCGCACTATGCCCCGAGAGCAATCGAGTCGCGCCGACGCACCGCGCCCGAGGTTCGTTGGTGGCTTTGCCTTTGACTCGAACGATCCGGTCTCGTCGCTGTGGCGGGAGTTCCCCTCGTGCTGGCTCTTCTTGCCGGAGCAGATGTGGTTGCTGAAAGACGGCAGGTGCTGGTCGATCCGAGTCTCCTCCTGCGCGTCTCCATCGGCCGACCGGCAAGCGGCTCCGGAGGTGGCTGGCGTGAACGAACGCTCGAGATCGGACGCGCCGGGGATGGAAGAGACCGGCGACCGGCAACACTGGCTGAGCCGCGCCGAGCGGGCGCTATCCATGGTGCAAGCGGGGGCGATCACGAAAGTCGTCCTGGCGCGGCATCGGACCTGGACGGCAGCGCGCGAGATCTCCGTGCTGTCCATTGCCGCGCAGCTGCGCGATTCGCGTCCGGGGTGCTTTACGTTCTGCGTGTCTCCCGGCCGCAGTCACTTCTTCGGTTCGACACCCGAGCTTCTGCTTCGTCTCCAGAGTGGACGATTCGAAACCCAGGCTTTGGCCGGCACGGCTCCTCGCGGGGGAAATGAGCGGGAAGATCGCGAGAACGCCGCATGCCTGCTGCGTTCCGCGAAGGATCAGCGGGAGCACGCCGCGGTCATCCTCGGAATCGAGCAAGCGCTGCGACCGGTCGCCGGCTCGCTTCGAGTCGCTCCGCAGCCCGGCCTGATCGCGTTGCCGGAGGCCTATCACCTCCACACCGCCATCACGGGGCACCTGCGATCATCGATCAGCTGCCTCGATCTGGCGGAGCTGCTGCATCCGACACCGGCCGTGTGCGGCGTGCCGCGCCAGTGTGCGCGCGCCCTGATCGAGGCGGAGGAACCGGATCGCGGCTGGTACACGGGCGCCGTTGGATGGATGGATGGCAGTGGTGACGGGGCCTTCGCCGTGGCCCTTCGCGCGGCTTTGGCCAAGGACCGGGATATCACCGTTTGGGCCGGTGCCGGCATCGTCTCCGGGTCGGATCCCGTCGCGGAGTTCGAGGAGACGGAGATCAAGATGCGGGCGATGGTTGACGCGGTAACAGGTCGATGGCCCACCGGCAAGGATGTGCCTGTCGCGCCGACGCTGCGGGCGGCGGAGCTCGCAGGATGAACGACGTCGCACGCGCCAATGCGATGGCTGCGGAAGCCCTGATCGAAGAACTCGCGCGCTCGGGCGTGCGGGAGGCCTGTGTCGCGCCCGGCTCGCGGTCGACCCCTCTCGTGCTCGCCCTGTCGAAGGAGGCGGGCATCCGGACGTGGACGATTACCGACGAACGTTCCGCCGCGTTCTTTGCGCTCGGTATGGCGCGGGTGTCAGGACGCCCGGTTGCCGTCGTGTGTACGTCGGGCACGGCAGCGGCCAACCTCTCACCGGCGGTGGCGGAAGCGTCCCTGTCGGAGATCCCGCTCATCCTGATTACCGCGGATCGCCCGCCCGAGCTGCGCGACTGCGGCGCGCACCAGACGATTCGCCAGGCGGGCCTGTTCGCGAGCCACGCCCGATGGAGTGCCGACACGCCGGTCCCAGACGGGTTTGCCGATGCTGAGGTGTACTTTCGGACGATCGCGTGCCGTGCCGTCTGGATCGCCTCCGCGCCGCCCGCCGGTCCAGTCCACCTCAACGTTCCCTTCCGTGAGCCGCTTCTGGATCCCGACGCCGCGTCGTCCGCGCAGCGAATGGCCACAGGGGGGCGAAGCGATGGGAGGCCGTGGAGCATCGTCGATCCGACATCCACCTGCGCGACGCCGGCGGTCCTCGAACGGATTGCCCATCAACTCCAGTCGACGCCTCGGGGCCTGATCGTCTGCGGTCCCCGCATCGGAGCCCGAGGCGACGCTGCGCCCGTCGCCCGGCTGGCGCGGATGCTGGGCTGGCCGATCCTCGCAGACCCGCTGTCCGGCATGCGCCATGGCCGCCACGATCGTACTAACGTCGTCGACGGCTACGACGTCTTTCTCCGCAGCGATGCGTTTTGCGTACAGCATCCTCCCGACGTCGTGCTGCGATTCGGGGGCCTGCCGACGTCAAAGCCGCTGCAGCGGTATTTACAAACGGCAGGGCCCGGGCACCATCTGCTCGTCGCGTCGCCGCGGACCTGGCCCGACCCGCTCTTCACTACGAGTGAGATCATCCACGCCGAGGCGGAGGCGTTCAGTGATACCCTGGCCGGTCTCCTGTCTTCCCGTCGCGCCGTGGGTTCGGCCCACACCTGGCTCGACGAGTGGCGCCGCTCCTCTGCAATCATCCGCGAGTCGATGGATGCCGCACTGGGCTCCGACGCCGAGATGTTCGAAGGGCGTATCCCCGTCGAGGTGACGAAGCTCCTCCCGCATGGCGGCATCCTCTTCATCGGCAACAGCATGCCGGTGCGGGATCTGGACACCTTTGTACCGAGCTGCGGGAAGGACATCGAGGTGCTCGGCAATCGCGGCGCGAGTGGGATCGACGGGGTGGTGTCGACAGCGCTGGGTGCGGCCGCGGTCGAGCGGCGTCCGGCGGCTCTGATCGTCGGCGATCTGAGTTTTTTGCACGACGTCGGTGGGCTGCAGATTGCGGCGCGCCACGGCCTCGGCCTCGTTGTGATCGTCGTCAACAACGACGGCGGCGGCATCTTTTCCTTCTTGCCGCAGTCGCGACTCGGCCCGACGTTCGAACCCTACTTCGCCACCCCGCACGGTCTCGACCTCGAGCCCGCGGTTCGCATGTGTAAAGGGCGCTTCGCGCGCGTGACCACGTGGGCCGAGTTCGACAGGGCAGTCGGGCAAGGGTGCAGCGAACCGGAACTCACGGTCGTCGAGGTCGTCACGGACCGTGCCCGTAACTACGAGCGGCACGAGGAGATCGTCGCGATCGCACTGCGCCGATTGCGCACGGCGGCGGAGGCCGCGGCATGACGGACACACACGCCGCGGCGCTTCCGGGATGGCATCTGCACAGGATCGCAACGTCAACTGGCAGCTTGGCGGTCGCGGAGTACTGCGGCGTTGTCGCTTGCGGCGTTGTCGCTTGCGACGCCGAGCCGTTGGTTCTGTTGCACGGCTTCACGGGCAGTCACCGGAGCTGGGACGCGGTCGTGCCGGCGCTGGCCTCGATCGGTCGTTGCGTGGCCGTCGATTTGCCGGGCCACGGCGAAAGCGATTTCGAAGCCGACGCCGGGGCGTACTCGATGGAAAGCGCGTCCACGGCCCTGGCGTCGAGCCTGGATGCCCTTCGTGTGGGTCCCGCGACGCTGATCGGCTACTCCATGGGCGGCCGCTTGGCTCTGTACTTCGCGTTGACGAGGCCGGAGCGGGTGCGGCGTTTGGTTCTCGAAAGCGCCAGCCCTGGGTTGGCGACGGAGGCGGAGCGTGAAGCGCGACGACGATCCGACGAGGCGCTCGCCCGCTTTGCCCTGGATCACGGCATCGAGGCGTTCGTCGACCGCTGGGAGTCGGTGCCGACACTGTGGACCGAACGACGCCTTCCGCCCCACACCCGTATGTGTCTACGCCAGGAACGACTGCGCTGCACACCGGCGGGTTTGGCGGCCAGCTTGCGCGGGATGGGCACGGGCCGCCAGCCGTGGCTCGGCGACCGGCTCGGCAGCGCAGCAATGCCGGTGCTGCTGGTCGCCGGCACGGATGATCCGAAGTTCGTCGAGATTGCGCAGTCCATGAGCCGTTGCTTACCGGATGGGACCTTGGCGATCATTCCCGGCGCGGGCCACAACGTGCACCTCGAGTGTGCGGATGAGTTCGTGGAACTCGTTGGCCGATTCGTCTCGCGTAAGGATCCGGGCGCGATGCGGCAGCAGGTAAAGAAGGAGAACGACCATGGCGATCGTCTGGAGAACGGCGAAGGAGTACGAGGATATCACCTACGGAAAAGCTGAAGGCATCGCGCGGATCGCGATCAACCGGCCGCACGTGCGCAACGCCTTTCGGCCGCGGACGGTGACGGAGCTCATCGATGCGTTCGCCGACGTGCGCGAAGACCCTGAGGTCGGTGTGGCGATCCTGACGGGTGAGGGCGGCCGCGCCTTCTGCAGCGGCGGCGATCAAGGCGTACGTGGCGACCAGGGCTATGTGGGAACCGACGGGGTGCCGCGGCTCAATGTCCTCGATCTCCAGAAACACATTCGCAGCCTGCCCAAACCCGTAGTGGCGATGGTGGCCGGCTACGCCATCGGCGGCGGACATGTCCTCCACCTCGTCTGCGATCTGACCATCGCGGCCGACAACGCGGTGTTCGGCCAGACCGGGCCGAAGGTGGGGAGCTTCGACGGCGGTTTTGGAGCGAGCTACCTGGCACGCGTCGTCGGGCAGAAGAAGGCGCGCGAGATCTGGTTTCTCTGCCGGCAATACGACGCGCAGCAAGCGCTGGCGATGGGCTTGATCAACGAGGTCGTGCCGCTGGCGGCGCTCGAGGAGACTACCGTGCTGTGGTGTAAGCAGATGCTGGAGCACAGCCCGCTCGCGCTGCGGTGCCTGAAGGCAGCCTTCAACGCCGAGACGGACGGCATGGCCGGCATTCAGGAGCTGGCAGGCAACGCCACGCTGCTCTTCTACATGACTGAAGAAGCGCAGGAGGGCCGCAACGCCTTCAACGAGAGGCGGCGGCCGGACTTCGGCCGCTTCCCGCGACTGCCATGATATAATGTCACTCACAGAGACAACCGCTCCCGCCGCCTCAGCGTGCGCGGCGTGGTGGCTGGCGATTCGCCCGCGGACGCTCGGGTGCAGCCTCGTCCCGGTCGGCGTCGGTCTCGCCATCGCGAACCGCTCCGGCCATTTCCATCCCGGCGTGGCGTTGGCAACAGTGCTCGCCGCGTTGCTGCTGCAGATCGCTGCGAACGTGGCCAACGACTACTACGACTTCGCCCATGGCATCGATACGGCGGGGCGACTCGGCCCCACCCGAGTGACGCAGACGGGGCTCTTGGACGCCGCGGCGGTCAAGCGCGGATTGTGGGCCGTGCTGGGCGGCGCCGTGCTCAGCGGCGCCTTCCTCGTCTACGCCGGCGGCTGGCCGATCGCGCTGGTGGGCGCGGCGGCGGCCGTCATAGCCGTCGCCTACAGCGCCGGGCCCTGGCCGCTCGCATGGTACGGGCTCGGTGAAATCCTGGCCTTCGTTTTCTTCGGACCCGTCGCCGTTTGTGGGACCGTGCTCCTGCAGCGGAGCGCGGTCGACCTGGCCGCTCTTCTCGCGTCGATGCCGATCGCCTGTCTGGTCACCGCCATCATGCTGGTCAACAACCTGCGCGACATCCCGACCGATCGCGCGACGGGAAAACGCACACGCGCCGTGCGCGTCGGCGCGCAGCGCACGCGGCGCGAGTACGCCGCCCTTGTCGCGCTCGCCTTCGCGTGTGTGCTGCTGCTGGCCCTCACCGTCACTGCCTGGGCTCTGCTGGCGTTCCTCACTTTGCCTGTGGCTTGGGTCGAGATCGACGCCGTGTGGAAGCGCGAGGGACAGCATCTCAATCTGAGCCTCGTTGGAACGGCGCGGCTGCATGCGCTGTTCGGCACCTTGCTTGCCATCGGACTGCTCCTATGAATGTGACAGGCGCCGAGGTGCTTCCTTATCGCCTTCCGTTTCGCATGCCGCTGCCTCTCGTCCGGGGGACGGTGCATGAGCGCGCTGGATTTCTTGCTCCGGCTCCGGGCCGGCGAAGTCACTGGCTACGGGGAAGCGAGCCCGGTGTGGTGGTCGGGGGAGGATAGCCTGGAAGCGGTCCAGCGCGACCTGCGCTCCTTTGTGAGCGGTCTGAACCGCGATGGTGTATGCGTCGAGCGGCTGCGGCGCGCGCTGAGAGGCGACGCCGGCGCGGCGAGCGAGTGCGAGAGGGACCTAGCCCGGCAGGCGCGCTGCGGCTCACGCGCGGCGCTCTGCGCGATCGATACTGCTCTCCTCGACATCGAGGCGAGGGAGTGCAACTGCACCTGTGCGGCGCTGCTCGGCGCCCGGTCGTTGGCGCCCGTCGAGTGCAACGCCTTGCTTGTCGAGCCCGAGCCGGGCGCGGCCGCCGCCGCCGCATGCGAGTTTCTGGAAAAGGGGTTTCGATTCATCAAGCTCAAGGTTGGAGCACAGTCCCTGGAGCGCGATATCGAGCGAGTGGCCGCGGTATGCGATGCGTGCGACGGAAAAGCGAGCATCCGCCTCGATGCCAACCGCGCTTGGGAGGCCGAAACCGCGCGGAAGGCCCTCGATGCGCTTGCCAACCGTGATGTGGAGTACGTCGAGGAGCCGCTGGCATCGCCGTCTCCCGAGGCGCTGAGTTGGCTACGGCACGCGACGAATGTTGCCATCGCTGTCGACGAGTCGATCGCAGGCGTGGAGGACGTGGCCCGCTACGCGTCCGCCGGGGCGTGCGATGTCGTCGTTCTCAAGCCGGCACGGATCGGCGGCCCCGCGCGGGTGATCGAGGCGGCGGCGACCGCGGTGGCAGCCGATTTACGAGTGGTCTGCACGGATTCGATCGAGACCGCGGTTGGGCGCGCCGCCGTCGTTCACACTGCCGCCGCGCTGCCAGGCCCGCAGGGTGCTGTAGGCCTCGGGGGCAGCTTTCTCCTCGCGTACGACGTGACAGAGAGTGACATGGTCGCACGGCCTCGCGTCGAGATTTGTGGTCCCGGCCTCGGCACGATCGAGATCAGGCGAGGCATCGAATGAGCGCGGCGCGGCGCGACCAAGCTTTCACGCGCCCGTGGCTCCAGCTGCAGGCGAAACGGATGCCCGACGCCCCGGCGCTGACCTGCGAGGCGGGGGAGAGCTGCACGTTTGCGGAGCTGGCACGAGGCGAGGAGTCAGTGGGGCGACGCCTGCTCGCCGCGGACGTTGGCCGCGGCGAGCGCGTTGCACTGACTGCTTCGGCCGTCCAGGCGTTTCGTCGAGTTGGTGCACGCCGCGCAACACGTGGGTACAGTAATCGTCCCACTCAACGACCGGCTGCACGAAAGGGAGCTGGCCCGGCAGCTGGAACATGCCGATCCGGCCTGGCTCGTTTACGATGACGAACATGCCGAGACCGCAGGGGCTCTGGTGGCCCGTCTTGGCAACATCCGCGCCGTGGAAGCGACTCGCGAGCTCCAGGGGATGCCAGCGGCTCCTGCACCCTTGCCCGAACGAATCGACCTCTCCCAACCACATTCGATCATCTACACTTCGGGGACGACGGGAGCGCCGAAGGGGGTGCTGCTGACCAACGGCAATCACCTCGCCAGCGCCACGGCCTCGATCGCGAGGCTTGGTTGCACCAGCGAAGACAGTTGGTTGAGCGTGCTCCCGCTCTATCACGTGGGCGGGCTGTCGATTCTGCTGCGCGCGGCGATCGTCGGCATGCGGGTCGTTTTGCACGCGCGATTCGATGCCCGGGCGGCGAATCGGGCGATTCACTCACAGGAAGTTACGATCGTGTCGCTCGTTCCCACGATGCTATCGCGGATGCTGGACGATGCTGGGGGAAAACCGTATCCCTCGACGCTACGCTGCGCACTCATCGGCGGTGGACCGGCCTCCAAGTGGCTGTTGGAGCGGGCTCGACAAGCCGGTGTTCCCGCTTTCCCTACGTACGGTCTGACAGAGACTGCCTCCCAGGTGTGCACCGCGACGGTCGAGGAAGCGGCTCTCTGTGGCGGGTCGGCTGGCCGGCCGTTGCATGGGGTTGAGCTGCGCATAGCAAACCCCGACCTGGATGGCTGGGGGGACATCTTGATTCGGGGGCCGCAGGTGACGCCGGGCTACTTCCGCAACCCCGAGATCACGTCTCGTTTGCTAGTTGGGGGGTGGTTGCACACGGGCGATGTTGGACATGTGGACGCCAACGGGCGCTTGTGGGTGGTAGGACGAAGCAGTGATGTGATCATTACTGGTGGTGAGAAGGTCGTCCCCGACGAAGTTGAGGCTGTCCTCACGGCGCATCCGCAGGTCCTCGATGCAGCCGTCTGCGGTCAGGACGACGCGATCTGGGGCCAGCGTGTCGCCGCCGCGGTCGTTCTGCAGGCGGGAGTGGAGTTGGATGCGAGCCGGCTGCAGGCCTGGTGCCGCCGCTTTCTCGCCGGCTTCAAAGTGCCGCGCCAGTTCGAGGTGGTTGCGGCATTGCCACGGACGGCCTCCGGCAAGCTCCGGCGCCATCGCTTGCGAGAGCGGGCGCCGGGCGACGAGAAAGGAGGGTAAGTCGACTCCCCTCCGTACCTGGTGCCCAGTAACCAGCCGGCTCGAGCCGCGGAAGGCAGCAGCTATTCCGCGTTGTGCAGCGGCGGGAACTTATCGCCGGGGTGGCGCGTCTACAAGAAGAGAGAGCCAATCCCGAGCGTTAAAATTGAAGTGGAGCCGGACATAGGGAGGTTCCCGAGCCAGATAAGGAGGTTTCCCAGATGGAATCGTTCAAGACCATGCAGGCCCACCGATCAGCAACCGCCGAGCTGCCGGGCGCGTCCAGGCGTGCGCGACCGACGAGCACAGCACTAGGCCGCGGCGTGCTCTTGCTGACCCTCGGTGGAACCATCATCTTTTGTGCCCCAAGACTGAACGCTATACCGGTCGACCCCGGTGTTGACTTTGCTGCGCACGCAGCACACCGCGGCTTGGTCGTGGACAAGATGCCGGGCGCGTCGTCGGCGGTGTTGGTGCCCGCTGGCTGGCAATCCTGGACGGGAGGCCCCCGGTTCCTCCTCCAGGCCGATGGCAAGACGATTGCCGCAGTGTGGTTCCCGGCACGCGACAAAATGATCGTGCGGCGGACTGCCGATCCCAAAGCACCGCTCATCGGCGAGGTTGACGCCGCCTGGAAGGACGAAATGATCCGCCTGACGCTCAAACCTGCGGGGGGAGCCTCATTCCAAACGACTGCGTTTGATCGCATCGACGGCAAAGTGGCGACGGCCGAACTGGGCCCGCAGACGTACACCAGGCTCGGCGTGCGCGGTGTGTACCGCGCCGAGCTGCGCGACGCACAGGGCGGGCCGGCTGGCTGGCTGCGCATCCAGGTAAGTCCCCACCAAGCGGCAAGGCACATTTACGACGGTGTTCTACCCGCTTCGTTGAATGGGCCGCTGGCGACGGCGGCTGTCGCGCTCCTTGATTCGGATGTGAGACATGTCGAGAATAATGCCGTCAACGTGCACCTTGGCAACTAACGAATCGACGTAACGTCGACTCCGAAGAACCGGCTGCCCTAGGGAAGGATAGGCTTTCCGTGCCTGCGCGAGCGACGAGCAGCGCACTAGGCCGCGCCGTGCTCTTGTTGATTCTAGGTGGGGCCATCAGTTGTGCCCCAGTACGGGAGGCGATACCAGTCGACCCCGGTGTCGACTTTGCTGCGCACGCAGCACACCTCGGGTTGGTGGTGGACGAGATGCCGGGCGCGTTGCCGGCGGCGCTGGTGCCGGCTGGCTGGCAATCCTGGACGGGAGGCCCCCGGTTCCTCCTGCAGGCCCATGACAAGACGATTGCCGCGCTGTGGTTTCCGGAATTCGACAAAATGATCGTGCGGCGGACTGCCGATCCCCAAGCACCGCTCATCGGCGAGGTTGACGCCGCCTGGAAGGACGGCGCGGTCCGCCTGACGCTCAGACCTGCGGAGGGAGCCCCATTCCAAACGGGTACATTTGACCGCATCGACGGCAGAATGGGGACGGCGGCACTGGGCCCGCAGGTGTATAGCGTGCTCGACGTGCGCGGCGTGTACCGCGCCGAGCTCCGCGATGCACAGGGCGGGCCGGCAGGCTGGCTGCGCGCCCAAATCAGTCCCCACCAAGCGGCAACGCACATTTACGACGGTGTCCTGCCCACCTCGTTGAATGGACCGCTGGCGACGGCGGCTGTGGCGCTCCTTGATTCGGATGTGAAATACATCGAGGATCATGCCGTCAACGTGTATCTTGGCAACTAACGTAAGCGGTTGAGGATATCACAATGATCGGCACTGGGACGCATCTGACTGGACGGGCCGGCCTCCGCGGTTTCATGGTCGCGGGCCGGCCCACTCCAGCAATCGCCACGTCGACTCAGAACCTCAACGTGGCGTCCAGCTGCGGGCGGAACAGCGTTGGGTTGCCGGTGAGTGCGGCATTCGAGATTTTTCGATCCAGCGCGTTCTCGAATTGCGCCTTCGCGGTTAGCTGCAGGTTGGGCAGCAATATGTAGTCGAAGCGCAGGATGTGCGCTGTGAGGTTGGTCGCCCCTTTTTGTGTCGGGCGCGAGGCGCCCGCCGTGGAGAACTGGTTGATTTCGCTCAAGCTGAAGAGGGAGAGCACCGCGTCCTTTTCCACCCACGCATAGGTGTACGAGAGCCCCCAGTCGCCCTTGTTCGTGAGCACGTTGTGGTACCAATCCCTGCCGGCGTTGCCGATCCCGGCCCCGGCATAGAAACCGACATTATCATTCTGTTGGTGACGCGTGCCGTCAGCGAAAGTTACCAAGTGCCCGTCAGCCTGACTGTTGTACGCGACGTCGCCAAAAAGTCCCGCCGGCACCCCGAGCCCGAGCGGATCGGGGGAGTTCAGCTCGGCGGTCCAGTTGAGGATGTTGTAGCCGGACGCGTAGCTGAGGATCTTCCGATGGCCGTTGGCATCTTTTTGAGGCGACATCACGACATCGTTGCTGTTCGCCAAGGATGTGTTCTGGCTGCTGTTCGCCGTGTAGGGAGCACTGCCCGTATAGGGACTAAGAAGCGTGCGCGCCACCTGGTTCAAGTTCTGATAATTGTAGTCGGCGAAGCCTACGGTGGCGGTAACGAGGGTCCCGAAGGCCACGTCGCTCACCACCTGTCCCCCACCCATCCACGGATCCGCCCCATCCGAGACCTCGTTCACCGTCCACTGGAAGGCATTGACCCTCAACCCGCGCAGCACACCGGCGCGCTGGTCCACCAGGTTCAGGGTCTCGGTGGCGCCTTCGGGCGACACGTCATCGTCCCACACCAGTTCGGAGGTGCGATAGTTGGCGAGGCCGAACTTGCCGGCCGTGACGGTGACCCAGCCGGGTTGGAGGCCGAAGGTCTTGCCCGGCTTGAGCGTGAGGTAGGCCCAGTCCAGGTTGACCGGTTTGCGGGTGAAGGTGTTCTGGAACGACTGGTTTGTGGAGATGGGGTCGTTGGGGTCGCCGGTGGCGAGCCGCACGGTGCCACTGATCTCGTCGCTGACATTCGCCCTCAGGCCGATGCGTGCACGGAGGCGTTGGCGGTTGCGCGCCGTTGCCCCCTCCTGGTAGAAGCCTTCGTCGCGCAGGCGGATATCACCAAACGGGGTGAGCATTTCGAGCCACTTCGGTAGCTTCTCTTTGAGCGCCTCGAGGCGCGACTCACTAGCGGTCTGCTTTTGTTTTTCCTCTTCTCGCGCCTGCTGCAGCTCCTCCTCGGTAATTATTCCCTTTTTGAGCAGAATGTCGCCGAGATCCTTTGCCGGCGTTGCTTCAGCGGCCCAGGCCGCATCACTCGCGATGACGATGATCATTCCGAAGAGGGTGGCTTTGATAATCCCGCGCCCTCTGCTTTCTCGCTTCTTCATGGTTCCCTCCTTGACTATAATGGGCAACTAAGTCTGTTGCCTCATCCCGCAGCCCGACTGTACTTGCACCGAACGCGCGAGCGTTCGCGTCTCATCCGAAGTGCCCCCCGTTCCATGGCAGAACGCCTTCTATGCCGTCGCCACCGCAAGCGCAAGCGCCACGCAGGTTTTCAACGCGCGCTTGACAAAGTGGCAGGCACTATGGGTATTACCTATAGACGCAGCGACGGGAGGAACACTTGGCGACATCTCACGCCTTGATAGGCCTGCTGAGCCGCGGCGCACGCCATGGGTACGAGATCCGGCGGGCGCTCGCCGAGGAATTCGGTCCGGAATGGCAGTTGGACTTTGGGCAGCTGTATCGCTTGCTTGCTTCAATGCAGCGGAAGGGATGGGTCGTTGCCCGCATCGAGCCGGGCACACAGGGTCCCGACCGCAAGGTGTATGCGATCACGCGCCGTGGCCGGGCGGAGTTGGAACGCTGGCTGGAGCAGCCCGCGGCCAAAGCGCAGCGCGGGCGAGACGAGTTTCCAATGAAGCTCAGGTTCGGGTTGGCTGCCCGGAACGCGCCGCTGGACGCACTCATCGCGACACGGCGCCGCCTGTTGGAGGAGCAGTGTGCGGCGCATCACGCTTGGCGCGAACGGGCGCGGGACTCCGGCGATGCGGGGCAGTGGCTGGCGGCGGAGGCGCGCGTGCGTCAGACGGAGGCGGCACTCGACGCGCTCGACTCCTGTGCGGCAATCGTCCGCGCGCCACGTGCGGCGGCTCCGGCGGCCGAAGCCGGTCAACTGGTGGCCATCGGCAGCGACGACCTCGTGCTCGACCTCCTCGGGCAGTTCCTGGCGGACAGCCATCCCGCGATCCGCTTCTCGGCCAAGCGAGTGGGCAGCCTCGCCGGACTCATGGCGCTGCGTGAGGGACGTGCGCAGGTGGCCGGCATTCATCTGCTCGATATGGATTCGGGTGAGTACAACGTGCCGTTCGTCAAGCACCTGATGCCGGAGGACCCGATGGTGCTGATGCAGCTCGCTCAGCGCGAGCAAGGATTGATGGTGGCCCCCGGTAATCCGGAGGGCATTCATGGTCTCAAGGATCTGTCTCGCCGGGGCATCCGGCTGATCAATCGGCAACGCGGCGCGGGCACGCGGCTGTTTCTGTTCCATCAGCTGCGCCAGGCCGGGGTCGACCCGCACGCCATCGCCGGCTTCGAGCAGGAGGCCCCCACGCACAGCGCCGTGGCCGCCGCCATCAAGGCTGGGAGTGCCGATGTCGGTCCGGGCATCCGCGCCGTCGCTGAGGCGTGGGGCTTAGAGTTCCTCCCGCTCGGGCACGAACGTTACGACCTGGCGATCCCCCGCAAGATCTTCGATTCGCCGCGGCTGCGCACGCTGCGCGAGGTGATTCACGCCACCGATTTCCGCCGAGCAGCGGCGGCCCTCAGCGGTTACGACGTGTCACACATGGGCCGGATCGTCGCCGACATCCACTGAGCTCCTGGGTCCGAGAGTCGTCGCATGGCGCGCAAATGTCAGTTCAGTCATTGCCGCAGGGTTCAAGGGACCAAGGGTTCGAGGGTCGGTCCCCTTGGACCCTTGAACCCTCGTACCCTTGTACCCTCAAGAGATTAAGGACCGGGGGCATGCGCTTCCTGCTCGGCATCGACGATACCGACGTCCTTGGCCAAAAGCCCGGCACGGGGCGGCTGGCGCGCGACTTGGGCGCGCATCTCGAACACCGTGGCCTGGCGCAGCTCGTTGGCGTCGTGCGCCACCAGCTGCTGGTGGATCCGCGCATCCCCTACACCAGTCACAACAGCCCCGCCTGCCTGATACTCGACCTCGACGCTCCGGCCGACGGATGCGCGCAGCACATTTTCGACGATGCGGGGGGCTATATCCTCACCCGCTGCGCTCCAGGCTCCGATCCCGGTCTCTGTCTGGCGGAAAAG
Organism: uncultured delta proteobacterium; assembly: GCA_963729835.1. GTDB lineage: Bacteria > Desulfobacterota > Binatia > HRBIN30 > HRBIN30 > CAVSQF01. The sequence continues at coordinate 85,918 of CAVSQF010000045.1, read as the reverse complement.
ACCAAGGTGCCCGCCGCGGTCGTGCACTTCGGGCATCGCGCCAGCAGCGAGGTGCTCGAAAAGGCCGACGCCGTGACCGCGGCGGCGCACGACGGCATTATCCTGCAGGAGCTCGGCGGCACGGGGGATGGGATCATCGGGGCGCTCGCCGCCGTCGGCTTGACCGCCGCAGGCAACGCCGGCCGCTTTCTCGAACTGCGCGGCGGGTTGCGGACCTTCGGCGAACAGGTGCTGGCGGGCGAGCTGCGGCGGCGCGGCATCGAGCTGCTCTGCACCTCGCGCAACGGCGACGTGGTGCCGTCCCACGCGGTTATCACAACTGGTGACTGGGTGCGGCCGCGGCTGGTGCGCGGCCGGCCGGTCCTGCTGGTCGAGCGCACCGACGGTGGGTGGCGTTGCTTCGATCAGAAGAGCAAGCATACGGAGCCGGGCGAATGAGTGCGCCCGCCCTCATCAGCGCTGCAGCCGCATCGTTCCGCTACGCCGGGAGCGCCGGCGCGGTCGGCCCTTTTGACTTCGTCGTTCACCCCGGTGAGTTCTCCCTGGTGTCCGGCCCGTCCGGTTGCGGCAAGAGCACGCTGGCGCGCCTGCTCTGCGGGCTCATCCCGCACCTGTACCGCGGCGAGTTGGCGGGCCGGGTCGATATCGGCGGGCAGCGCAGTGAGCGCCTGCTCCTGTGGAAGCTCACGCCGGTCGTCGGGTTCGTGGCGCAAAACCCGAGTGCGCAGCTGCTCACTTCGACGGTGCGCGACGAGATCGTCTTTGGTTTGGAGAACCTCGGGCTCTCGCGGCGGGCGATTCGAGACCGGGTAGACGGGGTGCTGTCGAGCTTCAGCCTGACCGGCCTCGCGGAGCGCGATCCGCGCAGCCTGAGCGGCGGCGAGCAGCAGAAGCTGTTGTTGGCTGCCATCGTGGCGCGCCGGCCGCCTGCCGTCGTGTTGGACGAGCCGCTCTCCATGCTGGATAGTGACTCTGCCCAACAACTCGTGAGCGATCTCGAGGCGCTGCGGCGCGCCGGGTCTGCCGTGGTGGCCTTCGAGCACCGCGAGGCGTTCTTCGCCACGGTGAAGGGCGTCACGCGCCGCGAGTTGCGCGCCGCGAAAATCACCGGCGAGCAGGTGCCTGAGTTTCCGGCGCGGGTGCCGGCGTTTCGATTGGTCGTCGATGGTCTCAGTGTCGAATTGGGCGGTCGCCCGGTGTTGCGGGGAATCGAATGCACGTTGGCGGGTGGCCAGGTGGTCGGGGTCGTGGGCGCCAACGGGTCGGGCAAGACGACGTTGCTGCGCACGCTGGCCGGACTGCAAGCGCATCGGGGACGCCTGCACGCCCACGTCAGTGGTGCGCACCCGCCGCCGCGCTTGGGCCTGTGCTTCGAAAACCCCGACCGCCAGATCTTCAATCCGACGGTGAAGCAGGAGATCCGCTTCGGCCTCTCCGACGTCGACGAAGAACTCTACAGGGCTGTTGTGGATGTCCTTGGCCTGACTCCCTACGAGAATACGCCGCCGTTGCTCCTGAGCGAGGGCGAGAAGAAGCGGCTGGCGCTCGCCACCGTGCTGCTGCGACCGGGGCTGAGCGGCGTGTGTTTGGATGAGCCGACCCTCGGCCAGGATTGGCATCACCGCCGGCTCCTCGGGCGCGTCGTCAAGCAGTTGGCGGCAGCCGGCTATCTGTGCGTGGTGGCAACGCATGACCGCGCGTGGGTGGCGGAATGGTGCGATCACGTCCTTCTGCTGGAAGCGGGTCGCCTCATGGCCACGGGAGCGCCGAGGATCATCACAGAGAGTGAGCCGCGATGCGATAGAGGCTGCACTGAGGCCGGCGCATGAATTCGCGCCTGCGACAAGCACGAAGCCTGTCCCGAGCCCAGTCGAGGGGTGGGCGTTCCTTCTTGCGCCGGGCGGACCCACGGACCAAGCTCCTCGTATCGGTTGCCGCCTCGGCGGGGTTGATGTTGGCGCTGCCGCAGCTCGCCGTGATGCTCGCAGGCTATCTCCTCCTCATCACGACGGCCGGTTTGGGGCGGGAGGTCGTGGCGCAGTTGCGGCGCAGTAGCATTTTCCTGATCGTGCTGTTTGCCATCGACTGGGTGTGCATCGGTTTCGGTTTCGCGCTGCTCATTGCGCTGCGCTTGGTGGTGTTGGTCACCAGCTTCACCGTGTTCTTTGCCTCGACCACGCCCGACGAGCTGCAGGCGGCGCTCGAACACCTCCGTGTGCCGGCGCGCCTGGCCTTCACGTTTGCGACCGCGTACCGCCTCGTGACGCTCTTCGGCACGGAATGGCGCGGCATCGTCGAGGCGCAACGCGCACGCGGCATCGTGGTGCTGCCGCGCAGCTGGCGCGGCTGGCGTGAGCCGCGCCAGCACCTCGCGAGTGCGGTGGCACTGGTGGTACCCGCCGTCGTGTTGGCCACGCAGCGCGCCTGGTCGATCAACGAGGCGGCGGCGGCGCGCGGCTTCGACTCGCCGCACCGGTTGTCGAGCCGCCGCTTGCAGCTGACGTGGCTGGATCACCTGCTGCTCACGGCGACCGGGGCGCTGTGGGTGGGCTTGCTCGCTTGCCGTTGAGGGACCCGTGCGCGTGCTCACTCCCCCGCCCACCGCCTCGACCCACCGGTACTTCTCGACGTTCGAGCTGTTGCTGCTGGGGACGTTCGCGGCGCTGATCGTGGCGGGGAACTTCGCTCTCCGTTTTCCCCTGCGCGTGCCGGGCCACTCGGGGATTGTGTGGATGGCCCTGTTGATCACTGCCGCAACCGCGGTGCCGAAACGCGGCGCCGCCTCCACGGCGGCGGGCCTCAGTGGAATCTTGGCTGCTTTCATTGGTATCGGCGACAAGGGGCCGCTGGATACTGTGCTTTCCTATGCCGCGGCGGGGGTCGGCGTTGATGTGGTGCTGGAAATCTTGCGGCGGCGCGGGCGTGCTGCCGCGTGTGTGATCGCCGGGGGAGTCGGCAATCTCTCCAAGTTTGCCGTGAAGGTGCTGCTGGAATTATGGATCGGAATCCCCACGGGGTTTGTGCTTCTCGGCAGGCTTTATCCGGCGGTCACCCACCTGGTTTTCGGACTGGCCGGTGGCTACCTGGGCTTCTTGGTCGTCGAAGCGCTGCGCCGGGCCGGCTTCTTTGCGTATCTCGCCGAGAAACGCTGAGCGGCGTGTGCCTCCTGGTCATGCTCGCGTCGGTTGCCGGCGCCGAGCCGCTGCTCCTGCCGGAGGTCACTGTCGAGGCGAGCCCGATCGATCCCTATTTGCCGGCGCAGACCGCGGTGGACCGCAGTGAGATCGTCGACGCACACAAGAGCGAGCTGAGCGACGTGCTCGAGCTCACGCCGGGCCTCAACGTGCGCCAGGGCGGGCAGGCCGAGCAACGCGTGGACATGCGCGGCTTCGACCAGCGCGCGACGCTGTACACGCTCGATGGCGTGCCGGTCTACGAGCCGTACAACGGCATCATCAACATCGATCTCTTTCCGCTGGAGATGTTGGACAGCGTCCAGATCACGCGCGGCGCGTCGTCGTCGCTCTACGGCCCCAACGGCATGGGCGGGCAGATCAAGCTCAACACCTTCGCCCCGCGCGCGCCACTCACTGCCAGTGTATCCACGACTTGGCGCGACAGCGATCTGTGGGACGTGCGCGCCAGCGGCGGCGCGGCGCGTGAAGGCTGGACGGGCTTCGCCACCGGGCGCTACCTGACGACGCCCAATTTCTCCCTCGCCGACGGTTTTCAGGACCGTCCCGACACGCAGCAGCGCCTCCAGGAAGGCAGCAAGCGGCTGAACAGCGACGTTGAGCAGCTCAGCGGCTTCGCCACCCTCGGCTACGAGTACGGCAACGGGGGCCGGGCGCACGTCGCCGTCCTGGCTTCTGACGCGACGTTCGGTATCCCGCCGAGCACGACGGAATTTACGCCGCAGCTCTTGCGAACCGACCCGGAGCGGCTGCTGCACGTCCAGGCCGGCGTCGAGCAGCGTGTGCTGCCGGCCCTCGCCGCTGCCGGAGGACTGTTCTACACCGCCTACGACCTGCACCAGAGCCAGTACGATAAGCCGGACTTTCGCACGGTGCTGGTCACGACCAAGACCGATAGCAGCGAACTCGGCGGCATCGGGCGGCTGACGCTTGACATCGGCGCCCGCGACTCGCTCGCGCTCGCCGGCCAGGTGCGCGACGACGGCGCCGACATTTCCAACACCGTGCGCGGCGCGCTCGGCCACCCCGATGTCACCATCGGCAGCGTCGGCATGGAGAATGTCTACAGGGCCACCGATCGCATCAGCCTCGTCCTCGGCAGCAGCGAAGATGTGTTGACCGGCGGCCGAGTCGGCACCCGCTCAGAGTTCAACCCACAGGGCATCGTGTCCATCGATTTCGACCCGTGGGGCGCAACGCGCATCGCCGTCAGTCGCAAGATCCGCTTCCCAACGTTGCGCGAGCTGTTCGACCGGCAGCAGGGCAACCCGGACCTGGCGCCCGAGCGCACGCTCACCTACGAGATCGGCCACCGGGTGGCGCGCGCCTGGGGCTATGCGGCGCTCAACCTCTTCCGCAGCGACGTACGGGATCTCATCGCAGGCGGCAACGAGGATATATTTACGAACGTGGAGGAGGCGACGCTGCAAGGGATCGAGGCGGCGTGCGATGTGATGCCGCTCGAGCGCGTACGGCTCGACGTGAATTACACCTTTCTCGATACCACAGCGCACGACAAGGAGCCACTGGGCGTCACGGCAACGTCTGCGGTCCAGCACAAGCCGGCGCACCGCTTCAACGGCATTCTGCAGGTGTCTCTGCCGTGGCAGTTCCGGTTACGTATGGAAGGCCTCTACACATCCGAGCAGCTGGACCAGCCGCGCAGCGATGTCACCGTCCCCGGGTTCGCACTCTGGAACGTGCAGCTGACGCGGCCGGTCGGCAAGTGGCTGAGTGTCTTTGCCGGGGCGGACAACTTGCTCGACACCGACTACGAGCAAAAGCTCGGTTCGCCCGAGGCCGGACGGCGGGTGTTCGCGGGATTCCGCGCCAGCTACTGACGAGCACAAGCGCGTAGGGCCGGGGACGACCTCCGTGCTGGGCGCTCGGCGTCTGGCCGAAGTGCGATCAGCCCCACGCAGCGCGAATGGCTGGGATCCAATCGTTCGATTCACAGAGCATTCAGAGCGGTGTGCATTCACAATAATGTAATTTGACAAGATGGTATACAGTGCCGTAGCTGTCATCGTGATCGTCCGCATCGGAGGGTGTTCCGTGGGCGGACAGAAGAGCACGAGAGCCGTGGCCGACACCTGTCCCCTCTTCAACTTGGGCCAAGCGTTGCCCGTCTCCGTCACCGGCTCAACCGCCGCGGCCTCCAACGCAATGGGCGGGTCCTTGTGTGGCGACGGCGGAATCAACGCCCCCGACGTGACCTACCAGTGGACCGCACCGGCGGACGGTACGTATGCGATCAGCACATTCGCTTCCGCGTTCAACACGATCCTGACTGTACTTGAGGGCGGGTGCACCGGCAGCGAGCTTGCCTGCAACGACGACAGCAGTAACACAACGCAGTGCTCTGCTCCACCCCGGGGACGGCTCCACCCCGGGGACGTTGGTCGGAAGAGTCGGATATGCAGCCCGCGGCTGGCGCGCGGGGCTCCCGTCACTGATAGTGATCACGGGAGCAGGTCGTCGGGCGACCAGTGTTGGAGCTCAAGCAGGCGGCGGGCATGGGTCACGCCGTACAGGACGGTCTGCCGCGACACGCCCAAGGCGGTCGCGACGTGGGTTGGCGACAGGGCGTAGCGGTGGACCGCAACTTGGCTGACCAGCGCACGGGCGGCAACCACCGGGCGGCGCCGGCTATTCGTCGCCAGCTCGGCGGCGCTCAGCCGGCAGCGCGCGGCCACCGTCTGCAGCAGCGGGTGCAGCACCAGCCCGATCTCGGGGCGCACCGCCACCGGGCGCGGCAGCGTGGCGACTTGGTGGAGGAGCGCGGCGACGAACTCGCTGGAGCCGAGCACCCGCTCGTCAGCGGTCCAGCCTTCGCGCCCGCGGCGCACGGAGGCGACGGGGTGCCAGCGGCCCTGACTGCGGCGCAGCCCACCACCGTCGAGGTCCGGCCGGTGCCCTTGGTCGAGGCCAGCACGAACGAACTCCTGATAGGCGCGCTGTGCCGCCGCCGGGGAGTCGCCGAACCGGGACAAAACGAAACTCGTGTCCTGCACGGCGTACGCACGCCGCCCGCGCAGCACGGCGTGACCGGTCCACGCATAGCGGTCCAGTGTGCGGAGATCGGCCACCAGGCCGGCGCGTACCGGGTTGAGGTGGATGTAGCGCAGGAGTTCGAGTAAGTAGGGGTCGTCCTCGACCAGGATCGCCTTGAAGCGATTCTGCAGGAGGTGGCCGGTCCGCTGGTGGCGATGATTGAAGGTGACCGCGTAGCCGGTCAGCAGGCGGCGCATCATCGTGGAGAGCGTGACGGTGCCGCGGCGCAGGAGGAGGTGAAAGTGATTGGGCATGAGACACCAGGCATAGAGCGGGCTGTGGGCAGCCGGTGCGAGACGTGCGAGTCGGGCCAGGAAGGCGGCGCGGTCCGCCTCGTCGCGGAAGAGGCGGCGGCGCTCGATCCCGCGGGCCATGACATGGAACAGGGCATCTGGGGCATCAAGGCGCGGGCCACGTGGCATGAGTAATGTGTACTACTCTACAATATGCATAGTCAAGCACCCGCCTGTGCCAAGGCTGTTGGTTGCCTGCCGTGCGGGCCATGGGTCGCGTCTGGCAACCTGGTATCCGACTCTTCCGACCTACGTCCCGCTAGTTTCGTTCTCTTCGCCGGTATGATCACCACGCGACGTTGCTTGACACGGCCAGGCAACGGTGGGCAGATAGACAGTAATGGCCGCAAAGGGCATGTACGATACCGTGAAGCAGGCGATCCAGGACGTGATTGCCCCGGACCTGGAGCGGATCAAGGGCCAGCTCACCGGTGTGGACGCACGCATCAGCGCCCTCGATAAGCGCATTGATTCCCTTGACAAGCGTGTCGATGAAGGGCTTGCCGCCGTGCGAGTGGAAGTGAAGGCCGTTGATGACCGGATTGCCTCACTGCGCAACGAGATGCACGCCGAACTCCGGACCGTCGACGCGCGCATCGATGCCCTGAAGGATCGGCTCGACGAAGCGTTGGACATCCGCGAGCGCCTGGCCACGCTCGAAGCGAAGTTGGCCGCGCGGGCGTAACCACCCGCCGGCCGGCCGGTCATCTCACGGCGCACCCTTTTCTCGCTTTGCACGCTTTTCCCGCAAGAGCCTGGCCGCAGCATACGCCGCCAGGTCGGCGGCCTCACGTAGGTGCCGCCGGTGCTGACGGGGCGAGACTGCCTGCGTGTTGAAACGGCTCGATCCTACTTTCAAGGGCCGACCCCACCGGTCGGTACGGGCGGCGAGTGTTTGCGGGAATCTGCGCCAGCTACTGACAGGGACCAGCGCGCGGTCTCTTGTCTCTGTATATGATATGGCATATAGCCGCCGAACAGGGAGGGTGACACATGAAGCGTGGTTTTTCGATGGGGTTGACGCTGATGGCGGTGCTGTGCGTCGCGCAGGTTTCGATCGCGGATTCAGCAAAGTATCCGCTCACCGGCCTGCTCAAGACCGGCAGCCAGACGGGCACCGGGACGACCCCGGTGACGCTCATCGCCAACACGGATTTGCCCAGCACCGCATCCGGGACCAAGAAGGTGTTGGTGTTGTCGCAGGCCTGCTTCCAAGTCGCCGCAGGCAACACCGTCACGCTTACGGCGGGAAGCATTGTCGTGCCGTTCGCCTACGCCAACGCAAACGGCGGTACAGCATGCCTGAGCTTCGGCCCGGGGTACGTGGTCCCAGAGGACACCGACGTGACCTGCGCGGCAACGGGCACCAACAACTTCACGTGCAGCGTTTCCGGCGTTGTGACCAGACTGCAGTAGCGTCTGCTTTTCGCTGAGCCACGCCGATGCGGTCCCCACCGCGAGTTGTGAGCTGCGCCCTCCCGAGCCGCGTGCTGGCGGTTGGGCTGCTCGCCGCCATCCTGCTGCTGCTCTGCGGCGCTCCGGCGCAGGCCTGCGTCGGCGACTGCGATGGTGACGGGCAAGTAACCGTTAGTGAGCTGGTGAGCGGCGTGGACATCGCGCTCGGCTACCTGGATCTGTCCGCGTGCCCTGCGATGGACGCGAATGGCGATGGCGCCGTTGAGATCAGCGAGCTGATCGTCGCGGTCGACGACGCGTTGGACGGATGCCCGGCCGCGGCCACCGCAACTGCCACGTCGACGCTCAGCGCCACCGCGACCGAGGCGTCAACTGCAACGCCCACACCGTCGCCGACCTGGAGCGTGACGCTCACCCCGACCGCGACGCCGACTCCGACGGAGACGGCGACCCCGACCCTCGGTGCCGGGGCGATCAGCGTCGCCGACGCGGTGGCCCGTGACGCGCAGGGCACGGCGGTGCGGCTCGGCCAAACCATCACCACCGAGGGCGTGGTGACCGTCGACGCGGGGGCGTTGGCGGGCTCCAAGCTCAAGATCTTCATCCAGAGCGGCGGTGCCGGCATCATGGTGTATGACGAGACCTCCGCGAACGTGCCGGCGTTTCAGGCGGGTGATTATTTGCGCGCGACCGGCGTAATCCGCCAGGCCGACCCGGGCGGCGGCGACAACCCCGCCGAGGGCACCGTGCTCGTCGACATCACCAACGGTGCGTGGAGCGTCCTCAGCACCGGCAACGCCCTGCCAACACCTATTGCCGTGACGCTGCCGGAGCTGATGACGGGAGGCGTGGCCTTGACCGGGACGGTGGTGTACGTCAGTTCCGTGCACAAGGTCGCCGGCGACTGGCCGCAGGTGGGCGACCGCACCACTGAGGTCACCATCGGTGACGACAGCGGGGCGACGGTGACCATGCGCTTCCAGCGGCCGATCATTTTGCCGCCGCTGACCGGCGCGCTGGCGGCGATCGGCAATGGACCGTTCGCCGCCAGCGCGATCGTCGTCCAGGACGACCTCGATGCGAACGGCACCCTGCTCAGCGGGTTCGGCCTCTGGGTGCGCGGGGCCGACGACATCGCCGCTCCCGGCGCGTGAAGCGTAGATGAAAGGGAACTCCCGTGGCCGCCACTACCAGGGCGATGCCGCATTCCTTCGGTCGCCCCCAGAGCATGGCGGCCGCGATGCCGGGCGGTTTCCTTACGGGGGATCCGATCGTAGGGAGGAGGTTTTTTCACACGGCCCGGCGGTCCGTCAAGCACTCGTTCCGCTGTTTCCGGATCGGGCTACCGATGCGGCGTGCTCGTCCGCACGGCGGAGCGCTCGGAAGTTTTCGGCGTGCTGGGCTGGGCTTTCTTCGACTTTTTCGGCTTCTTGCGTTTGCCCTTGGGGTTCTGAATACAGCGGATGACGTGTTCGGTATCGGTTCCAAACTGCGCGGCGACCTCGTCCAACGTTTGCCCCGTCCACACTGCATCGCGGATCTTCTTACAAGGCAGCTTGTGTGAGGAGCGTGCAAGCAGCTCAGGTGCCCCGCTCAGGAGCAGCACCGCCAGCACGAACCCAGTCAGCCCCCGTGAACGCGCACCCCTTCCCATCTGACTCATTCCTCCCGCCTCCCATCATCCTCGACCGGCGCGGCGCGCCGGAACCAGTCGCTACATTACCACGCGCGGGCAGACAGCAAAAACTGCCGGCGGCAGCACATCTACACGCGCCCGACTTTTGAGGAAGTGTGGCGTTACGTCAAGCGCCCAGCTCACGCCGGCAGCGGGCCGCGACACGGGAGCTCAACGTGAAATGCCGTGCCGTGTGGGCTCAGACGATCGAAGCCGATCTTTCCATGATGCGCCAGGACGATCTGTTTCACGACGGCGAGGCCCAGGCCTGTACCCTGGGGTTTGGTCGTTTCGAAGAGACGGAAGGCCTGCACCGTCTCGGCTAAGCCGGGTCCAGTATCCGTCACCGAGATACACACCGCTTCCGGCCCGGGCACGCTGACGTGAATTCCCACCTGGCCTGGGCCGCGGTCGATTGCCTCGATCGCGTTCTTCACTAGGTTGTCAAACACGCGGCGCAGCTTTTCGTCATCGGCAACGAACGACAGCCCGTTGAACGGCTGGTCCACCGTCAGTGCGATACCACGCGCCGCGGCGACCGGCTGCCAGACCGCCGCAACTTGCTGGAGGAAGCCGGACAGATTGACCGCCTTCAGGTCGAGGCGTTGCTCGCGCGAGAACTCAAGGAATTCCCTGATGAGGGCATCGAGGTGGTGGACCTCGGTAATGATGCGCTCCACCGGCTGGACGATGGTGCTCACCGGCAGGGTCCCATGGCGTTTGATGCGCTGCAGCAAGAGCTGCGCTTGCATCGAGAGGCCGGCGAGCGGGTTGCCAAGATCATGCGCCACCTGCGCGGTGATGGCGCCGATGTCGGCCAACCGCTCACGTTGCTGCGCCCGTGCTTCCAGCTCCCGCAACTGGGCCTCCGCACGCCGGCGTTCGGTGATGTCGATCGCCACCCCTGCCACCAGGCTCACGGCGCCATCGCCGTTGAGAACAGGGAATTTAGTGACCAGCCACTCGTGCATGCCATCGTCGTGCGGGATCTTCTCGGTCGTTTGCAGCGCCGTGCCGGTGCGCGCCACGTGCTCATCGTTCTTCCTGAATTGTGCGACGGTGTCTGCCGGCCACAACTGTTCATCGGTCACGCCCTCCGACTCGCTGAGCGTGTGGGGGAGGAGTTTTTCAAAGGTGTCGTTCAAGTACACGTAGCGTCCGTCGAGGTCTTTCATGAACGCCGCCCCGGGAAGGTAGCGCATGAACTGCGCGAAGCGCAGCTCACTCTCGCGGCGCGCTTCCTCGGCGCGCTTGTGCTGATCGACTTCCTCCCGCAATAACGCGTTCGACCGCGCCAGCTCCACCGTCCGCTCCTCGACGCGTCGGTCCAGCTCCTGGTAAGCGGCCAGTAAGGCCTCTTGTGCCCGCTGGCGTACGGATGCCTCCTGGCCGACGAGATAGGCGACGGTGGCGAGCAGGGCGACGATCAACACGGCCAGCAGCCCGAAAGACCGTAGGGTGTCGCGCCCGCTGGCGTGTTCCGCGGCTGCACGTTGTTGCAGTTGCTCCCACTCTTCAGCCCGCATGTCATCAATGAGGTCGCGGATCGCGTCTGTCGTTGCCTTCCCTGCGGAGATGGGAACGATTTCGGTGCCGGCTGGCAGTCCTGCGGCCGGACGTGCGCTGATGGCCTGCTCCCAGAACGTCACTGCCCGGCGCACGAGGGGCTCGAGGGAATCGAGTCTCTGTTGCTGGGTGGGGTTGCCGGCGGTCACGCGCCGCAATTCCAGGAGCGCGCCCTCGACCCTTGCCGTCGCGCCGCGGTACGACTGCAGGTACCCGTTCTCGCCGGTGATGACGTAATCCCTGGCGCCATTCTCGATGTCGTGCAGTTCCACGAGCACCTTTCCGAGATGGGTTTCGACCGCGTGCGTGTGCGCGATCTGCCCGGCGGTCTGCGCGAACCAGCTGGCACTACTGTAGGAAATCACGCCAATGGCGCTGACCAGCAGCACCGCCAGCGCAAACGCGGCGCTGACCCGCCGGCGAACGAACAACCGTGCACCGGGTTGTTTCATGACCAGTCGTCCAGTGCCGCTGCAGCGCGCCTCGGTCGAGGCGGCGCAGCCGAGCCGTTCGGCGGACGGGTAGGGCGGAACACCATGACAACGACAACCTTAATGCAGCACGCTATTCTCGCCCAGAAAGCTATCGAAACGCAAGTGTCAACAGGGGGGGACTTGGGGTGGCTCTCGTCAGAACAGGAGGTCCCACATCTCCGCCAACGAGCCGATGCCGTGTAGCTCGATTCCGTCGAACGCCGGCAGCTGGCGTCGTGACGACTCGGGCAGCAGGCAGCGGGAGAACCCCAGCTTGATGGCTTCGCGCACCCGCGTTTCTGCTTGACTGACCGCCCGCACCTCCCCCGCCAGGCCAACCTCGCCGATCACCAATGTCCGCGCGTCGATCGGCTTATCCAGAAAACTGGAACCCACCGCGCAGATGACGCCCAAGTCGGCGGCCGGCTCATCGATGCGCACACCGCCGGCGACATTGACGAAAACGTCGTGCCCGAGCAGAGGCACGCCCATTTTCTTCTCCAAGACGGCGATCAACAGCGCCACACGGTTCGGATCGATGCCCAGGGTGGTGCGGCGCGGCGTGCCGAACGAGGTCGGAGAAACCAGCGCCTGCACCTCGACCAGAATCGGGCGGGTTCCTTCCAGGCTGGAGATCACCACCGAGCCGGGCACTTCCACCGGCCGCTCCGCGAGAAAGAGCTCCGACGGATTGGGCACCGGCTGCAGGCCATCTTCCTTCATGGCGAACACACCGATCTCGTTGGTGGAGCCGAAGCGGTTCTTGACGGCGCGCAGCACGCGGAACGAGTGGCCGCGATCGCCTTCGAAGTACAGCACGGTGTCGACCATGTGCTCGAGGACGCGTGGGCCGGCAAAGGCGCCCTCTTTCGTGACGTGCCCGACCAGGAACGTCGCGGTGTCCGAGCTCTTCGAATGCAGAACCAATTGCGCCGCGCTCTCGCGCACCTGGCCGATGCTGCCCGGGGCGGAAGCCAGATTCTCGGTGAACACGGTCTGGATCGAATCAATCGCGAGGGCGAGTGGCGCGACCTCCTTGGTGCGATCGAGAATGCGTTCGAGTGAGGTTTCCGCGAGCACGAGCAAGCGGTCGGCGGCGATGCCGAGACGATCGGCGCGCATCTTGATCTGCTGCGGCGACTCTTCGCCGGAGACGTAGAGTGTCGTTCCGTCCATTGCCAGGGCCGCAAGCGCTTGCAGGACCAGTGTGGATTTGCCGATCCCCGGGTCGCCGCCGATCAAGACCACTGATCCCGGCACCACGCCGCCGCCCAGCACACGATCGAGCTCACCGATTCCGGATTGCCGCCTCGGAGTGTCGGCCGCGCGCACGGCGGTGATCGGTTGTGGTTCTGCGGCGGCGTGCTTGAACGTGTACCGCTCCGTCGCCGCGGTGCTCTCAATCCGCTCTTCGGCCAAGGTGTTCCACGCCTGGCAGCCCGGGCAACGGCCGAGCCACCGCGGCGACTGGAAACCGCATTCTTGGCACGCGAAGACGGTACGGGGCTTGGCCACGGGGCGTTTTATAGCACAACAGGTATCCCGACCGGCTACTGGAATTGGTGCTGTGGGATGGGGCGAAAAAGTCGAGATTGTCCGATACGCCGTATCCGTCGATTCCGACCTACGTCCCGTCTCTCCGCGAATCCACGGGTATTGCTTGCGCCTCGAAAAATGCGGGCCAGGGCGATATGATCAGCGCCGGAGGTAAACAAATGTCCCTGGCGATCGCTCCCGAGCAGCTGCCGTTGTCCGAAGATGCCGATGGCGTCATGCGGGTTGGCGGAACGCGCGTAACGCTGCACACGGTGGTCGAGGCGTTCAACGAGGGATGCACGGCCGAGGAGATCGCCGCGCAGTATCCTTCACTTCACCTCGCTGACATCTACGCCACGATCACCTACTACCTGCGGCACCGCGACGAAGTGGATGCCTACGTGCGGCGTCAGGAGCAACTGGCGGGAGCCGTTCGCGCGGAAAATCTGGCGCGCTTCGACCAGCGGGGCATTCGCGAGCGGCTGCTGGCTCGCCGGAAAGCGCCGCCGGCGTGATGCGCTTCGCCGCAGACGAGAACTTGAACCACACGATCACCCGAGGCCTTCTCCGGCAGCGACCCGGCCTCGCCATCGTCCGAGTTCAGGACGTCGGCCTCGGCGGTGCCAAGGACGAAGTCGTCCTGGAATGGGCCGCAAGCGAAGGCCGTGTCCTGCTCACTCAGGATGTCAGGACAGTCACCAAACTGGCCTTGATCGCGTGCGGGCAGCGCAGCCCATGCCGGGCGTAATCGAAATTCGTCGGAAGGTGCCGGTCGCCGTGGCGATCGAAGAGCTGCTGCTCATCGCCGAGTGCAGTCACCCCGGTGAATGGGAAGGCCAGGTTCTGTACATCCCTCTTCAATGATCGCTACGGCCGACAACCGACAACCCAATCCTTTGCATTCCTTGGCGAATTCACGACCATCGAGACCGCATATGCCTTCATGTCCGCAGCACGAACACCGACCGGGACGATCACCGGCATGCGCGTGTGAATCGGTGCCATCAACTCGTTCGGTGGGCACGTCACGATGGGACACGTTCCAATCCGGTGTGGTGACCAGATGCCCACGAAGTCTTGATGGATCGTTCACCGCGACTCGATACGCCCCCTGTCCGCAATACGGATCGCGAACAATCATTCGGGCGAGCGGGCGATGCAGGCTGTCGCCATCATGAAGTTTCCACCCCGTGTACAGGGTTATCCGTAATCTTGGGCATTATTTATCCGTAATCCTACGTATTGCCCCCCCCGGTTTGTGCTGCTCTGGACGGGGGCGGCGCTGGCGACAGCAACACCGCAGCAGAAGCATCGCGGTGTGGGCGAAATACGTGTCCTGCCTGGAGGGGGTGCTTACCAAGGATGCGAACGGGAGCAATTTCGATGAGAGCGGGGCGTTCGCGAAGTGCCGTCACAGCTACTTCAAGAACTGGACGGTATTCCAATCGACGATGGCGTTATTGACGAGTACGTGCGTCGGTTCCCGGTTCACGGACAACGGCAACGGAACCGTGAGTGATAATCTGACCGGGCTGGTGTGGGAGAAGAAGACCACCGGCGGCTTCGTGCACGACAAGGATAACGTCTATGTGTGGGGCAAGGGGATTCCGCCATTTTATGGGGACGGCTCGGCGTTCGCCACTTTTCTCACGGGCGCCGGGACGGGGCTCAACGTCGCGGCCTTCGTCGGGGCGCAAGACTGGCGGCTGCCCACCCTGGCGGAGGTGCAGACCATCGTACTTGATTACCATTGCGCGGGCGGATTTGGGTCAAGCGGGTGCACGTGCGGTACCGTCCCCTGTTTGGCGTTTACTGACCCCAACACGCATGCCAGCAAATACTGGTCCGGGACGCAATGGGGTCCCAATCCCAACTATGCGTGGACGGTGTCCTTCCTCGATGGGGGCGTCGTCCACACAGACTACACGTCATTCACCGAATACGTCCGAGCCGTACGCGGCGGCTGGTGATCGATCACTTTTCTTCTCGCGCCAAGTCGGGGGAGCCTTCGGGCTTCCCCGGCTCTTGCTCATAAAGCCGGCGCGCTCGGTTCAACTCATTCCCCGTCGCCGGGACACCCGAGCGCCCCGACCGCAGCGTGTAGCGTAGCAGTTCTCTGTCGGGTTTGGCGAACAGCCACTGGTCCACGGCGAGCCTAGTGCCGACAATGGCGCTGGGGTCCCTGACGGGATTTGAACCCCAATCGCTGGAAGCCCCGTAAATGGAAACTTTTCAAGTCGCCGACCCGTGACGGCATGCCCCTTGAGTCGCGGTGCGCCACTCTGATACGCAGGGGAGTATGACTGACGGGCTTTCGAAACCGTAAACAGCCGCGCGATTCGGACGCCAATGGACTTCGCCTTCTCCGAAGAGCAGGAGCTGTTTCGCAATACGGTGCGGAAGTTTGCGGAACGCGAGCTGGCGCCGCACTACCAACAACATGATCGGGACAAGACGTTCCCGGAACGGCAACTGAAGGCCTGCGCCGAGATGGGACTGCTGGGGCTGCGCATCCCTGAAGCGATGGGCGGCACCCCGCAGACGTATGTGGGCAGCGGCATCGCCGCGGAAGAGTGTGCCCGCGCTGATTTCAACGTCGCGTACTTCCCGCTCATGTTCGGCCTGGTCGGTGATCTCTTGACGCGCTACGCGAGTCCCGACCTGCAGCGCACCTGGTTGCCGAAGATGCTGACGGGTGAAATCGTCCCGGGCTTGGCGCTGACCGAGCCCGGCGCCGGCTCGGACGCCGGCGGCCTGAGGTGTAAGGCCGAGCGCATCGGCGATGAGTACCTCCTCACCGGAGAGAAATCCTCGATCAGTTTCTGCACGCGCGCCGATATGATCGTGGTCTTCGCCCGAACGCGGGCGGGCGCCGGGCCCAGGGGGCTCTCGGTGTTTTGCGTGCCGACAGATCTGCCGGGCGCATCGCGCACCGTGTACCACAGCATGGGCTCAAAGTGCCTGGGACGCGGCTCGCTGTTTCTCGACGGCGTGCGCGTGCCGGCGGCCTGGCGGGTTGGCGAAGAGAACACCGCCTTCCAGATGGTGATGGCGACGTTCGACCACAGCCGCGCGGTCATCGGCCTGATGTGTCTCGGGGCGGCGGCGGCGGCGCTCGAGCGCACGTGCGAGCACGTGAAGCAACGCCAGGCATTCGGAAAGCCACTGGCAAAGTTCGAAGGCATCTCGTTCCCGATCGCCGAGCATCTGACCTTCGTCGAGGCAGCCAGTTTGCTCTGTTACAAGACGCTGTGGTTGCGCGACCAGGACTTGCCGCACACGAAAGAGGCCGCCATGGCAAAGTGGTGGGCCCCAAAAGTCGCCGTCGACGCGCTACACGATTGCTTGCTGCTGCATGGCCATTACGGTTACACGGACGAGTACCCGATCGAGCAACAGCTGCGCGATGTCATCGGCCTCGAGATCGGCGACGGCACGGCGCAGGTCTCGAAAATCGTCATCAGCCGCGAGGTCTTTGGCCGGGAGTTCAAACCCTATTGAGGCGTGCTCGTGATCGTGCTCGTGCTCGATAAGAGGGGACCGTCAGGGACTACGGACTCACGAACACGAACACGATGAATGTCCGAACGATAGCGCCGCACGAACGCGACGCCGTGCTGGATCTGCTCGGCGAATGGTTCAACGATCGGGAGTTTTTTGCGCGCTACTTCCGTCATGATCCAGGCTACCGTGATGAGCTGTGCTTCGTGGCGGTGGACGACGGGCGCATCGTCAGCACGCTGCAGGTTTTCCGCAAACAGGTGCGTATCAACGGTGCGCTGATCGACGTCGGCGGTGTGGGCAACGTCTTCACCACCGCCGCGTACCGCGAGCGCGGCATCGCCTCGCAGCTCCTCACGCGGGCGATTGCCGCTATGGACGAGCACGGCTTCGACCTGTCGCTCCTGTTTGCGGTGCGCATCGCCTTCTACAGTCATCACGGCTGGCAGAGCCATGTGCGCCATCTGCTGTTCATCGAGCCCACGGAAGTCTCCGCGGCCGGGCCGTACGCTATTGCGCCCCTTACCGTCGCGGATCTTGGGCCGGTGATGGCGCTCTACGACACGTACAACGCGGCGTTCAACGGGCCGACGGTGCGGGACGTGCACTACTGGCAGGGCCAGCTGCGCTGCGCCGGGAATCCGCATGAGGATTTCCTCGTCGCCCGGTCCGGCGAGCGCGTCGTGGCGTACGCGCGTGGGACGTGCCTCTACGATTTCTACGTCATCATGGAGCACGGCTGCCTGCCGGGCCATGAAGCGGCACTGACGCAATTGGTCTGCCAGCTGCACAACGGCGCACGGACGGCGTTACCCGGCACGGTCACCCAGCTCGCGGTAGCACCAGCCGTGCAGGCGCAACTGCGCGAGCGCGGCCTCACGCTGCGCACCGTGGAAGACGTCTTCTGGATGTGGCGCATCATCTCGCCGCAGCGGCTGTGCGCCAAGCTGGGGCTGACGGAAGCCGATCTCGCGGCGGAAGACCTCTTCTTTCGCCTGCTGCCTCCCGAACAGTCCGTCTATTGGATCGCCGATCGCTTTTGAGTGCGCCGCGGGTCCGCCGCCCCGATCAGTCAGTATCTACGACACTGCCTGCTGTGTCATAAAAATGTTGCCTTTGTGGGCTGGTTCGTGGCAATGAGTAGCCATGGCGAAGCGGGTGGAGGCGGCGGAGCGGCAGGTCAAGCCATATCCCGTGCCCCAAATGGACAAATCAACACTACGAGTTTGCGAGGAAATCCCGCATGCGCCATTTTCAGTGCCAGAAAGCCCAATGAAATCGATCGATGCGAGTTCCAGACGGTGATCGACCTGCTCAAGCAGCGAGATTTCGGGGATGGAGCTGAAATTCGGTAAATACCGCTCGCGGTAGCCGGGCGGCAAACACGGAAGGAGCCGATATCATGAAGGGAAATGACGAAGTACTAGGCAAGCTCAACGAGCTTCTCGCGGACGAGCTGACCGCGATCAACCAGTACATGGTCCACTCGGAGATGTGCGACAACTGGGGGTACGCGCGGCTGCACAAGCTCATTGAGCGGCGCGCCGTCGAGGAGATGAAACACGCGGAAAAGCTGATCGCGAGGATCCTCTTCCTGGAGGGGAAGCCCATCGTGAGCCGCCTGAACCCCATCCAGCTCGGGCCGGAGGTCCAGAAGCAGTTCGAGAACGACCGCGCCGCCGAGCAGGGCGCGGTCGGTGCCTACAACGCCGCCATCCGCCTGGCGGCTGACAAAGGGGACAACGGAACGCGGGAGCTTATCGAGGACATCCTGCGCGACGAGGAGAACCACCTCGACTGGCTGGAGGCGCAGTTGGACCAGATTCGCCAGATCGGCATCGCCAACTACCTCGAGGCCCAGATCCGGGAATGAAGAATCAGGGGCGGTCTTCCTTTCCTACAAAACGCCCTTCCTGCAAATGTCACCATGTCTTCACCTCCCAGCTCACTTCTTTGTGAAGATGTCACATACATTCGCAATAATACAACAAGAAATGTGAAAAATAGAGGATATGGCAGCAAAGGGAAAGATTACCATCGATCAAGGGCTCTGCAAAAGCTGTGAACTTTGTATCACCGTATGCCCAGATGTCGCCATCTGCATAGCCGAGAGCTTCAATAAAAAGGGTTACCATCCAGCGGTGTTCTTCAAGGAAGCCTGCAAGGGGTGCACCCTGTGTGCAGTGATGTGCCCGGAGGTCGCCATCGAGGTGTACCGTGGATAAGACAGCAAAGGTCATGATGCGGGGCACCGACGCGATCGGCGAGGCCGCGATCCGTGCAGGGTGCAGGTGTTACTTCGGGTATCCCATCACCCCCCAGAACGAGATCCCCGAATACATGTCGAGACGGATGGAGGAGGTTGGAGGGGTCTTTCTCCAGGGCGAAAGCGAGATCGCGTCGATCAACATGGTCTTGGGCGCTGCTGCGAGCGGTGTGCGGGCCATGACCAGCTCATCGTCGCCGGGCATCAGTCTCAAGCAGGAAGGTCTCTCCTTCATCGCGGCCCTCGAGCTGCCGGCGGTCATTGTCAACATCAACCGGGGCGGGCCCGGGTTGGGGAACATCGCGCCGAGCCAAGGGGACTACTACCAGGCCACTCGCGGCGGCGGCCACGGTGACTACCGCATGCCCGTATACGCGCCTGCCTCGGTGCAGGAACTTTTCGACATCACCATGAAGACCTTCGATGTGGCGGATATGTACAGAACCCCGGTCATGATCCTTGGAGACGGCATGATGGGGCAGATGGTCGAGCCGGTCGTGGTCCGCGATAGAACCGACATGGAGCTGCCCCCGAAGGACTATATCCTCACCGGCGCTCAAGGGCGGCCCTCCAGAATTCTTAGATCCCTGATCCTGGATGTCCGGGATATGGAGGAGCATAACTGGAAGCTCAAGCGGAAGTGCGACCTCATGACGAAAGCACTCCCCATGTACGAGGAGTTCTTGACAGAGGACGCGAAGATGGTGGTGATCGCCTTTGGCACCGCTGCTAGGATCGCCAAAGGAGCTGTGAAGCGTGTCAGGAGCGATGGGTTGCAGGTCGGTCTGCTCAGGCCCATCACCTTGTGGCCCTTTCCTGAAGAGGCCCTCGTCAACCTCACCAAGCACGCGAAACTCGTCCTCGTCTTCGAGATGAGCACCGGCCAGATGGTGGACGATGTGCGCCTGGGGCTCGAGGGCAGGATCGATTGTGAGTTCTACGGCAGGCCCGGAGGGGTAGTGCCGGCTCCGCAGGAGATCGCCAGAATCATCGAGAGACACTGGCTGCAGAGGGAACTGTGATGAAGAAGATATTCACCCGGCCCAAGTCTCTCAAACCTGTCGTGTTTCACTATTGCCCCGGTTGCGGGCACTCCATTCTCCACCGGCTCGTGGCGGAGGTCATCGACGAGATGGATCTCCGAGGCCGCATCATCGGCATTCCTCCCGCAGGATGCGCGGTGCTGGCCTACAACTACTTCGATGTCGATATGTGTGAAGCCGCCCACGGAAGAGGATGCGCCGTGGCCACCGGGTTCAAGCGGGCGCAAAGAGACCGTGTGATCTTCACCTATCAGGGCGACGGTGACATGGCTGCTATCGGCACGGCGGAGACGATCCATGCAGCCAACCGGGGTGAGCTGATAACCAGCATATTTGTGAACAACGCGGTTTACGGTATGACGGGCGGTCAGATGGCCCCCACGACGATGCTCGGGCAGAAAACCACCACCTCGCCTTTCGGCAGGCGAGCGGAAGTGGAGGGCTACCCTTTGAGGATCACCAACCTCATTGCGTCTCTGGAAGGCGCCGCCTTTGTTACACGGACGTCGCTTTCGAGCCCCGCCCGAGTCATCGCCACGAAAAAAGCCATCCGGAGGGCATTCGAGGTGCAGCTCGCAGGGCTGGGATATTCCCTCGTCGAGGTCCTGTCTCCCTGCCCCACCAACTGGAAGGTCTCCCCCAAGGATGCCTTCGTATACCTGCGAGAGAAGATGGAGAAGGAATACCCGTTGGGAGTGCTCAAGGATATCTCTAAGGCCCCCAAGGTAGGGGGGAATTGAGATGCTGCAGAAGACGATCATGAGCGGAATCGGCGGGCAGGGCGTGTTGTTCTCAGGCCTCTGTCTGGCGTGGGCGGCCATGCTCGAGGATCACCACGTGACCTATCTCCCCTCCTACGGTGCCGAGATGCGGGGCGGGATCACGTCGTGCACGGTCGCCATCTCCGATGAGGAGATCGCCTCGCCGGTTGCCTCCTCGCCGGATTACCTGGTGGTCATGGACAATGAATCCTTGTTGCGACTCCAGAACCAGGCCGCTTCGGGCGGCGAAGTATTCATCAATACCAGCATCGTCGATGAACGGCCGGCGCGCTCGGATGTTGAGCTCGTGGAAATACCGGTGAGCGACCTGGCCAAGCAGACCGTGGGCGAGCAGTATGCGAATATGGTGATGCTCGGTGCCTTTGTGGGCAGAACCCACCAGGTCCGGCTCTCAACCATCATCGACAATATGGACACCATCCTCGGGAAGGCGAAGGCTAAGTTCAAAGACAAGAACATCGAGGCCCTGAAGGTCGGGTATGAATATTTCGTGAAGGGAAAGTAGATCATGTCTGTCAAACAGCTGCGACTGGAGACTCCCAACGTACCCGGAAAACTCTCTCATCTCTCCGATGTGCTGGGAAAGCACGGCGTGAACATCAGGGCCATCTCCGTCGGGGTAGAATCAAAGGATGTATCATCTATCCACATCGTCGTGGACGATCCCAAGAAGGCGAAGAACGCGCTGGCGGCCGAAGATATCGAGTTTGTCGAAACCGACGTGCTGGCGGTCGAGATGCCGGATCATCCGGGTGGGATGAATGCCGTCCTCAAGCCTCTGCGTGATGCCAAGATCAATGCGCTCATCATGTACCCCTTCATCGGACGGGCGACGAACCCCATCATGATCATGCAAGTGGACAACCTGAAGACCGCCATTGAGGTGCTCAAGAGAAACTGGGTCAAGGTCTGGGACAAAGAATTATACAGGCTCTAGAGATACATCGAAGGCCACTGACCCGTCACAGCCGCCGCGGTAGATCATTTTCCTCCGCCGTTGCCGGGGATCTCAGGAACATCGTCCGCCCGCGGCCGTGACGCAAGGGCCTTTGCCCCTCAGCGAGACCTTATTCTTCACGCTTCGGCGAGGTGCGTTCGCCTCACGGGCAGGTGGCATCCTTTGGAATGACCACGGTGCTTGCGGGAGGGCACGCTACGTGCGCTGGAAAATCCGGTGGGTTACCACACGCGCCTGGCGCGGCGCTCATCGTCCAGGCTCCAGGGGGCGTGCTGCTCTTGCCATTACAGTTCGCCGTGAAAGTCGCCACCTCTGCACCCGCCCCCGTGTACTGGAAGCAACTAACTTGCACGCCAAGGCTGAACTCCTGGTAACAGCAAGCCGTCGAGCACACTGGCGGCACCGGTGCGCCGCATTCGATGTCCGGCACATTGTCAGCCGGTGTTCCGTCGATCGCGCTCTTGACGGCGTCGAGGGCCGTCACCGCATCGGAGTACTTTGTCAGATCACTCGCTGGCGCCGTAAGTCCCTCAATGAGCGGGCGGACGAGTCCCAGCCATTCCAGCGCCCGGGGATACTGGGCGGATATGGCCAGGTCACCGGCGCACTCGTGCGAATCGTCAATACAAGTGATCCAGTCAGATAGCGTCCCAATAGTCGCACTTCCAGTGAAACGCTGGCACCAGGGTTCGATGTTGTTCGTATCGATGCCGGGAGTTGGAGCCAGCCCGCCGGCGTTCCCAGTGATATCGTTGATGTTGATGGTCAACACGGTCGCGGGGTCGCACTTCTTCTTGATCGCGGCCGCCCTCTTCTCCTCCAGGCTCAGGCCCTTGGCACGCCTATCGTAGATCTTACGAAACTGGCTGGCACAGAGCCTCGCCGTCACCGCCGAGGGACTTGCGGAACCATTCGCGATCATATCCCCCGAGATCGCCCGGAGGCAGGTGGTAACCGCCGCGATCTTTCCCTGAATGAACTTCGCCGCGGCGCTCTTGACGGCGCTCTGGCAGCTATTGAGGCTCTTCTGTGCTGGGGTCACCGCGAGTGCCGTACCTGCCCACAACAGACCGGCCCCGATAATAATGCCGAGCATTCTACAGCCGGATCCGGGCCGTGCACGACGCACACCCGTAGTCCCTCTGATTCCCTGCAACGCGTCTCGTTTCATACGATCCGCCTTTCTCTTGACAATGCGCGCTCATCCACGCGTCCAGATGGCCACCCCGGATATAGCCGCCGCTTCAAGAGCGCAACCACAGCCTCTTTTATAAGTAACTTCTACTCTCGTCCGCCTGGGGCTGTCAAGCCCGGTTGTTCGGCTGGTGGCGAGTGACGCGCCCGGCTGTGCGCTTCCCTCAGGAGAGAAGCGCCATTGTCTGTATTGAACTTCTCGCCAACGAAGTCGCACCCTCTACGCGTTGCGTTCGAAGCGTTGGCGGCCTGACCGCCGTCCTCAGTGCGCCCAGAACTCCTCGGCGCACTCGTCTTCGTGATCGACCTGCACCGTCGTATGCCCGATGCGGAAGCGCTCGCTGAGCCGCTGCTGCGCGGCGCCGATGACGGCACGCGGATCGCCATCACTATTAGTCACCAGATGCACACTCAGTTGATACCGGCCTGACGTGAGGGTCCACACGTGCAGATCGTGGACGTGCCGCACACCCTCGATCTCCAGCAGGCAGCGCTCGATATCCTGCAAACGCATCCCTCTCGGCGTGGCCTGCATGAGGATGTCGACCGAGTCGCGGATGATCTCCCACGAGCTGTAGAGAATCAGCAGCCCGATGCCGACGCTGGCCAGCGGATCGGCCAGCCGCCAGTTCGCCAGGCGGATCGCCAGGCCGGCGCCGACCGCGCCGAGCGACCCCAGAGCATCGCCGAGCACGTGAATGAACGCCGCACGGACGTTGAGGCTCTCCGCCTGCGAATGCTGCAGCACCCACAAACTGACACCGTTTACGCCGAGGCCGATGGTGGCGATGACGATCATCCCCGTGCTCTTCACGTCCGGCGGGGTGAGCAGCCGGTAATAAGCCTCGTAAAAGATCATCCCGACGATCACCCACAGGAGCAGCGCATTCACCAAGGCGGCCAGGATCTCGCCGCGGTGATAACCGAAGGTCTTGGTGGCGGTCGGCGGCTTCTGCGCGAGCCGGATGGCAAACAGGCTGAGCCCGAGCGCGGCGACGTCGGCGAACATGTGCCCGGCGTCCGACAACAGCGCCAGGCTGTTGGTGACGAACCCACCGGCCAGCTCGACCAGGCAGTAACTAGCAGTGATCAGCAGGGTGATGGTAAGGTCGCGGCGGTTGCGCTCGAGGCTGCGTGGCGTGCCGCTTCTCAGGACGGTCATTTATCCTGTTTCAGCTGCGTCTTCCAGTCGAGGACGCGAGCCTTGGCGGCCCAGGCTTCTGCCTCCGGCACATTGCCGGCGCGCTGGTAGATGCGCGAGACGTTGGTGTACCCCAGTTGCTCGTCCGGATTGAGCTCGACGCCTTTTTTCGCCGCCTCGATGGCTTCGGCCCACATTTCCTTATCCGCCAGCGCCATCGACAGCCCTTCCCAGGCGTCGGCAAAAGTCGCATCGAGCGCCAGCGCCGCCCGGTACCGCTCAATTGCATCGTCGAGCCGGCCCTCGGCGACACAGTCCACTGCTTGATCGTACAGCTCTTCGCTCGTCGGCATCGCTGGAAATCTATCCGAAGCACCACCCGCTCTCAACCCCGCAGGTACACGTTTGAGGCGGTCACGTCCCTGGAACACCGGCGACTCCCATGGTATCCGTGCAGCCTGCGACGTGCCTCTCATCAGGCGAAGGAGAGTGGAATGAAGATTCTATTGATCCTCAACGATGCGCCCTACGGCAGCGAGAAAGTGTTCAACGCGCTGCGCATGGCGATGGCGCTGCAGGGAGATGAGGCAGCGCCGGAAGTGACGATCGCCCTTCTCGGGGATTCGGTGAATTGTTGCTTGCCGAACCAAATGACTCCGCAAGGATATTACAATATCGAGCGCATGCTCAAATCGATCATGAACAAAAAGGGCAGCATCAAAACCTGCAGCTCGTGCATGCAGGCGCGTGGTCTCATGGAAGTCGACACGATTGAGGGCATCGAGATGAGCACGATGCCACAATTGGCAAAACTGGTGACTGAGGCAGACAAGATCCTCACGTTTTAGGAGCCAGCGTCGCTTACCTCGCAAAGTCTTGCATCTCAGGCGCGAAGGCAGACGCCTACAGGTCCGCATGGAAGCGGAATCCGGGCACGATCACGGGTCCGCGGTCACGGTTGTAACCGGGGTGACGGATGTACTGCAGGTCGGCGGCGACGAAGACGCCGCGCCAGATGTGGAACGTGTAATACGTTTCGAGAATTTGTTCCGTGTTGTAGTTGAGCCGGCCGTCTCCGAGGATGAATCCCCGGCCGCCGAGCGCTAGGTACTCGCGGTGGTCGTTCGACAAGCCGTTGACTGAAAACGCCAGGCCGACCTTGTCGTTTTCGCGGCGCCAGGACGTCCCGCGCAAATCCGCGCCGACCGCACCCGACCGATCGACCTCCGTGAAGGCGAAGGTCTCGTTCTGTCCATCGTTCCATCCGAGCCGGCCGAACACGCGCAGCGCGTCGGTCACCGCCTGCTCGGCGTTGAGACCGAAGCCGTACTTGGTACGGCCGGAGGCCTCGTGCGCCGTGATGTCGGGGACGGGGTCCTGACCGGCGCGAAACGCTTTGATCGCCTGACGGTAGTTGCCCATATGCGCATGGTTGACGTATGCCAACAGCCGCACCGCACCGTCGCGCCCGAGCAATTGATGGCGGTGCTCCAATTCCACATTTTCCGCTCGTGCCACGTCGAGGTGCCAGTCCAGGTGGATGCCGTTGGCGACGGTCGGCATCATGCCCTCGGCGAAACGGGCCGCCCAGTTGTGATCGTCGTATTCCAGCAGCATGGCATAGGTGTAGCCGCGCGTATCGGCCGCGAAGTCCCAGGCGCCGTTCTGATCGACGGTCCAGTTCATGAACTGCAGATGGCTATCGCCGCCCACCGCGTTGACGTCGAAAAAATCCGGAAGCCCCATCTTACCGACACGGATGTCGATGCGTCGCGCCGGCAGGCTGGTCGCCAACGAGAGGGGATTGCGCTCGGTCGCGACTTGTTCGTCGCTGAGGGGAATGATCTGCCGCACCATCCCGCGGGCGACGTAAGGTTCCTTGGTCAGGCTGGGGTTGCGCACCACGTCGAGGTCGGTGAATCCGCCCAGCCCCAGCACGTCACTGAGGCCGCTGCCACCGGTGGCCTCGAAGTCGAGGAAGACCTCGGTTGTCTCCGTCAGCTGGTACCCGGCAAACAGGGTCACGACGTACGAGGTCGCGTTCTCGGACTCGGTGCGCAGGCTGTTGGGGCCGCTGTAATTCGCGTGGAACGCAGGATGCCACTGGAAGATGACGTTCGTCTGCGCGGACAACCAGGCCGGGCTCGTTGACGAGTGGGGAAATACCGTCAGCTGATCGTCCGCGCCGGGCAGCAGAAGCTGCGCCCGGCCTGCCGATGGAGCCTGCACCACTGCGGCTGCCAGCACCAGCACGCGCGCCAGTACCGTCAAGACGTTTCGCGCGGATAGTCCGCCTCCGGCGCAGCCAAACGGTGAAAACGGAAGGAGCATCCAGGCCATCATGCCGAACTGCGCACCGTTCGCAACCTGCCTCCGCGTTGCCGTTGTCGACCACCGTGCAGTAATCTTGCCGTAAGCCCCGCTGTTTCCATGCTTTTTCCAGCAGTGCTGCGGAACGCACGAGGGCGTGCTGCATTTCGCAACGCCAAGGCACCAGGCGCTCAAGAGCTGCACGCCAGGCAACATCGGCAGCAGTTGGCACGAAGGCTGCGTGGGGGCGGAGACTGGCGCTGCCAGCTATCTGGCGCTGCCAGCTATAAGGGGAATATCGGGGAAAAGATGTACGATCTGTTGTTTGTGCTACTGACCGCCGCCTTCGGAATGGTTTCGATTCTCTACGTCTTTGGCTGCGAGAGGCTCTAACGATGAATCTCGATTACGTCCTCGGCGTGCTGGTGACCGCCGGGCTGCTGATCTATCTCGTCTACGCGCTGCTGCGCCCGGACCGGTTTTGACGGAGTCGCGAGCATGACCGTGAACGGGGGACTGCAGATCCTGCTCTTCTTTGGGCTCCTGCTCCTGCTCGTCAAGCCGATCGGAATGTACATGTACTCCGTCATGGAGGGGCAGCCGACCTTCTTGGATCGCCTCTTTGGTCCCGCCGAGCGCCTGATCTATCGCGTCTGCGCTGTCGATCCGGCGCGCGAGCAGCACTGGACGACCTACACGGTCGCCATGCTGCTCTTCAATTTCGCCGGGCTGTTCCTGCTCTACCTCTTGCAACGATTCCAAGGTGTGCTGCCGCTGAACCCGCAGGGGTTGCCGGCAGTGCCGCCCGATCTGGCGTGGAACACCGCGGTGAGCTTTACCAGCAACACCAACTGGCAGAACTACAGCGGCGAGACGACGCTCAGCTATCTGGTGCAGATGGTCGGACTCACGTTCCACAACTTCGTGTCGGCGGCGACCGGCATTGCCCTGGCGATCGCGCTGGTGCGGGGGTTTGCGCGCCACTGCGGAAAGACCATCGGCAACTTCTGGGCCGACCTGGTGCGCTGTACGTTGCGGATCCTGCTGCCGTTGTCCTTCGTGCTGGCGCTGATTTTCGTCTGGCAAGGCGCGCCGCAGAATCTCCGTCCGTATGTACACGCGACCACGGTCGAGGGCGTCGAGCAAGTGATTCCTCAAGGGCCAGTGGCCTCGCAGGAAGCCATCAAACAGCTCGGTACCAACGGCGGCGGCTTCTTCAACGCCAACTCTGCGCACCCCTACGAGAACCCGACGCCGCTGTCGAACTTCTTCGCGATGCTCGCCATCTTCGCCATCGGTGCGCCGTTGACGTACACGTTCGGCCGCATGGTGAAGGACCAGCGGCAAGGATGGGCGATCCTCGGAGTCATGGCGATCCTCTGCTGGCTCGGCGTCGCGGTCGTCTACTGGAACGAAGCCGGCGGCAATCCATTGCTCCGACAGTTTGGCGTCGACATGGCTGCCAGCCCATGCAGGCCGGCGGCAACATGGAGGGCAAGGAGGTCCGTTTCGGCATCGCCAACACCGCGCTCTTCGCCACGCTCACGACCGACGCGTCGTGTGGAGCAGTGAACGGCATGCACGACAGCTTCACGCCACTCGGCGGGTTGGTGCCGATGGTGAACATCATGCTCGGCGAGATCATCGTTGGCGGCGTCGGCGCCGGCCTGTACGGCATCCTCGTCTTCGCCATCCTCGCCGTCTTCATCGCTGGCCTGATGGTCGGGCGGACGCCGGAATATCTCGGGAAGAAGATCGAAGCCAAGGAGGTGCAGATGGCGATGCTCGCCATCCTCATTCTTGCCGCCAGCATCCTCGGCTTCTCGGCGCTCGCCAGCTTTAGTTCCGCGGGTCTCGCCGGCCCGCTCGCCAAGGGGCCCCACGGCTTCAGCGAGGTCTTGTACGCCTACACCTCGGCCACCGGGAACAACGGCAGCGCCTTCGCCGGGCTGAGCGGCAACACCTTCTTTTACAACGTGACGCTGGGGTGTGCGATGTTGTTCGGCCGGTTTCTGATGATCATTCCGATCATGGCCGTGGCGGGCTCGCTGGTCACAAAGAAGGTACTCCCGCCGTCGGCTGGCACTTTCCCCACGCACGGCGTCTTATTCGTCTTCCTGCTCGTCGGCGTCATCCTCATCGTCGGCGGGCTGACCTTCTTTCCCGCGCTGTCGCTCGGCCCGATCATCGATCACCTGATGATGATTGCAGGCAAGACACTCTGAGGAAATGCACCATGGCCAAGGCAGCCAAACTCTCTCTGTTTGATCGCGGCATCGTGGCGCGCGCGGTGCGCGATTCGTTCTCCAACTCGATCCCCGGACGCTGCTGCGGAACCCGGTGATGTTCGTTGTGGAGGTTGTGGCCGCAGTGACGACGATCCTCTTTCTGCGCGACATCGTGGCCGGCGGGGCGCAGGCCGCGCCCGCCTTCGTCGGCCAGATTGCCGCCTGGCTGTGGTTCACCGTGCTCTTCGCCAACTTCGCGGAAGCCGTTGCGGAAGGCCGCGGCAAGGCGCAAGCCGACACGTTGCGGCGCACCAAAACGCAGACGATGGCCAAGCGCTTGCGCGAGCGCCTCCATGACGGCAAGCGTTCAGACTACGATCTCGTCCCGGCAACCAGCCTGCATCGTGGCGATGTGGTGATCGTCGAGATCGGCGACATCATCCCGGGAGACGGTGACGTGATCGAAGGGATCGCCTCGGTGGATGAATCGGCAATCACCGGCGAGTCGGCGCCGGTGATCCGTGAAAGCGGTGGCGACCGCAGCGCCGTCACCGGCGGCACGCGCGTCCTGTCCGATTGGATCAAGGTGCGGATCACCTCCAACCCCGGCGAGACGTTCCTCGATCGTATGATCGCCCTGGTGGAAGGCGCGCGGCGCCAGAAGACCCCGAACGAGATTGCGCTCAGTATCCTGCTGGTCGGCATGACCATCATTTTCCTGCTGGCAACCGCGACCATCGAGATGTTCGCCAGTTATGCCGGCACGACGATCGCGGTGACGATCCTGATCGCCCTGTTGGTGACCCTGATTCCGACGACGATCGGCGGCCTCCTGTCGGCAATCGGTATCGCCGGTATGGACCGGCTGGTGAAATACAACGTGCTGGCAATGTCCGGACGCGCGGTCGAGGCGGCGGGCGACGTCGACACGCTGCTCCTCGACAAGACCGGCACAATCACTCTTGGTAACCGCATGGCCACCGAACTGGTTCCCATCAGCGGGGTAACCGAGCACGAGCTGGCCGATGCGGCGCAGCTCGCCTCACTCAGTGACGAAACGCCGGAGGGGCGGTCGATCGTGGTGCTCGCCAAGGAGCGCTATGGACTGCGCGCCCGTGAGGTCGCCGACCTCGGCGGACACTTCATTCCGTTCACCGCGCAGACGCGGATGAGCGGCGTCGATCTCGACGGCACCGAGATTCGCAAGGGCGCCGTCGATGCGGTCGTCTCCTTCGTTGCCGCGAAGAACGACAAGCAGTTCGCGCCCCCACCCGGGCTGGCAACGATCGCTGAGCGCATCGCCAAGTCGGGCGGCACGCCGCTCGCCGTCGCCAAGAACGAGCGCGTGCTCGGGGTGATCCAGTTGAAAGACGTCGTCAAGGGCGGCATCCGCGACCGCTTCGCCGAGCTGCGCAAGATGGGCATCCGCACCATCATGATTACCGGTGATAATCCGGTTACGGCAGCGGCGATCGCCGCAGAAGCCGGGGTTGACGACTTCCTGGCGCAAGCCACGCCCGAGAACAAGCTGGCCCTGATCCGGCAGGAACAAGCAAAGGGCAAACTCGTGGCCATGTGCGGTGACGGCACGAACGATGCGCCGGCGCTGGCGCAAGCGGACGTCGGCGTCGCCATGAACACCGGCACCTCCGCGGCCAAGGAAGCCGGCAACATGGTCGATCTCGACTCCAACCCCACCAAGCTGCTGGAGATCGTGGAGATCGGCAAGCAGCTCCTCATCACGCGCGGCTCGCTCACGACCTTCAGTATCGCCAACGACGTCGCCAAGTATTTCGCGATCATTCCGGCGATGTTCGCGGCGACGTATCCGCAGCTCAACGCCCTGAACATCATGCGGCTGGCGACCCCGCAGAGCGCCATCCTGTCCGCCGTCATCTTCAACGCGCTCATCATCATCGCCCTCATCCCGCTGGCGTTGCGCGGCGTGCAGTACCGGCCGCGTGGGGCCGCGGCGATCCTGCGCCGCAACCTGTTCGTCTACGGCCTCGGCGGCCTCGTCGTCCCGTTCATCGGCATCAAGGTGATCGACCTGTTCGTCAGGGTGGTGGGGTGGGCGTGACCCGCTTGTGTCAGTGGCACCCGAGGAGGTGACGTGTATGTGGTCCGAACTGCGACCCGCAGTGCTTGTCACGGTGATGCTCACCATGGTGACCGGTCTCATTTACCCGTTGGCGGTAACCGGCCTCGCTAACCTGCTCTTTCCCTACCAGGCCGGCGGCAGCCTGATCGTCCGCAACGGAACCACAATTGGCGCCGAGCTGATCGGCCAGAACTTCACTGGCGCACGCTACTTCCATCCGCGGCCATCGGCTGCAGGTGACAAAGGTTACGATCCCCTGTCGTCGGGCGGCTCCAACCTCGGCGCGATTGACCGGCGCCTTATCGAGCGGGTCCAAGAAACCACCCCGAGGCTGCGCGCAGAGAACCCGGCGTCGCCGATCCCGGTTGACCTGGTGACCACGTCCGGCAGTGGGCTCGACCCGCACATCACGCCGGCGGCCGCCGACTTCCAGGTGGCGCGCGTGGCGCGCGCACGCGGCGTGCGCGTAGAGCAGGTCCGCACTTTGGTACGTGGCTCCACCGAAGGGCGCCAGCTCGGTGTCCTGGGCGAAGCGCGGGTGAACGTCCTGCGGCTGAATCTGGCGCTGGACGAGTTGACCAAGCAGTGAGAGACTACGTGCCGGAGCGTCACCATGAGTAGCGCCAGCGCAAGTACGCAATAGACTGAGCCCGTCCATGGAAGAGGAGCGCCGGCCATCACCCGAAGCCCTCCTGCACGCGGCAACGCAGGAACAGCGCAGCCGCCTCAAAATTTTCGTCGGGGCGGCGCCTGGTGTCGGCAAGACGTACACCATGCTGGAGGCGGCGCACGAGCGCCGTCGCGATGGCGTCGATGTCGTCGTCGGCGTCGTCGAGACGCATGGGCGTGCAGAGACCGAAGCGCTCCTGCAGGGGTTGGAGGTCATTCCCCGGCGCCGCGTCGAGTATCGCGGCACGGTTCTCGAGGAGCTGGACATCGACGCCATCCTGCAGCGCCATCCCCAACTCGTGCTCGTGGACGAGCTGGCGCACACCAACGCTCCCGGCAGCCGCCACCCGAAACGCTTCTCCGACGTTGAGGAGCTGCTCGACGCCGGCATCGACGTCTACACCACGGTGAACATCCAGCATCTGGAAAGCCTGAACGACGTGGTGGCGCAGATCACCGGCATCCGCGTCCGCGAGACCGTCCCGGACCGTTTCTTCGAGCGCGCCGACGAGCTGAAGCTGGTCGATGTGACGCCCGAGGATCTGCTGCAGCGGTTGCGCGAAGGCAAGGTGTACATGCCGGCGGCGGCCGAGCGCGCCATCCGCAACTACTTCCGGCCGGGGAACCTCACGGCGCTGCGCGAGCTGGCGTTGCGCCACACGGCCGAGCGCGTGGACGATCAGATGCGCGTCTACATGCAGGCGCACGCCGTCCCCGGGGTCTGGCCGGTCACCGAACGTATCATGGTGTGCGTCAGCGGCGGCGGACTCTCAGGGCGCCTCATCCGTGCGGCGCGGCGCATGGCCGACCGCCGTCACGCCGAGTGGCTGGCGGTATTCGTGGAGACCGCAGCCTTTCATCGGCTGCCGGAGGCCGAGCGCGATCAGGTCGCCCGCATGCTGCGACTCGTCGAGCAACTCGGCGGCGAGGCAGTCACCATTCCCGGCGAGCGCATTGCCGACGAGCTGATCCGCTACGCCCAGCGCCGCAACGTGACGGAGTTGATCCTGGGCAAGCCCCTGCGCTCGCGCTGGCGCGAGCTGTGGCACGGCTCGCCGGTCAACGATCTGATCCGCCACAGCGGTCACATCGACGTACGGGTCATCACGGGTGAACCCGGTCAAGCCGATGAACACCGGCAGGTGCAGCGCACGTGGTATTCCACGCTCCGACTGCATTGCTACGTGGCCGCTCTCGCCTTCGTCGCGGCGGCCGGGAGCGTGGCGAAACTCCTGCAATTGTCGCTCTCACTGACCGACTACTCTCTGGTCTTCCTGACGGGGGTGTTGTTCACCGCGGTCATCGGCGGTCTGGGGCCGTCGATTATGGCCGCGGTGCTGAGCCTCCTGGTGTACGACTTCTGCTTCGTCGAGCCGCTCTACACGTTCACCGTCACCAAGCCGCAAGACGTGCTGTCGCTCTTCGTGTTTCTCGTCGTCGCGGTCTTGACCAGCAATCTCACCGCCCGCATTCGCAATCAGGCGGACGCGGCGCGGCGGCGCGAGGAACGCACCGCGGCGCTCTTCGCGTTCAGTCGAGAGATTGCCGGTGCGGCGGGTATCGATGACCTGCTGCCCATCATCGTCGAGCACGTGGCGCGATCATTCCAGGCAACCGCAATCATCCTCTTACCCGAGGCCGGCCGGCTCACCATCCGCGCCGCGCATCCCAGCGGCACCGAGCTGACGCAGGCCGAACGCGCCGCCGCAACCTGGGTCTGGGAGCATAACGAAGCCGCCGGACACGGCACCGATACGCTGCCCGGCGGTGACTGGTTCTACGTGCCCTTGAGCGCCGCGCGCGGTCCGGTGGGTGTGCTGGCGTTGCAGCGCTCAACGCCCGGCGATGTCATGCCCCTCGATCAACGCCAGTTGCTCGAAGCGCTGGCGCGTCAGGCCGCGGTGGCCATCGAGCGGACGCGGGTCGACATCGTGCTCGCCGAAAAGGCGAAAACGGAGGCCGTGATCGAGGCGATCGAAGATGGGCTCGTCGTGCTCGATCCCGCGGGGATCGTGGCGCACATCAACGAGGTGGCCTGCGCCATCCTCGAAGTCGAGCGCACCCAGGCTCTCGGGAGGCGCTTCGAAGAGTTGGGGACGAACCACCCGCACTACCTGCGGCTGCGAGCAGCGGTGCGCGAGTATCTGGCGCACCCGGAGCGCGAAGGCGAGCGCATGGAGGTCGCACTGTTCCTGCGCGGACGCGATCACTACTACGTGCTGCGACCGACACCTTTCCGGAACGCTGACGGGACTCCCGCCGGGCTGATCGTAGCGCTCCAGGATGTCACCTACCTGCGCGACCAAGAAGCCCGTCGTGAACACCTCATCGCTACCCTGTCGCACGAGCTCGGCACGCCGATCACCTCGCTGCGCATGGCGCTGGAGCTGCTGCAGCGTGACGGCGCGCAATTGGACGCCGCGCAGCGCAGCCTCCTCGACACGGTGCACGAGGACTTGTTGCGGTTGCAGGACGTGTCGCAGCGGTTGCTCGATCTCTCGCGGTCGCGCGCCATGAGCATCGCCGTGGAACGTCGCAACGTCGACTTGCATGAGATGATCGCGCGCGTCCTGAAGCTGTTTGCCTTGCAGGCGAAGGACAAGGATATCAGCCTGGAGTCATCGCTGCCGGACCTCGGCATGACCGTCGCCGGCGATCAAACGAAGCTGAGCTGGGCGGTGTCCAACTTGGTGGCCAACGCCATGCGCTACACGCCGAGCGGCGGCCGCATTCGCGTCGAGGCAACACCCAAAGACAGTGCGGTATTACTGGCGGTGAGTGATACCGGTCCGGGCATTCCCGCCGAGCAACGGGAGCGCATCTTCGAGCGCTTCACGCAAGCGACCGAAGTCGGTGACGTGGGCGCGGCCGGTCTCGGCCTTGCCATCGTGCGCGATATCGTGCAAGCCCATGGTGGTCGGATTTACCTCGAGAGTGAGGTGGGGCGTGGCAGCCGCTTCACCATCGAGTTACCGCGGGGATGAGTATGGCAAGCATCCTGATCGTCGACGACGAGAAGAACATCCGCAGCCACCTGGCCACGTACCTCAAAGGGTTGGGGCACGCGGCCGATACCGCGGTGGATGGGCCCGCCGCCCTGGCGCTCCTCGGCCGCCGTGAAATCGACGTGGTGCTCTCGGACGTGCGCATGGCGGGGATGGATGGGTTGGCATTGCTGCGGGAGATTCGCCAGCGCTGGCCCGAGACCGTGGTGGTTCTCATGACCGCCTATGCCACCGTCGCCCAGGCCGTGGAGGCCATGCGCGCCGGTGCCTACGACTACCTGGTCAAACCGTTTTCGCTCGATCAGGTGAAGCTGTTGATCGATCGCGTGCTGGAGGTGCAGACGTTGCGGCGCGAGAACCGCGTCCTGCGCCAAGTGGTCGAGCAGCCGGCGTTGCTCGAGTCGGCCAGCCCGATCATGCAACGGGTGCTGTCCACAGCACGGCAGGTCGCGGTGTCGGAGGCGACGGTGCTGCTCACCGGCGAGAGCGGCACCGGGAAGAACGTGCTGGCGTCGGCGATCCACGCGTGGAGTCTACGGCGCAATGGCCCGTTCGTGACGGTGGCGTGCACCACCTTGGCCGAGCATCTGTTGGAGAGCGAGTTGTTCGGGCACGTCAAGGGTGCGTTTACCGGCGCCTGGCGCGACAAGCCGGGCCGCCTCGAGGCCGCGCAAGGCGGCACGGTCTTCTTCGACGAGGTCGGTGAGTTGCCCGCGGAGCTGCAAGCCAAGCTCTTGCGGTTTCTCGAAGAGCGCCGCTTCGAGCGGGTCGGTGGCGGCGACACGATTACGGCGGACGTGCGGATCATTGCCGCGAGCAATCGCCATCTGGAGGCAGAAGTCGGTGCCGGGCGTTTTCGCGAGGACCTGTTTTTCCGCTTGAACGTTATCGGCATCCGGCTGCCACCGTTGCGTGAACGGCGCGAAGATCTCCCGGCGCTCACCGATCACATCTTGGCGCATCTTGCCGCCCGGCATCATCGCGAGGCGTTGCGCCTGTCCTTGGAGGCCCGGCACGCGCTGCCGGCGTACCAGTGGCCCGGCAACGTGCGCGAGTTGGCGAATGCCCTGGAGCACGCCGTCGTTCTGGCTCGAGGCGATACCATCCAAGTCGACGACCTGCCCGACCGGCTTCTGGCGCCTCCGTCGGCGACGGCGACTGCACCCGACAGTTCTCTCTCACTGGAAGACCTGGAGCGCCGGCACATCCAACAAGTGCTCGCCGAATCGACCACGCTCGAAGACGCCGCCGCCCGCCTCGGCATCAACACCACGACGCTGTGGCGCAAGCGCAAGCGCTACGGCATCGAGTAGGGCCCCGGGGCGTGACGGCGGTGGCCGTCAGTCGACTTCTTGAATGTCAGGATCACGCAGGTCACGACCGACCTCGACGCTCGTGTGCCCGTTGACAGTACGGATCGTGATGTCCCACTTCTGCATTGTCCCAGCGCCGACGAGCATCTCTTGCGCCAGATTCGGCGAGACCAGCGCTTCGTCCTCGATCATGCGATCGCCAATGGTCATCACCAGAATGGTGCCGCCGGCGATGTCCAGCCGTCCCCCCTGTGCCGCTGTCCGCAGGGGCCGCAGTGTGGTGGCGCGCAGCACGACCGTACCCGGTGGCAGCCGGTCTTCCCGGATGATCGTCGGGTGCGCCCCGGTATCGAACACCGCGCGCACCTGAGCGGTCTTGTCATCGAGGGTCTTGATCACGACATCGAGAATCGGCTTGCTCACGAGTGCATCCTAGTCAGGCCGACCGCGCGAGTAAAGCATTGTAGTATCGGTCACGCTCGACATCTGCCGCGAGATCCGGGCGCTGGATTTCCGTAGTGACCCGGCGGACGACGTCGCGGACGACATCATTGCGGCGACCAGCGTCGTCCACCGAGTGCCCTTGGTGACACGAGACCGGAAGATCAAGCAGTCCCGGCGAGTCCCGCTCGCTCGGTGACCTGCCCTCTGGCGTCAGACGGGCCTGCCGGCATTTCCCTCTACGCCTCGGGAGGAGGGGACGAGGACGTAGAGACAATTCGGACAATACATGCATTGGCAAGACCCGGATGTCGACATGGGGGTGGGTGCCGCGGGTCTTGCGGGTGATGTGGTTACGCCGACGGCCGTCGACCACCTCGCGTGGCTTCGCACCGCTGCAGACTTCATATTGTCCGAATTGTCTCTACGTCGCCCATTGCTTAACGTCCGTCAGCGTCTGGGCGCCGTCACCGCCATCCCCGTAGGATCGTGCCGTATCGTGCCGCAGCGCGGGCTGCCGCTCGCAACCCAAGTGAGGCATGGCCTCGCTATGAGCACGCTGCGACACCGTCCCTCTTCCCTGCAATGTGGCCCCGCAGAGCGGAAGAGCAACTTCAGACCAAAAAGTACCCCGACCGAGCCGCAATGGCATAGCGGCGGCTCGCAGAGTGCCATTTCAGGCCGTGATGGCCGAAATGTGTGCCGCAAAGTGTCGTTACGGTCTTGAAACCGGACTTTGCAACGCCGCAAAGTGCGTTTTCAGCTCGTGATGCCCACAATGTGTGCTGCAAACTGCCTTTACGGTCTTGAAATCGGACTTTGCAACGTCGCAAAGTGCGGTTTCAGTTCGTGATGCCTAAAATGTGTGCTGCAAACTGGCTTTACAATCCTGAAATCAGACTTTGCAGCGCTGCACGATGCGTTTGCAGCCCGGAAGCGTCCATTTAAGCTGCGCGTCCCTGCCGCAGTTTTGTGGGCGCCAACGTCGTGCGGTGCAGCCACCCGCCCCGGGGTTCCGCCTTTGTGATGTCATGCTCCAGTGCACGATGTCTCTACGTGTGTGCCAGCAGCACCGTCAAAGATGTATCACTAGAATGTCCACTATTGCACCATCGTGAGCACGCTTTTGTCAGCTCTGGGCGCGTAACCACCAGACAACAATAGCATCGGCGAGGCACATAATTTGATTCCGCTACACACAACAAATACTGCAGCAGATAGGAGGCGGAGTATGGCAACAGTAACATCTGCAGGAAGTCCGGGGGCCCGGCTTCGGCTGGGTGGTGCCGTGTTGGCCGCCGCAAAGTCGCTCAACACGCGGCCGGTGCGGGGGCGACTGGAGGCATTTGACCGAGCGCAGCGCGCGTACGCGGCGGCGCAAGCCAAGGTCGACGCGGCTGAGGCGGCATTGCATGCGGCGCAGGCGAAAGTGGCGCAGCGCGATCGCGAGCAGGATGAGGCGGTCGACGGATTGGCGCGGGCATTGATCGCCGAAGGGCAGTCGCGCGCCAAGCCGTTCGCGGGCTGTGGCGGGCCGACGCCGGCCGCACTCATGCGTCTGCCGGTGGCGGAAGAGGCGCAGCAGATTCATGTGTTGGTCACGGCGCTGCAGCGCAATGCCGGCTTGAGCAAGGCGGCACGGGAGGCGTGCGACGCAGCCGATAAGGCGGCGCGTGCCGTGGAGAAAGCGCTGGCACCTATCGAGGCGTTGCAAGCCGCGCTGAGCCGGGCGCGGCAGGCACGGGATGCGTTGGTACAGACATGGGAAAAGGCGCTGGCGGCGCTGAAGCGCGGTGCCCGTGCGGCTATCGATGACGGCGAGCCGTATCTGTACGCCACGCTGTTCGGGCCAACGGCGCGGAGCGGCGGCCGCAACGGCAAACACGCGCCGGACAATCCGCCGCCGCCGGCACCGCCAGTGCCGCCGGTTTCCAGCGCAACGTGAGCGCGGCAGTGCGGTGATCCTCGCGGTCCCGAGTGCAAGCGTGCAACCCTGCTTGCATTCGGGGCCATGCGAGCCCCAAGACCTCGGTTGCCCGGTGGCGCAGCAGTTGAAACCGCGGGCGGATTTCGGCAGCATAACAGCCGAGACTTTGCTCGATGGTGGGCCGCCCAAGGTGTTGATTCCTGGGCCGTCCGTGCAGTATAGACGCCATGTTTCGAGAGGGTGCTATGCCCCGAGAACTCGCGGGGCTTGCCAATTTCATTCGGGAGCCTCATTGTCGTTAGGCACTTCGAGGCAATATCATTCACGGGGAATGACACACGAAGTCACAATACCAAGCGCAGTTGCGGAAAGTGCCTTCCGCGAAGCTTTGCGGGCTTCCCGTTCACTGCGGGGTAGCTTCTTCCACGAGGTAAGGGAGGCATTGCGCCGCGAACTCGCAGCGTGTTTTTGCAACCAGGGAGTCCGTGCTTTCCCCGAGCGCTCACTGAGCAATGCCAACTATTGCAGAGAGGCAAAGTTGGTGCCTTATGAACCAATACTGAAATACACCGGAACGACTAACGACAGCAGGCATGAGCTAGATCTGGAGTTCTGCATTCGCTATGGCCACGACGACTATAGTCTACAGGCCATCAACTACATAGATCGAACTTATTGTCACCTCCCTGCTCTCCTCTCATTTGCACGAATGGAGCCGTTTTCCGTAGGCAACATTGCTGTACTCTTGGACAATGCTGACTATGAAATCGATGTCTCGTTTGAGGCTGGCTGCCACGTGGCAGGCTACGGGTATTCGGTGTCTCCAAGAAAGAAGAAGTCATACGTGTGCTTCTTTGGTATGTGGTTCGAGAGGTCGGCCATTGGCGAGGTTCTCGAACTCGCTAATAGGGATAAATGCGCACACGATGTGGATGATTTGGATGAAGTCATGATCGGCACGATTTCGTACCCGATCCTTTACATCTGTCGTCTCTGCGGGCAGCTGTTCACCTGTACCTGCTTTGAGGGCCTTTTCAGTGTCGACCAAGACATCGTCCGTTTACTGCCCTATGGCAACAGCGAAGCGGGATTGCGAGACCATGTGCGGCAGTTACGGCGCAGAGCCGAGTTGTGCCACCTTTGCACTGGCGCTATACCGGCGTTCACGTATGGCAGCAGCATGTACTACTCTGCATTTTTGCAGAAGTACCTTCCATACCACGTTCTACTATCTCGCAAACAACTTGGCCACACCGCTTACGAGGGCGAGGACTTCAATAGAATTGAGAACGAACTTCGAGAGATGCTCGGGTACCCCCGAATAGGTGAGAAATGGATCAGCGAGACCATGCTGTTCAAGATTGTAGCCGCCTTGTTTTCGCCGCGTCGAGTCATCCAACACTATAGAGGGCCAGAATTGGGCGGGTTGGAGATCGACATCTGGATTCCTGACCTTCGGGTTGGAATCGAATACCAAGGAGTCCAACATTTCGAGGCGGTGGATCATTGGGGTGGAGAAGACGGCTTTCTGAGAAGGCTAGAACACGATCGGCGCAAGAAGG
Organism: uncultured delta proteobacterium; assembly: GCA_963729835.1. Lineage (GTDB taxonomy): Bacteria > Desulfobacterota > Binatia > HRBIN30 > HRBIN30 > CAVSQF01. The sequence goes on along the minus strand of CAVSQF010000045.1, from coordinate 46,270 downwards.
CGATCTGCAGGACTATCGGTTACGCCCTAATTGAATTTCGCTACGAAGAGGAGCTGACGGAACAAACTGTGAAAGAGAAACTGCGTCGCTTTATTTCAGAAGACTCCGGAGGAATGGGTTAACAAAGGCGTAAATGCCGATGCTCTGCAAGGTCCGCGTGCTGCGTGTCGGTTACGCCCGCCGTCTGAATGTCTGGGACACGGCAATGTCGACTGAGGGGACTATAGACGTGACCATCGCCTGCGAGCACAATACCTTTTTCGATCAAGACGGGTCCGCAGCCGGTGGCGGCGATTGTGTCGGCGGTGGTCGGCGCCGCCCGTGTCTCGAGCCCGCCGTCTCGGGGGGTCGGTGAGGCGGTAGGTTCCTTATTCCCTGCGTGTAAGCGATGTCCAGACCCAAACGCCACCATACGCTTCCGCAGCGCTACCAGGTCGGCTTTTCGACTGATGGGACTCGCACAATCTGGGTCTTCGAGCGACGGCAGCAGCGCGTCAGGCGCGCCCAACCGCCGAACACAGCCGTGGAGAGGGAGTACTACACCTGGGATAGTCCTCGTGGTGCGAAGGCCACTTCTCTTGAATCTTTTCTCGCTACATCGATCGAAGGTCCGTTCTGGCCGGTACTCGATCGCCTTGACGCTCAGCAGATGCCAGACTCCAGCGATAGGCTTCGCCTCGCGTTCTTCTGCGCGTTTCTGCTGTCACGAGTCCCGGCCTTCCGCGCCAGTGTCGCGCACGCGTTTGCATCCGCAATTGCCGTGTACCCGCACCTTGCCCGCGATGCAGCGCACCTCGACGGGCTATTCGAGCGTTCGCCACAGGGATTGCTCTTAGCAGCCGCGCCAAAGGATCAGGCACTTCAAAAACTGCTCGATATTGGCGTGAAGGTGGGTCAGTTCCTGCTAACGCTGGATACCCATTTCATGTCTTCGTACCCGGAGGAACGGTTCATCACCACAGACAACCCGTTTACCCTTGTTCGGATGGTTGATGAAGGCCAGAGAGCAGCAGTTATGGCTCGTGGCTTCCTCAAATGGATTCCTCTATCGGCTCGCACAGCGGTTGCGTTCGGCGAGCCGGGCGATAACATCTCCTGGACATACGTGGCACCTGCCAAGGCTCGTCGCACGAATCGGGCTCTCGCGGCGGCGGCTACGCAGCTCGTGATCGCCGGCACCGAGGCTCACTTGGCAGAGCTGGTCCGCGGCCTTCCACGCGAGCCACCTCCTCCAACCGCATTTCCCACGGAGATCATCTAACTGCACTGGCCTAACGAAACGCGGCAGTGGACCGGCATGGGCTTGGCTGCCAGTCGCGAGCGACTCTGCGCTGGCGGCTGAGCGTTGGCGTTCGGCTGGGTGGGAGTAGCCGGTGATCTTCTCGGATGATCCAGCTACGCTGTTGCCCGGTATCTGCACGGCAAGGGCGAGTTCGTTGCGGAGTTCACCGAGATCGAGAGCGGCAAGCGGCACACGAACCGGCCGCAGCTTCCCGCTGTCCTGGACATGTGCCGTAAGCGCCGCGGCGTGTTGCTGATCCAAGCTCGACCGGCTCGGGGGCAACGTCACTTTCGCCGCCAACTTGATGGAGGGCGGCGCGCAGTATCTTGCGCCAGCATCCGCCGTCCGACACGCGTTGCGACGGCCGGTCTGATGGCACAATCGCTTTCACTGCGCGACTGTGTTGTAAGATCCTGCGGCGCAAGATACGTGTGATCCTCAAGGAAAAACAAATGAAGCCACGGTTGGTTGTGTTACTTGGTGCGGGATCAACGATCGCCGCAGGAGTTCCCTCGACGAAAGAACTGACGGATCGGGTGAAGCAGTTAAGGCGGCCCGCTGGCATTGCTTCAGGAACGCCGTATCTGCTGGCCGACGATCCCAAAGGGAAGCCTCTCTCTTTTCCGTATTCGGCCCCGAAGCCTGTGTGCGAAGCCATCAGCGAAGCACTTACATCCCAGTATCAGGAGGTGGATTTCGAGCTGATCCTCGCGGCCTTGGAAGAACTCGAACCGTTTCTCTCGGCTAAACGACCGCTCGGAATGGTAGACAAGTTCAGACCGGTCGTGTCGGTTTTCACGGAACTATCTAGCTTCTGCCGGGCCGTTCTCGACGAGCCAGCGATGCTGAACAGGGCACGGATGGAAATAATTCGGACCATTTTCGACTCTCTTTTTGATCCGGCCCGGTATTCCCCAGATCTTTCTGAGCTGCTGGGTAACCTGCAGGAGTATTTCGAATTGACTGTTTTTACGCTGAACTACGACGACCTCGTCGACAAAACTCTTATCTCTTGGTTCGACGGCTTTGGACCGAGCACCTTCGACGATGGAGGAAGGCAGTATCAGGTTTTCAATCGTCGGAACTTCGTAGAGCGATTTTCCCAGGAACCGCGTGTATTGGTCCACGTTCACGGCAGCTTGCACTTCGGCTCGGCCCGCACGACGCCAAACTTCGAGATCGTGAAGTTCCTCAAGATCGAAGACGCACGGGCTTCCCTGGAAACCTCGCATAGCTATGACACTGACCGTGGCACCATCATTTCCCCCGGTCCGATTGTCTCCGGCTTCCACAAGGTTGCAAAACTGGCCCACAATCCTGCACCCTTCGGCTATTATTACCGCGCCCTCACGAACGCGCTGATCGAACACCCAAGACTATTGGTCATTGGCTATGGCGGCAGAGACGAGCATGTCAACACATGGCTACACGAGTTCGCCGAACTCCATGGCGCTGCAAGGAGAGTCGCCTTCGTATCGAAGCTGTCACTGGACGACATGTTTAATCGAAGACCGGTGTGGGATGTGATGCGTGAGTTAGCAGGGATACCATCGATCAACGAGCCGCCAACGGATCCTGACTCCGACTTTCAGATTCGAGGTTCTCTGGCCTTGATCTCTTCTGGATTTCCATTCAGGGGGAGAGGAACTCTTGAGAGAATTGTGGCTTTCTTTGGTAATTCCGTGTGAATTCAGTGCCAGCGCCCAAAACCGAAGCTTCTGGATCAAGTACGGACGGCGTTGCCGCTTCGTCTCCGGCCGACCGTGTTTGCGCCACAACGGCTTCCGCGCGAATTGTGATCTGACGTGATCTGATATGACCAGCTCTCCTACACTGCCCGCATGCTCACTGCGGGTATACGATCACCGGAGGATCTTCGCGCCGCGGGTCGGTCAGCGCAAGCTCATCTACCTTGATCAGAACGCGTGGATCGAACTGAGCTGCGGACGCCGGAGGCGATCGCTTGCCTGGCCGCGTGCCGCGCAGCGGTCGAGGGCCAGAAGGCGGTCTTTCCTTTGGCCTTTCCGGCGGTCACTGAGGCCATCGAGATCCCCGCCCGCGCGACCAGACTGCGACACGCCGACTTGCTCGACGCGCTGTGGAATGGCGTCACGCTCCGGTCGCCGCAGGTGCTCCTCCGCCTTGAGGCGGAACAAGCCTATCGATGGCTGTTGAACGACGAGGAGATCCACGTCTCCCGTGAAGATGTGCTGACGAGCCTACCCGATCACCTGGGCGAGGCAAGCGTGAGCTTTCCGGCAGATTGGACGCCGGAAGAGATTTCCCACTTTATGACCTGTCTTGCTGACGAATCGAGAATGCGCAGCATCCGCTATCTCGCTGAACAGCGGAACTGGGGCGTGGATCATACGCCCATGCGCGAGAGATACGTTCGCGAGATGGAGAAGAACCGGCAACAGCGGCTCGGCAATGCCGCGCAACCGAAGCAAGCGGCCTTCTCGCGGGCTCTACTCGGCGAACGCGTGGCACTCGTGAAACAGTACCTCATTCCGGCGGCGCGAAACGCGCTTCTCAGCGAGGTCGGACCGCAACGGGCCGCGGCGGTTTTGGAGAAGCTAAGAGCACGCAAGGGCGAGGGCGGCGAGCGTAGGGTACGCGATCTTTTCGCGAGGATGCCTATGATGGACCAGTACGCCCGACTGCTCGCGTTGGATGCCATGGAGGTGGCCCGGCGGCCCCGGGCTGAGGACTTCTACGATTTCGACCATGGGACGGGACCGCCGATCTACGGGGATGCGTTCGTAACCCGTGACAAACGACTTACCAGACTCGTGAGAGACGCGGGGCGCGGTTCCGCGGATCTCGTTACGAGCTTGGCCGACCTTGAGCGCTGGCTCAAAAGGCACTGTGCAGACGGCCGCTCTTCCTCGTCCTGCGGGCTCGGCCGACCGTCCCGCGGCAGAAGCTCAGGCCGTTAGCTCCCCGACATGGGATCGAGGTGACGGAGAAGCATGGGACTACTCGCTGCGTGGCCTCGATCGTAGGTAGCAATCTATGAAGCGGGTGTGCATAGTTACGCCGTGCGCGTTGTTTATTCAGACGAGTCTGGCACCGGCTCGGAAGAGGAAGAGCCAATTACTGTCGTTGCGGCCGTGATGCTCAATATGGATTCGCAGTGGGACCCTGTCGCTGAGGACCTGCGAAAGTTGGCGCCCAATGACCTCTATGAGTTCAAGGGATCGCGGCTGTTCAGAGATTTGCGAAACGGTCGTCATCGCTCACAAGCAGATGCAATCTTGCGTGGCATCCTAGACGTACCGATCCATCATCATGTGCCAATATTTCACGGCGCTTGCGACCGGAAAGGACTCAGAAGAGCGTTGAATTCCTTCGAAGAACAAATCGGGAGGAAACTAAAGTACCAGGCGACCGCTCACGAGATGGCCTTCATGGCTTGCCTGAACAATGTCCATACTTTTATGTATACGACTCTGCCAAGGGAGCGAATGCTTTGGATTTCCGACAAGAGTCGCTATGAAACGCTCTTGAGGAATGAACTTGAATCCTTCAATATACTTATGCAGCTCGACAAATCGGCCGGGCTACCCAGCTGGATGCAGCACTTGCCAACGGTGAAGCCACACGCTCCATCTATTGCCGACACGGTGTATTTTGGCAATTCGCATGAATCGCGGGCTCTTCAGCTCGCGGACGTGTGCTGCGCCGTGATTACTCGCCAATTGCTACGTAAACCCGAGGCGACGGAATACTACGATCTGATTCGCCCCCAGATTATCCACGATGGTCTTACCCCACTGTGGGACGTGGCGACCCAGCCAATCGTTGACGGATTGCTGAAGATGTAGACCGATCTACAGCTTGTGATCACTCACGCCAAGTGGATACCCCGATCAAGTATTTTTGCGGGACGGCGACACGGCAGAGCGCGTACCAGGGCAAATGAGACACCCAAGCCATCCATGGCCATCATTGTAGCCACGTCGGAGGTTCCGGCGCCGCCTTGTCCGCCGTCCGCTCGACGCCTCTCTTTGACGTGGCCCCTCTGAGCCCGGTAGCTGCCGACCACCACGGCAGCGAGGGTGTAGAGCGTGTCTCTCATGCGTTGGAGGTCCGCTTCAGGTAGCGAGCATTGCGGGCCCAGGAGGCGGCGGCACTGATCCAACGTCAGCAACGCGTGCTCCTCGGTCGACGTTTCAGGCCCCACCGGCTGTGCAGCACGTAGGCGAAATTCGAGAGCGTGTCGGAACCGGATTTGCGGGGCGTGGCTTCTGGCACGCCCTACTCGTTCGGCGTTCCGTTTTAAACTTTCAACCCGCTGTGTGAATTTTTTCCGGTCCCCGAAGCGCCAGCTTGCCCTTAGAGGTTCGGTCCCGTCAAGTCGTCGGCGCTCTGGCTGAGCTCCTCGGACACCCACTCAGTGAATCGTTCACCGCCTGAATGATTAGACTGATGTTGACTCCGTCTCCGCTCGGGATGCCATCAGGGCACGCGGACGGTTGGGCAGTGCCCAGGGCGATGTTCACCATCGTGATCAGCTCGTTGATGCTCACGTCCCGGCTGCCGTCGCAGTCGCCGACACACGGCCTTGGGGTAGACGTTGGAGGTACGGCCCGTGTCGGCGTCCGTTCAAATGCACAGCTCCCGTGGTCGCAGTTGACCGAGATACAATCCGTGTCACGGACGCACGAACAGCCGTTGTCTAGCGCCGGGTGGCACACGCCGGGGCCGGTGCTGTTGCAGTAGCCGTCGCCGGACAGTGTGGAAATCGGCTCGTCGCAGCGATAGGGGGGGATGCACTGCGTGGCGCAGCAGACGCCATCCGCGCAGACACCTGACGCGCACTGCTGGTCATCCGTGCACGGTCTGCCGTTCGGCTGCGGCGTTGGGGTGAGTGTCGGACCGCCCGGTGTGGTCGTCGGCGTAAATGTCGGTGTGGTCGTCGACGTGTAGGTTGCGGTCGCAATCGGCGTTTTCGTCGGCGTGTTACTCGGCGTTTGAGATCCACAGGTCAAACCGCCGGCACAGGACGCTCCAAATACCACGGCACAGCCACCGCACCTGCCGGCGATTGGCCCCGCGCAGAAGTCGGCACACTGACAGCAGTCATTTAGCCCAGCCGTGTTGGTCGCGGTCGGTGTGGCGGTTGGCGTGATCGTCGGGGTGAACGTGATCGTCGGGGTCGACGTGTTTGGCCTAGATGCCGTGGCTGTCGCGGTCGCTGTGATCGTCGGCGTCGATGTCGGGGTATGAAGGACGCAGAGCTGTCCGCTCTCACACGACGCATTGAGCACCAGCATGCAATCCCCGCATAAATCGTTCACAGGTGCTGCGCAGCTTATCTGACATTGACAGCAATCGGGACTTCCGGGGGAGTTGAACTCGTATGCGCCTATCGAACAGCTCACGCTCCCGGTACCGGGTCGGGCATAGCCGCGCTGGTCAACATTGTTCACGGGCGGCGCTAAGCAGACCGACTCGTCACCGGCGTTGATGGCTGGGCTGCCCGCCCGGACCGCTATCGTTTTCGTGGCCCCGCCGTTGTTCGCAAGCCCCGCCGAGTCGAAAAGCGGGGCGGTGTTGTTCAGCGAACCCGTGGCGCCGTTGAAGCCGCAGCTGGTTCCGGAGTCGAGGTTATGGCCGCCATCCGTGATCGCGACAGTACCCAAACAGTTTGTTCCCGAGGTGCTGTCGGCCACGATCGTGTTTGTGAAAGTTGCCCTTGCTGTGAGAGTTCTCCCTATGCGGCCGTTGATGACGGCCGCGCTGTTGTTGAAAAAGGTGGAATTGATGACGGAGAACGTGGCAGAAAATGACTGGGAGGCCGTTGCGTAGTTAGCAATAGCGCCGTCGCCACTGTTCCCGGCAACCGTGCTGTTGGTCACGCTCACCGTTCCACCTTCGTTTGCGATCGCCCCACCATAACCTACGCTACTGTTGCCCGCAAAGGTGCTGCTCATCACACCCAGTGACGCGCCAATCCCTCCAACGGTATTGGCGATGGCGCCACCATCACCCGCGCTGCTGTTGCTTTCGAAGGTGCTCGTGGTGATAGTCAGTGTGCCGCCACCACCGTTATAGATAGCGCCGCCGCCAACGTCCGCCCCGGCGCTATTGTCAACGAAGGTACATCCACTCATGGCTAGTGAACCACTGTTGGCGATGGCGCCACCGCCCCACGTGCTTGTGTTTCCCGAGAAAGTGGTGTTGCTCACCTTGAGTATCCCACCGCCGTTGTCGATGGCCCCGGCTCCGCTGTAAGCGCTGTTGCTGGAAAAGGTGCTGTCCGTTACCTCAAGCGTCCCTTCGATGTTGTAGATGGCCCCGGAACCAAGATCACCGCCATCGTTTTGGGAAAAGGTGGTGTTTGTTACGGTCGCTGTCCCCTCGTTGAGGATCGGGCGACCGTTCGAGAATATGCTGTTGATTACGGCGAGGGTACCAACACAACCGGTCGGTTGGCTGCAGGCGTACGTGCCGTTATCGATCGTGCCGTTGTTGCCGTAGAATGTACTGTTGGTCACGGTGAGCGTGCCATCGTTGGAAATCGCGTAGTCGTTGCCAGCGAAGGTACTGGTGGTTACGATCGCCGCGGCGTTGAAAGTTTGGATGGCCAGGCTATTTCCGGAAAAGGCGCTGCTGGTCACGGTGAGGTTGCCGCTGGAGTAATTGCTGGAGATGGCGGCGCCGCCAGTGTTCGCGGAGAAGGTACTGTTGGTCACGGTGAGGTTGCCGCTGGACTGATTGCTGAAGATGGCGCCGGGTGGTGTCGGTCAAGTGGTGGAAAAACGATCGAGCGTTCATTCGGCGGCTAAACAATGAACCACTGCTCCTCTCTTATGCAGCTTTCTTATCAGTAGATGTACAAGAGTATGTATTAGTAGTATGATAAGAGTGTCGTTTAGGTACTTCCCGCGCCGGCGCCGCAGGCATGTCCTTCCACCCGTCCAGACGTCGCAGCGTGATGCGCCCGCTGTGCAGCAGACCGAAGAGCAGCAAAAGCACGGCGTCCTGACTGGGCAGGCTCGCCTGCGTCTTCGTGCGGCGACGAAACTCGCCGTTGATGCGCTCCAGCGCGTTGCTGGTGCGCAGCGCCTTCCACTGGGAGGGGGGGAAGGCGGTAAAGGTGAACAGGTCCTCTCCGGCCTCCTCCAGGCTCGTCACGACGTTGGGACAACACCGCTGCCACTTCTTGCGGAACGCGGCGCGTGCCGTATCAATCGCTTCGCGGTCCTTCCCGTAGATCATCCGGCGGTAGTCCTCGGCAAGTTCCTCGCGCAGATGCGCGGGGGCTTTGGCCTCGAGGTTCCGCAACTTGTGCACGGTGCAGCGCTGGATCGGCAGCCCCGGCCATTGCTCGTGCAGGGCGGTCACCAACCCCGGGTTGCCGTCGATCACCGCCAGCGCCGGGGTCCCGATGTGGCGCCGCACGAGACCCTCCATGACGCCGCTCCAGGCCGCCGAGCTCTCGTCGCCCGCCAACTGCATGTCGAGCAGCACCCGCTGCCCATTGCCCCGCACACCGAGCGTCACGAGCACCGGCACCCTCACCCGCCGTCTTCCGAGGCGCACTTTCGGGTACCAGCCATCCAGGAACAGATAGCGAATATCGTCCTGGGCCAGGTCCCGTTCGCGCCACGTCTTGAAGTCGGCGGCCAACCGCCCCACCAAGCGTGATACCGCGTCCTTCGACAGTGGGCCGCCGCGCAGCAACGGGGCCAGCGCGCCCTTGATCCGCCGCGTGTTTATCCCGCTCAGGTAGACTCCGAGGATGGCCTCGTCCACTCGCTTGGTACGCCGCTCGTAGCGCCGCACCGTGCGACTCTGCCACTCCCTACTGCTCCCATCCGCCTCCTGCAATCGCGCCCGGGGCATCGCAATGGTCGTCGCTCCCACGCTCGTGGTCAGGCTCCGTTCTCGGTGCCCGTGACGGTAGCCGTGGCGCTCAGCGCCCACTCGCTCCGAGGGCTTGGCTCCCAGAGCCGCTTCCACCTCCTCTTCGACAATTCGTTCGATCACGTCACGCACGCGTTCTCGGATCCCGAGTTCAATGCTCTCTGGGCCGTACCTCTCCGCTTTCGTTTCCCGTCGTCCGTCCTTCCTGCTATCTGTTACCATGGCGTCATCCTCCGACCCCCGCTGCTACGCGGGAGTTGTTCTTGGGTTAAGAAACTGGCCGGATGATGACGCCTTTCCCCTTTTTCCACCACACTCCCGACATTACCTGGCGCCACCGGTGTTGCCAGAGAACGTGCTGTCGATCACGGTGAGGTTGCCGCTGGAAGAATTGTTGCAGATGCTGCAGCCGTTGTTGCCAGAGAAGGTGCTGTTGGTCACGGTCAGGGTGCCGCCCGTGTTGTTGGAGATACCGCCGCTGGTGTTGCCGGAGAACGTGCTGTTGGTCACGGTTACGGTGCCGCCATGGTTGGCGATGGCGCCGATGCCGGCATTGCCGGACAACGTGCAGTTGGTCACGGTGAGTGTGCCGCCATCGTTGAAAATAGTGCTGATGCTCAGGTTGGCCAGAGTAACCGTCACGTTCCATACAGCGAGCACGCCGCTCAGCGTGATAAGACCAGCGCCGTCGATGCTTGTGTCCGCTGCAATGGCCCTGGTGACCATGATGGTCACCGGACTGGTGCCGCAGTTGAACGTGATGCTGCCGCCGCCGGCCAGCGCGGCGTTTAACGCCGCCTCGGTGCAGCTACTGGCCGTGCCCGTTCCAACAACAGCATCAGCCCATGCCGTGCGCGATGCGGCGAACGTGATGAGCAGCAGGATTGCGGCGCCCCCCAGAGGCACGGCGCCCAGGAAACCACCCGCTCGTGTTGGCATCTTATCCAGCTTCCCCACTGACCTCACGGTTCAGGCCAGCAGCAGTTTCGACGGACGACTCTTGCAACAGCTGCGGTCTGGTGTCAAACGCCCACCCGTCACCGTCGAGGCGCAACCCGTAGGCCCCTACCCCCTTGCGAATCAGGCAGGGATGATCCGTGGCAGTCAACTGCCCGGATGCTGTGAGCTACTCCTTGTTGGTGCGCTGCGGGTTCAGCAGCTCACACCAGTGCGGCACTACCACCGCCAGCGGTTCGCCAGCTATGAGGCCATCAAGCTCGGAATCCGTCAGCCGGTGTAGATTCGAGTTCGCCCGGTCCGCCTCGGGCCATGATGCTGGCGCCGGAGCCGGTGTGACCTTGCCGTTCCTCCCGTTCGATCGCACCGGTCGGTCGAACACGACGCCGTTTTGCTTCCCGTCCTCACGGCTCGTTGCCCGTTTTCACGGGATAGTTGGCTTCGCGCCACGCCTTCATTCCGCCATCCAAGGCCACGGCGCGTTGAAAGCCCATCTCGCGCAACGTGGCCACTGCGAGCGTCGAAATGAGGCCGAGCTCGCAGTAGGCCAGGATACGCCCGGTCGGATCTGGCAGGTCCTGGTTCACCCGCAACTCCAGTTGCCCGCGCGGCAGCAGCCGCGCCCCGGGGATGTGACCCTTGTCGTAGGCATCACGTTCGCGGACGTCGAGCACGACCAAATCGTTGCGGGCCGCCTCAATCCGCATCTTGAGTTCGGCGAGCGACATGAAGGGCACGGCCGCGGCGGCTTCGGCAAGCAGTTGCGCCACGGTCTTGCCGCCGCTCATGTTGGTGCGCAGCGCCTCGGTGACGTGCGTCGGCATGCTGAGGTTCAGGTTGTGCATCATTTCTACAAAGGCGCCCCGGTCCTGCGTCTGGAGGCGCGGGTTCGAGGCGATTTCCTGTGCGATGGTCGAATGCCCCCGTCCCTTGTACTCGTGGGCCGGAAAGACGTTCAGCTCCGGATCCTGCCGCAGGACGCAACGGAACAGGCTGTCGTACAGAGATTCCGGGTCGCCGGTCGGCAGATCGGTGCGGCCGGTGGCGCCGATGAGGAGCGTGTCGCCGGTGAACAGCCGATCCTCGATGCGCAGGCACATCGAGTCGCGCGTGTGCCCCGGCGTGTGCATCACGTGCAATCGGAGCCGCCCGACGACGATCATCTCACCGTCATCCACCCGCATGTCCACGAACCGCGCCGGGCTCTCGCGATGCATGACCGCCGCCGCCCCGAGCTGCCGCGCGAGGCGCTGGGTGGCCGAGAAATGGTCGGCGTGGGTGTGAGTGTCGATCACATGATGAATGCGCAACCCATCGCGTGCGGCGAGCGCCAGGTACCGGTCGATCTGGCTGATCTCCGGATCGATCACCGCGGCCGCGCAGGTCTCGGCGCAGCCGATGAGGTAGGATTGGCAACCACCAGCAACGATCTGTTCGAATACCATGGGTCTTCCTCCGTGTGCTTGCACGTCCCACGGCCGCCGGCCGTACAACGCACATCCCGTTCCGTCGATGTCGAATTTGAGAGTACACTGTACCCTGCAGGAACTGCGCATGGAACTCTACCTCGTGCAGCACGGTGAGGCGATGAGCGAAGCGCAGAATCCGGAACGGCCGCTGACCGTCCGTGGGCGGGAGGAGGTGCAGCGGGTCAGCGCGGTCGGGGCTGCGGCCCGTCGAGATCCGGCGCAGCCGGCGGATGGATGGTCGCCCGGATGTTGACTTCGGAGCTAGGGATCTAAGGTAGCCAGTCGGCGTGGTTTTTTCCTCCCCCTTGCCGTGCCCCCGCTTACGTGCAATTGCTCACCTGTCCCGGCGCGGCCGATGAGTCACCACGTGTACGACAGCATCGAGGAGGTGGAGATGCGGGGGCGGCTGCCGCGGGCCTTGGCGCAGATCGGCTCGCTGGTCGAACACATCAAGCAGATCCGACTGCGCAGCAACGCCAAGCCCCTGCCCGCAGCCCTGGCACCGGTCGAGAAGTCGGACCTGATGCACGGCCTGGTCGAGGCCGTGCTGGCTGAGGCACCGGAAGGCGTCGACGCCTCGGTGGCGCGACGGGTCGCCCGCAAGATTGGCGACTATCTGCTGTGGCGCCGCGAGCCCAGCGTGCCGGTGGTCCACGAACTGATCGTGCTGGCGCCGTGGTGGTTTGCCAACATGCCGGGCGAGATCTTCGCGCGCCTGCGCGACATCGGTCTGGAGTACATCCTGAATGGGGCGGTCAGGCCGATCCAGATGGTCTGGAGGGATCTCCTGGACGCGCCGCTCGTGCTCATGGGGCACTGCGCGTGCCGCAGCTCGCACGTCAGCGAAGACCTGTACGCAGACGGCGGGCGGGTCTATCTCACCGTCGACGAGTCGGACCAGCGGATGTTGCTGGACCGGTTCACCGACCGAGTCGGGTCCCTTCTGGAACGTCACGATGGCACGATTCCCGACTGCGACCGTGCGTTCGTCGACCTGGGGCGGAGGCTGCTCGATGCGCGCCGCAAGGCCCCCGAGAAATATCAACTCAGCGTGCTCTTCGAGCGGACCTACCCCTTCTGGGAGTTTCTGCCGGTCATCGAGCCGTACACTCCGAACTGGATCCGCTCGCTGCACGCCAACCGCAAGGCCCGGCTGCTGCACAAGGAGCTGGCGTTCGAGCTGGCGACGATTCTCTATCTCGGTAAGGGTGTGGTCTTTTCGACCATGCGCTTGTTCGACCAGCCCTACTGCATCTGTTCGTGCCCAACACCGGAGAACGGCGGCGGTTGCGTACTGACGAACTGGCACTACGGCTCCGGGTCGGATGTCTCCCTGCTGCCGAGCAACCGGGAGCATGGCCGGCGCCGCGATCGGCACGGCAAGGTCCTGCCCTGCAACCGCTTTCCCGTGCGCTCGAACCGCGCGTGCCTCGGCTGCGGTTGTCTCCATAAGCACTCTGACCCGCGCGGACTGAAGACCGTTCTGGCCGAGGCCGAGCACTACCTGCCTGCCGTGCGCCGGTGAAAGACTGTCGATCTCCCCGGCGGTGCTCCCCGGCCGACATGAGACCAGTCGGCGTAGGCCGACCCCTCGACTGGGCTCGGGACAGGCTTCGGGCTTTTCGTAGGCGCGAATTCATTCGCTGCCCGGTGGACCGTTTATCGACACTCGCTGAAGAGCGCTTTCACGTCCCCCGGGGCGCTCCTCATCAACCCGCACTCGTCGGCGAGAACGCCCCGACGGACGGGACGAGCCGGCGGCAGCGCCGGGGTTTTCCGCTGAAGCGAAACAAAATGCCGCCACTTCTCGCACCGCGTCGCGCCCCGAAGGCTTGCACCGCGCCCACGTTCGAGTACTCAGTGACATCAAGAGAGCGCACACACGCACGCGTCGATGCGCAGCATGTGAGCGCACAGGTGGTGAGGTTGTGTTGCCGTTTGACCTACAGGACGTGAGGAGGCGGAGAGCTCGGCGGCGCGCGGTAAGCGCGCGGACACTGACGGGCATTTGTGCCGCCATCCTGGCGCTCGCCGCGGCGGTGATCGGCTACCGCGTGTGGACGCCAGGCCTCGACGTCACCAACGGCCGCCATGACCGCGGGCGCAACGCCATCTGGCTGCAGCATGGCTGGCTCGGTTCCGATGAGTGGTTTCGACGACAGCGCAAGCAGGAGCATCTTGCCGACTTCCGCGATCCGGTGAACATCCAGCGCCTGGCCGGCTTGCTGCGCGTGCAGCACATCACCGACGTGTTCGCGCACGTCTCCCCGGCGGACAAGAGCGGCGACCTGCCGGCGGTGGACCGCGCACAAACCGAGCGCTTCCTCGATGCGTTCGCCGGCTTCCGGGTGATGCCCTGGACCGGCGGGGTGGTGGACAAAACGTGCCGCATCGCGGACGCCAACTGGCGGCGCCGATTCGTGCGCTCCGCCGTCGACCTGCTCGTGCAACACCCGCGCTTTGCCGGCGTGCACGTCAACATCGAGCCATGCTCGTCCGGCAATCCGTATTTCTTGACGTTGCTCGACGGGCTGCGCCAGGCCTTACCCAACGTCTGGCTCCTCTCCGTGGCGGCCTATCCGCCGCCGCTCTGGTGGCAACCGTTCCGCGAGGTGCATTGGGACAGACAGTACTACCACGCGGTCGCGCAGCGCGCCGATCAACTCGCGGTGATGATGTACGACACGGCGCTGCCATGGCCGAAAGCGTATCAGCACGTCATGCGCAGATGGACGCGCGAGATCCTCTCAAACGCCGAGCACGCTTCGATCCTGCTCGGCGTCCCCGCCTACGACGACGCCGGCACCGGCTACCACAACCCGCAGGTGGAGAACCTCGCCAACGCGCTCCTCGGCATCCATGCCGCGCTCGACGCATACCCGGCTCTTCCCGAGCACTACCAGGGTGTGGCGATCTACTGCGAGTGGGAAATGGACCCGGCCGAGTGGAGCTACTGGCGCCAGCACTTCGTGCGCGCGGCGGAATGAAACAGCCGCACGAGCGGCGGTTGGGTCCGGTCAACCCGTGGTAGTCAGGTTAGAGGGCGCGCTGCACGATTTCGAGTAACTCGTCGCGAGTCAGCTCAATCGGGTTGCCCTTCATGCTGCTGGCCGCCGCGGCCTTGTCGACGAGCGTGTCGTAGTGGGCCTCGGCCAGCCCGTGGGCGCGGAGGTGCGGCACTGCCAGCTCCTCACATATTCCCATCACCCACGCTATCCCATCCTCGGCTGCGGCGTCAGGGCGGCCCGTCAGAATTCGGGCGACCTCGTCGAAGCGTGGCAACACGGAACTGTTGGGGCTACGCGCGCGCAGAGCAGCGACGTTCCGCTCCATCACAAAGGGCAGCAACCGAGCGCAGAGGGCGCCGTGCGGGGCGCTGAACATCCCGCCGGCTGGCGCCGCCAAACCATGCACGGCCCCGAGCGCGGCATTGGCCAGCGCCAGCCCGCCACACAAGCTCGCGAGCGCCATGTCGCGCCGCGCCTCGGCGTCGTCACCGCGCCGGTAGGCGCGGCGCAGTGCGCGCGCCGCCCGGGCCATCCCCTCCCGGCAGATGCCGTCGGTGAGTGGATTGCTCTTGCGGGAAACGAATGGCTCGATCACCTGGGTGAGCGCATCGAGGCCCGTGCTCGCGGTGACCGCCGGTGACATCGTGTGTGTCAGCACCGGATCGACGAGTGCGACCCTTGGCAACATGAGCGGACTGCGCAGGCTGACCTTGACGCGGTGCCCCTCGGCTGCCAGCACTGCGTTGCGCGTGACCTCGGATCCCGTCCCCGCTGTGGTGGGCACGGCAACGAACGGGATCGATGGCTGGGTGATCTGTTTGCCGGCTCCGATGACCTCGAGGTAGTCGAGCGGGTCACCACCGTTGCCGACGAGCGCCGCGATGGCCTTCCCCACATCCACAACGCTCCCGCCGCCGATCGCCACGATCACGTCGCAGCCTGCCTCACGGGCGCGGGCCACGCCGGTGCGTGCGCTGTCAACCGTGGGCTCACCACGAGTGATAAAAGTGGTCACCTCGATGCCGCGGCTCTGCAGCACCGCAACGGCGCGCGTGAACCGCGCCGGATTGGCGCCGGTGACCACCAGGCAGCGTATGCCCAGGGAAGCGACGAGATCCGGCAGCTTCCCGACGACGCCGTCACCGAAAACAATCCGGGTTGCGGTGGCGAATTCGAACTGCATCGCGCACGCCGGCGTCACGCCGGCGTCTCCCAGCCCCGCTCGCCAGGAAACAGGTTCTTGTACTTCACACTGGCGCGCGGCTCGGCCATCATCTCCGCCACCGCGTCCCGCCATTTTTGGTAATGGGCGGTCTCCTTGTGTCGCGCGGCATCCTCGGGCGTCCGGTAGACCTCGACGAGCACGAAGCGCTCCGGCCTGTCGAGTTCTTGCATGACGTCGAAACGGGCCACGCCCGGCTCCTCCAAGCTCTCCCGGGCGTTGGCCAGAGACGCCTCGCGAAAGGCGTCGACGCGCTCCGGCTTCACGCTGACGTTGACGTGGACGATGAACATCTCTCCCTCTCACACGCGGGCTCTGGCTCGCAAGCCAACACCTGGCGCCCGCGCGCATATCGCATATGGCTTATGGCCGGACGTTCCGGTTTGAAGACATGGCAATGGCCGATCTGGAAGGCTGCCGGTCCGTCTGGCCACACGCCATAAGCCATATGCCACTATCCGAGCGTAGCGTTCGCGCCAAAACTAAGAAGCAGAATAAACGAAAGGGACGAGCACGCAAGCGTCGCCCCCACACTCGTTACAAGAAATCAGATCCGCGTCCGCTGCCGCGCCAACGCCGGATCGTTTGAGGACACCATCTCCTGCGGGCTGGCGACTTCCGTCGTGGACGTTTCTCCTCAGGCTCTTACTTTTTCGCTTTCGGCTTTCAGCTGTTCTTCTTATCGCTGTGGGCATCGACAACGGGGTCCCACCCCGAGTGCACGGGGCGCGGGTTCCAAGCCCACGTCGCTACGGAAAGTCCACAATCCAGGCGTGCCCCCCTTGGGTCGGACATCGCCCGCGCTGTCCAGCGCGCCCCTGTCGTGTTACACCGACCACGGCTGCAAGCCGGATGACTTCCTCACGGGCTGAGCCACCTCCACATCGTCTCCGAGGCAATCTCTCGCTCATTCCTCTCCCCCCTCTTTCGCAACTCGTTCAGGTGGTTCCTAAGTCCCCGAGAGCCCACCTTGTCGCGGCCAATCTCGGGATGAGACAAAATGTGCTCACGGACCATGATGGTTGGGTGGAGAGTGTGGCGATGAGCGTGGATACTGTAATTGCCGTATGTACCGGGTGCACCTGATCGACATCGCCTGCGCTGCAGTATGACGCGGGAGCAGCCGAGAGCGACCTCGAGCTGGATGTCTGCCTGCACGTCATCGACCAATGCTGCCCGTTTATCAATTGCCTGCTGACGGTCAAGGCGCCGGTATCGGATAGGGAAGCGAGCCTCTCCCGCGAAGCGCGAGGAGGTCCGCACGCGTGCCCTGAACGAGTAGCGGCGACGCCTTCGGATCAAGCCACTTGAGCAAGTCGATCATCGCAGGTTCGGAGAGCGCAGTGCAGCCAGCAGTGGGCTCTCCCGGCCCACGCCAAATGTGGAGGAAGATGCACGAACCGGCGCCTCCACCGGACGCGGCATCTCGGGCACCGGTCGGGTTGTACCCAACCACGACACCATACTTGTAGAGGTTATCTCCGTTGAATGTCTTGCGGTGCATCATTTCTGAGTGGCTCCAACTCCTTCCGGCGGGAAGTTCGGATGGATTGACGACCTGGTTGTAGTGGCCCGAATTTGCATCGCTGACACACTCCGTTTCCTCTCGAAGCGGCATATACGGCATCTTGAGCCACGAGGGCGGCAGTGTCGCATAGCCAAACGCTGCTGTTAGGGGGTAGGCCCCCGTAGGGGCACGCTGGTCACCCTCTCGTGCCTTGCCGACGCCATTGACGCCGACAGAGACCGCCACCGAATGCCCGACCTGCTGCCACTGAAGGTTGTCCAAGGCGTACCGGTACAGCCGCCCGGTTGAGTCGCCCTGCTTCTCTACAATGACGAGCACGTGCTGCGCTGACCCATTGCCTAGTAGAGCTTCGCCGGCGAATTCCGTTGCTCCCGCTGCAGAAGCAAGGACGAGCGTAACAACAAACGCAGTTGAGGTGATCTTCAATGGCTGTTCTCCTGACGACACGCAGCGAAAGAGACCCAGGTGTAGGGATATTGGGTTGACAGACGCATCATAATGACCTCTTGAGGTTTTGATCGCCAGAGTGACGCGTGCAAGCAGAGGGAGAATCGGACCACTAGCGGAGGAAGATACCATCGCAAGGAAGGAACGGCCATTGGCTTTGAGACCTCACCTACAAAGGCAGGAACGTAGCTTCATTCCGCAACCAGGAATTTCCGCGCTAGCTGGGAGCAAAATTCGGTGCTGTGATCCAGTGCTTCGTTAATTGCATCGAGAAGTTCTCGCTCGTTCGACCGCACTGCGAAACCGATTCTTTCGGATTGAATACCTGGCTCCAGGTCAGGTGTAAGGTCGGTGCGATCCAGAGCATATCCCTTGCCAATCCACTCACGGACCTTACGGATTGCGTAGGGCTGATCTATGACCACTGCATCAAGCTGGTCTAGGACAAGGGCCTTCATCATGTCGGCATACACGTTCGACCCGCTGTATCGCGTGAGCCGTTTTTCGCAGTCGTCGCCCAGAATTGTGCACGCGCGGGGCTCGTTGGTGGTATCGCGAGCCACGCCGATCTTTTCGGCGACGAAGCGTCCGTTCTTAAAAGGAGCTTCGTCGCCGTGGCGCGTAATGATCGATTGCGGGTACTCGATCCACTGGTGCGAGAACTTTAGCCCGTAGGCCTTCTCGCGGCCCTCGGTGATCGAAATGCCCGACGCCAAGAGATCGACGTCTTCGTTATCGAGCAATCTAAAGAAGGCGTCACCCCACGAACGATAGGTGTATGTGATCTTCGCGGAACCCTGCACACCGTTCCTCTCGAAAACACGATCAAAGACGTGCCGCAAAACTTCGATCTCGTACCCGGCCAGTTCCGTGCCCGCACTCTTGACAAAAATCCCATCTTCCTCGGCAATTCCCAGGTGCACGGTCTTGGTAAGAAGAACCTTCCGCAGCGCGGTCGGATAGTAGAATAGAGTACGGGTGGCGCTCCATTCTCCGGGCCGCACGGTTCCTGGCCCATCCTTCCAGAGCACGCGGGCTCTCCAGCGGATGCGCCCTTCGAGCCCATTCTGAGTGGGCTCGATGAAAGAGTTCCCGACCACATTGGCGGTCACGACGCGGCCGTTGTCACTGAGTCTCTCTATGTCGACGGAGACGCTCGTCCCCGATCGACCCGGCAGCTTCTCCGGCTGCTGCCACTCATACTTCAGCTGCGGGCCAACAAGGATCGCACCATCCGCTGGTTGCTGCAGCACGATAGCCGGCCTCTCGTCTAGAAAAATCCACCGGATGCCGAATACAAGGATTCCCGACACGACGAGCGCAAACACCGCCAGCCAAGTTCTGGAGGGCATCGTGCGTCCGAGTTCTTCTTGCTTGACTTTTGGTTGAGGCTCCGGGACGGGTTCAAGAGAGCGCGACAGTTGCGGCAGCATGCGGATCGTCTTCTTGAGACCCGCGAGGATTTCGGCGCGGACGTTCACCCAGGCCGCTTCACGCTCGACATAGTTGATGAGCGGGGTGGGCTTGCCAGGCAGCATCTGCCGGGCGCTGAGGAACTCATTCTCTTCCCAGCCACACGGCTCAACGAGAATGGGAACCGCCAACATCTCGCTCCGTTCGACGCGCGCCTTGATTCTCGGCAGCTCGACATCCTCGATAAATGGTGAGTTCAAGAACTGCTGGCTGACGAGCAGAATGGCGACCTGGGCGCGATCGATCTCGTGTTCGATGCGCTGACGGAACTCCACACCAGGCGGCAGTCCCTCGCGATCGAACCAGATCTCGATCTTTTCCCTTCTCAACGACCGGGCAAGCCACGGGATCAACGAGTCTTCGCCCAGCCAGCGGCTGTCCTCGTGGCTGTAGCTGACGAATATCCGAGCTGGGCTCATTGGCGACCCTCGGTTGGCTATCCTTTTGTTCCCGGCGACGGGGTTCGCGCACGGTTCAGCCTGCCGTAGGCTTCGATGGCGGCGCGCTTGACCTCGGGGCTTGAGTCCTCCATCAGCGTTGCTGCCGCGTCCCGTCCGGCGGGGTCGTCCCGCACGCCGAGCGCCTTTGCCACGGCCTCCCGGACTTTCGGTGAAGGATCACGGGCCGCAGCAAGGAGCACATCCAACGCTTGGCTTCCTTTCTCGAACGCGAGGCGATCACAAGCCCACGTGCGCACATTGTCCGTCTTCGACTTCAATGCCTTTTGTAAAGCTTCGAGAGTCCGGTCCGGAGCCAACTTTTGAAGTGCCCGCAACGCGGCGCTCTTGGGTTTATCGTCCGTCCCGACGTATCCCCACATTGCATTGCCGAACGGCTTGTAATCGCTCCGATCATCGGCCACGCGCCCAATCAGCACTGGTACCACGCCGGCGTCTCCGATGTCACCCAGAGCGTCTGCTGCATGCTCCCGAACGTCCTCACTCTCGTCACGCAGAAGCCTGATAACCTTTGGAACAGCGCTTCTTCTGCGTTCGCCAGCTGCCCGTGGCCAGGCGTATAGCGCGGCGACGCGGACTGACGAATCGGGATCATGGAGCAGCTTCTGGAGCGTCGCTGCGGCGGATGCCTCTGTGGGCCGCCCTCGTTCCCAAAGCGCCCACGCGGTCGCTCCCCTAACCAGTGCCGAGGGATCGGAGAGAGGGGAAGTCAAGAGGCTTGCATCCTCTCCGTCTTTCCGTTTGCCGACATACGAGCACGCCCAAGCCCGCAGTTTTTCGTCTGCGGCCTGCAGGGCGGACCGCAGCGCAGCATCAGCCTGCTGCGGCGCCCGCTGCCGCAGGCCGTCCATTGCAGCCTCGCGCGCACTGTCGGCCGGACTGCCGCTCATTCCCCAGGTCCTGTTCGACTTGATCGGGGCTTGGGGTATGAAGTTCGCGAGAGCGGCCAGCGCCGAAGGATCGCCGGAGCTCGCCAGCCCCCGCGCAGCTCTTTCTCTGACCGTATCGTCGGCATCAGACAAGAACGCTACGAGAACCGACACTGCCGTTTCCTCTTTCGCCTGGCTCAACGTGGACGCCGCTGCGGCGCGAACTTTTGCAGATCTATCCGTCGAGCACTTTTCAATTGCAGCCGCAAGGGCGCCGGAGTTCTGGATGTCTAGGTTGGCGCACGCCCAAGCCCGCGCTTCCTCGTCTTGGTCGTTCAGCATTAGAAGCAAGTTCTCCGCGATCTCTTCCGGCGCAAGCTTCCGCAGCCCACTAAGTGCGGCGCACCGAACCCCATCATCTTTGTCGTGAAGCGCGTGCACTAATGCAGGCTCGACCGTCTTGTCGGCGGCCATTACCAGGCCATCCACTGCGGTGCGGCGGACAGCCGCGACTTGGTCCTTGAGACATTTCCCGATCGGACGCAGCCCCTCTGGCATCCTTGCGATCAACCCGTCGATGTCGGTGACTGAGGCAGCTGGGCCGACGCCCTCTCCAACCTTAGACCGGTCAGGCGGTGTCGTAGCTTGAGACGCGTGCGCTGTATCGGGCGCCAGACCTTCAGCGACTGCTTCGCCGGGGAATTGTTTCGACACGACCGCGTCGTTTTCGCCGCGAGGCGTCCTTGGTGTCTTTGCCTGAGAAGGGATGTCTGCTTGTGGGTTCACAGAGGCGGCCGGAACCACACCTGTCACTACATCCAGGGAGCGTATGTTCCTAGCTTCCGAAGTGGAGGCTTGAGTACCCGCCGCGTCTTGCAACGCAGGTTCCGGCAAGGCGGTGGTGACCGAATGTAGCTCCTGTTCCTGGCCCGCAGCCTTGAGGCTCTCGGTTCCACCCAGACCTGCTAGGGGTGCAGGAAGTTTCTCGTGATCCCCAGCCGCAAAGGGAATTGCTTCATTTGCGGGGCGATAGATTTGCTTCGGGCCGGTGGACAATCGCTGTGACGCCTTCGCTCGGATGTACTCCGCGTCGTCGGTCGCAGCCACGTCCTGCAGCAGAGCCAATCGCGTCTGGGGCGCCAGATTTTCGGCGAGATCGACTATGAGTTCGCGCACGACCTCATTACTTTCCTTGAGCCAGAAGCTGCGAAGACGGTCGACATCTCCAAAACCGCAGTATCCCAGCAACCTCATTGCCTTCCAGCGCAGCAGCGGGTTCGAATTCTCCAGGTATGGCAGTAGCTGTGTAACGAGAGAGCTTTCGCTCACGAAACGCTTCAGCTCGCCGAAAACGCGGCTGGAATTTCCATCCTGGACCACGGTGTTACCTTGGCCTCCGCCCGGATAGTTTCTGGCGATTACGATAGCCCATTTTGCATCGATGTTGGCAAGGGCGTTGGCGATGTGCTCGCTGGAGTACTGATCATCTTTGCGCTCTGCTTTTTTGCGCTCTGCTTTCGGCTTCGGTGCTGGTAACGGTATACCCGCAACCGCGCCGCCACTCATGCGAATGGTCTTCTTGATCCCAGCTAAGATCTCAGCTCTCACGTTCGCCCACTGTGCCGGACTCTCGACGTAGTTGATCAGCGGTGTGGGCTTTCCCGGCATCATCTGACGAGCACTTAGAAACTCGTTCTCTTCCCAACTGCAAGGCTCGACGAGGATCGGAACGGCAAGCATCTCATTCCGGTCGACTCGCGCAATGATCCGAGGCAGCTCAACCTCTTCGATGAACTCGGAGTTGAGGAACCCTTGGCTCACGAGCAAGATGGCGATGTCCGACCGATCAATCTCGTCTTCGATGCGTTTTCGGAATTCGACACCAGGATGCAGTCCATCGCGGTCGTACCAGATCTCGGCGTCCTTCCTTAGCGAGCGGGCCAGCCAAGGAATCAGCGAATCTTCCCTTAGCCAGCATCCATCCTCATGGCTGTAACTGACAAAGATACGGACAGTTGTCATAAACCGGCTCCTCGGGCTTCACTGGGCGGCCCCGCTCCGTGCGAGTGCGTGGTGCTCGACCCACTTGTCAACTTCCCCAACGCCCCGACTGCAAGCAGCCGTGAGATGAAGGCGCTTGAGTGTCCGCGGATGTCTCCGCGAGCCACTGCGAATCCTCGTGCGAGTAGCTGATGAAGACGTGGATCTTTGGGGACGCGGTCATGTCTGAATTCATCGATGTCGCGTGCGGGTCATGCGGATACCTGTGTCAACGGCCCTGGCTCACCCTGGCAGATGAAGGCGCCCCAGTAGAACGGATTTGGGAAGTGCTGGCGGATCGCTAGTTGCGCGTGGCGCAGGGCGTCGGCGCGGCCTTCGCCCGGACGTGTGACAGCTCGCCGATAAGGCTTCAGGGTTCGAAGCGGCCATGTTTTCCCCGCGCTGAACTGTGACGTTACTGCACTTGCGTCGATCCCCGGGCCGTACCATTGCACAACTCGCGGAAAGACTTCAAGAAGCAAATGGTCACAGAAAATCGAGCTGTAGGGAACAGCGGTAGCCAACCATCAGCCCATCCTTATGCGGATGTCTGGCGCGGACGTATTGTGACGCGACCACGTCTCGCGGTGAAAAAACCAGTCGGCGCCTTCACCTCCTGGGAACATCAGAATCCCGTCGTCGTGGAGTGCACCGAAGACATCCGTCCATTGCAGGTGATCCACATCGGCATTGCCTTCTTCCACAAACATGCTCCGAAAGGTGGCGAACGGTGGCGTGGTCCCATAATTCACCGTTACACCAACCCGCGCTCGGGTTCGGTCGACCTCCTGCACGCTGAGAATTGCCGAGCCGCCGGCGGTGTACTCGACCTCCATTGTCACGCTCCGCGATGCACTGGAATGGCGTGCTGAGACACTGCTGACGCCGGAAGATGTATGGACCAAGATGCGCTGTCTTCATGATGGCCTGTCCCCCTTCTTGCGTCTTTCCGTCAAGCAGCACGCGACATACCAGAGGCGCGAGCCTGCGTTTGCACGCCGTGATCCGCATCGGTGGCGGGCGCCCCCCGCTTGACCTTTGCGGCTCGTCGCGTCAACGTTGATTGCAGTTGGGAGGGCATTGCGATGGCCAGACGCGCCGAGAGCACCATGGTGCTGTACTGCTTGATCCGACAGCAACCTGCCGCGGGCGAGCCGCAACGCTTTCTGCTGATCGAGAAACAGGGACATCCCGCCTTCCCGCCCACCAAGTTCCGGCGCGGCGAGGATCTGTACACCGCCCTCGTTCGCCCCATGGAGCAGGACCTCGGCTTGCCCGGCGGCAGTTACTACCCGGAGAAGGAGCTGGAGGCCGTGCCCAGGGCGAAGGCGAGCCGGCGGTATCCGGGCCTCAGCAGCAAGTGGTTTCTGTATCCCGTCACCACCTCCTTGACGCAAGCTGGCTGGGCGCACTTGACGAAGATGAAGCGCCGGCTGCTGTGGTCGACGGTGGACGAGATCCTTGTTCAATCCAAAGAGCCGAACATGCACGTCCTCGCCAACTACCTCAGGAGCCATCCCGATGAGCTGGAAGAGCCACCGGCCTCCCCATCCATGGAAGCCTTGGCCTCTCAGTGGATGGCATCGCAATCGGGCGGCGTGCGCGTGGCAAGGGCTGCGGACATCCGGGTACTGTCCTAAGTGAGCCTCGCTGAGCCCGCAGTGTCCTAAGTGGCGGTGGGGTGTCCTAAGTGTTCGATCATGAGCCGCCGCGAACGGCACGAACGTAGACGAAGAAGGGCTTGCCGAAGTAGTACACGCCGCCGCCGTCGAAGTCCATGATCCACGCGTAGTAGGGAAGCGGCGCATAGGTAGATGCCGACCAGTAGTCGTCGGACTGCGTAGGGCCAAAAACTGGGTCGATGCACGGGCTTCCGGAACCACAGCCGGTCGCACTGGAATCGACAACCCCCCGCAACTCCACAATCGTCGGCAAGCGCCAGTCGCAGTGCCCCGCGAACCCCCCGGTCTGAGTCACGCCGTCCGCACTGACGCAGTTGCCAACACCGGTTGCACCTCCGTTGAGGGTGCTCAGAAAACTCGTGAATGCGCCTCCATCCGGCGCTGGTTCCGTGCTCGACCACGAATAACGATTGCCCCAGTCGTGGATGCCACCGGCCTGGTCCTTCTTCTCCCACATCAGGTGCGTCTGGTTGTCCGTGACCGTCCCGTCGCCATTATCGACAAAACGTGTCGGACAGAGCGCCGCCACATTAGCCGCAATTACACTGTCCAGTGGGATGCTTGGGTCAAGTGCACGGAAACTCGCCGGCACGGGCGTGAGTCCGAGCAACGTGCGCGCCACGTAGACGACATCCGTGGCGACATCCGGTGGCGGTCCCGAGCCGTCCACATCGAGCGGACACGTGGACCCGGCACCGGCACTGCGAATACCAGCCACAAAGATTAAGAACGCAGCGGCAGTCAGAACTTTCAAAGGCGACACTTTCATGATTCCCCTCCTTGTCAGACGAATTCGCGAGGGGAGTGTCGCTCCGAAGACTGGCGCAAGTCAAATGGGTAAAATCGAGGGTTCTGATTTGATTCGGCCGCCCCAGTGCACTAGGCTCGCGCCTTTAGGGCAAGGGCGGGCGCGGCTAATAGACCTAAGAATTACGGGCAGAGCCTTACCTTGCGCCGAAGGCATGCTTGAGGGCAAGATCCGTCTGCCGTGGAAGAAATCCGGGACATCAAAGGACGGATCGAATCCTTGTTCGAAGCATTTGTGCGCAACGATGAGATCCGGACGCCGACCACCGAGGCAAACGGCCTTGG
The DNA here is from genome assembly GCA_963729835.1 of uncultured delta proteobacterium. Taxonomy (GTDB): domain Bacteria; phylum Desulfobacterota; class Binatia; order HRBIN30; family HRBIN30; genus CAVSQF01. The sequence continues at coordinate 20,868 of CAVSQF010000045.1, read as the reverse complement.
GCCTATTCAATACCCGCCACTCACGGAACCCGAGACTGCAGAGGTCCTACGCTTCAAAACTGACCTCTTGGCTGTAGTTTCAACGTTGGAGTATCTGACGTTTCATTATCACATCGATCTCGAATACGTGCTCATAATGCTGATCGACAGCCGCCTCCGCTGGGTCTTCGCCAACGTGTGGCGCTTCTTTGAAACCCGCACGCTGCGAGAAATCGAAGCGCATGCTGATTCACTAGAGAAAGCCGCGACGATTCTCAGGGAGGGCCGTGCAATGCTGGTTCATCTATGGGACGAATCGCTGCAAAGGTTCACTGATACGCTGAATAATCCACCAAGATCCTCCGCAGCGACAGAAAACTCTGGCTCGACGGACGACCCCGAGGAATTACGTTTACTGTCCCTTTTGGCCCTTGGGGAGGCGCGTCGATATGCTGCCGAAAGAAAACGTAAGGGCGAGCAACTGCCCGCATCTCCGCCTCAAGATCTGATACAGACATTCATTTCCGAGGCTTTTGAGCAGAGGGAGGTGGTTGCGCTGCCACCACTAGCCGAATTGGAGCTTAAGGCGGGCGAGCGCTGGCTTGATCTGCGCAGGCTGATCGATGTTGCAATCGAAGTGACAAGCAAGGCCGCTCTAACGTTTCGCCGTCGCGATTGGAAGTTTGCGGTCGACCCAGATGGGCACCCGATTTTCCGACGCGGACGCCGTAGGACGTTCGTGCTTGAGTCCGACTGCGCTGAATCAATGGTTGACTTCTTTCGCCACGAGACGAGCAGGTCGCTCTACGAACATGTTGGAGAACTCCTCAAAGCAGTCTATCCGGAAACGTGCGGTAAATGGGGGGATCGGGGCAAGCCCCTTAGGGATCGCGTTAAGCAACTTCTGCCAGGGGCAAACAAAAGCAAGAAATCAACGAATTAAGGTGCGGCTGCCCAAATCGTCAAAATTGAGTAAATTTCGTTCGCTGACTCTCCCCAGAGATGGGCCTAAAAGAGAGCTATGCAATCGCTGTTGACAATATCCAAGGCCCGGCGGGCACGGTTGGAGGCGGGGAAAACTTTGCTTCAAGTGCAATTAGAATCAGGCGTAAGCGCCTCAAAACTCAGCGCCGCAGAACGGGGGCTCCTGCTGCTCACCCGCGCCGAGCGCCGCGCCGTTGCCCGAGTAATTGGAGCGGATTCGGATTGGCTGTTTGCTGACGGAGGCACGATGAGAACTAGCTAGCCCCGGTGATCCCGCTCACCGACATCGGGGCCATAACCAAAAGGGGGCGCCCGCTAGACCTTCGCCGGAATCGCGGGCACCCCCATGGTGGGCAATCTACTTGCTGCGTGTACGTGTACCAGATCAGGTGCGGTCTGTCTACGTTCGCGTGGCTGATGGGAGGTGTGTGGCCGTGCGGAAAGAACGCGCGAGAAAACCGTGGCCCCTACGTTCCGGGGCTTGATGGTTTCTCGGAAGCCGCAAGGCCGAGACTGACCAGCCAAGACGATACGCTCAAGCCGCGTGCGTGCGCCTTGCGCTCTAGCTCGGCCTTGTGGTCTCTGGCAACTCGGATCGACAGCCGCTCGCCCTTCCCGCCACTTTTGCTTTTCCGTTTCATGCGGCCATTGTACGCACAAAGAAATCACAAATCAACCCCTTGACTTGTGCGTCCGTTGTACGTACAATATCCGCATGGCTAGAGAGAAACGAAACCCCGCCAAGAGCGCTAACTCCCAGCGGGGTTCTAACCCCACGCAACGTGCGTCACATGAGGCCCCTACTCGGGAGCTGAATGGTAGCACGGCTCACGTGGGCGAAACAGGGAGAACCCACGATGAGTCAGTTGACGCTTGAACAGCAAATCCGAATCATCGCCGCCCTCACGGAAGGTGTCTCGATCCGTGCCACCGAACGGCTGACCGACGTACACCGCGACACTATCATGCGGTTGGGCGTGCGCGTCGGCCAAGGGTGCGCCCGATTGCATAACCGGCTGTTCCGTGAGCTGCCAACGCAACTTCTGCAGTTGGACGAGGTCTGGAGTTTCATCGGCGCCAAGCAGGCGCACCGGAAACCCGGCCACCCGAGCTACTTCGGGGACTGCTACACGTGGACCGCGCTCGACGCCACGAACAAGGCGATTGTCAGCTACCACGTCGGCACCCGTTCATGGGAAGACTGCCGAGCGTTCATTCAGGATCTCCGCAGCCGACTGGTGCAACAGGTGCAAATCACGAGCGACGGATACGCCCCGTACGCTCCCACGATTCGCGCCGCGTTCGGCTACAACGTCGATTATGCCCAGCTGCAAAAGGTCTACGAAGAAGACCTGGAGGGTGAAAGACGCGATGCCGCGCACAGATACTCACCAGGGCGAGTTGTTCGCGTCGAAAAGGAAATCATCTTCGGGGCTCCGGAGGAAGCACAGATTTCGACCAGTTTCGTCGAAAGGTCCAACTTGACCATCCGGATGCAGCAACGCCGCTGGACCAGGTTGACCAACGCTTTTTCGCGCAAGCCGGAGAACCACCGCGCCGCGATGTCTCTCTTTGTCGGCTGGTATAACCTTGTGCGCGTACATGAGACCTTGCGCACGACGCCGGCCATGGCGTTGGGCGTGAGCAACCACATTTGGACGATCCGCGAGCTAATCGAACAGGCGATGCAAGCGCCGGCTGCGCCTCCGGTCGCGCCTCCGGTCGCGCCAGCGCCGGCACCGATGCGGCCGCATGGCTGGGTGCAGCTTAGACTTATTCGGGGCGGGAAGGTGCGGTGATGCCGAGTCCGGACGCAATCTGGACCCGGCGCAATTTTGTTTGACCCCCCACTTGACCCCGCCACTTCGACTCTGGTATTAGTATTACTGTCTCTGGCATTAGTACGTTTTCAACGTCTTCCGGTCTGCTCGTCGGGCGCGGCAGCCCTGATTAGGGCAAGCGAGTGGGCCTTTTCATTCAACGCGCACGGGCGCGTCAACTTTGGAGAGGGAGGAATCATGACAAAGGGTGCTTGGATGGTTGCGGCGTGTGCCATGCTGCTGTGCGCGGGTACGGCGCAGGCGGTGCTCACTGCACAGCAGAAGTGTGAGCGGGCGAAGCTGAAAGCGCAAGGGACGCTGCAAAGCTGCCTCAAGACGAGCGCGGCGAGCGTGATTGCGGGCAAGGCGGACGCCTCGGCCACCTGCCAAGCGAAGTTTACGACCGCGCTGGGCAAGGCCGATGCGGCGGCCACCAAAGCGGGCACGTCGTGCCGCTACCTGGACAATGGTGACGACACGGTGAGCGATCTGAACACGGGATTGATGTGGGAAAAGAAGACGAACCTCGACTCCAGCCCAAACCCGAACGATCCACACGATGCGGATAACAGCTACTCCTGGAGAAGCAGCGTCACGGGACCCGTGAGGGACGGGACTGCGTACACCGACTTCCTGGGCGGCCTTAATTCCTGTCAGAGTTCCGACGGCAGTACAGCGACAGGCGGCTTCGCCGGCTATTGCGATTGGCGTTTGCCGACGGTCACCGAGCTAAGTGGGATCATTGATGCCACGCAAGGATACTGCGGCACCGGTACCGGGCCGTGCATCGATTCAATATTTGGTCCGACTCAGGCTGATGGTTACTGGTCATCATCAGCCAACGCCAGCAACGCCGACCAAGCGTGGTTTGTGTACTTTGATGGCAGCGGCGCGGGCGCCAACGGCTCATCCGGGTACAGATATGTCCGGGCAGTCCGCGGCGGCTTATGATCGCTCATCTGTCTCCTCGCAACCAAGTTGGGGGAGCCTGCGAGCTTCCCCGGCTCTTGCTCATAAAGCCGGTGAGCCGTGCGCGGAACCACTCTCGATGGTGGTCTCTGCCGAGTGTCCTAAGTGCGGCCCGAGTGTCCTAGGTCCGCTCACTTAGGACAGTACCGACATCCGCCGGATCTTGGGGGCGGGATCGCGTGCCTTCAACCTGCGAGTGGCTGATCCATACTTGCCGTACCAGAAACAGGGTCTCGGATTCACCTGGAGTTTCTTCACGCCGAAGGACCCGCAAGACCTGCACGTGCACGGACTACCGGCGGTGGAGATCTATGGTGTATTCGAGGGGCGGCTGCAGCTCTGGCACAAGCCGATGAACCAACGCGGCGCGTGCACCTGGATATACCTGACGCTGCAACCCGGCGACTGGGCGGAAGTGGAGCCGCTGCATTGCCACTTCGCGTGCTGGCTGGATCGGGAGGGACTGGGCACAGTCGTGAAGGCGGCGGGCGAAGGCGAATTGGCCGGCGTCGGCAAGCTCGGTGTCGCGGGGAAGACGACCTGCAAGGACTGTAACATGAAGCCGCAGTGCCTACCGCATCCGCATATGGAGAAGCTGATCGAGCAGTACGCGCTGCCGTACGAGCAACGCGACTACGACCGCATCGCGGCTGTCGCGGCCGCGGGTGAGTAGTACGGACTTCAGGGCTCGACGATATTCTTTTACGATGGTTGCGTAATCGACATCGCGACCAAAGGCCGTTGCGATCGTATGGTAGTACGGTGCGAACCCGTCACTCGAAATCTGGATGCGGTTCCGCATCCGCGAGGCGAGATCGTTGATGGTAACGTTCTTGTTCTTCTTGGTCACGAATGCCCCAATTTCATCAATCTCGATGCGCCGGCAATCTAGGTCGCGCAACGTCTGATCGCTGAAGCGGGCGTATGCATCCGCAACCCGGATCATCAGTCGCAAGCTGGGGGTGGACCAGAGGGGACGTTGCGACGATTCGGACGTTGCGGGTTTGTTCCATTCGCCATTTGCTCTTGCGAGGTGCCGCTTTTGCCTCTGCTCCCTGCCGGTCACCCTCGCGCCAAGAGAAAACTCGGTTTGGCTCGCTGTACCGCACGCAGCACGCTGCGCGGCGACACCGCGAGCGTGCTGGCCACCACACTCACCGGAAGCCCTGCGTACGCAGTGCGGCGCTGCTCAACTGGCGGCGGCAGCGCGTTGCTCGCTGCTCTTGTGGGACAGGGGGTGTTGCAGGAATACTGCGACTGCGAAGTGAGGGAGTCCTATGGGCGAAGAAGAGCTGCACGTGCCGCACGAGGCACACGGTACCGGGAGGCTCGGGCAATGGGTGGCGATTTTCACGGCCGTCATCGCTACGCTCGGGGCCGTGGTCGGTTTCCAGGGCAGTCACTTGATGAACGAAGTGCTGCTGAAGAAGAACGAGGCCGTGCTGCGCAAAGCCGAAGCGACCAACGAGTGGAACCACTACCAGTCGGTGAGCACGAAATCGCACGTGCTGGAGCTGGCGCAGGAATTGGCGCCGCCGGAGCGCGCGCCGCAGTTGCAAGAGAAGCTGGCGAAGTACGCCGCGCAGCGCGACGAGCTGATGGCGAAGGCGCGGGCCTTCGATGCGGCTTCACAGGGCGCCGACACCGAATCCGACCATCTCGGTCGGTCGCACGGCCACTTCGAGCTCGCCATGATCTTCTTACAGATCGCGATCTCCACCGCTTCGATCACCGCGCTGACGCAGCGCCAGTGGCTGTTTGCGGTGGCGCTGCTGAGCGCCGCCGGCGGCGCCGGCTTGTGGATCGCGGCGGTCACCATGGCGGGCTGAACCGTGCACCACCTGTACGATTGGTTCGGGCTGAACGTCGTGCTGTTCCACGCGATCAACGGCGTCCACGCCCGCGGGTGGGACCAGCTCATGCTCGCGATGACGTGGCTCGGGTTTCACGAACGCTATCCGTACTACCTCGCGCTGGCGTTGTCGTTGGCCTACCGTGCACCGCGCCGGCTGCCGCTGCCCAACGTCGTGGTCTTGGCAATTGGTTACGCGTTGACGGCAGGTGTGATCCCCATGCTCAAGCCGTGGCTCGATTTCCCGCGGCCGCTGTTGGCGCTGGGCGCGAATGCGGTTGTGGTCCTCGGCGAGCCGGAATTGCACCACTCGTTTCCGTCGGGGCATTCGACATTTGCGGTGCTGGTCGCCGTGTCCCTCGCCCCCGCACTCTCGCCGCCGTACAAATGGAGCCTGTGGCTCTCCGCGATCCTCGTGTGCCTGTCGCGCATCTCCGTGGGAGCCCACTTCCCCGCCGATGTGCTCGGCGGTGCGCTAATCGGCCTCGCCGCAGCGCTCGCAGCCGGACTCATCTTGCGGGCCGTCAGCCGCATTGGCCATGCGCCGCAACGTTCGGCCTGAAGCCATACGCCCGCGCGGGGCGCCTCGAAAAACAGTGACGCACGAGCGACACCCCGGGCACAATACCACGCCAGGGTTTCACGACCGCCCGAATTTCACTACCGTAGCCGCCGGCAAGGCGAATCAGAGAGGAAGTCCGCCATGAGCAGAAACCGACACCGACGACACCACGACGTGCAGCGATCGGGGACGACTGCGCCGCCGGCGCGCGCTCCAGAGCCATCGAACTTGGGAACCCGCCATGGCATCGATCCGTTCGCGCTCTTCTGCGCGTATCACCTCGGTATCACCGAAGACGATGGGTATCGCTTCCAAAACGTGCATCAAGTGGCGAAGCGGTTCGGAACGAATGCCGGGGTCATCAAACAATTGCTCGCCGAGTTCGACATGGATCCGGAGACCATCGTGCACAGCTCGTTCGACATTGCCAGCGCGCAAGTCGATATCATGGTGGCGCCTGAAGGAATCAGCCGCACCGAATTGGCGCGCCAGCTGTTCGAGGAATTCCGCGCCGCGCCCCGCCGCTCGCGCAACTGGGCCAAGGAATTGGAAGAGGATGCGCGCGCCAACGAACGTACCTTCGGGCGGCGGTAGGGCGGCGCTCAGAGCTTGTGATCAAATCGGGCGCCCGGTGCATGCTGGGCAGCCTTCGGTTGACGTTCGCAGCGACCAACGCCTGTCCTGAGCCCGGTCGAAGGGGGAGCGGACCCGCCGCACGGACGCGGGGCGCAGCCCTCAGCTCTCGATGAACTCCGTCAACGCCAGCGAACAGCCGCGCGCTTCGGCACCGGAGACCCGTCCGATCACGTGGAGGCCGTCTGCAGTGAATCGGCCAATGTCCTCGGTCAGAACGGCGACGGCGGTACCGGCATTGGCGAGGTCCACGTGGCAAAGAATCCCCTTCTCCCCCGGCGCGACCTCCCGCAGGCTGCCCGGATCCAGGACCAGCGTGCGCAACCAATGCGGGCTGGCTTTCGCGCGATGCGTGCTGCGGCCGTGCACCCGGTCACGGATGACGTTGTCGTATAGCTGCGACGACAGCTCGGTCATGCCGTACTCGTTGACACAGAAGTACCCGGGGATGGCGAGGGTGGACCAGCACGCTTGCAGGAGACCATTCCGCGACAGCGTCCGTGGGGCGCCCTTTGTGCCACCCGTATCCATCAGCCGGCTGCCGTGGGGCAGGCGAAAAGTCCCTCCCACTTCGCGACAGTAATCGAAGAAGCGGATCAGCGCGCCGGTGGTCGTCATGATGCACACCGGCGCGCCGCAGCGCTCGCTGTGGCGCAACGCATCGGCGAACCCGGTAAAGTCCAGGCGATCGCCACCGGCGAACCAGCCGCTCCCCGCGCCGCCGAAATCAGCGACCGCCCAACTGATCATCTGCGCCAGCGACGATTCCGGGCGCTCTGCGGCCGGCGGAACGAGCGACAGAATGCACAGTTCTTCACTGTCGGGGAACACGAACTCCTTCAGCCCGGCCCGCGCCGCGGTACGGTAGAGCCGCAAATCCGGCAACGCGTGACGGCCGCGATGGAGCGGGCCTTGCGTCGTGCCGGTCGTGACGAAGGTGCGTTCTGCGGATACCGCATCGCAGTTCCGCATGCTGGAAGGCCAGGGTCGGCACCGGCGGGATGTGCCGCCAATCGCGAAGAGTCGCCGGCGTCTTCCCCTGTTGCTCACAGACCCGCCGATATGCGGGGATCGAGGCGAACTGGTGCGCGAACACGTCGAGGGCTAGTGCTTCAAAATCACTCGTCGTCGCATCCTCAATGAAGCGCAACACGCTGTCGTGAACCGGGTGATCGATGATCGGCTCCTCCCGCTTGCGAGCTAACGTTTTCCCAAGCCGGTATCAAGAACACAGGTGGGCTACCGCTCGCTGGTGTGATAAGCGGTTCGAAGGGAGTATTCCTGTGCCTCCCGAAAACTTCCCCCGGAGGAGGTGATCAATGCTCGTTCGCGACCGCATGTCAACCAAAGTCATCACCGCAGAGCTGGACCTTTCCATTGCCGAGGCGCGCGCCATCATGGACAAGCACCGCATCCGCCACTTGCCGGTGGTGCGCCAGCGACAGCTCGTGGGCATCGTGACCGATCGCGACCTCCGGTCTGCGCCACCGACGGCGCAGACCGTCGCCGATGTGATGACCCCCAAGCCCGTGGTGGTTGCGCCGACTGCCCCGGTTGACGAGGCTGCCCGCGTACTGCGGGTGCATAAGTTCGGGGCGCTGCCGGTGGTTCACGGGAAGCGTTTGGTGGGCATGCTCACCGCAGATGACGTTCTCGATGCGTTCGTCGATCTCTCCGGGGTGAGGGAGCCAACCTATCATCTCACCATCGTGTGCGCCGAGGTTGTGGAAGCCGAACGGCGCATTCGCCAGATCATCATCCAAAAGCACGGCCAGCTGAAATGGTTGCACCGCCAGAGCCGGCGGCATCCTGCCCAGGTAGATCTTCGAGTCAAGGTACGGCGTATCGACGACGTCGTGACCCAGCTGGAAGCCGCTGGCTTCGACGTCAGCGCCGTGATCAGCTCTGCCGCAGAGCATCGTACGGTCGAGAGACGATAGCGGAGAGTCGATAGGCCGGTGAGCCCATCTGCGCTGATCGCTGCGATGCTGCGGCCGGAGTCCTATCCGCACCGGCCGGCCGAGGTGCAGCTGGTGCAGACGCACATCTCGTACGTGTTCCTCGCTGGCGCGCACGTCTACAAGGTGAAAAAGGCGGTGCGCTTCTCGTTCCTCGATTTTGCTACGCTCGAACGCCGCCGCCACTTCTGCCACGAGGAAGTCCGCTTGAATCGACGCCTGGCGCCTGATGTGTACTTCGGCGTCATGGCCATCTGTCGGAGCGGTGCCGATTACTGGCTCGGCGAGGAGGACAATCCCGCCGCCATCGAATACGCCGTGCACATGCGGCGCTTGCCGGAGGATCGCATCCTCGCGCGGCTCCTCGACCGAGGCCAGGCAGGGGCGGGGCTGATCGATGCCATCGCCCGGCGGCTGGCGGACTTCCACCGGGATGCCGATGCCGGTCCGGAAGTCACCGCGAATGGTGACCCGCGGGCCATCGCCGCGGTCATGGAAGCTGACTTCGCGGAGGAGCGGCCTTTTCGTGGGCGGACGATCTCAACGAGTGACGACGACGCAGTGCAGCAGTTCTGCCGCAACTTCTTGCTGCGCAACGATGCGTTCCTGCGGACGCGGCAGGCCGAGCACCGCATCCGCGACGGCCACGGCGACCTGCACGCCGAGCACGTGTGCTGCACGGACGGATTGATCATCTTTGATTGCATCGAGTTCAACGCGACGTTTCGCCACCGCGACGTGGCGGCGGATGTCGCGTTCTTGGCGATGGACCTCGATTACCATGGTCATCCGGAGCTGGCCGGCCACCTCATCGCGCGCTACGCCGCGTACGCGGGCGATCCCGGCCTGCGCCGCTTGGTGCCCTTCTACGCCTGCTATCGGGCATACGTCCGCGGCAAGGTGGACAGCCTGAAGAGCACCGAGCCCGAGGTGGCGCCGGCAGACCGCGAGGCGGCGCAGCGCAGCGCCAGCCGGCACTTCGCCTTGGCCTATCGCTACACGTGGGCGTACAGCCCGTGCCTCGTCGTGATTGCCGGCCTCAGTGGTACCGGAAAATCGGCGATTGCCGCGGCCCTGCAGGAGCGCACGGGATTTGTCCATTTCAACTCTGACGTCATTCGCAAACAGCTCGACGCGACAGCGCCGCCTGCAGACGGCTATGAAACAGGCCGCTACGCCCCCGAGATCAGCGCGCGGACGTACGAGACCATGTTCGCCTGCGCGGATGAGCACCTGGCAGCGGGCCGTGGTGTGATCCTCGATGCAACCTTTCAGCGCCGGGCCCACCGGGATGCGGTCCGGGCACTGGCGGCGAAGCGTCGCGTCCCATTCCTCATCGTCGAATGTCGTTGCAGCGCAGACGAAGTGCGGCGCCGCTTGAGCCAGCGTGCCAGGGAGGGCGCTACCGTGTCGGAGGCGGACTGGACAGTGTACGCCGAGCAGCGGCGGCGGTACGAGCAATTCGGCGCTGATGAGCACCAGGACCATGTGCTGGTCGATACCGCAACCGCCGCGCCGATCGATGGTGCGGGCCGCATTGAAGCGGCCCTGCACCTGCGCTCCGGCCTGTGAGGGCCGCTGCCGACCGCTCAGTGCGGGCTTCGCCCGCAACCCATTGCGGATTGTGGAATGCGGATTGCGGAACCCGCAATCCGAAATCCGCATTCCGAAATTCTTGCTACCAGGCGACGATCTTCCAAGATATTAGGTCAGTGCCCGGCGGAAATCAGGTGCGACACCGTAAACACGTCCTCGGAGGTTCCGGGCGCGTATGGGGACGGCGAGTTCATGCCTTTGTTGAAGTACCAGGCGTCCGGATCTGGTGAGGCCGGCCCCGGAATCATGATGACGGTAGCGTGATTGCTCTGGGTGTCGATCATGTCAGCAGAGGTGAACCCCATTTCGTCCTCGTACACGACTTTGGAGTCGGGCCGCGCTTGCTTGCGGAAGGCGAAGAACTCCAGCCACACCTTCCACAGCTCGCCACGCTTGTCGTAGATATCGGAGTGCAGGACGACCCAGGCCTCGGTGTCGAGATAAATGATGCGTTTACCGTATGCGTACTGCGGAAGCTTCGAGACCCCTTCGATCACGTAAACCCGGCGTTTCTCCCAGTTGTCGCAGTACACGAAGTCGGCGCCACCGGGGCAGCGCTTGACCGGGTAGCTTTCTCGGTGCACAACGCCCAGGTGCTCTTTGACGCCCAGCAGCTTCCAGTTGCTCCACGCGATGTGCCCGCTGAAACCCCAGTACGAGTCCTGATCGGTATCCTGCCCGAACAGCGAGTCGCTGCGCTGCGCCGTTGACATGCGCCGCACGCGGCGGATGGCGGGAACATACAGCCAGTTGTCGTCCTGCCGGGCGGCGCTGATGTAACGGATGTCCAACGTCCCCACGCCTTTCATATCGAACGGCGCCACGAGCGGGCTGAGAATCTCTTTGTAGCGGACGCCGTCCGGATTGGGCAGATCGGGTTTGGGGTCCACGAACAGCCGTCCATTGTAGTACATACGCCGCAGATCCCCGACGATGAACTCGCGGTCCACCACCATCGGCGCGGTGAAGGTCATGGGGCCACTCGGCACTTGGAAATCCCACTCGAGCACGTCGTCGGTCAGCAGTGGCTTGTACTGGTAGTTCCACATGATCTTCATCGCGGCGTCGGGATCGTTGACGTCGATGTTCGGGAACGGCATGCCGGCGACATAGTTCTCGAGCACCGTCCGATCCGCCGAGATGCGCACCTGTGCCGCATGGGCCTCCGTGGCTTCACGGTACGCGCGCGGCCATTCCACCTTCTTCGTCGGCACGATGTTCATGGTCATGCCATGCTCGAGGCACCACGCAACGCCGGGGCTGATCAGATCGCGCACCTTGTCCATGTTGGCTTTCGTGATGACATCCCCCGGCTGCACGTCGGCGCGGGCAGCGGACAGGAACAGTATAGCGACCAGAGTAATAAATAATTTCATGCTCAGTCTCCTCAGAATTGGTACGTGAGCCGAAGGCCCGTCTCGGACCGGCCACGATTGACGCCCCCCACCCCCCAGCTCTCATACACCGGGTGACTCACCGTGTTGATGAAGTAGGTCTGTCGCAGATTGAGGATCACGTTGTTCGTGATGTAATAGTCGAACATCCAGATGGCTTCCATGTTGTAGCTGTTCACCGGGTCGATGATGTAGACGAGAAACGGCACGAGCTTTCCGCCGCGGTAGAACGTGGTGGCGGCAAGCGTGGCGAGCAGCTCCCAATCCCGCACCTTGTCGATGACAGGGTCGCCGCCCGTCAATTGCTCGCTGCCCGAAAACTCGCCGCGAAAGCCGTGCGTTTGCGGGTTGTTCGTCCCGCCGGGGAGCATGGAGGCACGCGACCCGCTTCCCACCGGAGTCCACCGGATGCTGGGATTGTCGATCAGGTACTGCCAGAAGAATTGACCGAGGATCAGAAATGTGGTGTTGCGGTTCAGCGGGCGAATCCAGGTCGGCCGGTCAAAGCCAATCATGCCATTCCACATGTCGCGCTTGCTGACCCCATAAACGTCAGCTCCGAGGAGGTAATTAAAGGGGGACGTTTTCAAATAGTTCTTGCTTGCGTCGGTGAAAGGCACACCGAGTTCGTAGATGGTCTCCGCGCGAAACACGGCTTGCGTGTACTCTTCGTCCGCGTAGTTGAGCGAGCCGCCGACCGTATGGACGTAGGGGTCAATCGCTTCGATCGGCAGCTCCCCACCCCTGAGCGCCGCCAGGGCCTCCGCCTTGTTGAGGATACCCTTCTCCGAGGCTGTATTGCATCCATCATCACCACCGTTCCAGCGCTGATAGAAATAGTTGAGAGTAAACTGGACGCCTTGCGGTGTAACGGCACTCACGCGTACCCCAGCCTGACTATTCTCGATAGGGTTGCGCACGTAATCGCCCTGATTGAACAGCGTGGTGCCATTGTACAGCTTCTCCGTAATATTTGAGTAGCCAAGTGGTTTGAGCTTCGTGACCAGCTTCGCAAGGGGATCCGAGATCGGGGCGCTCCACGGGTTCGGGAGAAAAACGCGCTTGTTCGGATTCCAGTCGCCCGGGTTCCAGTAGAATTCCATGAAGGCGTTGGACAGTGGCGTGAACCAGCCATACTTATCGAAATCAAAGATACCCTTGATCATCCAATACGGGATCCGGATCTCGTCCCAGGACTCTTGCTGCAGACGCCAGCTCAAATCGAGGGCGTTGACCCGGTCGAGCAGGCGAAAGCTGTCGGTTTCGCCCCACACGATCTGCTGGCGGCCAAGGCGGAGGCTGAGCGGGATTTGTTTGAGCCCCAGGTCAATATAGGCCTCGCGGATATTATTGTAGTCCTGGAATTTTGCCGAGTTGCGGTTCCCGATCCCCATCTGGTCGAGCCGGGGCGCGGGCTGGCCGTACATGTCTTTCGTCGGCACCACGCCCGGCGCAAGGTCGTAGAAGCTGTCGTAGACGCCCCGATAGAGGAGAAACAATCTCCCCTGATTTGCGACCGCAGTAAGGTAGGAAAACGGCGCGGGCAGATTGGACGTGTCGCCTTGGAGGAGCGAGTAGTCCACGCGTAACTTCAACGTGTTGCGTTGCTGGACAAGCGAGTACGTCTCGGCGTCGGGAGTTCGAATCAGATTCTGCGCCGAGATATTTCCGGAGATCTCCAGCGGGCCGTAGCTCGGCAGCGCCTGCGCGACGCCGCACAGTAGGAGCAGACTCACGCAGCTGAACACCAAGCTCACGGAAGCTTCTCGAAAACGCCAATGACGCATCGGACCACCTCCCTTGCTGCTCCACGGCAGCGCCGATTCTAATACTACGTGCCGTCCGCCAAGGCAATTGAAAACTGCGAACAGTTCTCCATTTCTTCCTCATTGGTTCCGCCTCTGCCGGGTCAGGAAGCCTCATTCGACTCCTTCACGGGAGTGCGGAGGTTATGCTAGGTAAACCGTCTGAAGAAGAGGACGCATGTTGACCAGCACCCAGCCTCCGTCCTCCCCGACCGACCAGGCCGCACGTGACGCCATCGTTCGCGAACGCGCATGCAACGTCGCCGTGGTGGCGGGTGCCGGCACCGGGAAAACCAAGACGATCATCGACCGCGCCGTCGAGCTGCTCGCGCCGACGCAGGGCGGCGCCCTGCCCGTCCTCATTCAACGCATGGCGCTGATCACCTTCACGCGCCGTGCCGCCGGCGAGCTGCGCTTTCGCATCCGCGAGCAGCTCCTGCGCGAGCTGGAACGAGAGGCACGACGGAACGAGGAACGCGCGCGGCGCCTGCGTGACGCGCTCGCCAATCTCGATGCCGCCTTCGTCGGCACGATCCACGGCTTCGCCGATCGACTGCTGCGCCTGCGGCCCGTGGAAGCCGCGCTGAGCCCGGCCTACGCGTTGATCGAAGACACCACCGAACTGGTCCGCGAAACCTTTCTGCGGCTGCGCCGCGCGGCCGAAGCCGCCAACTTGCACACGGAGATCGGGCCGTTCGGCGCGCGCCTCGATCCCACACTGGTCGATGAAGCGGCCGAGACGCTACGCGCGGCGGCGCGCGCCGGCTTGCAGATGGAACGGGCCGAGAACGCCTACGGCCCGGTGGCCTCGGTGGAAGCCACCATGGCGCGCATGATCGACACGCGCGACGTGGAAGTCGAGCTGTGCCCGATTCCCGAGCCGCAGCTCGACGCGGCACGGGCGGCGGCGGAGCGCTTCGGCGAGATGGTCCGCAAGATGCCCGGGAGTGCGTTGGGCCACCGGCGCCTGCACCGCATGGCGCGCGCGCTGGAACGCTTGCGCGACATCAGCGATCCCGCCGAGGCCTTCCGCATCATTCAAGAAGCACAGCGCGGGCGCCCGTTGTACAAGGGGCGTGATTTCAACGACGACCCGCGCGGCTGGACGACGTACACCGCCATTCGCCCGGAGAGCACCTACCCCAATTCGCTGTCGGCCAAGCTCAAGGGCCCACACCGGTGGTTGGCCATACGGCTGGTGCGCCTGTTCACGGTCGTGCGCGCCATGTACGAGCGCGTCAAGTCGGAACATGAGGTCGTCGACTACCTCGACCTGCTGATCAAGCTTCGGGACCTGCTGCGCGACAACCTGGAAGCGCGGGCGTTCTACCAGGGCTTGTTCGATCACATCTTCGTCGACGAGTTCCAAGACACCGACCCGCTGCAGTGCGAAATCGTGTTCTTCCTGTGCGAAGCGGGCGCCCGCGCGGCCAGTTGGGAAACCGCGCGTCTCGCGCCCGGCAAGCTCACCATCGTTGGTGATCCGAAACAGTCGATCTACCGATTCCGGCGCGCCGACATCGCCATGTACGGCAAGGCGACGGAGCAGCTGGTAGCGAACGGGGCGCTCGAGCAACGTTTGGAGACCAACTTCCGCAGCCGCCCGGAGCTCATCGGGTTCTTCAATCAGCAGCTCGGCAAGGTGCTGGGAAGGAGCGATGGTCCCGCCTTTGATCCCGAGGGGGGGCGAGCGAACTACGAGGATCTGTGTCCGGCGGCGCAGGTGCCCCCCGGCAACATCACGGTCCACGTTCTGCCGTACGCCGATGCGAACAACGAAGGGTTGCTCGCGGCCGAGGGCCGGGCGCTGGAAGCCGTCATGCTTGCTCGCTACGTGCGCTGGCTGCTTGCCTCGCAACAGATGGTCCGTGACCCGGACAGCAACGAAGAGCGCCCGCTCCGGCCGGGCGACGTTGCCGTCTTGGCGTGCGTCACCACCAACTTGCGTCTGCTGCTGCGCGAGTTCGAGGCCTTGGGCATCGAATACGTCGCCCGGGGCGGCTCGCTGTTCCTCGGACATCCGGTGGTGCGGCAGTACTTGCTGGGGTTGCGGGCGCTCGCGGACCGTGACGACGGTGTGGCCGAAGCTGCGTTGCTCCGTTCGCCTTTTTTTGCCGTCGATTGGAATGACGCGGTAGCCGAACGGGTCGAAGACCCAGGCGATCCTCGTCGGGCGCGGATGCAGGAGGCCCGGAGCATAGTTGCCGAGCTGCGCGGGCGGCGGCACGCGCGGCCCCCGGGCGCGACGGCGCGCGACTTGATCGAGCGCACCGCATTGGGACGGGCGGTCATGACCGGGCGCAACGGGCGGCAAACGCTGGCGGCGCTCTACGACGTCGCTTCGGAAGTGGATCGCCGCGCGGCCATTGACGGGCTCGACTACGATGCCACCACGGAGCTGTTTCGCTCCTGGGCGGAAGCGCCGATATTCCTCGACGCGCCCGAGCCGATGGGGATCAGCGCCGTGCGCGTGATGACGATCCACAGCGCCAAAGGCCTCGAATTCCCAGTGGTCATTCTGTGGGACGGCTTCCAGGTCTTCAGCGAGCGCAGCGGCGGGACGTGGCGCGTGGAGCGCGGCGGTCGCGCCTGGGCGCTCGGCCTCGGGCCGGTGGCTATCGAGCACCCGCCGAGCGGCAACTTGCTCGAGCGCGAGAAACACTTCGGCGAGCAGGAACGCCGGCGCATGTACTACGTGGCCGCAACGCGTGCCCGCGACCTGCTGGTGATCCCGGCGCCGCTCACCAAGGGCAAGTCCCTGGCCTACGCCACCGGGAGTCTCGCCGACGCCGGCGAGTTGTCGCAGGTGCAACGCTTCGAAACCTTTCGCGTGCATCGGGTGCCCGAGTGGGCACGCGTGGCTATGCCCATCGCGCCAGAGCCGGTGCGTGGCGACCAGGCGTTGCAAGAGCGACTGGACAGCGTGCGCACGAGCTTCCAACCGGCGCTGCGGTCGGCGGCACGGCCGATCGCCGCGCCGACTGCCGTGACGATGGAAGCGGCCAGCGCCTTGTTCGAAGAGGACTTCGGCCTGGATTCGGAGCGGGCGCGCAAGGCGTCGGCCAGCCGCTTCGGGAAGACGTTTGGATCAGTCGTGCATCGCGCCCTCGATCTCGTGCTGTCGAGCCGCATCACCGAGACATCACTTGCAGTGACACTCGCCGCGCAGGAGGTCGGCATGACTGACGGCACCGCGGAAGCCGAAGCTGACGTGCGGCGCGCGCTCGGTGTGCTCCGGGACCTCGGTGTGCTGCGTGATCCGCGCATCACCGTGCACACCGAGTACCCGCTGGCGATGGCCTCCGACGGGGGCAAGCTCCTGACGGGCTACATCGATCTTCTGGCGCTGAGCCCTGAAATCGCCATGGTCATTGACTTCAAGACGGATACGCCGGCCCCTGGCGCTCTCGCCGCCGCGTACCCCAAGTATGCAGCACAGCTCCGGCTGTACGGCGACATGTTGCGTGGCGGGGATGTCGTCGGCTCACGCCGGCTGCGCCTCGGCGTGCTCCTCACCGCGACCGGTGAGTTGCGCTGGTTGTGATGGCCGACGGCCAAGGTGTATCGTCCCAATGCGGCGGCCACGTCCGTGTACGACCGGCTGTACGCGATCTACCGCCACGCCCACGACCACTTCGGCCGCCAGAACCAGGAGATCATGAAGCGCCTGAAGGAGATCAGGCGGGAGCATGCGCAAGGAGGCGCTGCGGGTCACGCGACCCAGGCAGGGTGAGAGGATCGCTCAGCCGATGCTTCCTGTGTCGTCGTACACCACGCGGCCGCCGGCGACGGTGCGCAGTACGCGAAGGTCCGCGATGTGATCGGGCGCAACGGTGAGCGGGTTCCCGCTCAACACCACGAGGTCCGCGCGCTTGGCGGGAGCGAGCGTGCCCTTTTCATGTTCCTCGAACTGGAGGCGCGCCGCATCGCACGTGAAGAGCCGCAGCGCCTCCACCGGCGTCAGCGCCTGGTGCGTCTCGAAACCCTCGCGCGTGACGCAACACTGGATGGCGTGCAACACGTCGGTCGATTCCACCGGCGCATCCGAAGCGCCACCCACGACAACGCCGCCGTCAATGAGCGCACGGAGCGGATACACATAGCGGGTACGCGCGGCGCCGAGGCCGCGGGGTAACCACGTCTTTTCCGAGTGGATGAAAAGGGGCTGCGTTGAGACGTAGAGCCCGCAGCGCGCGATGCGTGCGATCAGCTCAGGCGGCACCAGCGACGCGTGCTCGATGCGGTGGCGGTGATCGCGGCGCGGCTGCGCTGCTCGCGGCGGTGCCGCCAGCAGCCGCTCGTAGAGCGTCACGCAGCGCTCGACGGCGGCGTCGCCGATGGCGTGCACGCAAATCTGCAACTCGGCGGCATGTGCCGCATGCATACGGGCGAAGATTTCATCCTCACTGAGGGTGAGGAAACCCCGCGTGTCCGGCCGATCCGCAAACGGCTCGTACATGTATGCGGTGCAGCTCCCGAAAGTGCCGTCGGCGTAGATCTTGAAGCCGCCGACGCGGCGTCCCGCCGCGGGCTCGTGCAACGCCGTCGCGCGGGCGGCGACCGCAGCGTCGACGGTGCGGCCGATGAGAATGGCGTAGGTGGCGAACGGCGTCTCGTCGAGCAGGAGTTGCATGGCCAGCCATTCGAGACGCCCGGCGGCGCCGCCAGGCCCTTCCTCGTCGGTTTGTAGCACCACACCGGCCGACGTGATGCCGCACGCCGACAGGCGCGCGAAAGACGTGCGCGCCGTTGCCTGCAGCCGCTCCAACGACGGCGCCGGCACCGTACCGAAGAGCAATTGTGCGGCGCTCTCGCGGCAGGGGCCGGCGGGAGTGCCGTCAGGTTGGCGTTCGATGCAGCCGCCCGGCGGATCGGGGGTGCGCGCATCGATGCCGGCCGCCGCCAACGCCACGCTGTTTCCGGCGGCGCTGTGTCCGTCGTGCTTCATGACCACCACCGGACGCTCGGGACACACGGCATCGAGTTCGGCGCGCGTTGGCAGTCGCCGCTCGGCCAGCTCCGCGTCTTCCAGCTGCAGTCCGACAAGCCACTCGCCCGCCGGCAAGCGTGCCGCCGCCGCGCGTAGCGTCTCCTGCAGGCCCGCGATGCTGCGCACGCCGCGCAGGTCGGCGTTGAGGTCGAAGTAGACGAGGCCGATCGGATGCAGATGGGTGTCAATGAAGCCGGGCACCAGACAGCGGCCGGTGAGGTCGACGTGGATGAAATCCGGAGCCCCGGCGGCCTGCAATGCCGCGCGGCACGTCGACTCCTCGCCAACCGCGACGATGTGATCTCCGACCGTGGCGAGCGCGTGCGCCCGTGGCGGTGCCGCCCGCGGCTGGCCGGGTTCGAGCGTCACGATATCGGCCCCCGTGTAGAGTGTCGCTGGCGGTTCTGCACGCATCTCAGCGCTCTATCACGACTGCGGGCGCAATGGCGTAGCGGTCGAGCGCGGTCTCATCCAGCGTGACGCCGAAACCGAAGCCGTCCGGCACGCGCACTTGTCCGCCCGAGTAATCGAGTGGGTCGACAATGAGATCGTCTTCCAGCATGACGTGCCCGAAGAGTTCCATGGCGTGGCCCAGAACCGCGGCGCGCGCCGCGCCCAAGTGGACCTGCGCCGCCGAGGCGATCCCGAGCGGTTGGTTGTGCAGCACCGTCCCCATGCCGCGGCAGGCGGCGTAGTTGATGGCGCGCAGCGCCGGCGTGATGCCGCCGGGCCGCTCGGTGTTGACCCCGAGGACGCGGACGGCACCGATCTCGACCAAAGCGGTGAAGTCGGTGAGCGAGAAGCAGCCCTCATGTGCCATGAGGGGAACCTCGACGGCGCGCTGCACGCGTGCCATGCCGAGCCAGTCATCGGCGCGCACCGGCTGCTCGGCGCAGTCGATGCCGTACGGTGTGATGGCGTGGATAGCGCGCACCGCCTCATCAGGTGTGTAGGCTTGGTTGTAGTCGACGCGCAGGCGAGCCTCGGGACCGAGCGCCTCGCGCACCTGCGCGACGATACACCGGTCCGCGTCGGCGCCGCGCCCGAGCTTGAGGCGAAAGGTCCCCATCCCATCGCGCTGAAACGCCAGCGCCATGTTTGTCATGAAGTCGGCGTCAACCAGCGGGATGAGTGCCGCCAGCGGCAGCGTCTCGGCGCCGCGTCCGCCCATGAAGTCGTGGGCGGGTCGGCCCGCAATGTGTCCCATGAGATCGTACGCCGCCATGTCGAGCAGCCCCTTGGCCACTTCGCTGCGTGCCACGTTGGCGTCCATGCGGGCGCGCAATCGTTCCACGGCGAAGGGGTTCTCGCCGAGGAGGTAGCGCGCCAAGCCGCCGGACACCGCATCGATCACCTGTGCCGGCGAGACGCCCGTTTCAGGCAGCCACACGAAAGCTTCGCCCACGCCTTGCGAGCCATCAGCGGCGGTAAGCCGCACGATCACGAAGTCGCCGCCCGTCCACGGCTCTTCCGCCGGGATCGCCATGCCGAGCCCGCCCGCGGAGCGCGCCATGGCCGCGCGCACCTCCTCGCGAAAGGGCACGTGCAGCGGAAACAGTTCGATGCGCTCGACCGCCGGCGGGGGCGTTACGGCCATGACCACCGGGGTGTACGCAACTCACGCCCCGTTGTCGAGCCCAGCCACGGTGCCGGCCTAGTCATGGCGCTTCCCGCTATTAGCGTGATGCGCTATGCTGCGGACCGTGATTGAGTCCTTTGCGGATCGGGACACCGAGAAGGTCTTCCGCCGCGAGCGGGTAAGACGCTTTTCTCCGGCGCTGCAGCGTGCGGCGCTGCGGAAGCTCCTCGATTCTCGACGCTGCGGAATCGCTCGGGGATCTACGGGTGCCGCCGGGAAACCGGCTGGAGAAGCTGAGTGGCAATCGACAAGGACAACACAGCATCCGGATCAACGACCAGTGGAGGATCTGCTTCGGCTGGAAGGACAGAGACGCGCACGACGTAGAGATCACCGACTACCACGAATGAGAAGGAACAGAATTATGGTCAAGAAGATGCCGCCCGTTCACCCGGGCCAGGTTCTGAATGAAGAATTCCTGAAGCCCCTCGGGTTGAGCCAGTATCGTTTAGCGCGAGACATCAATGTCGAGCCGCGCCGGATCAACGCGATCATCCTCGGCAAGCGCGCGATCACAGCGGACACCGCCTTGCGACTCTCGCGTTACTTCGGTCTCTCGGAGCGGTTCTGGCTCAATCTCCAGGCGCACTACGACCTCGAAGTGGAGAAGGATCGCCTCGGTCCCAAGCTGGACAAGGAAGTGCGCGCGCTCAATGATGCAGCGGCGTGATCAGCGAAGAGCACTTC